>JAZKFH010000013.1:0-288576 GCA_040386535.1 Myxococcota bacterium | reverse complement strand
CGCGGCGAGGTGACCGGTGCGCGGCGAGGTGACCGGTGCGCGGCGAGGTGACCGGTGCGCGGCGAGGTGACCGGAGCGCGGCGCGGGCGGCCCTCGGGCTCCGGGCCGACGGCCAACTCCGGGTTGAAGGCCCGTGCCGGTCGGCGGGCGCGCGGCCCGCCGACGGAGGGCGGAGCCCGACCGCGCAGGGCGCCGGCCCCGGACCGTCCGCGGGCCGGGGTCGCCCCCGGAGGACCCCGCACGATCGATCCACGCAACGGCCGCGCTACGCCGGCCGGTACAAGAGGTTCAGGAGCAGCGTCAGGACCACGCTGATCACGAGGCACGTGGCGATCGGGAACGCGAAGGTGACGGGGCCGCGGTGCAGCACGATGTCGCCCGGGAGCTGCGGCAAGCCGAGGCGCACCGCGAGAAGCATGGCGCCGCCGGCCACCACCGCGAGGACGCCGAAGACGATCAGGGACCGGCCGATCTCGATGATGGGACCTCCGTCGAAGGGGAGGTAAACCCGGGCGGGCGTGGGGCAAGGCCGGCCGCGGAGGCGCCGCCGGACACAGATGCGTCGGGAGCACCGCGTCGGGCGGCTTAAGGAGGCGGGATGTCCGAACCGTACTTCACGCCGCGCGCCCCGACCTCCGACGCAGTCCCGGGCGCCGCGCCGCTCACCCTCGGCACGATGAACTTCGGCAAGCGCACCGCCGAGGCCGACGCCGCGCGGATCATGGCGCGCGCGGTCGACGCCGGCATCGACCTGTTCGACACCGCCAACGTCTACACGGACGGCGCGTCCGAGCGGATCGTCGGGGCGTTCCTCCGCGGGCGGTCGGGCCTCGACGTTGCTACCAAGGTGGGGCTCGGGCGCGCGGCGGGGAAGGCCGAGGGGCTGTCACGGGCCCGCGTGGTGGCGGCGTGTGACGAGAGCCTGGGGCGGCTGGGCGTCGACACGATCGCGCTGTACTACCTGCACGCGCCCGACCCGAACACGCCGATGGAGGACACGTTGGCGGGCATCGCGGAGCTGCTCGAACGCGGGAAGATCCAACGTTGGGGTGTGTCCAACTTCGCGTCGTGGCAAATCCTCGAGCTGCGCACCCTGGCCGCCGCCGCGGGCCTGCCGCCGCCCGCCGTGGCCCAACAACTCTACAACGTGCTCGTGCGGCAGCTCGACATCGAATACTTCGCGTTCGCGCGGCGCCACCCGATCCATACGACCGTGTACAACCCGCTCGCCGGCGGGCTGCTCGCGGGGGTGCGGCAGCTCGACGAGGCGCCGCCCAAGGGCTCGCGCTTCGACGGCAACACGCTGTATCGGCGCCGGTATTGGCAACGCGCGCTGTTCGCGGCGGTCGAGGATTTGCGTGGCATCGCGGCCGACGCGGGGCTGTCGCTGCTCGCGCTCGCATATGCCAACGTGCTCCGTCACCCCGGGATCGACTCCGTGCTGGTCGGCCCGGGCTCGGTGGCCCACCTCGACGACGCCATCGCCGCCCGCGACGCCCCTCTCGACCCGGCGACCCGCCGCCGCGTGGACGCGGTGTATGTCGACCTGGTGGGCACCGACGCGCGGTACGCACGCTGATGTTCCGCCGCGCCTTCGACGACGACGAGCTCGATCACACCCTGGCGACCTATCGCACCGAGGGCTGGGCGCTGCTGCCCGCCGTCGCGAGCGACACCACCCTCGAATCGCTCCGCGCGCGCGCCAGCGATATCACCTCGGGGCGGGTGAGCTACCCGGGCCTGTTCTTCCAGCCCGACGCCCCGAGCGGCCGCTACGAGGACCTCGCGTTCGGCCAGGGGTGGATGGGCCCGGACACACCCTACCGCAAGATCGAGAAGCTCGAATTGGATCCCCTCTTCCGCGCGTGGCTCCAGAACCCGCTGTTCGAGCGGATCGTGCGGCGTGTGCTCCCCGGCGCGGTGACGATGTACCGCGCGGTCATCTTCAACAAGTCGCCGCGCACCGGCAGCGATTTACCGTGGCACCAGGACGCGGGCCGCTTCTGGGGCCTCTCGCGGGACCCGGAGCTCCAGATCTGGACCGCGCTCGACGACGCGCCCAAGGTCGCCGGGTGTGTAGAGGTGTTCCCCCGCAGCCACCTCCCCGGCCTCGCCACCCCGCTCGGCGGCGTCGTCCCCAAGGAGAAGGCTGCCGCCGCGGACGCCGAGTCCCACGCGCTCCCCGTGCCCGTGCGCGCCGGGGACGTGATGCTCCTGCACAACCACCTCTGGCACCGGTCGGGCCCCAACACCACGGACTTGCCACGGCGGGGGTTCACCGTTTGTTACATGGACGCGGCCACGCGGTGCACTCGAACCAAGCGGGCGCCGCGGGAGTTCGTGCGGGTGTTTGAATCGCGCGTTGGCTGAGGCTATGGTCGACCATGCTCCTGCTCGTCCTGCTCTTCGGTTGCACGCTCGACGCCGACACTTCGCCGCGGGAGGGCCCCCCGGACACGGGAGGCGACACCGCGGCCGAGAGTGACACGGATCCGGATGAAGACGACGACACCGACGGCGGGATCGACACCGGGTGGGGACACGACTCGGGGCCGGCCGACCCCTTCTGCGGAGACGGCGTCGTGGATTCCGAGCGCGGGGAGGGATGCGACGACGACAATCAGGACGAGGACGACGGCTGCACGAGCGAGTGTGTCGTCGAGGTCTGCTCCGACGGGATCGTCCAGGGCACGGAGCAGTGTGATGACGGCAACGCCGTTTCGGAGGATGGGTGTGAGCCCTCCTGCCGGTTCGTCGCGTGGGAGAGCGTTCGCACCGGCCGAAGCCACTCGTGCGCGCAGGACGCCGACGGGATGGTGACCTGCTGGGGCCTGGGCTCGGTCGCCGGGGTCGACGAGGGCACCTCCTGGGACTACGACCAGGCCGTCCCACCGGGCATCCCGGTCACCAGCTACGACCTCGGCGCCGATCACACCTGCGTGCTGCACACCGACGGCACGCCCGAGTGTTGGGGCCAGGACGACAGCGGCATCAGCCGGGAGCCCGCGGGTCCGTTCGTCGACGTGAGCGCGGGGGGCTGGCACGCGTGCGGCCGGAACGCCGCGGGCACGGTGGATTGTTGGGGCCAGTCGGATGACAGCGTGCCGATGGACTCCCCCTCGGGGACATTCCTCTCCACCGACGGCGGCGGCTGGGGCCATTGCGGCGTGCGGGACGACAACACGCTCGACTGCTGGGGCTGGTGGGACTTCACCGCCGCAGCCGTGCCCGCGGGCGCCTTTCAGTCGGTCTCGGTGGGCGCGTATCACGCCTGCGCGGTCGCGACAGACGGGACGCTCGCCTGCTGGGGTGACGCCGACGCGGTGCGGGACACTCCCCCCGGCGCCTGGGTCGCGGTCGCGGCCGGCTGGGACTACAGCTGTGCGCTGGCAGCCGAAGGAACGGTCGAGTGTTGGGGATCGAGCGGCTGGGGTGCCACGACGCCGCCGCCGGGTGAATACGTCGCCATCGACACGGACTTCTACCACGTGTGCGGGCGTACGGCGGACGCGGACGTGCGCTGCTGGGGCCACTGGGAGTACGGCCAGAGCGACGTTCCGTAGAACGAGGGGCTCGGAGCCTGACCGTCAGTCCCGGACCGAGCGCGCGAAGGGCGCTCACCCCCCCGACGAAGCCCCCCGCCGCGGAGCCAGCTCGAAGTTCGCGGCGAGCGCGACGCGGGGGCGGGTGCCGGCGTACGGGAACACGCTATGGCGGAGCCACCCGGGGAAGATCACCAGGAGCCCCGCTTCGGGGGTCAGGTGGAAGCTGGTGGCCGAGAGGGGGCGGCCGGGTGGGTTGCGGTGGCCGCCGGAAGGGTTGATCCAGGAGAGCCGGCCGTCCGTCTCGCCGGTCATCTCCCCGGCGTCCAGGTACAAAACGGCGGACCAGTGGGCATCGGCGTGGTCGTGCACGTGCACGTGGTCTCCGCGCTCCATCACCGTGGCCCACGCCTGCAGGACGATGCGGAGGTGCGCGTCGGGCGCGTCCGGCGGTTGGCAGACCCGCCCATGGAAGCGCCGCACCTCCTCGACCATGCTGCCGAAGAGCGCGTCGAGGACGGGCTCTTCCCGGTTCGGCAGGTCGGGCCGCGAGTGCCACCCGCCCGCGTTGCTGACGTGGATCCCCGGGTCGCGCTCCCGCTCGCCGAGGATCCAGTCCACGCCCAGCTCCAACAGGGCCGGCTCCGCCACGTCCCGGCACACACCCACGGGCACGGAGAAGAGGTTGAGCAGCTCATTGGAGGGAGGCGGGGACATCGTCACCCGACGTGCGGCCGGAGCTCCGCGAGCGCCTTGAGGAGCGGGGCGCGGAAGTCGTCCGCGAGGTCACAGATGTCGGCCACGACCTCGTCGTTCGCCAGCCAGGTCTCCAGCTCCTCGACCTGACGCTCCGTCGTGGGCGCGGCGGTGAGGTTCGCGAGCACGGCCTTGATCTCCATGATCGCCTTCGCGGAGCTCGCGTGGCGCGCCTTCGCGATGTCCTGCGCCACGACGTTGAGCGACTTGACCACCTGCGCGCGCGACCGTTGCCACTCGGCCAGCGCGGCCTCCCCCGCGCTCGCGCCGGCGGGCCCGGCCAGGAGCGCCTCGATCTCGTCGAGGGTCTTGTTGGCCGCGGCGAAGTCCTGGCTCCGGACGGCCAGGGTCAGCAAGCCGGCCTTCTGCTTGACCTCGGCGTTCAGCGAGCCGGAGATCTCGGCCTTGAGCTTGCGGAGCCGCGCCGCGAACGTGTCCGCCTGCTCGCTCGCCCCCTCCTCCTCGGCCTCATCCTCGCCCGACGCGTCCACCGTCGTGTCGCGGGGCTGCTGCGTGGGATCCTTCTCGGCGCCTTCCCCCTCGGCGATGGCGGCGGCGTCCGGCTCACCCAACGTGATGACGGAGCCCTTGAGCCGGGCGAGGCTGGCGGTGGTCGCGAACTGACGGATCTGCTTGGCCGCCTTGCCCATGTCCAGCGGCGGGGCCGAGGTGGCCGCGTCGGTCGCGAAGAGGAACACGACCTTCCCCTTCCGGACGGTGCCGCTGTAGATCGGCTTCGCCCCGTTGGCGAGCGTCACGCCGAGCAGCGTCTTGGCCTGGGCGACCACGTTGGACGGCTTGAGTTGCGCGAGCTTGCTGATCAGCAGCAGCGGCTCCGGCTTCGCGCCGCCGATGGACGCGGCGGGGATGAAGGCGAAGTATTGCGGCTTGTCCGTCACCTGGGCGATGGCGCCCTGCAGTTTGGTCAGGGTGGTCTTGTCCAAAGGGGACTCCGGAGCGAGTTGGTTGGCTCATCCCCGAGGCCAGGGGCCTCGCGGAGCGAGCGGGGAGAGGGCGCTGTCGGCTATCGGCCGACGACGATGCAGTTGTGCTCGTTCATCCACTTCCAGGCGGCGGGGTAGTGCTCCTTCGCCTTGGCGCGGATGCCCTCGTCCCCGTTGTTGGCCGTGGCGTAGAACTCGGCGAACCACTCGTTGGGGGCGGCGTACTGGTAGAGGGACACGCGCTTCGCCCAGGCGGTCTTCGAGAAGCTGTGCCAGCTGCCCTCGGCGGGCCCGCCGATGAGGAAGATCCGATCGCCCACGGCGACGGGGTTGCTCCCCACCAGGTACTTCTTGAACGCGCCCTGCTGGAGCACCTGGAGGAGCACGTGGTCCGCGGGCACCCGGTCCTCGGGCAGCTTGAGCGCCTCTGCGATGGCGCCGGCGTCGAAGCCGAGCTCGGGGTTCTCCACGGCCTTCCGGATGGTGGGGGCGTCGGGCACGCCCTCCTTCTGCACCTTGGTCACGAAGTCCTGGAACGTGTCCGACAGCGCGTCGATCACGTTCTTGACGGTGTCGTGGTGCACCCAGGCGCCGCCCATCTCCGCGCCGGTGAGCTCGTCGAGGGGGACCAGGCTGGCCGCCTTGTGCCCGCACTCGTGTCGCACGATGAGGTCGAAGGCCTTGGCCTTCGCGAGCGGGTCGCCCGGCTCACAGTTCGCGGCGTAGTCGGCGTCGAAGTCGGCGTCCGCGTCGAGCAGGGAGAACCGGATCTGGGCCTTGTCGGTGTCGTCGTCGTAGGAGCCGCGCGTGGCGGAGTCCGCGTTCTGCCCCTCGAACATCCAGCCCTTCGGCATGTGCTCTGCGGGCAGCTCCGCCATCACGGTCGCCATCACGTCCAGCGCCTTCGGGTTGAGCGGCGCGTCGGTGTCCAGCTTCTCGCGCATCACGGGCTTGCCCCCTTGCATGGAGGGCTTCCCGCTCCTGAGCAGGACGGGCTCGTAGGTGCGCGCCTCGCTCTTGAGGATCTTCGTCCCGAAGGTGAGCTCGAAGGCCTCCTTGCGCGACGCGTGGTCGCTCGGGTCCATGGCCTTGATCGCCGCGACCATGTCCTTGCGCTCCTCCGGGTCGCTCGGATCCGCCTTGCTCAGCCAGGTCTTCACCTCCCCGAGGAACGTCGGCTCCTTCATCTTGTCCTTGAGGTCGCCCCCCAGGAGCCCGGCGCGGATGTTCGACCGGCCTGTCGGCAACGGGACGACCGGGACGTTCTCCACGAGGGGCTGTACGACGGGCTCCACGACGGGCTCCGCCTTCTTCTTCTCCGGGCCCACCTTCTGCGCCTTGCGCGCCTCGATCACGCGGTTGTCGATCAGGCGGATGAGGGGCTGCATCACGTCGTCGAGCGCCCGGCGGTGGGACTGGACGACCTCGTCCGTCGTACCCAAGGTGGCGGTGTTCTTCAGGGCCTCGAGCGCGCCGTCCCGGATCTCGCTCAGCGACTCGACCGTCGCGAACTCGTTGGCCCCCTGGACCCGGCCGACCTGGATGCCGAGCAGCGCGACCGCGTCGCTTCTCTGCTTCATTCCACCGGAAGTGCGCCCGAGGGCTTCGAGGACTTCACGAACACTGCTCTTGCCGGGCATGCGGACACCTTTGGTTCGAAGGGCCCGCACGATACTGTCGGTGTTCGACCAATGCAACAAGCGCGGGATGCTTCTGCCGCGTTTGTGCTCGGCGGTGCTTTCAACCTTCACTTCAGGGGATCGCGCGCGCCCGCGCGTCGGACTTCCTCCGCGAGTGAAACGCCACCGCGCCAGCCATGCGGAGGGCGCGCGCCGCTCGGGGCGCGCGGTCCCGGCGGCCGCCGCCGGACCGAGGCCAGAGGCCGAGCCCGCAGCACGGCGACGGCGCCGACAGGCGCCGGGGCGCCCGAGTGACCTAGCGCTTGCGCGCCTGGAGGAACGCCCACACGAAGAAGCCGGCGAACAGCGCATCCCCGACGCCGTAGAGCCCGTAGAACGAGCCCGCGAGCGTGTCGGCGGCGGCGATCTCGGGGAGGCGGTGGGCGTTGCCCATCATCCAGACGAGCCAGGAGCCGGCGAAGAACACCTTCTCGACCGCGAACACGGCGCTGATCCACGGGGCCACCCGCCAGCTCAGCGACTGCGCGAGGTACGCGAGGCCCCAGACGATCACGAGGGCGCAGCCCTGGCGGGAGAACAGGGCGGGGTCGGTGGCGAAGAGCAGGTCGTTGGTGAAGAGGCGGGTGAACACCAACATGCCGACGATGTTGAAGGCGGCGGCGGCGTAGAAGCCGATGCGGACGCGAAGATCGTTCATGGGCGCATCCTACCGCGCGCGGGGTAAGCAGACGCCGTCGATGTCGTACGTGCTCCTCCTCACGCTTCCGGCCCTCGCGGCCGATCCCACTCGCGACGCCGCGGTTTCGGACGTGCTCGGGGCGATGACCCGGCCGTCAGCGCAGGAATCCCTCCTCGGCGCGTACATGACGGCTTGCGACGCGGGTGAGGCCGCGGCCTGCGCGGACGCGGGCGTGGTGCACGAGGCGGCGGGGCGGCGAGACGCGGCGATCGCGGCGCACCGGCGTGCGTGCGAGGGCGGCTGGTGGTTCTCGTGCAACAACCTGATCCTGCTCGGGGACGCGACCGGGGGGGCGACGTTGGCGGCCGGGCACCGGGCCGCGTGCGCGGGCGGGAGCGCGTTCGCGTGCGATCAGCTCTCGCTGTACAGCACCGACGCCGTCGAGCAGGACTACGCGATGCGGCGCGCGTGCGAGCTCGGCGCGGCCATGGCCTGCTACACGCTGGCGCTCCTGCCGCACGAGGACCCGATCGCGGCGCGCGCCGCCCTGGCCCGGGGGTGCGAGCTCGGCTCGGTGGATGCGTGCGCCGATCTGGCCGCGTTGAAGGGCGCCGACTCCGGCGAGGCCGCGTCACGGGGCCGGGGCGACGCTTCCGAGGAACGCGCGGCGCTGGCTGCCTGGAAGCGGAGCTGTCGCCTGGGTTTCGAGCCCGCGTGCCGCCAGTTCGGCCTGCGCGTGGAGTGGGGCGAGGGCACGGCGGCGTCGCCAGGGCGGGCGCTCACGATCCTGGAGAAGAGCTGCGATCGTGACGCCGTGGAGAGCTGCGCCGAGGCCGCGAGCCTGCTCGTGTCGCTGCGAGGCGACGTGACGACCGCGGCGCGGCACCTGGTCCGGGCGTGCACCGAGCGGCACGACTGGGCGTGCGACGAGCTCGGCGACGGCCGCGCCATCTACGGCGACGCCCCCTTGCGCGACGCGTGCACGTCGGGCGCGAGCGCCGCCTGCGCCGTGCTGGAGCGGCCCGCGCGCTGACGGGGACGACGGAGCGGCCTTCCCGGGCTACATGGGCGGCGATTGAGCGCCGGGCCGAATCGCCACGCCGCTCGTGCGCGCGCACGCACTCCGCCATCCGGGGGGAGGGCCCGCCGCGCTACCAAGGACCAAAGTGGACTTCACGACCTTCGACCTGGACGCGCGCCTGCTCCAGGGCGTCACCGATCTCGGCTTCACGCGCCCCACGCCGATCCAGGAGCAGACCATCCCCGCCGGGATGGCCGGCCGCGATCTGCTCGCCGCCGCGATGACGGGCAGCGGCAAGACCGCCGCCTTCCTCCTCCCGATCATGCACCGCCTCCTGCAGAAGCCCCGCGGCACCACGCGCGTGCTGGTGCTCACCCCCACGCGGGAGCTCGCGGCGCAGATCCTGGAGCACTTCGAGCTGCTCGCGAAGCACACCAACCTGACCGGCGCCTCGGTGTTCGGCGGCGTCGCGATGGGCCCGCAGGAGCGCGCGTTCCGCAACGGCGTGGACGTGCTGATCGCGACGCCCGGCCGCCTGCTCGACCACCTGCAGAACCCCTACGCGCGCCTCGACAAGCTGGAGATCCTCGTCCTGGACGAGGCCGACCGCATGCTCGACATGGGTTTCCTCCCCGACGTGCGCCGCGTGCTCGCGCAGATCCCGAAGCAACGCCAGACGTTGTTCTTCAGCGCCACGATGCCGAACGAGATCCAGCGCCTCTCGAAGGAGATGCTCAAGGACCCCGTCGCGTTCAACATCGAGCGCAAGGCCGCGCCGGCCACGGGCATCACGCAGGTGGTCTACCCCGTGTCGCAGGCCGCCAAGGGCGCGCTGCTGGTCGAGCTCCTCAAGCGTGACACCATCGGCAACGTGATCGTGTTCACGCGCACCAAGCACCGCACGAACCGCCTCTCCGAGTACCTCGAGAAGCAGGGCATCCCGAACGCGCGCATGCACGGCAACCGCAGCCAGGCCCAGCGCACCGACGCGCTCGCGGCCTTCAAGGACGGGAGCATCCGCGTCCTCTGCGCGACCGACATCGTGGCGCGCGGCATCGACGTGGAGCAGCTCGAGCACGTCGTGAACTTCGACGTGCCGCACATGCCCGAGGACTACATCCACCGCGTGGGCCGCACCGCGCGCGCCGACGCGACGGGCGAGGCCTTCACGTTCGTGTGCCCCGAGGAAGAGAACGATCTGTACGCGATCGAGAAGGCCATCGGCCGCAAGCTCAACCGCGTGAAGCTCGACGACTTCGACTACGGCCAGCGCCCGACAGAGGCCCTCGAGATCCCCATCGGCGAGCGCATCGCGGCCATCCGCGCCCGCAAGTCCGACGAGCGCGCGCGCGCCCAGGCCAAGCAGGCCCGCAAGACCGGCGCGCCGGCTCCCGGTGGCGGCGGTGGCGGCGGCGGGCGCGGGCCCGGGCCGAGCGCCAATCGGGGTCCGAGCGGCGGCGGCGGTGGTGGTGGCGGCGGCGGGCGCGGGCCCTCCGGCGGCGGTGGTGGGCGCGGCTTCGGCGGCGGTGGTGGCGGTGGTGGCAGCCGCGGCAATGGTCCGCGCGGCCCCGCCAGCGGCGGCAGCAACTTCGACAACCGCGCGGGCGGAGCGACCTGGGGCGAGTGGCCGAAGACCGGCGAGGCCCTGCGGCCCCGCAATTCCGACGCGAAGGAGGTCACGCCCGGCGTGTGGCGCTCGGGTGGGAAGGACGGGTCGGGGTCGGGGGGTCGGTAGCCTCTACCGCGCGGTGTCCTGGTGCTCGCAGGCCGGTGTGAACAGGGTCCCGTCGAGCTCGCAGATCACGGGAACCTGGCAATCCGACCGCGTGGCCAGCTCCTCCAGGCACAGCGCGGCGGCGCACCGGTCGTAGGCGCCGCCGCACCGCTCGAGGAGCATCGCGCGTTGCTCCACGAACGCGACGACACCTTCGAGGGTGTCCGGCGCGTACGTGCCCGGCTCCAGGCACGTGACGTAGTAGTCGTAGAGTTGGGTCCCGTATTGGCGGGCGAACTCCGTGCGCTCGGCGTCTGTGTTCGGGCAGTCCGCTCCGGTGCAAGCGGACAGGAGGGCGATGAGGATCAATTGTCGCCCACCATCATCGGCTGGAACCGCAGCCCGGTGTCCACCGCCACCGCGAGCAGGCTGGAATCGAACCGCCCGATGACGCCCCCTTGGGCCTGGATTGCCATCCACTGGGTGCCGGTCCACACGCTACGTGACGTGGGTGTCACCGGCCGGTAGACGAAGGCGCTCGAGAGGTTCTTCTCGAAGCCGCCGCCCGCACGCCAGGCCCAGGCGCGCTCGGACCACCCGATCCCCGCGTGGGCCGACACCGCGGACCAGGGGATGAAGCCCCCGTCTTCGAGCGAGTAGGACCCGGCGCCCACCGTCGCGAGCAGCCACGGCTCCACGCGGCGAAGCCCGGGGGCGCGGAGTTGAAGGTGCGCGCCGATCTCCTGGCCGAACAGAACCTGCATGTCCACGAGCACGCGGATGGAGGTGTCGACGAAGAGGCCGAGGGGATGTTCGGCCGCCGGATCGACGGAGATCCCGATGCCGCCGAACACCTGTGCCTGGGGCTCGGCGGCGGCGAGGGCGATGAGGAGGAGCATGAGGTGCACCCTACCTCCTCGGCGCATCGCCTTGTGGATGAAGATGGTTTGGGTGCGCGCGGCGCCGCGTGCAAACCCAAACCCGACAGATCTCGCCTCACGACCGGTCGTGACGCACGTTCTGTCGGGTCGGTGCGCCGCGGTGGGGGCCCGAAAGGGATGCCGCCCTAAGCCCACGGATCCAACCCGTGCCCCCTCCCGCCCCAATACAAGCACCACTTCGCCGCGGAGAACCCGATGTGCGCGCGGCCCGCGGGCGACTCCAGGTCGTCCGGAGGGTCCCGACGGTGCTCCATCTCGGACACCCCGTGGGCCACAGCCCAGGCGCGCACACGCTCCAACAGCGCGTTGCCGTACGCCACGAGCTTGTCGGCGCTCATCGGGCGGCGGGCGGAGGCAAGCAAATCGGCGCCGATCACGTCCTCACAATCATTCAGGAAGGCCGCGCGAAAGGAAACCAACTCCAGGTGTGGGTTGAGGATCGCGTTGCAGTACACGGGGAGGCCGTCGCTCGGCGGTGCGAGGGCGAGCACGCGGTACCCCGCGAAGCTCCGCACCTTTGCCACGACTTCTTCCTCGGTGGGAACCTGCCCGTCGCGGGGGCGCCGCGCCACCTCCAATATCCACGCGTCCGCCGAGGCGTCGTGGCCGACGATGGGCGCACCGACGGTGGTGTACGCGGCGAGCGAGAGCTCGAAGAAGCGCGCCCGCAGGGCGTCGCGCTCACCGGAGTACCGCAGCCGGCGAGGGTCGAAGAACCGCCACCCATACGCCCACACTCCCAGTGCCATCAACACCGCACAAAACGTCGCGATGGCGTTGGGGGCAAACCAACCAAGCCAAAGCGACATGGACGGGTCCGTGGGCGGGTCCAGGCGGAGCGGCCATCCTCGGCGCACGAGGACGAACCCGAGGAGCCCGTACGCGGCGACGGGGTGCCAGATGCCCGTCGTGACGTAGACGACCGCCGCTCGCGGCTCCAGCCCTCTCCACCAGGCGTAGATCGGCCAACCCACGAGGAAGTAGAAGGTGCACAGGACGAAGCCGGAGCGCACCGGATGTTCGAACCAACCGATGCCCCACGCCGCGAGGGCGAGGATGGCCGCGGCGATGATCGCGTGCCAGGTCCACGCATCCCCCACCGTCTCCACGGACGGTTCGGCGAGGATAGCCGCCCGCAGCGTCGCCGCCTCGGCCTCCCGGCCCGGGAGTGGCTTGTTTCCGGGGTTCCAGTCGAGTCCCATGCGCGCGGAGTAACGTTATGCCTCCCACCCATGCACCCCGATCTTCCCGAACTGCTCGCCGACATCCACCGCCGGGGCGGCACGTTCGAGGAGCTGTCGCGGGGCGCGATCGAGCGGGGAGTCCCGCTGGAAGAGGTGGTGGGGCGCGTCGAGTGCTTGCACGACTTCTGGGACGACCGCGATTCCGCCGGAGAGGGCATGTCGACGTTCCTGCTCGAGGGCGAAGAGGAGTATTGGCTCGACACCCTCTGCGCCGTCACCGGCGGAGACGAGGCCGCGCAGGCCGTGGTGGATCGCGCCTCTGGGTGGATGACAGAGGTCACGGTACGCAGCGGTGGAGGTCGCGAAGCGGTGCCTGTCCCCCTGGGAGGTGGACCGCGCGCTCGCCACGGTGATCGAGCAGTGGCCGCTCGGTACGTTGACACAGTTGGTCTGGCTTCCACCGGCCCTCCAACGTGAGCGCCTCGTCCACCGCGGCTCGTGGACCCAACTGCTCGACGACGCCGAGGCCGAGGTGGGACCCGACCTCGCGGCCACCTGGATCGCCCGCGTCCTCGAGCACCCGCTCGACGCGGGCGCGGCGCCGTCCCTCCGGTACCTGAAGCTGGCGTGGGAGCTACGCGGCCGCGCGGGGACGGCCCTCTGGGAGCCCGTCCGACACGTGTCCGCGCACGAGCCGCCGGACGTGTGGATCCCGGTCGCGCGCGAGCTCGGCTTCCCCGCGAGCCAGTGTGTGCTGCTGTTGCTGGACGCGGGCACCCCGATCGCGGACGCCGCCGCGACGATGTCCCACGGGGGCTGGTCGGATGCCGACCTCCTCGATGCGCTGCGTGAGAACGGCGTGGGCCCCTCCCCCGCGCTCGACGCGCTCCGGCGGTCGGGGTGGAGCGCGCCCCGGATGGCGGACGCGCTACGGCGCGGCGGCGCACTGGAGCCGGAGGTCCGCGAGGCGCTCCGCGCGCTGGGCGTACCGCTCGAACGGATCCGGGACCTGCTCGCCGCGCAGGATTGGTGACGCGGGACACGCCCGAGCCCCTGCACACCCGTGCAGTACCACGTTAAGCCGCGGGGCATGTCCGGTACCATCACCATCCGTGGCGCGCGTGAGCACAACCTCCGCGGAATCGACCTCGATCTCCCCCGTGACGCGCTGATCGTCGTCACCGGGGTCAGCGGCAGCGGCAAGTCGTCGCTGGCGTTCGACACGTTGTACCAGGAGGGACAACGCCGGTTCCTCGAGAGCTTGTCGCCCTACGCGCGGCAGTTCCTCGGCCAGATGGAGAAGCCCGACGTCGACAAGGTCGAGGGTATCTCCCCCACCCTCTCGATCGACCAGAAGACCGTCAACCGCAACCCGCGGTCCACCGTCGGCACCATCACCGAGATCTACGACCACCTGCGGCTGCTCTACGCCCGCATCGGCACGCCGCGGTGCCCGCTCTGCCTGCGCGCCATCGCCCGGCGCAGCCCCGGGGACCTCGCGGATCAGCTCCTCCGCGAGGCCGAGGGCCGCCGCGCGCACGTGCTCGCTCCGGTCATCCGCGACCGCAAGGGCGAATACCGCGCCGAGCTGGAGAAGTGGGCGAAGGACGGGTGGCTCCGCGCCCGCATCGATGGGGAGGTGCGGCTGCTGGAGGATCCGGTCCAGCTCGCCCGCTACGAGAAGCACACCGTCGAGCTCGTCATCGACCGCCTGACACTCTCGCTCTCCGATCGGCCGCGCCTCGTCGAGGCCATCGAGCGCTCGCTCCGCATGGCGGAGGGCGTCGTGAGCATCCTGTTGTCCGGCGCCGGCGGTGATCCCGACGAATACACGCTCCACGCCATCGAGCGCGCGTGCCCGGACCACGGCATCTCCATCCCCGAGCTGGAGCCGCGCCTCTTCTCGTTCAACGCCCCCCAGGGCGCGTGCCCGACGTGCATGGGCATCGGCGCGGTCATCCAGGTCGGCAAGCGCCTGGTCCCCGCCCCCCGTGACGCGGACGCGCCGCAGGTGTGCCCCACGTGCGTGGGGAAGCGTCTGAACCCGATCGCGTTGGCCGTCGATTTCCGCGGCAAGGGCATCCACGACGCGAGCCGCATGACGGTCGAGGACGCACGGCTGTTCTTCGAGGGCGTCATGCTCTCCGAGACGGAGGCGAAGATCGGCGAGGGCATCGTGCGCGAGATCCGCGAGCGCATCCAATTCCTGGAGCACGTCGGCCTCGGCTACCTCTCGCTCGATCGCAGCGCGCGCACGCTCTCGGGCGGCGAGGCCCAACGCATCCGCCTCGCGGCGTGTGTCGGCAGCGGCTTGCAAGGTGTCACCTACGTTCTCGACGAGCCGAGCATCGGCCTGCACCCGCGCGACAACCGCCGGCTGCTCGACGCGCTCATCGCCCTGCGGGACGCGGGGAACACCGTGGTCGTGGTCGAGCATGACCGCGAGACGATGGAATGCGCCGATCACATCGTCGACATCGGGCCCGGCGCCGGTCGGCTCGGCGGCGTGCTCGTGGGCGAGGGCCACCCCTCGCGCTTCATCCAGCTCGACACCGCCACGGCGCGCTACCTGCGGGACGAGGACACGATCCCGCTCCCGGCGACCCGCCGAAAGGGAGACGGCGGCGTGCTCAAGGTGCGCGGCGCCAGCTCCAACAACCTCAAGGACGTGGATCTCGACATCCCCCTCGGCACGTTCACGGTGTTCACGGGCGTGAGCGGCTCGGGCAAGTCCACGCTCCTGTTCGATGTCATCGAGAAGGGCCTCACCAGCGGGAGCCTCGTCGGCTCCGACGCGATCGACAAGGTCATCGAGATCGACCAGCAGCCGATCGGCCGCACGCCTCGCTCCAACCCCGCCACCTACTCGGGCGCGTGGGATCTGGTTCGGGACCTGTACGCGTCGCTCCCCGAGGCGAAGCTGCGCGGCTACGCCAAGGGACAATTCAGCTTCAACGTGGCGGGCGGGCGGTGCGAGGCGTGCCAGGGCGCCGGCGTGCGCACGATCGAGATGAGCTTTCTCGCCGACGTCGAGATCCCCTGCGAGACGTGCAGCACGCGCCGCTTCAACCGGGAGACATTGGAGGTGCTCTGGAAGGGCAAGTCCATCGCCGACGTGCTCGAGATGACCATCGCGGAGGCGGTCGAGTTCTTCTCGGCGCACAAGAAGCTCAGCCGGATCCTCGAGACCATGGCGCGCGTGGGCCTCGGCTACGTGCACCTCGGGCAGACCGCCACCACGCTCTCCGGCGGCGAGGCCCAACGACTCAAGCTCGCGTCGGAGCTGCACCGCCCGCCCGTCAAGAAGCGCGGCGCCATCGGGACCGAGGCCATCGGGCGCACGGTGTACCTGCTGGACGAGCCGACCACCGGCCTGCACTTCCAGGACGTGCGCGTGCTGGTCGGCGCGCTCCAGGCCCTGGTAGAGGTGGGCCACACCGTGCTCGTGATCGAGCACAACACGGATCTGGTGAAGACCGCCGACCTGCTCATCGAGATGGGCCCCGAGGGCGGCGTCCGCGGCGGGCGCGTGCTCGCGGTCGGCACCCCCGAGCAGATCGCGCGCACCGACACCCCCACGGGCCACGTGCTCGCCGCGCTCAAGGACTTCGGGGGCCAGCCCGTGGCCTTCGCCGCCGAGCGCCCGCCCGCGTCCTACGGCACCGGCGGCGGCGATTTGGAGATCCGCGGCGCCCGGCGCAACAACCTCCGTGGCATCGACGTGTCGCTGCCCCGCGGGAAGATGACCGTCGTGACCGGCGTGAGCGGTTCGGGGAAGACCTCCCTCGCGTTCGACACGATCTTCGCCGAGGGCCAGCGCCGCTACGTCGAGTGCCTCTCCACCTACGCGCGGCGGTTCCTCGGCCGGCTCGACCGCGCCCCGGTCGACTCGGTGCGCGGGCTCGCGCCCTCGATCGCCATCGACCAGCGCAACAGCGGGGGGAACGCGCGGTCCACGGTTGCGACGGTGACCGAGCTGCAGGACCACTTCCGCCTGCTCTGGGCCAACCTGGGCGTGCCCCATTGCCCCACGTGTGACGCCGAGGTGCGCGCGTTCGGGCCGAGCGGCGGCGCCGATCACCTCGCGCGCACGCGGCCGGGCAAGGGCCGCCTCGTGGCGAAGCTGCCGGCGGGTACCAAGTCGAGTTGGTTGCGGGAGCAGGGGTTCGTGCGCGGGTGGGTCGCCGGTTCCGGAGGAAAGCAGAGCGGAGGGAAGGAGGTCGACCTCGAGACCGTGGAGACCGTGGCGGCCGTCGTCGTCGACCGCTTCGATCCCAACGACGTCGACCGCGCGCGTGTCGCCGAGGCGATCGCGCTGGCGTACCGCTTCGGGCACGACCGCGCGACCTTCCACGGCGCCACGGCCACGGTGCCGCTGGCACAAGCCGCTCAGTGCCCGGATCACGGCCGCATCCACACCGAGCCGCTCACGCCGCGGCACTTCAGCTTCAACCACTGGCTGGGCGCCTGCCCCGCGTGTGACGGCATCGGGCGCCAGCTGCTCGGCAGCGTCTACGTCCCCTGCCCCGGCTGCAAGGGCGGCCGCCTCAAGGAGGGCCTGCTCGCCGTACGCTTCGCGGGCATGGGCATCGGCGCGCTCGGCGCGATGACGGTCGACGAGGCGAGCACGTGGTTCACCGGTCTGAAGCTCCACGCGCTCGACGCCCGCATCGCGGAGCAGCCCCTGCGCGAGGTGCGCGCGCGCCTCGGGTTCCTCTCGTCCGTCGGGCTCGGGTTCCTCACGCTGGGCCGCACGGCGGACACGTTGTCGGGCGGCGAGGCCCAACGCATCCGGCTCGCCTCCCAACTCGGCGGCGGGTTGACAGGTGTCATCTACGTGTTGGACGAGCCCACCATCGGGCTGCACCCACGTGACACGGCGCGGCTGCTCGACACGTTGGAGAAGCTGACCGACAACGAGAACACCCTGGTCGTCGTCGAGCACGATCCGGAGACCATCCGGCGCGCCGACCACGTCATCGATCTGGGGCCCGGCGCCGGCGAGTACGGCGGGCGCGTGATCGGCTCGGCGCCCCCCGACAAGCTCGGCCCGGAGAGCATCACCGGCGCGTGGCTCCGCGGCGAGCGGTTCATCCCGGTCCCGACAACCCGGCGCGCTGGCGGCGAGCCCATCCGCATCAAGGGCGCCACGCGGAACAACCTGAACAAGGTCAACGTGGATTTGCCCAGCAACACGCTCATCGCCATCACCGGCGTGAGCGGGAGCGGCAAGAGCACGTTGATCATGGATCTTCTCGTCGGCGGGCTGGCCGGGCGGGACGTGCCGGCAAAGGTCACGCTCCCCGAGGGCGAATGGTCGTTCGCGGTGGTGGACCAGAGCCCGATCGGGCGGAGCCCGCGCTCCACCCCCGCCACCTACGCGGGCGTGATGGATCCGCTCCGCGCGCTCTTCGCCGCGACCAACACCGCCAAGGAGCGCGGGTACGACATCAGCCGGTTCTCCTACAACACCAAGTCGGGCGGCTGCTCGGTGTGTGGGGGGTATGGCAGCGAGCTGGTGGAGATGCACTTTCTCTCCAACGTGTGGGTGCGCTGTGACGCGTGCTCCGGCCGCCGCTACGCACGCGAGACCTTGGAGGTGCGCTGGAAGGGCCTCTCCATCGCCGACGTGCTCGACCTGCGCGTCGACGACGCGCTGGAGCTCTTCTCCGCCCACCGCTCCATCGCGCGCCCGCTCCAGGCCCTGGTGGACGTGGGGCTCGGCTACGTGCGGCTCGGCCAACCCGGCACCGAGCTCTCCGGCGGCGAGGCCCAGCGCGTCAAGCTCGCCTGCGGGCTGGCGGCGCGCCAGAAGCGGTGCCTCTACGTGCTCGACGAGCCCACCACCGGGCTGCACCTCGCCGACATCGAGAAGCTCGTCACCGTGTTCGACCGCCTCGTCGAGGCCGGCAACACCGTCATCGTGGTCGAGCACCACCTCGACGTGATCCGGCACGCGGACCACGTGGTGGACATGGGGCCCGAGGGCGGGGAGCTCGGTGGGAAGGTCGTGGCGCAGGGCACGCCGGAGAAGGTCCAGAAGGTGAAGGCCAGCTGGACCGGGCGCGCGCTCGCGGGCACGCTCGCGGGGGGAGACCTGGCGAAGACGGGGTAAGAGGGGCGCATGCTCCTCCTCCTCGCCCTCGCTTGTGGCCATCGCATCGCCGAGCCCGAAACGGCCGCCACCGCCCCCTCTCCGATGGGGACGCCCGGCCTGGGCGGCGCGGCCCTCGTCGTGTGCCGGGTCGAGTTCGCCACCGGCACCCTGCCGAAGGGCATGGTGGTCGCCCACGGCGCGCTGAAGGAGGACGTGCCGAGCACGCAGAGCGGCCTGCTCCTCGATCACCCCGGCGGCACCTGGCTCGTCGATGGCGGGATGGGGCTCGGGTACGAAGCGTCCATGCGCGACGTGAAGGGGCTCGTCGGGTTCGCGATGCGCCAGGCGTCGAAGGGCTGGACACGCACGGGCACCCCCGAAGAGGCCGTGCGCCTCGCCGGCGTGGACCCGGCGGGGCTGAAGGGCGCGATCGTGTCCCACGGCCACTTCGACCACCTCGGCGGGCTGCTCGATCTGCCCGGCGTGCCGATCTGGGCGCCGTCGGCCGAGCTGGAGGAGGCCTCCGCGGTCTCCGCCGGCGGCAAGGGCAGCTTCCTCCCCGCCGAGGCCCGTGCGCTCGGGCCGCGCGGCCGCCCCATCGTGTTCGACGGCCCCCCGATCGGCCCCTACCCCGCCTCGTGGGACCTCTACGGCGACGGCTCCGCCGTGATCGTGCCCATGCCCGGCCACACGCCCGGCAGCGTCGGCACGCTCCTGCGATTGGCGGACGGGCGGCGCCTGTTCCACGTGGGCGACACCGTGTGGGTGCGCGAAGGCTACGAGGCCCGGGAGCCGAAGGGGTGGATCGCGTCCTCCTTCGACAGCGACCGGGACGCGACCGATCAACAGATCCAGCAGCTCTGGCAGCTCCATCGGGCCGATCCGGACCTCGTGATCCTCCCGGCGCACGATCGTCGGCAGTGGGAGGTGTTGTTCGGCGCCGCCCCGTGCATCCGGTGACAGCGCTGCTGCTCCTCGGCGGCTGCGCCTTCGGCGTCGGCGCGCAGACGTTGGCGCTCGACCCGGAGGCCCGATGCGAGGTCACGGAGGACTCCGTGTCGTGCGAGCACGCCACGATCCACTTCCGGGCCGGCCTCGCCTCCCGCGAGGTGCACGTCCAGACCCCCGCGGGGGAGGCGCCCACCGAGGGCTGGCCCGCCACGATCCTGTTCCAGGGGTCGTTCGACACGCGCGGGGTCTGGGAGGGGCACGCGGGCGACCTCTTCGGCGGGCTCCACCAGGCGCGCGTCACGGCGGCGCTGCTCGCCGCGGGCTTCGCGGTGATCGCGCCCGAGGCCCGCTACGAGGGCGCGTCGTATTGGGACACGAACATCGCGCCGTGGTCCTTCGCGTGGACCGCCTCGCCCGATCACCGGCTGATGGTCGGGATCCTGGACGCGCTCGACGCCGGGGAGCTCGGCCCCCTCGACCCCGACCGCCTCTTCGCCGCCGGCATCTCGAGCGGCGGCTACATGACGAGCCGGATGGCCGTGGCCTACCCGGGGCGCTTCCGCGCGCTCGCGATCCAGTCCGCCTCCTACGCCACGTGCGCCGGGCCGCTGTGTGTCGTCCCCGCGTTGCCCACGGATCACCCGCCCGTGTTGTTCCTGCACGGCGGCGCCGATTCCATCGTGCCCATCGGCACCATGGAGGACTACGCGGGCGCCCTCGAAGAAGACGGCATCACGACGGAGCGCGTGGTGGACGACGCGGAGGGCCACGCGTGGCTGGAGAGCGCGCCCGAGGCGGTCGTCGGGTGGTTCCAGGCCGGGTGAGAAGGGGGGGGTGAGCTCGGATCGGCCTACGAAGCGGGGCGCTCGCCGATGACCCGCCGCACCGCGGCGATGAGCTCGCGGACGTGGAAGGGCTTGTTCACGTGGGCGTCCGGCGGCGAGGCGCGCGTGTCGCTGGCGGTGGTGTCGAAGCCGCTCATGAGGATGACCGGGAGCGTCGGCCAGCGCTCGCGGATGGCCGCCAGCGTGCCCCAGCCGTCGAGCCCGGGCATCATCCGATCGAGCAGGACGAGGTCGAGCGCGGGGGCGTCCCGGAGGCGCTCGAGCGCGCGGTCGCCGCTGACCGCCTCCTCGACCACGTAGCCGTAGTGTTCGAGCGCGCTGCGCGTCACGTTGCGCACCAGGGCCTCGTCGTCCACGACCAGGATCCGGTGGCGGCCGCCGGGCTGAGGCGCGGGCGGGTGGGCCTCCGGCGCCGCGACGTGTCCAGGGGGTGGGGTGGGCGGGAACGCGCACCGGAAGCGGGTCCCCTCGCCCACCGCGCTCCGGACGGACACCCAGCCACCGTGTTGTTGCACGATGCCGTGGAGCACCGCGAGGCCGAGCCCGGCCCCCTTCCCCACGCGCCGGGTGGTGAAGAAGGGCTCGAAGATGCGGGCGAGCACCTCGGGGGACATCCCGGCGCCGGTGTCCGCCACGTCGAGCACGACCCACGCGCCGGGGGAGGCCGACGGGTCGCGGGCGGCGTCGTCCGCGGTGACGACGATCCGGCGCACCCCGACGTCGATCATCGTCGGGCGGTCGCCGACCGCATCGCCGAGCACGGCGTCGCGGGCGTTTTGGCAGAGGTTGACGAGGATCTGCCGCACCTGGCCGGGATCCGCGAGCGCCCAGGTGTTGTCGTCGAAGGTGGAGGTGAGGGTCACGCGGCGGTCGAGCGTGGGACGGACGAGCGCGAGCGCCTCGTCGACCGCGGCCGCGAGCTCGATGGGCCGGCGCTCCAGCTGGGTCTGGCGGCCGAGCGCCCGGAGCTGCCGCACGAGATCGGCCGCGCGCTCCCCGGCCTGCTCGAGGCTGGCGAGCGACTCCTGGAGCGGGTGATCCTGGCCGAGGGACACCCGGACGAGGTCGACCCGCCCGAGGATCGGCGTGAGGAGGTTGTTGAACTCGTGGGCGACCCCGCCGACGAACAGGCCGATGGCGTCCATCTTCTGGCTCTGCCGCACCTGCGTCTCCAGCTCGCGGCGCCGCCCCACGTCCCGAAACGACAGGACCCGCTCTCCCGCGCCGGTCGGCTGGACCGCGCACTCGACCCACCGGTCCTCGCCGTCGCTCCGGCGCAGGCGGGCCGGGACGTCCTGGAGCGGCGAGGCGGACGCACACAACGGGCACGCTCCCAGGTCGGCCCTGTCGATAAGGTGGAACGTGTCGTGGAAGGGCGCGCCCACCAGCGCGGCGATGGGGAGCCCCAGGAGCGAGGCGGCGGCGGGATTTGCGAAGGTGACCCGGCCGTCGGCGGCGATGCCGCAGACACCCTCGGAGAGCGCGTCGAGCACCGATGACTGGAGACGGGTGAGCGCGTCCAGCTCGGCGGTGCGCGCGCGCACGGCCCCCTCCAGGAGGAGGCTGTGGGCGTGGAGGGTGGCGTTGGCGGCGTGGAGCTCGGCCGCGCGTGTCTCCAGGGTCGCCAGCAGCCCGGCGTTCTCCAGCAGGGCGGTGGCCACGGAGGCCAGCACGCGCAATGACGTGCCGGCGGTGGACACGAAGGCCGCGGAGCGATGGGTGTGCTCCAGGAGGAGGACGCTCTCGAGGGCGCCGCGCAAGAAGACGGGCAGCGCGAGCACCGAGCGCACGCCCGAGGCGCGCACCCACGGGTCGTGCCCGAACGCCTCGGGCCGGTTCGCGTCGGGCTCCGAGACGAGCTCGCCGGTGCGGGCCGCGAGGCGCACGGCGGTGGCGCACGCACGGTCGAACTCGGCGAGCGGCTGGCCCGAGAGGAGCACCACCGCGCCCTGCTCGTAGACGGCACGAACGCGCAGCTCCTCGCCCTCCACCCCCACGAGGACGACACGCTCCGCGCCCGCCTGCATCGCGGCGAGCCGGACGAGGGAGGCCAGGAGCGCGTCCCGGCCGACTTCGCTGGCGAGCGCCTCGGTGGCACGCAGGACCACCTCGATGTCGGGTCCGGGCGCCGCGACGACGGGCAGGCGGCCCGACGCGACGCCGACGCGCGCCCCCGCGGCGGATGCGAGGGACGCGGAGCCCCACGCAGTCCAGGCGGCGGCGGCGGCGGTCCGGAGGAGGCGACTCGACTCCTCGGCGCCGAGATCGTCGTGCAGGAGCGCCGCGGTCTCCAACGCGAGCGCCGCTTCGTGGGGCGCCCCGCGCGAGCGCGCCGAGCGCACGGAGGCGTCCAGCTCGGCCAGCGCGCTGGCGGGGTTCCCACGCACGCAGGTGTCGAGCGCTTCGAGGAGCGCCACCCGGCTCGTGTAGTCGACCGGGTTGGTGCGCGCGCACCGCCGCATCTCCGCGAGCCCGACCCGGAGGCGCCGCAAGGTCGCGCGGTCACGGACCGCCCCGAACGCGAGCTGGCGACCGGCGGCAACCGCCGCGTAGAAGTGGAACAGCGGCTCGTTCACCGTACCGCGCACGGCCTCCCGGGCGGGATCAGCGAGGCGGGCAAACGCGAGCGCGTCGGCGTCGCGCCCCGACAACACGGCCCGCACGCAGCCGCAGAAGTTGACCGTGAAGACCTGGTAGGGGCGCGCCGCGCCGTCCCGCGGGGCGTCCACGGGGGGGAGCCCGCTCTCGAGGCTGCGCGCGAGGGCCACGAAGGGCGCGCTGGTCTCGACGGCGATGTCCTGACGGTGCCGATGCAGCCGCTCGTTCACGCGGTTGACCTCCTCCACCACCCGGTCGAGGGGCTCGCCGGAGAACACGAGGTGGTTCAGGTAGAAGGTGGCGCAGATGCCCGCGTGCAGCGGATCGCCCTCGGCGAGGCCCTCCTGTACGAGGGCACGCAGCGGGGCGAGCGAGTCGCGGAGGGGATGGTGCGTGGGATGCTGGGTGGCGTACCAGACGGAGCCGGTCTTCGCCGCGAGCCCGTGCGGTGCGTACCGCGCGAGCATCGCGCACGCGGCCTCGCCGAGGCGGTAGCCCCCGGCCGGGTCGCGCAGGGCGGTCGACTGGAGGATCGCGAACACCAGGACGCCCCAGGCGGTGCCTGGGCACGCGCCCGCGCGGAGCCCCAGCCGCACCATCTCCCCGCACAAGAAGGCGAAGAGGTCGGGATCCGCGAGGTACGCCGCGGTCGAGGCACGCAGGAGCACGCGGAGCGCCGCGGCGGCCCGCGCGTCGGTGACCTCGGGCAACGCGAGCAACATCGCGGGGGTGCGCCCGCGAAGGGCGAACTTCGCGCGGAGGAGCGAGAGCACGACGTGCCCCTTGCCGACCCGCTCGGGGAGGTGGTAGCCGAGGCGTTCCAACGCGACGCGCGTCGCGACGAGCGCGGCGTTCGTGTCGCCGCGGGACACCTCGTGATCGACGCGGAGCTCCAGCGCGGTCGCGACGATCTCGGGGTCGGTCGTCTCGGCCAGCAACGCGTCGATCAGCGTGTCGACGCGGTCGGGCGCCGCGAGGACGGCCGCGCGCGCGCCCTCCAGGTAGAGGGCGGCGGCCTCGTCCGGAAGCCGCAGCGCGGGGTCCCGCAGGAGCGCCACCGCGCCGTCGACGAAGCCCAGCGCGGCCGCGAACGCCCCGGTCGTCCGCGCGACCCGCGCCGCCCGCAGGCAGGACCGGACGAGCTCGGCCCGCTCGGACGGCGCGTGGAGGGCGGAGACGCCCAACAGGCGCTGGTGCACCGCCCGCAGCAGCGGCTCGGCCTCGGGCTCGGGGTCCAACGCGGCGAAGAGCAGCGCGCCCAGCCGCGCGTGGAGCGGCGCCGCGGCGGCCCCGTCCAGCAGCTCGAGCGCGGCCTGCTGGAGGCGATCGTGCAGGAAGCGCCAGCACCCGTCGTCCACACGGGAGAGGATCCCCGCGTCGGCCGCGAGGGCGAGGCGGGCCTCGGCGTCCTCCCGGTCGAGCGCCCGCCCCGCGAGGCCGGACGGGAACGTGCCGCCGATGCGCGCGCCCACCGCGAGCAGGCTGCGAACGTCCTCCGGGAGCGCCTGCAGCTGCTTCACGAGCATGCCCGCGACGCCGACGCCCACGTCCAGGGTGGCGGCCAATCCGAGGTCGACCCGGCGTCCGCCGAGGGCATCGGGGACGATCGCGCCGGCCGCCTGGAGATGCCGCAGCCAGGCCCGGACGAACAACGGGTTGCCCTGCGTCCGCCGCTGGACGAGGCGGGACAGGGGCGCTTCGCCAGCGCCGAGGTCCCCGTAGGCCACTCGGATGGCCTGGACGAGCGTCTCGGACCCCCATCCCGCCAGGGTCACGCGGAGGGCGCCCCCGTCCGACGGGTCGGTCGGCGACGTCACGGACGCCCCGGCCTCATTGAACGGCGCCGCGCCGTCGTCGTCGGGGCGCCAGCCGCCTACGATCAGCAGGTGGCGGGCGTCCTGCGCGCTGGTCAACGTGCGGAAGAGGCGCGTGGTCTCCGCGTCGGCGCGGTGAAGATCGTCGAGCGCCAACACCAGGGGCGGCGCGGCGGCGGCGACCGCGACCACGAAGCGCTCGACGGTGTCGAGCAGGCGCGCGGCGGCGGCGGAGACGCCCTCGTCCCGCTGAGGGCCGTCCGTGTCGGGCACGAGCCACGCGAGGCGGTGGCCGAGGGCGGCGATGAGCGCGCCGTTGGGGCCCACGGCGCGGGCGACGGCGCGGCGGACGTGCTCCAGGCGAGCGGCGTCTCCCGAGACGAGCTGGGCCGCGATCTCGTCGAGCGCGCCGGCCAACGCCCCGAGCGGGCGGGGGGCGCGGAGGGGGTCGACCCGGCCGAGGCCAAAACATCCGCCCCGGGCGAGCGTCGCGCTGCGCAGCGTCTCGATGAGGGTCGTCTTGCCGATACCGGCGGGCCCGACGACCTCGACCCGGACGCATGCGCCGGCCGCAACCCGCGCGAGCGCGTCGTGAAGCAGCCCCCGCTCGGCATCGCGGCCGATGAGGTCCGTGGCCGCTCCCAGCGGCAGGCCACCCCGCGGCGCCGACGGCCGGAGCGGGGGGATGTCCTCGCGGGCCTCGAAGACGCGACGCGCGGCGGCGAGGTCGGCGCGCAGCTCGGTGGCGCTCGCGTGCCGATCCGCGGGGTCGGTGGCGAGCAGGCGAAGGAGAAGGTCGGAGAGGCCGGCGGGCACGCCCGGCTCGAGCACGTGGGGCGGGATGGGCCGGCTCGCGAGGGCGAGGTGGCGCTGCTCCAGGGGATCGGCGGCGTGGAACACGGGGCGCCCGGTACAGAGCTCGTAGAGGATCGCGCCCAGGGCGTGCAGATCGCTGCGCGCGTCCGGAGGCCCGTCGGCCTGCTCGGGTGCGCGCCGCCCCACCCACGGCTCGGCGCGCGACACGTTCCGCGCCAACGAGGAGACCTCGACGAGCACGGCCGCTCCCGCCGCCGCCTCGAGGACGAAGCTCTCCATCTCCAGCCGCCCGTGCACGGCCCCGACCCCGTGGAGGGCCTCGAGCGCGCTCGCGACCTGCTCCGCGAGGGAGAGCAGCGCCGAGGTGGACCAGCGGGCCCCCCGCCACGACGCCAGCGACGGGCCGCCGGGGTCCTCCAGCACGAGCACGTCGCGGCCGGAGGCGTGGCCCTCGGCGACGAGGCGTGCGACGCCGGGGTGGTCGAGCCGCGTGAGGATGTCCACCACCGCGCCTGTCTGCGTGGCCAGCTCGGGCGCGACCAGCCAGAGGCAGGTTCGACCGCTCGGGTGAGGCCCCCGCCGGATCGACCAGTCCCCCCCCGGGTCGAGGACGAGCGCGGGTTGGTGGTCCGGCCCGTCCACCGCGGCGCCCTCCTGGTAGAGCCCCCCCATCAGCGGATGCGGATCATGCACTCGGCGGGCACCACGTGCTCGCCCCACTCGGGCTTCAGACGCCAGTAGGCGTACTCCGCCACACATTCGCCCCCGAGCTCCCCCACCTTCTGCTTGAGCGCCTCGACCATCGTGCCCGGCCACGCGCCGAACACGCTGAAGACCGCGAGCTTCTTCTCGTCCAGCGCCTCGGCACCGTCGAGGAACGCCGCGACGGCGGGGGGGACCGTGGAGGGGCGGAGGCCCAGGCGGAGCACCGGCGCCCCGACGACGATCCCGCCGTACGGCTCGAGATCGGGGCTCTCCTGTGGCGTTTGCCCGCCGATGACGAACGTGTCGACCTGGAAGGCCCGCTCCTCCAGCATCTGCTTCATGCGTGGCACGACGGCGCCGCAGAACCCGCGGGTGTCGTCATAGGCGATGAGAATACGGATCGGCTTGAAAGGCACGGCAACCCGAGGCGGGAGGAAGGTAGTCGGGGGTCAAGCCTCGGTCAACCACCACGAGCTTTGCTTGACGTCCCCGCTGGCTTCCGGTACTTCGCGACCACGCTCAAGGGTGTCGAATGTCCCGCTGGATGATCAACGCAGGTGGCCAGCAGTACAGCGCCGCCAACATGGAGGAGCTCCGTGGGTTCGCCAAGCGCGGAGAGCTCGCCGCGGGCGACATCGTGCAGCCCCCGGGAGCGTCCGACTGGATCTATGCCCTCGAGGTCCCCGAGCTCAAGGGCTCGCTCCGCGCCGACCTGGAGTACGACGCCGGTGCGCCTCCCGCCAAGGAGATGAACCCGGTGCTCCGCTGGGGCGCCGCCGCCCTCCTCGCGGCCACCGCCGTGGGCGCGTGGTCCTACGCGTTGTCCCTGCGCGACACCATCCCGCAGCCCGACGATCTCGAGCTCATCGGCGGTAGCAGCGGCCTCTCCTTCTCCGAGGTGCTCGTCACCGCCGAGAACGGCCAGCTCTACTCGGCGCCCGACGCGAACTCCCCCGTCGTGACCGCGCTGACCAAGAACTCGAAGGCCGACCTGCTCGCCAAGCGTGGCAAGTGGTACCGCCTCCGGGCGGACGGCAAGGAGGGCTACGCGTCCTTCGACGCCGTCATCCCCGCCTACTTCTTCGGCAGCGACAACGACAAGTTCGCGCACGACCCGTTGTACAACCCGGACAAGTACGTCTACGTCCGCAACAGCTCGTGGCAGCTCGCCCCCGAAGGCGGCAACAAGTTCCTGACCAGCTTCACCTTCCTCATCCAGAACGAAGCCAAGTTCGAGATGACGGACATCAAGCTGCTCGCGACGATCAAGGACAAGAACGACGCCGTGCTCGAGACGAAGGAGATCGCTGTCGAAGGCACGATCCCCGCCGAGTTCAGCACGATGGTCGGCGTGATCATGCCCGAGAAGAAGGACAAGACCGGGGTGCCCCGCGTCATGACCGCCTCGACGTTCGAGGAGATGGTCAAGGTCGAGCCGGAGCTGCAGGAGCGCTGGGTCGACGGCGTCGAGGTCCGCCTCACGTCGGACGGCTTCACCGAAGCCGCCATCGAGCTGCTCGAAGTGCGCGCGGTCCCGCCCGAAACGAAGTAGACGCGCGGAGGGGACGAGAGAGCGCGCGGGCCCCTACACCCGGGTCTCTTCCTCGTCCTCCTCGCCCTCGACCGTGCGCGTGTCGCGCGGGGGACGGATGCCGAGCCCCTCGCGGATCGTCTCGCTGTCCCACGCGTGGTCGCCGAAGCCCTGGATGCCCGCGCGGTCGGCCGCGAGCGCCGCGGACAGGGCCGCGACCCGCTCGCGTGAAGTCTTGACCAGGTTGGCCTGGTCGTGGCGGATCGCCGCGAGCTCGTGCACGGACTCCTCGTCGTAGCGCCGGAAGGTCCGGGCGCTCCGGTGGGCGAGGTGCGCCTGGGCCCCCAGCACGCGGAGCGCGTCGACCCCCAGGCGGAGCGACGTGTCGAAGGTCTCCCGGTACACCTCGTCGACCCCGGCGTCGAGCAGCTCGTAGGCCTCGGTGCGGCCGCGGGCGCGGGCGAGGATCGTCAGGTGCGGGAAGTGTTTGTGGGCGGTGTGGACGATCTCCATCACCTTGGCGTGGTTGTCCACCGCGACGATGAGGAGCTTCGCGGTGCCGGCGCCGGCGGCGCGGAGCAGGTCGAACCGGGAGGCGTCGCCGTAGAACACCTTCTGGCCGAACTTGGCGAGCAGCTCCATCAGCTCGGAGTCGACATCAACCGCGGTGGCGCCCACGCCGTTCGAGCGGAGGAAGCGCCCCGCAATCTGCCCGAAGCGGCCGTAGCCGGCGATGATCACCGGGTTGTGCTCGTCCTCCACGTTGGACTCCCGCGTGGCGGCCTCGGCCGGAGCGAGCCGCGGCAGCACGAAGCGCTCGTTCAACGCCAGGAGAAGCGGACTGGCCGCCATCGAGAGCGCGGTCACCGCGACCATCGGCCGGACGATCTCGCCCGGAAGCACCCCGCTCTGGCCCGCGAACGAGAACAACACGAACGCGAACTCGCCGATCTGGGCGAGGACGACGGCGAAGATCGCGGTCTGGTCGCGGTTGGTGCGGAACGCGCGCCCGAGGGCGGCGAGCACCCCGATCTTCACGAGGATCGCGCCGACCAGCAGCGCGGCGATGGTGCCGGGCGCGTCGATCAGCAGGCCAAAATCGATCGACGAGCCGACGGCGATGAAGAAGAGGCCGAGGAGCAGCCCCTTGAAGGGCTCGATGTCGCTCTCGAGCTCGTGCCGGTACTCGCTGTTGGCGAGGACGACGCCCGCGAGGAAGGTGCCGAGCGCGGGCGAGAGGCCGACGAGCGACATGAGCAGGGTGACACCCACCACGAGCACGAGCGCGGCGGCGGTGAACATCTCGCGCAGGCCCGTCTGGGCGACGATCCGCATCGCCGGCCGCACGAGGAAACGCCCGGCGACCACTACCGCTGTGATTGCGCCCAGCACGACCGCGCCGTGCTGCCAGGCCGGGAGGTGGTCGACAAAGCTCCCGCCCCCGTGGCTCTCGCCCTCCCCTCCCCCGCCGACGGCCACGGTCGCGAGCAGCGGAAACGCCGCGAGCATGGGGATCACCGCGATGTCCTGGAACAGGAGCACCGCGAAGGACTTCTGCCCGGCGTCGCTCTTCATCAGGCCCTTCTCGGCCAACGTCTGGAGCGCGATGGCTGTCGAGGACATCGACACGATCAGGCCGAGCGCGACCGCCTGCTGCCACGGCAGACCGAGCGCCAGCGCGATCAGCGCGACCACGGCGGCGGTCAGCCCGACCTGGAGCCCGCCGAGGCCGAGGATCGGGCCGCGCAGGCGCCACAACGTGCTCGGGTCGAGCTCGAGCCCGACCAGGAACAACATCATGACCACGCCGAACTCGGCGAAGTGCATGACGTCCTGCCCCTCGTCCCCGACGAGGTGCAGGCCCCACGGCCCGATCAGGAGCCCGGCGAGCAGGTAGCCGAGCACCGAGCCGAGCCCGAGCCGCTTCGCGATGGGCACGACCACCAGCGCGGCGACGAGGTACACGAAGGCCTGGAGGAAGAAGGCGTCCATCGTCGCTCCCTACGCGCCGCGCGCGGCGTGGGGCTCGTCGGCCCCGATCTCGGTGCTGTAGGTCCCGTCGCGCAGCGACTCGACGACCGTGCGGTAGCGCCCGGCGCTCGCGTCGATCTCGGCCTCGCCGAGGCGGTGGCTCCCGTGGAGCACGAAGGGCGGCAACGAGCGCAGCCCGCAGAGGTGCATGGTCTGGTCGACCGGCGCGAGCAGCTGGCGCATGGTGTAGCGGTTGTGGCCGCCCTCCGCATAGGCGGCGTCCGGGCCACCCGTCGTGATCACCTGGAGAAACGTCTTGCCGCGGAGCGCGGTGCCGCCGGGGCCGTAGGCCCACCCGAACTCGAGCACGTGGTCCTGCCACTCCTTCAGGAGGGCGGGCGTGCTGTACCAGTAGAACGGGTGCTGCCAGACGACGATCTCGTGCGCGAGGAGCAGCTCCTTCTCATGCCGCACGTCGATGTCGAAGTCGGGGTACGCGTCGTACAGGTCATGGACGGTGATGCCGTCGATCCCGACGATCGCGTCCGCGAGGGCACGGTTCACCCGCGACCGGTTCATGGCGGGGTGGGCCACGAGGACCAGCACCTTCCCCGTCGCCCCGCGCGACGCGGCCCGCAGGCCTGTCGTCCGTCGAATCCCCACGCCGTGGCTCATCCCCTCTCCCGACGCCCCCGCTTATCCGGCGAGAGCGCCAGAAGGACGGAGACACGCGACGGGAGGCCACCTACCAGGAGAGATCGAAGAACACGCTCGGGTTCCACGTGTCGTACGGGTAGCCCCATCCGTCCGGGAAGTGGTCGCAGTAGTACTCGTCCGGGCCGCACCAACCCGACGCGAAGCCGAGCGAGAGCGTGTCGAGCGAGAGGCCCATGTCGGCCAGCGCGAGGTCGATCTGCACCTCGGTGGGGCTCGGATAGGACAAGCCGGGCGTCGAGATGGTGGTGAAGGCGCCGTCGTACCCCTCGAGGCTCGTCACGCCGGACTGCACGACGATGCGGTACAGCACCCAGTCGGCCACCGTCGACTCGCCCCACGCCTCGATGAAGAGCGAGGAGGGGTCGAAGACCGTGGCGGACTCGAGGCGGATCTGGAGGACGCCGTCGTCCACGCGGTAACGGCCGGCCACGAGATCGAAGTCCCAGCCCGCGAGCGCGTCGCCCACGGGGTCCCCGCGCGGATCGAGCTCTTCCCAGGGGGGCTCGCCGAGCACGAGCGTGGCGCGCACCTCGTAGGCGCGCACCTCGTCCACCAGGGTGAGGAGCAGGTCGACCGTGTCGCCGTCGGCCCCGCCCGTGACGGTGACGCCCCAGGGGTCCCCGTTGCTGTCGGTGCGGCCCGCGGTGAGCTCCCGGAGCGTCTCCGCGTTCGTGCTGATGCTCACGACGGCGGTGCTGGACGACTCGGCGGACAGCGTCGCGGACAACGTGCCCTCGGTGGACTGGCCGCCGAGGTTCGTGATGTCGAGCGTCAGATCGGCGCTCTCGTCGGCGTCGAGGACGCCGTCGCGCCCGTCGTCGTCGATGCCGATGGCGGTGACCGCGAGGTACGGGAACGGCACCTCGGCGGAGATGGGCAGGGTCCACGACTCCACGCCGTCATCGAGCACGAGATCGAAGGTGACGGGGGTGCTGTCGGTGTGGCTGGCCGCGATGTCGAAGGCGAAGAGGCCCGCGACGTTGACGGACTCGCCGGCGCCGAGCGGCGCGGCGGAGAGGGCGACGGGACCGCCGTCCGTCACGATCAGGTCGGGATGGGTGGAGACGAGCGTGACCGTGACGGCGCCCTGCGTCACGTCGCCGTCGTTCGTGACGTACAGGCCGAGCGACACCCCTTCGTCGCCCGGGGAGAGCTGGGCCGGGGACGTCGAGACCACGGCGTCGAAGGCGGGCGGCTCGGGGACGAAGGCGTCGGCCTCGCCGGCGGCGGGTACGGTCGGCAACACCGTCGCGGCATAGTCGACGCCGCCGTACGACACGACGAAGTCCTCGAACGTGCCGGCCATCTCGGCGTTCGCGCGGACGAACCAGCGCAGGTCGCCGGCGGACGGCGGGAGGAGCGCGCGCTGGGCGGTGATGTCGACCGAGAGGCTCACGACATCGGTCGCAGCGTCGTCGTAGACGACCTGCTCCCACGTCGGCGCCTCGGGATCGCCCACGCCCAGCACGAGATCGAGCTCACCCGCCTCGCTCGGCGCGTAGACGATCGTGGCGGTGCTCATGAAGCCCACGAGCAGCTGCTCGTCGCTCGTCCAGGTCTCGTCCGCGTCGCTGATGGTTACCGTGACGGGCACGTAGGCGTTGTCCAGCGTGTCCGCGCTCACGTCGAGCGAGAACGCGGCCGTGCCGGTGCCGCCCGCCGCGATGCTCGTGATGGGGACGCTCGTCTCCGTGACGGACGCGCCGCCCTCCGGGAACGTGAGGGTGAGCGAGAGGTCGGACGCGTCGACGAGGCCGTTGTTGGTCACCGACACGGTGTACGTGCCGCTGTCCCCGGGGTGGATCGGCGAGGGGGACACGGCGGTGTCGACCGCGAGATCGGGCTGGAGCGCCTCGACCCGCACGTCGTCCAGGTACCAGTCGTCGGAGGACTCGCCGATGAAGCGCCATGCGAGGTACACCGTGGCCCCGCCGGCGTAGGCAGAGAGGTCGTACACGGCCGAGCGCCCCCAGGCGCCCTCCTGCGGAGGCGGGAGCAGCTCGCTCACCGCGACGTAGTCGCCGTCGGCCGGGTCGCGGCTGCCTACGCTGACGTAGAGCGCGTGGTTCGCCTGGGTGGTGGACCGCCCGAGCTCGCGCCAGGTCACCTGGGCGTCGGGGACCGCGCTGAAGTCGAGCGCCGGCGAGATGAGCCAGTCCTCCATCTCGTCGATGCCGGTGTAGCCGCGCGAGTGGAAGACGGACTGCGTGCCCGCGTACGCCTCGGTCGCGCTCGACGCCCAGCCGTAGCCGCGGAAGCCGAGGCTCGCGTTGGCCCACCCGAGGTCGTTGATGGTGGTCGCGGTGTCGTCGTACTCGAACCCCTGCACGTAGGGGAGCGGCGTGCCGACGACCGACACCAGGAGCGAGTAGGGTTCGGACGCGGCATCGGCGGGGAGATAGGCGATCGCCGGGGCATCCCCCGCGTCCGACGCCTTGAAGTAGTATTCGACGGCCGGCGAGTCGATGTCGGTGGACTCGAGCGTCGTGGTCCAGACGTCATCCTCCCCGGGGGTCATCGGGGCCTGCACCCAGGTGGTCTCGCCCTCGACCCGGTGGAACAGCGTGACCGAGGCCACCCCGTCCGCGTCGGTCGCGGTCACGTCGATGGTGGTGGCCGTGCCCTCGAGGACGCCCGGCGGCTCGACGTGGACGAGCTCGGGCCCCGCGAGCGGGACGCCCGTCTCCTTGGGGTCCTCCCCCGTGCAGCCCACAAGGAGCACCAGGAACCCGTACCGCATCAATCCTCCTCGTAGAGCCAGCAGTACGTGAAGCATTGGTTCGACACGACGTTGCCGTTGAAGTCTGCCACCGGCAGGCAGTCGTAGCCGCCGGGACAGTCGCTGTCGCCGTCGCAAGTCACGCCGCAGTAGCCGCCGTTGAGGCACATGTTGCCGTTGCCGCCGCAGTCCCCGTCGTCTTCGCAGGCGGCGCAGAAGTAGCCGCCGGCCTGGTAGCACTCGCCGCCCGGGTTGCAGAACTCGCCGAAGCCGCAGTCCAGCCGGGTGTCGACACACTCAGCGGCGGCGCACTCGGAGGTCTCCTCGTCACAGAGGTCCCCGAAGCGGCAGTCGTCGTCGGTCTCGCAGCCGTCCACACACGTGCTGTCGCTGCAGTACTGCTCGATGCCGCACTGCATCGACGTGGCGCAGCTCTGGGCCTCGCAGACGCCGGCCTCGCAGACCGAGCCGAACGGGCAGGCAACGTCCTCCGAACACTCTGCCTCCTCGCTGGGACAGCCGAGGAGCATCATCAACAACCACACCATCAATTGCTCCCGCTCTGGACCTGGTACTCCACGAGGATGTACTGCTGGCTCTCGGGGACCTGGTCGCGCTCGAACCGGATGAGGTTGCCCTCTGCGATGTACGTGTACTCCACGTCGATCGTCAGATCGGCGAGCTTGCTGGACTCGTCGGCGTCGGCGTAGATGGACACCTTGAGCGAGTCGAGGCGCGGCATCCCGGACAGCGCGAAGTCGGCCTGGAGACCTGACAAGGTCAGCCCGAGCTCGTTCACGATGGGCGAGAAGTCGTCGTCACAGATCGAGTCCACCAGGCCCGCGGTCTCCTCGACGGCGCGCAGGTAGCGGCGGCCCCAGTCGGCGTTCCCGTTCGACGAGCTGCAGCTCGGCTCGCCATCGAACTCCGGCGCGCGGTCCCCAATCACGGCCGAGACGTTCATGCGGGTGTGATCCCGATACGCGTCATCCCCCTTCAGGTCGGCGTACAACGAGAGGTAGTCGTTCACCGGGAGCGGCGAGGAGTCCTCCTCGTCCGACACGATGAGCACGGAGAAGTTGGCCTCGGGGCGAATGAAGCCGTCGTTGGCGCCGGTGCCGTCGGCCGCCGCGGACAGGAGCGGAGGGGAGACGGCGAGGCGCACGGCCTCGAGCCCCATCTCGATGCCCGAGCCGCTGATGCCCTGGGCGACGATCTCCGCGAAGATCTCCTCGGGCTCCTCGGTCTCGTTCGTCAGGAACAGATCGTGGTTGTTGAGCGTGAAGTCGACACCCACGGCGAGGTCGGCGCCCTCGACGTCGAGCGTGCGCGCGAGCACGATCGCGTCGCCCGCGGGGAGCAGCGTGCCGTCGGGGAACGCGTAGGCGTTGCGACCGTCATCCAGCAGGGTGTACCCCGTGAGATCGACGGTCGTGTCGCTGATGTTGGTGAGCTCCACCCACTCGCCGGAGGCGTCGGTGACGCCGTCGGGATCGGGGGCGAACTCGGTGATGACGACCGCGCCGCGCGAGGGATCCGCGCCGGGGCCCGTCCCGCCACATCCCGGGTTGGCCGCGCCGGGGGTGGCCGCCTGGTCGATGCACCACTTGGACGCGGAGTCGTTGCTGGTCGAGGCGAAGTAGGATGGATCGAGCGAGAACACGACGCCTGGCCCCACCGGCCAGTCGCGGTCGTACTCGACGCGATCGATCTCGCGCCCGGTCCCGTCGGCCAGGACGATCTCGTCGTCTCCGCCGATGAGGTGCCCGGAGAACTTGTCCTGGTCGACGTCGGTCGTGATGACGCCGAGCTGCCAATCGACCTCGGCCTCGTCGAAGTAGGCGATGAAGCTGTCGAAGTTGCCGGCCAGCTTGGCCTGCTCCTCGACCATGGAGCAGCTGTTGTCGACGACCAGCAACAGATCGACCGTGTTCAGCTGGTTCTGGATGAACACGTCTTCGTGCGTGGGCTGGGAGTACTCGTAGTCCGAGCAGCCCGCCGCCAACGCCGGCAGAAGGAGCAGGATCAACGCGCTACGCACCGGTGGCCTCCGTGGTGTCGGCGTCTTGCTCGTCGCTGTCACCGGAGCCCCTGCTGAGGCCGTCGACAGCCTCCAACAGGAGGGTCTCGGTGACCTGCGGCGGCTGGGCCGACCAGTGGAACGTGGTGTAGACGACCGTCCCGCGGCCGGCCGTGAAGCGGACCATCAGCGGGGCATTGGGGAGCGATACGGGGAGCTCGTCCGCCGAGGGCTGGTACTCGATCGTGCCCGACAGGAGCACCTCGGTCTCGGCGCCGACGCTCTCGATCACGGACCACGCCGTGTAGTCGTAGGCGACGTTGAGCGACGCGCCCATCGCCTCGACCAGCTTCTCGTCCTTCACGTCGGCGAGGATGTCGTCCGGCATGCCGACCTGGCCGGCGTCGGGCACGAGATCGTCCCCGAAGAACTCGATCGCGTCCGGCCAGCAGTACTCCACCATGTCGTACGCCCAGTCGCTCACGACGAGCGTGCCGCCGCTGGTGGCGAAGTTGCACGCGTGGTCCATCGCCTCGATGTCGAGCAGCAGCGAGTTGTCGGCGACGAGCTGGTTGTTGTAGCGGGACGCCCCGAGCCCGCGCGTGCCCGAGTTCACGAACACCGCGTTGAAGAGGGACACCTCGAGCTTGCCCTTCTCGTCGCTGTTGGTGAACAGGCCCTCGACCGTGGGCCCCCCGTCGTCCCACTGGGTGCGCTCGTCGTCCGGCTCGTAGGTCGCCTGGACGATGAGCCCGTTGTACGTCTCGGTCGCGATCTCGAGCGCGGTCAACGAGTCGCCGACGTTGTCGAAGTCACCGAGCACGACCGCGATCGCGTCGAGCTTCACGCCGGAGAAGCCCTGCTCCACGCAGCCGAGGAGGACCAACAGCATCATTCGAGCACCAGGTAGCCCTGCACGTACACGTACGTGCTGCTCTTGTTGTTCTGGATCGTGCTGAACGGGAAGCCGAACTCCGGCCCCTCGGGGATGACGCTCTGGGCCACGAACGTGGCGCTGCCCACCTCGAGCTGGGAGAGCTCGTCGGCGGTGTAGGTGTGCTCGCCGTCGTCCCAGGGGATCGAGCCGACGAAGCCGCTCTCGCCGGTCGCCACGAGGGTGCCGGAGATCTGGGTGACGAAGAACGCGTCCGGGTAGGTCTGGGCGGGCGTCCACGTGTACGTGAGATCCTCCGCGCGGTTGTGCGTGAAGTTGCCCCACCAGCCCGGGTCGATCATGGCGAAGTCGGCCGGGACCGTGGGTTGCACGTCCTCGATCACGTACTCGCCGATGCCGCCGTCCTCGCCCTGGGTGTGCAGGTCGTACATCTGGTCGAAGCAGTAGTCGTCCAGCGTCAGATCGGCCGTGTAGTAGATCATGCCCGACGCGCCGTCGATGAACTTCTCGAGCTGCACCACGTTGCAGTCGGACTCGAACCACACGAAGTCACCCGCGCCGAGCGTGATCGGGTTCGGACAGTCGGAGGTGCCGCCGGTGGTGTAGGTCTGGTAGACGCCGTTCGCGTCGTACGGCTGGGGGCCGGAGGCGCAGGCGGGGTCACTCGAGCAGTCGTTGTCGTAACAGTCGATGAAGCCGTCCCCGTCGTTGTCCTCGGTGTCGGAGCACGCGTAGGCCTCGGGGCTGTTCGGGCAGGACGGATCGAGCGGGATGTAGAAGATCGCCTGGCCGCGCACCTGCTCGGAGATCGCGCCGGTGGTGTTGTCGATGCCGCGCACGACGTTGAACGACAGGGAGATGCCTACGTCTTCGAGGTTGATGTCGCCGTCGGTGACCTGGAACGCGTCCTCCATGAAGACACCCTCGTCGTCCGTGGTGACCATCGCGTCGCGGAAGCCGATCTCCGCCGCGTTGGACACGGTCATCCGGCCCCAGAGGTTCTCGGCGTCGATGACGCTCAGGCTGTCGACCACGACGTCGCCGTTCTCGCTGCCGTTCTTCCAGAAGGTGAGCTCGGAGTCGGCGCTGAAGTGGGTGCCGGCGCCGCGGATGGTGAACTCGACGGTCTCGCCCTGGGCGGCGCTGACGGGGTCGAACAGGGCCGAGAGCGCGACGCGGTCGACCTGGAAGCCGCCGTAGAGCGTCGTGAGCTCGGGCCCGACCTCCATCGACACGTCCCGCAGGCCGGGCACCGCGTCGGGGCCGACGGTCACGCTGGCGATGGCGTAGGTCTCCGACAACACGTCGACCGCGGTGACCTCGATGTCGTCACCGAAGGCCGCCCACGTGGTGCCGCCCAACCACTCGGTGTTCTGCCCGAGGATCTCGACGACGATGCTCTCGCCGATGCGCGCACGCTCGGGGGAGATGGTGAACGAGTCGTCCACCACGGTGAGCGCCTCGGAGAGGCTGAACGTCCCCTCCCCCGTGGAGACCTCGGCCGTGCGCGGCCCCAGGTCGGCGGCGGGATCGACCGTGACGTTGGCGGTCGCGCTCCACCCGTCCAGCACGGTGACGCTGTTGACGACGACGCCGGCCCCCAGGCCGAGATCGACACCCTCGAACGAGAACAACGACGAGCCGGCGGTGAGCCGCGCGTCGAACGTGACGCCGCGGCCCGCTTCGGGGGGCCAGAACTCCAGCGCCCCCGACACCTCAGCCTCCTTGTCGTCCGCAGCCCCCGGCTCGGTACAGGCACCCATCCAGAGGACAGAGAGTGAGAGGATCAACAGGCGCGTCATGCCGGCTCCGGTCCCCACGGATGCCGCGAGGTGCCGCAGTATAGCCGGGATTGCACTCCAGCGGACCGCCTTGTCGGCTAGCCCGCGAGCGACAGGAGCGACTCCTGGGCCCAGTCCAGCACCGTGCCCGGAAGGAGGCCCAGAACCACCATGACGGCCGAACAGAGCGCGAGCGCGAAGGCAGCGCGGCGGTCGACCGTGACGGCCGGATGCCCGTCGCGCATGTACATCCAGATCATGGGACGGATGTAGTAGTACACCCCGGCCGCGGCCGAGACCGCGCCGATGATGGCGAGGTTGCGCTCGCCGGCCTGAAGCGCGGCGGAGAACAGGTAGAACTTGCCGACGAAGCCCATCGTGGGCGGGATTCCGGCGAGCGAGAGCAGGCAGATCGACAGCCCGGCTGCGAGCCAGGGGTGCTGGTGGCCCAGGCCCGCGAGGCGCTCGATGCGCGTGTCGTCGCTGCCGTCCTTCGTGAACATCGAGAGCACCGCGAAGGCGCCCGCGTTCATGAAGGTGTAGCTCAACATGTAGAAGAGCAGGCTGCCGAGCGCGGGGGTGCCCGCGACGCCGCCGGCGCCGATGGAGACGAACGCCATGAGCAGGTAGCCGGCGTGCGCGATCGACGAGTACGCGAGGACCCGCTTCAGGTCGTCCTGCACGAGCGCGCCGAGGTTGCCGACGATCATCGTGAGCGCCGACATCCACCACAACGCGCCGTGCCAGCTCGCCGCGTCCTCACCCATCGCGCCGAGCACGACGCGACCGAACGCCGCGAAGCTCGCCGCCTTGACGCCCGACGCCATGAGCGCGGTCACCGAGGTGGGGGCGCCCTGGTACACGTCCGGGGCCCACATGTGGAAGGGCACGCTCGCGACCTTGAAGCCGAAGCCCACGATCAGGAGGGCGGCGCCGACGGTCAGGAGCGTGCTGGACGAGGCGTCGTGCCCGGTGGCGAACCAGGCGGTGAGCGTGTCCAGCGAGGTGCTGCCGATCGCGCCGTACACGAACGAGATGCCGTAGAGCATCACGCCGGACGAGAACGCGCCGAGGATGAAGTACTTGAAGCCGCTCTCGACGCTCTTCGGGTCCCCACGCTTGAGCGCGCAGAGCACGTACAGCGCGATGCTCATGATCTCGAGGGAGATGAAGACCATCATCAGGTCGTTCGCGGCGCTCATGAGCATCATGCCCATCACGCCGAACAACACGAGCGCGTAGTACTCCCCCACGCGGATGCCGATGCGCTCGAGGTAGCCGTCGCTCATGAGGAGCGAGAGGATGCCCGCGACGATCGCGCAGACCTGGAAGAACACGCCGTAGCGATCGATCCGGAGCATGCCGGCGTAGGCGTCGACCGGGCCCTCGGCCATGCTGTAGACGACAGCCGTGAGGGCGCCCGCGGCCAGGAGGCCGCCGAGTCCGAGCGCCCAGAAGATGGTCTTGCTCGCGGGGCGCGCCCAGGCCTCGATCAACATGATCGCCAAGGCGACGCAGAAGACCAGGATGCTGGGGCTCGAGAGGAGAAGCGAGTCGCCGAGGGCGGGAATCGTGATCATTGGCTACTCCCCGTGCGCCGGCGCGTGGGTGGGGGTGCCGTGGGCGGGGGCACCGTGATTGCCGTGCGCGGGGGCGCCATGGGCAGGGTCGCCATGCGCCGGGTGGCCGGGCGCCGGCGCCGCGGGCGGCGCGACATGCGCGTCGATCCAGGCGGGGACGCCGCCGGCCGCCACGTACGGCGAACCGTCGAACCGCTCCTCGAAGCGCGCCACGAAGGCGTTCACCGAGGGGTTGATGCGGTCGAGGAAGGGCTGGGGGTACACGCCCATCACGAAGATGAGGACCACCAGGGGCGAGAGGTAGGCGATCTCGCGCGCGTTCAGATCGGTGAGCTTCTGGTTCGCGTGGTTGGTCAGGGGGCCGAACATGACCCGCTGGAACATCCACAACATGTAGGTCGCGCCGAAGATGACGCCGGTGGTGGCGATGACCGTCGGGATCGGCGCGTACTCGAAGGCGCCGAGCAGGATCATGAACTCACCCACGAAACCATTGGTGCCCGGGAGCCCGATGGAGGAGAGCGTCACGATCATGAAGACCACCGCGAAGAGCGGCACCACCTTGGTGAGCCCGCCGTAGTCGGCGATCTTGCGCGTGTGGCGGCGCTCGTAGAGCACGCCGACCAGGAGGAACAACGCGCCGGTGCTGACGCCGTGGCCGAGCATCTGGTAGATCGAGCCGGCCACACCCACCGGGTTGAGCGCGAACAGGCCCAGCATCACGAAGCCGAGGTGGCTCACGGAGCTGTAGGCGACGAGCTTCTTCACGTCGTCCTGCACCATCGCGACGAGCGCGCCGTACACGATGCCGATGACGCACAACGCGATGAGGAACGGCCCGAAGGCCATGGTCGCCTCGGGGAAGAGCGGCATCGCGAAGCGGTAGAAGCCGTAGGTGCCCATCTTGAGCATCACGCCCGCGAGCACCACCGAGCCGCCCGTGGGCGCCTCGACGTGGGCGTCGGGCAGCCAGGTGTGCAGGGGGAACATCGGCACCTTGATGGCGAACGCCAGCGCGAAGCAGGCGAACATCCACATCTGGGTGTCGTACGGGATGTCGAGCGCCAGCAGGCGGCTCAAGTCCGTGGTCCAGGTGCCCTCGAGCTCGTAGTGCAGGGCGTACAGCCCGATGAGCGCCACCAGCATGAGGAGCGAGCCGGCGACCGTGTAGAGGAACAGCTTGACGGCCGCGTAGAGCCGACGCTCCCCGCCCCACACCCCGATGAGGAAGTACATCGGGAGGAGCACGAGCTCCCAGAACAGGTAGAAGAGGAACGTGTCGAGCGCCACGAAGGTGCCGATCATCGAGCCTTCGAGCACGAGCATCAGCGCGAAGTACGCGCGGTGACGCGACTCCACGCCGCTGAAGCCGGCCAGCACGATGATGGGCGTCAGCACCGTCGTCAGTAGGATGAGCAGCAGGCTCACCCCGTCGATTCCGACGTGGTAGCTCACGCCGAACGCGGGGATCCAGTCCATCTTCTCGACGAGCTGGAAGGCCTCGGGGCTCGCCGGATCGAACAGGAACCAGAGCGGGATCGACGCCGCGAACGCGAGCAGCGACACGGCCAGGGCCGAGGTCTTGGCGGCGCGCTCGGGGAGCGCGGCCACGACGACCGCGCCCACGATCGGGAGGAAGGTGACGAGGGAGAGCAGGGAGGGCATCCTAAGCTCCGAGCGCGTAGACGGTCACGATGACGGCCGCCCCGGCTGCGATGGAGAGGGCGTAGGCCTGCACCCGGCCCGAGACGAGCCGCCCGTGAAGGCGACCGAGGCCGGTGGCCGCGGCGGCGGCACCGTTGACCGCGCCGTCGATGATCTGGGAGTCGACGACGGCCCAGAGGATCTGGCGCGAGAAGACGACGATGGGCGTGAGCAGGACGCGTTCGTAGATCTCGTCCACGTACCACTTGTTGAGCGAGCCGACGTAGAGCGGGCGCAGGCGCGCCGCGATCTGCGCGGGCTTCTCGGGCGCCACGACGTACAGGTAGTAGGCCAATCCCACCGAGCCCGCGACGCCGAGGAGCGTGATCCCCATGAGCGGGAACTCGAGGGGGTTCCCCTGGGGGAACGCGACGTGGCCGTGCACGAAGACCGGCTCGAAGAAGTGGTGGAGCCACTCCGCGCCCGGCAACCAGTGCGGGAGGTTCAACAGGCCACCGAACGTCGAGAGCAGCGCGAGCACGAGCAGCGGGCCGACGAGCACGAGGGGAGACTCGTGCGGCGTGTGGGCGCCGTGACCGTGAGCGCCGTGGGCTGCGTGTGCGGGAGCGGCGTGGCCGTCCGCCGCATGCGCGTGATCGTCGTGACCGTGAGCCGGCGCCGCCTGGGCGGGGGCCGCGTGGCCGTGAGCGTCGTGCGCATGACCGCCGCGGTACTCGCCCCAGAAGGTCATGAACATCAGGCGGCTCATGTAGAAGGCCGTGAGCAGCGCCGTGGTGACGGCGATGGCCCAGAGCACCTTCGGCATGACGGTGCCGAGGGGGAGCCCCTCGAAGACCGGCGTGATGAACGTGAGCCAGAGGATCTCGTCCTTCGAGAAGAAGCCCGAGAAGCCGGGGAAGCCGATGATGGCGAGCCAGCCGATGACGAAGATGAAGAAGGTCACCTTCATGTACTTCCTCAGGCCGCCCATCTTCCGCATGTCCTGCTCGTGGTGCAGGGCGTGGATGATGCTGCCGGACCCGAGGAACAACAGCGCCTTGAAGAAGGCGTGCGTCATGACGTGGAAGAACCCGGCCGTGAACGCACCGACGCCGACCGCCAGGAACATGAAGCCCAGCTGCGAGACGGTGGAATAGGCGAGGACCTTCTTGATGTCGGTCTGCGTGATCGCGATGGTCGCCGCGAACAGCGCGGTGAGCGCGCCCACGGTGGCGATGACCGCGAGGGCCGCCGGCGCCAGGACGAACAGGAAGTTGAGCCGGCAGATCATGTAGATGCCGGAGGTCACCATCGTGGCCGCGTGGATGAGCGCGGACACCGGGGTCGGGCCGGCCATCGCGTCCGGGAGCCAGACGAAGAGCGGGATCTGCGCGCTCTTGCCAGTCGCGCCGCCGAAGAAGAGCAAGCAGATGGCCGTGACCGCGAGGCCGCCGGCGCCGCCGACCAGGTTCGGGTTGGCGGCGATGACCTCGGAGAGCTCCGCGAAGTTCATCGTGGCCTGGTCACCGAGGGCCCAGAACAACCAGAACAACCCGATGAGGAACGAGAAGTCACCCACCCGGTTGGTGATGAACGCCTTCTTGCCCGCCGACGCGTAGTCGGTGTTGGTGAACCAGAAGCCGATGAGCAGGTAGGAGCAGAGCCCCACGCCTTCCCAGCCGACGAACATGAGCGGGAAGCTGTCCCCCATCACGAGCAGGAGCATCGCGAAGACGAACAGGTTCAGGTAGGTGAAGAAGCGCCACACGCTGCGGCTGTCTTCCGGGTCGTCCATGTACCCGACCGAGTACACGTGGATGAGGAAGCCGATGCCCGTGATGATGCACATCATCGTGGCGGAGAGCGGATCGGCCGCAAAGCCGATGTCGACGCTCAGGTTGCCCACGTGCATCCACGGCCACAACGTCTGCGTGACGGGCACGCCGTGGTTGTTGTAGACCTGGAAGAACGTCAGGAACGACAGGATCGCGCTGGCGCCGACGGCCAGGGACGCGATGCTGCCCGCCACCACGCGGCTCGCGCGGCGGTTGAGCAGCGCGTTCACGATGGCGCCGAGGAGGGGGAGTGCCGGGATGAGGGCGAGCATCGCTTACCCCTTCATCAGGTCGAGGTCATCGAGACTGACGGTGACCCGGTTGCGGAACAGGAGGATGACGAGGGCGAGACCGACAGCCGCTTCGGCCGCGGCCACCGCCATCACGAAGAGGGCGAACACCTGCCCGTCGATCACGCCGGCGTGCCGGGAGAAGGCGACGAACGACAGGTTGACCGCGTTCAACATGAGCTCGACGCTCATGAACACGATCAGGGCATTCTTGCGGGTGAGCACGCCGCCCACCCCAGTCGCGAAGAGCACGGCGCTCACCGCGAGGACGGGGAACAATCCGACCGACTCCATCAGATCTCCCTCTTGGCGAGGACGACGGCCCCGACCAACGCCACCGTGAGGAGCACCGAGACCGCCTCGAACGGAAGCAGGTATGCTCCGGAGAAGATCGACGTGCCGACGGCCGCCACCTCTCCGTAGCCATCCGGAAGCGCCGCCGACGCCGTGACCGGCAACGACTCGAGCGCGGTGATCAGGCCCGTTCCGAGCACGCCCGCGACGACCATCCCGAGGAGTCCCCGTCGGGAGAGCTCCAGGATGGGCACCGGCACCTCGTTGCGGAGGTTCAGCACCATGATCACGAAGATGAAGAGCACCATGATGGCGCCGGCGTAGACCAGCAGTTGGATGACGGCCACGAAGTGGGCGTTCAACAGCACGTAGTCGGCGGCCAGGAAGAAGAAGCACACCACGAGCGACAATGCGCTCGCGATGGGGCTCTTCGCGATCACCACGGAGAACCCGGCCACGATGGCCACGAGCGAGAAGAGGTAGAAGAGAACCGCTTCGGTCATCGGCTGCCCGGTGGAGGGGGATGGGCGGTGGGGTGCGCGGTTTACGACGCCGGGGAGGCGCTGTCAACGCACGCAAGAGGGGACGCGGACCGGCTAGACGACCGGCTTCTCATCGAACGTGTAGCCAGCGGGCGCCTGCTCGGGATGCGCCCGGTAGACGTCCTCCGCCTGGGGCTTCACGCCGTCCATCAGGTTGATCATGTACGACTTGTTGTGGACCATGTCCTGCCGGGTGAACGCGTTGATCTCGTAGATCTTCGTGTCCATCCGGATGGCGTCCTTCGGGCAGGCCTCGACACAGAAGCCGCAGAAGATGCAGCGCAGCATGTCGATGTCGAACTCGACGGGGAACTTCTCCGCGGGATCGTCCGCGGCCTCCCCGGCGATGATGGTGATGCACTTCGCCGGGCAGATGGTCGGGCAGCACATGCACGCCACGCACTTCACCTTGCCGTCGGGACGGGTGGTGAGGCGGTGGGCGCCACGGTAGCGGGCGGCCATCGGCTTGCGGACGTCGGGGTACTCGATGGTGCGAAAGCGGTCCTGATCGAGGATGTTCTTGATGACATGGGACATCGTCAGGAACATGCCCTTGATCACCTCGACGAGGTAGACCGACTCGGGCGTCGAGAGCTTCTTGCGTGGCGCGGGGAGCGGCATCGAGGACCTCTCAGGCGAAATAGGACTCTTTGATGACGATCCAGACCGCCGCGAAGAACACGTTGACCAGCGCCACGGGCAGCATGACGCGCCACCCGAGGTTCATGAGCTGGTCGTAGCGGAAACGGGGAACGGTCCAGCGGACCCAGATCATGATCCAGCAGCCGATCAGCACCTTGAGGACGAGGGCGGTGAGCTGGAGCACGAAGGCCACCACGTCGGGGCCGAGCGCGGCGGGACCGGCGGAGCCGATCAGCCCGGACAGGCCGAGCACGCCGAGCCCGAGGTGAGCGACCGCCAGGCCGGACCACACCGCCAGCCAGAACTTGGGCTCCCGGTGACGAATGTCATTGGCGGCCAGCACCCGGTAGAACGGGCGGTTGCGGCGGCGCCAGGCGAGCACCGCGAAGAGGATCAGAGCGGGTACCGCCGCGAAGCCGAACAGCGCCACGAGCATGTCGGCGTTGGCGCGGATGGTCTCGCCCGAGAGGAACGGGACGTTGTACCCGCCGAAGAACAACGTGGCAGTCACGGCCGACGCCACGATCATGTTCGCGTACTCGGCCATGAAGAACAGGGCGAAGCGCAGCGAGCTGTACTCGGTGTGGTACCCGCCGACGAGCTCGGCCTCCCCTTCCGGGAGGTCGAACGGGGTGCGGTTGGTCTCCGCGAACGCCGCCACCCAGAACAGGATGAACGCGATGACGCCGGGGATGCTGAAGACGTTCCAATTCCAGATCGCGCCGGCCTGTTGCTCGGCGATGACCGAGAGCGAAACCGAGCCCGCGCCGAGGAAGATCACCACGGCGGAGAGGCCCATCGCCAGCTCGTAGCTGACCATCTGCGCGCTGGCGCGGAGGCCGCCGAGGAGGCTGAACTTGTTGTTGCTCGACCAGCCGGCGAGCATGATCCCGTAGACGCCGAGGCTCGTCATCGCGAGGACGAAGAGCAGGCCACCGTCGATGTCGGACACCTTCAGGGGCTCGCCCATGAACGTGTCACCGAAAGGCACGACGATGAACGTCACCAACGCGATTGTCATCGCGATGACCGGCGCCAACGCCCAATAGAATTTCTCGACGTGCTGGGGGATGATGTCTTCCTTCATCACCAGCTTGACGACGTCGTTGAGCGTATGGACCAGGCCACCTGCGCGGATGCCCATGATGTCGGCGCGGTTGGGACCCGGGCGGTCCTGGATGTACGCCGCGCCCTTGCGCTCCCCCCAGATGAGGAGCGGCACGATCTGCATGACAAACGCCACGGCGAAGACACACTTCGCCAGGACGATGAGGAACGGGAGGGCAGCCTCGAAGGTCATTGTTGGGTTGCCTCCTCAACGAGATCGGCGGCGGGCGTGGCGTCGGGCGTCAACAAGCGGCCCTCCGCGCCCAGCCCCTTGAAGTCGATCCCGCTCATCCGGGCAACGGCCTTCGCCATCCCGTTGAACGCCGCCGCCACCATCTGCGTGCCCGGGGCCTTGCCGAGGCGGGCGCCGAGGCGATCCACCGCGACGTAGGCGGGAGCGGACTCGCCGACGGGGTTCACCGCGCGGCGCACGCGCTGCACGCGGTCCTGGCGGTTGACGTAGCTGCCGTCCTGCTCGACGGTGTGGGCGGTCGGCACCACGATGGCGGCCGCCGCGGACGTGGCGTTCTTGAACACGCCGAAGAACGCGAGGGGCGGGAGCTTCGCGCCGAGCCGGCCGACCACGTCGTCCTCGAGCACCACGAGGAGCTCGAGGTCGGGGATCGCCACGAGGAGCGCCGTGCGATCGCCGACGTTGCCGTCGTGCCGCGCGAGGAGCCGTGCGCCCGCGGTGTTGGGGTTGCGGTCCGCCGAGAGGAGGAGGTTGTCCCCTTGGGCGAGCTCGCCGCCGTCGTTCCCTTCGACCACGAAGACGCGGGCGCCGGGCACGTTCGCGCGGACGGTCTGGAGCAGGGCCCAGTTCGCCTCGTTGGTCGAGCGGGTACCGAGCACGAACCCGACCTTGCCGGCGCCCACGGCGCGGATGCGCTTCGCGAGCTCGGTCGTGGCCACCTCGGGCTCGACGGTCTTGCCGTCGACCGTCGCCTTGAGGATGCGCTTGAGGCCCGCAACCTCGGAGTACGAGAGCCGCCCCATGTCACAGATCCAGGACTTGTTGACCTGGTCGTTGCGGCGCGGGAGGTAACGAAACACCTCCCCCTCCTGGTGACACACCTGGATGTTGCAGCCGGTCGCGCACCCGGTACAGACGCTCGCGGTCTCCTTCAGGTACCAGACGCGGCGCTGGAACCGGAAGTCCTTGTTCGTGAGCGCGCCCACGGGGCAGATGTCCGCGAGGTTGCCCTGGTAATTGTGGGAGAGCCGGTCCCCGGGGAACATGCCGATCTCGGTGTGATCGCCACGGTTCATGAGCCGGAGCTCGCCGGTGCCGGTCACCTCGTCCCCGAAGCGCTCGCAGCGGCTGCACTGCACGCAACGCTCGGCGTCGAGGACGATGAGATCCCCGATGTCCTGGCGCTTGTTCTTGCCGACCTTGGGATCCAGGCCACGGGAGTCGTACTGCCCGTGATCCATGTAGTAGTCCTGCAACCGGCACTCGCCCGACTGGTCACAAATCGGACAGTCCAGCGGGTGGTTGACGAGCAGGAACTCCATCACCGACTTGCGCATGTGCTTGACGGTGGCGGTGTCGGTACGGATGGCGAGGCCGTCGCGCGCCTGCATGTTGCAGGCGATCTCGAGCACGGGGCCGCGCGGCGTGGTCGTCTCGACCAGGCACATGCGGCAGTTGCCCGCGATCGAGAGGTGCGGGTGGTAGCAGTAGTGGGGGATCTCCTCGCCCACGAGCTTGGCCGCCTCGATCATGTTGAGGCCGTTCGGGACCTCGATCTCGGTGTCGTTGATCTTGACCTTTGCCATGACCTACGCTCCGCCGGCCGCGAGGGACGTGCTCGCCACGACGGTCACCGCCGCCGCGGGTCGTTGGACCCGCTGCAGGAACTCGTCGCGGAACTTGGTGAGGAAGCTCTGGACCGGCATCGCGGCGCTGGCACCGAAGAAGCAGATGGTCTTGCTGTGGATGTTGTCGGCGAGATCGCGGAGCGTGCCGAGATCCTCGGGCGTCGCGTAGCCGTCGCGCACGCGGCAGAGGATCTGGTACATCCACCCGCAGCCTTCACGGCAGGGCGTGCACTGGCCGCAGCTCTCGTGGGCGTAGAAGCGCAACAGGTTGGTCAGCGCCGCGACCATGTCGGTGGTCTCGTCCATGACGATGAAGCCACCGGAGCCGAGGTAGGAGCCGGCGTTCTGGTTGATGGACTCGTAGTCCATCGAGCACAGGTCGACCTCGGCGGCGGTCATCACCGGCACGGACGAGCCGCCCGGGATGATGGCCTTGAGCTTCTTGCCGCCCTTCACGCCCCCGCAGACCTCGTCGAGGAACTGCCGCATCGGCATCCCCATCGGGATCTCGTAGACGCCGGGCTTGTTGACGTGCCCGGACACGGAGAAGAGCTTGGTGCCCGGGGCCTTCTCGGTGCCGAGCGCCTTGTAGGCGGCGGCGCCGTTCTCGAGGATCCACGGCACGGCGGCCAGGGTCTCGACGTTGTTCACGACCGTGGGAGCGCGCCACGCGCCCTCCACCGCCGGGAACGGCGGCTTCAGCTTGGGCTGGCCCTTCTCCCCTTCGAGGGAGGAGATGAGCGCCGTCTCCTCGCCGCAGATGTAGGCGCCGGCCCCGAGGTGCACGTGCAGATCGAAGTCGAAGCCGCTGCCGAGGATGTTCTTCCCGAGGAGGCCGGCCGCGTAGGCCTCGGCGACGGCCTCGTCCAGCCGCTCCTGGATGAAGCGGAACTCGCCACGGATGTAGATGTAGGCGGTGTGGCAGTCGAGCGCCCACGCCGCGATGATCATCCCCTCGATCAGCAGGTGCGGATCGAGCCACATGCAGTAGCGATCCTTGAACGTGCCGGGCTCGGACTCGTCCGCGTTGCACAGGAGGTACACGGGCTTGTCGCCGCGCTTCTCCTTGCTCGGGACGAAGCTCCACTTCATGCCGGTGGGAAAGCCCGCGCCGCCGCGCCCGCGGAGACCGGAGTCCTTCACGACCTGCGTGATGTCGGCGGGCTTCAGCGCGAACGCCTTCGGCAGCCGGGAGTAGGTCCCGCGGCTGCGTGCGACTTCGAGGGTGTGTGAACCGGGAACGTCCCAGTTCACGCTCAGGATCTTGGGGCCCATTGCCACTCGTTGGCCTCGGGACGAGGCGTAGGAAGCGGGTTGCCACTGCGCAGACCGGAGACGATCTGGTCGACCGACTCGGGGGTCAGGAACTCGTAGAAGTGGTCGTTGATCTGCATCATCGGGGCGGAGCCGCACGACGCGAGACACTCGACCTTGTGGAGCGTGAACAGGCCGTCCTTGCTGTTGCCGTACGCGTCCGGCTCGAGGATGCGCTCGAGGTGGGCGATGATCCCGTCCGCGCCGACGAGGGCGCAGGACAGGGTCTGGCACACGTCGATCACGTAGCGGCCGGTCGGGACCTTCTTGAACATCGTGTAGAAGCTGGCGACCGCGTGCACGTGGCTCGGCGGGATCTCCAACGTGCGGGCGACGAGCCGCATCACGTCGAGGTCCAACCAACCGAAGTCGTCCTGCGCCAGCCAGAGCACGGGCATGATCGCGCTCTTCTTGGTCGGATACTTGGCGAGGATCACCTGGATCTTCGCCAGCTGTTCCTGGTTCCACTCGCGGGGTCCGCGCGAGGCGACGGGGGCGGCCACGTGGCTCATCGGTCGAGCTCCCCAGCGATGATGTTGATCGAGCCGAGGGCGGCGATCGCGTCGGCGACCATGCCGCCGGTGATGATCTTCGGGAACAACGAGTAGTTGGCGAAACACGGCGGACGGATGCGCACCCGGAACGCGCTGGGGCTGCCGTCCGACACGATGTAGAACCCGAGCTCGCCGTTGCCACCTTCGGTCGCCGAGTAGAGTTCGCCCCTGGGCGGACGGATGCCGTGCATGATCAACTTGAAGTGGTTGATCAGCCCTTCCATCGTGTTGTAGACCTTGTCCTTGGCGGGGAGCGCCACGAGGTGGTCCTCGACCATGACAGGCCCGCCCGCGATGCTCGCGACCGCCTGCTGGATGATGCGGACGCTCTGCTCCATCTCCGCGAACCGGACCATGAAGCGGTCGTACGTGTCGCCGTTCTCGCCGGTCGGGATGTCGAACTGGTACTTCTCGTAGCCCCAGTAGGGCTGGGTCTTGCGCACGTCGTAGGGGATGCCGGCGGCGCGCAGGCACGGCCCGGTCACCGAGTGCTGGACCGCCAGCTCCTTGGTGATGACCCCGACGCCCTGGGTACGGTCCATGAAGATGCGGTTCTTGGTGATGAGGGCACGCACCTCTCCCACCGCCTCCTCCATCTCCCCGACGACCTTGAGCAGGCTGTCGAACCACCCGTCCGGCGCGTCCATCGAGACGCCGCCGATGCGCGGGTAGTTGACCATCATCCGGGCGCCCGTGAGCTCCTCGTAGAGGTCGTAGATCTTCTCCCGGTAGTTGTACATGTACCAGAAGTTGGTCAGGGCCCCGAGGTCGACGAGGTTGGTCCCCATGCAGACCGCGTGGTCGATGATGCGCCCCATCTCGCTCGTGATGACACGCAGCGCCTGCGCGCGCGCGGGGATGTCGATGCCGAGGAGCTGCTCACACGCGTGGCACCACGCGTTCGAGTTGTTGACCGGCCCCATGTAGTTGAGGCGCTCGGCGTACGGGATCACCAGTTGGTAGAAGGTGTTCTCGGCCTGCTTCTCGTACCCGCGGTGCAGGTACCCGATCTCGGCGCCGCAGTTCACGATGGTCTCGCCGTCCAGCTGGAGCTGGAGGCGGAGGACGCCGTGGGTGGCCGGGTGCGCCGGGCCGACGTTGATCGTCAGCAGCTCGGTCGGGATCGGCTGGACGTGCGTCCCATCTTGTTCAGAGCGCGTCATGCCCACTCCACCTTCTCGCAGAGGACCAGCTCGGAAGGCTGCGACAGCTTCTGCCGCTTGTTGATGGGGTAGTCCTTGCGGAGCGCGTGCCCGACGAACTCGTCGTGGCAGAGGATGCGGCGCAGGTTCGGGTGCCCGGTGAACCGGATCCCGAACATGTCCCACACCTCGCGCTCCTCCCAGTTGGCGATCGCCCAGAGGTCCCACACGGAGGGCACCTCGACCGTCTCGTCGCGCACGGCCACCTTCACGCGGAAGCGGTGGTTCAGCCGCATGCTGTAGAGCTGGTAGGCGACCTCGAAGCGCCATTCGCGCTCGTCCTCGTCGCCATAGCCGAGGTAGTCAACCCCGCCGATGTCCATCAGCCACTCGAAGTCGGTGGCCTTGTCGTCGCGAAGGTAGACCAGGAGCTCGCGGAGCGTCTCGGGGGCCACGGTCACGGCGTATTGGCCGCGGAAGTTGTACTCCGCCAGAACGCGCGCGCCGAAGCGCTCCTTGATCTGGGCGAGAATGTCGGACTCGTTCACTGTTCCCTCCCCTTCAGCGCCAGTCGGCGGCTTTTTCGGCGGAGATCTTCTCCATGATCTTCACGACGGCGCCGAGCACGTTCTCGGGCCGCGGGGGGCAGCCGGCCACGTACACGTCGACCGGGATGATCTCGTCGATCCCCTGGACCACGGAGTAGTTGTCGTAGAAGCCGCCCGAGCTGGCGCATGCCCCCATCGAGATGACCCACTTCGGATCGGGCATCTGGTCGTAGATCTGCTTGAGGACCGGGGCCTGCTTCTGCGTGATGGTGCCCATCACCAGGAGCAGATCGGCCTGGCGGGGCGAGAACCGCACCAATTCCGCGCCGAAGCGCGAGATGTCGAAGCGGCCCGACACGACGCCCATGAATTCGATCGCGCAGCACGCCGTACCGAACGGCATGGGCCACATGGAGAACTTGCGCCCCCAGTTGATGACCTCGTCCAGCCGGGTCGCGAGGAACGGCTGGGTGACGTTGGATTCTAGTCCCATTCGAGCGCTCCACGCTTGAGGCAGTACACCCATCCCAGGAACAGGACGCCGAGGAACGTGAACATCTCGACCAGGAGGAAGACCCCGCCGCCCGCCTTGACGAAGTCCTTGAAGACCACCGCCCAGGGGAAGAGGAACACGGCCTCGAGATCGAACAGGATGAACAGCACCGCGACCAGGTAGAACTTGATGCTGAACCGCTGGTGAGCGGGCGCAATCGAGGGCATGCCGCACTCGTAGAGCGACTCCTTGGTTGCGTTCGGCCGCTGGGGGCCGAAGAACTTGCTCATCGCCACGAAGGCGAGGCTGAACACGATCGCGATGATGAGTGAAACCATCACGGGGACGTAGGGATCCACCTCAGACCTCCCGGGCCGGCCCGCGTATCCCCGCGCGAGTACGGAGTCAACCGGCTTCCGGGGCTCCGTCGGCGGCGACGGGCCAAGGCACGTGGTAGCCTGACGGCATGCGCATCCTGGGGCTCGACGAGGCAGGCCGCGGCTCGGTACTCGGGCCGTTGGTGGTGGGCGGCTACGTGTGGGACTCGGAGGAGCAGTCGGCGCTGCGCGACGCGGGCGCGGACGACTCCAAGGTGCTCAGCCACGCGCGTCGCGTGGAGATCCGCGCGCGCCTTGCCGTGATGGGGCGGGGCGTCATCCGGGCGATCGAGGCCCCGGCCATCGACGACGGGAACGTGAACCGCCTCGAAGAGGACGCCTTCCTCGACCTGGTGCGCGTCGAGAAGCCCGACCGCGTGTACCTGGACGCCCCGGTGCACCCCGCCGGGATCCCGAAGCTACGCGCGCGGCTCGTGGCGTTGAGCGGCGTCGAGGACTGGGTCGTGGAGTGCAAGGCCGACTCCACCTGGCCCGTGGTCGGCGCGGCGAGCATCTTCGCGAAGGTGGCGCGGGACGCCGCCATCACCGCCATCAGCCTCGTCACCGTCGAGGAAGGGCATGGGCCCATCGGCAGCGGCTACCCCTCCGACCCTGTGACGCGCGCCTTCCTCTCCCGGCGCCTCGCCACGCCGGATCGCCTCCCCGTCTTCGTCCGCACCCGGTGGGGCACCATCGACGCGCTGCGCCAGCAGGCGCTGTTCGGGGGCCCGGGGCCGGATCCGCTGCGGGATCGGTGACGGCACCGGTGAAGGATTGACAGCCTGGGCGCGGGGCGCGCATCCTCCGCGATCATGCTCATGCTCCTCCTTGCCTCCCTCTTGGCGTGTACCGGTCCCTCCGGGAACGACACAGCCGGCGACACCGCGCCCGCGATCGCCACGGGCCCGGGAACCCTCGCGCTCTCCTTTCGGATCGATGACGACTACATCGCGACGATGGCGAAGGGCGGCGAGGCCCCGGTCGGCCCCTTCTACGGGTCGTGCTTCCGGGAGGACGACGCCACGGCAACCGGCCCCGTCGAAGGCGCGCTGCCCTTGTTCGATCTCGAGGTGCCGCTCGATCTGACCCCGGACGGCGGGCCGACGGGCATGCTCTACACGACCACGCCCCTCGATCCCCAAATCGTCTGGATCCTCGGCTGCCTCGACTCGGACGCCAACGGGTGCGACGAGGGCGATCCGATCACCTTGCCGAACGAGAACAAGTTCCAGATCGCGGCCGAAGCCGAGACCGCCAACGAAATCTACTTCGGGATGTTGCGCCCATGATCACGCTGCTCCTGCTCGCCTGCTCCGGCGCGCCCTCCCCCGACGAAACCGCTGGCGCCGACGCCGTAGACCAGCGCCTCTCGTTCGAGGACGTGACTCCCCCGCCGGCCGGCGGGGAGCAGTGGTACGGGCCCGAGGCCGTGCTCGCGCCGGGGGAAGAGCTCCAATACTGCCTCTTCGGCACCTACGACGGCCCGGACGTCGGCATCTCGACGTACGAGTCGTTCCAGTCGGACATCGGCCACCACCTCATCCTGCTCGGGACGACGGCGTCGGACCTCGACTACCCCGACGGCACCGTGGTCGACTGCACGAAGACGAACGACATGATGACCAGCTTCGAGCCGCTCATCAACGCGGAGCCGACCGGCGCCGGCAGCTCCTTCATCGACCTCCCGACCGGGATGGCGGTCAAGCTGGACCAGGGTCAGCGCTGGGTCGTCCAGGCGCATTGGCTCAACAGCACGCCGGACGATGTGCGTGTCCGGGACGTGCTGAACATGGGGTACGTCGACGTGGCCGAGGTCGAGACCTGGGCCGCGGCGTTCGCCCTCACCCAGGTCGACCTCTCGCTCCCGCCGCAGCAGGCCTCGACGCTCACGTTCGATTGCAGCTTCCCGACCGACTACAACCTGCTCTATCTGACGGGTCACATGCACGAGAACGGGGACCGCTTCCGCTTTGAGCTCGGAGACGGCACTACCATGGCGACCCTCTACGAGGTCGAAGAGTGGGACCCGAGCTACCGGGATTCGCCGCCCCTCACCCACTTCGAGGCGGGCGAACAACCGTTCGCCGCGGACACGACCCTGCGTACGACCTGTGACTGGTACAACGCCACCGACGAGGCCATCGAGTTCCCCAACGAGATGTGCGCGACCTACGGCATGCTCTACCCCTCGCTCAACCCCGTCGTCTGCTCGGACTGAATGATGCTCCTCCTCCTCCTCGCCTGCACCGGCGCCGACAAGGCCGACACCGGCACCGAAGCCCCCCCGACCCTCACCCGCGTGCAGTCCGAGATTTTCACGGCCTCGTGCGCGTTCTCCAGCTGCCACGGCGGCAGCATGGGCTCCGGTGACCTCGACCTCACCGACGGAGCCGCGCACGCCGATCTCGTGGGCGTGGAGAGCTCGGCCGCGCCGGGCCAGATCCTCGTCGTCGCGGGCGACGCCGCGAGCAGCTACCTCGTGCACAAGTGCGCCGCGCAGGCTGGGATCGTCGGAGAGCCGATGCCGGACGGGGTCGCCGACGGCCTCGACGCCGAGCGGCTCGCGCTGCTCGAGGCGTGGATCGACGCGGGCGCGCTGGACGACTGAGAGCCTGACTCGGAGCGGCGAAGGAAGGCTCGCCTCCCCTACCGTCGCTTGCTCTCCTCGACACCCTTGCGCGCCAACGCGTCCGCGCGCTCGTTCTCGGCGACGCCCACGTGCCCCGCCACCCACTCGATCTTCAGCTTCTTCCAGGCCTTGAGCGAGGCCTTGATCGACGCGATGAGCTCGACGTTGGCCTTGGCCTTCCAGCCCTTCGTCAGCACGCCAAGGGAGTACTGGGAGTCGGTGAACAGCGAGACGGGCGCGGACGGATCCACCCCGTTCTCCTTCAACAAATCCAACGCGAGCTGGATGGCGAACAGCTCGCCGATGTTGTTGGTGCCGGCGCCGAGCGCCTTGTACCGCTCGAACACCCGGCCATCGGGGAGCTTGACCACCGCGCCGCTTCCGGCGGGCCCGGGATTGCCCGTGCACGCGCCGTCCGTGAACGCGAGGATGGTCCCGCTCGGCAACGCGCCGATGCGCGCCTTGGCGTCGGTCGCCGCCGCCGCGGACTGCGCCGCCGTGCGGGTTCCCGCCTTGCCGAAGCCGCTTCCGCGCCCGTTCGAGCGGGCCGGGCCCGCCGGAGCCGCGGACGATCGCGGCGCGGTCGGCGCCGAGGGGCTCCCCGCCGCCGCGCTCGGCTCCCGCGGGGCCGCCGGCGTACCCGCGTCCATCACGCGGGGCGCGCTGCCGAGATCCTTCACGGCGCTCGCCGCCGCCCGGTAAACCTTGGAGCCCGGCGCGTCGCTGTAGCGGATGCCGCGACGGCCATCCTCCGCCACGGGCTTGCCCGCCTCGTCGACCTCGGCCCAGACCTTCGTGCCCTTGAAATCCGCCTCGATCCAATTCATCTACGTTCCACCCGATGCGTCTGTCCGGTCGACACCACGAATTCGTACAAGCTGTGGTTGTAGCACCCCGCCGTACAGCCCTTGCCGTAGAGCCCCTCGCGGTGCGCCTGCACCTCCGGCGAATACCACAGCTCCGTCAGCGGGCGCTCGAAGACGTTCCCCACCTGGAGGCCGTCCCCTCCCCACACACAGCACGGGAGCAGGGCGCCGGTGTAGGTGACACCGAATTGATCCACGAGCCCGAGGCACCGCATCGGGACCTGTTCGCCCGCGTGGTAGCGCAGGGCCTCGCCGTAGTAGTGGGCGCGCGCGGCGACGTCGGCGTCGTGGCGCCCGATGTGCAGCACCGCGTCGTTCCAGGCGGCGCGGTCCTCGTCCGAGGTCAGGTACAGATCGGGGGCGTCGTTGACGGGCCAGAAGTCGAACCCCGCGCCGACACGCCGGACCTCCTCCCACACCGGCACGAGCTCGCGCACGTTGGTGCGGGTGACGGTGAAGTAGACGCTCACGCCCATCTTCGCCTCGTGACGCACCCGGAGCAGCGCGCGCCACGTGCGGGCGTGCGCGCCGACCTGGCCGCGCAGGGTGTCGTGGGTCGCCGCGAGCCCGTCGATCGAGAGTGAGAGGCTGTCGACGCCGGCGGCCACGAGCGCGTCGTGATGCCGCTCCACCAGCGTGCCGTTGGTCGTGACGTTCACGCCCATCCCGCGGGCCTTCGCGGCGCGCGCGATCTCGAAGAGGCCGGGGTGCAGGAGCGGCTCGCCGCCGGTGAGCACGACGGTCCGCGTGCCGATGGCGCGCGCCTCGTCGAGCAGCCGGATGGCCTTGTCGACCGGGATGTTCTCCTTGCCCTCCCAGAGGTCGCAGAAGGAACAACGCAGGTTGCAGCCGCGGTTGACCAGGAGCAACATCGTCAGCGGCTTGCTGGGCTCGCGCGGCGGGAGGTGCGCCTCGACGGAGGGGCGCGGCGCGAAGTCGGTGCGTTCGCCGCGATGGACCCCCCGGTACGTCGTCGTGACCGCGCTCCAATCCCGTGCCCGGGCGTAGGCCCGCGCCGCACGGCCGAGGCGACGGCGGCGCTCCGGATCACCGAGCAGCGCGATCACCGCGTCCGCGAAGTCGCCGCGCTCGGCGAGGACGAGGTGCTCGCCGTCCACGACCCCGAGCCCCTCCGCGCCCACCGCCGTGGACACGACGGCCTTCGCCGCCGCGAAGTACTCCAGCAGCTTCATGCGGGTGCCACCGCCCGCGAAGATGGGGCACACGCAGAGGTCGGCGGCCTCGATGTGGGCGGGCAGATCGTCGATGGGCCCGGTGAAGCGCACCCGGTCGGACTCGAGCGCACGGGGCGGCGACATACCGGCCATCAGGATGACCGCGCCGGCGGGGAGGCGCGGGGCCAGCTCCTCCGCGAGGAACCGGACCGCGTCCGCGTTGGGGCCGTAGTGCAGGGTGCCGTGGAAGAAGACGACGGGCCCGCCGCCGAGGCCGTAGCGGACGCGAAGATCGACGGGACGGCCGCCGTAGGCGTCGACGTCGACGCCGTGCGGCACCACCGTGACCCGGTCCTTGGGCACCCCGGCGGCGTCGATGCGCGCCCGATCGTCCTCGGAGACGGCGATGACGCCGTCCATCGCGCGGAGGAGGGCGACCTCGAGCGCGCGGATGCGACGGAGCGCCCCGACCCGCAGCCCGGCCATCTGCCGCAGCCGGTCGAACTCCACGTTGTGCATGACCGCCACGGCGCGCCCTCCGAGCGTGCGCGCCGCGATCCAGGCGGGGGCGGCGTACCCGGGGAACTCCGCCTGGTAGACGTCGATGCGCTCGCGGACGCCCACGTAGAGGGCCCGCGCCCACCACGCCGGGTCGAACATCGGGCGGTAGAGGAAGTGCTCCTCCGCGGGGTAGCCGACGCGCGCGCACCACCGTTCGGCACGCGCGCCATTGCGCAGCAGCGGCGCCTCCTCGAACGCGCGGAAGGTCGGACCGAACGGCACGCGCCGCCAGCCCTCACTTTCGACGGCCCAGTAGGCGTCGCGGTCGTCGGTCACGACGAAGACCGTGTCACCTGCGGCCGCGAGCGCCTCGGCTGTCCGGACGATCTTCACGGCCGCGCCGTGCCAGGTCGGGAACAGGTCGCCACGGGTCAACAGAGCGATGCGCACGCGCGGAGTGTACCCCGCCAGCAGGACCGGACCGCGGGCCGGTATACTGGGGGACGTGCAAGCCACGACTCCACGCTTCGTCGTCCTCGGCGGCCCGGTGCCCGAGCCGCTACAGACCGATCTGCTCGGCGTGGTCGAGCTCTTCGAGGGTGGCGACCTCGTCGACCCCAGCACGGACGGGGTGCTCGTGCACGCCCACGCCGACCTGTTCCCCGCCCTCCGCCGCTTCCGGGACGGGGGGGGACGCCTACCGATCTTCGGCCTGTCCCTCGGCTCGGTGGACATCACGGAGCGCCTCCGCTGGATCCGCGAGGGCGCCGACGATCTGCTGGAGATCGGCACCGCGGCCGCGACGTTGATGCGCAAGCTGCGCACCGAGGCCTGGCAGCCCGCCGCCGGCGCACTGGGCGGGGAGTCCCTACCTCCCGCGGCGCGGGTGGATCGCTGGCTGATGGCCGCCGGGCGTTACCTCGCCGCGCGCGAGGACCTGGTGGAGACGCTCGGGGACGGCGGCCGCAGCCGGTACCTCGACTGCGCGTTCCTGCGCGATCAGCTCCTGCGCGCGGCCGAAGCCGAGGCCACCTCCGACATGTTCGGGCAGCGGCGCGGCAGCGAGCGGGAGCCGCTCGGATGGCCGGTCTGGCTGCTCGCACCCGTCGAGGTCGGCGGCGAGCTGCTCAACATCGGCGCCGACGGCGCGTGCCTCGCCCTGCCCACGTCCCCCGGCCCTGGGCAGCGGCTCCAGGTGCGGATCGAGGGCGGCACGGTGGCCGCGATGTTGGAGCTCGAGGTGCGCTGGCGCCGACGGGTGGCGCGCGATCGTTGGCAGATCGGCGCGTTCGGAATCGCCTGCTCGGTGGCGCGCAGCGCGTGAGCCCCCCATCGCCCGCGGGTACCCTCCCGCCTCTCGTCGGCACCTTGCGCCGCCGCCGCCGCGTCGCCGAAGATTCGGCCACCTCCACGTGGGAGGCGTGGGACACCGCGACCGGCGAGCGTGTCCTCCTCCGTGTCGGGCACGGCGACGCGCCGCTCGACGACCGGTGCGCGCGGCTCCAGGGGCTCCCGTTGGCCGTCACCGGGGTGACCGCCGGGCGGCCGCACCTCCGCACCGCGGCGGTTTCGTGCTCGTTGGCGGATCTGCTCCCCGTCGAGCGCGCGCCCGGCCCCGTCTGGACCGCCCGGCTCGCGCTCGGGGTCTACACCGGGCTCTCCGTGCTGCACGAGACCGGCTTCGCCCACGGGTGGGTGGGATCGGACAGCGTGGTCCTCACGCCCCGGGGCTGGACCCTCGCGTGGTTGGGGCCGGTGCCCGGCGCGACGGTGGCCGACGATCTGCGCGCCGTGGGCGAGCTCGTGGCGGCGCTCGACCCGAGCGGCCCCGTGGGTGACCTCGCGAGCGGCTTCGCCGAAGTGCCGCCCCCCTCCGCCGCCGACGCGACCCGCCTGCTGCTCCACGCGTGCGCGAGCACGCTCGCGAGCGAACGCCATGCCCTCGTCCGCCGCGCGCGCGCGCTGGGAGCCGCCTCGGGGCGCGCCCGCCTCGGCCGGCTCGCGGGGCGCCTCGACGCGCTCGTGCCGCCGCCCCGCGCGCGCGGCTGCGTCGCCCGCGACGAGGACGGCGTGGCGCTGCTCGTAGAGAGTGACGGGGTGCGCGTGCAGGGCGCCCGCGAGCTCCAATCGACCGCCGGCGCCGGCGCCTCGTTCGGCGTCTGGGGGCCCGACGGCCTCGATCCGGTGTCCGCGCGCGTGCTCCTTCGCGCGTGGGCGCGTCGCGACGACGCCCCGCCGGAGCCCGACGTCGCTGCGCTCATGCGGTGGCTCGCCGCGGCCTCCCGATTGCGGATCGACCGGATGGTGCTCGCGACGCTGGGGTGACCGACCGGCGGGCTACCAGGCCACCGCGAGCAGGTACGAGCGCCCGCAGTCCGCGCCGGAGATGGACTCGACCACGAGCTCGTACGTGCCGCCGTCCTCCTGGAGCGCCACGTCGGGGAGCGTCATCGTGAGCGAGCCGCTCCCGAACACCTGGTCGACCTCTTCGGCGGCGAGGCCCCCGTCGGAGGTGAGGCGGTTGAGCGTGAAGCGCCACGTCGCGTCGTCCGGGATGCCCGAGAGGGTCATCTCGACCGAGAACAGGCCCGCCCAGCTGTCCGAGAAGGAGAAGGTGAACCGATCGACGTCGATCTCGCCGGAGATCGTCGCCACCGCGGTGAGCTCGGGGTCGTCGTCGAGGCGGCCGATCCCGTAGCCGTCGACATCGTTCGGCTCGTAACCGTCGGGGGTCGCGTCCTCGTCGATCTCGTCGTCACAGTCGTCGTCCACCGCGTTGCACACGTCGTTCGCGTCGGGGTGGACGGTGAGATCCTCGTCGTCGCAGTCGCCGTCCATCTCAGACCAGCCGTCGCTGTCGTCGTCGACCGCCAGCGGGTCCGGCGGCTCGGTGTCCTCCGTGTCGTCGGTGTCCGTCTCGTCGGTGTCGGGACCGGCGGAGTCTCCGCCCACCGGCGCGGTGTCGTCAGGGTCGGCGCCGGAGTCCTGCCCCACGACCTTCGACGCCGCGGAGAAGTCGCACGCGAGCGCGAAGAGGAGGGAGAGCATCACGGACAGAGTAGCCCGAGTAGACTCCCGCGCATGCGCTGGATCGCTCTGCTCCCCGCCGTGCTGGCCGCGGCCGCCCTCACCGCGGGGGCCGACGAGATCGTGGTGGCCGCGCTCGCCGTGCCCGCGCTCCTCTGGTTTCCGGGGCGTGGCGTCGCCCGCCGGTTGTCACGCGATCCGGTGGAGCGCGTGGTGCTCGCCTTCTGGGTGTCGGCGCTCCTCGCGGTGCCGGCGGTGCTGGTCGGGGTGGGGACGGGCCTGGGCGGCCCCGGCACGCTGGCCACCGCGGCGGTGTTCACCGCGGCGAGCGAGCGGCTCTCGGCACCGCGCGCACAGGCGTCCGCGCTGGCCGCGCGCCTCGGCGGCCTCGGGGTCGTCGCGATCGTACTGATGCTCGGATGGAGCTGGCGTGACGCGGTGACGCGCCCGATGGGCGTGTACTGGTGGTCCGCGGCCGCGGAGACGGCGTGGGCCGGCGGCGAGACCACGACCCCGCCGAGCCCCGGCGCGGGGTGGCGGGAGCGGCGCGTCGTCGGATGGCCCGAGGCCCAGGCGCTCGAGCTCGTCCCCCGCGCGGCGGACCCGTTCCTCCTCGGTCCCGCGGAGGGCCCCCTCGTGCTGGTCCTCCAGGGCCCGGTCGGCGCCGGGATGCGCGTCGGCGCCCGTGAAGTCGTGATCCAGGCCAACGTCGAGGAGCAAGCCGAGGAAGGGCCAGTGCCCCGCTACCTCACCCGGGGGGTCGCCGCGATCGCGCTCACGACGCACCTCCAGGCGGGCGAGCGCCTCCAGCTGCGCCTGTCCGACCCGAACCGGAGCGTCGTCTACCAGCTCGGCGGCCCCGACGCGGTGTGGGCGCTCCACGCGGACGGCGCGCTCCGCTTCGTCCACTACTACCAGCTGCTCAACATGGTCGAGCAGGTGATCTGGGCACGCGAGCTCTACCTGGGCCGCCGGGTCACGGACGTGCAGCCGCCGCTCCCCAGCTACGTGCTCGCCGCGCCGCTGGTGACGGCGGGGGGCGAGCTTCCGACCGCCAACCTCACGTTCCTCTTGAAGCTCCTGATGGTGGGGCTCGCCGGGGTGCTCGCCATCCAGGCCTGGGCGCCACGGGCCCCCGCGCTCGCCTGGCTGCTCCCCGCCGCCGCCACGGCCATGCACGGGAGGCTGATGCTCGAGCCATCGAGCGCCATGTTGCCGGACACGCTCTACACGCTCGGGCTACTCGGCGCGGTCACGGCGCTCGCGCGGCCTCGGGGGGGCGCGTACGTTGGCTTCTCCCTCCTCGCGCAGCTCACGCGGTACCCCGGCGCGTTCGTCACCGCGGTCGCGGGGCTCCTCGCGGGCGAGCCGCGGCGCGTCGCGCGGATGCTGGTCGGGGTGCTCGTGGTCGCCGGGATCGTCGCGCTGGCCGGCCACGCCACGGGTAGCCTGGGGGGCTGGCTCGACACCCTCTGGTGGGAGACGTTTCCGGAGCACTGGCACGGCGAGGCCGATCCTGCCGTGCTCCTCGGCCGTGCGCCCCGCTTCTACGGGCTCTGGGTGGCCTACGCGGGCGGGCTCCCCCTCCTCGCGGCCCTCGCGTGGCCTCGAGGCACCCGCGTGCTCCTCGGCACCGCGATCGTCTACTCGCTGCTGCTGTGCACGATCGACCACAGCCCCTCGCACTACTTCCTCCCCCTCCTCCACCTGTCGGCCGCCGCCACCGCGTGCACCGCGGCCACCTTCGATCACCCCGCGCTCCGGAGTGGGATCCCACTTTTTGGGGTGATGGGGATCTTCGTCGCCTATGCGTGGATGCCCGAGGTTGGATGAGGCCGGACGAACCCCGACTGTAACGGATGGGCAAGCCCTTTCCCATCGCCAGGGATCAAAACGCTCGGCAAGTTGTCCCCCGAGTTGTCCATACCTGGGTACAACTCCATGCGATACCATCGCGGCATGTCCGACGAACCCAAGCTCCCCACCGCGTCGAAGAGCCTCGTCTCCGAGTTCTGGGACTTCATCGTCCACGAGAAGATCTGGTGGATGACGCCGATCATCGTCGTGCTGTTGGCGATGGTGGCCTTCATCCTGTTCGCCGAGGCGAGCCCCGTCCTGCCGTTCATCTACGCGCTGTAGAGAGCGGCGGTCGCTGCGGCGGCGCTTCGGCAGGTGCGAGCCCCCCACGCCCCCATCGGGCGGGAGGGGGCGCGTGCCTAGAACATCCGCGACGCCTTGGCCATGTCCATGGGCGCGGGATCACGCACGACCCGGTGGGAGACCGCCGCGGGGTCGGTCGCGGCGCGGTCGAGCAGGCGCTTGCCCTGGAGGCGGAGCACGATCGCGACGGGCGCGAGCCCGACGAGCCACGTAAAACCCATGAGCACGGCGCTCTGGGCCCCGACGATGCGGCGCACCGCGACGTTCCAGCCGATCCACAACCGTCGGAAGACTTCGAGCATGTGTCAATGTCCGTCGTCGGCCGCGATCCGTCAAGCGCGTCCGTTGCCCAGGGATCGGGCGCGTGCTACTCCCGCACCGCGCCGGCATGCCCGGTCGGGCGGCCCTCCCGGCGCGTCCGCGCACGCTCGGAGTCAACGTTGATCGCTCCTCTCCTCGCGCTCCTCCTCCTGCCCGCATCGGCGTCCGCCGCCGAGCTCACGTGGGATGGCTACTACCGTGGGCGCGCCCTCGTGTACGACTCGCTGTCGATGTCGAAGACCAACCTCAACACCGAGGGGTTCAGCGGCTCGTTCGACCACCGGATGTCGCTCCGGCCGGCCTGGCTGTTGTCCGAGCACGCCTCGCTGCACGCGCAGATCGACCTGTTCCCGTTCCAGCTCTGGGGCGCGGAGCCGTCGACCTACGTCGACCCCGTCACGGGGGAGGAGACGGCCATCGCCACGGCGGACGGTACCGACTCCGTCGGCGCCGGCCTCGTCGCCACCCGCGCCTGGGCCGAGGCCTACACGCCCATCGGCCGCTTCGCCCTCGGCCGCATGCCGATGGAGTGGGGAGCGGGCTTGCTCTGGAACGCCGGGAACGACCCGGAGGACGAGTACGGCGACACGGCGGACCGCCTCCAGTTCTCCACGCGCGTCGGGCCGGTCTTCGTCTTCGCCGCCTATGACGTGCAGTTCGAGAACTACCTGGGCCAGGAGGACGACATGCAGTCCGCCTCCCTCGGCCTCGGCTACCGCAGCGAGACCGCGGGCGTCGGGCTCCTGAACATCTACCGCTACCAGCCCAGCCAGAAGTACCACGCCTACACCGGCGACCTCTGGGCTTTCACCGAGCTGGGGCCGATCCGCGGCGAGCTCGAGGTCGTGGGCGTGTTCGGCAAGGGTGACCTCGACACCGGCGCCACCGAGGTCGACATCATGGCCTTCGGCGGCATGCTCAACGCCGCCTACGCCACGGACAAGCTCACCCTCGGGCTCGAGGGCGGCTTCGCGACGGGCGACACCGAGCCGAGCGACGCGAAGATCCGCACCTTCTCGTTCGACCGGGACCACAACGTGTCCGTCGTCCTGTTCGAGGAGACCCTCCCGACGCTCGAGCACGGTGTACCGAACGACACCAACCAGGGCCGCAACACCGACGCGGCGCTCACGGGCGACGGGTTGTCGAACGTCCTGTATCTGCGCCCCTCGGTGAAGTACCGCCTCCTCCCCGAGGTCGAAGCCGAGCTGGCCTGGTTCAGCGCGACGATGGCGGCGGGCCCCCCGACGACCGACGGCCGCAAGGGCTACGGCAACGAGATCGATCTCTCCGTCCGCTACGACCCGCACCCGCACGTGTGGGTCAAGGGTACGGCCGGCGTGCTGATGCCGGGCAAGTACTTCACGGAGTACGAGACCACCGAGTACGGCGGCGACTTCGACCAGGTGACCTGGGGCGCGCGCCTCATCGGCACGGTGGAATTCTGATGCCGGGCGTGTGGCAGGGCGTCCACACCGCGATCGTCACTCCCTTTCGGGACGACCGCATCGACGAGCCCGCGTACCGCGCGCTCCTCTCGCGCCAGATCCGCGGGGGCGTGCAGGGCGTGGTCGTGGCCGGCACCACCGGCGAGTCCCCCACCCTCGACGCTGCCGAGCGCGATCTGCTCCTCCGCGTCGCGCTCGAAGAGGCCGGCGGTGGCCTCCCCATCACGATGGGCGTCGGCACGAACGACACCCGGTCGACCGTGGCGAACACCACGCGCGCCCGCGAGCTCGGCGCGGCCGCGGGGCTGCTCGTGCTCCCCTACTACAACAAGCCCACGCCCGAGGGCCTTCGCGCCCACGTGCGCGCCGCCGCCGCCGTGGGCCTGCCGCTCGTCGTCTACCACGTGCCCGGGCGCACCGCGCAGCGGCTCTCCCCCGAGCTGCTCGCGTCGCTCTGCGAGATCGACGGGGTGGTCGCCTGCAAGGAGGCCACGGGGGACGTGCAATTCGGCCAGGACGTGATGCTGCTCACGAAGAAGCCGACCCTCTCGGGCGACGACTTCACGTGGCTGCCCCTCCTCTCGGTGGGCGGCACGGGCGTCATCTCGGTGGTGTCGAACGTCGCGCCGGCCGCGACGGTGGCCGTGTGGCAGGCGTGGAAGGAGAAGGACCCGGCGACCGCCGCGGCCCGCCATCGCGCGCTCTACCCGCTCGTCCGCTGGCTCTTCGCGCAGACCAGCCCCGTCCCTTGCAAGGCCGCACTCGCCGCCCTTGGGCTCTGCGCGCCCGACTGCCGGCTCCCGCTCTCGACCGGGCAGGCGCCGCCGGCCGAGCTCCTCGCGGGGATCGCCTGATCCGCATCGGCGTGCACGGCGCCACCGGGCGCATGGGCCGGCTCGTGGTCGCGGAGATCGAGGCTGCCGCCGATCTCGAGATCGCGTGGGCGTGCGGGAAGGACCTCCCCTCCCCGCTCGACGCCGACGTGATCATCGACTTTACGACCCCCGACGGGCTGCGCCGCCTCCTGACGCAGGCGCCCTGTCCGGTCGTGACCGGCACCACCGGCATGCTCCCGGTCGACCTCGCGGCGGTCAACCCCGCGCTCCCCGTGCTCCACTCCGCCAACTTCTCCCTCGGGGTGGCGGTGCTCGCGCGGCTGGTGAGGGACGCCGCCCAGGCGCTCCCCGGCTACGACATCGAGGTGGTGGAGCTCCACCACAAGCACAAGCGCGATGCGCCGTCGGGCACCGCGCTCCGGCTCGTCGAGGCGCTGGGCACGGTCGTGTCGGGCCGCACGGGCCCCCGGGTCGACGGCGAGATCGGCGTCCACGCGGTGCGCGGCGGCGACATCGTGGGCGAGCACCGGGTCTACCTGTGCGGGCCCGGCGAGCGCATCGAGCTCGGGCACGTCGCGACGCATCGCGGCCTGTTCGCCGCGGGCGCGGTGACGGCGGCGCGCTGGATCGTCGGGAAGCCGGCGGGCGTGTACCGGATCGAGGACGTGATCGGCGGGTAGAGCGGCCGGAGAGCGGCTCCCTTTCCGGTTCGGTGCCGCGCGTGCATGTTCCGAGAGGAGGCGCACGTGCAACGGCCGGAGGTCCTCGTGGTCGGCGCCGGTCCCACCGGGCTCTGCGTCGCCCTGGAGCTCGCGCGCCGGCAGGTGCCGTGCCGCGTGGTCGACCGCGCGGCGTCGCCCTCGGTCGAGTCGCGCGCGCTCGGGCTGCACGCCCGCACGCTCGAGGGGCTCGATCGGCTCGGCCTCGCCGACACGTTCGTGGCCGCGGGGCAGCCGGTGTCGCAGCTCCGCTTCGGGGCGGGGCCCCAGGAGCCCGTCGCGGTCGACCTCGGGAAGCTGGACACCCGCTTCCCGTTCCTCTTGCTGCTGGCCCAGGCCGACACCGAGCGCCTGCTGACCGAGGCGCTCGCGGGGTACGGCGTGCCGGTCGAGCGGGGCACCGCGCTGGTCGGGCTGACCGCCACCGCCGAGGGGGCGCGGGCGCGGCTCGTCCGGGGGGAGCAGGCCGAGGAGGTCGACGTCCGCTGGATCGTGGGGGCGGACGGGGCCCACAGCGCCACGCGCCACGCGCTCGGTATCCCCTTCCCCGGCCGGGCCTGGCCCCTCACGATCGTGCTCGCCGATCTGGACATCGGCGTCGACCTCGGGCCCGGCGAGGTGCTCATCCACGCGACGCCGCGGGGGCTGGTGGCCTTCGTTCCGTTCGGCCCGGGCCGCGTGCGCCTCATCGGCGTCGGCGTCGACCACGCCGCCTCGCCCGACCTCGCCACGGAGCCGACGTTGGCCGAGCTCCAGGCGCTCGTCGAGGCGGTCCTGCCCGTCCCCGTGCACCTGCGCAGCCCGACGTGGATCGCGCGGTTCCGGCCCCACTCGCGGCTCGCCGAGACGTTTCGGAACGGGGCCGCCTTCCTGGCCGGCGACGCCGCGCACGTGCACAGCCCCGCCGGGGGCCAGGGCCTGAACATCGGGATGGCGGACGGCTGGAACCTCGGCTGGAAGCTGGCCGCCGTGGTCCGAGGCGAGGCGCCCGCGGCGATCCTCGACACCTACGAAGCCGAGCGCCGGCCCGTTGCGCGGTGGACCATCGGGTTCACCGACACGCTCCTCCGCGTGGCGACGGTCCACCGCCCTGGGCTGCTGGCCGGCCGCGCTCGGGTGGCGCGGGCGCTCGCCGCCACCCCGGTCGCGCGCCAGGTCCTCGCGCGCGCGCTCTCCGGCCTCGCGACCGGCTACGGCCCGCCCTCCTCCCACGTCCGCGAGGTGTGGGGGTCGAGCGCCGCCGGTCCGGGCGCGCGCGCGCCGGATGTCGAGCTCCTTGCCCCGGAGGGCCACCGCGTGCGGCTCTACACCCTGTTCGCCACCCCGGGGTTGCAGCTCCTCGTCGTGTTGCGCCCGCGGTACCACGGCTGGCAGGCACGCGAGCTGCTCACGGCCGTCGGGGCGCGCTTCGGGGGCCGGGTGACGCCCACGATCGTGTGGACGGAGGGGGCCCCCACGAGCATCGCCGGCGCGCCGGGCTTCACGGACATCGGTGGACGGCTGAGGCGCGCCTACGGCATCGATGCGCCGGCCGCGCTCCTCCTGCGTCCCGACGGCTACGTCGCCGCGCGGACGGATCTGACCGTCGGCCGGGTCTTCGACGCGCTCCGCGTGTGGGTGGAGCCGCTCCCGGAGCCCGTGTAGGTCACGCCGGGTAGCGGCCCCAGATCGTGCGCATCGGCTCCTTGAGCACGTCCCCGATGCGACGGGACAACGTCGTGTCGTCAAGGGACACGGTGAGGTGGCCGTCCCAGGAGAGGGCGGGCGCCACGGCGTCGGGCGGCGGCGCCCCGCGGCGGGCCCCGAGCGCCGCGGCGCGCGTCGTGAGCAGGTCGGCGTGTGCGCCGCCGGCGAACGCCGATCGCGCCGGATCGATCCACACCTCGGCCCGCCGGAGGAGCGACATGTGATCGTCCCGGACCAGCAATCCCGACGTGACGACGCGCACGCAATCCGCGATGCCGTCCAGGGCGTCCCAGACGACGGGAAATTCCGGGTGGAGCAGCGGCTCGCCGCGCCACGTGAGCGACACCGTGCGGAAGCGAATGCGGGCCTCGCGCAGCCCGTCACGCACGTGCGCCACGACGTCGGCGCCGAGGAACCCGCGACCGAAGTCGAGGTAGCGACGATCGCGGAGTGTCAGCAGCCGGTCCGGGTCGGAGAAACAGTCCTCCAACGCCACGGGGGACGTGGCGAACAGGGCGCGCGTGCGCGGATGGGCGGGATCGTCGGGCGTGTCGGAGAGCTCCAGGGTGAGCGTGCCCTCGATCGTGCGCGCCGGGAGCAGCCGCGCCACGCGGGCGCGCACGGGCGCGCTCACGTTGTCCACGAGGCCCTTCACGATGCGCGTCGCGGAGTCGCTCTCCGTGCGCAGGTAGCAGCCCTGGATGCACGGCGTGGCGCAGGTCTTCACCACCTCGCGCCGCGCCCGCAGCGCCGGGGACCGCCAGAGCTCGCGGAGGGTCTGCTCGCGCACGCTCCCGAAGCGCCCGGCGAGAAAGTCGAGCTTCCCGTCGCACATGATCACGCTGCCGTCGGCGTTGACGTACAGCTCCTTCCAGCCCGCCCAGCACGGTGCCTCCAGCGGGCCCAACCCCTCGCGGTAGTAGCGAGGTACGAGCGGAAGCGCGTGACGATTGAGCACGAGCGGATGCTGCCCGAGCGTCGCGCAGACGGCCTCGAGCGCCGGGAGCTGGGCCGGCGCGAACCACATGCCGCCGACGTCCGAGTCCTCGTCGTCACGGAACAGGTGCAGGACCTGGAGCCCGGAGAACCCCTCTTCCTCCAGGAACGCGACCAGATCGAGGTACTCGCCCACGTTCTTGGCGTGGAGGATGCTGTTCGCGCAGATCTTGCGACGCGGGTTGCCCGCCGCGGCGTCCGCCTCGCGGAGGCGTCGGTACCCCGCGAGCGTGCGCTGGAACGCGCCCTTCCCGCGCACGCCGTCGTGAGTGGCCTCCAGGCCGTCGATCGAGATGTTGACGTGCAGCTTCTCCGGCGGGATCGCGGCGATGCGCGCGGCCCGCGCCGCGGTGATGAGCGTCCCGTTCGTCGTGAGCGTGGTGTACAGGTCCCGCTTCGCCGCGTGCGCGAGGATGTCCTCGAGATCGTGGCGGATGAAGGGCTCGCCGCCGAGCGGGTTGAACACCTTCACGCCCCAGCTCGCCGCCTGGTCGACCAGATCGAGCACCTCGCGCAGGGAGAGCTCGGGCGCGTCGTAACAGGTGGTGCACATGACGCAGCTGAGGTTGCAGCGCAGCGTCAGGTTGATCGACAGCCAGTCCGGCGGCGCCAGCGAGCGGTTCAGCGCGCGCGAGCCGTACATGCGGGCGTCGTGCACGAGCTCGCGCGTGGACCTCACGGGGTGGCGGGCATCGCCGCGATCCAGGCCCGGATCGTCGTGATGGCCTCGGCGTCCGGCTCCCACACCGAGAGGCGCGGCATGTCCGTGGCCTCGAGCATCCCGACGAGCGCGCTGCCGTCGGGATCGCCGGGCAGGACGTAGGGCAGCCCGTCGTTCTCGTAGGGGTTGGCGTTCCAGTACTCGGCGTGGCCGTCGAGCAGGCCGGTGTCCAGCGCCGAGTAGCGGAAGTCGAGCGTCACGACGGACACCATCGACACGACGCCCGTCGGCTGGTGGCAGAACGCGCAGTTGCCGTGCAGGTACCCGCGCACCTCGGCCTCGACAGGGTCGGCCACCGCGAGCTCCGGCGCGGGCCCGTACGGCGCGTCGAGCGCGTCGGCGATCGCGGCGAGCCCGTCGTCCCCGAGCTGGAAGGGCTCCACCCCGAGCGGCGCTTCCTGGCCGGAGGTGGCCTCGTGGCACACCGCGCACGCGTATTGGGAGGGCACCGTGTAGGCCTCGCCCGACGGGAGCACGAGGTCCTGGCGGGTGCCATCGGTGAGCCAGGCCTCGCCGCCGCTCCACACGTAGGTGCCGCCGATCCAGGCGCCGTCGCGCTTCTCGAGCAGGCGGGTCTCCACAGGGACGCCGTCCATCGTGAAGCGTTTCCAGAGGCGCGTGCCCTCGGGGTACACCCATGCGTCGGGATCCGTGGTGTCGATCGTCGTGCCGGTCGGCAACTCGAGCCACCGATCCTTCTCGGCGCCGTTCGACCAGAGCGGGTAGCGCACGTCATAAGGAATCCCGCCGGGCGCCGCGTCCGAGAGCCGCTCGCCCTCCTCGCCGATGCGCGTCCGATCGGCGCGGTAGCCGAGCCGCCACACCCCGCCCGAGAGGGCCACGGCGTAGACCGACCCGTCCGGGGCCTCGGTCATCGCGAGCACGTAGGGCAGATAGGCCAGTGGCACGTCGTCGCCGAGGCGGCCGGTGTCATCGAGCGCAGCGCCGCGGACCCAGCCGTCGAACACGTCCGCGTAGAGCAGGGCGCCGTCCAGGCGGCCTGCGAACGCCCCGCCCGAGACACGGATGCCGATCATCGGCGTGTTCTCGATGCCGGTGCGTCCGGATCCGTCGCGATCGGCGAGGACGAACGCGGGGTCTTCGTTCTCCCACCACAGGAACGGATCGTCGAAGACCCCGGCCTCGTCGGGGCCCTCGGCGCGCGGGTACCCGAAGTTCATGCCGGCGCCGGTGTAGAGGTTGACCTCCTCGTAGAAGTCGCTGCCCGCGTCGGCGATGCAGATGCCGCTGCCACAATCGGCGAGGCGCCACGGATTTCGGAGCCCCTTCGCCACGATGTACGGGTTCTCGAAGCCGGCGTCCATCCCCGGGGAGAGCGTGCCGTCCTCCGCGATCGCGAAGGCGAGCAGCTTCTGGCCGGGTTGGACCTCCTCCTGGGGGTTGCCGTCGATGGTCGGGCCGATGCCGAGGTAGAGCAGCGGCTCGGTGGACTCGCCCTCCCAGAACAACAGGTCGCCGCCCGCGTGGCCGCCGCGGATCGGGCAGTCCATCTGCATCAGCTCTTCGCTGGCGGTGACGCCGAACGGATCGAGCGTCACGGCGTGCCGCGCGACGACGCACGTGTGGTTGGTCCACGTGTAGAGCCAGTCGTGCGTGCCGTCGCCGAAGCGGGGATCGAGCGCGAGGGACACGAGATCGTCGGGCTCGTAGAGGGAGACGGTCCCGAGGACCGCGCCGGTCGCGGGGTCGACGTGGGAGAGCTCGCCGAGGAGCGTCGCGACGAGCAACGTGCCGTCCGGGACGGCCTCGATGTCGGCCGGCATGAGCACGTCGGCCACGCGCTCGAAGCTGTAGCCCCCTTCGAGCGGGCCCTCCAGGGTCAGGCTGGAAGTACCTGCCGGCCCTGGGGATTCTCCGTCGTCGGGGGTGACGGTGCAGGTCCACACCGCGCCAGCCGCGGTGAGCGCGAGCGGCACGGTCTCTCCCGCGACCTCGGTGCCGACATCGGACGTGATGGTGGTCGTGTAGCTGAGCGTGTCGCCGTCGGCGTCGGTCGCGGGCGCCTCGACGGTGCACACGAGGCCATCGCCGGTGAGGGCGAGCGTGACGCCGGGGGCCGTGGGCGGGGTGTTGGCGACCGTGACGGCGTCGGATTCGACGGTGGTGCTCGGCACTCCCTTGCGCAAGGCCGTGACGGCGACGTGGACGGCCTGGCCCTTGTCGAAGGAGGTGCCCGCCAGCGACGCGCTCGTCTCCGCGACCGCCACCCCGTCCACGAACCAGGCGAACACGAGGTCCCCGTCGGATTCGGCCACGGTGGCGATGACGACGTCGTCCGTGCGCGGGGACGTCGGCGCGAGGGTCACCGAGCCGACGACGGTCGACGCGATCCGATCGGGCGTCTTGTCAGGACCGTCGTCACACGCGAGGAGGAGCGCGAGCGTGGAGACCATCAGGACGCCGCGCGGCGGCGCCGCACCAGGAGCCCGGCGAGGAGGCCCAGGCCGGAGAGGGGCGCGCCGCCGGTGTCGCAGCCGCACCCCTCGGCGTCCGCCGCGGGGACGCCCGAGTCGTCGTCCACATCGCTGCGCCCGCTGTCCGGCTCGTCGCCCTCGACACCCATCGCGGCGAGATCGAGCCGCACGTCGAAGAGGCGCGGCGAGACCTGCTTGTCGTAGAACACGAGCAATTGGTCGCCCCGACGCGCGAGCCCCGGGCGCATGCCCCCCGTGGGGGGCGTGTTCTGCGAGATCTGGCGGCGCTCGAGGAGGTTCCAGTCCGTGTCGAAGAAGGCGAGCCACACGTCGCCCTCGTCCGCGGCCCACCCGCGGCTCTCGTCCCGCGCCATGTGCGCGACCACGTAGACATCGCCAACGCGGAGCAGGCCCTGAGCCCAGTACCCGGTGAGGGGGGCCTCGACGGCGTCGGGGATCTCGGTGACCTCGACCAGCGTGAGATCCGTCGTGTAGCGCGCGACCACGAGCGGCCCGTGGAACCGGAAGTTGATCACCAGGACCGTGTCGCTCTCGGCCTCGTAGTACATCGCGCCGCCCATGAGGGAGGGCGCGTCGGGCAAGGAGACGGGCTCTCCGAGCGTAGAGTCGGTAGCGACGGGAAAGAACACGGAGCCGCCCCCCTGCGCGAACCCGACGCCCGAGATCGGGCCCGAGCAGAGCACGGTCAGGTCGTTGTGTGCGCGTGACGCATCGCGCTCGGCGATCGTGGTCTCGCCGGTAAGCCCGAGATCGGGGTCGAACCGGAAGGCGTACGCGGAGTCGTTGAAACTGTCGACATTGGCGGAGGCGGCGTGGAGGAAGCTCCCGTCGTCCGGGCAGCGCGTGATCGCGTGGTCCACGAGGTTGGTGCGCCCCGTGAGGGCCGTGCGGTCGCGGTCGGTGACCACGAGGTCCGCCGTCATCGGCAGGAGCACGTAGTCCCCGCCCGCGGACCAGAGGAACCGCCACGACCCGTCGTCCTCCGGCCAGGCGCGCGCCCAGCCCCCGCCGAGGCCGGTCGAGACCTCGGCGCCGACGGACAGGACGATCGGCTCGCCCGTGGGCCCGGCGGCGGCGTTCGGGACGTACAGGAAGAGCGAGCACAGCCACATGAACGCTCCCTATCGCTCGCTCGACGGGCGCGCCCGCGCCATCCTGGGGCGACTATGCCGCCTTGGAGGCCAGGGCGCCGCGAAACGCCGAGGGCTCGAAGAGCCGCGCGGCGAGGATCGGGTAGAGCGCCAGCATTCCCCACGAGAACATGCCGAGATCCATCGTGAGCGCGATGCCGAGATGCATCGAAGCGCCAGCGACCGCCCAGTACGGCCCGAAGCGGGTGAACACGAGCGGCGCGGAGACCTCCAGCGCGATGGTGCCCCAGCCGAGGACGCGGAGGAGCGGCCAGAACGGGAGCGCGGCCACGGGATCGATGTGCGCGCCCATCGGATCCCCCATCACCCGGTAGAGCACCGGCGTGCCGCCCCACGCCAGCCAGCCCGGCTGCTGCTGGAGCTTGGAGATCCCCGCGGAGAGGTACACCAGCACGAGAAGGAGGCGGATCGTGTCGGCGGGCCAGGCGGGCACACGATCGGCGCGCGTGCCGGTCAGGGAGAACCGGCGATGTGCCCCGCTGAAGACGACCAGCAGGAGCGCGCTACGGAGGAGCCGATCGATCGCACGATCCCCGGGCGGGTAGAGGTGGCCGAGCTGAGCGTAAGCGAGGAGCCCGACCACCAGCGCCGGCCGGGTCCAGATGCCCACCATGGCGAGCGCGAGGCACACCAACGTCACGACGTACACGACGGGGCCGCCCCACGACGCGGAGAGCGCGACGAGCACGTTGGCGTCGTCCTGCACGACCGACAAGCCGCCGGCCTGGGAGGGCCGGAACAGGGTCGGGACGAGCCCCAGGCCGCCGACCTGGAGGAGGTCGGCGAGGATGGCGAGGCACGCGAGGATCCGCACCATCGCAAGCGGCCGCGCGTCCATGTCGCGGCGGGTGAACGCCGTCCATCGAGCCCACGCCGTGCTCATCCCGGAGCGACCACCCAGGCGGGGGCCGCGGCGACGTACCGACGCTGGACCGTCGCGTCCGTTCCCGGAAAGGGCGCTACCGTGCACACCAGCTCGATCTCGCGGAGGCCGGGACGCTCGGCGCGCCCCCGCTCCACGACGAGCCGACCGAGGCCGTGCCAGTTGGGGCCGGCGTCCGCGCCGCACGTGCTCTCGACGACGGGGCGGATCCGGCGGTTGCGCAACACGTCGGCGAGCCAGGGATACGCGGCATCGGCGCTCCGGTGGACCAGCTCGCCGTCCAGGCGCACCTCGAGACGGCGCACCTTCGAAGGACCGTCGCGATAGAGGAACCACTCCTGGCTGACGCGGAAGGGGCGCTGGATCGGCGCGAGCGCGGTCACGACGGGCAGGCGCAGCTCCCGGTTGAAGCTGGCCACGAGCACGCCCGCGGTCGCCCACGGCTCAGGGACGCGATGCCGCCACGCCGCCTGGTCGTCGGCGCTGCGCAGGGTCTTCGCGTTCAGGAAGTCCAGCCCGGGCGTGCCGAGGAGCACGAGCAGCACCCACAACGCGAGGATCGACGCGGCGCGGAGGTGGGACACGTCGGGCCTCACTCGTCGCGGGCGCGGCCGCGCCGCCACGCGGAGCCATCCTCGGTCCATCCGTCCGGTGCGGTGGCGACATGGGCGTCTCCCGGGCGCACGGCCGATCCGCGCCCCTGACGGTCCCGCGCGCTCGGATGGCGCTGGTAGAACGCCTCGATCGACGCGAGCGTCGCGAGCGGCGTCCACGGGGCCACTCGGGCGTCCGCGAGCGGCAGGGCTTCGGGGCGGGAGACGATGCCCCGTGGGGTCAACCAGTGCGCGACACACCCGGGATCACCCAGGGGACGGCTCCAGGCCGCGGCGAGCTGGCGCGCGGCCGCGAGCTCCATCACACGAGCGGCGGCGTCCGGTGCGCGCAAGCGCCAGGGATCGTCCCGCACGCCGCAGTCCCACGTGAGCAACGCGTCGACGCGGCGATCGTCGCGGCGCGTTCGTGGCGCGTCGTACACGGTGGACAGGGCGACCCGATCTTCCGCGAGCAGGAACCGCGCCAGTCGGCCCGGATCGTCGGCGTCCGGCGCGCCGAGGCCCTGATCGACGACGATGTTGCAGCTCGCCCAGGCGTCCGAGGCGCAGGTCGCGTCGAGGAGGGCGCCCAAGGTGCGCGCGATGTCGGCCTCCTGGGGGCGGTAGGGCGACTCGGCGGTGGGCACGGTGGCGTCCGCGGGGAGGATGGCGCGGGCCCACACGCCCGGCGCCACGTCGATCCGCTGCGGCACGACGAAGAGCGTCCACGCGAGGAGCGCGACCAGCACGCCTCCCGCGTTGCGGCCGAGCGGCCCGGCGACCAGGATCGCGAGCGCCGCCCCGCCGGCCGGCCAGGCCTCCGGCCCCGCGCGCAAGGTGGCGCCGAGCGCGAAGGGGGCGAGCGCCCACGCCACGAGCACCGCGGTCGAGCCGCGCGAGGGAAGGTCGTGCCTCCGCGCCTCGTCCGGCGCTCGCCGTGCCCGTAGCCGGGACACCGAGGCGGCGCCCCAGATCAAGACGCCGATGGCGACGGCCGCGCCCACGGGCCGCTCGAGGAGCGCGCCGCCACGCACGAAGGCGGCGACAGCCTCTGCGGCGCGGCGCTCGGGGGGCGCGAGGGCGAAGACGGCGTCGGCGTTGCCGGAGCCCAACACCGCTCCGACGACCCAGGCGGTCACGACGACGGCGATGCGGAACGGGTGCCGCTTCGCACCGGGGAACACCAGGAGCGGAGCCAGCGCCACGATCCAGACCCACGCCGTGGGCCCGAGCGCGAGGAGCGCGGCGCCGACGAGCGCGAGTGGGAGGGAGGTGTACCAGCGCGCGAGCGCGCTATCACGATCCACGAGGAAGAACGTCACCACAGCGAGCGCGGCCTCTGGCGCCTGGAGCCCGTGCCGCCGCGCGAGGAGCGTGACCCACGGCATGGCCGCCACGAGGAGCGCCGCGGCGGCGCCGGCGCGGTCACCGGAGCGACGCCGCGCGATCAGCGCCGTGAAGATCACGGTGCCGATCCAAACCGCCTCGGAGACCCCGTCGAACACCGCGGGCGTGCGGCCGAACGTGCGGAGCGCGCCCGCCACGAGCCACGTGTACCACCCGCCGGGGACCAGCAGCGTCTCCGCCGCCGAGGCCGACGCCCCCGCGCTGGTCCCAAGGGACCAGTAGACCCCTGCCACCGCGCCGAGGGCGCCCGCGTCCGCCGTGGGCAGGCGCCCGTCCGCCACGTGCCAGGCGAGCTCCGTACCCACCGTCAGGACGAGCGCAACGGCGGTCCAAAGGGCTCCGCGCCGAGACGCCGCCGATGTCACCGCTGCTGGGGCGTGCCGCCCTGGCCGGTCTGTTGGCCGCCCATCTGCTGGCCGCCGGTCTGTTGGCCGCCCATCTGCTGGCCGCCGGTCTGCGTGCCGCCCATCTGGGAGCCGCCCATCTGCGTGCCGCCCATCTGCTGGCCGCCGGTCTGCGTGCCGCCCATCTGGGAGCCGCCCATCTGGCCGCCGGTCTGCGTGCCGCCCATCTGGCCGCCGGTCTGCGTGCCGCCCATCTGGGAGCCGCCCATCTGGCCGCCGGACTGCGTGCCGCCCATCTGGGAGCCGCCCATCTGCTGGCCGCCCGTCTGCGTGCCGCCCATCTGGCCGCCCATGCTCGCGCTGCCGCCCATCTGCTGGCCGCCCGTCTGCGTGCCGCCCATCTGCTGGCCGCCCGTCTGCGTGCCGCCCATCTGGCCGCCCATGCTCGCGCTGCCGCCCATCTGCTGGCCACCGCTCGCCATGCTTCCGCCGCCGGCCCCCGTGGTCCCCCCGCCCGCGTTGCCCTTCGTGCCGCCGGTGGTGCTGGCGACTGCGCGCTCGCGCGCCGTACCCGTGCCACCGAGCGTACCCATGTAGCGGCGCACGAACCCGCGCTCGAGCATGCCCACCCAGGCCTCGTCTCCCAGACCCTTGCACGCGCCGGGCAACAGGTTGAAGCGGGCACGTTGGGCGCCGAGCAGCGAGGTGTCGACCCGCTCCAGCGCCGCGACCGTCTTGTCGGCGGCATCCGCGGCCGCCGGATCGACCACGGCCATCTCCGCTGCGAAGTTGGCGAGCTCCGCCTCGACGTCGAGCGAGAGCGCCTCGACCGCGAACTGCAGACCGAGGAGCAGGCGGCGAACCCGCAGCTCCTCATCCTCTTCCAATTGGAGCGCCGACCATGCGGGAAGGGTGGCGCCGGCGGTGGCGACCTGCGCGGCGCGGCTCTTCACGAACAGGGTGCCGGGGTCGGAGACCTGCCAGATCAGCGCACGGCCTTCCGCACCGGCCGCCTCCAGCAGGGACTTCACGAGCGCCCGCTCCGCCGCGAGCGACGCGGATTCTTCCGCGGCGAACGCGTCGAACGATGCCAGGGTGCTGGTCGTCTCGCACGAAGTGGCGAGGCCACCGAGCACGGTCATCAGCTCGCGTTCGATCCGGAGCTGCTCCGCCTCCCGCAACGCGGCGCGCGCCTCGAGCATGGCAGGTGCGCTGGCGAACGCCTCCGGCGTGGAGAGCGATGCGAGCACCACCGGGATGGATGCGAGCGGATCGTCGCTCTGCGACGACTTGCCGCTGCTGGCGCGCGCCTCCGCCGCGAGCGTGGAAGCGCTCGGTTGGACCGCGGAAACCGTCCCAGCGCCGCTCGGCTCCGATCCGCATCCAGCCAGGAAAGAAACCGCAACAAGCATCATGACCATCGGAAGCCCCGCGAGGCCGGCACCCTAACACCACTTCGCGAGGACGTTCGTACGGTGAACTCGAAAAATCCTCGCCCGCCGGATGGACGCGGTGGTGGAGGCTGTGGTAATCAAGCACACAGACCCGGGTGATGCATGCGCCGTTCGCTGCTCCTATCGATCCTCCTCCCTGCAATCCTCGTCGCGTGCGAGCCAAACGACAAAGACAAACCGGTGGACACGGACACCGGAGATACCGTCGTCGATGAAGGCGACCCGGACGGTGACGGCTTCTACGCCGACGAAGACTGCAACCAGGACGACGCGACGATCCACGACGGGGCTACCGAGCTTTGCGACGGGATCGACCAGGACTGCGACGGCGAGCTCGACAACGGCGCGATGACAGACTTCTACCCGGACGGCGATGGTGACGGCGCCGGCGGCGTCGGCACGAGCCCCGTGGCGGCATGCGCCGCCCCCGACGGCTACGCCGAGAACGCCGGCGATTGTGACGACGCGAACCCGGACATCCGCCCGGGCGCGCCCGAAGCGTGCGACGGGATCGACAACGACTGTGACGGCGATGTCGACGAAGGCACGTCCGTGAGCACCTGGTACGCCGACACCGACTCCGACGGCTACGGTGACCCGGACGACTCGATCGACGAGTGCATCGCGCCCGAAGGGTACGTCAGCAACTCGATGGACTGCGATGACAGCAGCTACCTCGAGCCTGTGCACGTGGCCGAGGGTGGCATGTCCCTCCCGGACACCGGTGAGACCGGCGTTTGGACCGACACGGCGTTCGCGTCCCTCCCCGGTGGCGCGTCCAACCCCCTCGGTTCCATCCAGGAAGGCATCGACCTCGCCAACGTGTGCGTCCACGTGCACGAGGGCGAATACGTCGAGAACATCGACTTCAACGGCAAGAACATCCTGGTCGTCGGCGTCGACGGCGCGTCCGCCACCACGATCAGCGCCAGCGGCGCCGGCTCCGTGGTCACCTTCGCCAGCGGGGAGACCGCGCGCGCCGAGCTGCGTGGGTTCACCGTCACCGGCGGCGCCGGCGTGGTGAGCTCGTCCTCCTCGTCCGAGGCCTGCGGCTACCGCGACACCTGCACCGTCTACACCGACACCTACCGCGGTGGCGGCATCCTGATCGATGGCGCGGGCCCCACGCTCGCCGATCTGATCGTCCGCGACAACATGCTCCTGCCCTACTCGTTCACGGAGCTCTCGAGCACCGAGTACCTGTACGTCTACAGCATGGGCGGCGGCGCCTACGTGACGGACGGCACGCCCATCATCATGGACACGATGTTCCTCGAGAACAGCGCGGACGAGGGCGGCGGGCTCTACCTCGACGCGACCAGCGTTGTCAGCGCCGAGCACACCGTGTTCGCGCAGAATGCAGCGTCGTCCGGCGGCGGTGTCGCCTCGTACGGCACGCTCGGCATGGGCGCCTCGGCGTTCGCGTTCAATGATTCGACCGGCGCCGGTGGCAACTACGGCGGCGCGGCGCTCACGGTCGCGGCCGGGACCAGCACCCTCACCAACGTGACGTTGTACGCAAACGTCGGCGCCGCGGGCAGCGTGTCCCTCTCCTCGAGCGGGACGCTGAACCTCACGAACTCCATCGCCGTGACCAACTCCGCCGGTGCGATCCTCGACGGTGACATCGGCGCGGTCCTCACGGTCACCTACAGCGACGTGTTCGACGGCGCGGGCAACGACTGGGGTTCCTTCACGGACGGTACCGGTTCCAGCGGCAACATCGGGCAGGACCCCCTGTTCGTGACCACGGGCTCGACCTGGACCACGTCGGACCTGAACCTCCGCCCCACCAGCCCCGGCATCGACTCGGCCAACCCGGCCGCGGCCTACAACGACGTTGACGGCAGCCGTGGCAACATGGGCGCCTACGGCGGACCCGAGGGCGGCTGGTAGTCCGCACGCTCATCGTAGCAACCGCGTTCGCGTTCACGGGTTTCCCGTGGGCGCGATCCGCGTTTGGGGCCGAGCCGGTTGTAGCGGTGGAGGTTCGCGTGGACCTGCGCGCGGATCGTGCAGCCGGCGCGCCGACCGTCCGGCTGGAGCATGCCGCCGCGCGGGACGGCGGCGACGTGATCACCTGTTTCGACGATGGCGCCGGCGCGGACTCCGTGGCGAGCGATCGCCTCTGGTTGTGCCGTGACAACGTCAGTGGCACCGGCCCGGGGCGCATCGTGCTGGTGGACGGCGCGGGTGGCGCGTCGGAGCGCGTGCTCCAGACCGTCGGCGTGACACTGGTACCCGGGCGCAAACTGCGGTGGACCTGGAATGCACGTGCGCTCGCCTGGCCCGCGGACCAGCAGGGCGCGCAGGGCCTCGGCGCGCTCGGATACCAGGCTCTCCTGGCTGGGAGTGGGCTGCCGGACGCACCCGATGTCGGCATGGGCATCCCGGGGGACGCGCCGGGCGGGCAGGCGGGCGGCGAGGGCGCCCCCGGGCGTCCAGGCGGTCCGGGCGGCCTCTCCAAGTACTTCTCGCTCGCGATCACCTACCAGGCGCCCACGCGGGACGCCGCGATCCCGTCGAGGCTTCGCTTTCCCGAATGGCCCGCTCTCGTGTGTGTTCCGTTCGGCATCGCGGCGATCGTCGGAGCGCGCGCGGCGTGGCAAGCGTTCAGCACCTGGCGAGTCCGCCGGCGCCTCGCGTAATCGGCGCCGCTGACCCGTCTAGTTCCGCCGCGTCCGGCTGCTGAAGCAGGTCTCGCGCGGGATTGTGGCCTCGAACGAGTCACAGGCGGACGCCCCGGTTCCCTCGGGGGTCGTCCCGAGCACACGCCCCACCTCGCTCGCGAACGGCACGAGCCCGGCGAGGCGCGGACGGAGCGCCACGGCCTCCGCCACGTCGGCCGCCGCCCGGTCCTGCCCCTCGGCGAGCCACAGGAAGCGACGACCCGCCACCACGTGCACCCAACAATCGGCCTCGAGCTCCGCCGTTCGTGCGCACACGTCGACCAGGGGCGGGATCGGCCCCTCGACGATCGCGTTCGTCGCGCCGAGGAGGCAGGACTGGCGCGTGCGCGTGTGGGAGATGCGCGCGCAGACGGTGTACGGCGCAGGCTCCTTCTCCGCCCAGGCAGCGCGCTCCACGCAGATGTCCACGGCGGTGTCTCCGCCGAGCTGCTCACACAACACGAGCCACTGCGCGCCGGTGAGGTTGAGGTGGCTCGCGACCGTGACGGCGCAGTGATCGCGCACCTCTCCCGTGCTGACAGCGCAGGTCTCCAGGCTCTTGGCGACGCCCGGCGGCAGGCCCTCACCAAGCGGAGGACGTTTGCAGCTGGCGAGGAGGAGGAACGCCAGCAGGATCGGCCGTCGTACCATCCGTCCGCCTACTTGTTTCGGCTGGAGGGATCGTTCCACAGATGGGGCCGATTCCACATGGTCCAGCAGGAGTCGTAAAAGGGCTGCGGCAGAGTCTCGCAGAGGGAGAGGACACTGGCGCCGTCGACCTTCTCGGGGGCGGTCGCCACCACGGCGTCGATCGCCGCTGCCCGCGCTACGGGCGCCTCGATGGATCGGACGCTGGCATAGGCCAGATCCAGCTTGCCCGATCGGGCCGCGGCGGAGGCCTGCTTGTGGAGGCAACCGTCCCGCTCCGGCCCCGCCACGAGCGATGCACAATCCGGCGCCCGGCACGAAGCGAGCAGCGTGATTCCGAGCGTGAGGAAAGCGAGCACGCCCCACGCGTATCTCACGAGGTTCCGATCCACCAGCGGCGTACAGCACCCGAACGCCCCATCGGCCCGGCCCACGGGCTATCGACCACGCGGGCAGTTAGCAGGTCCACGAGTATCAACGCCGTGACGACAGCCCGCCGCCCCGCTCCCGCCGCGACTTCCGTGCGAGTGGAAGCGACCTCGAACGCGGGCCTCGCCCCCCTCCTGATCAGCGCCCGCGCGGCTCGGCGCCGCGTGGTCGTCGTGTCCGAGGCCGCCGCCGGCGTCGAGTGGCAGCGGCTGCTGACCGACAGCGGAGCCGAGGTGCAGACGGCCCCGGCGGATGTGGCGGCGCTCGCCCGCCTGCTCCGCGACCCCTCGGGGAAGGATCCCCGCTCGTTGCTCCTCCTCGACGGCGTCCACGTGCTGGGCGGTTGGGCGTTCCTCGAGCGGGCCGAGGCCCGCCTCGTGCGGCTCCTCGACACTCTCGCCGCGGCCGGGGCGGCCCACGTCGAGATCATCGTGCGCGACGTGGCCCTGGCCACCCGCCTCGAGCAACTTCCCGGCGGCGCCGACCCCGCCCTCGACCGCCTGCGCGCGCGCATCGGCCTGACGGCCCCTCCCCACGAACTCTCCCGCGTACCGCGAGCGGTGTGGCGCGTCGTCGCCGCCGTCGTGATGTGTGCGGCGGTGGTGTCACTGGTGGCCGGCGTGTTCGTGGGTCCGAGCAGCGCCGAGACCCTCGTCATCGGCGGCGTCGACACGCGGGTTCCCGGTGCGTTGTGGCTGGATGCCTGGGTAGCCGACGCGCTCCTCCGCGGCGACTTCGCCGCCCTCGTGCGCACCGACGCGTTGTGGTGGCCGTTCGGCGCCGACCTCGCTGCGCTCTTCGGCAACCTCGCCCCCGCGCTCCTCGCCGCGCCGTTCGTCCACCTCTTCGGCTATCCCGGGTTCTGGAACGTCTTCGTCGCGGCGGCGCTCGTGACCAACGGCGTGGCCGCCGCCGCCCTCGCGCGCACGGCGGGCGCCCATCGCATCGCCTCGCTGCTCGCCGGCGTCGGCTTCGCGGTGGCGCCTCCGCTGCTCGTGGCCGCGGAGGAAGGGCGCCAGGCCCAGCTCCTCGCGTTCGCCCTGCCGCTCGCGCTCCGCGCCGGCCTCCGCGCGCTGGACGGACATCGCCGGAGCGACGCGCTGGTGGCGGCAGGTTGGACCATGGCAGCCGGCTACATCTGGTGGTGGTACGGCGGCATCGCGCTGACCTTGCTCGGCCTCGCCTGGCTGGACCGGGCCGTCCGCGACGCGCCCGCGCGCGCCGTGCTCTGGGACAACCTGCGCCACGGCGCCTACGTCGTCGCGCCGGCCGCGCTCGCCGCGATCCCCCTCGTGGTGGCCTTCCACGGCGGACAGGTCGCGTCCGTCGAGGCCGGGCTCTCCCTCCTCGACACCGCCGGGGACCCTGGCACCGACGCACGAATCAAGGAGATCGCGCAGGGCTCCCTCTCCCCCGAGCAGCTGCTCTTCGGGGGCGGGCCGCTCCCGGAGTGGGGCGTTCAGCTCGCCCTCGTCTCCCTGGCCCTGCTCGCGTGCGTGCTCTTGCCACGCGGCCGCCGTCCCGGGTGGCTCCTCCTCGCGCTCTCGTTCGCCGCCGTGGCCCTCGGCCCCTGGATCCTGGTCGACGAGGTGGCCTACTCGGGCCCCTGGGATCTGCTGTACCGCTGGGTCCCCTTCTTCTCGCGATCGGGCGTGCCGGCATGGATGCTCGTGCCTGGCGGGCTCTGTCTCGCGGTCTGGCTCGCGTTGGCGCTGAGCGACCTTTCGCCGGGCGCCGACCGGGGCGTTCGCCCGCTGGCCCCCGTCGGTTTTCTCGCGCTCGCGGTGGCGCTGGCGCTCGGGCTTCCCGCCGCCAATGGTCGCCTCCCCCTCGCCCGCTTCGCGTTCGACCCGCCCTCCTGGTGGTCGCTCCTCGGAGACGACGGCGCCGTCGTGGTCATCCCGCTCGCCGGCAACGACATGCCGCTCGCGTGGCAGCGCCTCCATCGGCGCGCGATCGCCACCGGCCCCTCCGCCGGGATCGCGATCGAGGCGGCGGGGCCGGTCCACTCCGGGCTCGACAAGGCGCCGTTGTTGCGCTTCCTGTCGCGTCCCGGGGAGCAGCCCTTCGCTCGCCAGGCGCTCGACGAGGCGTGGGACCAAGGGCTGCGCTGGATCATCGTGGACCAGGAGCGCTTGAGCGGCCTGTTGGCGACCGGCATGGTCGGGGGCGGGTGGGGCGAGCTCGGCGAACACATCGAGCGCAACTTCGGGCCTCCCCGCTTCGCCAATCCCGCGGTGCGCATCTACGCCCTGCGTGACGCCATGGACGACGACGCGGCGCTCACGTCAGGGTTCGACGCGCCCGGAGGATCGCCCCCCGGACCGCCGCAGTGAGCGCGAGCGCGAGCACGAAGGCGCCCCATCCGAAGTAGAGCGTGGGCGCGGAGAGGCCCACCTGTTCGGCCTTGCCGGCCAACCCGGCCCCCGTCGGCCCGTCCCACATGGGGAGCGGAGAGCCGAGGGTCCGCTCCATGATCCACTGGCCGTCCTCCAGCGTCGCGCGGAGGGTGACCGGGTAGGTGCGGTCCCGCCACGCGGCGGGCACCTCGACGATCTCGGTGTGGGAGACCTGGGCGTCGCCGATGCGCCCGGCGATGCGCACCGTGGTGGTGGCGTTGTTCGGCGGGAGGATCGCCCAGAACTCGCCGTCCGCGTTCAGGTCGAACGCGAACGAGCCGTCGTCCGAGAAGGCGACCACGTCAGGCGTGGACGTGGTGCCCGCCACGAGGCGGACCCGCTCGACGCCGGCCGGCAAGACGACCGCGACGGCCACGAGGCCGTTGGAGCCACCGCCGCTCACAGGGCTCCCGTCGCGTCGAGCACCTGGAGCGCCGAGACCTTGTCGAGCCCGGCCGGCGGCGCGGGGAGGGCGAACACCTCCACCACGTCGCCGCTGGTGTCGGCCGGCGCGGGCGCCGCGTCGCCCAGGATCCGCACGAGCCCTGCACGAACGGTGTCGCGGTCGGACGTGGGGAAGCTGTCGACGTGCACGGCGAGGTCAGTCGCACCGACCGCGGCGAGCGCCTCGAACAACGCGTTCGCCTCCGCGTCGTCATTGAGCACCAGCGCGACAGCGATGCGACGGCTCACAGATGTCATTCGACCCTCGCCGCGCGTGAAGTCGGCAAAAACGGGTTGGCCGTGGGCAACCTGGTAGAACACGGAGCGGCCACTGTAGCGGAGCAGGAGGCGGTCGGCACCGAACAGGTCGAACACCGCGCCCCGCCCCGACAGCGCCGAGTACCCCTCCGGCACGCGCGCGGGTGCGCCCGTCGGATCCAGTGCGGCGCCGGTGAAGAAGAGGCCGTCGATGGCGAGGCAGGCCAACAACGCGACGCGCCAGCCGCGACCGAGGCCGTCCCGGCGCAGCCCCTCGAGCGCGAGGGCCGCGAGGGCGGCGAGCGCCACGGCGGTCACCGACAGGAGGCGGGCGGGCATGCGGTAGGCGAGGATCTGCGGCGCCACGTCGGCGATCCAGGCGTACGGGAGGCGCATGCCGACGTTCGAGGCATCGTCGATGCGGAGCAGCGGACCGAGCGCGAACACCAGCGAGATGCCGAGCAAGGCGGCCCAGGGCGCGGTGCGGCGGGGCGCGCGCGTGACCAGCGCGAGGCCGGCAAGCACGAGGCCGGCGAGCCCAAGGTAGAAGATGCGATCCTGCCGGAGCGGCGCCGAGGCGGGGAACGGGACGAGGATGCCCGAGAGCGTCACGCTGTCCTGGGCGACGTTGCGGAGCGGATCCTCGCCGTCGGGGAACCGCGCGGCGATGGCGTCCGCGCCACCGCCACCGCCCAACAGGGCCATCAGCGGGAGCAGAAGCACCAGCGCTGTGATCGCCGCGGCGACGACCGCGACGAGGCGACGTTGGTTGGTGGGGCCAGTGGCGTCCCGCGCGTGGATCGCCCAGACGACGGGCCCGACGACGGCGGCCAGGAGCGCGCCATTGATCCCGAAGTAGCCCGTGGACCATCCGAGGGAGGCGAGCAGCGCGCCGCCGACGATGCCGTCCCGCACGCGCCCGTCACGCCCGACGCGTACGACCGCCCCCGCGAACAGGGGGAGCAGCCCCCCCGCGAGGAGGTAGGCCTCTCCCTCCAAGCGAAAGCTGTGGACGAGCGAGGAGAACCCCACGATCCAGCCCGCGCCGATCGCGGCGAGCGAGCCGACGCCGAGGTCCCGCCGGGCGAACCACCATCCCGCGACCGCCGTGGACGCCAACGCGGCGATCGTGAACGCGTTGTACGCGGCGACCGGCGAGAAGACGGCGCGGAACGGGAGGTACAGCAGCCCGAACAAGAAGCTGTCGGCGAGCCGCAGATCGAGGCCCTCCGGCCACGCGACCTCGGGAGCGTGGAACGCGCTCACCTCGCCGCGCACCACGCGCCACGCGTGCTCGCCGAACCACACGACGCCGTACCCGTCGAAGCGACGAACGCTGAACGGGAAGGCGCCATCGAGGTCGAGGACCGTGGGCCAGGTGACGAAGCACGCCGCCGCGAGGAAGAGGGCGGAGACCGCGAGCGCCTCGAACCGGAGGCGGGGGCGCGGGCGGGCATCGGTGCCGGGAGGAGTGGGCGGGGCGGCTGGCTTCACGCTGCGTGCGCTAACACGGCGAGCGCGCCGGGTTGACGTGCGAGTGGCAACGCGCCAAGTTGCGAGCCGCGGGGTGGCGGTGACGACGGGCGGCGCAACGGATGACGGAGAGCGTCGAGCGCACGCGTCGTGGACGCGCGCTTCCGCCCGCGCAGCGTGGTGGCGGGCGGCGGCGGTCGTCCTGGGGCTCGCGGGCGCCAGGTGCGGCAGCGCCGCCACGGAGGACACGGAGCCGCTCGCGCCCGCCACGGCAGCCGCCGGCGCGTTGGTGGCCGACCCCCTGTGCGATCAGGGGAACCCGGCGGTCGCACGCGCGCACCTCGCCGCCGCGGGCAGCGTCCGCGGCACGCTCGCGATGGGAGAGTCAGGCCAGCGCTGGGAGCTCGCGCTCGCGCACCTCGGGTCCACCCAGCGCGCGTGTCTGGAGGTTGCTGCCACCGTCGCCACGTCGCCCTCGGCGCCCGCGTGGGGCCTTCGGGCGGCGCTGCTCACCGACACCTCGGTGCCACGCGCCGATCGGGGCGGCGTGCCGAGCCTCTCCTGGCGCCTGCTGGAGGACGCCGCGGCGCGCGCCTCCTACGCCATCCCGGATGTAGACCAGGCCCTCGCGGACGGCCGCCTCGCGGACGCGGCCACCAGCCTCGTCGCGGCGCAACGGGCGCGGCTCCTCGACCTCCCGGAGGTCCTCCGCTTCCTCGATGAGGCCGGCCGCGCGGCGCTGCTGTCCGACCCCGCCTGGATCCGCTGGCTCGGAGTATCGTCGTGAGCGAAGGGCCGTTCAGCCCGCGCCGCTGGGGCCCGCCGGTGGCCGCGCTCGCGTGGTTCGTGGCGCTGGCCGCGGGCGTGACCTGGCCCGCCGTGCAGAACCTTGGGAGCGTCGTCATCGGGGACGACCGCTCCGGCCCCTGGCGCACGGTCTGGGCACACGTCTGGACCCTCCAACGCCTGACGCGGGACGGCGCCTGGCCGCTCGACGCGCCGGAGATCGCCTTCCCCCGCGGGGGCTCGTTCTCGAGCATTGCCCCCGTTCACGACGCGCTCGCCATCCCGCTCCAGCTCACCCTCGGGATCGTACCGGCGTTCAACCTGCTGGTGCTCGGGCATCTCGTGCTCGCGGCGGTCGGCGCCTGGGCGTTGGCGCGGGCGGTCGGCCTCGGCTACGGCGGCGCGCTGGTCGCCGGGACCATCTTCGGGTTCAACTCGTTCGTGCTCTCCTACGGCGTGTCGAGCGCCGTGGTGGAGACGACGACCGGCGGCTGGTGTGCCCTGTTCCTCGTGGCTGCCATCCGGCTGGTGCGGAAGCCGAGCTTCGGCTCCGCGCTGACGGCCGGCGTGGCCTGGGCGGTCATGGCGCTCTCGTGCCTGTACTGGTCGGTCATGATGGCCGTGCTCGCACCCCTCTTCGTGCTCGCCGCGGTCCTGCCCGCCGCCGCGCTGCTGCGCCCCCCGCCGATGGCCGACGTGACGCACCTCCGTCGCGGGTCGTTCGTCGTCTTGGGCGCCGTGTTCGCCGGCGCGCTCTTCCTCCCACCGGCGCTGGCGCTCCTCGGCACCTACGACGCCGGCACGGGCCTGCTCGCCGGCTATGCGGACCGCAAGCAGGAGCTGCTCGACGCCACCGTCATGGCGTCGCTCGCCCACGACTACGCCACGCTCGTGGGCTACCTCATGCCCGGCAGCGCGGCCCTGGTGAAGCACGTCGATCTCGACGTGCTGCGGCAGAGCGTCTACGCGGGCTGGGTGGCCCTGCTCCTCGGCTGGATCGGCTGGGGCCCCGGCACGCGCCGCTGGGGGGTGTTGGCCGTGGTGTGCGCGGTCCTGTCGCTGGGCCCGTTCGTGTTCCTCTCGACCACGAGCTACCGGCTGACCGCCGCCCCCTGGTGGGGCCTGCTGCGCGACCTGCTCCCGCCGGTCCGGATGATCACGTCGTACGTGCGGTTTGCGCTGTTCGCCTACCTCTCCCTCGGCATCCTCGCCGGCCTCGGGGTCGACCGCCTGATCGCGGCGGCGCGCGCCCGCTGGGGGGTGCGGCTCCCGCTCGGCGCCGTGGCGGCGGGCCTGGTCATCGCCGAGCTCGCGACGGTGGGGCCCGTCTCCCTGCCCCTCCCCACGGCCGACGCGACCATCCCCGACGAGGCGCGCGCCCTGGTCGCCCTCCCACGCGCCGGTGCGGTGCTGGACTGGCCCCAGCGGTACGCGGACAGCCGCTCCGAGGTGTCGCGGTACTTCTACTGGCAGTCCGTGCACGGGCGGCCCATCCCCTACGACTTCGCGCCGAGCGGGTACCTGCCGACCGCGATGGAGGCCAACGCGTTCTACGCGTCCCTGGAGAAGCGGACCTACGGCCGCGCGTACGACTCCGGCGCGTGGGACGAGGGCTCGAACGACGCCGTCTTCACCGGCGTCGCCGAGGCGGCGGCGGACGGGTTCGCCTACCTCTCCGTCCACGCCAGCCTGATCGCGCCCGAGCGTCGTGAAGGCGTCTTCGTGTGGCTGGACGCACGCCTCCCGATCGTCGAGCGCTTCGAGGACGGCTCGACCATCTACGACATCGGCGCGTTCGCGCCCGGATGAGCGCTCCCGACGCGTCTCGGGGCGGCGCCTGGCCAGTCGTCGCCGTGGCGGTCGCCGCGGCGGCGATCGTCGTCGCCGAAGGGGTGTTCGCCGGCGCCCCGGTGGGCCACGGGACCGTCGATGCCATCGGCACCTGGTGGTTCCAGTGGTGGGTGGCGGACGCCGTCACCACCGACGCGTCGCTGCTGTCCACGGACCGCCTGTTCTTCCCCTTCGGGAAGGACGTGCTCGCGCACACCGGCGCCAACCTTCTCGACGCGCTGCTCGTGGCCCCACTGCGGGCCGCGCTCGGCCCGGTCGTCGCCTGGAACACGCTCGTGGCCGCCATCGTGGCCACCAACGCGCTCGCCGCGGGCCTCGTCGCGCGGCGGGGCGGCGCGTGGATGGGCGCCGTGGGCGCGGCGCTGGGCGCTTTCCACCCGGTGGTCCTGCACGAGCTCGGCCAGGGGCGCCCCACCCAGGCGATCCTGGCGCCGCTGATCGGCGCGCTCGTCCTCGGGGACGCCGGGCTCCGACGGGGAGGTGCGGGGCGGCTGGTGGCGGCGGGGGCGCTGCTCGGGCTGCAGGGGTGGTTCTACTGGTTCTCGGGCCTGTTCGGCGCGTTGGCGATCGGTGTGCTCGGGACAATCGCCCTCGTGCACGCCGCCCGCACGGGAGGGGCGCCCCGTGCCGTGCTCGGCCGCCTCCTGGTGCTGCTCGGCGTCGCTGCCGCGCTGGCCGCGCCCGTGGCGGGCCCCCTCGCGCTGGCCGCGACGCGGGGAGAGGCGCCGGGCCTCCTCGACGTGGCGCGGTGGTGGACCGACGGCGTGGTGGTCACCCGCGAGGGCGATCCGGTGCGGTTGACCGTGCTCGGCGGCCTCGGCGAGGCCGGCCTCCTCGGCCGCGCCGGCTTCGCACCCGACGGCCCCGTGCTCGGCCTCGTGGTGCTCGGGCTCGCCCTGGCCGCGCCCGCGCGGTGGCGCCTCGTCGCGGTGCTGGCGCTCGTGGTCGCCCTGGGCCCGACCGTCGCCGGCGTCCCCAACCCCGTGTACATCAGCCTCGCGATGATCTGTCCGCCGCTCGCCCGGCTGTGGTGGCCCGTCCGCGCGCTGGCGCTGCTCGTGCCGGTCGCCGTCGTCGGCCTCTCGGCCCTCGGTCGCCGGCCCTGGGCCGCGTCGCCCCGCCGGGCCGGCTTCTTCGCCACGATCCTGGTCGCGGGCCTCGCCCTCGACGCGGTGGGGCGTGGGCTGCTCCCGCTCGGCACCTGGCGCCCCGAGGTCCCCGACGGCGTCGCGGTGCTCACCGAAGCCCCCGTGGGCGCGGCGGTGGTCCTGCCCTGGGGCTACGACCAGGTGCCGCTGCTGTACCAGGCCGAGACCGGCACGCCGCTCCTCAACGGGATGTACGAGCGCACCGCCGCCTTCGTGCCTGCCGCGCTCCGCGCGCTCCAGCGCGACAACACGTTCCTCGCCGCGCTGATCCTCGGGCCGATCGACCCGCGCGCCGACGCCCCCTACACGGACACCGACCAGGCCGCGTTCGTCGCCCTGGGCTACCGCTGGGTCGTGCTGCGCCGGGCGGCCCTCGGCGCCGCGGACGGGCCCCGCGCACGGGGAGCGGTCCGTCGGCTCCGCCAGATGCTCGGATCCCCGCGTGTGGACGACGCCGAGGTCGTCGTGTGGGACCTCACCGCCCCCCGCGCCGGGGAGTGACCTCGGCGACGGGCCAAAGGGATTCGGCCCAGGTGCCGCACAGGGTCAGGGGCACCTGCTCGGCCCGCGCGCACGTCACGCCGGCCTTCGCCGTCGCAACCCCATCGGCGTCCCCCTTCTGCTCGCTCGCCACGCCCGCGAGCTCGTAGAGCTGCGCCACGCGCGCCTCGTCGCCCCACCGCTTCGAGAGGGACATCCCGCGCTCCACGGTCGCGAGCGCGGCGTCCGCGTCGCCCCGCTCGAGCTGGCGCCGCGCCAGGAACAACGACGGCTCCCCGGACGGGCCCATGCGGCCGACCGCCTTGCGGGCGAGCCCCTCCGCGGCCGCGGTGTCACCCCGCTCCCGCGCGAACTCGGCCGCTTGCAAGAGGAACGGACCGTACCCGTCCTCCTGCGCGACCGTCGTGATGCCTTCCCGCAGCGCCATGCACCACATGGGGTCGGTGACGTAGACGAGGCTCAGGAAGGAGCGCCGGAAGAAGCAGCCACGATCCTGCACCCCTTCGGAGATGGCCTGCGCCTCGGCGCCCTCGGTGCGTCGCCACCCGTACCACGCGCGCATCTTCTGCGTGCCCGGGAGCGGACGGGGCAGGTAGCGGCTGTACGGGGTCCACGTCCGGTCGTCGATCGCGCGGTCAAAAAGTGTGGGATCGACGGAGTTGAACAGCTCGGCGTCCCGACGAACGTCCCGGCTGCCGCTCATCACCAGGCCGAGCTCGAGCGGCACGGCGGGGAGGGCCAGGACGGTGACGGTGTCGGGGAGCACGAAGAGCAGCAACGGGGCGGCCACGATCAGATCGCGGAAGGGCGCGGCGCCCGCGGGGAGGCGGGCGGCGAGGCCCGCGGTGAGGCGCGTGAGCGCCACGGCGGCCAGGAGCACGAAGAGCGGCAGGAGCGGGGCGAACACGTAGAGCTTCGTCGCGGTGGCCCCACGGGTGCTCGCGTACAGCGGGAGCACGGCGGCGGCGAGGATCCACGGGAGGAGCACGAGGCGGAGGGATGGCCCCGCCGCGGAGGGCCCGGAGATGCCCTTCACGACCCACCCGACGCCGAGGAGCGCGAGCGCGAGCATGGGCCAGGCGACGTGCGGCACGAAGCGGGCGATGGGCCAGAGGGCCCAGGCGAGCACGCTGTAGCGCACGCCTTGGGTGGACTCCCGCGCGGCCTGGCCGGCGGCGACCATCCCCCACGGGATGAAACACACGCCCATCGCGACGACCGCCCCCACCGCCGGGAGCACGCCCCTCATGCGCTCGCCGGGGCGGGCCTCGGCCCACCCGCGGAGGGCGACCACGACCACCGCGGCCGCGATCGGGAGCGCCATCGCGTAGTGGGTGTGGACGCCGAGCACGCCGAGCACCGCCACCGCGACGGCGGCCCGCCGCACCGTGAGGAACGAGGCCGCCAGCAGCCCAGCGCCCAGGACGAGCAGAAGTGCGTACGAGCGCGCCATGCTGCCGTAGACCAGGACGAACGGCAGGAGCGGCAGCATCCACGCGGCGACCGCGCCGACGCCGAGGTGGCGACGGCCGACGTGCACCACCAGCGCCACCGCGCCGATCGCGGCCACGGCCGACGGCAGACGCAACATCGCGTCGCTGTTGCCGATCCGCGCGATGAGCGCGGTGAGGAGGAAGTAGAGGGGGGGGTGGCGGTCCTTCGCGGCCAGCTCGAACACGCGGTTCAGCGGGAGATCGGTCGCGACGCCCCAGGTGAACAGCTCGTCCTCCCAGAGGGGCCAGCGCCACAGCCCGTGCAGGCAGAGCAGCGCCGCGAGCAGCGTGGGGAGGTGATCGATACGCGCGAGCAGCTGCCGGGGCCCGAGCCCCCCGCCGTTCAACGCGGCACCGTCTCGTTGAGCAGGAGCGCGACGAACCCGGCGCCGACGGGGCCGGGGTGCACCTGGTCCTCGAACAGCCCGTCCACCCGCGGCAGCTTGGCGAACTGCTTGGCCGCGTCCGCGAGGGGCACCCCCTCCTGCTCGGCGACCAGGCGCATCGCGTCCCGATAGTCCTGCGACGAGCTGGGCACGCCCTCCTGGAGGTCGTCTCGCGAGGCGAGCAGGAGGAACACGGGCGTGGCGCCCGACTCCCGCACGATCGCGACCATCCGCCGCAGGTTGGCCTCGTAGTCCTCGGGCGGCACGCGCCGGAATTTTCCGTTCTGGACGATCCCCATCTGTGGGATCTCGTGCGGCACCACGGCGTCCGCGCCCCTCGCGCGCAGCCACGTGTTCCGCAGCAGGCGGTACCCGGCGAAGTGTTCCGCGGCGCGGGTCAGCGCGATCTCACGCGTGAGGCCGAACCGCTCGATGTCCGCGGCGGACTCCCGCGTGGCGTCGCTGAATTGGTTCGCGATCACGACGTAGTCCGGCTGGAAGGCGAGACATTGGCGCTCCAACTTGCGACGGGACTGCTCCGTGCTGTGGCCGGGGCACGCGCAGTTGGCCACCTGCCAGTCGGTGCCCGGCGTGGCCGTGTCGCGCAGGCGCTCGAACCGCGCGGAGAAGGTGTCGGGCCAGTCGAGCAGGACGCCGAAGACCGACGAGTCCCCCACGAAGATGACCCGCTTGACGCCCTCGCCCTTCGTCTCGGAATAGTCGGGCCCGCGCATCCGCCAGCGGTTCACGGTGTAGCGCGTGCCCCAGTTGTCGCCGCCCCCCGGATCGATGTCCCAGCCGGGCACCTCGCCGTCGGAGACGAACGAGTCGTCGCCAGTGATCTCGCGCACCACCGTGCCCCGGTCCGCGGTGGCGCTCGCGGGCAACACGCGGGCGATCCCCTCGAACGCGGCGAGGCTCATGGCACCCAGCAGCGTCGCGAACACGACTCGACGGAAAACGGACCTTGCCACGCGCGACTCCGAACGCCCAGCAGCGTAGCAAGGGCGGCGGCCCCGTGGCTAACTCACCGCCCCTCTCTTGGCGGGTAGCCGGCGGTCGAGGAGGCGGAGCCGATGGAATAGACTCGCCCGATGCGCGTCCTCGTCGTCCATCATGGCCCGCTCCCGCGCCCCGGCGCCCCCGTCACCGGCGGGGCCCGACGCGCCGCGGTCCATGTCGACGCGCTCCGGAACGCCGGGCACGACGTGCTCACCCTGGCGCGGGCGCAAGACGACGTAGCTCCCCTCCCCCCCGGCGCGCTCCCGGGCTTCCGCTCACCCGGCGACCTCGCGCGGCTCGCGGCGGCGGCGGCGCCCGACTGGATCCTCTGTGTCGCGCCCGAGGAGGCCCCCGCCCTCGCGCCCGTGGCGCCGCTGGTCGTGGATCTGTACGCCCCCCGCGTGCTCGAGGCCGCGTTCGAGGGGCTCCAACGCGAGGAGGCGGGGCGCGCGCTCGCCGCGATCGAGGCGGCCGACGAGGTCCTGTTCTCCAACCCGCGCCAACGTTGGCTCTGGACCGGTCTGCTCGGCGTCGGCGGATGGGATCTGGCCGAGCCCGCGGGCCTCCTCGTCCCCCTCGCCGCCCTCCCCGGGCCCGCGCGTACCGCCGATGTCGACGGCCCGCCGGTGTTCGTGGTCGGCGGAAAAAGCTGGCCGTGGCAGGACGCGACCGACACGCTGCGGCGCGCCGTGGCGGTGGTCGGGGGGCGCGCAGACATCGTGTCCGTCGGCCTTCCCGCGGTCCCGGGGGTCCAGGCCGCGCCGCACACCACGCTCGATGGCTGGCTCCAGCTCCTCGCGAACGCCACCGTCGCGCTCGACCGCTACGCGCCCAACACCGAACGTGCGCTCGCGCAGAGCTTTCGCCAGATGGACTACCTCGGCGCGGGGCTGCCGTTGATCACCGACCCCGACACCCCGCTCGCGGACGCCGTGCGCGAGGCGCGCGCCGGGTGGGTGGACGAGCCGCTGGAGGACGCGATCGAGGCCGCGCTTACGACGCCCCGCTCGTCGGCGAACTTGGCGGCCCGCTACGCCCCCGCCCTCACCGAAGCGGCGCTCCTCGACTGGACCCCCCGCCGCCGGGCGCGGCCGTGGAGCTTCCTCGGGCGCGGCGCGCGGCTCTCGGGAGCGGAGGCGCGCACGTCGCGCGAGCGGTTGGCGCGCGAGAACGCGGAGGCCGAGCTGCTCCGCAAGCGCGACGAGGTCGACACCCTCCACGGACAGCTTCGCGCGCTCACCTCCTCCGTCGAGGCCCTCTCCGCCGCGATGGTGGACGTCGCGGGGTTTCGTCGCGAGACCGTGGCGGTGCTCGGCACCCGCCTCTCGGCCGAGTCCGGCGAAGCCGAGTTCCTTCGCCGAGAGCTCGCCATCACCAAGGCCGATCTGGAGAAGAAGGACCTCGAGCTGGGCCAATTGCGGCAGGAGCGCGACCGCTTGGGACGCGCCTTCACATTCTTGCGACCAAATCGGGGCTGACGGAAGGTCCGCGGCGTGTCAGGGTGGCGCCCATGCTCCTCCTCGCCCCGGCCTTCCTCGCCTCGGCCTTCCTCGCGGCGCCTGCCCTCGCCCAGGAAGCCCCGCCCGTCGTCAACGGGGACCTGACGTCCGACTACGAGGAGGTCGTGCTGATCTACGCCCTCACGAGCGACGGCTACGGCGGCGTGTGCACCGGCTCCCTCGTCGCGGACGAGTGGGTGCTGACCGCGGCGCACTGCGTCCAGGACGTCGACCAGATGCTGGTCTACGTGGGGCCCGACTCCAACCACCTGGAGCAGGAGGTCGAGGCCGACGAGTGGTACGCCCACCCGCGGTACGACGGGTCCGGCTACTACGACATCGCGATGCTCCACCTCGAACGGAGCTTCCGCGACGTCGATCTCATGGCCGTCAACAAGGATGCGTACACCAGCCGCGACATCGGCGACGACCACCGCGTCGTCGGCTTCGGCATCACCTCCGACAACGACACGAGCGTGGTGTCGAAGAAGCGCTACGCCGACCTCCCGCTCTACGACTACGACTCCCTCCTCGCGATGTACTACGGCGACGCTGAGGCCCAGAACGCCTGCCACGGGGACTCCGGCGGCCCCATGCTCGAGTTCCAGGCGGACGGCGGCTACGAGGTCACGGCGGTGATCAACTTCGCGTACGGCGACGCCGCGGACTGCAACAACAACGGCGTCGCCACGGCGCGCGTCGACTCCTACATCTCGTGGATCGAGGACTACACGCCCGTCTACACGTACGCCGAGCTGTATGGGGACGCCGACACGGACACCGATACCGACACGGACACCGATACCGATACCGATACGGACTCCGACACCGACGCGGACACGGACTCCGACACGGACGCGGACACCGATACGGACGCGGATACCGACGCGGACGTCGAGCCCATCGCCGACCTGAGTGACGACCCCGTCCGCCCCGACGAGGTGGGCGAGGACTACGACACCCAGAGCCTCTTCTCGTGCAGCGCCACGGGAAGTGCCGGCACCGGCGCCCTCGCGCTGGCCCTCGGCGCCCTCGCCGCCGCCACCCGCCGTCGTCGGGTCGCGTAGCCGTCCGTCGCTGCGTCCGGCCCGCTCAGAACCCGAGGGCGGCTCCGCGGGCACGCGCCGCGGCCGCGTCTTCCGGCCTGAGCGCGTACCAATTGATGCCGCCACACCCGGCGCACACCCCGTCGAACCGCCCGGCGAGGTGGGCCAGCCGCGCCCGCGTGGCTTTGTCGCCCTCCCACAACGTCCGGAACGACGCGTCGGCGAGCGAGCCCAGATCGAGCTCGCCGCGCAGATCGGCGCAACACATGAGCAGGTGCGCGTCGTGCCGTACGACCGGCGTGTACCAGAGGCCCGGACAGGCCGAACGCACCGCGGGGCCGGCGTGGGCGTCGTCACGCTGCCACGGGCGCTCGGCCCACACCCGCACGGAGAGCGAGTCTCCCTCGACCGGCACGATGCCGAACCGCGCCATCGCCTCGTCGTAGAGCCGGTCGGCCTCGGCCTGCCCCGCGGCGCCGCCCCCGACGGAGAGGCGCTTGAAGAGGATCTCCGCGTGCCCGCGCCCCGCGCCGTGGCACGACAGCGCGTCGGTCCAGTAGCGGAGGAATTCGCCGGCCTCGTGCGCGTTTCCCGGCTGCACCACGAACTGGACCTGCACGTGCAGGTTGTGGGGCGGCGGCATCGCGGCGCGCGCGGCGAGCAGGGCCCGGATGTGGCGGCGGGCGCGCACGAGCCCGTCGCGGCCCTTCACGCGCTCGTAGGTCTCGGGGGTCGCGGCGTCGAGCGTGAACACCACCAGCAGCGGCACGTCCGGCGCGCGGCGCGCCACCAGCCGCGCCATTCGCTCGGGGGTGAGGAGCAGCGCGTTCGTGTCGAAGCGAAGGTAGTCCACACGCCCGCGGAGCGTCCGGCCGGCGGCGGCGACCAGGTCTTCGAGGCCGGGGTGGACCGACGGGTCGCCGAGCCACTGGAGGATCACGTGATCGAACCGACAGTCCTCGGCTACCAGCGCGTCGAGGATCCGCTGGAAGGCCGCCGGATCGAGGAGCCCCTTGGGCACGCCGTGCACGGTCTCCCAGCGCTCGGCATGGGGCGCGCACATGCGGCAGGCGAGGTTGCAGTGATCCGTCGGCTCGATCTGCAACACGCCCAGGTGTGACGGCGAGGTGGCCATGGGCCCATGGTACCTGCTACGCTGCGGCGCCGGAGAACGACGGATGGTCCGCCTGCTGCCCCTCGCTGTGATGGCCTTGTTGTTCGGCTGTGACAACCCCTGTCAGGCGCTGTGCGCCGACATCGCCCAGTACGCTCGGGAGTGTGGTTACACCTCCACTTCCGAGGACATGCAGTCCTGCCGGGACGACTTCGCCACCGCCACCCTCGCCGAGGGCGAGCAGCTCGAGTGCCTCGAGGTGAGCGACCCCCAGCAGCTCCGCGAATGGTGGACCTGCGAGCAGCTGCTCGACAACTATCAGAGCGCCGCGCCCTGACCGTCCGGCGGCCCCGCGTTGACCGGCATGGTCGGCGCGCCGTATGATGCGATCCGAATGAACCCGAGCGCTCCCGCCTCCGACCGGCCCGCCGAAGCTACGCAGGCCCCCGGCTTCTCTCCCGAAGTGTTCGGGAAGTACTTCCTGGTCGACAAGATCGCCATGGGAGGCATGGCCGAGATCTTCAAGGCGAAGACCTTCGGGCACGGCGGCTTCGAGAACCTGCTCGTCATCAAGCGGATCCTCTCGCACCTGTCGGACAACGAACAATTCGTCCGCATGTTCATGGACGAAGCGAAGGTGTCCGCGCTCCTGCAGCACTCGAACGTCGTGCGCATCTACGACTTCGCGCGCATCCGCGACAACTACTTCATCGCGATGGAGTGTGTCGAGGGCAAGGACGTGAAGTTGATCCTCCGCAAGCTCGCGGAGCGGCGCAAGCTGCTCCCGCGCGAGTTCGCGGTGTACATCGCGATGGAGGCCGCGAAGGGCCTCGATCACGCGCACAAGCACACCACGCGCCAGGGCCAGCCCCTCGGCATCGTGCACCGCGACGTGTCGCCGTCGAACCTGCTCGTGTCCTACGGGGGCGACGTGAAGGTCGCCGACTTCGGCATCGTCAAGGCGGCGAACTGCGCCGAGGACACCGACGCGGGCATGCTCAAGGGCAAGTTCGAGTACATGAGCCCCGAGCAGGCGAGCGGCAAGGAGCTCGACCGGCGCTCCGACATCTTCTCCCTCGGCATCATCCTCCACGAGATGTTGACCGGCCGCCGCCTCTTCAAGAGTGACGACGAGCTCAAGACCCTCGCGCGCATCAAGTCGGGCGACGTCGACCCTCCGAGCACGCTCAACCCGGCCGTGCCCGCGCGCCTCGACGAGATCGTCATGCGCGCGCTCGCGAAGGACGCGGGCGATCGCTACCAGGACGCGCGCGAGCTCCACGCCGACCTGCTCGAGTTCCTCTACCCAGCCTCGCCCGACCTCACGCAGCAGAGCCTCGCGCACTTCATGTCCGAGCTCTTCGCGGACGAGGTGAACCAGGAGCGCGCCCGCCTCGAAGAGGGCACGCGCCTCGCCCTGGCGCTCCACGAGAGCGGGCAGTCGGTCGAGTTGGAGCCCGACTGGGAAGAGGAGTCGCCGAGCACGCGGACGCGCGGGGGCACCGCAGTGATCCAGGAGCCCGCGGCGCCGGCCTCCAAGATCCCGTACGTCGTCGCCGTGCTGGCGCTCCTGCTCTCCGTCGGCACCGCGGGGTTCTTCCTCACGCGGCCGGAACGCGAGGCGCCCGCCGCCCCGATCGTCGAGGCCGCGGCGGCCCTGTCGACCGGCTCCGTCCAGCTCAAGGTGGGCCCGGTCGAGGCCCTGGTGATGGTCGACGGCGTGCTCTCCGGGGAGGGCACCGACGTCACGATCGGCGAGCTCGCGCCGGGCGCGGACCACATCATCGAGGTGTCCGCGGAGGGCTACGCCTCCTACAAGGAGACCGTGAGCGTCGCCGCCGGCGAACGGGTGCGCCTCCAGGTCAACCTCGTGAAGATCGCCGCGCCGTCGGCGGCGAGCCGCGCCGACACGCCCCGCGCCACGCCGCGTGGGAGCTCCCAGGGCACGGCCGTCGCCACCTCGGCAACCGCCGCGTTCGCCTCGAGCCCCTCCGGCGCGGACGTGTTCGTCGACGGGCGGCTCGTCGGGCGCACCCCCGTCGAGTGGAGCGGGGTCGCGGGCAACCGCTACGCCGTCGAGTACCGGATGTCCGGCTTCGACACGGCGCGCTTCTCGGCGTCCCTGCCGAGCTCCGGCGGCCGCGAGCCCTACGAGCGCACCCTCTCCGAGCGCGCCAAGGCCGAAGGCAAGCTGTCCGTCAACGTGAGCGGCGGCTGGGCCGAGATCTTCGTCGACGGCAAGAAGATCGGGAACACCCCCATCTTCGGCTACTCGCTCGCGGCCGGGACCTACACGGTGCGCGTCAAGAACGAGGGCGCGGGCATCGACCAGAGCAAGCAGGTCACGGTCAAGGCCGGCGAGACCGCGTCGTTGCCGTTCTCGGCGAACTGAGCCGCGCGCGCCGCTCCCCCGGGCGGGAGCGGACTCCGCAGCGACCGGGACCGCGCCGCTCTACGGGATCGGCCCGAACGTGATCGTGCCGTTCCCCGTCGTCTCGTCGCCGCCGTTCGCCACGAGGATCGCCGCGGTGGCGCCGCCGCCCGCCGCCAGGGCACCCAGCCCGGCCCAGAGGTACCACGGGGCCCCCTTGCGCTCGGGGCCTGCCGCGGCGGTCGGCGCCGCAGCGCGCGCTTCGTCGAACAGCAGCTGGTCCAGGACGGCGTTGGACGACACGTCGAGCGCGATGACCTGCGGGCTCACGCGGTCGCTCTTGATGTCGCCGCTGTCGGAGAGGAAGCCGACCGCCGCGGGAACGAGATCGAGGAGCGCCGACACCGGGTCGTTGCCGGCCTCGGCCGTGAGCGCGCGCGAGAAGTTGCCGGACACCGGCGAGTAGATCTGGAGCGCCACCTGGTTGCCGGGGGTCACGCCGACGACCAGCAACGGCGCGCGATCGGCGTACTGGCCGATGCTCCGGTACAGGTCGCGGGTCTGGCGGGAGCGGCCCGCCGGGTCGTTGGCGGCGACGCCGACGGCCCGCGGAGAGAGGGCGGGCGCGAGCGCCTTCTTCTCGCCGGCCCCGACCGTGAAGGTCTCGAAGGCGGTGCTCCCGTCGGCACCGCGGATGAGCACGTAGTGCTCGCCGGGCACGACGGTCATGTCACCCGCGGGGGTCTGGCGGCCGTCCACCCACATCCTGGCGTCCGGGGGGGCGGACACCGTGAGCGAGGCCGGGGCCTCGGCGACCGCCGCGGCGCGCACCTGCGCGTAGAGGTCGACGATCTGGGGCGGGTAGTTCACGGCGTCGAGCTGCCGCGACGGGTTGAGCGTCACGGAGCGCCGGAACGAGAGGCGGGCGGCGGGCTCGTCCCCCAGGCCGGCCTGGGCGAGGCCGAGCAGGGTGAGCGCGTCGTGCAGGTGGCTCACGTCGGTGCTGCTCGCGAGCCCGGCGGCGAGCAGGCGCGTGGCCTGCTCGAGCACGGGGATCGCCTGGTCGGGCTGGGCGCGGTCGTAGAGGATCTTCCCCTCGCGCAGCGCGTCCCGGCCGGGGCCGAGCGCGAACGCGTCGAGGATGAGGCCCTGCCGACCGGAGAGGCGCCCGCGCACCTCGTCGGGGGTCAGGCCGTCCACCTTCCCCGTGGCGTCGAGCGCCTCGGCGAACCGAACCGCGGCGGCGTCGGCCGCGTTCTTGGTGACGCCGGGCAGGTGCCCCCCCACCACGACCATCTCCGGCACGGCCGCGAATGCGACGTTGGTGAGCAACCAGGTAGCGAGCATGCCGGCATCGTAGCACCTCGTCCCATGGTGCTTCGAGGCGCCGTCGGATAAACCGCGGGCTGTGGAGTTTGCATGAAGGTTCTCGGCATCGACCCGGGCAGCCGCTCGACCGGGTGGGGTGTCGTGACCCGGGAGCAGGGCCGGTACCGGCTCCTGGCCGCCGGCGCGATCCACACGAAGTCGGACACGGCCATGCCCCAGCGCCTCCTGGCCATCCACCAGGGGCTCGCGGCGGTCATCCTCCTACACGCGCCGGACGTTATCGCAATCGAGGCCATCTTCGCCCACAAGAGCGCCACCAGCGCGCTTGTGTTGGGGCAGGCGCGCGGGGTCGCGCTGGTCGCCGCCGCCGCGTCGGGCCGCCCCGTGTTCGAATACAACGCGATGACCATCAAGAGCTCGGTCGCGGGCAGCGGCCGCGCCGACAAGGAGGCGGTCGGGCGCATGGTCGGCGTGTTGTTGGGAGGACCGGTCGAAGGCCCGCACGACGCGGTCGACGCGGTCGCCATCGCCATGACCCATCACGCCCACGCCCATCGCCACGCGGCGGCCGAGCGCCTCGCGGCGGTCACCGCGGCGGCGCTCGCACGGGTCCCCGCGCGCGCCGCTCCCGCTCGGGGCACACTCCCAAAGGCCGCGCTCGCGAAGGCGCTCCCGAAGGCCGCGCTCCCCAAGGCCGTCCCGAAGGCCCTCGCCCCCCGCCGCCCCGTTGCGGCTTCCCCTCCCCCCTCCGAAGAGGTCGACGAATGATCGCCCGCCTGCGTGGTGATGTGGTCGAGATCGCGCCCGACCACCTCGTGCTCGACGTCAACGGCGTCGGCTACGAGGTGTTCGTCACCACCCGCACCGCCGACACGGCGCGGCTCGACGCCCAGCTCACCCTCCACGTCCACACCGCCCTGCGTGAGGACGCGCTGACCCTCTACGGGTTCGCCTCCGCGTCGGAGAAGGTGGCGTTCCTGCAGCTCAACACGGTGCAGGGCGTGGGCGCGCGCACCGCGCTCAACGCGCTCTCCACCCTCGCGGTCGACGCGCTGGCCACCGCGGTGAACGGCAACGATCTCAAGGCCTTGTGCGGCATCCCCGGCGTCGGGAAGAAGACCGCCGAGCGCATGGTGCTCGAGCTCAAGGGCAAGCTCTCGGGCGCCGCGGCCGCGATCCCCACCTCGGCGCCACGCGCCGCGCCCGACGATCCTCTCCCCCTCGCACTCGCGCAGCTCGGGTACAAAAAATCCGAGATCGACCAGGCGCTCGCCCGGCTCTCCGACCGCGGGCTCACGGCCGCGCCGCTCAATGACCGGCTCGCCGAGTCCCTGCGGATGTTCGCCGCCGGCGGCCGCGCATGACCCGCTTCGTCGATCCCGCCGAGGCCGAGCCGCTCGATCCCGCGCTGCGCCCCGTGCGCCTGGACGACTACGTCGGGCAGGACCGCATCAAGGACAACCTGCGCGTCTACATCCGCGCGGCCCTCCAGCGCGGCGAGGCCCTCGATCACGTGCTGCTCTCCGGGCCGCCGGGCCTCGGGAAGACCTCGCTCGCGCACATCCTCGCCGAGGAGCTCGGCGTCGAGCTGCGCATGGCGTCGGGGCCCACGCTCGAGCGCGGCGGCGATCTGGCCGCGATCCTCAACGGGCTCGGACCCCGCGAGGTGCTGTTCATCGACGAGATCCACCGCATGAACCGGGCGGTCGAGGAGATCCTCTACCCGGCCATGGAGGACTTCCAGATCGATCTGATCCTCGGGCAGGGGCCCGGCGCGCAGTCGGTCCGCCTCCCGTTGCAGCGGTTCACGCTGGTCGGCGCCACCACCCGCTCGGGAATGCTCACCGCACCCCTTCGGGCCCGCTTCGGCATCCACTGCGCGCTCGACTTCTACTCGGCCGCCGAGCTCAAGAAGATCCTCCTCCGCAGCGCCGAGCGGCTCGCGCTCGACATCGACGACGCCGCCGCCGACGAGCTCGCCGGCCGGTGCCGGGGCACGCCGCGCATCGCCAATCGCCTCCTCCGGCGCATCCGCGACTTCGCCCAGGTGGAGACCGGCGGCCGCATCGACGTGACGCTCACCCGGCGCGCGCTGGAGCGGCTCGAGGTCGACGCCCGCGGGCTCGACGCGATGGACCGTCGCATCCTCGAGGTCATCGCGCTGAAGTTCGACGGCGGGCCCGTCGGCCTCTCCAACCTCTCGGCCGCCATCGGGGAGGAGACCGACACGATCGAGGAGGTCTACGAGCCCTTCCTCATCCGCGAGGGGCTCCTCCAGCGTACGCCCCAGGGCCGCATGCTCACGTCGGGCGGCTGGAAGGTGGTGGGCGTCGAGCCCCCGCCGCCCAAGGGGGGGTTGTTCCGATGATCCGCTGTTGCTTGCTGTTCCTCCTCGCTTGCGACGGCGCCAAGGCCGGCGAGATCCCGCTGGTGGTCGACGGGCACCCGGTGATCGCCGAGGTCGCGGACGAGCCGGTCGAGCGGAACCTCGGGTTGATGTACCGCGATTCGTTGCCGGCCGACCGCGGGATGTTGTTCGTGTACCCCGGCGCCGAGCCCCGCAGCTTCTGGATGAAGGACACGCGCGTGCCCCTCACCATCGCGTATGTCGACAGCGCGGGAATCATCGTGCATCTTGCAGACATGACGCCCCTCGACACCACCTCGGTGCCCTCGGTCAAGCCCGCGACCTACGCGCTCGAGATGAACCAGGGGTGGTTCACGAAGCACGACGTCACCGTGGGCGACACGATCACCGGGCTTCCGAAGCCGTCGGCCCGGTAGGGTTGATGCAACACACCCTCGGCCGCCCCTTCCGCGTGGCGGGTGTCGGGCTCCGCGGAGGGCGCCCGGCCGCCGTGGACGTGCGCCCCGCCCCGGCGAACACCGGTCGCGTCTTCGTCGTGGGGGGTGTGCCGATCCCGGCGACAGTCGAACACGTGGTCGACACGCGCCTCGCCACCACGCTCGGCCGGGCCGGGGCCCGCGTCTCGCTGGTCGAGCACCTCTGCGCCGCGCTCTACGCCGCCGGGGTGGACAACGTGATCATCCATGTCGAAGGCGACGAGCTCCCCGCGCTCGACGGCTCCGCGCGGCTTTGGTGCGCCGCGGTCCGGCAGGCGGGGCTCGTTCCGCAGGGGGTCGCGCGCCGCGTGCTCGTGTTGCGCGAGCCGGTCGAGGTCCGCGCGGACGACGCCTGGGCCCGCTTCGAGCCCGGGGACCGCTCGGAGCCGGGCGGCCGCTTCGAGCTCGACCTGACCATCACCTTCGACCACCCGAACATCGGCACACAGCGGTACACGGGGGCCGCCACCGGGCAGCCCTTCTTCACCGAGCTCGCGTGGGCCCGCACCTTCGGCTTCTTCCGCGACGCCGAACCCCTGCGCGCGCTCGGCATCGCGCGCGGCGTGTCGCTCGAGAACACCGTGGTCTACGACGACGCCGGCATCATGAACCCCGAGGGCCTCCGCGCCGCCGACGAGGCCGTCCGCCACAAGGCGCTCGACGCTGTGGGCGACGCTGCGCTGCTCGGGATGGCGCTGCGGGGCCGCTTCACGGCGTACCGCGCCGGGCACGCGCTCCACCTCGCGCTGCTCCGGCGGATCAACGAGGCGGCGGCCGGCTGAACCGCCGTCCTTCGGTCAGTCGGTCGGCGCCGTGAACAACATGTTCAGGTCGCTCGTGTTGGTCGTGCCGGTCGCGACGCGGCCGCTGCGCCCGACGCTCGCGACGGGCTCGCCGGCCTCGTTGAGCGAGCCGTCCCCGTCGAGGTCGACGTAGCCCCACACGTAGGCGACGGCGCTCGACGGCGTGACGAGCACGTAGTCGAGCGTCTGGCCGGTGAGGTCCGCGCCGGTGAAGCTCTGCCAGTCGTAGGCGCGCCCGAGATCGGCCACGCCGAAGTCGCCGGACGGGCGGGTGCGCAGGGCCGCGACGTAGACGACGGCGCCGGCGGGGAGGGTCTCGTAGCCGGCCTCGTAGCCGGCCACGCCCTCGAGCCGCACGAACGGGCTCAGCGCGGGCGGGAGGCCGTACGGGATGAGGACGGTGAAGCCCGCGGCGCTCTCGCTCCCGACGGTGATGGGGTTCGCGTTCTCCCCCGTGACGACGTACGCTCCCCAGAGGTCCGTCGGCTCGATGAGGCCGTTCTGGTCGTTGTCCCAGGCGCCGAGGAGGCGCTGCTCGCCGATGTCCGCGGCGACCGCCAGGGAGAAGCTCGCCGTGGCCCCGTCAGCGGTGGCCGTGGGCGTGAACGGGGTGACGTAGGAGGGGCCGTTGCCCGAGGTGTCGTACAGCATCACCTTGCCGTCGCCGCCGCCGTAGGCCTGGTCGATCGTCACGTCCCCGTCGAGCGTGATGTACGTGCCGCCGCCGCCGCCGCCCGTCGGGAGGAGCGGCGCGTTGATGACGATGTCGACATCGTTGGTGGCGCCGCCGTCGACCACGGCCACCAGGTCTCCGTAGAGGCCGATGGGCTCCGTGGTGCCGATGACCCCGTCGGGCCACCAGTCGAGCGCGGCGTAGATGTAGACCGTCTCGGTGTCGTCCGGGTCGATCTCGAGGGAGTAGGCGTCCCCTGTGGTGCTCGGCGCCGTGATGACGAACTCGTCGAAGTAGGTCGTGGCGTTCGTCGTCTCGTCGACGGTGTAGGCCGCGACGAAGATGGCGCCGAAGGGGAACTGATCCCCGTAGGTGTCCGCCCAGGTCACCTCCTCGATCGACTCCTCCTCGCCCTCGACGTACAGCTGCACGGACACGGTCCCGTTGATGGCGCCGACCGCGCGGTCGGACGGCCCCGTGTCGACGTCTCCGGAGTCGAGCGAGCCGCCGGTCTCCTCGCTGTCCTTGTCGTCGTGCCCGTCATGACACCCCGTGAGCAACAGGGAAGCGAGCAACAAACGAGGAGAGACGCGCATGGAGGACTCCGTGGTCGGCGTCTCGAGGGTACAGCAGAACCGCCCCCTCGATCAATGACATGCACCTGACAAACAGGACCGCCGTTTCTCCCCTTGACAGGTGGCGGCCCCCCGCCCAAGATAGACATGCTCTACCCCTTCTGGAGGTCTCTATGAACTGGCGCCCCTCTCCCCGTCCGAAGCCGGGCCCCAAGGCTTAAGCTTCGTCGGATTCACGCCGAGAGCCGCCTCGTGCGGCTCTCGCCATTTTTCGGGCGCCATTTTTCGGGCGCCATTTTTCGGGCGCCATTTGGGCCCGCCGTTCTGGCCCAAGGGGGAATCGTCCATGTCGCTGCGCGCGGCCACCAGCTTCTCAGGGCGCCCCCCGCTCCCTCCGGGGCCGCCCTACGCTTGCGACGCGCTCCACGCCTGGAGCGGCCTCGCGTTCGATCTGGTGCCCTCCGACCCACGGCTGCGCGCCCTCCACGACGGCGGCGCCGAGCCCACGCCGCCCCTGGCGAACCTCGTCGGCGCCGCGCAAGCGTGGGAGCAGAGCCCGGAGCACATGGATTTTCTCAAGCCGTCGAGCCCCATGTTCGCCCAGAAGCGCGCGGAGCGCGCGCTGTACACCGAGCGCTGGGAGCGCCACGTGCCCCGCGGATGCCGGGTGCTCGATCTCGGGGGCGGGATCGGCCGGTTCACCCAATGGTGCCTGGACCGCGGCTGCAGCGTCGAGCTCGTGGATCCCGACCTGCGCAGCCTGCGCGCCGCCGTCCGCCACGCGGCCGGACGCCCCGGAAAGCTCGACGTCCACTGGGCCACCGGCGAGACCCTCCCCGATCTCGCGCCCGTCGACGTCGTCATCGCCGCCGAGGTCCTCTGCTACGTGGAGGACGCCCCGCGCGTCCTCGCGAACATCCGCCGCGTGCTCACCCCCGGCGGGCCGCTCCTGTGCTCGGTCGAGGGGCGCTGGGGCTGGGCCTCTGCTTACGACGCGTCGCCGGGCACCCTGGAGGCCCTGTTGGGCGACGGTGTGGTCCACGTGCCGGGCGACAAGTGGGTCCGCACTTACGACCGCGCCGACCTCGTCGCGGCGCTCGCCGACTGGCAGCTCGAGGAGCTGGTCCCCACGCACTACATCCCCTGCGGCGCCTTCGAAAACGCGGCGGGCCCGCTGTCGTTGACCGATCTGCTCCGCTGGGAGGAGCGCCTGCGCGCGCACCCGATGACGGCGCCGTGGAACCGGGCGTGGATGGCGGTGGCGCGGTGACGCCATCCCCCCGCGGCGCACACCACCGTAGGGACAACCAAGCGGACGGCGAGCCAGCTCACAGGCGGTTCGCAGGGGCGCACGCTACAGTGCGCAATGCGCGTATTGATCGTCCAGCCGCCCAGGAAGTACTGGCCCTTCACGAGTGAGGGCGACAACTTCCTCCTCCAGCAGGCCCTCCCGGCCTTGGCGGCCCCCCTCCGGGACGCGGGGATGGACGTGCACGTCATCGACTGCATGCCGCTCCACATCGGCTGGCGCACGCTCGCCGACGAGATCAAGCGCATCGATCCCGACGTGATCGCGTCCGGTGAGAACCACGCCCTCTACGCGAGCGAGGCGTTGCGCTTCTTCCGGCTGTGCAAGGAGGTCTCCCCCCGCAGCAAGACCCTGGCGGGCGGCGGCCACTTCACCAACCTGTCCCACCGCTACTGCCACGCCACCTCCGACATCGACGCCATCTGCATCGGCGAGGGCGAGCTGACGGTGGTGGAGGTGGTCAAGGAGTGGGCGGAGAAGGATCCGGACCTCTCCAAGGTCGACGGGCTGGCGTTCTGGGACGGCGAGAAGATGGTGCGGACGCGGCCCCGCAAGCTCATCCACAACCTCGACACGATCCCGATGCCCGCGTACGACCTGATGCCGATGCACCTGTACGGGAAGAGCCGCTACCTCTTCTCCCCGGGCGGCACGACCATCCACCACAGCCGCGGCTGCGTCAGCAAGTGCAGCTTCTGCGCCTGGTGGACCGTGATGGCCGACCGCACGTACGACAGCGACGGCAAGGCCCAGCTCTCGCCCCGGTGGCGCTCCAAGAGCGTGGACCGCGTGTTCGAAGAGGTCGAGGAGCTCTACCACCGCTACGGCAAGCGCTCGTACGTGTGGGTCGACGAGAGCTGGAACATCGACCCCCGCTTCAACGACCAGTTCGCCGACCGCATGCTCAAGAGCGGCATGAAGACCAAGTGGTTCGCGTTCATGCGCGCGGACTGCATCGTGCGCGACGAGAAGAAGGGCATCCTCGAAAAGCTCGTGCGCGCCGGCCTCTCGCACATCCTCATCGGCGTCGAGCGCGCGGAGGACGACACGCTGGCGCTGCTGGACAAGCGCTTCTACGCGGGCGGCGTGGCCGAGCAGGCGCTCAACATCTTCAAGACGAAGTACCCGGAGGTCTTCCTCCAGGCGACGTTCATCGTCGGCGTGAAGGACGAGTCGAAGGAGTCGATGCTCAAGCAGGTGGCGCTCGCGAAGAAGATCGACGTCGACTTCCCCGCGTTCCACCCCATCACGCCCGTGCCGGGAACGCCCATCTACGACGAGGCCATCGCGAAGGGCTGGATCACCGAGGCCCAGTTCGACGACTTCGACTGGCTCACGCCCGTGCTCGACTCCAAGTACATGACGCGGGACGAGATCTCCCAGTCCCTGTACGAGATGAACAAGGAGTTCGTGAACAAGCGGTGGATGGCGAAGGGGCTCACCTCGAAGGTGCCGTACAAGCGCGACATGTACATCTGGTTCACCCTGGTGAGCGCCAAGATGGCGATCGGCGCGCTCAAGCAGCGCGTCAACCCGCTCAACGTCGAGCACTACCAGCAGCTCGTCACGCCCGACTGGTACGACAGCTGATAGGGCGCTGACATGGCCATCGCGTTCTTCGACCTCGACCGCACCTTGCTCTCGGTGAACGCCGGCCAGCTCTGGGTGCGGCGCGAGGTCCGCCTGGGCCACATGGGGCGCTGGCAGGCCACCAAGGCGGCGGCCTGGATCTTCGGCTACCACCTCGGCTTCTCCCGCCTCGAAGGCGTGCTGGAAGACGCCATCGGCACCCTGCGCGGCACCCCCGAGGCCGACGTCATCGCCCGCACGCGCACGTTCTACGCCGACGAGGTCCTGGCGACCTACCGTCCGGGCGCCCGTGAAGCGGTCGAGCGCCACCGCGCCCGCGGCGACGTGCTCGCCTTGTTGAGCTCCACGTCGAGCTACCTCGCGGACCCCGTCATGGAGGCCCTCGGCATCCAGCACGCCTTGTGCAACCGCTTCGAGGTCGACGGCGCGGGCCTCTTCACGGGCAAGGCCGTGGGCTCGTTGTGTTTCGGCCCCGGCAAGCTCGGCCACGCCCTCGCGCTCGCCGAGCAGCTCGGCGAGTCCCTCACGGACGCCACCTTCTACACCGACTCCGCCTCGGACCTCGCGGTCCTCGAGGTGGTCGGGCACCCGGTGGCCGTGCACCCCGACCCCACCCTCGCGCGCATCGCGGCGAAGCGGGGGTGGAAGGTCGAGGACTGGGGGCCGCCTAGATCGCCATCCCGTAGAGCCCGTAGAGCATCATCTTCGGGTTGATGGTCTTGAGCTCGACCAGCTGCCGGCGGACCTGCTCGTAGCGCATGTAGAAGCGGCGCAGGCCGTAGGACTGCATCTTGACGAGCAGCTCGGGATCGTAGCCGGCGGGGTGGTAGATGAGCCGGTCGGCGTCGGGGTTGAACGTGGTGTAGTTCTCCCAGTCGTCGCGGAACAAGGTCTTCTGCCACTGGTCCTCGAACAGCTTGCTGCCGGGGAACGGCACGGTGATCGCGAACTTGGCGAAGTCGAGATCGAGGTCGACCGCGAACTCGATGGTCTCGCGGGTCATCTCCGGGGTCTCGCCGGGCATGCCGATCATGAACAGGCCGACGGTAGAGAGGCCCGCCTTCTTCGCGTTCGCGACGCCCCACCGCACCTTCTCGGTGGTGAGGTTCTTGTTCACGTTGCCGAGCAACATGTCGACGCCCGACTCGATGCCCATGAGCACGCGGCGGCAGCCACCTTCGTACATCAGGCGGCAGGTCTCCTCGTCGAGGCGGTCGGCGCGGGTCTCGGAGAGCCAGGAGCACTTCTGGTCGAGGCCGCGGCGCACGATCTCCTCGCAGAGCGGCCGCAGATCCTTCACGACGAGCGGGAAGATCGGATCGACGAGGCCGATCTGCTTCACGCCGTACCGATCGACCAAGTACTCGTACTCGTCGACGATCTTGAACGGGTCGCGACGGCGGTACACCTTGCCGGAGTGCAGCAGCGAGCAGTAGTCGCACCGATAGGGGCAGCCGCGGCTGCCGGTCATCGTCAGGACGGGCTTGGCCACGTCCGCGAACGGGAGGAGCCCGTAGCGGTGGTAGGGGAACAGGTCCCACTCGGGGTAGGCGAGCGAGTCGAGGTCACGACGGAGCGCGCGCGTCTTGTTGGAGACCGGATCTCCCTGCTTGGAGCCCGAATAGTCCATCCACGTGAGGCCGTCGATCTTGGAGAGATCGGTCTGGCCGGACTCCATCGCCGCGCACAACTCTACGACCGTGTCCTCGCCGTCGTGGTTGACGATGTAGTCGGCGGCGCCGCTGCGCAGGATGTCCTTCGCGAAGACGTCGGCGTGCACGCCGCCCCACACGATCTTCGTCTTGGGGCATGCCGTCCGGATCATCGCCGCGAGCTTCTCGCAGGTGGGCGCCGACGGGGTGAGCACGGTCATGCCGACCAGATCGGGCGCGAACCGCTTCACCTTCTCGATGACCTCGGAGGCGATCAACTTCTCGGCGAACATGTCCACGGCGCGGGTGTGGTGTCCCGCCGCGACCAGCGCGCCGGCGATGTAGGCGATGCCGGTCGGCGGCATCGGCTCCAGGAGCTCGGCGAAGCGACCGAGCTTCTGCATGTTCATCGACGGGTTGATCAGCAGGACGCGCAATGCGGTTCCGGGGTATCCGGAGAGCGTACCCGCATCGCGGTCAGTCCCACAAGCGGGGACTCAAGCCCCGGTGACCGGGACCGTTGTTTCTTCCGAACTGTTGTGCGTGTAGTCGTTCACGTAGACCTCGATCTCGTGGCTCACGCCCTCGGCGACCGGGCCCACGGTGAAGGTGACGTTGTCGTTCGCGTAGAGCGCCTCGGTGTTCGCGTTCGCGTCTTCGGACACGATGCCGCGCGCATCCTCGAGCAGCACCTCACCATCGCCGGACAGGGTGAAGTAGACGAAGCCGCCGGGCAGGTCGGCGTTGCTGTCGTCTACCGCGATGCCGCAGACGATGTAGATCTGCCCGGCGACCTCGCCCTCGCCGTACACGCACGAGCCCCCGACGATGTCGGGCGTCCCCTCGGTGCTGCCGGTGGACCCCGTGTCCGTCGCGGTGTCCTCTTCATTCGCGTAGCCCGAGGCATACCGCGACCCGCCGCCCACCCACTCGCGCTCGGCCAGGTTCGTGCAGCCGATCGACAACAGCAACAACATCGACATCGAAGAGGCTCCGCAGCTCGCCCGCATCATAGCGCAGGCGGAGCCCGGCCTACCGACGCAGCGCCGACCGGCCCGCGTAACGGCCCGCGGCCCCGAGCTCGCCGCCGATGCGGAGCAGCTGGTTGTACTTGGCCGTACGGTCGGTGCGGCACAACGAACCCGTCTTGATCTGGCCGGCGTTGGTCGCGACGGCGAGGTCGGCGATGGTGGTGTCCTCCGTCTCGCCGCTGCGGTGCGAGAGGATCGCGCGGTAGCCGGCGTGCTGGGCCATCTCGATGGCGTCGAGCGTCTCGGAGAGGGTGCCGATCTGGTTGACCTTGACCAGGATCGCGTTGGCGATGCCGCCGTCGATGCCGCGCGCGAGGCGCGTGGTGTTGGTGCAGAACAGGTCGTCACCGACGAGCTGCACCTTGTCGCCGAGGCGCTCGGTCAGGAGCTTCCAGCCCTCCCAATCGTCTTCCGCGAGGCCGTCCTCGATGGAGACCATCGGGTAGCGCGCGGTCAGCCCGGCGTACCAGTCGACCACCTCGGCCGCGCTCATCTTCTTGCCGCCGAAGGTGTACGCGCCGTCCTTGTAGAGCTCGCTCGCCGCCACGTCGAGCGCGAAGAACACCTGCTCGCCGAGCTTGTAGCCCGCCTTCTCGACCGCGGTGGAGAGGAGCTGGAGCGCCTCCTCGTTGCTGCCGAGCGACGGCGCGAACCCGCCCTCGTCCCCCACGGAGGTGTTCAGGCCCTTGTCCTTGAGCACCTTCTTGAGGGTGTGGAAGATCTCGGTGCCGCACCGGAGCGCCTCGGGGAAGGACTCGATGCCCGACGGCACGATCATGAACTCCTGCACGTCGAGGTTGTTGTCGGCGTGCGCGCCGCCGTTGATGACGTTCATCAGCGGGACGGGGAGGGTGCGGGCGTTGCTGCCGCCGACGTAGCGGTAGAGCGGCAGGCCCACGGACAGGGCGCCGGCGCGCGCGACGGCGAGCGAGGCGCCGAGCATGGCGTTGGCGCCGAGGCGGGACTTGTTGGGCGTGCCGTCGAGCTCGATGAGGAGCGTGTCGATGGCGCGCTGATCGCGGGTGTCGAGCCCGATGAGGTGCTGGGCGATCGCGTCGTTCACGATGGCGACCGCGCGGTCCACGCCCTTGCCCATCCAGCGCGCCTTGTCGCCGTCGCGCAGCTCGACGGCCTCGGCCTCGCCGGTGGAGGCGCCGGACGGGACCGCGGCGCGGCCGACCACGCCGGCTTCGGTCACGACCTCGACCTCGACCGTGGGGTTGCCTCGGGAATCGAGGATCATGCGGCCTTGGACTTCCTGGATCAACGACATCGGGCGCTCCGTGGGCGGGCGAAACTATCGCGGGCCAACCGCGAGGGCCAGCGCCGGTCGCAGCCCCGCGGTCGGAAGTGGGCGCGCAAGGAAGGGCGGATTCGGACTGGCGCTGAACCGATCGGGGAGGCCGCGCGTGTAGACCGACACGTGCCGCCCCGTTCCAGGCTTCGCGGCCGGCGTCTGCCGGAAGTGCGCCGGCGCACCGGGCGGCGACGTGACGGCCGGGTGGATCACGGCCGTCTCCTGGGATACTTCGCGCCCCCCCGTTTGGCTCGTTTCGAGGACCCCCGTATGCACCAGCTGCTCCTGCTCGCCGCCCTCGGCTCTTCCGCCGCCCACGCCGCCGCCGTGAAGCCGACGGGCGAGGCCGTGGTGTCCGGTGTCGTCGAAGTGCCCCTGTACGCCGGGCTCGTGGGGGAGGACCCCTTCAGCTACGTCGAGGTCACCGCGGGCGAGACACGCTTGTTCCTCCGCCTCGCCACCGGCCATCGCGAGCTCAAGCTCACCGAGGGCGCCGCGGCGAAGCTGAAGTTGAAGCCCTCCGGCAAGGAAGGCGAGAAGACCGCGAAGGTCAAGTCGCTCGCGCTCGGCTCGGTGACGCTCGAGGGGATCAAGGCGTCGATCACGACGGTTCCGGGCAGCGGCTCCCTCCCGGTGGACGGAGAGCTCGGCCTGCCCGGCTTCCAGGAGCTCGCCTTCGCGATCGTGCCCTCTGCCGGCGTGCTCCGCCTCGCGACGGGTCCGGACGGCGCGAGCCTCATCGCGGGCATCGGCGGGACGCCGGGGCCGGTCCTGCGCTCGATGAACGACAAGAAGGTCAAGGTCGGCGACGCGGAGAAGGAGACCGTGAAGGGCGGCATCTACGGGATCCCGGTCAAATGGTCGGGCGTCGAGGTGACGGCGGGCCTCGCCATCGAGGAGAGCGCGACCTGGCTCGCGCGTGAGGTCGAGGGCGTGGACTGGTACACCGTCGCCAACAGCGAGAAGGTGGCCGTGACGCTGCCCGCCGCCCCGGGCGTGCAGGTGGCCGAGGTTCGCCACGAGTGGCGCGACATCGAGCTCGGCGGCGTGACCCGCGGGGCGATCGTCGCGCGCAAGGGACAGGGGCCGATCTGGCACTTCGCGGGGAACGCCGGGGTCGGCCACGACGTGCTCGGCTCGATGGACCTCGCGATCGATCCGACCAGCGGCGCCTTCGCCATGAAGCCCGCGGCCGCCTCGAAGAAGGCCGACTACGCGCCCACCCTCGAAGCATCGCTCCGCAAGGCGCTCGACGCCGAGCCCGCCGCCGACGGCACCGCGCCGACCGAGGAGCAGAAGGTCGCCGCGCGCACCGCCGGCTCCGGCGCCCTCGCCACGTTCCTGGAAGCCCGCGGCCGCCTGGACGAGGCGATCGTGCTCCGCAAGGAGCTGACCATCGCCGAGGCCGACGATTGCGCCATCTGGACCAACTACGGCAGCACGCTGCTCGCGGCCGGGCGCCCCGCCGAGGCCATCGAGCCCTTCACGAAGGCCAGCGCGTTGTACCAGCCCTGGGCGCAGCTCCCGCTCGCGGAGCGCACGGACATCAGCGAGGCGCACGCCGCCGCCGAGAAGAAGAAGGAGGACTGGACGGGCCAGGTTCCGCAGAGCCACGCGTGCCACGTCGCCCCCGGGCACCTCGCGCTCGCGCAGCTCCAGACGAAGAACGCGGCCGCGGTCGCGACGCTCTACCCGGCGCAGCTCGACCTCGACGCGACGCTCCCGCTCGCGGCCGGCAACGCCGCGCTGCTCGCCGGGAACTTCGACGCGGCGCAAGCCGCCTATCTCCAGGCGTTGAAGCTCGGTAACGGCACGGGGGACGACGCGCGCGTGGGCCTCTACCTCGCGCTCGCGCCGAAGGACTTCCCCGCCGCCCGCAAGCAGCTCGAGCGTTTGCGCCTCCAGTACGGCGGTCACACCGATCCGCTGCTCGTCCGCCTCTACGTCGAGGGCGTTCGGCAGTCGCAGGGCGCCGAGGGCGTGAAGGCCGGCCTCGACGCGATGATCGCGGCCGACCCGAGCGACGCCGTGCTGCTCGCGCAGCGTGGCCGTGAGCGCACCGCCGCGGGCGACACGAAGGGCGCGGACGAGGATTGGACGGCGGTCAAGGCGCGCTTCCAGGACGCGCTCGCCACCAACCCGAACGACGCGTCCACGTGGGCCAGCTGGGCGATCGTGCTCGCGGCCGCGGGGGATGCCGCCGAGGCCCAGAAGGCTGCCGACATGGCCGTGAAGCTCGCGCCCGCCAGCGGCATGGCGTGGCTCGCCATGGCCGACGCCGCGACCGCCGCTGGCGATGCCACGAAGGCCGGCGAGAGCCGCGCCCGTGCCGGCATGGTGTGGGCGCAGCACCCCGGCTACGCGCTGCTCCTGGCGCAGTAGCGTCGTAGGCGCGGGGCTCCAGCCCGCCGGCAGGTGGCGGTTCTCGCGGTGGTGGCTACAGTGAACGCCCCACCCGGGTCCGCCCATGCTCGTCACCCTGCTCTTCGGCGCCGCGTTGGCCCGCCCCCCGCAGCTCTCCCTCGCGGTGGGCCCGGCGGTGGGCGGCGGCGAGTCCACGCGCGGCGCCTTCATCACCGTGGCGCCGATCTCGACGCTCACCGTCGGCTGGCACTTCGGCCCGCTCGACTCGTGGGTCGGCGTGTCGGGCTCCCTGCTGATGGCGGGCGTGGGCGACCAGGTGGTGCCCGCGTCGCTCCTCCAGGGGGAGGTCGGCCTGGGCCTCGGCGGCCCTGGGCTCGGCGGCGGCATCTACGGCGGCAACGGCTGGCCGGGCCCCGTGTGGGGCTTCTACGCGCGGGCCACGTTGCCGCGCGCCGGGTGGCTCCACCGCGTGGGCCTCGAGTCCCGGTTGTTCTTCACCGAGGCGACGCGCAGCTCCGCGGTGGCCGTGATGCTCCGGGTCGAGCCCTCGTGGCCGGGCGCCGAGCGCCGTCGGAGGGAGATCGTGGCCGAGGAGATCCGCGGTGCGGCGGACCGCGCGGCCGCCGTCGAGGTGCCCCCCGAGGCGCTGGAGACGACCGAAGGCGACGAAGGCGAGGTGCTCGCCTACCCGGTCGCCGCGGCGCCTGCCGCACCTACCGTAGCCCCGGAGCCCGCCCCACCGGCGGCTGAACCCGCGCCCGCCGCGGAGCCCGCCCCCGCGCATCACGACGAGCCGTACTAAGCGGTCAGTCCCCCCCGTCCCCCTCGGGATCCGCGGCGCCGCCCCCGCCCGTCGGCGTGACGGACGGCGGCTTGTGCGGCGGGGGCCGGCGGTCGATGCCGCCCTTCCCGAGATCGGCGTCGGGCGTGACCATGGGGCGCCGCGGCTTGGAGGCGTCGACCTCCTCCCGCTTCGGCATGCGCACGCGGGTGGTGTCCCCTCCCCCGCTGCCGCCCATCCCGAAGAGATCGTCGAGCCCGCCCCCGCCCGGCTTGGCGGGGCGCGGCGGCGGCGCCGGCTTCGGCGGGCCCATCGACGACGGAGGGGTCGGCGCGGGCGGCCGCACGGGGGCGGCCTGGACGGGCGGCGCGGACGGCCGCACGGGGGCGGCCTGGACGGGCGCGGCGGGGCGAGGAGGTGGCGCGGGCGTCGGTGCCGGGGCGGGCGTCGGCGCGCGCGCGGGTGCCGCGGCGACGGGATCCGGCGGCGGGGCTGATGGAGCGGGGGCGCGCACCGGAGGAGCGGCCTCGGGCTCGTCGTCCCAGCTCCCGCCGAGGCCGAAGTCGAACCCACGGTCCATCGATGGGCGCGGGGCCGCGATCTCCTCGATGTCCTCGACCTCTTCGGGGCCGTCCGGCAACACGCCCCGCCGCGCGCCTTCGACCGGCATGCGGAAGGGGCGGATCGGCGACGCGGAGGTGGGCCGCACGGGCACGGCCGCGGGTGGGCGCATGTGCGGCCGCCCACCCTCCGACAACGGCGCCGCCGTCGGCCGGGTCGGGGTCGGCCGCGGCGTGGCCGGCGCGTCGCTCTCCCCCGCGGAGACCGGCCGCATCGGGAGCTTCGCCACGGGCTGGTTGACCTTGAAGAGGTTGGCGCGCGCCGGGTCCACCTTCTTCTTCTCCGCCTCCATCGACTTCTTGCGGAGGAGCTCGGTGTCGTCCTTGCGGATCTCGCCGATGCGGGGCGCGGGCTTGCCCTCGACCGGGGGCTTGGTGCCCGCGGCCGCCAGGGCCTTCGGCACGTTGGGCGCGATCGGGGTCTTCGCGGCCGATGCCGCCGCGGCTCCCGGCGGCGCCGCGTGGTGCGCCACGGCCTTGCGCGCGCCGAGCACGCCCACCTCGCCAAGGCCCACCCCGTTGTCGACCGCGGCGGGATCCCAGGGATCCGGTACGCCGCACCGCTGGAAGAAGCGCTTGAAGCGCCCGAAGCGGAACCTCTCCCACCCGCGCGCCCCCACGGCGCGCACGAGGCGGTGCCCCACGACATCGCGGTGGGGGAGCTTCTTCCAGATGTCCCGGACGAGCTGCTCGTCGTTCATCGCCCACCCTGTTTGGAGGCGCCCGCCGGCAGCAGGCGCGCGCGGACGAGCGGGCGCGCCAACAGCTGCGCGGCGGCGCGCCGCACCCCGTCGTCCTGAACCTGCTCGATCCGCTGCCGCACGAGGGAACGATACCGGAGGCCGTCCTGCCCGTACAACTCGGTGTACGCGGCGAGGTTGGCGCGCGAGCTCGCGGTCTGGAGATCAAGCTCGATGGCGCCGAGGATGTACCGGCGCGCGCGGTCCACCTCCTCCGCGGTGATGCTGCCGGACGCGGCGTGCGCGACGCTCTCGTCGAGGCGCCGCTCCGCCTCCTCGGCGCGCTCCGGGTCGGTGGCGACCGTGCACACGAGGAGCCCGGGGTGCACCCCCTCGTGCGAGGCCGCGCCCACGCTGTACGCGAGCCCGTGCGCCTCTCGCAGCTCGACGAACAGCCGGCCGCCCTGCCCGCCGAGCACGGCGGCGAGCACATCGACGTCGGGCTGGTGCGCGTCGTCCACGGCCACCCCGGGGAACGCGAGGGCCACGTGCGCCTGTTCGCGCCCGCTGCGGAGGTGGACGTGGCGGGGCTCGTCCGGACGCACGGGCAGGGCCGGGAGCGCGAAGGCGGAGACGGCGGGGAGGGTCCCGAGGGTGCGGCGGAGCACGTCGAGCACGGCGTCGGGATCGAACGCGCCCGCGACACCGACCACGAGGTTGGCTCCGGTGGCCCAGCGGCGATGGTGCGCGGCCAGGAGCGAGGGACGCAGGCCGCCGATGATCGAGGCGGTGCCCAGCGCGGAGAGCGCGTAGGGGTGCACGCCGTAGGCGGCCGCCCACATCTTCTCGCCGAGGAGGTGTTCCGGGTGGTCCTCGCGCTCCGCGAGCGCCTCGAGGAGCTCGTCGCGCACGCGGTTCACCTCGAGCTCGTCGAAGCGGGGTGCCATCATCGCCTCGGCGATGAGGCCCAGCCCCTCGAGGAACCGCGAGGCGACGAACTCGCCGCGGATCGCCTGGGAGGATCGGCCGCTGGACGCGCTGACGGAGCCCGCCAGGGTCTCCACGGCGGCGGCGTAGCCCACCGCATCGAGCTCTCCCGCGCCGCGGAGGAGCGCCCGCGCCCACGCGGATCCGCGCCCGGCGCTCCCGGTCTTCTCCACGAACGCTCCGCCCATCCCCGCGATCCGGATCCCGGCCACCTCGCCGTCATCCGGGCAGAAGAGCACGCGCACGCCGTTGTCGAGCACCACCCGCCACGGCGCGCGGGCGCCGATCGTCGCGGGCGCGGAAGCCGGGGTCAGGGACGCCGCGGCGACGCGCGCCACGAGGGCGGCCACCGGCGCCGGCACGTCGCGCGGCGCCAGGGAGATGTCCCCGATCGGGGCCCGCCGGAGCGAGACCTTCTCGCCCGCGGGCACCAACGCCAGCGCGACCTCACGCTCGGGATCCAGCCACGTGCGCGCCGCGGCGGCCACGTCCGCCGGCGTGATCGCGGCAATCGCCGCGTCGAACGCGCGCCACGCCTCGGGGTCCCCGAAGCGCTCAGTGTGGAACGCGAGCGCCTGGGCACGCCCGTCCACCGTCTCCCGGCCGAACACCCGCTCGGCCAGGATCTGCGCCTTCGCCCGCTCGACCTCGACCTCGCCGAGCCCGCCGGCGCGCGCGCGCGCGATCTCCTCCCGGGCGCCCGCGATGGCGCGGTCGGCCTGCCCCTCCCGCGTGTGGAGCGAGATGGTGGCCATGCCCGCGTCCCGCTCGACGTTCAGCCCCGCCTCCGCGGAGAGGCACACGCCCTCGCGCAGGCGCAAGCGCGACTCCAGCGGTGACGAGGCGCCGCCGCCCAACGCGAGGCACAACACATCGAGCGCCGGAATGGCCGGATCACCGTCCCCCGGCGCGGGATACGCCAGCTCGACCAGGCACGCCTCGAAGCCGCGCCGCAACAAGCGCGGCTTGCGCGGGCCCGAGATGGGGCGCCGCTCGGTGCGGGGGATGGCGGCGCCGCCCCCCGCGAAGAGCTCGGTGGCGGCGGCGCGCACGGCCGCCGCATCAACCGGGCCGGCGACGGCGAGACAGGCGTTCGCGGGCTGGTAGTTGCGCGTGTAGAAGGCGTGGAGCGCGTCCCGCGTCATGCCGCGCACGGACCTGGTCGTGCCGATCACGGGGCGCCCGTAGGGATGGTCGGGCCACGCCGAGTGGTAGGTCGCCTCGGCCAGCACGCTGTCCGGATCGTCGACCGAGCCCCGGATCTCCTCGAGGATCACGGTGCGTTCGCTCGCGAGCTCCTTCGGATCGAACCGCGCGTCCCGCAACATCTCGGCGAGCACGCGCATGGCGGGCACCGCGGCGTCGGCGGGGACGGTGGCGTGGAACACGGTTTCGTCGAACGAGGTCCACGCGTTGAGATCGCCGCCGAGCGTCTCGATGGCGGCCGCCACCTCGCCCACGCCGTAGGAGCGCGTGCCCTTGAAGACCATGTGCTCGACGAAGTGGGCGGCGCCCTCCATCCCGGGGGCCTCGTCGGCGCTCCCGACGTTGATCCAGACGTACACGGCCGCGGCGTCGGAGCGGCCCGAAGCGTCGACGACGCCGCGCATCCCGTTCTCGAGGGTGAATCGAAGCATCCCCGGCTTCTATCACCGCGCCGCGAGCGGCGGATGCGATACCGGGGCGCGATGTACGGCGTCTACGTCCACATCCCCTGGTGCCGGCTGCGCTGCCCGTACTGCGCGTTCGCGGTGTCGACCCGTCGTGACCCCCCGCACGCCGCGTACACGGACGCCGTCGTGCGCGAGTGGGCGTTGCGCCGCGACCTGTTCCCGGGCCGGCCCGCGAGCGTGTTCTTCGGCGGAGGGACCCCCTCGCTCTGCCCGCCGGACGAGCTCGGTCGGATCCTCGCCGCCCTCGATCCGCTGCCCGGCGCGGAGGTGTCGATGGAGGCCAACCCCGGCGATCTCCCGGTGCCGCTCTCGGCGTTCCGGGACGCGGGGATCACGCGCCTCTCGCTCGGCGTCCAGAGCTTCGATCCGGTGGTGGCGCGCCGGCTCGGACGCGGGCACACCTCCGACGACGCGCGCGCCCTCGTGGCCGAGGCCAAGGCGACCGGGTTCGCGTCGGTGAGCTTCGACCTCATCTTCGCCGTGCCCGGCCAGACCCTCGCCGCCTTCCAAGCCGATCTCGCCGCGGTCGTCGCGCTCGCCCCCGACCACGTGTCGCTCTACGGCCTCACGATCGAGCCCGACACGGCCTTCGCGCGCGCGCGCACCCCCGCGGTGGACGAGGACCTGTGGCGGGCGATGTACGACGCCGCGGTCGAGGCGCTCGAAGCCGCCGGCATCCAGCGGTACGAGGTCTCGAACTTCGCGCGGCCGGGGCACCGCTCGTGCCACAACGAGCACTATTGGCGGGCGCGCCCGTGGGCGGGCCTCGGCGCCTCGGCGCACGCGTGGTGGCCCGACGGCACGCGCGCGGCCAACCTCGCCGACGTCGACGCGTACCTCGCCGCCGCCGATCCGCTCGAGAGCCGCGAGCGTCCCGCGCCCCGCGCGCTCGCCTACGAGCTGCTCTGGTCCACGTTGCGCCACGTGGACGGTGCCGATCGGGCCGTGATCACCGCGCGGACGGGGCTGGAGATCCGCGTCGATCCGGCCCTCGTGCGCGGGGGGCTCGTGGTCGAACAGGGGGCTTACGTGCGCCTTACGGCGGAAGGTTTTCCGGTGGCGGACGCCGTTGCCGCTCGGCTCGCCGACGCGCTCGTCGACGCGGATCCCGGGGCGCCCCTTCCCGTCGTCGACCGGGTGTCGGATACTGGCGACCATCCCGCATCGGACGGACATGAGCAAGTCGACGCCCACCGGGCCGCTGCCGGCGCCGGAGGATCTCCTGATCGAGATCGATCCGAGCCTCATCGAGGAGGCCCTCGCCGCCGTTGAGCGCAACGTCCGTCCGGCGGCCGAGCCCACGGGCACGAATGACGTGGAGCCGGCTGCCGCCGACGAGCACGAGGACGACATCGAGCTCTCCCTCGAGCCGACCACCGCGCCGCTCCTCCCGGACGACGAACGTCGGCGCCTCCAGTTCCGGCTGCGCGAGCAACAGGAGACCATCCGCCGCTTGGAGCGCGACCTGGGCCGCGCGATCGAGTCGCGGGACACTTTCGACCGGCAGACCCGCGACGTACGCCGGGCGCACGGCGAGCTCTCCGCGGACTTCGATCGGTTCCGGGTCCGCGCGCGCAAGGACCTCGAGGAGGCCGAGCGCCGCGGCGAGGACCGCGTCCTGCGCCCGGTGGTGGACGTGTACGACAACGTGGAGCGCGCCTGGCTGCACGCGGTGAGTGATCCGGCCCAGATCCTGGGCGGTCTGCAGATGATCGTGGAGCAGTTCAAGCGGCTCCTCGGGCGCCTCGGCTTCGAGCGGGTGGAAGCCGAGCGGGGAACGCTGTTCGATCCGACACAACACGAGGCGGTCCTGCACGTGCACGATGACGACGTGCTACCGGGGACGATCGTGCACGAGGTGCACGCCGGCTTCCGTCTGCGCGGGCGGCTGTTCCGTCCGGCGCGGGTGACCGTCTCCGCGCCCCCGAACGAATAATCGTGGTATCCCACGTCGAAGCCTGCGTCGAAGCTTGCTTTGCTGCCTGGAAACGCTGTACGGAGCTGGATTGATGTCAAAGGTTATCGGTATCGATCTGGGCACGACGAACTCGTGCGTGGCCGTCCTCGAACACGGCGATCCGCTCGTCATCCCTAATGACGAAGGCAGCCGGACCACCCCCTCCGTGGTGGCGTTCACGCGCGACGGGGACCGTCTCGTCGGCCAGATCGCCCGTCGTCAGGCGGTCACCAACGCTCCCCGAACCGTATCCGTGGCCAAGCGCCTGATCGGGCGCCGATATGACGATGCCGAAGTACAGAAGAGCCTCGACCTGGTGAACTACACCATCGAGCGCGCGGACAATGGCGACGCGTGGGTCCGCGTCGACGGCAAGGCGTGGTCACCCCAGCAGATCTCCGCGATCATCCTCGAGAAGATGAAGTCGATCGCCGAGGCCTACCTGAGCGAGAAGGTGACCGAGGCCGTCGTGACGGTGCCGGCGTACTTCAACGATGCGCAGCGCCAGGCCACGAAGGATGCCGGCCGCATCGCCGGCCTCGACATCCTGCGGATCATCAACGAGCCGACCGCCGCGGCGCTCGCCTACGGCATGGGGCGGCGCGGGCACGAGCGCATCGCCGTGTTCGACCTGGGCGGCGGCACGTTCGACGTGTCCATCCTCGAGATCGACAACGGCGTGTTCGAGGTGCGCTCCACGAACGGCGACACGTTCCTCGGCGGCGAGGACTTCGACAACCGCATCACCGCGTGGCTCGTAGAACAGTTCGGCAAGGAGACCGGCGTGTCGCTCGCGGGTGATCCGGTCGCCATGCAGCGCATCAAGGAGGCCGCGGAGAAGGCGAAGCACGAGCTCTCGAACACCACCGAGACCGAGATCCACCTCCCCTTCGTCACCGCGACCCCCTCGGGCCCCCTCCACCTGATGGCCGAGCTCTCCCGGGCCCGCCTCGAGGGGCTCTGCGCCGACCTCATCGAACGGCTCGAGGCCCCCTGCCGCCAGGCCCTCGCCGACGCGCGTCTGAAGCCCGGAAACCTGGACGCCATCCTGCTCGTCGGCGGCATGACCCGCATGCCTCGCGTGCAGGAGAAGGTCGCCGAGATCTTCGGCAAGGCCCCCGAGCGCGGCATCAATCCCGACGAGGTCGTCGCCATCGGCGCCGCGATCCAGGGCTCGGTGCTCAAGGGCGACGTAAAGGACATCCTCCTCCTCGACGTGACGCCGCTCTCGCTCGGCATCGAGACCGCGGGCGGGCTCTCGGAGCCCATCATCGGCCGAAACACGACGATCCCGTGCCGCAAGAGCAAGGTGTTCACGACCGCGCAGGACAACCAGGACATGGTCCGGGTGCACATCCTGCAGGGCGAGCGCGAGTTCGCGGACGACAACAAGTCCCTCGGCCACCTCGAGATGCACGGCCTCCCGCCGGCACCACGCGGGCTCCCCGAGATCGAGGTCACCTTCGAGCTCGACAGCAACGGCATCCTGCACGTCCAGGCGCGCGACCGCGGCACCGGCAAGGCCCAATCCATGCGGATCGTGTCGAACTCGGGCCTGCACGAGGGCGACATCGAGCAGATGATCGGCGACGCGGAGCAGTTCCGCGAAGAGGACCAGGAGCGCCGGACCGCCGCCGAGGCGCGCAACCGGCTGGACGGTCTCATCTACACCACCCGCCGAAGCATGGACGAGTACGGCGAGCTGCTCGACGCGGGCAACGCCGCCCAGATTCGGGACGCGCTCACGGTCGCCGAACGCGCGATGGACACGGGAGACAGCACGGTCGTCGGGCGGGCCCACGAGGCGCTCGCCGTGGCGGCGCAGCGGATCGCGGAGTCGATCTACGCGGCGGCGCGCAACGCGCCGGCCAGCTTCGCGTCGGGAGGAGGCCCTTCCCTCGCGCTCGAGGGCGATCTCGTCGATGACGAGTAGCCCCGTCCTCCGTACATCCGCGCCTTCAACGACAACGAGCTGCCTCGGCACGCGTTAGCTATCGGCCGGAGGATCAGGCCTTGGCGCGCCGCGACTACTACGCCGTCCTGGGGGTGGCGAAAAACGCCTCGTCCGAGGACATCAAGCGCGCCTTCCGGGGCCTCGCGATGAAGTTCCACCCGGACCGCAATCCGGGGGATCTCGACGCCGAGCGTCGCTTCCGGGAGTGCGCCGAAGCCTGGGAGGTGCTGGGTGACACCGAGCAGCGCTCCCGCTACGACCGCCTCGGGCCGCTCTACACGCACACCGGGCGCCCCCCCAGCCCCGACGAGCTCAACGACATCCTGCGGGACACGTTGAACGGCCTGTTTCGCCGCCGTCGGCCGGGCGGCGCGGGCGAGGATCTGAAGTACACGCTCACCATCACGCTCGAAGAGGCGGCCACCGGTGTCGAGCGGACCCTCGACATCCCGCGCACGGTCCGTTGCAAGAAATGTGACGGCACCGGCGATCACCCCGAGGATCGGGTTCCCTGCGCGACGTGCAGCGGCAGCGGCAAGTCCCCCACGCGGCGGCTGCTCCGGACCGACTGCGCGACGTGTGACGGGCGTGGCTACGTGCCCGCCAAGAAGTGTGACCGCTGCACGGGCGAGGGTCGCCACCCGCTGGACGACAAGCTCCGCGTGAAGGTGCCTCCGGGCGTCGCTACCGGGCAGAAGCTCAAGCTCCGCCAGAAGGGCCACGAGCCCGCCGCCTTCGCGGGGACGACCCCGGGGCCAGCGGGGGATCTCTATGTAATGGTCAATGTCGACGATCACGCCCTCTTCCGCCGCCGCGGGGCCGACCTGTTGTGCGAGATCCCGGTCACCTTCCCCGAGGTGGCCCTGGGCGCGGACATCGCGGTGCCGACCCTGGCGGGCAGCACCACCATCCGGATCCCCTCGGGCACCCCGAGCGGAAAGACCTTCCGGTTGCCCGGCCGCGGGCTCCCGGCGATCGACGGTGGCGCCAAGGGCGACCTGCACGTGCGCGTCGTGGTCGAGGTCCCCGCGGCCCTGACCCCGGATCAGCGCGCGGCCGTCACCGCGCTGGGCGAGCGGCTGGGGCAGGACGCCCATCCGGCGCGCCTCGCGTGGGAACAGACGATCAGGAGCCGACGATGAAGGGCGTTCTGCGCGGGCTCGCCGCGCTCCCGGGGTTGCTCCCGATCCTGCTCCTGTGCGCCGCCGCACCCCGCATGCCCGACCCGGTCCAGAAAGCGCTGGAGATGAAGAACCGGACCGCCGGCGCGGAGCTGCTCGAGAGTTCCCGCGGCGAGGTCGCGGAGAGCGAGCTCCCGTGGCTCCTGCTGTATGCGGGCGAGCTCCGGCGCCTCTCCGGGGATCTGGTCGGGGCGCGCGCGCATTTCGAGGCCGTGGCCGGCGATCATCCCACCTCCCCCGCCAAGGAGCCCGCCGTGCTCGGCATGGCGGTGGTCGACGCGAAGGGCGAGGCGAGCGGAAACACCCTGGCGACGCTCGAGCTCATCGGCGACAAGGGCGTCCCCGACTCCCTGAACGCCGATCGCTACCTGCTCCTCGCGCGCGCCAAGGCGGCGGAGGGCGCGCCGTCGGACGTGGTGCGCACCCTCGGCGACAAGGCCGTGCGCTACGCGAACGACCAGAAGGACGTCGCGAAGCGGGTCAGCACGGCGGTGGACGCCGTGTGGGAGAACTACGGCGGCGGGCCCTCCGCGGCGCCGCCCTCCAAGGATCCCGCGGATCTCCAGGCCATCGCCGCCATCCGCGCGGCGGTGACCAAGGGGGATCTCCCGAAGGCCGGCGAGCTCGCCGCGACCTTCGCCGAGCGCTTCGCCGACTCGCCGTTCGCGCGGGAGGCCGCCTACGCCGCTCGTCGCGCCGCGTCCGGAACGAAGGTCGATCCGGGGCTCGTCGCGGTGCTCCTGCCGCTCACGGGGACCTACGCGCTCCCGGCCGAGAGCCTCCGCGCCGCGATCGAGATGGGCAATCAGCACGCGGGCGGCAAGCTCCGCCTCGCCTTTTTCGACACGGGCGGCACCGCCGAGAAGTGCGTGAAGGCGCTGGAGCTCGCCACCCTCCAGCAAGGCGCGAGCCTCGTCATCGGGCCCCTCCTCAAGGAGGAGTCGCTGGAGTGCGCCGCCACCGCGCAGGCGCTCCGCGTTCCGCTGCTGACACTGACCTCCTCGGAGGAGGTGCTCGCCGCCGGTGACCAGGTGTACCGCGCCTTTCCGAGCACCGAGCAGCTCGTCGAGGCCCTGCTGAAGGAGACCTTCGACGTGCGCGCGGTCAAGCGGTACGCCATCGTCAACCCCAGCACCCCCTTCGGCGAGAACGCGGCCCGCATCTTCGCGGACGCCGTGAAGGCCCGCGGGGGCTCCGTGCAGGCCCGCGCCGCCTACGATCCGGAGCAGAAGGACTTCCGCGCCACCGCCAAGGTGCTCGGCAAGAAGGACTACACGGCCCGGTCGGGCGAGTACGCGCAGCTCAAGCGCGACGCCGAGAGGGCCAAGCAGGATCCCAAGAAGGTCGTGCTCCCGCCCCTCATCGACTACGAGGCCATCTTCATCCCCGACTCCTACCAGCGCGTGGCCCTGCTCGCGTCGGCCCTCGCGTTCGAGGAGTTTCCCGTCGGGCGCTTCAAGGCGCACCGCGACGACGCGTCGGTCGTGCTCCTCGGGCTCAACGCCTGGAACAACGACGAGCTCGCGCGCCGCGGCGGCACCTACGTGCTGGACTCGATCTTCGTCGACGCGTTCGACGCCCGGGTGGACGACGCGTCGACCGACTCCTTCGTGGACGCCTGGCGCGAGCGCGGCAAGGGCGAGCCCACGGTGGTCGAGGCCGCGGCGTACGACACTGCGCGGCTCGTCGCCGCCATCGTGGCGGCCGGCGGCGACCGCACCGCGGCGCTCACGTCGGCCCGCCTCGAGAACCCCGTCGCCGGCACGCTCGGCTTCGGCCCGGATCGCCAGCTCACCCGTACCTGGCGGCTCCTGACGGTCACGCGCGAAGGCGTGCGGCCGCTCCAGCCCCCGGAGCCTGTCGATGCCGGCCAGTGACAGTAGTGGGCCCAACGACCCGGGCCCCGACCCTGGCGAAGACTGGGTCATCGACCGTCTGACCACGCGCACGGCGCTCCCGGCGGGCCTCCGCGTCGGCATCGGGGACGACGCCGCCCTTTTTGACGACGGCCGCATCCTCACCGTCGACACCATGGTCGAGGGCGTGCACTGGGACGACAAGCTGACCCCCGCCGACGTGGGCTGGAAGCTCGTCGCCGTCAACGTCTCCGACATCGCGGCGATGGGCGGGCGCCCCACCTACGCGCTCCTGGCCTTGAGCCTGCCGAGCCCGTTGGACCGCGCGTGGGTTGACGCCTTCGCCGGCGGGCTGCACGCCGCGTGCGCGCGGTGGGGCGTCGCGCTCGTGGGCGGGGACACCACGCGCGCCCCGGTCCGCACGGCGTCGCTCACGGTGGGCGGCCACGCGTCGCGGCCGGTCCTCCGGAGCACGGGAGCCGTGGGGGACGACATCTGGGTCACCGGGCGCCTCGGGCTCGCCGCGGAGGGCTTCCTGTCGGACGCGCCACGCCCCGAGGCCCAGGCCCGTCTGCGGCGGCCCGAGCCGCCGGCCCGGTTCGCGGCGGCCCTCGCGGAGGCGGGCCTCGCCACCGCGATGATGGACCTGTCGGACGGGCTCGCGAGGGACCTCGGTCGCCTCTGCGTCGCGTCCGGCTGCGGCGCCGAGATCGACCCCGCCGCGGTCCCGGGGGACGCGCCCCTCGCCTGGCGGGTCGCCTTCGGAGAAGACTACGAGTTGTTGTTCTGTGCCGCCGCGGCCGACCGAGATGCGGTACGATCCGTCGCCAGCATGCAGGACATTTCGATAGGTCGCGTGGGGCGGCTGGAGGCCGCGCCAGGGCTTCGCCTCCTCGGCGGCGGAGAATGGCCTCGGCCCCTGTTCGCGCACTTCCATCCGCGACCGTCTCGGACAGGGGAGGCCCCCTGAGTCCGCTGCTCGCCGTGTCGCTCGCGCTCTCCGCCGAATCGGCCGCTCCCGTCCCCACGCTCGCGTCCGCGGGGCTCCCGCTCACGGTCGGGATCCTCCTCACGCTGCTGCTGCTGTGCATGTTCTTCTCGATCAGCGAGACCGCCCTGTTCTCGCTGCAGAAGGTGGACCGCGAGGCGCTGAAGGACGATCCGAGCGTCGGTGAGACCGTCCGCCACCTGCTCCACCGCCCCCGTCGCCTCCTCGCGGCGTTGTTGATCGGCAACGAGTTCGCCAACATCGGCCTCTCCGCGGTGTCGGCCGCGCTGGTCCTCGCGTGGCTGCCCCGCTGGCCTTGGCTGAACATCCTCCTCGTGGCCCCGATCCTCATCCTCTTCGGAGACGTGCTCCCGAAGACCCTCGGCCTCCGGTTCGCCCGCACGGTGACGCGGCGCATCGCGCGCCCGCTCGCCTTCTGGAACGAGCTCGTGAGCCCGATCCGGTTCGTGCTCTCCGGCATCGGAGACCTCATCCTCCGCGGCCTCGGCGTGTCCCCGGCGCCGCTCCACGACAGCCTCCAGGAGGACCAGCTCCGCACCCTCATCGACCAGGGGCGCGAGACCGGCATCATCCAGCCGATGGAGCAGGAGATCATCCACCGCGTGTTCGAGTTCGGCGACCTGCCCGTGTCCCGCCTCATGACCCCGCGCCCGGACATCTTCTCCCTCTCCCTCACCACCCCGTGGGACGAGCTGCTCCAGGAGCTCCGGGAGGCCCGCTACAGCCGCGTCCCCATCTGGCAGAGCAACCCCGACAACATCGTGGGCGTCCTGCTCGTGAAGGATCTGCTGCGCCTACGCAACGCGCCGCCGCCGCACGCGCGCCAGCTCCAGAAGATGCTCCATCCGGCGATGTTCGTGCCGCCGTCCAAGCGCGCCCAGGACCTGCTGCGCGAGTTCCGCGTCAACAACAACCACATGGCCGTCGTGGTCGACGAGCACGGCTCCATCGCCGGCCTGACCACCCTGGACGACCTGCTCACCGAGCTCGTGGGCGAGGTGCTCGACGAGAGCGACGTGGACGAGAAGGAGGCCACCCAGCTCCAGGAGAACGTCTGGACCGTGCGCGCCGGCATCGACATCGAGGACTTCGACGCGCGCTTCGACACGGAGCTGCCCGAAGGCGACTACACGACGCTCGGCGGCTTCGTGTTCCACCAGCTCGGCGCCGCGCCGAAGAAGGGTGACGAGGTCGAGTGGAACGGCCTGCATTTTCTCGTCTCGGGTGTCGACGGGCGGCGGATCACCGAGGTGACCGTGACCATCCGCGCCGATGAGCGCCTCTCCAGCGAGGAGCTCACGTGACCCCGCTCGGCGAGCTGCTCCTCATCGCGTGCTGCATCCTCGCGCAGGGCCTGTTCTCGGGCTCCGAGATCGCGATCGTGGGCTCCGATCGCCTCGTGTTGCGTGCGCGCGCCGAGAACGGCGACAGCGCGGCGAAGCGCGTCCTCAAGCTCCTCGAGCGCCCCACCCAGCTCGTCGGCACGTGCCTCATCGGCACCAACGTGGCGACCATCGCCGGCGCCACGCTGGTCGCGCACGCGCTCGGCCGCTTCGGGGACGTGCCAGAGCTGCTGGTCGTGGCGGTGTACACCCCGCTCACCATCATCTTCTCCGAGATGGTGCCGAAGACCATCTTCCAACAGCATGCGAACACGCTCGCGCCGCTGGTGTCGCAGCCGATCTCGGCGCTCTCCGTGCTGCTCCGGCCGGTGCTCTGGGCCATCGAGCACGCCACGCGCATCATCATGACCGTGCTCGGCGTGAAGGACGCGCAGGTGCACGCCGTGCGCCGCGAGGACATCCAGCTCCTCCTCGACAGCGCGACGATGACCGACATCCACGACGACGAGAAGGAGATGATCCTCCGGGTCTTCAACTTCTCGGAGACCCAGGTGGCGGACGCGATGGTGCCGCTCATCGAGGTCGTGGGCGTGCCGGAGACCGCCACGTGCGGCGAGGCCCGCTCCGTGATGATCGACCAGGGGTTCTCGCGGCTGGTCATCTACCGCAAGCGCATCGACCGCATCGTCGGCATGGTGATGCACAGCGACCTGCTCTTCGCGCCCGACGACGCCCGTCCCGTCAGCACGGTGATGCACGAGATCATGTTCGTCCCCGAGACCAAGCGCGTGGACGAGCTGTTCGTCGATCTCCGTCGCAAGCGCCAACGCCTCGCCGTCGCGGTGGACGAGTACGGCGGCGCCGTCGGGCTCATCTCGATCGAGGACATCCTCGAGGAGATCGTGGGCGACATCGAGGACGAGTACGATCGTGCCCGGCCGCTGGTGCGCAAGATGGGCGAGCGCCAATGGATCGCGTCGGGGAGGGTCGAGGGCGAGGATCTCTACGAGACCACCGGCTTCGAGATGCCCGAGGGCGACTACGAGACCCTCGCCGGCTTCCTGCTCTCCCAGCTCGGCCACGTGCCCGCCGCCGGGGAACGCCTCGCCTGGGGGGACTTCGTGCTCACCGTCGCGTTGGCGAACGAACGGGCGATCCTCGAGGTCGACGTCCAGAACACGGTGCCGCGCACCGCCCGCGAGAGCTGATGACACGACGCGCCCTCCGCAGCGGCCGTGACCTGCTCTTCAAGTCGGAGGCCATCCGCGGCCTGCTGACCGCGCCCCGCGTCTCCGTCGTACCCGCGGCCCCGGCGTGGCTGCTCGGCGCGTGCGCCTTCGAGGGGCGCGCCGTCTCGGTCATCGACATCGTGTCCCTCGAGGATGACACCGTCGTGAATCCCGAGTCGCCCGTGGTGATCCTGGTCGCGACGCCCGCGGGCCTGATCGGTATCTCCGCGGACGCGCTCCCACGCGACCCCGCCACCGCCGCCGATGTCGCGGGCGGACGCACACTTGTCGTCGACGCAGCCGCGCTCGCGGAGCGCATCTCTCTGGCGCTGTTTGAGTGCGGGTTCCCTCCACAGGGATAGAGGTCGGTCGTGGACCGCACCCGGTATCGGTCATTGTTCGTAGCCGAGGCCCACCGGGCGATCGCCGCAGCCGAACGCGAGCTGGCCGATGGAGTGGCGCGCCCCGATCCGCGCGCGCTGTTGCGCAGCTTCCACATGCTCAAAGGCATGAGCGCGACCATGGAGATCGGCGCGATCGCCACCCTCGCGCACGCCCTGGAGGACGTGTGTGAGGAGATGGGGCGCGGCTCGCTCGAGGTCGACGAGCCGACCACGGCGTTGTTGACGGGCGCCATCGTGCTGCTCCGCCGCCAGGTGCACGACGTGTCGGAGGCGCGCGAGCCCACGCCCGACGAGGGCATGGAGCAGCGGATCCGCGCGCACCTCAGCGCCCGATCCCACACGGGGTTCCGCCTGCTCCCCGAAGAGGAGCCGACGCTCTCCGAGTCCCCCTCCGCCACCACCGGCACGGAGGACGCTGTCGCCGCCATCGCCGAGATGCTCGCGGCGTGCCAGAAGCTGCGGGAGCTCTCCAGCGTCGACCCCTCCGCATCGGCCCAGATCAGCCGGATCGAGGAGGCGTCGCGGCGCATGTACACGCGGCTCGCCGAGCTGCGGGAGGTACCGTTCGGCACCGTCATCCCACCGCTGCGCCGCCGCCTGCGCGCGCTGTGCAAGCAGCTCGGGCGCGAGGCACGCCTCGAGGTGAACGGCGAGGAGGTGCGGGTCGACCCCGAGGTGCTCGGGCCGCTCCAGGCGGCGCTGGTCCAGCTGCTCAACAACGCCGTCGCGCACGGCATCGAGCCGCCCTCGGAGCGCGGCGCGAAGGGCCCCGTGGGCCGCATCAGCCTCGTCGCGGAGCGGGTCGGGCGGCGCCTCCTCGTCTCGTTCGACGATGACGGGCGTGGGCTCGACGTCGCGGCCCTCCGCTCGGCCGCCGGGGAGCCCGAGGCCGATCCCATCGAGCTCGCCTTGCGCCCCGGCCTCACCACCGTCGCGGTCCCGGGGCCCATCGCCGGGCGGGGCCACGGCCTCTCCGCCGTGTCGCACCTCGTCGCGCGCCTGGGCGGCCGCTTCTCGCTGTTCTCCGCCCGTTCGCGCGGCACCCGGCTGAACATCGAGGTGCCGCTCCACGCCGAGCTCGTCCGCCTCCTGCTGGTCCGGGCCGCCGGGCACACCTTCGCCCTCGTGGCCAACCGCGCCGCCGCGTTCGCCGACACGCCCAGCGCGGCCCCGCTCCTGGCCCTCCCGGTGCAGGGGGTAGCCACCATCCGCCTCGCGGACGGCACGCCGCTGCGGGTCGACCAGGTGCTGGGCGCGGTAGAGACGTTGGTGTCCCCTCCCCCCTGGCCGCTCGACGCGCTCCCGCATCTCGTCGGCACCACCATCGCGCCCGAGGGCCACATCCTCCTCGTGATCGACCCCAGCTCCGCCCTGCTCCCCCGAGAAACATCGTGAAGGCCGTCGTACTCGAAGCGGACTGGGATCCCCGCCCCGGCTACCTCCCCACCGCGCGCGAGCTGTCCACCCGAAAGGCCACGATGGCCTCCCGGGTGTGGCGCCACCCCCGCTTCGTCGCCACCCAGGTCGCCGATCCCGCGCCCGCCTACGGCGAGGTGGTGCTCAAGGTGCGCGTGTGCGGCGTGTGCGGGAGCGACACCCACTGCTACGAGCACGATGCCGACGGCTACGTCCTGTTCTCCGGCCCCGTGCGCGTGCCCGTCACCGTGGGGCACGAGTACACCGCCGAGGTGGTCGAGGTCGGCCCCGGGGTCCGCCACCTGCGCCCCGGGATGCTGGTGGCGGCCGAGGGGATGCTCTACTGCGGTGTCTGCGAGGCGTGCCGCACCGGCCACCCGAACCAGTGCCCCGATCTCGACATGGTCGGCTTCTCCGCGCCGGGCGCCTACGCCGAGTACCTGACCGCCCAGGAGCGGTTCTTGTGGCCCCTGGATCCGCTCGCCGAGCGCCTCGGCAGCGCGGAGCGGGCGCTCGAGCTCGGTGCCCTCATCGAGCCCATCGCGTGCTCGTACAACGGCATGTTCGTGTCCGCCGGGGGCTTTCTACCCGGGGCCCACGTCGCGGTGTTCGGATGCGGCCCCATCGGCCTCGGCGCCATCGCGCTGGCGCGGGCGGCCGGCGCCGCCTCCATCCTCGCGTTCGAGACGATGCCCGAGCGTCGGGCCATCGCCAGGGCCATGGGCGCGGACGCCGTGTACGACCCCTCCGAGGCTCCCGCCGGCGACATCATCCGCGAGCGGACCCGGGGGTGGGGCGCCGACATGATCGTCGAGGCCGCCGGCGCCGCGGTCCAGACGATGCCGGAGATCGAACGCGCTTTTGCGCCCGGCGGAAAAATGGTGTACCTCGGGCGGACAGGCCAGCGGGCCCCCGTATTGCTCGACGTCCTGGTGACCCAGGCCGCCGGAATCGTCGGAGCGCGCGGGCACGCCGGTGGCGGCTGCTTCCCCCGAATCCTCCGGTTGCTGGAAGAGAATCGCCTTGACGTCGCACCGATGATCACCCGCCGTTTCCCCTTCGATCGAACCATCGAGGCCGTGGCCAAGAGCTGCGACCGCACCGACGGCAAGATCCTCGTGATGTACGAGTAAGGCCGACGACAGGCGGTTCGATGGGCCCTGGTCGCGTTGACCCACCCCCGGTCTACGTGCTATTCGGCGTGCCACGTCGGGAAGAATAGGGCACATGGGCAAGGCGATCGGAATCGACCTCGGTACGACGAACTCTTGTGCGGCGATCGTCGAGAACGGCAAGCCCAGGGTCATCACGTACAAGGGCGGCACGACCACGATCCCCTCGGTGTTCGCGATCAGCGACAAGGGGGAGCGGTTGGTCGGGCACGACGCGAAGCGTCAGGCCCAGCTGAACCCCCAGAACACGGTCGCGGCGGCCAAGCGGCTCATCGGCCGCAACTTCCACAGCAAGACGATCGAGAAGATCCGGCAGGTCTTCACCTACGAGCTCGTCGAGGGCGAGAGCAACGAGGTGCTCGTCAAGGTGAAGGACCAGGTCTTCACCCTCGAGCAGATCTCCGCGGCGATCCTTCGGAAGATCAAGGACGTAGCGGAGGAGTCGCTCGGCGCCGAGGTCGACCAGGCGGTCATCACCGTCCCGGCCTACTTCAACGATCGCCAGCGCCAGGCCGTGCGCACCGCCGGCCGCCTCGCGAACCTCAAGGTGCTGCGGGTGCTCAACGAGCCCACCGCGGCGGCCTTGGCGTACGGCCTCGGCAAGAACCTGAACCAACGCATCGCGGTCTACGACCTCGGCGGTGGCACGTTCGACATATCGATCATCGACATCAAGGGCCGCATCTTCGAGGTCATCGCGACCGGGGGCGACACGTTCCTCGGCGGCGTCGACTTCGACGATCGCGTCATGCAGTGGGTGCTGGAGCAGTTCTACAAGGAGCACGCGATCGACCTGTCGTTCGATCGTGTCGCGGTCCAGCGCGTGCGGGACGCGGCCGAGGCCGCCAAGATCGAGGTCTCCGGCGCCACACGGACCCGCATCCACATCCCCTTCATCACGAAGGGCGAGGCCGGGCAGCCGATCGACATCGATTTCGAGCTCACCCGGGAGAAGCTCGAGCAGCTCACCGGTGACCTGGTCGATCGCACCATCGTCAACATGGAGCGCATCCTCCGCGAGTCGGGCAGCAGCAAGGGCCAGATCGACGAGGTGCTGCTGGTCGGCGGGCAGTCGCGCATGCCGCTGGTCCAGCGGCGGGTCACCGACTTCATCGGCAAGCCCCCCTGCAAGGGCGTCCACCCGGACGAGGCCGTCGGCATCGGCGCCGCGATCATGTCGCACTCGCTCGCCGGCACCACGTCGGACGACGTGACGCTGCTCGACGTGCTCCCGATGCCCATCGGCATCAACAAGGTCGACGGCACGATGCACGTGCTGTTCCCCAAGAACCAGCCCCTCCCCGACTACAAGACCCGCACCCTGACCACGAGCAAGGACAACCAACGCTCGATCATGTTGCGGATCTACCAGGGCGAGAGCCAGGTCTGCGCCGAGAACGAGATGCTCGGCACGTTCGTGTTCTCCGGCATCCGCTCCGCGCCCAAGGGCAAGGTGCAGATCGAGGTCACGTTCCACATCGACTCCGAGGGCATCCTCAACCTCACGGCGCGCGACAAGGCCACCGGCCAGACCGTCGAGAGCACCCTGAAGCTCGGCAAGGGTGGCGGCGCCGAGCCGCTCGTGCCCGCCGCGCCCCGCAAGGAAGAGAGCGCGCCCGTCGCGCCGCCCCCCATGCCCTTCACGATGCCGATGTCGGGCCTCGCGCAGCAGATCGGCGGCGCCTCTCCGCCGCTGAACGGCTCGCCGCTGGACGGTGCCCGTGCCCCGGTGCCCGCCGCGCGCGCGGACGCCAACGGCAAGGTCCCCGAGGACATCACCGACAACAGCGCCCACCAGAATGGCGACGCCAAGAACGGCGACCTCAAGTCGAGCCTCGGCCCGAGCCCGTACGGCAGCCCCAAGGTGGACCCCAAGGCCGACACGAAGGCGGTCGACTCCAAGGCGGCGCCCGTCGGCGACAAGCCCGCTGATCCCGGCCTCTGGACCAAGGTCTCCGGCTGGTTCAAGGGAATGTTTGGAGGCTGAATCGTTCGGGCAGACCCTCCGTGAACGGGTCCTCTTCGTCCTCGTGAAGCCGTTGCAGTCCGGCAACGTCGGCGCGGTCGCGCGTGCGATGAAGAACATGGGGATCCGGCGGCTCGCGATCGTCGCGCCGCCGGCGTTCGACATCGACCGTGCGCGCTGGATGGCCCCGGGCGCCGCGGAGATCCTGGACCAGGCGCGGTACGTGTCGACCGTCGCCGAGGCCGTGGCCGGCTGCAACTACGTCGTCGCCACCACCGCGCGCGGCCGCACCGATCGCTGGCCCGCGGTCACGCCCACCACCTTCGCGCCGCAGGTCTTCGACAACGTGGGCGACACCGCCGTGCTGTTCGGCCCCGAGGATCGCGGCCTGGACAAGGACGAGCTCCTCCACGCCCACGCGTTGCTCCACATCCCGACCGACATCCACGCCTCGCTCAACCTGTCCCAGGCCGCGCTGCTGATCGGCGCGGCGCTGTTCGCGGAGGCCCAGGGCCGCGGGTACGTCCCGCGCGCTGATGGAGAGGGGCGCCGGGGAGGTCCGGCGCGTGGGGCGCCGCCGGGAGCGACCGAGGCGCGGCCCGTGGTGACCGCGGGCGAGCTCGACCCCCTCGTGAACGACTGGATGACCACGCTCGAGCTCGGCACCTACTTCCGGGGCCACGAGCCGGCGCTCGTCATGAACACCGTTCGCCGCATCCTCCAGCGTGCTGGGCTCGAGGCCGGCGAGGTCATGGTCCTGCGCGGCATGTTGCGCAAGATGCGCTGGAAGATGAACCACCCGTCGTAGCGGCCCGCGACGGGTGGCTTTCGCGCGCGCCGACCTCGCGCTGGCCGACTCCGCGCTGGCCGACTCCGAAGCGGCCTACGGGGCGATGTACTGCAGCGCCATCCCGCGATTGCCGACCGCCCACACGTTGGTCGAGCTCGTGCCGTGGACGGCGTAGAGGTTCTCGGCGACGCCGGTCGGGAGAACGGTCCACACGACGCCGTCCCAGACGAGCGCGGTGCCGGCGCTGCCGACGGCGTACACAGCGTCGGTCGCGGGCGCGAAGACCGCCCACAAGGCCTCGTCCACCCCGGTGGGCTGGGGGGTCCACGCGACGCCGTCCCAGTGCAGCGCGATGCCGTCCGCGCCGACCGCCCACACGTCCGTCATGCTCACGCCAGCCACCGCGTTCAGATCGGACGTGATGCCCGAGGACATGGCTGCCCAGACGGGGCCGACGCCCGTGTCGGGCTCCGCGTCGCGGCGGAGGATGATGCCGCCCTCCCCGACCGTGATCGCGTCGGCGCCGATGCCGTACACGTCGTTCAGGCTCGCCCCGTTCGGGGGGGCCTCGAAGGTCCACGTGGCGCCGTCGAACGAGAAGATGCTGCCCCAGCTCACGGCGTAGAGCGCCGAGAGGCCAGAGCCACCCACGCCCGTGTGGTCGGCGGTGCCGAGATCTCCGGGGGTCCAGGTGCCGCCGCTGCGGCGGGCCACGTAGCCGCTGGTCGCGGAGGCGACGAGCTCCAGCGTTCCCCCGGCGCCCTGGCCCCAGAGGTCCGTGAAGTCCTCTTCGTCGGAGACGGTGGTGAACTGGGAGGCCCACTCCGTGTCGGCGCCGCCGAGGAAGATCTCGGCGCCCGTGCCGGCGGCCCAGACGCCGTCACCCGAGGCGTACACGCCGTTGAGCGTAGAAGAGGTGGAGATCCGGTGCTCCTGCCACACGACCACGGGCTCGACGTCGGTGTCCGTGTCGACGACATCGGTGTCCGTGTCGACGGTCCCCGTCTCGTCCTTGGAGGTTCCGGTGCAGGCGACGGCGAGCAGGAGGGGGGCGAGGCGAAATAGGTTCACGGAGCGCTCCGGGAAGGGGTGTGACCAGGCGACGTCGCCGGCAGGATATCCGACACGGTACCGTTTGGTGCGGATGGTGTGCCTCCGCAGCGGGATCAGGGCGCGATGACGGCCTCGGCAGCCTCGATCGCGTCGGTACGATCGGGGTGCTCCTTTCGCAAACGCGCGAGGGTGGACCGCGCATCGGACGTGTTCCCCGACTCGGCCAGGGCGCGCGTGACGCCCGAGAGCGCGAGCGCCCGGTAGTAGGGGTCGCTCGTGCCCTCGAGCGCCTGGCGGAACGAGACGAGCGCGGCGGGGGCGGCGTCCCGGGCGAGCGCGACCTCGCCGAGGCCGAGGGCGCCGACCACCCGGCTCTCCGCGTCCCGATCGAGCCCGCCGTACACGCGGGCCGCTTCGTCGAACCGGCGGAGCAGCAGGAGGGCCTCCGCGCGCACCTGCGCCGCGGTCAGCACGAACCCGTCGGCGACGACCGGCAAGGCGTCGAGCTCCACCAGCGCGCCCGCGGGGTCGTCCCGGGAGAGCCGCACGCGCGCGATGCCGAGCACCCCGGCGGAGCGCTGCTCGAGGTCGGGCGAGAGAGCGAGGCGATCCCAGGCGATCTCGGCCTCATCCATCTTTCCGAGGCCCTCGAGGACGGTCGCGCGCTCCATCGGCGCACGGGCGTCGTCGCTGGCGGAGAGGAGCGCGAGGGCGGCCTCGTACTCACCGCGCTCCCGCGCGAGCCGGGCGCGCCCGAACGACGCGGCGGCGGTGCCGCCGGGAAGGTTTTCGAGCCGATCGTAGGCCGTGGCCGCCGCCGCGAGGTCCCCCGCCTCGATGCTGGCCTCGCCGAGCGTCTCGACGCGCCACACCTCGTCCTCGGCTGACGCGGCGACCAGCGCGCGCAGCACCGTCGCGGCGTCCGCGCCACGCCCGAGCTCCCGCAGCGCGCCCGCGCGGTGCATGCCGAGCTCGAATCCCCCGTCCGCGGCGTAGGTCTCGCCGATCTCGACGGCGACCTCCAGCCGGCCTTCGCTCCTGAGCGCCTGGGTCGCCGCGACGGCGAGCTCGCCACGCAGGGCCGCGTCGGTCTCCGTCTCGAGCCACGCGCGGATGCGCGCCAGCCCGCCCTCGACATCGCCGAGGGCCACGGTCGCCCGCAACCAGCCTGCCCGCGCCGCGGCCCGCGCCTCGCCGGGCTCCGCCTCCTGCACCGCCTCCTCGTAGTAGGCGCGCGCCCGCTCCGGATCACTTCCGACGAGCCCCTCGGCCACGGCGATACGCGCCGCCACGCGCACGGTCGCGTCGTTCGCGTCGAGCAGCATCGCGTAGGCCGCGGCCGCCCCCGGATCGCCCATCGCGTCCAGCACCCGCGCGAGCGAGATGTCGATGGCCGTGCGGCGCTCGGGCTCACCAAGGGCGCGGCCCCGGGCCAGGCGCCATGCCTCCGCGGCGCCCGCGAGATCGCCGGAGCGCTCCCGGAGCTGGCCCAGCCCATCCAGCGCCTCCACAGCCCACGGCCCCTCCTGCCGGCCGATCTCGATGTAGCGGCCGGTGGCCTTCTCGAACTGCCCGCGCAGCTCGGCGGTGCGCGCCAGGCCGAGGTTCGCCTGCGCGGCGACCTCCGGGGAGGGCCCCGACGCCAGGAGGCCGTCGTACTGCTCCTCCGCGTCCTGAAGGCGCCCGAGGCGCACGAGCGCGTTGCACAACCCGAGAACGACCCGCTGGCGCACCGCGGTCGCCGCCGCCGCGCCCATCACCCGCTCGTAGCGGCGCAGCGCGCCCTCCGCGTCGCCCTCCTCGACCTGGAGCTCCGCGAGGGAGAGCTCCGCGTCTACCCGCGCCTCCTCGGTCGCGTTCACGTCCTCCGCGACCTGGACCCACAAGGCGCGGGCGTCCATGCGCTTTCCCGCCTCCCGAAGCGACCGCGCCTGCCCGAGCAGGAGCTCCTCACGCAGCGCCGGGTTCGCCTCGACGAGGCGCGCGGCGGCTTCGGGATCGGAGCGGACGAGCAGGCGCGCCAGGAGAATGCGGCCCTCGTCCGCCATGCGCGGCTCCACGTCCTCCATCACCAGGATCTCCTCGAGCCAGGCGATGGCGCGCGGGGTGTCCCCGGAGCGGCCGGCGATGGTCGCGGCGGCGAACCGCGCGCGGGCGGCGAGATCGTCGTCTCCGCGGGCCAGGAGCGGGTCGAGCAGGGCGAAGGCCTCGGCGTCGTCCCCCCGCCGGGCGCGGAGCTCGGACGCCCCCAGGCGGGCCTCGCCGCCGAGGTCGCCGGGGAGCAGCAGGAGCTCCTCGAACAAGAGGAGGGCCCCGTCGGTGTCGCCGCTCTCGGCGAAGAGCCGGGCGAGCCGGAGCCGCGCGGGCACGGCGTCCTCGATGGACACGATGCGATCGAGGGCCCGCTCGAGCACGCCGCGGGCGGCGTCCATCCGCCCTGCGGCCGCCCACCCGTCGGCCAGGGCCAAGGCGAGCGCGCCGCGCTCCATGTCCGTGGCCGCGGCGGTGAGGAGCCGGTCTTCTTCACCGATCACGTCGAGGTCGTCGCGGACGAGGGCGAGCCCCGTGAGGGCCTCGGCCTGCTCGCTCGGTGTCAGGTCGAGCTCGTCGAGGAGGGACCGGTACTCGGTGGCGGCGGCCTCGGGCAGCTCGACGCGCCGATAGGTCGCCGCGCGACGCAGCCGGACCCGAGCCTCCGCACCGGTCGACGCCGCGGCGATGGCGGCCTCGTCCAGCAGATCCATCGCCTGCTCCACGTCGCCGGACTCCTCCGCCGCCGCGGCCGCCTCCAGCAGGTAGGACACCCGCGCGCCCTGGTCCTCGGTCTGCCCCGCGAGCGCGGCGAACTGCTCCGCGGCCGCGCCCGGGTCACCCTGGCGCTGGGACTCGGCCGCGGCCTGCTCCAGCGCCGCGCGATCGAGCGTGGTGCCCGCGAACCGCACCACGAGGTAGAGCGCCATCACCGCCACGACCGATCCGGCCGCCGCCATCGAGCCGATGCGCACCCAGCGCCCGTCGTCGTCCAGGCCCACGTCCGCGCCGAGCGCGCCCAGCGCCGCGCGCTGGCCCGGCGCCAGGCCACGCGTGCTCACCATGCGGGCGCCCATCAGGCGCGCGTCGTCGAGCACGGCGTTGTCGAGCACCGCCTGGTCCAGGCAGGCCCCTTCCAGCCGGGCTCCCGTCAGGTCCGCGCCCGCGAGCACGGCGTCCGTGAGATCGGCGTCGCGCAGGTCGGCCCCGGCGAGGCGCGCGCCGCGCAGGTTCGTGCCGACGAGGGAGGCGCCGCGCAGATCGGCGCCGCGTAGATCCGCGCCGCCGAGATCGCGCTCGTCGAGGCGACGTCCGGCAAGGAGCGCGCCGGGGCCGATCACCACGGGAGCCTGTTTGGCGGCGCCACGCAGGCGGGTGATCCCGCGGCGGGCGGACGCCGCGATCGTGCTGGCGCGAGCGGCGAGGGAGGGCCGGGCCGGGGTCACCGCGCGTGGGAGTCGCGTGGGGCCTCGTGTCGGTGCAACGGAGGGCTTTGGGGGGGAGGGCGGCGCCACGGCCCGCGCACGCGCAGCGAGGAGCGCGCGACGCGCGGCCGCGGCTTCCACGTAGGCGCGTTGCGCGTCCGCCGCCTCGTCCTGGCCCTGCCGAGCCGCGGCCGCGGCCGCCGACGCACGCGCCGCCCCCTCGGCGCGTCGCGCGCGAGCGGCGGCGAGCCGTGGCCCGAGCAGGCGGCCGGTCGACTCCGGCTGGGAGAGCGGGATCTCCGCGGCGTCCGCCTCGTCGTGAAGGCGGCTGTCGGCCTCGTCGCGAGCACGCCGCTCGGCCTCTTCGCGGGCGCGCCGCTCGGCCGCGGCCAGACGCTTCGCCGCGTCGTTCTCCTGCCGCTCGGCCTCGGCGTGAAGCTGCCCCTCGGCGTGACGCAGCCGCGCCGCGGAGAGCCGCGCCGCAAGCACGCGGGGCGCCGCGTCGGCGCTGCTCTCCGTCTCTGACCAGCGGGCGGCCTCGGCCTCGGCGAAGGCCCGCCGCGTGGTGTCGTCCCGACGCGCGCGCGCCGCGGCCACCTGTGCCGCCGCGAGGCGCCCCAGCGCCGGGCTCGGCTCTGCGGCCCGCCGCACGATCGCGGCCCGCTCCAGCGCGAGCCCGGCGTGCCGGAGCGCCACCGCCCGCCGCGCGACCAGGGCCCCCCGCAGGCCGATCCGGGCGAGCGCGCGCTCCCGGGCCACGGCCTCGACGCGGAACTCGACGGACTCCTCGGCGGTCGGCACGTCGGCGCCCGCGTTGGCCTCCTCGGCGAGCGCGCGCCACGCGGCGGGCAGGCCGCGCGCGAAGCCGGCCACGAACACGCGCCACGCCACCTGGGCGACCCACCGCAGCTGCTCGCCGGCGAAGCGGCCGGCGCGCCCGACCACCCACATGAACAGGGCGAAGGCCACCCCGGCGCCACGCAGCGCCCGGCGGAGCGGGCCGACCGGCCGAATGACCGCCGGCACAACCACGCGCCAGAACGGACGTGCGGCATCGACCGCCGCCGCCGAACGTGCGGGCTCGGCGGGCGGGGGCGGCGGAGGAAGCGAGAACTCCAGGGGTACGGGAAGCGGGAGATCGTCCCCATCTTCGGCCTCGGCCTCGGCCTCCGCCGCCGCGGCTACGGCCACCGCCGCTTCCGCCGCTTCCGCCGCCGCGGCTACGGCCACCGCCGCTTCCGCCGCCGCCTCTGCCGCCGCTGCCGCCTCGGCGACCTCCCGCGCGCGACGCAGCGCGCCCATGTCCTCGACCCGCACCGAGGCGGCGACGGGGACGAGCGACAGGTTGGTGGCCTCGTCAGGCTCGAGGTCGTCGGGGGGCTCCGCGAGTTCCAGCGGCGCGTGGGCGTCGAGCGCCGGATCCGAAGGAGCGGCCGCCGCGTCCGCCGCGCCGAGCCAAGGCGCCTCCACCGCCGTGTCGTAGACCGAGCGACGGTCCGGGACGGGCACTTCGTCGGTGCCGGCGTCCACGGAGATCCACGCGGCGGCCTCGGCCTCGACCGCCTGTCGGGTGGCCTCCGCCTTCACGGCCTGCCGCGTGACCGCGGCCGCCGCCGCCCGCGCGGCCTCGACCGCGGGTGTCGCGAAGGACACCTGGAACGCGCTCGACGACGGCAGGTCGGCCGGCGTGCCGAGCGAGCTTCCCTCGTCGTCCGCCTCGCCGCCCTCGAGCGCCTCGGGGTGCTCGGCGTCCTCCACCCGCCACGGCGCCGCCACGCGCGCGGCCTGGGCCGGGCCGTACACCCGGCCGGTAGACACGGGCTCGACCCCGTCGACGTTTACCCACGCCTCGGCCGCCGCCCGCGCGCCGTCGGCCTCGCGGGACCGCCGGGCCACCACCGCGGCCTCCCGCGCGGCGAGCGCGGCGTCGCGGAGCACGTCCGGGGCATCAGCCGCGGGTGCCACGCCCGCCTCCTTGCGCACCCGTGCTGCCCGCCGCTCCGCCGCTCGCCGTGTCGCCACGCGCTCGCGCATCGCGGCGAGGCGCGCCCCGTCATCCCGCGTCGCGTCGGCGCCGTGGAGGACTCTGTCGCGGCTGGCGGCCTCGACCTGGAAGTCGAGCCCGTCCTCGGCCGCCGGGAGCACCTGCCCACCCGGCCCCCCGAAGATCACCCGGCCGAGCGCGGTGACCTCGCGGGCCCGCGCGCCGAGCTGCTGGGCCAGTCGTGCCGCCGCGTCGGACCCCGCTTCGCGCTCGGCCGGCGCCGGCCCCTCCGCCACCACGCGCTCGACCGCGCGCCGACGCGGCGCCTTGCGGGCCGCCGCCTTCGCCTCGCCGGCCTCGGTCGCCCGCCGCTCCTCCTCGATCTCCGCCGCCTGATCCGCCAGCCGCCGCGCCCAGGCTTCGCCCGCCCACTTTCGGAGCGCCCGCGCCGGGCCGTCGACGCCGCGAAGGGCATCGCCCGCCAGCAGGCGCACCCGTGTCGTCCGGGAGGGGAGCCAGCCGAGCGACGCAAGGCGCTCCCGTTGAGAGCGCGCGTCGGCGAGGCGGAGCCGCGCCCCCACGAGCACGATGCGCTCGGGCAGCCAGGCGTCGAGCGCCACCCGCCGCAGGTCCGCCCCCCGCAGATCGGCGTCGAGCAGCAACGGCCGGCCGCGGGCGCCGGCGAAGGCCACGTCGACGAGGCGGGCCCCGCCGAAGTCCGCGCCGTCGAGATCCGTGTCGTCGAGCACCGCCCGCGGCAGCGACGCCCCCACGAACGAGGCTCCTGCGAGCCGGGCGCGATCCAGCCGCAGCCCCGCCGCTCGTACGCCCGTGAGCCGCGCCCCCTCCAACGAGGCCTCGCGCCACTCCCCACCGTCCAGCCGCGCACCCTCCGCGCGCAGGCCCACCGCCGAGATCCCGAAGCCGCGCGTGCGGCGGAGATCGGCGTCGGTCGCGTCGGCGCCGTCCAACAACGCGCCGTCGAGCTCGGCGTCCCGCAGGTCCGCGGAGGCGAGCCGGGCGCCGCGCAGGTCGGCCCCCCGAAGGTCAGCCTCGCGCAGATCTCGTCGCACGAGATCCACACCTCGTAGATCCGCGCGGCGCAGATCCGCGCCCACGAGGGACACCTCTCCCAGGGGAACGTGGCGCAAGTCCACGCCGCGGAGGGAGGATCGAGGGGTGTGGAGGGCCACGGCCGCATCGTAGCGCAGGCGGGGCCACCCTCGTCGGCCCTCGGCACGGTTCCTGCACTGGATTCGGAGACGCGAGGCGTATAAACAGGCGCCCTCCGCACATCCCCTCCCCTCCCTCCCCGGTCTCCCCGCATGGACAAGCTCGTCATCTCAGGCGGTCACGCCCTCCACGGCACCGTGCCCGTCTCCGGCGCCAAGAACGCCGCGCTTCCCATCCTCATCGCCACGCTGGTCGCGCCGGGCGAGCACCGCCTCGCCAACGTGCCCGACCTCGTGGACGTGTCGTCCATGCTCTCCCTCCTGGGGCGCATCGGGTGTCCGTCGCTGGTCGGCACGGTCAACCGCATCGACACCTCCCGCGTCACCTTTTGCGAGGCGCCCTACGATCTGGTGCGCAAGATGCGCGCGTCGGTGCTCGCGCTCGGCCCGCTGCTGGCGCGTTGTGGTGAAGCGCACGTGTCGTTGCCGGGCGGCTGCGCCATCGGCATGCGCCCCATCGACCAGCACCTCAAGGGCCTCGAGGCGCTCGGCTGCACCTTCGAGCTCGAGGGCGGCTACGTCCACGGCCGCGTCGATCGCCTGCGCGGCGCGCACATCACGTTCGACGTGGCGACCGTGACCGGCACGGAGAACGTCCTGATGGCCGCCGTGCTCGCCGAGGGCGAGACCATCCTCGACAACGCCGCCGCCGAGCCGGAGGTCGAGGATCTCGCCAACTTCCTCAAGGGCATGGGCGCGAAGATCGAGGGTGCCGGCACCTCGCGCATCGTCATCCAGGGCGTCACGTCGCTCGTGCCCGCCGCCAAGCCCTACTCCATCCTGCCCGACCGCATCGAGGCCGGCACGTACCTCGTCGCCGGCGCCATCACGGGCGGAGACGTGCGGTGTGAGGGCGCGAACGCCGACGATCTCGCGCCCGTACTCGCCGCGCTCGAAGCCGCGGGGTGTGGTGTCGAGCGCGGGGAAGGCTGGGTGCGCACCTGGCGCAACGGCCCGATCCGCGCCATCGATCTGGAGACCCGCCCGCATCCCGGCTTCCCGACGGACATGCAGGCCCAGTTCATGGCGCTTCTCTCGCTCGCCGAGGGCAGCTCCCGCCTGCGCGAGACCATCTTCGAGAATCGGTTCATGCACGCGGCGGAGCTCCTCCGCCTCGGCGCGCGCATCGACATCGACGGCAACCTCGCCACCGTCCACGGCGTCGAGCACCTCTCCGGCGCCACCGTCATGGCGACCGATCTGCGCGCCTCCGCCTCGCTCGTGCTGGCCGGGCTCGCGGCGCGCGGCACCACCGAGGTGCTGCGGCTGTACCACCTCGATCGCGGCTACGAGCGGCTCGAAGAGAAGCTCGGCGCCATCGGGGCCCACGTGCAGCGCGCGAGCGAGGGGCGCCCCGCCGCCGCTCCCCGCGCGGCCGGCTAGCGCGGAGTAGCTCCGCCCGCAGTAGCTCCTTCCGGACGGCGCGCGTTACGGGAGCGCATGGAAATCAGGCGCTCCGAACCCCGTGTCGCCGTCCTGACCGCCGCCGATCTCGTGGCGCGCGACACGTACATCTACCGCCTCCAGCTCGACCAACCGCTCCCGTTCACCGCGGGGCAGTTCGTCAACCTCACCGTGCCCGACGCAAAACCGCGCGGCGAGCGCTCCTACAGCGTGTGGTCGAGCCCAGAGGACCCTTCCTACCTCGAGCTCTGCATCAAGCTCTTCGAGGGCGGCGCGGCCAGCGAGTACCTGCGCGGCTCCAAGGTGGGGGACACCTTCGCCATCCGCGGGCCGTTCGGGATCTTCTCGGTCAAGCCCGAGCACGATCCCGTCATCTTCGTCGCCACTGCTACCGGGCTCGCCCCCTTCCGGAGCATGCTGGAGGTGGCCGTGACCGCGCAGGATCCGCGGAGCTTCCGCCTGTACTTCGGCGTGCGGGACGAGGAGGATCTGTTCGCGCTCGACGATCTCGAGCGCTACACGCGCCTCCTCCCCGACTTCTCGTACCGGGTCTGCCTCTCGCGCCCGTCCGCCGCGTGGACCGGCTTCACCGGCCGCGTCACCTACGCGCTCTCCGCCGACTTCCCCACGCCCACCGAGCACTTCTATCTGTGTGGCAACGGCGCGATGATCGAGGAGACACGGGATCTGCTCAAGGGCCGCGGTCTGGAGCGGAAGCATATCCACGTCGAGAAGTACTACTAGGGCTCGTCCGGGTGTTCGCTCGCCCGGGGCCCTCTCTCACCGCGTCTCCCACCTCCACAATCGCGGGTCGGCTCACTCACTCGCTCTTGGGGCGGGGGGCGGGCCCCCCGCAACGCCCCCCCTCCCGCTCAGGCTCCCGCTCCATGGCCATTCCCCGCCACATCGTCGACGAAGTGCGCGCCCGCACCGACATCGCCGAGCTCGTCGGCCGCACCGTGACGCTCCGGCGCGCCGGGCGCAGCTACAGCGGGCTCTGCCCCTTCCACAACGAGAAGTCGCCCTCGTTCAACGTCGTGCCGGACAAGGGGATCTTCCACTGCTTCGGCTGTGGGGAGGGCGGCGACGCGTTCGCGTTCCTGATGAAGACGCGCGGGGTCAGCTTCTTCGAGGCGGTCAAGGAGCTGGGCGACGCCGCGGGCGTGGTGGTCGAGGAGAAGGAGCTCTCCCGCGAGGAGCGCCAGCGGCTCGAGCACCGCGCTGATCTCTACGACGTGACCGAGGAGTCCGCGCGGTTCTTCTCCAACACCCTGTTTACGGCCCCCGAAGGCGCGCCCGGCCGCGACTACCTCCAGAAGCGCGGCATCACGCTGGAGACCGCCCAGAAGTACCGCCTCGGGTTCGCGCCCGACGCGTGGGACCGCCTGACCGGCCACCTCCAGCGCAAGCGCATCCCGATGCAGATGGCGAAGGGCGCGCGGGTGGTCGGACAGCGCGAGGGCTCGGACCGAGTCTACGACGTGTTCCGCAACCGCCTGATGTTCCCCATCCTCGATGATCGCGGGCGCGTCGTCGCGTTCGGCGGGCGCATCCTGCCCGGCGCGCCCACGGCACCGGGCTCCGAGGCCCCCAAGGCCGACGGTCCGAAGTACCTCAACAGCTCCGAGTCGGAGATCTACAACAAGTCCCGCACGTTGTACGGGTTGTCTTGGTCGCGGATGGCGGTGCAACGCAAGGATCGCGTCCTCGTGGTCGAGGGCTACTTCGACGCGGTGTCGTTGTGGCAGGCGGGCTTCGAGGAGGTCATGGCGACCTGCGGCACCGCCTTGACGCCCGCCCACCTCGAGGTCATCTCGCGGCTCACCCGAAAGGTGGTCGCGCTCTTCGACGGCGACGAGGCGGGCCTCAAAGCCGCCACGAAGTCCATGGAGCTGTTCCTCGAGGCGAACGTGGAGGCCAAGCGGCTCGACCTGAAGCCGGCGAAGGACCCCGACGAGTTCGTCCAGCAGTTCGGGGCCGACGCCTTCGAAGGTCGCCTCGCGGCCGCCCAGCCGCTGCTCGACCTCGTGTTCGACCGCACCATCAAGAAGGAGGGGCACTCCTCCGAAGGTCGGGCGCGCGCCGAAGCCGCCGTGATCCCCCTCCTTCGCCGATTGCCGCGGAACGTGCGCGATCAGATGCTCGCCAAGGCCGCGGACGTCCTCGGCATCCGCCCCAACGAGCTCATCGAGAAGGTGGGCCGCGTGGACGACACGCACGCGCACACCGGCCCCCCGCCCTCGTCCGCCCCGCCCGCCCGGTGGGTCCCCACGCGGGAGCTGTCGCACCTGTTGTGGCTCCTCATCCACTTTCCGGTTCAGGTCGCGCCGGTGCTGGCCGAGGCGGATCCCACGGTGCTCACCGACCGGAGGAGCGTGCTAGAGGCCATCGTCGCGCTCGCGAGTGGCGCGCCTCTGGCCGAGGTGGCCGATGTGGGTCGGGACGCGGATCTGGCGCGCGCCCTCCGCGCCATCGCAGCCCGCCCGGCTGAATACCTGGAAGAACAGGCCCAATCCGCGGCGAAATCGCTCGTCGCGAGGCTCGAACTCGGCCGCGTCGAGTCCGAGATCCTCACCATCAACGCGAAGATAGCTGCTTGCGAGACGAGCGGAGACAAGTCAAGTTACGTCTCACTTCAGAAAGAGATCTTTGGTCTCTACGCTCGACAGAGACTCTTGAAGTCGGTCGTTGCGACCCGCGCTTCGCGCGGGTCGGCCTCGACACCCCCCTAAATCCCTCGCGGATCGGACCCACAAGATGCAGAAGGAAAAGGATCTCAAGGAGGTTCAAGCGCTCATCGACATGGGGAAGAAGAGGGGCTTCGTCACCACCGAGGAAATGAGCAACTTCCTGCCCATGCACCTCATCTCGTCCGACGACTTCGAGGGCGTGATGATCATGTTCTCCGAGCTCGACATCGAGGTCGTGAACCAGGCCAAGAAGCGCGCGGAGGCCGAGCGCCGCGGGAACCAGCCGGACGAGAAGAAGGTCAGCGAGACCACGCCGTCCGGCCGCAGCAACGATCCGGTCCGGATGTACCTGCGCAAGATGGGATCCGTCAGCCTGCTCTCCCGCGAGGGCGAGATCGAGATCGCCAAGCGCATCGAAGAGGGAGAGCAGCTCACCAAGCGCCTGACCCTCACCTCTCCGCTCGCGATCGGCATCGTCCGCGCGCTCGTCGCCGAGGACGAGGATCGCATGCAGAAGGCGATCCGCTCGGGCAAGAAGCCCCGCAAGACCAAGACCAGCGCCGGCAAGACGCTCGACGTGGTGCTCGCCGAGATGGAGGCGTTCCACGAGCAGCGCCGGACGCTCCGCAAGGAGGTCGAGCGGCTCAAGAACAGCCCGGCGGAGAAGCTGGATCCGGTGCAGAGCGCGCTGACCGACGTGGAGGACGGCATCCTCGCCGCGCTCGACACGCTCGAGCTCGAGAAGCGCCACACGGCCGACATCTCCCGGCAGATCCACGAGGGCTGGGGCATCGTCGGCGCCTGCGAGCGCGAGATCGAGCGCGTGGCGAAGGAGGCCGGGCTGCCGGTCCGCGAGCTGCGGCGGTCCATCCGCCGGGTGCGTCGCACGCCGGACCGCGGCGGCGCGGACCTCGTCGAGGAGAGCGGCATCGAGGAGCTGCGCTGGGCCGAGTTCGACAGCCGGGTGCGTCGCGAGCTGCGCAAGGTCCGCAAGGTCGAAGAAGACCTGAACGTCGAGCGCGAGGAGCTCAAGCAGCTCGCGCGCGAGCTGAAGCGCGGCGAGGCGTTGGCCGAGCAGGCGAAGTGTGAGCTCATCGAGGCCAATCTTAGGCTCGTGGTGTCGATCGCCAAGAAGTACACCAATCGCGGCCTGCAATTCCTGGATCTCATCCAGGAGGGCAACATCGGCCTGATGAAGGCGGTGGAGAAGTTCGAGTACCGCCGCGGCTACAAGTTCTCGACCTACGCCACGTGGTGGATCCGGCAGGCGATCACCCGCGCGATCGCCGACCAGGCGCGCACGATCCGCATCCCGGTCCACATGATCGAGACGATCAACAAGCTCATCCGCACGCAGCGCTACCTCGTGCAGGAGCTCGGCCGCGAGCCCGCGCCCGAAGAGATCGCGGTGAAGATGGAGCTCCCGGTCGAGAAGGTCCTCAAGATCCTCAAGATCGCCAAGGAGCCCATCTCGCTCGAGACCCCCATCGGCGAGGAGGAGGACAGCCACCTCGGTGACTTCATCGAGGACAAGAGCATCGCGTCCCCCGGCGAGAACGTCATCAACCACTCGCTCTCCGAGCAGACCCGCAAGGTCCTCGCGACGCTCACCCCCCGCGAGGAGCGCGTGCTCCGCATGCGCTTCGGGATCGGCGAGCGGTCGGACCACACGCTCGAAGAGGTGGGGCAGGACTTCGATGTGACGCGGGAGCGGATCCGGCAGATCGAGGCGAAGGCGCTGCGGAAGTTGCGGCATCACAGCCGGTCGAAGCGGCTGCGCGCCTTCATGGAGACATAAACGACACTGGACCGGCGGCCTCTGGCCGCGGGTCCAGCGTCGTTTATGTCCGTGCTTCCCGACATTCCCCGGCGGCTCCGCGCCGGGGAACGTCGGGGAAGCGCTCGACTGCCGACGGCGGCCTTTGGCCGCTGTCGGCAGTCGTTCCGGGTCTTGGTGCGAGCGGTAGGGTGGCGCGCCGCGGCCTTTGAGACATAAATGACACTGGACCGGCGGCCTCTGGCCGCGGGTCCAGCGTCGTTTATGTCCGTGCTTCCCGACATTCCCCGGCGGCTCCGCGCCGGGGAACGTCGGGGAAGCGCTCGACTGCCGACGGCGGCCTTTGGCCGCTGTCGGCAGTCGTTCCGCGTCTTTGTGGGGAGCGATAGGGGGGCGCGCCGCTGGCCTCCGGCCGCCGCTTGCACAGGGGGCGGGAGCGCCCAACGCAACGCGCAACCGAAAGCGTGGCGAGTTATCCGACGGCGGGGGCCCGTAGCTCAGCGGTCAGAGCAGGTGGCTTATATCCACCTGGTCGCTGGTTCAAATCCAGCCGGGCCTACCCCTCCTCGACCCGTACGCCGGTCACTTGCCCGAGGGGTGATGACGCCCTATGATGACGGGATGCGTACCATCATCGACCTTCCCACGGACCAGCTTGCCGCGCTCGACGCCTGGCGCCTCGCTCGCGGGGTGAGCCGCGCCGAGGCAGTTCGACGCGCGGTCGCTCAGCTCCTCGACGACGAACAGGAGAGACGGGGTGCGGTCGATGCCGCCTTCGGGCTCTGGAAAGGACGGGTGCCCGACGGCCTCGTCGAGCAGGAGCGCCTGCGTTCGGAGTGGGACGAGCGATGAGCCTCGTCCTCGATTCCTGCATCCTCATCGACTACCTCGCCGGGAACGCGTCCGCGCGCGAGTACATCCGCAGTGCCGACGGGGCCGCCATCAGCATGATCACCTGGATGGAGGTCGTGGTCGGCGCCGCGTCCCCGGACGAGGAGCTCGTGGTGCGGGCATTCCTGGCGACCTTCGAGATCCTGCCGGTGGACGCGTCGGTCGCCGAGGAAGCGGTGCGACTCCGGCGCGCTCGGCGAATGAAGCCGCCGGATGCGATCATCTTCGCCACGGCGCGGGTCCACCGCCGCGAGCTCGCGACGCGAAACACGAAGGACTTTGCGACCGACGAGCCAGGCGTCCGGATCCCGTACCGCCTCCCGTGAGCGACGCGCCGAGCGGATTGTTCCCGGCCGTTACCAACTGTTCGGAACGTCGGCGCCCACGCCCTCCCCACTACCGACGCGGCTTACCTCGACTCTGGAGGTAACGATGTCCAATCCCAAGACTCCCGACTCTCCCAAGCCCGCCAACCCCGCCGGCAACAACCCCACGCACCCGGGCTCCGGCATGGGTGGCAACACCGACGAGAACCTTCGCCAGGGCCAGCACCGCGTGAGTGATCACGACGGGGACAACCGGCGCGGCGCCAAGGACGGGCGCAAGGGCAGCTGACCATGGCGCGCGCGACGTGGAAGGGCCACATCAGCTTCGGTCTCGTGCAGATCCCCGTGGAGCTGTACCTCGCGACGCGTGACGACGACCTCGACTTCGACCTCTTGGACCGACGTGACATGGGTCGCGTCGGGTACAAGAAGGTCAACAAGGGCACCGGCGAGGAGGTGCCTGCCGACGACATCGTGAAGGGGTACGAGGTCGAGGACGGCCAGTACGTCATCGTCGACGACGAGGACTTCGCGAAGGCGAACGTCGAGGCGACGCGCACGATCGACATCGTCGCGTTCGTCGACGGCGCCGAGATCGATCCCCGGTACATGGTGCGGCCCTACTACGTCACGCCGACGCAGAAGAAGGCGAAGGCCTACGCGCTCTTGCGCGAGGTGCTCAGGCGCAGCGGCAAGGTCGGCATCGCGTTGGTGGTCCTTCGCTCGCGCCAATACGTCGCGGCGTTGGTCGTCCAGGGGCGCCTCCTCGTGTTGGAGTTGCTCCGGTACGCCAACGAGATCGTTGATCCGAACACGCTGGAAGCCCCGGCGGAAGGTCTGGACGCGATGGGGGTGACGGCCCAGGAGATGAAGATGGCCGAGATGCTCGTGGCCGGGCTCGAAGCCGACTGGGATCCCAAGGCCTACCACGACACGTATCGCGACGATCTCCTCGCCCTCATCGAGGCGAAGGCCGCGGCGGGCGGGCTCTCCACGGTGGCGACGCCCATCGCGGACGAGGAGGGCGGCGGCGAGGTGGTGGACATCATGGAGCTCCTCAAGCGCAGCCTCGCGGCCACTCCCAAGAAGGCCGCGCCAAAGAAGACGACGCCAGAAAAGCCCGCGAAGGCGCCGGCCAAGCCACGCGCGGCGCGGCGGAGCGGGTAGGCGATGGCGCCGGGGCTGAGTCGCTATCGGGAGATGCGCAAGTTCGACAAGACGCCCGAGCCTCGGGGCGCCGTCGCGCCGAAGGCCGATCAGGCGCGGTACTTCATCCAGCGGCACGACGCGTCGCATCTGCACTACGACTTCCGCCTCGAGCTCGACGGGGTGCTCAAGAGCTGGGCCGTCCCCAAGGGCCCCAGCCTGGACCCCGCGCACAAGCGTCTCGCCGTCCACGTGGAGGACCATCCCCTCGAATACGGAACGTTCGAGGGTGACATCCCGAAGGGCAACTACGGGGCGGGCACGGTGCTGTTGTGGGACCGGGGCGTCTGGCACGCCGAGGGCGACGCTGGGGCGGCCTACGCGAAAGGCAACCTGAAGATCCACCTGGACGGCCAGAAGCTCCAGGGCCGATGGGCGCTCGTGCGCATGGGCGGGAAGGGCGGCGACCAGAAGAACTGGCTCCTCATCAAGGAGCGCGACGCATTCGCACGCGAGACCGACATCACGGTCGACCGGCCGGAGAGCGTCGCCGGTGCCGGATCGGCCGTAAAACCCCTCCCCGACATCCCCTTCCAGCTCGCCACCCTCGCCACCCACCCGCCGCGGGGCGAGGGGTGGCTCTTCGAGATCAAGCTCGACGGCTACCGGGTCATGGCGCGGCTGACGGGCGGGAAGGCGCGGCTCCTGACCCGCAGTGGGAAGGACTGGACCGCGCGCTTTCCACGCGTCGTACGCGCGCTCGAGGCGTTGCCCGTCCGAGACGCCATCCTCGACGGCGAGATGGTGGTCCTCGACGAGCGTGGCGTGAGCAACTTCTCCGCGCTCGGCGATGCGCTCGGCCGTGACGATGATCGCGCGATCGTCTACTTCCCGTTCGACCTCCTCTACGTGGACGGCGAAGACCTGCGCGCCCAGCCGCTGACCGATCGCAAGCGCCGCCTCGCCGGGCTGCTCGCCTCGGCCAAGAGCCCCCTCCGCTACCTGGACCACGTGCTCGGGCAGGGCACCGCGTTCGTGCGCACGACCTGCGAGCTCGGCCTCGAAGGCTCCATCGCCAAGCGCGCGGACGCGCCCTACCGCTCGGGCCGCGGGGACTCCTGGAGGAAGCTCAAGTGCACGAACCGCGAGGAGCTGGTGATCGTGGGCTGGACCGACCCGAGCGGCGGCCGGACGGCCTTCGGTGCGCTCCTCCTCGCGACGCGGCAGGGCGCCAGCAAGACGCTCACCTACGCGGGCCGTGTCGGCACCGGGTTCGACGAACGCTCGCTCGCCGCGCTCCACACTCGGCTCCTGGGCCTCGCCCAAACGGCGCCTCCCGTCGCGAATCCCCCCACGGGCATGGAGGCCCGGGGCGTCCATTGGGTCGAGCCCACCCTGGTCGCCGAGGTCGCGTTCGCCGGATGGAGCCCCGCCGGTCGGCTGCGCCACGCGGTCTACAAAGGCCTGCGCGAAGACAAGCCCGCGCGCGCCGTGGTCAAGGAGCGCGCCGCGCCGCGATCGAAGCCCGCCGGCGTCGTCATCTCCAACCCCGATCGCGTGATCGACGCGGTCTCCGGCCTCACCAAGGGCGCGCTCGCCGCCTGGTACGAGGAGGCCGCCGACAGGCTCCTGCCCGAGCTCATCGGCCGCCCGCTCAGCGTCGTCCGTTGCCCCGCCGGTGCCGGAAAGGTCTGCTTCTTCCAGAAGCACGTCGGGGAGGGCTTCCCCGCCGCCATCCGCGCCCTCCGCGTCGAAGAGGAGGCCGGCCCCGCCGACTACATCTCCGTTCACGACGTCGCAAGTCTGGTCTCGCTCGTGCAGATGGGCGTCATCGAGGTGCACCCCTGGGGCGCGCGCGTGGCGCACATCGACACCCCGGACCGCATCATCCTCGATCTCGACCCCGACCCCGCGCTCCCCTGGTCCGCCGTCGTGAGCGGCGCGCAGGCAATCCGTCGTCACCTCGCGGCGTTCGGCCTCGTCTCGTTCGTGCGCACGACGGGCGGCAAGGGGCTGCACGTGGTCGCGCCCCTCACGCCCACGCTCGGGTGGGACGTCGTGAAGCCGTTCTGCAAGGGCATCGCCCAGGCGCTCGCGCGGGAGGCCCCCGACACGTACACGGCCACGATCGCGAAAGCCAAGCGTGAGGGCAAGATCTTCGTGGACTACCTGCGGAACGGCCGGGGATCCACGGCCATCGCCTCGTGGAGCGTCCGGGCGCGGGCGGGCGCCCCCGTCGCGGTGCCGGTCTCCTGGGAGGAGCTCCCCGAGCTCGAGGGCGGCGATCACTTCGGCGTGGCGGATGCCCGTGCCCGCCTGGCGCTGCCCGATCCCTGGGAGGGGTTCGCGGAGCTCCGACAGACGCCGCGCTTGCGGTAGGCGCGTTCACGACGCCTTATCGACGCCCCGGAGCGGTCGCGCCGGCCAGGAAGCTCATAGATTGAGCGGACCCCGCCTCCCCTCGCCTCGGAGCCTCTTTGCACCCAGACCTCGCCGCGATCTCGAACCTCTGGCAAGCCGACGTCCGCGTCGACACCCTGCGCGCCGAGCACGAGCGCCTCGTGTCGGGGGTCACCGGCGCGATCCAGGCCCACAAGGACGCCGTGGCCGCGCGGGACGCCGCGAAGGCCGCGCTCGCGGAGGCCAAGGCCGCGGAGCGCGTCAACAACCGGGAGCTGGACAGCTACGCGCAGAAGCGCGACGCGACGAAGCGCATGATCGACGACGGCTCGGCGCCCAACTACGCGGCCGCCGAGCGGCAGCTCGCCAACTGCATCGCCCTGGTCGACGAGCTGGAGACCAAGGGCCTCGATCTGCTCGACGCCGTCGACACCACGACCGCCGCGCTCGCCGCCGCCGAGAAGGGCCTGGTGGACGCGGTCGCCGCCGAGAAGGACGCGCGCCAGGCGCTCGGGGCCCGTGACGCCGCAATCCGGGTCGAGCTCACGGCCGCGCTCCAGGTGCGGGAAGGCGCGTGGGCCGAGCTCCCCCACGACTACCAGATCCCCTACGGCGACCTTCGCCGTCGCAAGCGCGTAGCGCTCGTAAACGTGGACGACGGCTCGTGCTCCGTCTGCCACATGCGCGTCGCGCCGCAGAAGCTCAACGAGGTGATGATGAAGAAGGCGGTCCACACCTGCGTCGGCTGCGGCGGGTACCTGCTGCCCGGCTGATCCGATGGCCCGGCTGATCCGATGGCCGACCGCGCCTCCGGGGATTAGACCGCGTGCGGGTCGAAGGGGCCCAGGGGGCCGCCGGTGGCCGTCGCCCGAAAGGGCGGTCGATCACGGGAGGAAAGTCGGAGCTCCAAAGAGCAGGGGGCCGGGTAACGCCCGGTCAGCGCAAGCTGGAGGAAAGCGCAACAGAGAGAAGAACGCCCGGACGTGAACAGGTGAAAACCGACGTCACGCCGCCGCACTTGCCGGTCCCATCCCCCGCGGTCGCGGGCCGGCGAGGAAGGGGGGTCGAAAGGTCCCGGTGAGATTGAAAGGGTGCGGTAAGAGCGCACCGGCGGTCCCGGTAACGGGATCGGCCAGGCAAACCCCCTCCGGAGCAAGACCAAAGAGGGCCAGGACTGCTCGTCCGTTTGAGGCCCGGGTTGGTTGCTGAAGTCGTCCGGTAACGGCCGACGTAGAGGAATGGTCTCCACCCCGGCAGGGGCGACTCTGCCGGGGAACAGAACTCCGCTTACGGGCCCCTTCGCCCCCCACCTTTCGCGCCGGTTAGGCACCCCCGTGCTCGTCGCCCAGGGCCTCACCCGCACCTTCCGCGTGTTCGATCGCAGCCGCGGCCTCACGGGGTCGTTGCGCGATCTGTTCCGCACGGACCACCAGGTGCGCACCGCCGTCGGCGGGGTCGACTTCCGCATCGACGCCGGCGAGACCGTCGCGCTCATCGGCCCGAACGGCGCCGGCAAGAGCACCACGGTCAAGATGCTCACGGGCATCCTCAAGCCGACCGCGGGCACGATCCGCGCCGCCGGGCTCGACCCGTGGGCCGACCGCACCCGCCACGTACGCCAGCTCGGCGTCGTGTTCGGCCAGCGCACGCAGCTGTGGTGGGACCTCGCCGTCATCGAGGCCTTCGACCTGCTCGCGGCGATGTTCGGCGTGCCGGACGGCACCTACCGCGCGCGCCTCGCCCACTTCGACACCGTGCTCGGCATCGGTCCCCTCCTCCGCACGCCCGTGCGCCAGCTCTCGCTCGGCGAACGCATGCGCTGCGAGCTCGCCGCCGCCCTCCTCCACGACCCGCGGTACCTGTTGCTCGACGAGCCCACCATCGGCCTCGACGTGGCCGTGAAGCTCCGCCTCCGCGCCTTCCTCACCGAGCTCCGCGACACCGGCCGCACCACCCTGCTGCTCACGACGCACGACCTCGCCGACGTGGTCGCCCTCTGCCCGCGTGTGCTCCTGCTCGCTGACGGAAAACTGCTCCACGACGGCCCGGTCGACGCCCTCACCGCACGGCTCGGCGGCCGCCGCGCCCTGCACGTGCAGCTCCGCGACCCCGCCTCGGACGACGACGCCGCCGCCTTGTTCTCCGGCCTGCTCGCCACGCGCGCCGGCCCCGACACGTTCCACCTCCCGCTCGCCGCCGGCGCCTCCGCGCCCGAGCTCATACGCGGCGTGCTCGACCGCGCCGACGTGCTCGACCTGCGTCTCGTCGATCCTTCGCTCGAAGAGCTCGTCGCCGGCTTCTACGAGGCGCGGTGAGGGCGTTCTTCGCCGCGTGGCGCATCGGCTTCACCCACGTGTTCGCCTACCGCGCGGAGGTGGCGATCCAGCTCGTCTCCATCAGCATCGTGGCGGCGCTGAACGGCTCGTTGTGGACCGTCGCGACCCGCGGCAAGGACGCCATCGCCGGCGTCCCCGCAGCGGATCTGCGTGCGTACGTGCTCGTGGCCTGGGTGGCCGTCTCGTTCGTCGCCACGCGTGTCAACGAGGACATCGGCCGCCGCTTCCGCGACGGGCAGATCGGCGCCGATCTGCTACGCCCGATGAGCCTCCAGCGCTTCTGGTACGCACGCGATCTCGGCCGCGCGCTCGCGACGCTCCTGGTCCAGAGCCTGCCGCTCCTCGTCGCGTGTCTCGTCGTGTTCGACGTGCCGCTCCCGACGCGCGCCTCCACCTGGGTCCTCACCCTCCTCTCCCTGATCCTCGGCCACGCGACCAACTACGGCCTGTCGTTCCTGGTGGGGGTCGCCGCCCTGCCCATGCAGAACATCTCCGGGCTCACCCACCTCAAGAGCACGCTGGTGTCGGTGTTCTCGGGGGCGCTCATCCCGCTGGAGCTGTTCGGGCCGGTGCTCCGCCCCATCGTCTACGCCCTCCCCTTCCGCGCCATGGCCCACACCCCCGCGACAATCTTCCTCGAGCGCGACACCTCGGTGGTCGGGCTGCTCGCCGGCCAGGCCGCGTGGGCCGTCGGGCTCGCGATCCTCGGGGTGCTCGCGTGGCGGGCGGCTGCGCGCACGCTCACGGTGCAGGGCGGATGACGCGCATCGTGCGGATGTTCGTCGCGCAACGGCTCAAGGTGCGCCTCGCCTACCGCTTCGACTTCGCGGTGAACGCGCTCGGTGACGTGCTCCTCGCCGGCGTCGGCCTCGTGTTCCTGAACACCCTGTTCCGCCACGTCCAGGGCCTCGGCGCGTACACGCCCTCCGAGGTGCTGTTCTGCTGGGGGTTCGCGGAGTGTGTCGTCGGGTTGTTTTTCGTGCTGTTCCAGGGCCTCTGGGTGCTCAACCAGCGCTACATCGTCGGCGGAGATCTGGATCGTGTTCTCCTGCGTCCGGTCGATCCCTACCTCCAGGTGCTGCTCGACAACGTCTCCTGGGAGGACCTCCCCATCGCCCTGCTCGGCGGCGCCGTGATGATCGTGGCGGCGCCCGGCCTGGGCGCGGTGCCTTTGTGGCATTGGGCGATGCTCCCCGTCCTCCTGCTCGGCGGCGCCTGCGTCCTCGGCGGCATCCTCACCACGGTGTCGTCCGCCGGCTTCCACCTGCACCATCGCGGCACCGCGGTCGGCCTCGTCTTCCAGCTCTCGACCTTCACCCGCTACCCGATCGATCTGTTCGCCGCGCCGCTCCGCCTCCTCCTCACGTGGGGCCTCCCCCTCGGCTTCGCCGGCTTCTACCCCGCGTCCTTCCTCATGGACCGTCCGGAGTGGCACGCCTACGCGCTCGTCCAGCCGCTCGTCGGGCTCACGGCGCTCGCGGTGGGGTACGGGTCGTTCCGGTTCGGGCTCACGAAGTACGCGTCCACGGGGTCGTGACGGTTCATCCTTTGTTTCTTGGGGCGGGGGTCCCCCCCGCAACGCCCCGGAGCCACTAGCGCAAGAAAATCGCGCCGACGCCGAGCGCCCCCGCGATCACGATCGCCGGGTGCACCTTCAACACCAGCGCCACGAACGCCGCGACCGCGAGCAGGCCCGCGGGCAGATTGCGCACCCCGTCCGGCGCGAGGCTCCATGCCGTGTATGCGAGCAACCCGACGACCGCCGGGCGTACGCCCGCCATCGCGCCCGCCACCCCCGGCGCGTCCTTGTAGCGGGTGTAGATCGCGGCGAGCCCGAGCATCATCGCGATGCTCGGCACGTTGAGCGCGATCAGCGCCACGACACAGCCGACCCAGCCGCCCGCCTGCATGCCCACATGCGCGGCGAGCTTCACGGCGATGGGCCCGGGGAGCGCGTTGCCGAAGGCGAGCGCGTCGAGCAGCTCGGCGTCGGTCATCCACTGGTAGCGCTCCACACACTCGTGCCGGACGAGCGGGATGACGGAGGGGCCGCCTCCGAAGCCGAACAGGCCGATGCGCAGCCACGCCGCGCCGAGATCGACCCAGACCGGCACCTACTCGCCGCGGTCGGCGGACTGCACCGGGCGGCCGAGCAGGCGGTTCACGGCGGTGCCCGCCATCATGAGCCCGAACATCGACGGCACCCACGACACCGTGCCCTGCACCACGTTGCGCTTGTCGCAGCTGTGGTGGTCGTTCTCGTCGGGGCAGATGCAGTGGAAGGCGTCGGCCACCTCCGCGTCGAGGACGTTGGGCTCCTCGTCGGTCCACACCGCCTCGATCCCCGTGGTGATGCCGCGCGCGCGCAGCTCCTTGCGGATGACCTTGGCCATCGGGTCCTTGTTCGTCTTCGCCAGATCCGTCACGCGGATGCGCGTCGGGTCGGTGCGGCCGCCGGCGCCCATGCACGCAATCACCGGCTGGCTCCGCGCGACGCAGCTCTCGAGCAGGTGCAGCTTGGCCGTGATGTTGTCGATCGCGTCGAGCACGTAGTCGTAGCCGGGCGCCAGGAGCCGCTCCGACGTGCTCGCCTCGTAGAACACCTGCTCCGCAACGATGGTGGCCTTGGGATTGATGGTGCGGCAGCGCTCCGCCATGATCCCCACCTTGGCGGCGCCGACCGTGCGGCGGGTCGCGTGGAGCTGACGGTTCAGGTTCGTCAGGCACACCTTGTCGAAATCGACCAGGGTGAGGTGCCCGACGCCCGCGCGCACGAGCGCTTCGGCGGCGTAGCTCCCGACGCCCCCCAGGCCGACGACCATCATGCGGGCGCCGCCGAGGCGGTTCCAGGCGGGGGTGCCGAGCAACAGCTCGGTGCGTTGGAAAGGGTGCATGGCGCCCCCCTAACCGACCCGACGCGGGGCCACTCCGAGCCTGCGGTGACCCTACTGCGCCGTCGCCGTCCAGCTCCCCGCGATGCGGAGGCTGCCGTCGGAGGAGCGATGCGTCTCGTCGAACGAGGCGGTGAGCGGGTTGCCGGCCGTGCCGGTCCCCTCGAACGGGGTGCGCGCATCCCCGTCGTCGCTCGAGATCACGAGCGCGCCCGAGATGGTGCCGCCGCGCACGGTGCCCTCCATCGTGAACACGAGGGGATCGTCCACGAAGTCGGAGAACACCATGCACTGGCCGCCGCCGGAGACGGTGCCCTGGTCGATGGTGAAGGTGATCGGGGCGGTGCAGTGATCGTCGAAGTCGCCGAAATCGCTCTCGAGCGTCACGTCCGCCTCGAGCACGCCGGAGTAGGTCCAGAACGTGATGGCGGGCTCCAGGACCGTGATGTCGACGGTCGCCGTGTAGGTCTCGCCGCCGACCACCGCGTCGACCGAGACCGTGTGCGCGCCGGACGGGAGGCCGGTCGCCTCGGTGCTGACGCCCTGGCCGGTCCAGCCGCCGATCGTCCAGCTGGCGCTGGTGATGTCGGTCGCCCGGGAGCCCCGCTTGGCGGTCACCTGGAGCGGCACGGCCTCGTCGGCATCGAACTCGCGGCCGTCCGCCGGAGCGGCGATCGTGAGGGTGACCTCCTTCTCCTCGGTCTCCTTGCCCGGACGATCCTTGTCGCCGGTGTCGTCGGAGCCCCCGGTGCAGGCGGCGAGGGCGAGGAGGGAGACGAAGAGGACGCTGCTACGCATGTCGGTCACCAAATCGGACCGGATGGTAGCACTACCCCAGCGCGGCGCACAGGGCGGAGAGGGCGCGCCCCACGCGCGGATCGGGCAGGAGCTCCGCGGGGAGCACGCCGAGATCGATCGGCGCGACGGAGCGGCGGCCGGTCGGCGGCGTCGGCGGGTCGGGGAGGCGCTGGGCATCGGCGTCCTCTCCCGCGCGCAGCGTGAAGTAGGGCACCTCCCGCGCCACCTCCACGTCGAACGCGGGGTGGGTGAAGTGGGCGGCCAACCACTCCGCGTCGAGGGGCGGCGCCACGAGGAGCACGGCGCGCAGCCGATCGCGGAGGCCGGGGGCGTCGTGGAGGAGGCGCAGCACGGCGTCGGCGCGGGTGTGGGCCGCGACGACCAGCCGCAGGTCGGGGCGGGCCAGGAGGGGCTCCAGCGCCGCCACGTCGATCCTGTCGAGCCCCGCGGTGTCGAGGATCACGAGCTCCATCCCCTCGAGGTGCACCACCGGCGGCTCGAACCAGATGACCTTCACGCCCGCGAGCCGACGCGCGATCGTGGCGCGCACGGGCTCAGTCCACGCGGCGATCTCGGTCCACCCACAGTCCGGGCCGAGGCGCGCATGCGGATCGTCGACGGCCGCGAGCTCGTCGGGGGTGCCCTCGAAGCCCTCCGCGGGCACGGGGCCCCCGGTGAGCGGCAGGTTCCCGGGCCCGAACAACGCGGCGAGCACGGCGCCGAAGAACGAGGCGGGATCCCATCCGGCGCCGGCGCCGCGGTTCAACCAGAGGGCCAGCGCGAGCAGGCCAGCCGCGACGGACCAGAGGACGGCGTCCACCGGGAGGAAGGCGTCGGTCATTTGAGGGTGAGTGTCCAGGCGGGGATGGGCGTGGCGCCGGGCTCGCGGGCCCGCTTCGCCACGAGGTGGAGCGCGGTGTAGACGGCGAGCCACTCCCAGAAGGGCTTCTCGTCCAGGCTGAACTCGACGAAGCTCCAGGCGAAGTAGCCGGCCATGCTCGCGGGCATCGCCCAGGCGAGCACCTCGGCCTCGGTCCCCTTCGTGTCGCGGATCGTCTGGGCGGCCATGCGCGCGATCACGACGACCAGCGCCACGAGGAGGCCCACCCCGACGATGCCGCCGTGCGCGATCTGCCCCCAGATGATGCCGTGCGGGTAGCGGTACACCGAGTGGTACAACCAGTCGCTGTACTTCTGCAGGTTGTCGATGTACCCGCCGGGCCCGATCCCGAGCATGTTGGTGTCCCGGAACATGCCGATACACGCGGCCCAATTCAGGCCGCGGATGTCGCGGGTGAACAAGACGTCCACGTTGCTGGAGATGCGGTTCAGCCCCTTTCCGATGTCCCCGAGATCGCCGGCGGCGGCGAGGCCGAAGAAGAGGGTCCCCGCCACCGCGAAGCGTAGGAACCACTTGCGGAACAGGGGCTGCCCCAGCGCGACCAGCATTCCTCCGATCACGATGGAATAGGCCCCGCCGCGCGAGCCGCTGGTCATCATCGAGAAGAAGATGAAGAGGGTGGCGAGGAGCAGGCCCCAACGCAGCACGGGGCGCTTCTGCACGAGGGCGAAGGCGGCGCAGGTGTGCACGACGAACATCAGGTTCATCGCGAACCAGTTGGGCTGCTGGCCGAGGCCAGTCTCGCGGCCGCCCGAGGAGGAGGCCTGCCACTGGCTGCCGTAGTCGGTGAGCCCGAACGCGTCGCCGAAGATGGCGAGCACGCCGATGGCGACACAGGCGCCGATCCACGCCCAGACCGCCATCTTCACGTCGTCCCAGGTGCGGAGGAACGCGAGGATGACGGACGCGGTCGCCAGGATGACGCCGAGCGTCACGATCTCCTTGGCGCCATCGGACATCTTGGTGCACCAGGCCAGCCCGACCACGCTCCAGCCCATGATCGCGAGGAACACGGGTTGCCAGGGCCACGGCCGCCAGAGCTTCATGCCCGAGAAGACCGCGCGCAGCCCGAGGGCGATGAGGGCGACGAGCAGGACCGGCTCGAACAGGCCGATGCTGATCTTGCCGATCGTGAAGAACGACGTGGTGCCCGTGGAGAGCAGCCGCGCGGCGAGCATGCCCCCCACGGCCCACACAGGCCGGTCGAGCAGAACGGCCCCGACGAGGAACGACGCGGTCACGACGACCGGGAGCCGCCAGTCCACCACGAACAACGCGAGCAGCACCAGCTGCGCGCCCAGCACCACGGCGGGCAGCCAGAGGCGGCCGAGGTTCATCCGCGCGTACAGGGCCCGCTCCGCGAGGGGTAGCCGTTACCGCCCCGCGCAGAAGACGTCAACTGCTACGATGCGGCGATGACCCTGCTCCTCCTGCTCTCCAGCGCGCGCGCCGCCACCCTCGAGGTCGGGCCGACCGCCGCGTACGCCACGATCAACGCGGCCGTCTCCGCCGCGACCGACGGCGACACCATCCGCGTACAGGCAGGCACCTACGCCGAAGATCTCGACCTGCGCGGCCGCAACCTGACGGTGATCTCCGCCGACGGCCCGGCGGTGACCACGCTGGCAGCCACCACGAGCGTCCGGCTCGATCGAGGCGCCCTGGAGGGCTTCACCCTCTCGCCCGCGCCGGCCACCGCCATCGTCATCGCGAGCGGATCGCCGACCCTGCGCGAGCTCTACATCAAGAGCCCAGCGACCTACGGCCTGCTGGTGCAGGGCGGCACCCCGCTCATCGAGGAGATCGGCGTGTGGAACGCCGGCCTCACCTCCTTCATCGTCACCGGCGGGGACCCCATCGTCCAGCGCTCGGTGAGCTACCACCCGACCAACTACGGGTTCGCGTTCAAGTCGGCCTCGACCGTGCGCAACAACGTCGCCATCGGCGGCGCGTGGGGGTTCGTTTTCGAGACCGAGGCGAGCGTCGCCACCAACCTCGTCGCCGTCGGCACCTCGACGAGCGCGACCGGCGCGCTGTTCGGCTCGACGGTCAGCAACTCGGCGTTCCTCGACAACCCGCTCGTGCTGCGCTGCTTCAACGGCTTTGCGCTCACCGTCCCGAACGGGATCGCGTACACGACGGCCTCGGCCTCGGGTTGTACCGGCACGCCGCTCTCCGCGGTCACGGTGGCGGACCCGCGCTTCGCGAGCTGGAGCCCCACCCTCCCCTTCGAGCAGATCGATCTGCGCCCCACCGCCACGTCGCCGATGCGGAACGCGGGCACGGGCACCGATCCCGACGGCAGCGTCGCCGACCTCGGCGCGTTCGGCGGCAGCGAGGCGGGGTGGCGCGATCGCGACGCCGACGGCTACCCGGTGGTGTTCGACTGCGACGATCACGACGCCGCCTCGTACGTCTACGCGACCGAACGGGAGGACGACAAGGACAACGACTGTGACGGGATCGTGGACGAGGACATCCCGGTCGACACCGGCGGCGACACCGACGTCGAGGACGACACGGGCGACACGGATGTCGTCGACACCGATGTCGACACCGACGTGCCGGTCGACATCGACCTCGACCATGACGGTTTTCCCGCCTCCACGGACTGCGATGAACACAACGTCGTGACCTGGCCGGGCGCCCCCGAGATCATGGACGCCGCCGACAACGATTGCGACGGCGCGACGGACGAGGGCACGGCCACGGGGGATGACGACGGGGACGGGTTCACCGAGCTCGGCGGCGACTGTGACGACACTCGCGCCGACCGGTACCCGGCGGCGATCGACATCGCGCAGAACGACGGCGTCGACAACGACTGTGACGGCCTCCCCGATGACGCGACCGGCGAGGACCTCGACGGCGACAGGCACTTCGACTCGGTGGACGACTGTGACGACACCGATCCGGCCGCCCACGTGGACGCCGCCGATCCGACGGACGGCGTGGACGACGACTGTGACGGCCTCGCCGACGACGACGAGCTGCGCGTCGACGCCGACGCCGACGGGCAGACACCCGAGCAGGGCGACTGCAACGACGCCAACCCGAGCGTGTTCTTCGGCAACATCGACACGCCGGACGACTTCATCGACCAGGACTGCAACGGCACCGACAACTACGACGCGGATCGTGACGGCGACCCGTCGTTCGTGTCCGGCGGCACCGACTGTGACGACAGCCGCAGCACCGTGTACCCGGGCGCCGTCGAGCTCTGTGACGACAACGCGGACAACAACTGTGACGGCACCTACGACGAGGGCTGTGACGAGGAGATCGTCGCGGCCGACACGGACGGCTGCGGATGCGCCACGGGCCCGGGACCCGCACCCCTGGCCATCCTCGCGCTGCTGACGACCATGTTCCTTTCTGTGCGGCGGCGTTTCCTGATGTGACCGCGTGTCGAACTCTTGACGGACGTGATCCGATCGGTCATAGTCCACCCGCCGCTGCAAGCGCATGCTCGTCAGCGACACGCCCTCCGGATCCCCATCCGGAGTCACCGCAAGAGGAGAATCACCATGTTCAAGCCCGCGCTCGTTCTCGCCCTCATCGCCGCCCTCGCCGGTTCCCTCGTCGCCTGCTCGGGCGACACGGACGCCGACAACGCCGACAACGCCGAGAACGCCGAGTAAATCGGCGGCGCGCGCCAGCGATGGCGCACGCACGTAGACGAACCCCCGGAGACCGCAAGGTCCCGGGGGTTCGCATTTTTGCCGCGGTGTACCGCTGGAGTTTCGGCGACGCCAGGGAGGCGCGACCGAGGATGCGCTACCGACGGCGCCGTACCGGCACGGGCACGGGGATGGGGGGGTCCACGAGGCTGTCGATCCACTCGGCGAGCCGGTCCCGAAGCTGATCGAGCAGGCTGGGCTCGGGCGGCTTCTTGGACGGGGTCTCGGGTCGGTTGTCGCTCATCGCCGCTCCGCGCGCCGCTGGGGCGCTGATCGAACTATAGCTGCCGGGTGTGGACCGTGCAGAATCCAGGTGGAATCAACCCGAGAAGGCCTCGCGAGGCCCGCGCATTCCCTCCCCGCCGATGATCCTGTTCCCCAGCCGATCCGCGTTGATGGCCTCGAGCGCGCTCGTTGCTTACCTCCTCCTTGCTTCGGTCACCGTACGCGCGGTCGGGCTCGTGGGCGAGGTCGCCATCGGCTGGGCGTTGCCGGCACCGCCGACGGTCCTGGTCACGTTGGACCCTCCGGTGAGCGGCGCCGAGCAGGCGGGGCTCCTCCGCGCGGCGCGCACCCGCCCCACCGAGCGGCTCGTGCTGGGATCGGCCGAGATTCCCCTCGCCATCAACGCCTACACGGGCGGCGTGGCGGACTGGCCTGCCCGGCTCGCGCGCGCGCTCACGGGATCGCTCGCCGCGGGCGTCGTCACCCATGTGGCGCTCGGCGGCCTGCTGCTCTTGCTCGCACATCGTTTCCTCCTGTTCCACGGCACGCGCATCGCCGCGGGAGCCGCCGCCTGGGTCCTCGCCACGGACTGGTGCTTCGTCTTCTACCGGAAGGTGCTCGGCGGGACCGAGATCCTGCTGCAGGCCGCGGCGCTCCTCATGATCTGGGCCCTGTGGAGCCGACGGTGGAAGGGCGGCACCCACGGCGCCGTGGCGATCGCGCTCGGGGTGGGGCTCGGGCTCGCCGCGAAGGTCACCTTCGCCGCCACGCTCGTGGCGTACGGCATCGCCGTGCTGGTGACGCGGTGGGATCGCCCGGAGCTCAAGCCGCCGCCCCGCGCGCACCTCGCCGTGCTGCTCGGCATCCCCCTGCTCGCCATCACGCCGCTCCTGATCGCCAACGTGCACCAGGTGCTCGCCCCGCTCCCCGACATCGTCTCGCACGACACGTTGGGGCTCCAGTTCGCGCGCCTGTGGCGAGGCTGGTCGGGCCCGTCTCCCGCGCGGGAGGGGCTCACCAACCTGCTCTACTTCTTCGGCAACCCGGTCGCGTTCTTCGCGCCCGCCTACGGTGCCGAGGCCGTGGCGCCCCTGTCGGTCCTTCGGCTCGTCGGCTTCGCGGGCACCGTGGCCGGCATCACGATGGAGTGGCGCTCGCCGGCGCGCAACGCCTCGGGTGCGCTGCTCCGGTTCCTCTCCATCGCGGTCCCGCTCCAGGTGCTCCTCGTGTCGCTCGCCAACCGCGACCTGCACCACCTCGCGCAGATCTCCGTGCCGCTCGCCCTGCTCGTGGGCCTCGCCGCCGACCGCCTCGCGGGCGCGTTCGCCCCGCCCCGTTCGCTCGTGCGCGGCGGCTTCGCGGCGGTGTTCGTCTCGCCGTTCGTCCTCGCCGGGGCGCTCCACCTCGCCGAGACGGACCGCGTCGTGAACACGATCCGCACGCCGTCCTTCACCGAGGCAGGCCAGGCCTCGCTCGTGGAACTGTTGCGCGCGCAGGGCGTCACGCGGCTCGTCGTGTGCGACTACGAGCTCTACGGCATGCTCGAGGCGCGGGCCCCCGAGGTCGTGGTGACCCACGTGTGGGGCGCCCGCTCCGTCGGCGCGGCCGACCCCGCCGCGATCCTGCGCCTCGCGGCCGCGGAAGGCGCGTCGGCGGCCCCACCTGGCGGCTGGTTCCTGTCGGTACGCGCGAGCGCTCCGATGATCTACAACTGGAGCCCTGACGAGAAGAAGGTCGCCGCGGCCGCCACCACCGCCGGGGTCGTCGCCACCCCGGTCGCCCGGCTCGAAGAGGGCGGCACCGTACAGGCGACGCTCTATCGTGTGGACCCGGCGCCCTGATTCCGCGATGATGGGCGCATGTTGCTCCTCGCCGCCGCCGGCCTCCTCACGCAGCCCGCGCACGCCTACGACCCCGTGGACAACGCCGTGGGCGTCCACGTCTCCACGCGCGGGTTCGACCGCCTCGGCCAGGCCATCGCCGGCATCATGCCCGACGCCTTCCCCGTGGGCGGGCTCTCCGGCGAGCTCGCCTGCGACGACGCCGATCCCACGCAGACCCTCGCATGGGCGCTCGCCCCGCTGACCCTCGAGCTCGACATCCAGATCGTCGAGCTCATCCCTTCCGCGGGCCAGCTCGAGCTCGTGGTGTACGGCGCGCTCTCCTCGTCCGCGTCGACCCTCACCGCCACCGGCGACTGCGCCCCGCTCGCCGACCTCGCGGAGACGTGCAGCGTCGAGCTCCCGACGGTCGCGCTCGAAGTGCACCTCCCCCTCGGCATCACCTACGCGGACGGCGTGTTCGACGCGACCGCCGGCGCCGTCACCTTCGATCTCGCGCCCATCGGCAACCCCCTCGACGGCTGCGTCCTCTCCGACGCCATCGGCACGCTGCTCGGCACCGACCCCGAGTTCATCACGCGGGTCCTCGAGGACGCCGTGGCCCCCTCGCTCGCCGACCTCGGCGCCACCATCGAGCCCACCCTCGAAGATGCGCTCGGCGCCCTGGTGATCGAGACCTCCCTCTCGCTCGGCGAAGGTGACGTCGCGCTCAGCCTCGCCCCGTCCAGCTTCGCCATCGCGCCCGACGGCCTCTTCATCGGCCTCGGCGCCTCGGTCAACCCGAGCGTCGTGTCCACCTGCGTGCCCGGCGGCACGGTCCCCACAGGCGCGGCGGCCTGGCCTTTGCTCGACGGCCTCGCCCCAGACGACGCCCTCACCTACGACGCCGCCGCCGTCGTCAACCAGGGGTTCGCGGACCAGGTGCTGTTCGCCGCCTACCAGACCGGCGCGCTCTGCATCGACGTGGCCGACCTCGGCGGCGCCGCGCTCGACTCGTCGCTGTTCGGCCCCGTGTTCGGCGAGCCGTGGGAGGCGCTCTTCCCGGCCACCGTGCCCCTGGTCCTCTCGGTGCGCCCCTTCGCCGCGCCCACCACCTCCTTCGCGGAGGACGGCGCCCCTCTCCGCGTCAACCTCGACGGCCTGAACCTCGCCGCCTACGGCCAGATCGACGGCCGCGAAACCCGGGTGTTCGGCGTCACCCTCGCCGGCTCGATCGGCCTCGATCTCCCGCTGGTGGACGGCGTCCTGACCCCCGGCATCGTCGTGGACGACGCGCTCACCTTCGTCGAGGACGACCACGAGCTCCTCCCCGAAGGCTACTCCGACGGCCTCGCGGCGTTCGTCCCGACGCTCCTCGGCTCCTTCCTCCCCGAGCTCCCCTCGCTCGCCATCCCGTCCTGGCGCGGCATCGGCCTCGGCTGGATCTGGTGGATGCCCGAGGAGAGCTGGCTCGGCGGCTACGCGGTGCTCGACATCGAGGACGTCGAGCCCATCGAGCTCTCCGGCTGCGCGGGCGGCAGCATCGGCTGCGACGACGGCGGCCTTAATACCGGCGACATCGACATCGGCGCCGAGCTCGGCTGCGACGACGCGGGCGGCTGTGGCGGGGACGATGCGGGCTGCGGCGGCGAGGACGGCGGCTGCGAAGGCGGCACCAGCTGCTCGCACTCGGGGCTCGGCGTGCGCTTCCTGCCGCTCTTCATCGCGCTGATGGTGCCGGGGTTGCGGCGGCGGCGCTGACGGGCGCGACCTGGGCGCGGACGCCCAGGTCGGTGTCCGCCGGGGTCGGCCTCCGGCCTCCGTCGGGGCGGCGGCGGCTCACGCCGCCGGGCCCCGGACCACGCCGCGCATCCGCGCGCCGTGCCCTCTGGCCCCCTCGCGCGAGGGCACCGGAGGGCGGCTGCGCGTCCTCGCGCGGCCGGTCCCGGTGGCGCTCCGCCCTGGGGGCGACGCCGGACCGAGCCCGAAGGGCGAGCCCGTAGGGGACCGGCCCCGCCGCTCGGGGCGGGGTCGCGCCCAGGACGGCCTACCGACGACTCAGCGCGACGCCAACCGCCCGTCCAACTGCTCCGCGAGCTCCTTGCGCGCCTGCTCGAACCCGGCCATCGCGTCGGGGGGGAGCTGGCGGCGGAGGGTGCCGTGGTAGTCGATGGGGTCGAGGACGCGGCCGCCGCGCTCGAGCTGGTAGTGCAGGTGGGGGCCGGTGGAGCGGCCGGTGTTGCCGGTCTTGCCGATCTCGGTGCCCGCGGAGACGGCCTGGCCGTCCTTCACCGCGTTCTCGTTCATGTGGAGAAACTTGGCCGTCGCACCGTCGGAGAACTGCACCTCGACGCAGTTGCCGTTGGCCGCGTGGTTCCAGTTCGTTCGGGTGACCTTGCCGGCGCGCGGCGCCACGATGGGCGTGCCGATCGGGGTCTTGAAGTCCATGCCCTCATGGGTGGGGCGGTCCTTCAAAAGGCTGGTGATCTGCTCGTAGTCGGGCAGCGGGCCGTCGATGAGGCGGCGGGGCACCTCCTCGCCGGTGTCGGACCAGTACGACGCAAAGCGGTCGCCAGGGGCCTGGTAGCGCCACGCCGAGTACACCTTCTCGGTCGTCCCACCGGGCTGGCTGCGCAGGCGCGCCGCGAGGACGAGGGGCTCGGCGCCGTCGGGCTGCTCGTAGAGGACCTCGACCACGTCACCCTTGTGCAGATCGCGCCGCAGATCGATGTCCCACGCGAACAGGCGCGCGAACACCGCCGTGAGCGCGGCGGGGTTCGAGGCCGGGGCCTCCTGGAAGGTGACCGACAGCGAGCTGGTGACGGGGCCGGAGAACACCAGGGTGCCCGCCGCGCGCGCGATGCCCTCCGGCTCCGGGAGCGGAGGCACGAGCTCAGGGGGAACGGGCGCGTTCGAGACCGTCGTGTCGTCCCCGATCGGGGCGGCGGCCACCGGCACGGCGGCGGGCGGGAGCTCGTCCGAGCCGCTGAACTTGATGGCCAGCGCGAGGTTCAGCACGAGGCTCGCCCCGAACAGGCCGTACAACAACCAGGGCTTTCCGCCGGGAGGGAAGCGGAGGGACTCGGGGAGCATGGCAACCTCGGACGCGGAAGACGTTCTGACAGATTCTCATGGTTCTATTTACCTGTCAAGGGCATCCGCGACATTTCGATCGCGGTCCGGACGCACGCACGACGACGCGGAATGTCGCGCCGGTCGCAGGATGGCGCAGCCGGGTGCCGCGGCCCGTCCGCAACGATTAGGACTGTGGGACCTCCCAGGTGCCCGTTGAAGCCGTTCTTCCCTGCCGTGGTCGCGCTGGTCGCGGGCATCGTCCTCGGCGCGTGGCAACCACGGGGCGAGCTCCTCTCGATGCGCGCGGAGCTCGACACGCTCAAGGCGGCCGGCGGCAAGCCGTGCCGGAGCGGCGCGGCGGACAGCATCCGGTCGATCCTCCGGGCGGATCCCTCCACGTTCGAGGCCTCCGGCGCCGATCGCAAGGTGCGGAACGTCGGTGGGCCGGACGACGCCGAGGTCGCGGAGATCGGTGAGGAGGGCGCGCCGCCGACCGACGGCGCCATCCCGGAGGCCCCGGCGAACGCCGAGCAACTCCGCGACACGATGAACGCCGCGCTCGACGCCCGCCGCGCGCAGGCGCTGGCGGCGCTCGTGGAGCAGGGCGGGCTCGAGGACGCGGAGGTCGCGGCCGTGACCGACGCCATGGACCAGATGAACCGCGAGCTCAAGACCGAGGTGAACGCCTTCGTCGACGCCGCGGTCGCCTCCGGGGAGGTGGACCGTCGGGACGTGATGGAGTTTGCCGCCGGGGCGCTCGACATCGTGATCGCGGCGGACGATCGGCTCCAGAAGGCAGTGCCCGCCGATGTCTACGCCGAGGTCGACGACGCCGCGGTGGATCCCTTCTCCTACCTCTCGGGCGATGCGCTGGACGCGCTGGTGCGGCTCGAAGGGGTCGCTGGTCCGAGCGGCGAACCCTGGCTGGGCGAGTGAGTCGTTTTCTCGCGGACGTTTGGTGGGTGGCGGTCTACGAGCTCGGCGAGGCCGTGCGCACGCGCCTGTTCCAGCTCGTGCTCCTCGGCTACGCCGGCGGCATCGCGGCCGCGACGTGGATCCTCGTCCAGATCCTCAAGAGCCTGGAGCAGACTGCCGCCGCCACGCTCGGCGTGCCCGCCACCGAGCGCCCCGGCGCGATGATGGGGACCCTCCTGAACAACGGCGAGCTGGTTCGGCTGGTGGCCGGGATCGTCGGCTCCGAGACCAACGCGACGAAGCTCCTGGAAGAGCCGCTGCTCGGCCTCTGGACCGGCATGGCGTCGATGGCGCTGCTCCCGGTGGTGCTGCTGTTCTCCGCGTCCGGCTCGATCGCCGCGGAGGTGAAGAGCCGGAGCGTGCGCTACCTGTTGTGCCGCACCGGACGCCTGCAGATCGGCCTCGGCAAGCTGTTCGGGCAGCTCCTCATCGCCGCCGTGGCCGCCGTGATCGGCGGCGTGGTCGCGTGGGGCATGGGGATGACCCTGATGAGCGGCAACGCGCCCATCGAGCTCGCTCTCTCCATCCTCGACCGGACCGCGCGCGCCGCCGTTTGGGCGCTCCCGTTCGCCGGGCTGGGCCTCGCCGCGTCGCAGTGGATCCCCTCCCCCAACGGCGCGCGCGTCGTGGCCGCCGGCATCCTGCTCGCCATGCCGATCGCGGCGTATTGGCTCGCCGAGAGCGCCGGCATCACCGTCATCGGGCGCCTCGCCGACCTCGCGGGGATGTTCATCGCCACGTCCGCGTGGGTCGACTTCTGGTCGCTCGATCTCGCCACGTTCGGGGGCGCGGTCGCGCGGAGCGTGGTGCTCGCGGTGCTCTACTATTCACTCGGGCACGTGGTCTTCGCGCGGAGGGACCTGTGAGCGTCGACGCCATCCGGTGCCAGGGGCTGGTCAAGCGGTATCGCAAGGCACGTGCGCTCGACGGGCTCGACCTGGTCGTGCCCGTGGGCTCGATCTGCGGGCTCGTGGGGCCCAACGGCGCAGGCAAGACCACGACCATGTCCATCCTCGCGGGGTTCCTCGCGCCGGACGAGGGCACCGTCGATCTGTTGGGACGTGGCCCCTTCTCGCCCGACACCCACCGCGGGCGGGTCGGCATCCTCCCGCAAGACGCGGAGCTGCCCACCGCCTCGACCCCGCGCCAATTGCTCACGGTGTGGGCGCGGCTCCAGGGCCTCGACGGGCCCGCGGCGCGCCGCGCGGTCGACGGGGTGCTCGAGGCCGTCCTGCTCTCCGACCGCGCCGACGCGCGCGTCGGCACCCTCTCCCACGGCATGCGCCGCCGCGTCACCGTCGCCTCCGCCCTGCTCGGAGACCCGGAGCTCGTGATGCTCGACGAACCCACGTCCGGGCTCGACCCGGCACAGGCCCGGCACCTGCGCGACCGCATCGCCGCCGAGCAGGGCCGCCGCACCGTGCTGGTGAGCTCGCACAACCTCGCGGAGCTCGAGCAGATCTGCGACTGGGTCGTGTTCATCGACAAGGGGCGGTGCACGCGCGCCGGCCCGCTCGCGGCCCTCACCGGGCGCGACCGCGAGGTGTTCGTGCGCCTCGCGCCGCCCTACCCGGCCGGCCGCGGCGAGGTGGTCACCCTGCGTGTCCCCGAGGGCGTGCCCCCCGAGGACGCCACGTCCGAGCTCCTGCGCGCCCTCCTCTCCGAAGGCGCGCGGATCGCCGAGGTGCGGCGCGGCGAGTCGCTCGAGCGGCGCTACTTCGCCGACGGGGAGGTAGCGTGAGGCGCGTCGTGCTCGCCACCCTCGTGGTGGCTCTTGCCTGCTCCGTCGTGACCGACGTGGCGCGCGCGGCCCCCCAGGACCTCGCTCCGGGCGTGCCCGAGCTGCTCGCCGCGGAGGGGCGCCTCGACGCGCTGCTGAACACGGCCATCGCGACCGAGCGCGCCACATCACGCCTGCAGGCCGCGTGGACGGGCCTGGTCGCCCCGAAGTCCGTGTGCGCCGACCCCGCGCGGGTCGACCTCGGCTGGCGGATCGAGCGGTTCGGCAGCGCGTGGCGCGAGGCCAGTCAGGCCGCCCGGGTGCAGGCCGAGCGGGTGCGCAGGATCCGCGCCGCCGCCACCGTGGCGCCGCTGGTCGACACGGCGTGGGCGATCCGGCTCGACCGCCGCGTCGCCGAGGCGGACCGGAGCGCGCGCGCCGTGCTCGAGGCGAGCGCGTGGGAGGCCGCGTTCGTCCGCCCGGTGCTCGGCGCGTGCCCCGTATCGGCGCTGGCGAGCACCCCCGGGATCACGATGTTGGACACCCCCGTGCGCGAGGAGACCACCGCCTACGTGGCGGTGCTCGCCCTCGGCGACGGGTGGATCTGCCCAGGCGGCGCCCGGGCCGAGGAGTCGGTGGTCCTCGTCCCGGGGCAGGCGTGCTGGTCCGCCAGCCCGACGTGCGGCTGCACCCTGGAGAAGGTCGAGCCCGGCGCGGTCCTGGGGCCGCCCGTCGTAGAGGAGCTCCCGACGGTGCCGTGAGCCGGGGACGCGGAACGAGAGCGGTCGTTCCTAGCTGTCCTGCTGCTCCAGCAGCATGGTCATCGAGGCCTTCAACTCGACCGGCAGCACCACGCGGACCAGCCCGATGAGCGGATCGAACGGCAGCGTGACCGTGACCTTGAGCATCTCGTCCGGCGCGGTCCCGATGTACTCGGTCACCACGTCGGCGGAGGCGGCGTCGAAGTTGTACTCGGTGAGGACCGCGGCGATGCGCGCCTCGGCGGCGTCTTCGGGGGTGGGGCTGTCATCGGTCGCGTAGGTGACGCCGAGGCGGGTCCCCTCGCGAACCGCGGCCACGACACGCCCGTTGGCCTGGAAGTACCATCCGAAGTCGATGATGCCGACCGTGAGGGCGAGCAGCACGGGCAACACGAGCGCGAATTCGAGCGCCGCGGCACCGCGACGGACAGGGCGACGAGCCATGGAGATCTCCTTCGTCAACGGACGAACCGGGGGGGCACAGTCGTTCCGAAGTAGGCACCGCCGCCCGCCGCGGGGTTCTCGTCGCACGCGATTCGCATCCTCAGCGACTTGCTTCCGCCGGTGGGCACCACGTCGTACACCACGGCGGTCGCGTAGCCGATGACCTCGCGGGTGCCGTTGTACTTGGTGTTCGTGCAGTTGCCGGGGTCATGGAAGACCATGAGCTGGCCGTAGAAGACCTTGCCGTAGGAGCTGATGCTGCTGTTGGCGAGCTTGGTGGGCTGGACGCCCATGGTGACGGGATCCCAGAGGGTGGTGGAGGCGTTCACCGCGTCGCTGAGCTCCTTGAGGCCGCTGGCGACCGAGCCGTTGTTCAACGTGAGGATCTCGCCCATCTCACTCTCGGCCGCGCACGTGGCGGAGTTGAGCGAATTCCGGATGTAGGACGCGTTGGCCTGCGCGCCACCCTTGCGGGCCCAGGCGCCGTTGTCGAGGCGGTCACTGTTGAGCACCACGTTCAGGTTGCACGAGTCCGCCACCGCGGCGATCTCACAGTCCGCCAGGGCAAGGGGAAGCGGGCACTCCGACTCGGAGGGGCCACCGGCCTGCGCGATCGCGAAGTCACCCGCCGCCAGCGTGTCGGCATCGAACGCCACGCGCGCAAAGGTGGACCGCAGATCGTCCCGCTCGGCCAGCACCCGCACGCTGGTCACCAGCGCGGGATCGGCGGAGGGCACGAACGCGCCGCCCGACCAGAAGCCGAGCACGACGTCCCCCTCGGGGGTGTTGTCGGCGTTCAGATCGAGGTTCACCGGGAGCCCCGCCACGAAGTTCTCCTCGGCCACCACCAGGGCCGAGGCCCGCGCCGCGTCCATGCCCTCGACCGAGCCGTCGAGCTGGGCAGCCCCCGCATGCGCGGCGGCCTCCGCGGCATTGCCCAGCTGGTGCCGGGACACCCGGGCCGAAGACACGTCGATGGCGATCGCGGCGAACCCGACCAGGATGGTCAGGGTGAGCCCCACGACAACATTGGTCTGTCCAGTGCGTTGCATGCGGCGAGCAATAATCCGTCGGGGGTGGATGCGGCGGTTCGAAGGGACGATTCAGGTCGAGCTCGACAGAAAACCCGCCCATACCGCGAGCTTTGCCATACTTTCACCGCCCCTTCAGTCGACGCCGGGGGCCGAGGCCCCCGCTCGAATCCCGGCTCTACTCGGTGACGAGCACAAACTCGATGCGACGGTTCGCGCTCCGCCCCTTCGAGGACTTGTTGTCGCCGACGGGGCGGGTCTCGCCGAAGCCGCCGGCGGTCAACCGGCTCGGGTCGATCGCCTTCGCCACGAGGTACGCCATCACGGAGTCGGCGCGGTCCTGCGAGAGCTCGAGGTTGAACGTGTCGTTGCCCACGTCGTCCGTGTGGCCCTCGATGCGGAGCTTCACGTCCGGGAACTCGTTCATCACCGCCACCGCCTTGTCGAGCAGGGCGTAGGAGTTGGAGAGGATGCGGGCGCTGCCGGTCTCGAAGTTGATGCCCTTGATGGCGCCCGTGAACTTCTTCATCGCTTCGGGCACGCACCCCTCGTAGTCCACGAGGCCGGGAACGTCGGGACACTTGTCCAGGGTGTCGGTCACCCCGTCCTTGTCGCGGTCGGGGCAGCCGTTGGTGCGGCGCGGGCCGGCGTCCTGCGGGCAGGCGTCATCCGCGTCGACGATGCCGTCGCTGTCGGCGTCGGGGCAGCCCGCGAGCTCCTTCTTGCCGGACACGTCGGGGCACGCGTCGTCCTTGTCGAGCACGCCGTCACGGTCGCTGTCGGGGCAGCCACCGTTCTCGTCGCGGCCGGGCTCCATCGGGCACTGGTCCTGCGGATCGATGATGCCGTCCTTGTCGCTGTCCACGCAGCCCTGGAGCTTGACCTCGCCCGGGGTGTCGGCGCAGTTGTCCGACGCGTCCGTGACCGAGTCGCCATCGCTGTCCGGGCACCCGTTGGCGCTCTTGACGCCCGCCACCGTGGGGCAGGTGTCGTCCTCGTCGGGGATGCCGTCCTCGTCGCTGTCCTTCGGCTTGAGCGACCCGGGAAACAGATCCAGCCCGAGCCGGAACTCGAGGTTGTTCGCACCGGAATCGTCGAAGCCGTCGGTCACGATGTCGCGCGCCTCGACGCGCAGGGCCAGCCAGGGGAGCATGAGCCCGCGGAGCCCGAGGCCGAGCTTGCCGGTGGGATCGAAGTCGGAGCCGAGGTCGCCGCCCTCGAGCGCGTGGTAGCCGCCGACGCCGAGGAGCACGTAGGGCGCCCAGTCGGTGTTGGTGAAGTGGAAGAAGGCGTCGAGATCGTAGAGGAATGTCGTGTTCGCGCCGCCGGCCGTCGAGGGCATGCCGGTGTACGACGCGCCGAGCTCCACCCCGAGGCGGGGGATGATCTGGTAGCCGACGCGCGCGCCGACGAGCCCGCGCACGTCCATGGAGGGCCGCACCCCGTCCGCCTGCAGGCCGTCCGGGTTCGCCACGCCGCCGCCGAGGTCCCACGGGCGCAGCGGGAGCCCGGCTCCGCCGTGCAGGCCCAGGTAGACGCCTGTCGGGTACTCCGCGTGCGCGGCGGTCGGGAGGAGCAGCAGGGCCGCGATGGCGATGGGGGAGCGGAACGACGGAAGGTGCAAGGCGACTCCAAGGATGGCCGCCCCGTCTACGCTGCGCAGGTCGGGCTCGCCACGGGCCCCTTTGTCACAAACGGAGAGCAAAAGCAAGCCGACGACGACAAGCGCGCTCGACCGCTACAATTCTGGGCCCAGGCGCCCGACCGGGGGCGGCGCGGCGCCCACCTCCAGCGGCGGCGCCGAGACGACGTACCGGAACGTGCTCGCGATGCGCGTCACCGCCACGGGGCCGCCCTCCAACGCGGGATCGATCTCCCAGGCGAGCTGCCACTCCTCGCTCGACGCCTCGGTGCGCCCCAGCCGCTCGAGCGCGCGCGCCTTCACGACGTGGGCCTCTGCCCGCCAGGGGCGCTCGGCGAGCGCCTCGTCCACCTCGAGGAGGGCCTGCGCGGCCTCTCCCCGGTAGACCAGGCCGTCCGCGCGGGCCAGCCTCGCCTCGACGTCCTCGCGCGGGAGCCCGGCGACGGGCGAGCCGGGATCGAGCGTACGTTCCGCGCGCGCCTGGAGCCGCGCGGCCACCTCCGCGGGGGCGCGATCGGCGGCGTCCCGCACGCGCCCGACGGCCACGAGCAGCGCGACTTCCAACGCGTCGGTGAGGGGCCCGGGCGCGCGGGAGCGGAGCGCGGGCAAGAGGCCCAACGCCTCCTCGAAGCGCTGCCCCTGGACGCGCAGATCGAGGCGGCGCCGCACGGGCGCGACGGCGCGCGGGTCGGTCTCCTGCCAGTGCGCGAGGAGCGGATCGAGGCCCGCCGTCCCATCCACGGCCTCGGTGATCGCCACGCGCAGCTCGGCCACGCGGGGGATCCAGCGGAACTCCGTCGGGAGGGCGTCGAGCACGACGCGCGCGTCCGCGGGGCGGCGGGCGGCGAGGAGCGCGCGCGCCGTGGGCTCGAGGAACCGTGGATCGTTCATCGCGCCGCCGCGCAGCTGCTCCCAGGCGAGCACGGCCTGATCGGCCTTGCCGGTGGCGCTGAGCACGGTCGCCCGGTCGGCGTCGAGGATCCGGGAGTGGGGGCGGACGAGCGCGGCGCGCGCGAGCAGATCGGCCGCCTTGCCGCCGTCGCTCGTGGCGCCGACCTCCCATCGGGCGGACGCCCAGAGCGCGATCGGCTGCTCGGGATCGATGAGGACCGCGCGGCGGACGGAGTTCTGGCGGGTATCGGTGGGGTCCTGCGGTGGCGGGAGGATGCCGTAGTAGATCGCGGCGCCGCGACCGGTGATCAGCTCGGCGTAGGGGTCCTTCGATCCCGGCTTCCGCCACGCCGCCGCGACCTCGTCGGGCACGGGCTGCCCGAGCGCGGACGAGGCCCCCTCGAGCAGCGCTCCGAAGGCCTCCCAGGGCGCTTCGCGCGTCCCCGTCGCGATCGTGGACTCGCACCCCTCCCCCGCGACACAGAGCTCCAACTCGAGCTCGAGGGCCTTGTCGGTGCCGCGCGCGAGGAACCGCGCATCGACCTGGCGACGACTCCCCGGTAACGCCATGAGCACGCTCGGGGGCGCGCCGTCCCCCGGGACGCGGACCACCGTTCCCGGGATGTCGGAGAGGCCGAGCTCGATGGCCATGGTGGCGAGCCCGCGGAACTCGTCGTCCCAGCGGAACGCGTCCTCGACCACGAGGAGCGGCAGCCGCACGTCGGTGAGGACGGGCGCAAGCGGCCCGGAAGGCGCCGGGGCCGCTTCCGGCGTTAGGCTCTCTCCTTCGCATGCCGAGAGGATGAGCCCCAGCCCGCCCACCACGTTCCGCCAGAAGCTCGGCCACGCGGCGGGCCGCGTGCTCCGGTGGAGCTTCGGCATCGGCATCGTGGCCGGTGTGGCGGCGGGGATCGCCGCGGGCTTCGGGTATTCCTGGTTCAACCGGGAGATCCTCTCCACGCTCCCGCCGGAGCTCGGCCGGGACGCAGAATTCCGTATCCCGTGCAGCGTGCAGGTGTTCGCGGCGGACGGATCGCGGGTCGATCAGTTCTACCTCGAGCGCCGCGTGTGGGTGCCGATCGCCGAGCTGCCGCCGCACGTGTGGCAGGCCTTCGTCGCCAGCGAGGACCGTCGCTTCTTCGAGCACGAAGGCGTCGATCCCATCGGCATCGCGCGCGCGCTCCTGGTGAACCTGCGTGGCGGCGAGACCCGCCAGGGCGGCTCGACCATCACCCAGCAGCTCGTGAAGAACCTGCTCGTCGGCAAGGAGCGCAGCTACCGTCGCAAGCTGCGCGAGGCGGTCCTCGCCTACCGATTGGAGGACGAGCTCGACAAGATGGAGCTCCTGGAGCTGTACGTGAACTACGCCGCGCTCGGGAGCGGCAACTACGGGGTGGAGGCCGCCGCCCAGGACTACTTCGGCCTCTCGGCGCGCGAGCTCGACGCGGGGCAGGCCGCGATGCTCGCGGGCCTCGTCCCCGCGCCGTCGCGCTACTCCCCCCGCCACGATCCCGAGCTCGCCGCGAGCCGCCGCGAGACCGTGCTGCGGCTCATGGTCGCCCAGGGCTTCCTCGACGCGGTGACCGCCAGCGACCACCTCACCGATCCGGTGCTCGTCCCGCGCCAGTCGCCCGATCGCGGCGCCAACACCGCGTTCCTCACGGAGACCCGGCGCGAGGTGCGGCGCATCTTCGGCGAGGATCTGCCCTTCCTCGAGGGGCTCCAGGTCTACACCCCGCTGATGCCCGCGGTCCAGATGGAGGTCGAGGCCGCCGTGCGCGAGGGGCTCGCGGCGCTCGAGACCCGGCAGGGCGCGCGTGGCCCGACCCGGAACATCCCGGAGGAGGCGCGCGCGGGCTTCCTCCAGCGCGGCGATCGCCTCCGGCTCGACCCGCAGACCGGCGCCTTCCGCCCCCCCGGCCCCGGCGAGTGTTTCTCGGGCCTCGCCGTGGGCGCCGCGGGCGGGGTCGACGCCGGCCCCTACCACTTCACCCTCGCGGCCGAGGATCTCGCGGCGAAGGTGCGCACGGGCTCCGGCAAGCCTCCGCAGGCGCTCTCGGCCGTCCTGAAGCCCGGAGACGTGCTGGACGTCTGCATCCCCGAGCGGGACCCCGACACGGCGCCGCCCCCCGAGGGCACCGTACATCGCCGCGCCCGTCCGTGGGCCGAGTCCGCCGCCGTCGTCATCGAGAACCAGACCGGCAACGTCGTCGCCATCTCCGGCGGCTTCGACGTCGGCCTGGAGGGCTTCATCCGCGCCACCCAGGCGAAGCGGCAGGCGGGCAGCGCCTTCAAGCCCTTCGTCTACGCCGCGGCCCTGGCGAGCGGCTATCGCCAGACCGACATCGTGAACGACGCCCCGTTCGCCATCCCCGGCACGAACGGGCTGTTGTGGCGCCCGAAGAACTACGACGGCAAGTACCACGGCCCCATCCCGCTCCGGAACGCGATCGCGCTCTCGCTCAACACCGTCGCCGTGCGGCTCGGCTACGAGATCGGCATCGAGAAGGTCACGTCGCTCGCCAGCGCGCTGGGCGTCCGTACACCGCTCCGCCGCGATCTGACCGTGGCCCTCGGCTCCTCCGAGGTCACCCCGATGGACCTCGCCGTCGGCTACGCGTCCATCGCCCGCATGGGCATCCACATCGATCCGGTCTACCTCACCCGCGTGCTCGACCGGAACGGACGCGAGCTCGCGCGGGCGGGAGAGCGCGTGGCGGTGCCCGGCGCGAGCGAGCGCGAGATGCCCGGCGGCGGCGGCACCCGCGTGATGGACGCCGCCACCGCCTACGTGACGGTCGACATGATGCGCAACGTGTTCGACGCCGGCACCGCCAAGAAGGGCCGCCGCCCGGGCATGGATTTCGCGGGAAAGACCGGCACCACGTCCAACTTCGTGGACGCGTGGTTCGTCGGCTACTCGCCCCGCTACACCGTGGCCGTGTGGGTCGGCACCGACGGCACCGCGTCCATCGGCGACAAGGAGACCGGCGGCAAGTCCGCCCTCCCCGTGTGGAGCCGCATCATGGCCGCGCTCCCGAACGTGCCCGACGAACGTTTTCCGGTGCCCGACGGGGTGGTGCTCCTCCCCTCCGACAAGCGGTGGCTCGGCTTCGAGCGCGGCAGCGTGCCGCCGGGAATGCTGCCAGTGCCGACCCTCGAGGACGGCGCGCCCCTCCCCCCGTTCGGCCTGTCGTACCCGGTCGCGCGGGCGCCCGAGGCCCCGGTGGTCGAGCCCCTCCCGCCCACCGTGGCGCCGATCGTGGAGGGGGCCGAGGCCAAGGGAGACGTGGAGGCGGGGGCCGGCGATCCCGAGGTGGCGCCGCCGGTGTTGTAGGCGGCGCCGGTGTCGTAGGCCCGGTGCTCCAAGACGCGAGCTACTCCGGCGCCCCCTGCGCGTACCACGCCCGCACCAGCGCGATGTCCGCGTCGGGGATGGGCGGCAGGCCGAGCGGCATGCCCGGCTTCACGGGGCGCGTGATCGTGGCGGGAGCCTCGCCCGGGCGCACCACGTCGCGCGCGGCCTCGTCGCGACGGCGCAGGAGCGCGTCCACGATCGCCGGCCCGTGTTCGCGCACGCTCGCGATGTTCTGGAGCTCGATGCCCGTGGCTGGCCAGCCGAATCCGCCGGCGTTGCCGGGCCCCGCGCGCCCCTCGTTCTGCGCGGGGTCCATGTGGCAGTGGATGCAGATCTTGCCGAACACCTTCTCCTCGACCTCGGCGTAGGTCACCGGGCGCGTGACGACGGGGAGCGCGGCGGGCGCGGCCGGACGGGCACCGCCGGGCGTCGCGAGCACGATCCAGTCGCGCAGGGCGATCGCTTCGTCCCGGGTGACCCCGAGCGCGGGCATTGTGGCGCCAGGGCTCACGGCGGAGGGGTCCACGATCCAGGCGACGACGGCATCGTCGGTCATGCGGTCACGCGCGTGGCGCAGGTCGGGCGCGGCCGGGACGCCAGCGTGGCCCGCGCCCCAGGCGCCGAACGTGTGGCAGGCCACGCACCCCTTCGTCGTGAACAGGGCCTCGCCGCGCGCGAGGTTGGCGGGGTCGGGGGCGGGCGTGGCGGGCACGGGCACCACGCGGCTGGCCGCCCACGCGGAGATCGCGTCGAGCGCGGACGCGTCGAGGCCCACGCGCACCATGGTCTCGTCCATGGCGGGGCGCAGATCGTGCGGATCGTGGAGGTAGCGGCCCCACCACGCGGGGTCCAGCCGCGCCGCCGCCGCGCCGAGGTCGGGCACCTCCGCGTAGGAGCGGACGCTGCGCTCGTAGCGCTCCCACTTCGGGAACACGGACATCGCGACCGCGCGCGCCTTCGGGTTCTGCGCGACCGTCTTGACCCAGGCGTGGCAGCCGACACACGAGGCGGTTCGGCCGGGAACCTCGACGCCGGGGATGGTGTGGCACGTCGCGCAGTCGGCCCCACGGAGCACGGCGAGCCCCGCCTCGGCCGACGCGGGCGGGAAGGCGGGTGCGATCGGAGGGGCGGCGGACGCCGCGCAACCCGCGAGGAGGAGGAGGGCGGCCCGGTTCATGGCGGCGAGCGTAGCACCGGGGTCGTAGTCATCGGGGTCGTGGTCACCGCGGTGCCCCCGTTCACGGGGTCTGCGCCGCGGCGGCTTCGGGGATCATCGAGGTCGGCACGGAGGCCTGTGCGGAAGCCTGCGCCGACGCGACGGTCTGGACCGCCGGCGCTGTCTGTACGGGCGCGGCCTGCACCGGGGCGGCCGGCGCGGCGGCGGCGTCGATCTCGTCCATCACGTTGGCCAGCGCCTTGGCCTCGAAGCGGCGCGGCATCGCGCAGGCGAGGGCGGTGGTCGGGGCGAGGAGCGCGATGAGGAGGGAGGCGACGAGGCGGCGGGTCATGGGACTCTCCTTTGGCGAGGGCAGAACGGGGAGAGGGCGTGGGGCTTACACCGCCTCCCCGTATGTGGGCTGCTGTTCGGCCCTCCTGCTCGGACAATGGGCCGCGCCTGCGGTTCCCGACGAGGTGTCTACCTCCTGATCATCAGGTTGGAAAGGGGGAAACCATGATCCTTTGGGGGATTCTGGGGTGTTGGATCGATCTGTCCGATCTGGACGGGGACGCGGTGACGGTGACCTGTTCGGGCGGCGTCACGCCGGTCACGTGGTTCCGCGACAGTGACGGCGACGGCTACGGGAGCGACGCGGACGCCATCCAGGCCTGCGACCCGCCGCTGGGGTTCGCGACGGCGGGCGGAGACTGTGACGAGGGGGATCGGAACGTGAACCCGGCCGCCATCGAGGCGTGCAACGCGGCGGACGACGACTGTGACTTCCAGGTGGACGAGGGCGGCGCCGCCTACTGCAACGACGCCGACCGCGACGGGCACGGCGATCCGGACGACGTGATCTACGCCTGTGATCCGCCGCTCGGGTACGTCGACCAGTGCGACGACTGTGACGACGTGGACCCCACCAGCCACACCGGCGCGGTCGAGCTCCCCGACGACGGCCTGGACAACGACTGCGACGAGCAGGTCGACGAGGTGTAGTAGGCGCCGCGGAGACGCGATCTGGACACCGGACGGGCGTCGCGCTATTGATTGAACGTTCAATCAACGGCGAACCCGATGTCCCCACGCGCCAAGACCCCACGCCCCCCCGGCGACATGCGCGATCACCTGCTCGACGCGGCGCTGCGCGCGTTCGCCACGTCGGGGTACGAGGCGACCTCGATCCGCCGTATCGCCGACGAGGCAAAGGTGGCCTCGGGCCTCCTGTACCACTACTTCCCGAGCAAGGAGGCCTTGCTCCAGGCCCTGTTCGAGCAGAACCAGGCCCGCGTGGCGGCGCCGTTCGCCCACATCGCGGCGCTGACCGATCCGCGCGCCCAGCTGGGGAAGCTCCTGCGCGTGAGCGCGGATATCGTCCGACAGAACCCCGACTTCTGGCGTGTCACGTACGGGGTCCGCTTCCAGCCCGGCATCCTCGCCGGCCTCGGGGAGGGCGTGCGCGCCTGGAACGCCACGCTGCTCGCCGCGTTCGGCGGGCTCCTCACCGCCATCGGCCGGCCCGGCCCCGAGGTCGAGGCCGCCCTCCTGTTCGCCGCGCTGGACGGAATCTTCCAGCACTACGTGCTCGATCTCGAGGGCTACCCGCTCGACGCGGTCGTCGGCTCGCTCATCGCACACTTCGGCGGGATCGAACCCCCGCCCATCTCGGAGGCCACATGAAGCGGATCCACCTGGTCGAGCTCGAAGATCTCTCCTGGTTCCCCGCCATCCTGCGGGACGGCGGCACCGCGTACCTGGAGATGGCCGTGCGCGTGAGCGGCCACGCGAAGCTGCTCGGGCCGAAGCTCGCGGAGGCGATGAAGGCGAGCGGCAGCACCTCCATCGTCGACCTGTGCTCCGGGGGCGGCGGCCCCGTGCGGATCGTGGTCGACGCGCTGGCGGAGGCCGGCACCCCGGTGACCGCGCACCTCACCGACTTCTACCCGAACAAGCCCGCGTTCGAACACGCGGCCCGGGGCTCCGGCGGGCGGATCACCTACGAGTCCGCGCCGGTCGACGCGACCGCCGTCCCCGCGAGGCTCACCGGCTTCCGCACGATCTTCAACGCCTTCCACCACTTCCGCCCGGACGCCGCGCGCCGCATCCTCGCCGACGCCGCCGCCGCGCGCCGCCCCATCGGCGTGTTCGAGATCGTGAGCCGCGAGCCGCTCACCTTCGTCGGGCTCCTCACCGCGCCGATCGGCGTCATGCTCACGATGCCGTTCTGGCGCCCCTTCCGGTGGCAGTGGGTGCTCTGGACGTGGCTCGTGCCGGTGATGCCGCTGTTCGTGTTGTGGGACGGGATGGTGTCCGCCCTGCGGGTCTACAACGAGGAGGAGCTGCGCTCCCTCGTCGCTGGCATCGACACGCCCGACTACACCTGGGAGATCGGACGCATCCGCCTCGGGTCGGCGCCCGCGCACGCGACCTACCTCATCGGGCGTCCGGTGGGGGGAGAGGCGGCCGGATAAGGGGCGGGCGGAGGGGCGTTGACCGAGCCCGCGATCGCCCACGAACCCCAGCGCGTGTTGGTCACCGGCGTGGCCGGCTTCATCGGCAGCCACGTTGCCGCGCGCCTCCTCGCGGACGGCGCCGAGGTGCTCGGGCTCGACGATCTGAACCCGTACTACGACCCTGCCCTCAAGCGCGCCCGCCTCGCGGGGCTCCTCCCCTCCCCCCGCTTCCGCTTCGTCCACGCCGATCTGGCCGACGCCGCCGCGATCGACGCGCTGTTCGCCGCGTTCCGTCCCGACGCCGTCGTGCACCTCGGGGCCCAGGTCGGCGTCCGCTACTCGCTCGTCGATCCCAACGCCTACGTGCGCAGCAACCTCGTGGGTTTTGCCAACGTGGCCGAGGCGTGCCGCCACCACCCCGTGGCGCACCTGCTCTTCGCCTCGTCCAGCTCCGTGTACGGCGCCAACACGACGCAGCCCTTCGCCGAGGCCCACGCGGTCGACCACCCGGTGAGCCTGTACGCCGCGACCAAGCGCGCCAACGAGCTGCACGCCCACGCCTACGCCGAGCGCTTCGGCGTCCCGTCGACCGGCATGCGCTTCTTCACGGTGTACGGCCCGTGGAGCCGCCCCGACATGGCGGTGTGGACCTTCACGGAGGCGCTGCTCGCAGGCCGGCCCATCCCGCTCTACAACCACGGCGCCATGCGGCGCGATCTCACCTACGTGGGCGACGTGGTCGAGGCCGTCGTGCGCCTGCTTCCACGCCCGCCCGTGGCCGGGGGCGCGTACGGCGGCCCGCACCAGTCGGCCGCGCCCTTCCGTGTCGTCAACGTCGGGCGGGGCGCGCCGGTCGAGCTGCTCGACATCGTCCGCACCCTCGAAGCGCTGTTCGAGCGCACGGCGATCCTGGAGCTCCTGCCGCTCCAACCGGGCGATGTCGTGGAGACCTTCGCCGACGTGTCGGAGCTGCTCGCGGTCACCGGCTATCAACCGGAAACGCCCCTGGCCGTGGGGCTAGGGGCGTTCGCGGGGTGGTGGCGCGAGCGGCGCCACCTCTGATTCGCGCAGCTTAGAGGCGGTACATCATGTACTGGAGCGTGTCGACCACGTCGTCGTTCGCGTTGCGCGCGACGCGGAACGTGCTGAACACGACCTTGCCGTCGCCCGCGTTGAAGCTGTAGAGCAGCGGGGAGGCGCTCAAGCTGTAGTTGGACAGCCCGTCGGAGTAGGGCACGTCACCGCGGACGTGCACGGACACCGAGTCGGCCACGTTGATCACGGGCGGCCACACGGGGAGGTCGTAGGTGACGTCGAGGTAGGTGCTGCCGAGGAACTCGGCGAGCGAGTTGTCGCTGATGGCGGCCGAGACGTTCTCGTAGTCGCCCATCTGGGCGTCGTCCGGGATCTCGTCGGCGCCCGCGAAGTCGGCGGCGTCGGGCCAGCCGATCTCGACCACGTCGTACGCCCAGTCGGACGCGTAGATGCTGCCGCCCGACTCCACGTAGTTGACGATGTTCGCCATGCGCTGCGTCGGGCCAGTGTTGCTGTCGTCTTCCACGTCGTGGATGACGCCCTCTTCCACGAACCCGCCGTTGAAGAAGATGATGTCGTACTTGGCGAGCTCGGCCGGATCGTCGAGGAAGTCCGTGATGTCGGACTCGTCCGTACCCGTGATGAGGACGTAGTTGGCGAAGCCCATCTCGTTCAAGACGAGGTTGAAGTCGTCGAAGTCACCCGTGACCACCGCCACGTCGAGCGTGAGCGGATCGAAGCAGTCGGGCTCGGGGATCTTGTAGTCGTCACCCGAGCCGATCCACACCGTGTCCTCCTCGAGGACCTCGGGGCCGTACTGCACGTAGTACGTGTAGTCGCGATCGCCGGGGAGATCGCTGATCTCCCAGAAGCCATCGGTGTCGGTGTAGGCGATCCGGGTGTCGACGATGACGCCCGCGTCGTCGACGACGTTCAGGTACGCCTGCGCGTCGGCCAGCCAGGTGAGGCCGGAGGGGTCACAAACGCGGCCCTTGATGGAGCCGTCGTCGATGACGACGGGATCCTCGTTCTTGACGTTGAGGACCAGGTCGTTGTCGCAGCCGACGAGACCAAGCGAAAGGAGAATGAACCGCATGGGGGACTCCGCGAGCTGAGGCACTATAGCCCTACCTCCACGACGATGGATCATCGATTGTCAGGATCTTGTGAGGGCGCGGCCCCAGGCGGGAAACGCGGCGCCTCTCCGACGCGCTGGAGCCGCTCCGCGAGCACGCCTGCGCAGGCAGGCTCGTCGCGAGTGAGGTCGCGGATCTCGCCGGGATCCACGAGCAGATCGAAACAAGCGAGCGACGGAAGCCGGCGCTGGTTCGGCGCGGCGCGCAGCACCTGGACCAGCTTGCGCCCGACGCCCCGCACGGCGCGGAGCGACGCACCGTCCAGGTCGAGCTCTACGAGCGCATCACGACTGCCCGGGTGGGTGGCCCACGTGGGGGGCACGAACGGCGCCGGCGCGTCCCCGTCGGACTCCGCGTGGGGCTCGTCGTCGGCCTCCGTCTCGGAGGGCAGGAGCAGGGCGAGGTGGTCGTCGAACGGGTCGTCGAAAAGGGAGGTGCCCTCCCACGCGGGATCGGGAGCAAACCCGGTGAGATCCGCGATCGTGGGGGCGATGTCGACCTGGCGCACCTGCCACGGCACGCGCGTGCCCGCACGCACCTTCCTCGGCAGCTTGACCAGCAGCGGCACGTGCACGAGCTCGTCGTAGAGCGTGGTGCCGTCCCAGGTGCCGCCGTGGTCGCCGAGCTCGAGACCGTGGCTGGCGGTCACGACGATGAGGAGATCGTCGTAGCGGCCCGCCGCCGAGAGCTCGCCGAAGAACCGCCCGAGCGCGGCGTCGACACGCGCGACCCCGACGGCGTACCGCGCGCGGAGGGCCGGCGCCTCATCCGGGAGCGGCGTGGGGTGTGCCTCGCGGGTGTAGGCGGTGCCGTCGGCGGGTTCGGGGAACCACGGGGCCTGCGGTTCCCGGAGGTGCACGAAGAGGAAGGCGCGATCGCCGCCCGCGGCGCCTCCGGCGCGGTTCGCGTCGAGGAAGGTGTGCGCGCGGGCAAACTGTTCGTCGGCGGGCCGGTAGTGATGGTGGCGCCGCTCGGTGGGATCGAACCGGGCGAACAGGCCGGACGCCGTCCCGTAGAGCGCGAGCATGTGCACGCTCGCCGAGGCGCCGAGCGGGTAGTCGGGGTCGTACGGATACCAGTCGAAGCCCTGGTCGAAGCCCCAGGTGGCGGACAGGTCGGGGCTGTTGGGGAGACCGCCCGTGGCGTAGCCGGCGTCCCGGAGGAGCTCGGCGACGGTGACGACGGGGTCCGCGAGCACGCCGTCGCGGGCCGCCGCGCCGTGGCGCGAGGGAGCGCGCGCGCTCAGCAGCGAGGCCACGGACGCGCGGGCCCACGACGAGGCCGCGACGTGCTGATCGAACACCACCGCGTCCAACGCGAAGGCCGCGAGCGCCGGCATCGTGGGGAGAGCGTCCGCGCGGAGCCCCTCGACGACGATCAGGAGCACGTCCGGCTTCTCGGCGAACGTGGCGGGCTGGGCGCGGCGGGGCGCGATGTTCCCCGCGCCGCCGGGCGCGGGCGAGAGCGACAGCAGCGTCGCCACGCCGAGGCCGGCCCCCCAGAAGCCCGCGGTGCCGCGGGGGCGCGTGAGGATCCGCAGCGGCGTCTTGGTGAGCAGGTGGCCGCCGAACCACACGCCGACAACGGCTACGAGGGCCAGCACGCCGAGCACCGCGGCGCCGACACCGGGATCGAGCCGCGCGGTGAGCGTGCGCTGGAGGACGACGGCGCCGAGCCCCGCCGCGACGGCGAAGAAGCCGAGGCACCACGCCCGCGCCGCCACCATGCCCACGAGCCGCCCGAACGGCACGAGCACCCCGCCGACCCCGGCCCCGGCCACGGCGCCGAACACGCCGTACACCACCCAGGCGTAGACCAGGGCCCGGTACTCGGTGGGGCGCGTGACCGAGAGCACGACCAGGGCCTCGAGAACGCCGATCGCCGCGCCCCCGCAGAGCCCACCCGCCATCCCGTACCAGAGGTAGGCCAGCGGGCGCGGGAGCGGCGGGGGCTCGGGTTCGTGCGCGGGCCGCCGGGAGGTCACCGGGCCGTTCCGCGGCCGCTACCCGAGCCGAAGACACGGGCAGGAGAGACGCCGACGTAGACGCGGTGCCGATCCTCGACGGTCTCGGGCACAAAATCCACGCCGGTGACGTGCTCGTAGCTGTACCCGGCGCTGATCCAGCCACCCTCGGGCAGCCGCCACATGCCGTCGAGGCCCGCGCGGAGCCGGTGCTCCTCGGTCATGAGCGTGAACAGCTTGTCGTTGAGGGCCTCCACCACGCCGACCCGCCGCGTCCAGTCGACCCAGCCGCGGAGGCGCCCGGGGGCATCGCCGTCCCCCTCCCAGGCAACGGCGCCGTACACCGTCTCGCTGTCCGGCCCGCCGAAGTGCCCCATCACACGGTCGTCCTGGGTGAAACCGTCGTGATACACGCGGTGCGCGACGTACCAGCGGAAGTAGTCGTCCAGCAGCCGCGTGTACTCAGCCGTCACGACGATGGGCGCGATCTTCACCGCGCCGCCGTAGAGATTGCCGACACCGGCGAGCGACGGGTACGGGATCGGGCCGAGCTTGCGCCCGATCACGTCCTCGCCGCCGTACTGCCACCACGCCTCCACGTAGTCCACGGGGAGCTGGGTCCACGCGCCAAGCGGGAGGGTCACACGCGCGTCCAGCGCCGCGAGCTCGTTCTGATCGGGCAGCTCCTGGTCGGGATCCTCGTAGATGTGGGGCTCGGTGGGGACGAGCAGCTGCCCCACGTTCACCGCGGGGCGATCGACGCCGCCGAAGAGGGAGAGGCGCGTGGCGCCGAGCTCGATCCAGGGCACCGGCAACCACCGCAGATCCATGAGGAGCAGGCCGGGTCGCGTCACGTCGTCCCGCGGCTCGGCGAGCCAACCGGCCCCCGCCTCGACGCGGAAGCGCCCGAGCCGATCGAACCACGCGGGGAGGCGCCCCTCGACCACGCCGGTGGCGAGCCACGGGGGACGCGCATTGTCGGACAGCAGCAGCGCGCCGTGGCGCCCGGGGCCGAGCCAACGGTCGCGCAGCCCGAAGCCGAGGGAGAGCCCCCGCCACGCCACGCCGCCCCACAACGTCGCGAAGCGGGCATCCCCGGTCAGCCCCGGGACCACGCCGCCCTGCACCTCGGGCTCGACGAGCACGGTGAACGGGCCGGCGTAGAACGATCCCGCGGCGCCCAGCGTCCCGGTGACCAGCCCGGGCTCGATGTCCCCGCGGAGGTTGTCGGCCACGGCGTCCCCGCCGCTCACGCGCAGCCACGGGCGGACGGCCCAGGTGGGGCGCCACCCGTCCACGTCCTGCTCGGGGCGCAGATCGACGGCGAGAGGTTCGGCGCAGTCCGCGTCGAGCTTGCGGGCGAGGTCGATCGGCGCGCGGCGGCCGTCCCCCAGGAACGTGTCCACGGCGTGGGCACGCACGCACTCGCTCGCCGCGGTGGCGACCGGATCCAACCACGGCTCCGCCGCCGCCGGGAGCACCAACAGCCCGAACATGGCGCATGGTAGCGTGGTGACGATGCTCGTGCCGCTCCTCACGGGTGCGCTCGCCGCCGCACCCGTGCTGCACGGCCCGCTTCCCGCGGAGCTCGCCTGGGCGGTGCCTCTGCCCGCGGACCTCCAGCCCCCTGACACCCAGCCCGCGCCACGTTGGGAGGCGGTCCCCGTGGGGAACGGGCTGCACCGCGTCGGTTTCCACTACGGGCGGCGCTACCAGCAGATCGTGGAGGACACCATGGGAGGCACCCGGGCAAGCGCGGCGTTCGGGCCCGTGGTTGCCCAGGCCGACGTCCACTGGCGGCTGCTCGACGCGACGGGTCGCGGGCTCCCCCTCGACGCGCTCTCCCCCACCGCGTGGCGCGACACCGCGGTCGCGGGCTCGCTCCTCGCCGGGGAGAAGCTGTTCGACGAGGCCCTGGAGCGCGCCCCCGTCCTGTACGGCGTGTACCTCGTCGCGGACACCGTCCTGTCTCCCTCGTTCGACGTGCGACGCCGCAATCGCGACGAGGTGGCGGTGACCCACCGGAGCGGCGGGCCCGCGCGGCGCGCCGTGGAGCGCGCGGAGGAGGAGGTCGGCCCCCTCCGCGTGGTGAAGAAGGCCCCCGTTCCTTCCCTCGGTGTGGGCGTCGACTGGGAGCTCCGCGACGTGGATGCTCCGCCCGAAGCCGCGTTGATCCGGTACACCGCGTGGATGAACCTCACCGAGATCGGCCTGTCCTCGGTGCGCGTCGAGGTGGCCCCCGAGAACCTCGCGTGGGTCGTGTCCGGGCGCGAACAGATCCGGCCGCGGCTGTACCTCATCGGGAGCGCCCGCAGCGTCGAGAAGGCCCCGGACCCAGGCCGGCTCTCCGGTGGCGTCATGTGGCTCCTCCCCTGGCGGGGCAGCTGGAACCTGCGCTTCGAGCGGATCGTGTCTCTCGAGGAGCCCGACGAGCGCTGGATGGTCACGCTCCGCTGCGAGAACCGCACGGACGTGCCTGCCCCGGTCTCCCCTCCCCTCGGCGACCGCGGCCTCGGCGGCCCGGTGCTCCCGTGGGTGCCGGAGCGCGCCCCGAACACGCTCACTCGCTGGGAGCCGTGACGGCTACTTGAGGGTCCGCAACGCCGCGTTGGTGTTGTAGCGGACGTAGGGATCGGTCGTCGTGTCGCGAATCTGCACGAGCGCGAGCAGGGCGCTCTTCTTGACGTCGGGCTCGAGTCCGCCCTCGTCCCCGATGTGGCCGATGGCCCAGATCGCGGCGAGCTGCTCGCGGTCGTTCGAGGGGAACGTGGCGAGGTAGGCGAGGAGCGCGGGCACGCCCTCTTTCGCGACGAGCCGGCCGATCGCGTCCGCCGCAGCGCGCTTGACCTTCGGGCTCTCGTCCTTCTCCAGCCGCTCGACGAGCGCGGGCGCCGCCGTGGTCGCCTCGAGCTCTGCGAGGGACTCGACGGCGTTGAGCCGGACCTGCTCGGAGGGGTCGGCGAGGACGGAGACCAGGGCCTCGATCACCACGGTATCGTCAAAGTTCTGGGCGATCTTCGCGCCGTCTTCGCGCATCACCGGGTTCTCCGACTTGATCGCTGTCGCGATCTCGTCGGGGCCGGCACCACACGCGACCAGGAGAGAGAGGAGCATCATGCGCCCTTGGCCTTGGGGCCCACGTCCTGGGGACGCTGGGCATACAGGCGGGTATACGCCCGGTAGTTTCCATACCCGCTGGTTCGCGCGTCGACCTTGTTCAGGACGATGCCGATCGGCTCGAACCCGCTGCCCTCGATGCGGCCGCGCAGGTCGGTCAACATCCGGCGGGTCGTGCGGCCCGCCTCGACGACGATGAGGGTGCCCTTCGAGGCGCGCCCGAGGTTCAGGGCGTCCCCCACGGCGAGGATGGGCGGCGCGTCCACCAGCACCATGTCGAAGTTGCGCGCGAGCTCCTGCAACATCTGGCGGAGCCGCAGGCTCTCGACGAGGCGCCCCGGGTTGTTCGGGAGCGGGCCGGACGTGAGGATGGAGAGGTTGGCGACGGGCGTGGACTGCACGGCGTCCGCGAGCACCATGGTCTGCGAGAGCACCGAGGACACGCCGCGGTCGTTACCGAGCGTCGGGAAGCTCTTGTGCTGGGTGGGGCGCCGCAGGTCACAGTCCACGATGACCACGCGCTTGCCGTCGTTCGCGAGGCAGATCGCGAGGTTCGTGCAGAAGGTGCTCTTGCCCTCCCCCGGGATGCTCGACGTGACGGTGAGGATGTCGATCGGCGCGTCGACACCCGCGAACGCGATGCTGTTGCGGATGGCGCGGTACGACTCGAACAACGGATCGGTCGGCGGGAGGCCGTGGATGAGCTGGGTGGCGCCCTTGAGCTTGTAGGTCGGCACGAGGCCGAGCACCGGGAGCGGCCAGGCGAGCCGGATGTCCTCCCCCGACTTGATGCTGTCGTCGACGTACTCGAGCAGGAAGACGAGGCCGAACCCCATGCCGATGCCGACGATGCCGCCGAGCACCAGGTAGACGAGGAGCTTCGGCTCCGCGGCGCGATCGGGCGCCTTGGCCGGCTCGACGGACTTCATGTCCGACACGGTCATCGCCTCGGCCACGGCGATCTGGTACTGCTGCTCGAGGAGCGACTTGTAGATCGACTGAGTCGCGTCGGCGGTGAGCTGGAGCTCGGCGATCTTCCGGCCCTTCTCGGGGAAGGTGCCGGCCTCGGCCACGGTGGCCTGCACCGCGGACACGAGCTCGCCGCGGCGCATGAGCAGGCCCGCGTACTGTACCTGGAGCCCCTCGACCGCCGGGTCGAGCTCGTGCTGCTCGCGTAGCGCCAGCGTGATCTCGGCCTCGACGCTGGCGATCTGGCGATCGAGGTCGAGGATGTCCGGGTGCTTCGGCGTCTTGTCGAGGAGCTGGGATTGGCGGCTCAACCGGATCTCGGTCAGCTTGCCGCGCAGCTCGCGTACCTGGATGTTCGTGGCGATGGAGCCCGGGCTCACGAGGGCCACGGACTCGGCGTCGTTCCCGCGCTTGATCTGCCGGATCTGGGCCTGGAGATCGGCCATCTCGGCGTCGACCGTGACGATCTCGCCCACGAGCGTGCTGGCGCGGCCCACCGCGGCCTTGGTCTCCGCGTCGAGATCGATGATCTGCTCGGCCTGGAGCGCCGAGGCGACGCGACCGAGCGCGACGTCGAATTCGGACTGGAGCTTCTCGAGCTCGGACTCGACGAACTTGAGCGCCTCCCGCGTGTCCTTCTTCGCGCTCTCCATCGTGACTTCGAGGTACACGGTGACGATGGTGTCGGCGAGGAGGGCGGAGAGCTCGGGGGTGCCGGCGTTCGCGGTGAACAGGAGGATGTTCGTGCCCTGCGCCTGCGTGATCTCGACGTAGGGCTGCGCGAGCAGCTCGCCGTCGATGCCGGGCACCAGGAGCTTCTCCGCCACGAGCAGCTCGCCGTCGGTGTCGCGGAGCTGGAGGCGCCACACCACCTCGTCCAGGACGGGGCGCATCTGCGCGAGCGAGATCTTGGTCTGCATGTCGTCGCTCGAGCCCGAGAGCGACTGCGCCATCTCGCCGAGGTCCATCTCGCCGAGGATCGAGAGCTCGGCGGACGAGGACTCCACCGACAGCTTCGCCGTGGCCTGGTACCGCTTGGGGAGCACCATCGCGAGCGCACCCGCGCCCACCGTGAAGAACACGATGGCCTGGAGGAAGATCCACTTCCTCCGGAGCAGCGCGGCGTAGACCTTGAGAAGCTCCATGAACTCCGTGGCGCCGGAAGGCGAGGCAGCCGCCTCGTCATCTGCCTGGGGCGGGCGGACGAGGGGCCCTGGCCGGGCGGCCCCCGCCCTATAGCCACGCGGGTCGTTCCGTGGCAACCGGGAACAACGCGGCGGGGCGGCCCGGAACAACGGGCGCTCCTCGTGAGCTTGCTCGCGGCCGACGCCGCGCTGTGGTATGCGGGCGCCCATGCGGCTGTCGCACCTATTGCTCGGCCTCCTCTGCGCGCTCCCCGCGTGCGCGCCCATGCAGGCCCCCCCGAACGTGGCGGACACCGACGAGGTGCTGCGGCTCCCCTCGGCCCAGGCGTTCATGTTCGGCCCGGGGGACAGCCTGCGCATCTGGGTGTGGCGGCACGACGATCTGACGGTCGACGTGACGATCGCCCCCGACGGCGCGATCACCTACCCCCTCGTCGGGCGCGTGGTCCTCGCGGGCCTCGGCTACGAGGCCGTGGTGGCGAAGCTCCAGAGCGCGATCGACGAGTACTACGTGGACGCGCAGGTCTCCGTGAACATCACGGCGGTGACCAACCAGAAGGTGGTCGTCATCGGCGAGGTGGAGACCCCCCAGGTGCTCCAGATCGTGAACGAGATGTCCCTGCTCGAGGCCCTGACGCGCACCGGCGGCATCAACCCCGACGCGCGCACGAGCAACGTCCTCGTCATCCGCGGCGGCGTCGACAAGCCCACGCTCTTCACCGTCAACGTCGACGCGATCTACGGCAAGGGGGACTTCTCCCAGATGGTCTACCTCCAGCGCGGCGACATCGTGTACGTGCCCGCGAAGACCATCACGAACGTCGAGCGCTTCTTCCGACGGATCCAGGCGGTCCTCGCCCCGGCCGTGTCCGGGTCCGCCATCTACCGGAACATCATCTCCGGCGGCGCCGCGGGCTCGAACGTCGTCGCTCAGTAGCCGATGCGCCGTCGCGTCGCCTTCGGTCTCGCCCTCCTCGACGCCGCCGCCGTGCTGGCCGGCATCGCGACGGCATGGGTGTTCTGGTTGTGGCTCGCGCCCAACCTCCAGCACCTCGTGCAGGTGCAGCTCTGGGAGCTGTTCCTCCCGAACCCCTGGATGCCGGCGGGCTCGGTCTACCTGATCGGGTGGCTCTTCGCGCTCCGCCAGCTCGGCCTGCACGACCCCGGACGCATGGAGAACAGCGTCCGCATCGTGTCGGCGACCACGCGGAGCGCCGTCTACATGACGATGTTCACGCTGGTGGTGAACGCCGCGCTGGCCGAGCGGGTCTACCCGAAGGGGCTCGTCGTCCCGCTGCTCGGGTTCTGCTGGATGTACGTGACGGCCGCCCGCCTGTTGATCTTCCGGCTGCTCCTGCGGCTCGAGGTGCCGCCCACCGCGGTCAACGCGCTGATCGTGGGAATCGGGCCAGACGCCGCGGCGATGGGCGAGCGCATCCTCCGCGACGCGAGGCATGTATGCACGGTGGCGGGGCACGTGCGCACCGCGATGTCGGGGCCCCCGGATGTCGCGCCCGAGCGCATCCTCGGCGACATCGGGGACATCCCCGCCCTGGTCAACGCGCACGACGTACGCGTCGTCATCCTCGCGACCCGCACGCTCCCGCGCGAGGACGCCATGCGGCTCGCCGTCCAGGCCGACCGCATGGGCCTCCGCGTGCTGCAGGCGCCCTATTCGTGGGGCGTGGTCAGCCCGCGCCTCGGGTTCGCGCGCATCGGTGGGCTCGATCTGATCGACCTCGCCGGCATCCAGTACCCGACGCTCGCCGCGCAGGTCAAACGCGGCTTCGATCTCGCGGCCGTGCTCAGCGGCGGCGCCGTGCTGCTGCCGTTCCTCCTCGTCGTCGCGCTCGTCATCCGCCTCGGCGACGGCGGGCCGGCGCTGTACGCGTCCAAGCGGCTCGGGCGCGGCGGCCGCACCTTCGACTTCTTCAAATTCCGCTCGATGGTGGTCGGCGCCGACAAGATCAAGGACCAACTCCGCCACCAGAACGAGTCCGACGGGCGGCTGTTCAAGATGCGGAACGACCCTCGGGTCACGCCGATCGGGCGGTTCATCCGGAAGTACTCGATCGACGAGCTGCCCCAGCTGCTGAACGTGCTGCGGGGCGAGATGAACCTCGTGGGCCCGCGGCCGCTGCCCGCCGAGGATCTCGCCGGGATCGAGCACGATCCGGAGATGCGGTACTGGTTCGAGCAGCGGGCGAAGGTGAACCCGGGGATCACGGGCCTTTGGCAGGTGATGGGGCGGTCGGAGCTGGGGTTCGCGGAGATGGTGCGGCACGACATCTACTACATCCAGAACTGGTCGCTCTGGTTGGACCTCCAGGTGCTGATCAAGACGGTGCCGGCGGTGTTGCGGGGGCGCGGGGCGTCATAGGCCATCACATCCGCGAATCCAGCAACCCCGCGAACCACTCCTTCGCGCGGGAGAACCAGCTGCGGTTGCGCCAGCCGTCGAGGGTGACCTCGATGGATTGGGACTTGTCCTGCTCGAAGATGGCGACGTGTTCGGCGGCGACGCGGGGGTCGAGGACGTTGACGTTGACCTCGTCGAGGAGGCGGAGGGAGAGGCGGTCGACGTTGGCGGAGCCGACGGTGGACCAGAGGTCGTCGACCACCATCGTCTTGGCGTGGAGCACGGCCGCCTGGTACACGAAGATGCGGATGCCCGCCGTGAGCAGCTTTCCCCAGCGGAGGCGGCCCGCCCACCGGGTGAGCGGGATGTCGGTGGGGCCGGCGACGAGGAGCTCGACCGCGACGCCGCGAGCACGGGCGTCGAGGAGCGTCCGCATCATGAGGCGATCGGGCACGAAGTAGGCGTTGGCGAGGCGGATGGTGCGCTTCGCGGACGCGATCGAGAGGTGGTACATCACGCGGGCGTTGTAGTTGCCCTCGTGCGGGGAGCTCCAGAACGCCTGGGCGACCACGTCGCCGCGTTGGGGGAGCTCGGGGAAATAGGCGTCGCCGTGCAGGAGGGAGCCCGTGGTCTCGACCCAGTTGTCGACGAACGCGCCCTGGAGCTGCGCGACCACGGGGCCCTCCACCCGAACCGCCGTGTCACGCCAGTGGCCGGGGCCCTGCGCGTTGCCGGTCCACACGTCGGTGATGCCCATGCCGCCGGCGAAGCCGACGCGACCATCCACCACGAGGATGCGACGGTGGGTGCGCTGGTCGAACCGCAGGAGGTTGCCCCACGTGGGCGGGCGGTAGAGGGCGAGCTCGATGCCGGCGGCGCGCATCCGGGCGCGCACGTCCTCGCCGAGCTTGCGGCTGCCGAACCAGTCGAGGGTGACGTGCACGCGCACGCCGGCGAGGGCGCGATTCGTGAGCGCCTCGACGAACGTGCTCGCGATGCGACCGCTCCACATCATGTAGGTCTCGAGCGTGATCGTGCGCTCGGCGGCCCGGATGGCCTCCAACATCGACGGGTAGAAGCTGTCGCCGTTCACCAGCAACGTGACGCGGTTCCCCGGGAGCAGCGGCGGGCCGAGGAGCGCCCCGATCGAGCGCCGGAAGACCGTGTCCTCCACCCCGTACAGGGCCTCGACCGTGGGCGCGAGCTTCACACGAAAGAACGTGCTCGCGCCCGTGCCGATCTCCAAGCGCCACGCGCCGACTACCCGCGGCCGAGCGCCTTCTTCAACGCGTCGGCCATCATGCCGTCCGGCTGCTTCGACACCGCCGGCGCGGAGGAGCGCATCTGCGGCTGCGACGGCCCTGTGCCTCCTCGAGGACCGGCGTGCCCGCCGCCCCGGTTGCCCTGATTGGGGCCCCGTGGGCCATCCGGGCGCCCGTCGGAGCGACCGGTGCTCGCCGGGGCCGAGCCGCCACCGCCGCCGCTCGTCGCCGCCGCCGCGTCGGTCCGCATCGTGAGCGCGATGCGCTTGCGGGCGTGATCGACCTCGACCACGCGCACCTTGACGGTCTGCCCGGTGCGCACGACCTCGCGCGCTTCCTTGATGAAGCGGTCGGCGAGCTGGGACACGTGCACGAGCCCGTCCTGGTGCACGCCGATGTCCACGAAGGCGCCGAATTGCGTCACGTTGGTGACCGTGCCCTCGAGCTCCATGCCGGGGTGCAGGTCCCCCATGGTCTCCACGCCCTCCATGAACTTCGCCGTGACGAACGAAGGGCGCGGATCGCGGCCCGGCTTGCCGAGCTCGGCCAGGATGTCCTTGACCGTCGGGACGCCGAAGCGCGCGTCGACGAAGTCGGCGGGGCGGAGCGTCGTGAGCACGCCCGCGTCACCCATGAGCGCCGCGAGCCCGCGGCCCGTCTTCTGAAGGATGCGGTGCACGACGGGGTAGGCCTCCGGATGCACCGCGGAAGCGTCGAGCGGGTCGTCCCCGCCGCGGATGCGCAGGAAGCCGGCGCACTGCTCGAACGTGCGCTCCGTCATCCCGGAGACGCCCATCAGCGCCTGGCGGCTGGTGTAGGCGCCGTTCTGGTCCCGCCAGCTCACGATCTGCTCGGCGAGCCACGGATCGAGCCCCGCCACCCGGCGCAGCAACGCCGGCGACGCCATGTTCAGGTCGACCCCGACCGCGTTCACGCAGTCCTCGACGGTGCCGTCGAGCGCCTTGCCGAGCTGCCACGCGTCGACGTCGTGCTGGTACTGCCCGACGCCGATCGACTTCGGATCGATCTTCACCAGCTCGGCGAGCGGGTCCTGGAGGCGCCTGGCGATCGACACCGCGCCCCGGATCGAGACGTCGAGGTTCGGCAGCTCCTGCGACGCGATCTCGGACGCCGAGTAAACCGAGGCGCCCGCCTCGCTCACCGTCACGCGCTGGACGTTGGGGCACCGCTTCATGAGCTCGACGGCGAGCTTGTCGGTCTCGCGGGACGCCGTGCCGTTGCCGATGGCGACGAGCTCGACGCCGTGGCGGTTCACGATCGCCTCGAGCGTGCGGAGGGAGCCCTCCCAGTCGTTGCGCGGCACGTGCGGGTAGATGGTGTCGGTGGCGACGACCTTGCCGGTCACGTCGACCACGGCCACCTTCACGCCGGTGCGCAGCCCGGGGTCGAGCCCGAGGGTGGCGCGGGGGCCGGCCGGCGCGGCGAGCAGGATGTCGCGCATGTTCAGCGCGAACACCTCGATGGCCTCGGCCTCGGCGCGCTTGCGCATCTCCTCGGTCAGGTTCAGCTCGACGTGGAAGCCGATGCGCCACCGGCCCGCCTGCCGCGCGGTCTCCACCAGCCAGGGGTCACCGGGGCGGCCCTTCTCCGCGATGCCGAACCGCGTGGCCACCATGCGCTCCGCGGGGCGCATCGGCGACACGTCGTCCGCGTCCACGGCGAGCTCGATGCGGAGCACCCCCTCGTTGCGGCCGCGCAGGAACGCGAGGGCGCGATGGCTCGGGACGCGCGCCACGGGCTCCTCCCAGGCGTACCAGTCCCGGAAGCGCACCCCTTCGGCCTCCTTGCCCTCCACGACCCGCACCTTGAGCACGCCCACCTGCCGCGCGTGATCGCGGATCTGCCCGACGAGCTCGGCGTCTTCGGCCATGCGCTCGGTCAGGATGTCGCGCGCGCCGGCCAGGGCTTCCTCCACGGACGCGACCTCCTTCTCGGCGTCCACGTAGGCGGCGGCGGCGGCCTCGGGGGCCACCTCGGGGTGCGCCAGGAGCGCGTCGGCGAGCGGGCCCAGCCCCTTCTCGCGCGCGATCTCGCCGCGGCTCCGGTATTTCGGGCGGTACGGCAGGTACAGGTCCTCGAGCCGCTCGCGGGAGTCCGCCGCGACGATGTCGGCCTCGAGCTCGGGCGTGAGCGCGCCCTGGTCGGCGACACTCTTGAGGATCGCCTCGCGCCGCGATTCGAGCTCGCGGAGCTCGCCGAGGAGCGTCTCGAGCGCGCGGAGCTGGATGTCGTCGAGGCCGCCGGTCACCTCTTTGCGGTAGCGGGCGACGAAGGGCACGGTCGCGCCGCCGTCGAGCAGCTCGATCGCCGCCGTTACCTGGGAGGACTGAGCGGCGATGGACGCGGCGATGCGCGCCGGAATGGTCAGCTTGGACATGGGACCGGGGGATGGGAGGCGGGTCCGGCCCGACCTCCGACGGAGGGGGCGCGGGTGGGGAGGCCGCGGGGAGCGGCCGGGAGGGCGCATGGGGTACCCCGGCAGGGACCGGGGGTGCAAGGGCGGCGTGCGCGATCCTCGCAGCGCCGCCCGCCCCCGTGTCCTCCCCCTCCCCCTCGCGGCTACGCGGGCTCGGTCTCCTTGGCCTTCGCCTGCACCTCGGACGGGGTCTCCGTGGGCTCGGACACCTCCCGGACGATGCCCGTGTCGCTGGTCTCGAGCACCAGGTCGGCGATGGACACCATGCCGCAGCAGCAGCCGTTCTGGTCCACCACCACGAGGCGGCGGATCTTGTTCTGCGTGAACAGGTCACGGGCGGCGTTGACGTCGCTGTCGACCGGGACGGTGATGCACGGGGTCGTCATGCAGTCGGACGCTTCGCAGTCGAGCGGGTTGAGCCCCTCGGCGATGAGCCGGCAGACGATGTCCCGGTCGGTGAGGATCCCGACGGGGCGCGGCTCGTCGTCGGAGTCCACCACGGGGATGGCGCCACAGTCGAATTCCACCATCATCCGGGCGATCTCGGGGATGGTCGTGTCGGGGGTGCAGGTCGCGGGGTCGGGGCTCATGATGTCGCGGACGGTCTTCATCGTCACCTCCACCGGAGAGGGTGCACCCCTCCGGCGGCGCGGCATCGCCCGGGCCCGTCTCCCTTCGTCAGGGCGCGGATCAGGCGTCGATCAGGGAGTCAGCGTGAAGCTGTCCAGCACGTTGCCGGCGATGTCGTAGGCGGTCATCGTCATGAGATCCCCGTCGACCACGCCGATCATGTAGTGGTGAGTCTCGACGGTCACCGCGGTGTAGCTGTGGCCCTGGTTGTTCTCGTAGAGGGGCGCGCCGGAGCCGGCGGTCACGACGTAGGTGACGCCGTCCGTCTGGGGCACCTCGACGGCGCCGAGGAGCGGCACGGAGCGCTCGTAGTTGTGGTTGTGGCCGGCCAGGTCGAGCTGTACGCCACCCGCCTCCTCGACCGGTACGAACCAGGTGCGCACGTTCGCGTCCTCTCCGTTGGGACGGCAGCCTGAATACGCCGGCTTGTGGTGGTACACGACCTTCCACGGTTGGGTGGTCGCCGCCAGATCCTCGGCGAGCCAGCTCGATTGGACCGACCAGTCGGTGGTGCTCGCGACCGTGTCGTTCCACGTCGCGAAGTGGACGTTGGCGTAGTCGAAGCTGTACCACTCCTCGGTGCCCGGGAGCGCGGCGAGGGCGAAGTAGGGCTGGGCGAGGCCCTCGTGGTTGCCGTTGACCATCATCGTCGGCACGCTCTCGACGTAGCCGGCGCCCGCGTCGTACCAGTCGTCCCACTCGTTCACCCGCGACCCCTGCACCACGGCGTCCCCGGTGAAGAGCCGGAATTCGACGCCGTGGGAAGCCATGCCCGCGAGGACCGCGGCCCAGGTGGTCGGGCTGCCGCGCGAGTCGCCCGCGACGCCGAACACGAACGGCTCGGTGCTGCCCCGGGGCGGCGCGGTGGTGAAGGAGTAGTCCTCGGACCAGGCGCCCTCCCCCCCGACCCGGTAGTGCCACGTCGTGCCCGGGGTGAGCCCACACACGCGCACCTCGTGCACGCGGCCATCCGCGGTGGTGGTGCCGAGCATGAAGCTGCCGCCCGAGAGGGTGGTGCCGTAGGAGGAGTCCGGCCCGATCTGGAGCTGGGTGGAGAAGGTCTCCGCGTCCGTCCGCCAGATCATCGTCATGGTGGTGGATGGATCGCCGGACCACCCGACGTGTACCTGTCGGGGCGCCGGCACCTCGCCGAGCACGTCCAGGTGCTGATCGGAGAGCACCGGGGTGTCGACGGAGTAGCCGGTCTGGGCGACGAAGATGTCCTCCGCGCATGCGTACGGCGGCGCCGTGGCGACCGTCAGCGCGTCGGGCGACGGCCAGCCGATCTCCGTGCCGCGCGTGCCGACGACGTCCGCGAAAGGCAGGGCGCCCGTCTCTGCGGGCTCCACCGACGAGCAGGCAACGAAGGCGAAGAAGAACAGCAACGATTGGAAGTCTACCGTGTGACGCGGCGAGGGGCGCGGCTCGTCCGTCGGAATTGAGGCGGTCCGCGCCACGCCGTTAGACTGCGCGCGGATGTCCATCGGCCGCACCACGCTGCTCCTCGCGCCGCTCGCGGTGGCCGCGCGTGCGGTCGCCTTCTTCGTCCCGATCTTCATCGCGCGCTGGTACGGCGTTCAGTCGGCGACCGACGCCTTCTATTGGGCGCTGTCCGTCCCCACGTTCCTGCTCATCCTGGGGAGCACGACGATGGGCACCGTGCTGGTGCCTGTCCTGGCGCGCCTCCGCGTCACCGCGCCCGACCGCGTGGTGGGCTTCATCGGGGCGAGCGCGACCCTCGCGGCGGGCCTCGCCCTCTCGCTCGGCGCCGCCGTCGCGATCACCGCGCCCTGGATCCTCCCACGTGTCACCCGGTTCGACGCGCACACCCAGGGCCTCACCGTCCAATTCGCGTGGGCGCTGGTACCCTTCCTCGTCGCCGTGGCGGTGGCGGCGGTGCTCAAGGCGGCGTGTGAGGTCCACGGGCGCTTCTCCGGCCCCGCGGGCGCGCCCGTTGTGCGAGCGGTCACGACGATCGCCATCGTGGGCACCTTGCGGGAGCACGGCCCCCTGGTGCTCCCTCTCGGGGTGCTGTGCGGCAGCCTCGCCGAGGTGACCCTGCTCGCCGGGGTGTTGTGGCGCGAGGGGATCCGGCCGCGCCCCGTGTTCTCCTTGCCTCCGGAGCTCGGCGAAGCGGCGCGCGCGTTCGGCCCCGTGCTCGGCGGCGAGACGATGGTGGCGCTCAACCTCATCGTCGACAAGCTCTTCGCCGGCGGCGGCGCCGAGGGCAGCGTGAGCCTGCTCGAGTACGCCGATCGCGCGCGGATGATCCCCCAGACCCTGCTCGAGAGCACGCTCCTGGTCGTGGCGTTCAACGCCTGGGCAGCGGCGCGGGCGCGCGGCGAGGACGAGGGCCGGCACCGCGCGGTCGCGACGGCGCTCTGGTGGGTGTGCCTGCTGGCGCCGCCGGTCCTCGCGGGGATGGCGATCGGCCGCGAGGCCCTCGTGCGGCTCCTCTACGAGGACGGCGCCTTCACCGTCGAGCACACCACGATCACCGCGGCCACGCTCGGCGCCTACCTGCCCGGCGTGTTCTTCTCGCTCCTCGGCGCGCTCATCTCCAAGGCCCACATCGTGGCGGGCCGCTACCGCCTCGTGCTCGCGCTCGGCGCGCTCTCGCTCGGCCTCAACGCGGTGCTCAACGCCGTCCTGATGCCCTCGTTCGGGCTGGTCGGCCTCGCCGTCGCCACGAGCATCACCACCGCGGTGGTCACCCTCGTCTCCTTCGGGCGGCTCCTCCCGGATCTACGCGGTGTGTTCCCGGCCGCGAAGGGTTGGAGCGCCGTGGCGCTCGCCGGGGTGAGCGGCGCGCTCACGCTCGTCGCGGTCGCCCGCGGGTTCTCGCCCCCTTCCGTGACCGACCCCTGGTTGTGGGCCGCGAGCCTCCCCTTCTTCGGCCTCCTCGGGGTGGGCGCGCTCCGCGCGCGCGGAACACCATGAGCTCCCTTCTCGCGGGCGCGGCCGTCCTGCTCGTCGCCATCCTCGTCCTGGCCTTCCCCTACATCGACCTCGGCGTCGATCTCGCGCTACTCGGGGGCCACCTCGACACGCCGCTCGCCGACCTCGCGGGCGCCGCGCTGGTGCCGATCGTGGCGCTCGTGTGGCTCTCCGGGCGACGGGCTGCCCCTCTGCGGCCCCCCGGCCTCATCGGCTACGCCCTGCTCGTGATCGTGGGCTTCCTCGCGCTCGCCACGGTGCCCGATCGCGGCGCCGCCGCGTGGTTCCTCCTGCGCAAGCCGGTGTTCTTCTACGTCGCGTATGGCATCGCGCTCGCCTGGACCGTGTCACACGTAGTGACACGTGTCACGTTGCGTCGGCTCCTGCTCGCGACGGTCCTGCTCGCCACGCTCGTGTCTCTCGCCACGTCGGTCGGGCGCATCGCCGCCGGAAACACGTTGTGGTTCGCCGCGATCGACGGGCTCACCAACAACCACAAGACCCTGGCCGTCGCGCTCGCCCCGCTCGTTCCGTTGGTCCTCTCGTTACGACGAGGGCGCGTGGATCTCGCCGTCGCAGGGGTGGCAGTCGTCGCGATCGCGCTCTCGCTCTCCCGCACCGCATGGATTGCCACGGCCGCGGGCCTCACCTTTGTCGTGGTCTGGCGGGGCCGCACGCTGGCGTCCCGGAACGGCGTGCTCGCCGGCGTCGTGGTGCTCGGCGTGCTCGGCGCCCTCTACGGGCCACTGCTGATGCGGTCGAACGTCCAGCTGGACGCCGCGCGATCCCGCCACTCGCTCGACAAGCGGGCGTGGGAGATGGCGGCGAACCACCCGGTGCTCGGCATGGGCGGCGGCGCGAGCGTGCGGGTCGAGATGCAGACCTTCCCGCACTACCGGGTCAACGGTGTGGACGCGCACGGAGCGGTGCAGAAGGTGGTCGGCGAGTACGGCGGGGTGGGCCTCCTGGGGTACCTCGGCTTCGTCGGCGCGATGGCGATCCGGCTGCGGCGGCGCGCGCCCCTCGGCCCGATCGCCCCCGACGGCCTCGCGCCCGTAAACCTCGACGTGGGCCTCTGGGCCACGTTCGTGGCGCTCCACGTCAACCTGCTCCTCTCCACCGAGACCTTCTCCCAGACCCACTGGATCCCGCTGGGGATCGTATGGGGCCTGTCCCACCGGAGAGCCGCGTGAACGTGCTCCTCTGCTCGTCCTTCCTGCATCCTCGGGGCGGGGACACCACGTGTGTGTTCGCCATGTGGCGGGGGCTCGAGCTCCACGGCCACACGGTCGTGCCCTTTGCCATGCGCCACCCGAGCAACCAACCGAGCCCCTGGGAGGTACGGTTTCCTCCCCAGTTGGACGTGTGGGGCGTGCGCGGGGTGGAGCGCCTCGCGGCGGTGGCGGCCTCCCTCCACTCCTTCGCTGCGGCGCGCGCGATCGAGGCGCTACTGCACGATCACCGCCCCGACGTCGCGCACCTGCACCACGTGCACCGCCACCTCACGCCGTCGATCCTCGGGCCGCTGCGCCGCGCTGGCGTGCCCGTGGTGTGGACCGTGCACGACTACGAGCTCATCTGCGCCAACGGCCAGCTCTACACACACGGCGCTCCGTGCACGCTTTGCAAGGGCCACGCCTACGAGAACGCGGTGCGGCTCCGCTGCAAGCGGGACGATTTCGCGCAGTCCGCGGCCGTCGCGCTCGAGAAGTGGCTGCACGCGCGGATGGGGCTCTGGGACAAGGTCGATCGATTCCTGTGCCCCTCGCGCTTCCTGGCCGATCAGCTGGTGGCGTTCGGGGTCCCCGCCTCCCGGGTGACCCACCTCCCCAACCCCGTCGAGCCCACGCCCGCGGGCGGGCCTATCGGCGACCACTGGGTGTACGCCGGGCGCCTGTCCCCCGAGAAGGGCGTGGACGATCTACTCGCCGCGGCGCGCCGCCTCCCAGGCCGCCCGCTCCACGTCTACGGAGACGGCCCCGAGCGCGCCCGCCTCGAGCGCCAGGCGCCCGCGCACGTCCGCTTCTACGGGAACGTGCCGCCCGCGCGGCTCGCCACGGCGCTCCGGAACGCGGGTGTCGTCGCGGTGCCGTCGCGATGGCCGGAGAACTTCCCGTACGCGGTCCTCGAGGGGCAGCTCGCGGGGCGCGCCGTGGTGGCCGCGGCGGTCGGCGGGATCCCCGAGCAGATCGAAGACGGGGTCGACGGCGTGCTCGTCCCCCCCGCTGATCCGACGCGACTCGCGGATGTCGTCGACGGGTTGCTGGCCGACCCGGATCGAGCCGCCAAGCTCGGAAACCGGGGCCGCGAGCGGGTGCTCCGCGACCGCGCCGTCGCACCCTTTCTCGCGCGCCTGGAGACGGTGTACCGAGAGATCACGTCGACGCGGGCACACTCTTAGGACGACCGGGAGGCGCGGAGCGAGCACGCACCCGGCTACACTCGGCGCGATTCGCCGCCCGTCCTGTCGCCGCCCGCTCACGTCGGAGTCCCCATGCGCGTGCTCTTCTACGTCCCCCCGCCCGACTTCAATCGGCGAAAGAGCCCGATCGACCGCGTGTATGGCTGCAACTTCGGGTACGACTACAAGCCGCCCATCCACCTGCTCCAGGTCGCCACGGCGATGCGCGAGTGGGCCGGCTGGGACATCCGTTTCCTGGACTGCCCCGCCGAAGGGATGGACGCCGCGGCGTTCACCGCCTTCGCGGACGCGGAGCGGTTCGACGTTGCCTGCTCGTGGGCCGTGTACCTCTCCGCGGAAGAGGACCTGATGGCGATGCGGCTCCTGCGCATGCGCAACCCCGCCATGCGCGCCGTGTTCATGGGCACCGCCGCCACGTGGAAGCCCGAGGAGTTCCTCGACGACGAGGATTGTTTCTGCCTCCTGGGCGAGCCCGAGCACACCCTGCTCGAGTTGGATCGCGCCTGGAAAGCCAGCGGCGCGCTCGACAAGATCGACGGGCTCGCGTGGAAGTCGGCCACGGGCGAGGTGCGTCGCAACCCGTTCCGCAAGCTGCTCGACGTCAGCGAGCTCCCCATGCCGGATCGCCGCATGTTGCGCGGAAATTACCGCGCAAACCGCCTCGACGTGCACCCGATCACCACGATGGTCGTGAGCCGCGGCTGCGGGTTCCGCTGCACGTTCTGCACCCCCAACGCCATCGACCAGGCGATTGAGCTCGAGTTCAAGCGCCTGCAGCCCGAGTGGTACGTGGACCGCCCGCCGCTCCGCAAACGGACCGTCGATCAGATCGTCCAGGAGTTCGAGGACATCGCGGCGCTCGGGTACAAGGGCGTCGAGGTGGCCGACAACATCTTCACCTGGGGCAAGGCCCGCACGCAGGAGATCTGCGAGCGGATCGAGCACCTCGGCCTGCATTGGATCTGCCTCGCCCGCGCGAACATGCTCCACGATCCCAAGACCATCCAGGCCATGGCGAAGGCCGGCTGCAAGATGGTCTACATGGGCTCGGAGAGCTTCGACGACGGCCTGCTCGAGGACATGGTCAAGGAGATCAAGGTCAAGGACATCGAGAAGGCGGTGAAGGTGTGCCGTGAGAACGGGGTGGAGCCCGAGGTGAGCGTGCTCATGGGCGCCTCCCCCAACGAGACGTGGAAGACCCTGTGGTGGTCGTGGCGGGCCTCGCGCCGCCTCGGCACCCGCTTCGTCCACTTCTCCGTGGCGCTGCCGGCCCCCTCGACCGAGCTCTACGACATCGCGCGCAAGGAGGGCTGGTTCGTCGACGGCGACTTCACGCCCGCCGACAACGTCCGTGACGTGATCGTGAACCTCCCCCACCTCTCCGCGAAGGAGCTGCGCGTGGCGCTCAAGCTCGCCTACGCGGGCCAGTACCTCTCACCGCGCGGGCTCTGGTGGCAGGTGCGGAACGTGGGCTCGTTGACCGATCTGCGCCACAAGGCGCAGAGCGCCGGAAAACTCTTCACCTTCCTCGCCGAGCGCGAGCGGCGGCTCCCCATCCCGCCGGGCCGGGTGACACCGGAGCCGGTGTAGGTCTCTCTTTGTTGCGAACCGGGTCCGCGGGGTCTAAGCTGGCCCCGATGCGGTACCTGCCCCTCTTCTGCCTGTTGCCCGGTTGCCAGTTCGGGCTCGAGCTCCTCCTCGAGGAAGAGGGCCCGCGGCGGCCGGGCGGCGGGGACGACACGGCGGTCGACGGGGACGCCGACACCGACGCGGACACGGACGCCGACTCCGACGCGGATTCGGACTCCGACACGGACGCCGATTCCGACAGCGACACGGACAGTGACACCGACAGCGACACGGACGCCGACCTGCTGAACGTGCGGGACGTGTCGCCGGCCTACGGCACCACGGCCGGCGGCAGCACGGTGGTCATCACCGGTGGCCCCTTCGACAGCAGCGCCGCCATCCGCTTCGGCACGGCCGTCGCGTCGCGCGTGTCGGTCACGTCGAGCGAGATCGTGGTCACGACGCCCGCGCAGTCCGCCGAGGGCGAGGTCGACGTGACCGTCACCACCGACGACGGCGCGGGCACGCTCACGGCGGGTTTTGCCTACTACGAGGACGGCACCGGCAAGGTCGGGTTGATCGGGTCGATGGATTGGTTCGACACCGTCGGCACCTATTGGGACGGCGTCCCGACGGATGACGGCTCGGCGTCCTTCTTCCTGTCCCCCCCGACGGACTTCGAGTACTGGGAGTACTTCTCCCGCACGCTCGACTCCTGCTCGTCCGAGTACTCCTACGCGGGCTCCCTCTCGTACTACGAGCCCGGCATCGCGACGGCCTCGCTGGCGCCTCCGAGCGGCTCGTCGATCCGGATGACGTGGAGCGCGACCAACCTCGCCTTCGGCGTCGGTCCCCTGAACAACACCCAGTTCATCCAGGGCGGCACGTACGACCTGCAGTCGATGACACCCGACGGCTTCCCGGAGTTCGAGGTCACCGACGTGTTGACGCTGCCCTCGTCGTTCACCGTCACCACCCCGAACCTCCAGGGCTCGGTCGTGCCGGCGCTCCAACGCTCCGCGTTGAACCTCACGTGGAACGGCTCCGGGGGCGACTTCATGCTCGCCTACCTGATGAAGCGCAGCGCGGACGGCTCCGCCTGGGAAGAGACCGTGACCTGCGCCATGCGGGACGACGGCAGCTTCACCGTACCCGCGGCGACCTGGAGCTCGTGGACCACCGGCCGATACGCCGACGTCGTCATCGGCCGCGTGAAGATGCCCAGCGGCACCATCCCGTTCAACCACGCGAACAGCGGTTTTGCCGGGATCTACTGGGTGTGGGGCCTCGGCGAGATGCGGTAGCGGGTGGCCGCGCGTCGCGTCGACATCCTGGGCATCGGAGTGGACAGCGTCGATCGCGGCGGGCTGCTCGCGCGCGTAGGCGACCACGTCGCGGCGCGCGGCCGGGCCACCGTCGCGTACGTGAACGTGCACGTCCTGAACGTCGCCGCGCACGACGACGCGCTCCGCGCCTTCCTCGACACGGCCGACCTCGTCTACTGTGACGGCGGCGGCGTCGTCCTCGGGGCCCGGCTGCTCGGCGCGGCCCTCCCCGAGCGCATGACCGGGGCCGACTGGATCTGGGACCTCGCGGCGCGCGCGGAGGCGGCGGGCTGGCGCATCTTCTGGATGGGCGGCGAGCCCGGCGTGGCGGCGGAGGCCGCGCGGCGGTTGTGTGAGCGCCATCCCACGCTGCGGATCGCGACCGAGCACGGCTTCATCCACGACGCGAGCGCGGTCGTGGCGACCATCAACCGGTTCGCCCCCGACATCGTGCTGGTCGGGATGGGGACCCCCGTGCAGGAGCGCTGGGTCGCGACGAACCGCGCGGCCATCGACGCCCCGGTCGTGTGGGTCACGGGCGCCACCGCCGACTTCGTGAGCGGCAAGGTGGCCCGCGGGCCGGCCTGGCTGCACGACCGCCAGGAGTGGCTGGCGCGGCTCCTCGTCGATCCGAGGCGGCTCTGGCGCCGCTATCTCGTCGGCAACACCGTGTTCCTGGCGCGCGTGCTGCGGGCGCGGGTGCGGGGGTAGCGGGCGCGGGGGCCAGCCGCCCTAGAACCCCTCGATCTGCGCCTTGTACCGCTCGATCTGCCGGGCCATCGCGTTGCGCTCGCCGTCCAGCACCAACGCGTCCTTGGGGCACACCCACCAGCAGTACAGGCACTGCACGCAGTCCGGGGCGCTCGTCACCTTGCCGATCTGTTCGAGGGGGAGCCCGGTGGGGCAGAAGTCCTCGCAGCGGCGGCACTCCCCGCACGTGTCCGCGTTGCGCCGGACGACGCGGAGCGTGTCGTCTTCGCGGGAGTACACGTCCTGGATGATCTTCAACCGGTAGGCGGTCTCCGCGACGATCGGCTTCTCGATCAGCGGGCGGACCGCGAGCTTGAGCCACGTGAGCGACCGCGCCTCGGAGAGTTCGGCGAGCCGGCTCCGCGGCGGGGCGCGCTCGATCGCCCGCACCATCGGCACCTTCGCCACGATGTCCGCCCACAGATCGGGCGTGAGGTGCCCGGACTCGAAGGCGTGCACGAGGTACGGCACGTCGCGCCAGGGCATGTCGACGAGGCGGCAGACGACCAGATCGTTGAGGAACGCGTCGTCACTCATCAGCAGGTGGCCGAAGCGGAACGGCACGCCATCCCCGGGGCCGTTGCCCTCCATGCCGACCAGCCCGTCGACCAGCACGAGGTCGGGCATCACCACCTCGTTGAGCGCGAAGATGTTGCGCCCGAGGTCGTAGTGCATGTGGCGCTTGTCCTGGCCGACCGCGATGCCGACCCAGTTCTTCATCGCGCTCGAGAGCCCCGCCTCGCAGTGGGTCTTGATCTTCGGCACGCTGATGAGGAAGTCGGCGTCGAGCACGGTGCGCGCGATGGCTGGATGTGCGTCGCGATGGAGCACCACCTCTCGCCCCTCGTCCGTGTTCAGATCCACCACCTTCACGCCGTGCCGGGCCGCGACGCCGGAGACGCGCAGCCGCTTGAAGGTGTCGATCTTGCGGCGTGCGACGCCCACGTTGGAGCCATCGGCCACGGTGATATCGGTGTACCCGCGCCGCCGCAGCGCCGCGAACAGGCCCTCCAGCACGCGCAGATCGACGCAGTTGCCGGTCAGCGCCACCAGGTCGTTGTTGAGGTTCGGCTTCACGACGATGCGCGCGTGCCGGTCGGCCGGGAGCTTGTGCTCCCAGGCGGCCACCATCGCCTCGATGGTCTCGAGCACCTCGCGCGTGGTCCACGCCCGGTGGATGTCGACGCGGCCGCGTTCGGAGAAGTAGGTCAACACACAGCGAAGATAGCCGAGCTTGCCGCGGGGTGGGAGAGGGGTGACACTGAGGGCATGTCCGCTCCGCGTCGCCGTACCGCGCTGGTCACCGAGGAGGAGTTCCTGGAGCTCCCCGAGAGCCACGAACACATCGAGCTTCTCGACGGGGAGATCGTCTTGTCGCCGGCCCCCACCAGCGTTCACCAGATCCTCGTCGGGCAACTGCACGTCGAGCTCGAGCTCTGGGCGCGCCAGCACCGCCCCGCCTTCGTCGGGCTCTCGCCCTTCGACGTGCGCATCGCGCCCGGCCGTGTCGTCCAACCCGATGTGTTCGTGCTCCTCGACGGCCTCCCCTCCCGTCGTGGGGTGTTCCACGGGGTCCCCGACCTGACGGTAGAGGTCCTCTCCGACGATCGCCGCTACGATCGCCTCGCCAAACGCCTCGTGTACGGGGAAGCCGGCGTGAAGGAGTACTGGATCGTGGATCGACGGCGAAGCCTGATTGAGGTGGTGCGTGGGTTCGAGACCGTCGCCGAGGTTGAGGATCGCCTCACGTCGGAGCTCCTTCCCGGCTTCACGCTCGACGTGCAGGCGATGTTCGACGAGGGCCACTCCGATTAGTCAGCCGCGGCGGATCCCCTCCAACACCGCCTCGTACCGCCCCCACACCCGGTCCCACGCCCGCCCCTCGACGTAGGCCCGCCCCGCCCGACCGAGCCGCGCGCGCTCCTCGGGGTCGTGGATCAGCGCGAGCATCGCGTTGCGGAGCGCATCCGGATCGTCGCGCGGCACCGCCACGCCGATGCCCCCGGTGGCCTCGCGGATCGCGGGCTGGTCGTAGTAGATGACCGGCCGCCCGCACGCCATCCCCTCGACCGCCGTGAAGCCGAACCCCTCCTCCATCAGCGTCGGGAACAGCACCACCTCGGCGTCCTGGTAGTAGGGCACGATGTCGGCCACGTCGTGCGCGAACGTGACCGGCTGGTTGTAGGCCTGGACCTTGAGCTGATCCGCGTAGATGCGGTCGGCCACGGCGCCCACGATGGTGAGGTGGGCGCGGTAGCGTTGGTCGGGCCGCATGCGCCCGAGCGCGTCGATGGCGGCGTGTTGGCCCTTCCCCGGGAGGATGCGCCCCGGGTACACGAACCGCACCGGCGGGAGCGCCGGGACCTTCATGCCCACGGCCCCGATCGGCGCGGCGGGCACCGCGTCACGCACGAAGAAACGTCGGATGTCCACGCCGTTCGGGATGACCGAGATCCGCGCATCCGGGACGCCGATGCGCAACAGCTGGTTCCGGCTCGCCGCCGAGACGGTGATCACCGCGTCGAGCCGCTTCCCCTGGGCCTTGTAGAGCTGCTCGCGCAGGATGACGCTCGCGTCCCGCGTCGCCTTCCCGAAGTTCAGGTCGTGCACGATGAGCGCGTTCGGCACCCCCGGCACGGCGACCTCGACCGAGTTCGACAACACGACGTCGGGGCGGAAGCGCCGGCCCTCGCGCATCGCGGCCAGCCCCATCGCGACGTAGCCGGACGCGCCCTTGTCGCGCAGATCGACCGCGACCGCCTCGGCGGGCACCTGGTCACGCGCGGTGCGGTAGCCGACCACGAGCCGCACGTCGTGGTGGCGGCGCGCCTGCTCGTAGAGCGCCGCGAACACCGTCTCCGTGCCGCTCTTCACGTCGGGCGGGTAACGACGGGCGACCATGAGGATCTTCATCGCCGCTTTCTTATCCTGTGAGGTAGGGTGCTCCGATGCTCCTCCTCCTCGCGACCGCTCACGCCGCCGGCCTCCCGTGGGAATGCCCGGCCCTCGACACGCCGCCGGACGCGCCGCAGTTCCGGACCGACGCGGGCCTGGAGGACACGTTCGCCGCGCTCCAGGCGCTCGCGGACGCCTGGGTGGACCCGGACTGTACGTGGAGCGAGGTCGCCTTGGACAGCGGCGCCATCGAGGCGACCTGCACGACGAGCATCGGCGCGCTGGTGACGATCACCACGCGCGAGACGGCGGAGTCCGGGACGGACTGGCCCAACGACTACCGGCGCTCGACGAGCTGGTCCCTCCTGGTCGACCTTCCGGAGGGGGCCGACACCTGGACCCGCCTCGACCTCGCCTTTGCCTCGAGCTCCTACTCGAACGGCATGGCGTCGAGCGGCAGCGTCGTCCGCCGCGCTGCCTGGACAGGCGCTGTGCTAGACCTGCCGTCCGACGCCGACTTCTCCCTGGCTTCGGACTCGTCCTGCTTCGGGGACTGCGACGACACCGTGACCATCGACACCCCGGCGTGTGACTGGTCGTGGGGTGACACGGCGGGCGACGGTCGCTTCTGGGTCCGCGCCGGCGGCCACGAGGCGGCCGTCGACACCTACGTCATCGAGTGCATCGGCTACCCGCGGAAGGCGTGGTTCGACGACACGCTCTACGGGCACGTCGATCTCACCACCTGGGAGCTCGACGAGGTCGATCGCGACGGGTGGTCCGCGGCGGCCGGCGATTGCGACGACGCCGACCCGACGATCTACCCGTGCGCGCCCGAGATCGCGGCGGACGGGATCGACCAGGACTGCGATGGCGCCGACAGCCTCGACGCCGACGGAGACGGCTCGGCCTGGGACACCGACTGCGACGACGCCGACGGCCGGAGCTACCCCGGCGCGGACGATCCCGTCGGGGACGGCGTCGACCAGGACTGCGACGGCGCGGACGACGTGGACGCGGATGGGGACGGCTACACCGCCGACGGCGACGCGCAGCCCGCGGACTGCGACGACGCCGACTTCGCGGTGAAGTTCTCGAGGCCCGAGGTCGAGTGTGACGGCGTCGACCAGGACTGCGACGGCGTCGACGCGTGCGACGAGGACACCGCCTCGCCCATGCCGCCGCCGGAAGAGGAGCCGCCCCCCTCCGAAGGCGCCGGCGAGGGCTGCGGCGGGGGCTCGGGCGCCTTCCTCGTGCTCGGTCTTGCGCTGCTCCGACGGCCCGCCCGGCGCGCTACTCGACGTACCCGAGCGCCTTGAGCGCCTCCTCGTTCTGACCGTCCTCGCCGCCGAGCCACTTCAGGTTGGCCAGGACGTGATCCCAGTCCGCGACCCGAGGCGTCACCTCGGGGAACACCGCCGCGGCGCCCGCCATCTCGACGGACGCGGGGATGCCGAGCGCCGCGAGCACGGTGGGCGCGACGTCGACCAGATCCAGCGCGTCGAGGGTCACGCCCGCGGGCACGCCCCCGCCGACCGCGTAGAAGATGCCGCGCCCCTCGTGGGTGCCGGTGTAGGCGTCCGTGAGCTTGACGTAGTCGGTGACGGGCTCGCCCCCGACCGTGTCGCGCGCGAGCCGCTCGGCGGTGATCTGCTCGTCGGCCAACGTGAGCCCGATGGCGCCGCCGCCGAGGTCCTCCACCCGGTAGAAGGGCTCGCCCGCGGCGTCCCGCAGCGCCGAGAGCCACGCCACGGCGCGCGTCTGCTGCGCGGGATCCTCGAGGCCGACCGTGAGCTTGTGCCCCACCTTCGTCACGTCGGCGACGGCGATCTCGGCTGAAAACCGCGCGCGGAGCCGCTCGGTGAGGGGCGCGAACTGGCCGGCCAGGCCGGTGCCGTCCATGGCCTTGAAGCCGTGGTCACTCACGACGATCAGCCGCGCATCCGGGCCGAGCTGCGCGCGGATGTCGCCGAGGATCTCGTCGGCTTGCCGATACGCCGCCTCGACGATCTCGGGCTGGTCCCAGTAGAGGTGCGCGAGGCCGTCGGTCGCGAAGTAGGTGAACGTGGCGAGCGCGGGATCGCGGGCGTGGAGCTGCGCCACGAACACGTCGCGGTCGATGCGGCCGCGCATCGTCTGCATCACGAGGTTGGCGCGCGCCGGCTTCGGGTGGAGCACCCGCTCCTCGGCCGACCACGCCGCCGCCCGCACGAGCGTGGAGAGCCGCACGCCGGCGCCCACGAGCCCCCACACCAGCTCGGGCGTGTCGTGCCGTGCGGCAACCTGCTTACGACGGAGCCGCTTCGAGAGCTCGAGCTCCTTGACGTAGGAGAGGTCCTCCGGCCAGGTCTCCGGCCCGGGGGCGAGCCACGACGGCACCCAGAAGCCCGCGACCTCGCGCGGCGGGTAGTCCACGAGCCACTTGTAGAGCCCCACGCGGTGACCGCGGTCCTCCGCGATGTCCCAGAACCGCGCCACGTCGCAGTCGGTCGACGCCACGTGGAAGCCGCGCACGCCGTGCTCCGCGGGGGGCCGCCCGCTCGCGATCGTGGTCCACAACAACGGCGAGAACATCGGCTCCATCGACGTGAGCGTCGCGCGCGTGCCGTCCCGCGCGAGCGCCTGGAAGTTGGGGAGCCCGAGGCGGTCGATGACGTCGAACGTCGCGCCGTCCACGCCGAGGACGACCACCCGCGCCTGCACCGGCCCGCGCGGAGAGAACCCGCTCACCCCCCAGAGCACCGTCGCGGACACGACGAGCATCCGGGCCACCCGGTCGCGGAGGAAGAAGGCGAGGAACGCACCGCCGACCATCGCGACGCCGAGGTCGTTGAAAAAGGGATTGTGCGCGTCCGCCCAAGTGACACCCAGCGCCCCGAGGAGCACGACACCGCCGAGCAACCGGGCGATCCAGGCGCGTGTGCGCCCCGACTTGATGTTCTTGGGGCGGGGGGCCCGGCCCCCCGCAACGCCCCCGGAGCCGGTGCTGCTCGACGGCGCCGTAGGGCTCGAATTTGGGTCGGGCCGTGGGTCCCGGGACACGGCTTTCGGCGCCCCTCCGCGAGAGGCTCCCCGACGCCCAGATGCAACGGGGTCAGAGGGCGTGGGGCTCGCCGCCGTGCGGGCAGGGTGGACCGGTGGGGCCCCCTTGGGGGGGACCGGGCCGGGCCCTGACCGCGGTTCTTCGGCGCCGTGCCCCGCGCCCGACGACCCGTGCATCCGGGGCGTTGCGGGGGCGGAGCCCCCGCCCCCAGAAACAGATCCCAACGGCTTCCCCCGCGCCCGTGGCTTGCGCGTCATGTGAGCAGCCGGCCGGGCTCGAACGCGTCCCAGAAGTGCCATTCGTCGGGGTGCGCGGCGAGTACACGCCCGAGGAACGCGGCGGTGGCGTCGGCGCCGGCCTCCATCGCGGCGTCGGGATCGGCGGGCACGGGCACGCGCGGGCCGACGATGGCGCGGTGGCGCAGGCCGTCGGGTACGACGTGGAGGGTGTGGACGCGCGCCTTGGCGCGGGAGGCGAGCCAGAAGCCGCCCACGGGAACGCGCATGCGCTGGCCGAGCACGGTCCGCTCGAGACGGCGCCCGATCTCCTTGCCGCCGCCGGTGCCGTCACCGGCGGTGAGCACGATCTCGCCGTTCGACAAGGCGCGGAGCACCTTGCGGAGGTACCCGGCGCCGTCGTGGAGGGTCACCGGCATGCGCGCTTCGAGCGTGTGGCGCAGGTCGCTCGCCCAACGGCCGGCCTCCGACTTCTCGACCTGCGGCTCGCCGCCGCCGACCTGGTGCACGGGAAAGCCCATGGCGCCGAGCACGCAGAGGGGGAGCTGCGCGGGGCCCATGTGCGGGTGCACGAGCACGAGGCCCTCCCCCGCGGCGCGCGCGGCCTCGACGTGCTCGAGGCCCTCCCACACGAGGTACCGGCGCCAGTTGTCGGCGGTGATGCGGCCGAACGCGAAGCTCGCGTACTGGTTGACGAAATGGGCGCCGAACGTGCGGCGGGCCACCCGCCCGAGATCGGTGCGGGTCGGAAACGCGCGGCGAAGGTTGGCCTCGACGTGCGCGCGCGTCCCGCCGGAGAACCGCCCTGCCACGAGCCCGAGTTGCCGATTGGCGACGTACTCGAAGCCGAACGGGCCGCGCTCCAACGCCTCGCGCCACGGGCCCCACACCACGCGCCGATACAGGTCCTTCCCGCGGGATTCGCCGACGACCACCTATTGCTCCATGTAGCCGAGCGCCTCGAGGCGCAAACGCTCCTCTTCGGCGAGATCGACGGCGCTGCGGGAGGTGTCGCTGCCGGTGAACAATGCGTTCGCCCGGTCCTGGAGCAGGGAGAGGAGCTCGCCGCCCTCGGGGGAGGTGGCGACGGTGCCGCGCACGTCGGCCACGCCGAGCGGATCGGCGGCGAGGTCGAAGTAGGAGGCGGTCCCGTCGACCTCGCGGGCCACGAACCGGCTCGCCGGCCCCCGGAGGCTGGCCATGCGGTACTTCGGCCCGGTGATCGTGCCCGCCTGCCGCGCCGCGAGGTTGGCGACACGGTCGAAACACATCGCGTGGGCCATGGCCCGGCCGGCGCCGCCCGCCATCGTCGGGACCACGCTCTGCCCGGTCATGCCCGCGACGGCGGGGATCCCCACGAGATCGAGGATCGTCGGCGTCAGATCCGTGCCCTCGACGGGGCTGCTGACCCGGGTGACCGGCACCCGGCCGGGCCACCGCAACACGAAGGGCACGTGCACGCTGGACTCGTACACGTCATCCCCGTGGTTGAACCAGACACCGTGCTCGCCGAAGGACTCGCCGTGGTCGCCCATCACGGCCACGAGCGTGTTCTGCTCGTCCACCGCCGCGAGCAGCCGCGCCAGCTGGGCGTCCGCGTAGGACACCTCGCCGTCGTACTGCGCGAGCACGTACTTCAGATCGGTGACGCCCGCGAGGCTCTTCTTCAGGTAGGGCGCCACGTTCTGCACGGGCGCCATCGAGGTGTTGGCGGGGTCCCGCGCGTCGCCCTGGTAGTAGAGCGTGTCGTACGGGGGCGGCGGCGCGTAGGGCCCGTGCGGATCGAAGAGGTGGACCCACAAGAACCAGGCGCCACCACCGTCGGGAGCGCCGCGCTGGCCCATCCACGCGAGCGCCTGGTCGACCGTGTCGGCGCCGCGGCGCTCGAGCACCTCGTCGGGATCGGCGTGGCGGCGGGCCATGGCGAGGAGGCGCGCGGGCAGGAGCGCGCTGACGCCGGGGAGCCACCCGAAGTCGTCGTCGTACACCTCGAAGCCGCGCGCGAAGCCGAGCTCGCCGTCGAGCACGTAGGCGCTCACGAAGGCGCCGGTGGCGTAGCCGCGGTCGTGCAGGAGCTCGGCCAGGAGCGGCGCCTCAGGGAGCGGCACGCCGTTGAGCAGGACGCCGTGGTCCCACGGGCCGCGCCCCGTGAGCATGCTCGCGTGGCTCGGGCCGGTGACCGGCGCGACGGCGGAGGCGGCGGTGAACAAGGCTCCCTCGGCCGCGAGCGCGTCGAACGCGCGGGTCTGCACGGTGTCGTTCCCGTAGGCGCCCACGCGGTCGGCCCGCGTCGTGTCCAACGTGACGAGCAGGACGTTGGGTGCGCCCGCCGGGAGCGCCTTGGACGGGGCCGGGGGCGGATCCACCGCGGCGTACACCCACGCGGCGACACCCACCGCGAGCGAGAGCGCGGCGCCTGAGACGGCGCGGGCCCCGCGCGCGCCCTGGTACACGACGCCGAAGAGCACGCCGACCACGAGGATCAGCGCGGCGAACACCGCGATGTTGCCCTGGAACGGGTACGGCTCGGTGAAGGGCGGCGGGTCGGTGAACCAGGAGACGCCGGCCGCGCCGACGATCGGCACGAGAAACCCCCAGACGAAGCCGAGCCAGCGGGCGCGACCGAGCGGGCGCGGGGGGAGGACCCACACCTGGAGGGCCGCGAGCGGGAGGGCGCCCAGCCCGGAGAGCGCGGCGCCGCCGAGCGCGCCGAGGCCGAGCAGCGCCACGACCTCGATGTCGCCGAGCAGGAGGCGCTCGCCGACGACGACACGCGCGGCCTCGGCGCCGCCGAAGAGGGCGCCCGCGCCCGCCGCGGCGCCGAGGATCGCGAGGCCCGTAAGCCGGCGGGGGGGCTGCTCGTTCATCGGGGCCCCTTATGCCTTTTGCACGAGCGGTTCCACTGAAGTAGGCGGCCCTGAAGTAGGTGTAGCTGGGTCGTGCATTGTCTGCCCGACTGTGGCATGCTTATCGTTTGTCCCAGCCCAGGGTTGGGCCTTTCCGGGCTTCGAGGTTCCCATGTCGCGCCGCGCTCCCCGCGCCTCCCGCATCGCTCCCCTCCTCCTCGCGCTGTTCGCGCCCGGCTTCGCGTCGGCTGCCACCGCCGTGGTCACCCCGCTGGTCGCCAAAGGTGTAGACGCCAAGGTGACCGGCGCCGTCACCGGGTTGTTGAGCTCCGAGCTCGACTTCTCGGGCGCGTTCGAGACGGTGACGGAGCTGCCCGCAGCCCCGTCGACCCTCAACGACAAGTGCCTGACGTCGACCAGCTGCCTCGGCGCGATCGCCAAGAGCGCCGGCGTGGACTCCGTGCTCACCGGCAGCATCGCGCCGGGCGGCAAGGGCATCCTGGTGTCCCTGGTCCTCTACGACGCAGGCAAGAACACCATCCGGAGCAAGGCCACGTTCGACGTGCCGGGTGATCCGGCCTCGCTCGCCGACAACGCCGGCAAGTGGGTGAAGCAGATGGTGTCCGGCCAGACGCCCGCGGCCACCGCCGCCGCCGCCGCGCCGCTCCCCTCCTTCGAGGAGGACGAGGACGACGGCTTCGCGTTCGAAGAGGACGACGCGCCGGCCCCCTCGAAGTCGAAGTCGACCACGTCGACCTCGAAGTCGGGCTCGACCGACGGCCCCGTCACCAAGACGCGCATCGACACCACCTCGAACTCCAAGCCGCGCGAGCTCTCGGACGACGAGGAGGACTCCGAGTCCGACGACACGAGCGAGGCTGACGCGGCCGAAGCCAAGGCCGCCGCCGCCGCCAAGGCGAGGTCCGATGCCGCCGCGAAGGCCAAGGCCGACGCGGCCGCCAAGGCGGAAGCCGAAGCGCGCGCGAAGGCCAAGGCGGAGGCCGAGGCCAAGGCGAAGGCGAAGGCCGACGCGGAGCGCCGCGCCCGTGAGGACGCCGAGCGCCTTGCCCGCGAAGAGGAAGAGGCCGAAGAGGCGGCGCGCCAGGCTGCCCGGGAGAAGGCCGAGGCGGCGCGTCGTGCGCGGGACGCCGCGGAGGCCGCCGAGGCCGCCGAAGAGGAGGAGGAGCCGGAAGCGACCGCCTCCGGTGACGACGAGGACTTCTCGTTCGGCTCCTCGGTGGGCCTGATGGAGATGGAGACCGAAGGGACCGAGGAGGAAGAAGAGGAGGAAGCGCCCGCGCCCGTCGCGAGCCGCTCCAGCTCGTCGTCCCGGTCGACCAGCTCGTCCAGCCGCACCGCATCCCGGGATCTCGACGAGCCCGAGGAGGAGGACGCCGAGCTCGCCAGCCTCGATGAGGAGGAGGAAGAGGCCGCGCGCGAATTCGACGAGGATGAGGAAGACGAGCCCGCCTCCATGTCCCGCTCCCGCGACTTCGACGAGGACGAGGACGAGCGCCCGTCTCGCTCCAGCTCGGCCAGCCGCTCGTCGAGCAGCCGCTCCAGCACCTCGGGCGCGTCGAGCCGCTCCAGTTTGGACAGCGGCCGCGGCAGCAGCAGCCGCTCCAGCACCCGCATCGAGCAGGAGGACCAGAAGCCCGGCATCGGCCTCGCCGCGCGCGGCGGCTACTCGCGCTTCTTCGAGTTCAACTTCGTGACCTACGGCGCCGAGCTCTCCATCCCGGTGGCGCCGGTGGTGCAGATCATCGCCGGCATCGAAGGGTTCTCGACCCAGCGCCAGTACTCGGACAAGGTCGTCGAGCAGCTGGCGATCGAGCAGGGTGTCGACGCGAGCGAGATCGACCCGAACCCCTGGCAGACCATCCTGCCGATCAACCTCGGGGTGCTCTACAAGAGCTCGAAGAACGCGGTGCGGCCGTACGGCGGGCTCGACCTGACCCTCACGCCCTACACCAAGACCTTCGATCTCGCGCTCGGCGCGCGCGGCCGCGCCGGGGCCGACTTCATGGTGGCCGACAACTTCGGGCTGAACCTGAACCTGTCCGTCGGCATCATCTGGGGCGAGAAGTTCGACCAGATGCAGAAGGACGTCGAGAACTTCGGGGTCATCCCGCAGATCTCCGCGGGCACGGTCTTCGAGTTCTGATCCGCGGATGATGCTCTCGCTCCTGCACCTGCTCCAGGCGGTCGTCTACGCGGGCGCTGCCTGGGAGCTCTCGCACCGCTGGAGCGTAGACGCGGGGCTGATCGCGGCGGCGGCGGGCGTCCAACTGCTCGGCCTCGCGCGGCGCCCCCGGTGGGAGCCGTGGATCCACCTCGTCACCCTCGTGCTGGTGCTCGGCGTGTACGGGCGCTTCGCGGCGGTGGCCCTCCACGTGGAGCGCGTGTTCGGCCCGATGACGGGGCAGCAGGCGCTCAACCTGCTCGGTGGCTCGGTCCTGGCGCTGCCGTGGGTGCTCGCCTTCCCGCTGACCCGGCTGTGGCAGACGCGGGCGGCCGGCGTCGGCAAGGTGGCGGCGGTGGTCCCGCTCGCGCTCCTGCCCGGGCTCGGTGGCTTCCTCCCCTCCCCCACCCACCCCGACAGCGACCGCGTCGCGGACGTGGCGCAGGGCTTGTGGGGCCGGTGGTCCAAGGCCGACACGCTCGCGTCCCTCCCGCTCGCCGCGGACGCGCAGGTCCGCGTCACCCCCCTGCGGGCGGGCGTCCCGGGCGATCCGGTGACCCTGACGGGCGCGATGCTCACCGAGGGCCTCCCGTCAACCCTGTCCCGCGCGCCGGGCGCACGCGACGCGCTCCTCGTCGACATCGCCGAGCACGACCTCCCCGCGTCCCTCGCCCGGCTCGGCACCGACGCTCCGCTCGCCGGTGACGCGCGGTCCCCCGCGGTGCTGGCGCGCTCCCTCGCGCGCGCCGAGGTCCTCCCCGGGTTCTTCGTTCCGACCGCGCGCGCCGCGACCACCCGGTGGCGCTCGGCGCTCGTGTCGGCGGATGGCGTGGTCGAGCTCGACCGTGGTTGGGCCCCCGGCCCCGACACCTTCGACACCGCCGCGGTCGACACCGCCATCCACGCCGCCGTCGCGCACCTCGCGCGCGGGCAGGCCGCGGACGGCCGCTTCACCTACATCGTCAAGGGCCCCAGCGGAGACGCCGGCCAGGGCTACAACTACCCGCGTCACGCCGGCACCGCCTGGTTCCTCGCGCGCGCCTGGGCCGCCACCGGGGAAACGACCGCGGCCGCCGCGGCCGACGCCGCGCTCGCCCACCTCGACACGATGAGCGGCCGCACCGCCGACGGCCGCGCCTACGTCCTGGACCCCGCGCGCGACGACGGAAAGGCGTGGATCGGCACCACCGCGCTCGGCACGCTGGCCCTCACCGTGCGCCGCGCCAACGATCCCCTCCTCCTCGCGTACGTGCGCCAGCTCGCGGCGTCGGTGGACGCCACCGGCAAGGTGCGCGGCGACATGCGGGTCTCGGACGGCACGTTCCCCGACCAGCACGCGAACGCCTACGGGCAGGGGCAGGCCATGCTCGCGCTCGCGGCCGCCGAACGGGTGGGCCGCACCGAGGGCAAGGCCGCGCTCGATCGCGCCATCCGGTACCTCGAGTCGGGCGACTACATGGGCTCCGCGAACCCCGCGGCGACCGGCGACGAACACTGGACCTGCCTCGCCGCCCGCGCGATCCGAGACGTGCGGGGGGTGTCCGCGGGCAGCGGGATCTGCGCCGCCTACGTCGCGACGGAGCGGTGGGGCGCGCCCACCGCCGGGGGTGGGATCGGGCCCGCCACCGGGCCGGGCGCGGGGGGCGCCGAAGCGGTGATCGCGCAGGCCTGGGACACCCGCGATCCCGAGCTCGTGGAGGCCGCGGTGGCGTGGGGCCGCGTGTTCCTGGCCGCGCAGTACCGCGCCGCCGACGCGCCGCTGCTCGGCCGGCCCGAGGCGCTGCTGGGCGGCTTTCGCGACACCGTGGGCGCGCTCGACGTGCAGATCGACGCCGTGCAGCACATCGGCTGCGCGCTGCTCGGCGCCGAGGCGCTCGTGAGCGGGCGGGCGCGGCCGGGGAGCCTGCCGTGACGACGGCCCTGACCCCCACGAAGCCCTGACCCTACAAGAACACTGGCCATGGACCTCCCGCTTCGGTATCGTGCCCCCGTGACCCTCCTACTCCTGTTGAGCGGCTGCTTCGGCCTCGAGTCCAACCCCGACCGCAAGGACGGCGAGGGCCGCAACCTCGACAGCGGCGTGCCGCTCGACAGCGGCGATCCCCTCGACAGCGCGGTGGACGGGAACCAGGCCCCCGTAGCGGACGCCGGCGCGGATGACGACGGGAGCGTGGGCGTGGTCGTCTCGCTCGACGGCGCCGGCTCCTTCGACCCCGACGAGGATCCCCTCGACTACACGTGGCGCATCGTCACGCAGCCGAGCGCGTCCTCCGCCACGCTGGTCGACGCCGACATGCCGGGCCCCCAGCTCATCCCCGACACGGCCGGCCGCTACGTCATCGGCCTCATCGTGAGCGACGGCGCGCTCGACAGCGACGAGGACACGGTCGAGATCACCGCCACGGAGAACAACGGCTCGCCCGTCGCCAATGCCGGGCCCGATCAGACCGTCGACGTCGGCGTCTCGGTGAACCTGAACGGCTCCTCTTCGTCGGACCCCGAGACCGACCCGCTCCAGTTCGCCTGGTCGATGGTCACACGCCCGTCCGGCTCCTCCGCGACCCTCTCGTCGTCCACCTCCGCCACCCCCCGGTTCACCGCGGACGTGGCCGGCACCTACGAGATCACGCTGACCGTGTCGGACGGCGTGGACACGTCCTCGCCCGACAGCGTGCGGGTCGTAGCGGGGGACGACGGCGGGGATGACGGTGGGAGCAGCGGCTGCGGGTGCGCCAGCACCGGGTCCGACGGCGGCATGTACGCGCTGTTGGCGTTCGGCCTCCTCTCGTTGGCCGCGCGGCGTCGGCCCTCGGCGTAGACGCTGCTCGCGCTTCTCCTCACGGCACCGGCGCTCGCCGCCGAGCTGGTGCCGACGCTCGTGATGCCGACCGCGGTGGCCCAGCCCCCCGGGTCCGGCCAGGTCGCGATCGGCGCCGTCGTCACCGGCGGCGAGACGCCCGGCGTGGCGGCCACCTTGCGCGGCGCCGTCGGCATCACCGATCGCCTCGCAATCTCCGGTGGCCTGATGGAGCCCCTGGGCGGGCTGCTGCTCGGGCTGCGCTACAACGTCGTCCAGACCGACACGTTCCGCTTCGCGCCCTTCGTGTTCGGCGCCGTGGATGACGACCTCGTCACCTTGGCCCCCGTGGACGCGGCGGGCGCGCTCGGCGCCGGGGTCGGCGTCGCGCTGGAGGGTGGCGGCGAGACCTTCCGCTTCGACGCGTCGCTCCCCCTCGTGGCCACCAGCGTCAACCCCCTCGTGAACCCGCTCCACGTGCCGCTCGTGGGCTCCTCCTTCGGCCTCGGCGTACGCCTGGGAGCCCGCCACAGCCTGCGCTTCGGCGTCGAGTCGCTGTTCTCGCCAGGGGTGACGTGGCGCTACGCTCCCGACCGCTGGTACGTCCAGGGCGTCGGGATGTGGTCGCTCGTGCGAGGCACCCCGAAGCTGGCGGCCGAGGTCGGGCTGCGCTTCTGAACGGCGGGGGCGGCCCTACCCGAGCCGCTTGAGCGCGTCGCGGACCACCGAGGACACGTCCGGGCGGGACGACGCGCCCGCGGGCGCGCAGCTCGACTCGACTGAAGCCGACTCCCCGGCGGGTCGGGGTGCGAGGCCAGCCTTGGCGCGGGCGGCGAGGAGCTTCTCGACATCCTCCCGGGGGATGGCGCGCGCACCGCCCACCTGCCGCGCCACGAGCGCGATGCGGGCGAGGTGCTCGACGAGCTCCATGCGCAGGAAAGCCTGCTCGGCGTCCTTTCCGACGGTGAGCACGCCGTGGTTGCCGAGCAGCACGGCATCGCAGCGCGTGATGGCGGCCTCGAGCTCCGTGGTGGAGCCCCCCGGCGCGGCGTAGGGCACCAACGGGATGGACTCCCCGAGGGTAACGACCGGCTCGGCGAGGAACGGAGGGTCGAAGAAGCTCTCGCCGGCGACTGCCCAGCCGGTAGCGGTGGGCGGGTGCGCGTGCAGCACGAACCCGATGTCGGCGCGCGCGCGGTAGCACGCGAGGTGCAGCGCGATCTCGCTGAACACCTTGCGCTCGCCGGCGATGACCTTGCCGTCGGCGTCGAGGACCACGGCCATCTCTGCCCGCACGTCACCCTTGTGCACGGCGGTGGGGCTCGCGACGAAGCGCTCCCCGCCGGAGTCCTGGCGAAGCCGGGCGCTCGCGTTGCCGTCGTGGTTCGCCACCCAGCCGCGGGCCGCGACCTTGAGGCACACGGCGGCGATGTCGCGTCGAAGCGCTTCTTCCATCCCCGCCTCCTATCGTCGGCAGCGCGTCGGTGGCTACTGGTTGTCCACCGACCGGGAGCTACTCCACCGCGACCGAGATGTGGGAGGCATCCCCCGGCCCGGAGCTGCACAGCTCGATGTGGGCGTGCACGTCGAGCGTGCCGTGGATGGCTTCGCCCTCGGTGAGCGTCACGGCCACCTCCCAGCTGCGCTCGCACGGCGCGTCGCGCGTGCAGCCCTCGAAGGGCGCGAGATCCGACGCGTTGGTGCGCGTCGCGGCCCCGCCGTCGAGACGGAAGCGGTCATCCAGCACGACGACGCCGTCGTTCCGCGTCATGGAGACGCGGTAGCGTGCGTCGGGAGCGGGGCCGGTGTCGGCGGTGTCGGCGCCAGTGTCGGCGGTGTCGTCGGCGCCGGTGTCGTCGGCGCCGGTGTCAGCCGTCGCGGTGTCCACGCCGGTGTCGGGGGTCGCCGTGTCGTCCGTCGCCGTGTCCTCGGCCGCCGTGTCCTCGGCAGCCGTGTCGACCGCGGTGTCTTCCGCCCCGGTGTCGCCATCCGGGAGCCCGTTGTTCACGTCCACCGCGAGCACCACCCACCCCGATGGATACCCCCAGAGGTACTCGGGCACCTCCGTCAAGCAGTCCTCGTTCAGCGTCACGCGCACGGTGCGGACGACCGTGTCCCCGACCGAGCGGAGCGTGAAGGCGCCCTCGTCTCCGAGGGTGTAGCCGACATCCTCTTCGGTGCCGCCCCCGCCGCCGCCACCACCGCCCCCGCCCGTGTCGAAGAAGGGCGGAGGCACGCGATCGGGGGGCCCGCACGTCGTCGCGATGGAGATGACCGCGCCGATCAGGAGCGCCAGGACACCAGGTGCGGATGTTCGGTCGGCCTTCTGCACGCGGGCTCCTCCGCCCCCATGGTAGCCCGGTCGCCGTCGAATCGGGCGCTCCTCTGGCCGCTAGGCCTCGTGCGTGACCATGTCCACGATCGCGAGGATCACCGAGTGCAGCGGATCCGCGTCACTGCCGAGGATCTGGCGGGCGGTGTTGCCTTCGCGCGCGGCGAGGACGAGGTCACCCACGCCGGCCTGCACGCTGTCCACCGAGAGGAAGCTGGCGCCCTTGGGCGTGTGGCCGTCGGGGAGCACCGGCTGGACGATGAGCACGCTGCGGCCCTCGAAGCACGGGTGCTTGACCGTGCTCACGACGTTGCCGATGACACGACCGAGGATCATCCCCCCTCCTTCGAACCGAGGTACCTCTTGTCGCTCCAGGCGTGGTCGACGATCGACACCACCGCGGTGTCGACCGGGGAGTAGGTGTCGGGCAGGGTCAACGCGGCCTCGCGGCCCGTGGTCCACTCCACGAGGTCCCCGGTGCCGGCCTGGAGCGCGTCAGCGGCCACGATCGGGTCGCCGTCGTGGACGCCGTTCTCGTCCTGCGGCTGGATCAGCAGCAGGCGAACCCCGACGAGGCTCTCGTGCTTGATGGTGGCGACGACGGAGCCGAGCACGCGCGCGAGCTGCATCAGGACCCTCCGAAAGGCGCGGGGCGCAACAGGTGCGCGAGGAAGTCGGGGTGGGGACGCGCGATGCGCTCCGCGCGGACGAGCCGGCCGCGGCCCTCGAGCACGGCGGTGCCGGCCTCTATCGCCGCCTCAACGTCGTACTGCTGGCCATCCACCACGTAGAAGCCCTTGCCGCCGAGCCCCGGTGCCACGCGAAGCCCGAGCAGCGCCACGTGGGCCTCCTTCAAGCTGCGATCCGCCGCCTCGATGACGCCCGCGACCGACGACGACTCGATGATGCCGATGGTGTCGATGTCCTGGGAGATCCGCACGCCGGCGAGCGCGGTCCAGATGCGGGGATGGACCCCGGGCAGGAACACGCGGTCGACCACGGTGTCCGCCGCCACGTCGAGCCCGATCTTGTAGGCGGCGTCGACCTCGGCGACGCCTCCCCCGAAGAGGATCAGGTACTTGCCGGGCTCCACTAGGTTCGCCGCCACGACCGTGATCGGCGACTCCTTCACCATCGCGTCGAGCACGCGGTAGCCCCGCGCGATCGAGTCGATCTCGAGGAGCGCGAGGGCGTCCATCAGGGTCGCGTCAGCCAATTCGCGCCTTCACACAATCCTGAAGTGGCCCGCCAACGTACAGCGGCGCTCACGGGTGAAGTTGCGGGCGGTCGTGAGGCCCTCGCCGGTGGGCGACGCGATCGTGAAGCTGGTGTAGCCCTCGCCGCCGAAGCCGAGGCCGGCGTAGTTGGGGGCGTTCTTCACGAAGATGGAGACGTTCGCGGCGCGCGCCATGCGGTGCAACGAGTCGATGTTCTTGCTGTACATCGACGCGGTGTGGCCGAAGCCGTGCTCCGCCCGGATCGCCATGTCGATGCCCTCGTGCACGTCCTTCACGCGCACCACGCCCATGATGGGCATGAGGAGCTCGTGCTGCACGAACGGGTGATCGAACGGGACCTCACACGTGATGAGGCGCGGATCGCCTTGGAACGGCACGTCGATCTCGCGCAGGTACTGGCTGGCGTTCTTGCCGACCCACTTGCTGTTGACGTGCTCGCCGTCCGGCGTGAGCACCAGCTTCATCAGGCGCGTGATCTGGTGGTTGCGGAGGCGCACGGCGCCCGCGCGGTCCATCGTGTCGAGCAGCTTGTCGGCCACCTTCTCGACGACGAACACCTCTTTCTCGTCACAACAGATGATGTTGTTGTCGAAGCTGGCGCCCGCGATGATGCCGCGCGCCGCCTGGTCGATGTCGGCGGTCTCGTCGACCACCACCGGGGGGTTGCCCGGGCCGCCACAGATCGCCTTCTTGTTGGCGGCGAGCGCCGCCTTCACCACCGCGGGGCCGCCGGTCACGACGTTGAGCCGGATGCCGGGGAACCGGAGCAGCTCGTTGGCGGACTCGATGGTCGGGCTGGCGATACACGTCATGATGTCGTCGGGCCCGCCGACCTCCATCGACGCGCGGTTGATCAGATCGATCGTGTAGGCGCTCACCCCCTTGGCGGAGGGGTGGGTGTTGAACACCACCGTGTTGGCGCCGGACACCATGCCGATGCCGTTGCAGATGATGGTCTCGGTGGGGTTGGTCGTCGGCGTGATGGCCGCGATGACCCCGTAGGGCGCGCGCTCGATGAGCGTGAGCCCGTCGTCACCGGTGTACGCGATGGGCTCGAGGATCTCGGGCCCGGGCGTGCGATGGATGACGAGGAGGTTCTTCTTGACCTTGTCCTCGACCCGGCCGAGGCCGGTCTCCGCGACCGCCATGCGCGAGAGCGCCAGCACGTCTTCCGCGCAGCGACGGCGGATGTTCGCGATGATCTCGCGCCGCTTCTCGAGCGGGAGCGCCGCGAGCGTGAGCTGCGCGAGACGCGCGGCGCCCACGGCGTCGGACACGGACTTGTAGACGCCGTGCGGCTTGCTCGGCGGCTCGGCGGCGGCGCCCTTCTGGGAGGCCCCGTTCTGGGAGGCCCCGGAGGAGTCGCCGGCCTGCAAGCGGGCCAGCACCTTCTCGACCAGGGACTCGATCTGCTGGCGTTCCATGGATCAGTCCCCGGACTTGTCGTAGGCGACGGCGCCGTTGACCTCGACAGTGTCGACGATGGCCATGATCACGGCATCGACGGGGCGGCCGTCCGTCTCGCGGGTCTGGCGCGCGCTCGATCCGGAGGCGTAGAGCACGACCTCGTTCACGCCGGCTCCGACCGAGTCGACGGCCACGACGAAGGAGTCCCGCCCGGCGATGCCGAGCGAGAGATCCTGCACCATGTAGAGGCGCAACCCCTCGAGCTTCTCGTCCTTGCGGGAAGCGACGACGGTCCCGACCACCCTGCCGAGCTTCATGGCGAGCTACTTCGCCGCGTCGGACTTGCGGCCGAGCGGGAGCACCATGTCGATGTTCTCGTGCGGGCGCGGGATGACGTGCACCGACACGAGCTCGCCGATGCGCTGCGCCTGGCGGGCGCCGGCCTCGGTCGCGGCCTTCACCGCCGCGACGTCGCCGCGCACGATGGCGGTCACGTAGCCACCACCGGTCTTCTCGTAGCCCACGAGCTCCACGCGCGCGGCCTTCACCATCGCGTCCGCGGCTTCGACCATGGCGACGAAGCCCTTGGTCTCGATCATTCCCAGCGCGTCAGACATTTCCACGTCTCCAAATCAGGGTCACAGGGTCAAACTGAAAGGGTCGGACAATAAGGATCAAGCAGAACAGATGCCGAGCAGCGCCGACGCTTTCTACGTCGGGCGCGTGCCCTCGATGGCGGCGATCGCGGCGGCGGCCGCGCAGTCGATCTCGGCCTCGGTGCCCGCCATCCACAAGCGCCCGAAGGCGCCGTAGGGCTGCATGTTGATGAGGTTCACGCGCGCCGCCTTCTCCGCCTCGTTCGCCGCGAGCACGATCCACGCGGCGGGCTCGGTCTCCAGGATGAAGAGGCTCTGGCCGGGGAGGAGCATCATGCCGCTGCGGTTGCGGTTGATGAGCTGCGCCTGGAAGGGCTCGACCGCGCGGATGATCTGGTTGGAGGTCACCTTGGGCGGCGTGTACTGGTTCGCCTGCAGCTTCAGGAAGGACAGGATCGCGTCCCCCGCGGCCTGCACCTCGCCCTTGTCGTCGTGATGCAGCTCGAGCAGGCCGAACGCGCGCTCGACCACCTGGACCGCGGGCACCGCGGCGGTGGCCTTGAGGGCCACGTCGGTCACGCGGTTGATGATCATTCCGGGCGCGGTCTCCACCCACAAGGACGCCATGCCCGCCAGCGGAAGGAAGCCCTTGGCGGTCGTGCCCGTGAACGCGGCGAGCTGCGGCTGCAGGCTGTCGAGGAACACGTAGCTGCGAAGCGTGACGGACACCGGGACTCCTCTGGGGACGGGGCACCCACGCGCGGACGGGCCGGGCAGCGGGCCCCGTGGAATACCGCGCCGACGACGCGCGTGTCAACGCCCGTCTCGACGCGAGGGTGACCCATTGACGCGAAGGCACCCCCTCTTGTATGCAGTGCGCGCACCGCACCGTATCGGAGTCCGCATGCTGGCACGTCTACTCCCCGTCCTCCTCGTCCTGGGCGGATGCCCCGATCCCACGGCCGCGCCTGAAGGCGGCGGCATGTCCGACAAGCCGATGGGCGGCGGCGCACCCGGTGGTGACCCCGGTCAGGCCGGCGGCCCCGGCCAGGGCGGCCCCCCCGGTGGTCCGGGCGGCGAAGGTGGCGCGGGCGGCGCGGGTGGCCCCGGCGGCCGCCCCACGGCCCCCGGCTTCAAGGTCACCGCGGGCGAGGGCGTGAAGCTCTCGGGCGTCATCACCTACGCCGGCTCCAAGACCGGCACCGTGCGGATCGACTTCCTGCAGCAGTCGGCGCAGGCCAACTTCCCCGATCTGGTGCACTCCGTCGAGCTCGCTGCGGCCGGCCCCTGGGAGGTCGAGGCCCCCAAGGACGGCGGCGAGTACTGGGTGGTCTCGTTCCTCGACGCGAACGGCAACGGCCCCGATCCCGGGGAGCCCGCCGCGCGGGTGAAGGACCTGGTCAAGGTCGGCTCCACGCCGATCACGGGCCTCGATCTCACCTTGTCCGACAACCCCGAGCTCGGCGACCTGAAGCCGGGCGGCAAGGACGGCGAGACCGCGCCCGGCGCGCCCGGTGGCCCCCCCGGCGCCGGTGGCGTCCCTGGCGGCGAGATGAAGCCCGGCGAGCTGCCCCCCGGTGGCGCGGCTCCCGCCGGCGCGCCGCCCGCGGGCGGCCCCCCGGGCTCGATGGGCGCCCCGCCGGCCGCGCCGGCCGCCGTGCCCCCCAGCAAGTAGAGCGGCTCGATGAGCGGCCTGGCCGGACTGTTTCGTGTGTCCGGGCCGCCCGATCGCACACCTTTTCCTCGCATGATCCGCGCGCTCGACGCCCGCGGTCCGGACGCGCGCGTCGCGGTGGACTTCCCCGACGGCGCGCTCGCCACGACGGTGCGCGCGCCCGGTGAGGTAGGCGCCAACCCCGCCTGGGACCCCTCCGGGCGCTGGTGCGTCGCGACGGACGGCGAGCTCCTGAACGCGCGGACGCTGCTCGCAGAGTTCCACGCGTGGGGCGAGAGCCCCGAAGCCGCGTCCTCGGCCGGCATCGTCGCATGCCTGTTCGCGGCGCGTGGCCTCGAAGCCGGGCTCGAACGCCTCACTGGTGACGTCGCGCTGATCGCGTGGGACAGCCACACGCGCTGCCTCCACGCGGTGCGCGATCGCTCCGGGCAGCGCCCGTTGCACTGGGCGGCGCTTGCCGACGGCACGGTGCTGGTCGCGAGCGAGCCCGCGGCGCTCCTCGCGCACGGCGGGGTCGATCGCACGCCCGACCGGGACGCGCATCGGGAAGCGCTCGCGCTCGGCGCGTCGTTGCCGCCGCGTACGCCGTGGCGCGGCGTCCACAAGCTCGCCCCAGGCGAGCGGCTCGTGTGGTCCGGCGGCGCGCCGGCGATCACGCGCTGGTGGGAGGACTCGGCCAACCCGCCCGGCGCCGACGGTGCGCGCTACCGGTGGGCCCGCAGTCTGCGCTTCTCCACCGAGCTCGCGGTGCAGCAGCGCGTCGCGGTCGATGCCCCGGTCGCCGTCGCCTTGTCCGGCGGCCTCTACGCCGAGGCCCTCCTGCTTGGGACCGCGGCGCGGCGGCGCGGACGCGTGCTCGCGTTCACCGTCGGAGCGGACGGCCCGGGCGACGAGCGCGAGCGCGCCGCCCAGATCGCGGCCCGCTGCAACGCGGAGCACGTCCCCCTCACGATCACCGCGGCGGAGGTCCCCGCGCTGCTCGCCGAGATCGGCGCGCTCGGCGAGCCGCTGCTCACGCCCGAGGCGCTGGGCCTCTACGTCCTCGCCCGCGCCGCGGCCGACCGGTCGGCCGAGGTGCTCCTCACCGGCGTCGGCGGCGCCGGGCTCTACGGCGGCCCGCCCGTGCCGCTGGCCGAACGCGCCGCCTCGGTGCCCGGCATCGGCTTCTTCGGCCGCGCCGCGCGCGCGGGCGTCGAGCGCTTCGGCGGCGAGCCCTGGGCCCACCGGTACCTGCGCCGGCGCCCCGAGATCGATTCGGACAGCTCGTGCTGGGACGGCGTCGATTTGTTGACCGAACAGGCGCCCGAGGGCGATCCGACCGGCCGCTCCTTGTGGCTCGACCGCCGGCTGGATGCCGAGCGCGGCCTCGCCGTGCTCGACCGCGTCACCGCCGCGCACGGTGTCCGCGCGCAGAGCCCCTTCGCCGATCCCCACCTGGTCAAGCTCGTGGGGTCGATGCCCGTCGGCCACCTCGTCCAGGTGCGGCGCCCGCGCGGTCTCTTCGTCGAGGGGCTCGCGGAGCGCCTCGACGGCCCTCCCCCGGACCACCGCGGGATGACCCTGCCGATCGAGGCGTGGCTGGAGGACGGCGCGCTCCTCGCGGGCGTGCAGGAGATGGTGGCCGACCTGGTCCCCGCGGAGGACGTTCGCCGTCTCCTCGGCCCCGGGCAGCCCGCCCGGCAGCAGTGGGCGCTCGTAGCGCTCGCGGCGTGGCGGCGCGCGCACCCGGCCTGAACGGCGCCGCGCCGGAGGCTTTCGCGCCCCTGCGCTCGCGCTCGCGCTTCTGGACGAGACGGGGCATGATCCCGGGATGGCCCCTCACGCCCCCCGGAAGTGGATCGCCCCGCTCCTCGGCCTCGCCCTCGCCGCGCCCGGGCAGGCGTGGGGCCAGCAGATCGACGTGGTCATCGATCCCGACCTCGCGCGGCAGGCGGGGGTCGACCCGGAACAGGTGCGCGCCGAGATCCGGAACGCCACGGACGGCGCCCTCAAAATGGACGCGCCGGAGGCCTTCCTCCGCCAGATGGCGACCGCGAACGCGTTCGCCACCAAGGGCATGGGCGCGGACTACGCGTCCAACCCGCAGCGCTTCTTCGCCGGCGCGGCGCTCGGCACCGCGGTCAACGGCGCGGGGTTCACCTTCGTGCGCGGCTCCGACACGATGCCGACCGCCGGCTTCGCGTTCCAGGCGGCGGCCAACGCCGGCCTCAACCTCGGCTTCCTCGCCGACGACGAGAGCGTGCTCCGTCGGGTCGTCATCTCGGCCAACGGCATGTACGCCAAGGGCGCGGCGGGTTTGTTCGACGCGGAGCTCTCCAACGTCGGCGCGCACGTGCAGATCAAGCTCATCCGGCCCGAGCACGAGGGCCTCGTGGAGTGGGGCGGTCTCGACGTCACGGGCGGCTACGAGGTCTCGACGTACCGGCTCAGCCTCGCCCAGGCGCTGCCCGTCGAGACCGACGGATTGCGCTGGGACGCGCAGGGCACCTTCGACATCGCGGCGGCCAGCCACACCATCCCCATCGAGGTCTCCACCAACCTCCGCGTGTTCGTGGTCAGCGTGTACGCGGGCGGCGCGCTCGACATCCGACGCGAGGCGAACGCGCGCGGCGAGGCCTCGCTCGGCGGCCCGCTCACGGCGTCGTCCCAGGGGCGCGAGATGCAGATCGGCACGGTGTCCGCGACGCTCGCCTCCTCCGGCGACGCCGAATCCCTCTACACCCCCCGCGTGTTCGCCGGCGCCCAGATCAACGTCTTGTGGGTCAAGGTGTACGGCCACCTGAACGTGGGGTTCGACGACACGTACGCCGGTCACCTCGGGCTGCGGGTGGCACTCTAGGGCTTCGGTGACTATCCAAGCGGCCTCGAGGGCCGCCCGATGTCCATCCGCCAATCGCTCTCCCGCCTCCCGGCCCCGCTCAAGCGCGGCATCCAGGAGCGGGTGTACCCCACGCTGCTCCCCGAGGGCGAGACCGCCCCGGAGTGGCACCTCCAGAGCTGGGACAACTCCTGGCACCGGCACGGGAAGCACTGGTCGGTGATGGTCTTCTACCCGCAGGACGGGGGCGAGGAGGATCGTGTCCAGCTCACGTCGTTCCAGGAGCACGCCGCCGACTTCACGCGGCTGGGCGTGAAGATCTACGCGTTCAACCCCGCCGAGGGGCCGAGCCACGAGGCGTTCGCCAAGGAGCTCGGGCTGACCTTTCCGCTCCTGACCGATCGCGGCGGCTCCGTGGCGCGGCAGTTCAAGTCCTGCCTCCAGATCCCGACCGCGCCGATGTACCTGCGCACGGTCTACCTCGTGAACCCCGAACGGAAGATCCGGCTCGGCAACCGGGGCACCCCGAGCGTCGCCGCGATCGTGCGTTCGGTCCAGGCGCTCCAGCAGGTGACGCGCGCGGGGATGTGAGCCCCGACGGCGCGAGGATCAGGGCCCCGTCAGCGAGGTCAGCAGCCCTTCGAGCGTGAGCCGGGCCTGGTAGTAGGCCTCCGCCTTCTCGGCGTCGATCTTCGTGACGCCGCGCGTCCCGAGCTCGGTCACCTCGAACACCGGCACGTCCATCCGGTAGAAACGCTTGTAGCGCCCCACCACGAGCGCGATCGCGCCGAGCTCGCGGCTCATGTCGCCGGCGCTCCGGTAGGAGATGCGCACCTCGGCGATCTTCGGCTCGTCGCCCTTCCGGCCGATCCACTTGGTGACGTTGCCGGTCGCGTCGACCACGTCGAGCCGCTGCCGCAAGAGCTCGATCATGAGCGCGTTGGAGAGGTCCCCCTTCGCTTTCACGTCGCGGGGGTGGGGGGTCAGGTCGGCGCGGAGCTGCGCGTCGAGCTCGACGAGCGGGGACGGGGGCGCCATCGCCTCGGCGCTCGGGACCACGGGCGTGGTGCGCGCCTCGAACGTGCCGGCCCCCGCGCCGGTGTAGGCGCTCATGCGGATCCACGCGTAGCCGAGCATCACCGCGAAGACGCCGACGAGCACCATCGACACCACCCGGGAGGTGCGCACGAGGGGCGGCGGGGCCTTGGGGCGACGCGACGACGGGGGGAGCACGAGATCGCGTGCGGGCGCGCGCTGGCGCGGAAAGTTGATGACCTCGGCGCCGGAATCGGAGGGCAGCTCGAAGGGCGGGGGCGCGACGGGGCGCGTGGCACGCACGGCCTCGATGGCGACGGGTGGGCGCGGCGGCGGCCGCTTGGCGGAGACGGTAGCCTCGACCTCGTAGGGCTTGTCTGTGTCCTCGTTCTGGTCGACGACGCGCCGTTCCACCTCGCCGCCATTTGCTTCGAACATCGGGGTCAACGCGTCGCTCGGCAGCTCCGCGACCTCGTCGGGCGCCGGCGTGTCGACCATCTTGCGGTAGATCGAGGCGGCGTCGACGCTCTCCACGTCGCTCCAGGCCGCCCAGGGATCCGCGCCCCGTAGCGCCGCGCGGAGCACTGGATGTTGATCGACGCGGATCCAGCCCGTGGCCGTGGCCACCTCGTCGGTCGGGCGCACCTCTCCCGACGCGACCTGCGCGCGTATCGCGGCCTCGCCGGCCACCGTCCTCTCCGACCCACCCCGCCGGATGCGGTATCCGTCCATTCGTTCAGGATGCTTCGCCCCGGCGCGTGCGTCAATGGCCCCGGCACTGACCCGCCCCTTGCCCCGTCAAGATCCGAAAGACCGACCGGTCAGTCAGAAAGCCCGATAAGATCTCGGAAAAAGGACACTATCCGCGCTTGTGCGGAGTCAGCGGTTCGTGTAGGTAGGGGGCAGTTCGGAGGTTCAGACATGCGCACGGGTCCTGAGCTGGTACGGGCGAGCTCGCCCTACGCGCGGGAAGAGCGCGGTCGGAGCTGGAGTCTCCTCGCGATCACCCTCGCCGTATACGGCAGCTTCGTCGCGCTCGCCGCCGCCGCCCCCGTCTGGCCGCTCCGCCTCCTCGGCTCGGTGCTCGCCGGCCTGACCATCGTGCGGCTGTTCATCTTCTTCCACGACTACGCGCACGGCGCGATCCTCCAGTCGCGCGCCGGCAAGACCGTGATGCCGCTCATCGGCTACTGGACCCTGTCGGCCCCCTCGGTGTGGCGCCAGACCCACGACTACCACCACAAGAACACCGCCAAGATCGTGGGCGCCTCCATCGGCTCCTACCCCATCGTGACGGTCGACATGTGGCGCATGATGACGCCCGACCAGCGTCGGGACTACCGGCTCGTTCGGCACCCGCTCAACATGATGTTCGGGTACGTCACCGTCTTCATCCTCGGCATGTGCAGCGCGGCGTTCCTGCGCGCCCCCAAGGTGCACTGGCACGGGATGCTCTCGCTGGTCATCCACTTCGGCATCATGGGGCTCGTCGGCGCGCTCTACGGCGCGGACGTGGCGGTATTCGCCGTGCTGATCCCGCAGTTCCTCGCGAGCGGCTTCGGCTCCTACCTCTTCTACGCCCAGCACAACTTCCCGAGCATGCAGCTCCGCGGCCGTCGTGACTGGGAGTACAGCTTCGCGGCCCTCCGCTCGTCGAGCATGTTCGACATGGGCCCGGTCATGCACTGGTTCACCGGGAACATCGGCTACCACCACGTGCACCACCTCAATCACCGCATCCCGTTCTACCGGCTCCCCGAGGCCATGGCGGCGCTCCCCGAGCTCCAGGATCCGGGCCGCACTTCCTGGCGCCCCTCCGACGTGATGGCGTGCCTGCGCCTCAAGGTGTGGGACCCCGCGAAGGGCCGCATGGTCAGCTTCGCCGAGGCCGACGCCACCCCGTTGCACGTCGACGAGCTGCTCTCCGCCAAGTAGTCGCGCACGTCGCGTCAGATCCGGGGGGCCATCGGCCCCCTCTTTCGTTAAGGCCGCGCTTTCAGCGCCCGCCTGCCCCCGGAGTCTCGCATGCCCAGTGTCGCCGTCCTCCCCGGAGATGGAATCGGCCACGAGGTCCTCGCCGAGGGCCTCCGCGTCCTCGCCGCCGTCGCCCCCGACCTGACCTACGAACACTTCGATCTCGGCGCCGACCGCTACCTGCGGGACGGCACGACCATGCCGGACGACGTGCTGGCGCGCTTCCGCGACGAGTTCGACGTCGTGTACCTCGGCGCGCTCGGCGATCCCCGCGTCCCGAGCAACGTCCACGCCAAGGACATCCTGCTCGGCAGCCGCTTCAAGCTCGATCTGTACATCAACTTCCGGCCCATCCGCCTGCTCGACGCGCGCTATTGCCCGCTCAAGGACAAGCGCCCGGAGGATGTCGACTTCGTCGTGTTCCGCGAGAACACGGAGGGGCTCTACACCGGGGTCGGCGGGCAGTTCAAGCACGGCACGCCCGACGAGATCGCCATCGAGCAGGAGATCAACACCCGCAAGGGCGTCGAGCGCATCATCCGCGCCGCGTTCAAATGGGCGACCGAGAACGGCAAGACCAAGGTGTGCATGAGCGACAAGGCGAACGCCATGCGCCACGGCCACGAGCTCTGGCAGCGCACCTTCAAGGAAGTCGCGGCGGAGTACCCCGGCATCACGACGAGCCACCTCTACGTCGACGTGCTCACCATGCGCATGGTGCAGGCCCCCGAGAGCTTCGAGGTCATCGTCACCAACAACCTGTTCGGCGACATCGTGACCGATCTCGGCGCCGCGCTCCAGGGCGGTATCGGCCTCGCGTCCAGCGGCAACATCAACCCCGGCGTGGCCGCGCTCTTCGAGCCCGTGCACGGCTCGGCCCCCGACATCGCGGGCAAGGGCATCGCCAACCCGCTCGCGGCCATCCTCACCGCGGGCATGATGCTCGCGCACCTCGGCCGCACGCAGGACGAGCGCCGCATCCAGAACGCCGTCCAGGCCTGCCTCCTCGAGGGTCAGGTCACCCGCGAGCTCGGCGGCACGCTCACGACGCACGAGGCGGGGACCGCCGTTCTGGACGCGTTGCGGTAGTCGTCGGTCTGGGCGATCTTGGGGCGGGGGTCCCCCCCGCAACGCCCCGAAGGCCCGGAGTGGAAAGGGCAACGGCGTAGTCGCCGGGCCGCGGTCGGCGCCGCGTGGGTTTCGCGATCAGGGCATCGCCGAACGCGCCGGGCACCGCGGCCCACGCGGTCGCCCAAAGACCGCCTACTTCTTCACAAGCACCCACTCGAAGTGCACCCCGGCGCCCGCGAAGTACGTTCCGAGGTAGAGCTCGGGCGAGACGTAGGACGTCTTCCCCATCGGGAAGCGCCAACCGCCGCGCGCCGCGACGCTCCACCAGTCGAACAGGCCGTATCGGTGGCGGTCGTCCCAGTGGTGGCCGGCCTCGTAGAGCCAGCCGATGACGTTCACGGCCCCGTAGATCCCCTGCTCCTTGCCGAAGCGCGCGCCGGTCGAGAGCACGCCGCGCGCCTCGCCCGGGTAGTAGAGGTACCCGCTGTTCCAGGTGGGCGCGACGCCGACGCGGCCCTCGAACGCGAGCCAGGGCAGCACGAAGCTGGTGACGGAGAGCTCGACGGGGTGGGAGAGATAGGAGGGGTCGCCGGCGCGTAGGCTGCCCGCGACGCCGAGCGTGAGGCGTTCGAGCTTCGCGGCGTGGGCGTCCAACGAACCGAGGAGGAGGGTGAGGAGCAGCATCATGCGCCCTCGTAGCAAGCTCCCGGCGGCCCGCGGGGCGTACGAAACACGTCTGTAAGGCGCACGGGGCCACGATCGTGGCCCGCCCGGCCGTCGGAACCTCGATCGCGGCTGGCGCATAGAAGCAGCGGCGGGACGGGTGCGGTCGCGATAGATCGCGCCCCTCAACCGGAGCCCACATGCTCAACGTCCAGTCCCGCGAGATCGTCTTCCTCTCCGCCGTCCGCACGGCCTTCGGTGCCCAGGGCGGCGCCCTCAAGGACATCAACGCGCAGGACCTCGCGGTGCCGACCGCCAAGGCCGCGCTCGAGCGCGCCGGGGTCTCCCCCGACCAGGTCGACCACGTCATCTACGGAAACGTGCTCCAGACCAGCAACGACGGCATCTACCTGCCCCGCCACGTGGGCCTCCGCGTCGGAATCCCCGTGCACGTGCCCGCCCTCGGCGTCGCCCGCCTCTGCGGCTCCGGCTTCCAGGCGGTCATCACCGCGGCCGAGCAGATCCTCACCGGCCAGGCCAACGTCGTGCTCGCGGGCGGCTCCGAGGCCATGAGCATGGCGCCCCACGTCATGCACGGCCTTCGCGACGGCGCGGCGCGCTTCGGCAAGCCCCCGGTCCTCAAGGATCTGTTGTGGGAGTGCCTCACCGACACGCAGACCGGCCTCCCGATGGCGATGACCGCCGAGAAGCTCGGCGAGCAGTACGGCCTGACCCGCGCCGAGGTCGACGAGGTCGCGCTGATGAGCCAGGAGCGCTGGGCCGCCGCGCAGGAGGCCGGTCGCTTCAACGACGAGATCGTCCCCTTCATCATCAAGACCCGCAAGGGCGACATCAGCTTCTCGGTCGACGAGCATCCCCGCAAGAGCACGATGGAGAGCCTCGCCAAGCTCCCCACCGTCTTCAAGAAGGACGGCCTCATCACCCCGGGCAACGCGTCGGGCATCTGTGACGGCGCGGCCAGCCTCGTCGTGGCCGACGGCGAGTGGGCCCGCGCCCACGGCCTCACCCCGATCGCCCGCCTCACCGGCTGGGGCATCTCGGGCTGCGACCCCACGATCATGGGCATCGGCCCGGTGCCGGCCGCCCGCCGCGCGTTCGAGCGCACGGGCCTCGGCGTGGCGGACATGGATCTCGTCGAGGTCAACGAGGCCTTCGCGCCCCAGTACCTCGCCGTCGAGCGCGAGCTCGGCCTGGACCGCACCAAGACCAACGTGAACGGCGGCGCGATCGCGCTCGGCCACCCGCTCGGCGCCTCGGGCGCGCGCATCACGGGGACGCTCATCCACGAGCTGCGGCGTCGGGGTGGGAAGTATGGGCTTGGGTCGGCGTGTATTGGCGGCGGGCAGGGGATCGCCGTGATCGTCGAGGCGCTCTGATCGCATCCCGGTAGCGCCGCTGAGGGGGGAGCGGCGAGAACCCGCCCGGGGCCCCCCGCCGGTCCCCCCCAGGGGGGCCCCACCGGCGGGACCCGGTCGACGCCGCTCCCCCCTCCGCGGCGCGGGCGGTTGGCGAAGTGAGCGTTAAGCGTCACGGGCGGAGCCTGCACGCCACCGCAGTTTCGGAGGGGAGGATGGGAGCGCCGTTCGCCCGCTTTGCGGGCGAACGTTGCTTTTGCGGGGGCGGCGTGTTGACAGCGGGGGGTGGTTTGCTGTAGAGGCCGGGCTGAACAGGAGACTCCATGTCCCGCTTCGTGCTCGTGTCCGTTGTCGCCCTCGCCGCGCTTGCCGGTTGCTCCTCCAACTATGGCGCCGGGGAGGACAAGGATCCTTCGCTCGTGGACACCGGGCTCGTCGACACCGCGGACACCGGGGACACCGACACCGACACCGACACCGACAGCGGGGCCGATGCCGACACGGACACCGACACGGACTCGGACACCGACGCGGATACGGACTCTGACACCGATGCGGACACGGACGCCGACACGGACGCCGACACGGACGCGGACGCGGATACGGACGCGGATACGGATACGGATGCGGACACCGACGCCGATACGGACGCGGACACCGACGCCGATACGGACGCGGACACCGACACCGACACGTCGGCGAGCTGCGATCCGGCGGGGCCGAGCGAGGCCACGTGGGTGGTCGACAGCATCGTGGTCGGGACGTCGAGTGAGGGTGTGGACCTCGATGGGGACGGCACCGTAGACAACGTGTTGTCGTTCGCGAAGTCGGCGCTCGACACGAGCCTCGCCGAGACGCTCGGCTCCTCCACGACCGTGATCGTGCTCCAGTTCTGGGACGTGGACGACTGGTGCAATGACGACATCTACGGCGGGCTCGTCACCGCGGACGACACCGACGGGGACCTCACCGACAACGCCTCCGGCAGCGAGTCCTTCGACCCGGGCGCAGACGTGGACACCGCCGGCTACGCCACCATGAGCGCGGCGGCCGTGATCGCGGACGGCTCGTACAGCGTCACGATCCCGTCGGCCTCGATCGAGGTCGGTGGCTTCACGCTCGAGAGTGTGACGGGCGTGGTGGTCGAGGGCGTCGCCAACGCGAGCGAGAACCACGGCGTGATGGGCTTCGCCATCTCGGTCGAGACCATGGTCCCCATCGCCGAAGAGAGCGGCTACTCCCGCGAGATCGTCGAGCGCATCGCCGACATCGACAGCAACGCCGACGGCGTGAACGACGCGCTCTCCGTGGCCTTCGTCTTCACGTCGGTGCCCTGCTCGCTGCTCTAAGCCCCCTCCCCCTCCCCGCCTCTCCGGGGCTTGTCGTGGGCCTCCCCGCCGCCGCCTGGCGTGGCCCGCTCGTGGCGACGTAGCGGAGCCCGCCCGTCCCGCGCCGGCAACACCGCTAGCGGCGCGCGCGGGTCGACGCCGTGCGGACGGGTCCGCTGGGGGGCCCCCTTGGGGGGGAACCAGCGGGGGCCCCGACCGCGGTTCTCGGCGTCGGCCCGTGCGCGACGCGACGCATGGCGACGCCCGAGACGATCGCGACCTCCGCAACCGGTCGCCAAGACCAGCGCTACGTTAAGGTGGCGACGCGGAGGCCCTATGAGCGGTTCGATCGACGAGTCCAACGTCATCCACGACTGGAACGTGCTGGGAGACGCCACGTCGCCCCCGATGCGCGCCGTGCGCTACTTCGACGAGACGTTCCGGGACGGCATCCAGTGCCCCTCCGTGACCGACCCCCCGGTCGAGGCCAAGGCGCAGATGATCCGCCTCCTCGCGAAGGTGGGCGTGCACCACACGGACATCGGCCTCCCCGGCGCGGGCCCGCGCGCGGTGGCCGACTCCACCGTGCTCGCCGAGATGATCCGCGACGAGAAGCTGAACATCGAGGCGGCGTGCGCGGCACGTACCCACGAGAACGACATCGCGCCGATCATCGCCATCTCGCAGAAGGTGGGCATCCCCATCGAGGTGATGGCGTTCCTGGGCGCCTCCCCGATCCGGCTGTACGCCGAGGGCTGGGACGAGGATCTGCTCGAGAAGCGCACGCGCAACGCGGTGCGCATGGCCAAGCAGGCCGGCCTCCCGTGCACGTTCGTCACCGAGGACACCACGCGGTCCCGGCCGAGCACGCTCCGCCGCCTGTTCACCGCCGCGATCGAAGAGGGCGCCGACGGCCTCGCCGTGTGTGACACCGTGGGCCACGCCACCCCCAACGGCGTGTTCAACCTCATCCACTTCACCAAGAACCTGATCCGCGGGCTCGGCACCAACACGCGCATCGACTGGCACGGCCACAACGACCGCGGCTTCGGCCTCGGGAACGCGTTGACCGCCATCGAGGCCGGCGCTGACCGCGTGCACGGCTGTGTCCTGGGGGTCGGCGAGCGTGTCGGCAACACGCCGCTCGATCTGCTGCTCGTCAACATGAAGCTGCTCGGCCATCACGACGGGGACCTGTCCGCCCTCGGCGAGCTGGTCGACCTGTGCTCCTCGTCGTGCGACGTGCCGATCCCCGTGAGCTACCCGGTGTTCGGGAAAGACGCGTTCCGCACCGGCACCGGCGTGCACGCGGCCGCCGTCATCAAGGCGCTCGACAAGGGCGCCGACTGGCTCGCCGACCGCGTCTACTCCGGCGTGCCCGCGAGCTGGTTCGGCCGCCGCCAGGAGATCGAGGTCGGGCACATGGCCGGGGACAGCAACATCGCCTACTGGCTCCGCAGCCGCGGCTTCCCCGTCACGCCCGAGCTCATCGGCGCCGTGCGGACCAAGGCCAAGGCCGGCAACCGCGTGCTCGAAGAGCGGGAGATCCTCGAGATCGTCCACGCGGCCGCGGCCAAGTAGGGTCCGGAGCCACTCGGGGGAGCTACTCGGGCGGGGCCTCGCGGGGGGCGTCGTCCGCGGTGGCGCTCGTCGTGGCGTCGAGGGCGCGCAGCTTGCGCTGCTGCTCGCGCGCCTGCTCTTCCTGCCGGATCCGCCGCAGCGCCACCGTCCGGAGCGAGATGTTCTGGAGCACGTGGAACACCAGCAGCCCGGCGATGAGCCAGCCGAGCGCCGGGAACTGTTGGGTGCCCGAGATGCCGCGGACGGCGACCGGCACCGCGAGCGCCAGGTTCATCACCTGGATGCCCCAGAAGGCCACCGGGCGCTGGTAGGTGGCCGGGGTGCCGAGGCGGTTGATCCCGAGGACGAGCCCCAGGACGAACACCTCCCAGGGAAAACCGCTCATCCGATCGCGACGTTGTCGAGCAGCCGCACCGAGCCGTAGCGCGCGACGAGGATGGCGCGAAGCGGGCGGTCGATGGTGTCGACCGGCTCGAGCGAGTCGGGGTCGACGATGGCGAGGTAGTCGACGCCGTCGGAGTCGATGACGGCGAGCCCCGCGGCGATGCGCGCGGCGGCGGAGCGATCCGTCATGCGGCACATCTGGAACAGGGCGCGGTGGAGCGAGAGAGCACGCGCGCGCTGATCGGCGGACAGGTAGACGTTGCGCGAAGAGAGCGCGAGGCCGTCGTCATCACGCACGAGCGGCCCGGGCACGATCTCGATGCCCATCGCGAGGTCCCGCGCCATGGAGCGGAGCACCGTGTACTGCTGGTAGTCCTTCTCCCCGAACATCGCGGCCGTGGGCTGCACGAGCCCGAAGAGGCGGCACACCACGGTGGCGACGCCGTCGAAGTGTGTGGGTCGGAGCGCGCCCTCCCACCGCGTCGTGATGTCACGCACGCTCACGGTCGTGCGGAAGTCCGACGGATACAGATTCTCCGGCATGAACAACACGTCACAGCCGGCGGCCTCACACTTCGCGGCGTCCCCCTCCGGGTCCCGCGGGTAGCGCGTCAGATCCTCGGTGGGGCCGAATTGTAGCGGGTTGACGTAGATGCTCACGACGAGCACCTCGCTCCGCGCCCGCATCAGCTCGATGAGCGTGGTGTGGCCGCGGTGCAGGTACCCCATGGTGGGGACGAAGCCGACCTCGCGGCCCTGGCGGCGCCAGGAGAGCGCGAGGTCGTGCATCTCGTCGACCGAACGGACGATGCGCATCAATCCCCTCCCCTAGTACAGCCGAGTCGTGTCGAGGCGGCCCGTGTCCTGGGCGAACGTGTGCTCGGGCCCAGGGAACGCCCCGGACTTGACCTCGGCGACGTAGGCGGCCACGGCGTCGCGCACGACGCCCTCGAGATCCGCGTAACGCTTGACGAAGCGCGGCTTGAACCGGGTGTCCATCCCCAACACGTCGTTGTAGACGAGCACCTGGCCGCCACAACCCCCGCCCGCGCCGATGCCGATCGTGGGGATGGAGAGCGTGGCCGTGATGCGCGCGGCGAGCTCCGCCGGCACCATCTCGAGCACGACGCAGAAGGCGCCGGCCTCCTGGACGGCCACGGCGTCCGCCAGGATACGCTCGGCGGCGTCCGACTCGCGGCCCTGCACCTTGAAGCCGCCCATGGCGTGCACCGACTGGGGGGTGAGCCCCACGTGGCCCACGACGGGGATGCCGGCCTCGACGATGGCGCGGATGGCGGGCGCGGACCGCACGCCGCCTTCGAGCTTGACCGACTGGGCCTTGCCCTCGCGCACGAGCCGCCCGGCGCTGCGCATCGCCTGGGCGACGCTCACCTGGTAGCTCATGAACGGCAGATCGACCGAGAGGTGCGCGCGCGTGAGGCCCGCGGCCACGCAACGCCCGTGGTAGCACATGTCCCGCAGGCTGACGCCGAGGGTGTCGGACTGGCCCTGGACCACCATGCCGAGGCTGTCCCCCACGAGCACCATGTCGGCGCCGCCCGCGTCGACGAGGCGCGCCTGCGCGGCGTCGTAGGCGGTCACCATCGCGATCTTCTCGCCGTTGACCTTCTTCTTGAGGATCTCGGGCGCGGTGATTCTGGCCAATCAGACTCCGAACAGGGAGGTCTGCGCCGAGCCGTGGTACCGCGGCGGCGCGTCGGGGACGGGTTGCCCCGCGAGCCATCCCCAGATCATCTGGACGATGCGCTCGCGTGCGGCGGGATCGGACACATAATCCACCGTGTCCGTGCGGATCACGTGGATGGGCGCCTGATCGTAGCTGTCCCACAGCTGGTAGTAGCGATCGCGCAGGTCGTTGAGGTAGCGCGCGGGGATGACCTGCTCGGCGGGGATGCCCCGGCGCAGGATGCGGCTCCGGATGACCTCGGTGTCCGCGTCGAGGAACACCACGAGATCGGGGCGCGGCGGCGGCTCGGGCAGGATGCCGGCGAAGGTGTTGTAGAGGGCCAGCTCGTGGCCGTCCAACGTCATCTCGGCGAACAGACGGTCCTTCGCGTAGAGGTAGTCGCACACGGTGAACGGCGCGAACAGGTCCGCCTGGCGGATGCCCTGCTGCTGCTGGTAGCGGCTCGCGAGGTAGAACAGCTGGGCCGGGAGCGCGAAGCGCTCCGGATCGCCGTAGAACTGGGCGAGGAACGGATTGTCGTCCGCCGGCTCCAAGACGAGCCGTGCACCCCATTCCCGCTCGAGGATGCGGCACAAGGTGGTCTTGCCGACGCCGATGAGGCCTTCGATGACGACCAGTCGCGACACGCTTCGCTCCGCGGCGGGAAGGTAGCACGCGCGGAGAAATCACGATGGCCTCTGGGGCCCCCCCTTGACGGCCTCGGACTGACCGACGTCCGTCACCCCCTGTCGGTCAACCGACAGGTCGCGACACACAAGTGCTTGAAATCACGACGGCACACCGCATGCACAGGGCCCCGACGCGCACCGACAACACAACCCGGGCGCATTCAAGGAGTCAATCATGAAGGGTCTCAACAAGGCGTATCTCATCGGCAATATCGGCCAGGACCCCGAGCTGCGCACCACCGCCAACGGCAAGGTGCTCGTGAAGGTGTCCCTCGCCACCCCCAACGCGCGCAAGGTCGGCGACGAGTGGGTGGAGACGCCGGACTGGCACCGCCTGACCGGCTGGGACAAGACGGCCGACTTCATCGCCACCTACGCCCGCAAGGGTGACGTGCTCGCGGTCGAGTGCGCGATCCGCCCGCGCAAGTGGACCGACAAGGACAACGTGGTCCACCACGAGATCGATCTGGTGATCGACCGCGTGCTCTGGCTCAACGGCAAGCACCGGGGCGCGTCGAGCAACGAGGGCGCGATGCACGCGGCCTCGGCGGGTTCCGCCAGGGCGGTGCCGATCACGCCGGAGCAGGCGGAGGACGTGGAGGAGCAGATCCCGTTCTAGTGCGTGGGGGAGCCTCGTGAATCACGGGGCTCCCCTCCCCTCTCGTCAGGGTTCAGCGCTGCGTGCCTCGGGGGGCGTTGCGGGGGGCTCCCCCCGCCCCAAGAGCGTAAACCCCGATCACGACGCCGCCGCCACACGACGGCCGCCATCGTCAGCGGCACGAGTACCGGCACGATGCGGACGGTGTCCTCGCTGCCGATCCAGCCGAGCTCGAAGTCCCACCACGAGAACGGGAAGAACAGCAGGTAGCCTACACCGAGGTGGCGCTGGAGCACATCGACGGCGAGGTGCAGGATCGCGCCGCCGAGCAGGTTCGAAAAGACGACGCCGCGGCCTCTCTCGGGGAAGAGGAACGCCAGCACGAATGAGGACAGGAGCATGCCGACCGGCATGTGGAACGGCACCCAGACGTGGATCAGCCACTCCGGAATCGCGGGCACCGACCACCGCAGCCAGGTCAGGCCCATGCTGGGGACGCGGGCGAGCAGATCGGGCAGGCACGTGCCGAGCACGAAGAGGGCGACGTTCGGGCGGCCAGGGAGCACCTTCGCGAGTACGGCCACGCACGTGTGGGTGACGAGATCAGCCACGCTGCACCAGCCGCCGCCCCTCGATGCGGAACGCGAAGGGGGCCGCGAGGAACACCATCACGAAGCCGAAGATACCCAGCGCTTCCTTGTACTTGCGCAGCACATGATGCTCGCGCACCTCGACACGGACGGCGGGCCCGGATGCATCGAAGTGTCCAAGCACGGAAACGGTGTCGCCCACCACGAGGTCCTCCGCGGGGCCGACTAGCGGGACGCCCTGGACCACCTTGGAGATCTCGTAGCGATCGGGGCCGGTGATGGCGGTGACGGTCCACAGCGGGAAGACCATCGGGGCGCCGTCGCGCGCGGCGGGGGCCTCCATCGCCCAGCGCCAGCCGCTCTCGGCCTGCAGCGCCCACCACGCGTAGTAGCCGCCCAGCGCCGCGATCAGGGCCAGCGCGACCGCGATGCGCACGGCGGCGCCGCGATCGGAGAACAGCCAGCGCGCGGGCGGCGGGCGGCTCACGGGACCGGCACGTCCTTGCCCGCGACCGCGAGGGCGCCGAAGTGTTCGAGCAGCTGGTTCATGTTGGTGGTGCGAAGGTCGGACCCGCCACCGGCCGGCATGAACACGATGGGCTTGCCCTTGAGGGCCTCGGCGACCTGGAGCTTCACCATGTTGCGGCCGCCGGTGCCCGACATCGCCTTGGCCTGGGCCTTGAGGCCCTCTGCCTTCGCGCGCGCCTCGGCGAGCATGGCCTCGGCCTCGCGCTGCTTGGCGAAGTAGGTCGCATCGGCAGTCAGCTGGCGCTTGGTGGCCTCGCCGCGGGCCTGCTCGATGGTCATGCTGACCTCACCCTTGGCGACCTCGAGCTCGCGCCGCCGCTGCTCGCGCGCGGCCTCGCTCTCCGAACGCAGCCGCGCGGCCTCCTGCTCGGCGACCGTCTTGTCCTTGATGACCTGCTCGTAGGCGGGGTTGAACTTGTGCTCGCCGAGCAGCACCTGGTCGACGATGACGCCCTCGGGCCCGAGGTAGTGGTTGCACGCCTGGCGCGCGAGCTCGGCCTTCGCGAAGCGGATCGACGCGTCGTAGTACTGCTCGGAGCGCAGCTCGTTCAGGAGATCGCGCAGGACGGTGCGGGCCACGGGGCGGACCAGCTGCTGCTCGACCGCCTGGTTGTCCGGGCCGATGAACTGGAGGATGTAGACGACCTTGGCGGGATCGATGTGCCAGGCGACGGTGACATCGACGGAGATGTCGTTGCCGTCGTGCGTCTTGAAGTGGAGGGAGTCGTCCCCCGAGCCGGAGCCCGCCGCGTGGCGGGTCATCGCGAGGTTCTGCAGGCGGATGTCGAACACGTGCCAGTCGTTGATGAACGGCGCGAAGAAGAACGTGCCGCCGGAGGGGTACACGTCCTTCACCACGCCGGCGGGCTCGATGAAGCCGACCTTGGCGGTGCGGATGCCGACCTCGGTGGAGCCGGTGTCGTGGGGGAGGCAGCCGGGCAGGGCGAGGGCGAGGACGGCGGCGAAGAGAGAGCGCATGCTCACCACCCCTGGATCAAGCGGTCGAGGTCGAGCGGGTTCACGCCGCTCGCACCGTCCGTCGGGACGATGATGACCTGGGTGTTGATGAGCGCGTCGGCCATCTTGAGCCCGACCACGTTGGACGCGCCGGCGGCGGAGAGCGCGTCGTTCTCGAGGCGCTTGGCCTCGGCGCGGGCCAGCTCGACCAGCAGATCCCCCTCGGCGCCGCGCTTGCGGGAGTAGAGCTCGTAGTCGGCGCGGATCTTGACCACCTCGGCCATGCCGCGCTCGGTCTCCACGTCGACGATGGCGCGCCCCTCCGCGAGGACCCGGTTCTTCTCGGCCTCCTCGACGGCGGCGGCGGCCTCGGCGCGGTTCTTGAAGACCATCTGGTCCTGGATCTTGCGCTGCTCGATCGCCTCCTGGTAGCGCTCGTCGTAGCGGTAGTGCCGCACCATGACGCTCCACACCTGGATGCCCGACCCTTCGAGCTCCTTGCCGAGGATGTCGCGCACCTCGAGCGCCTTCTGGCGTCGCAACGCGCCCTCGTAGAACTGCTCGGCGCCGAGCTCGCCGAGCTTCTGGCGGAGCACCGGATCCGCCCGCGGGCGCACCAGGGAGGTCTCGTAGAGGCGGCCGGGACCGACCCGCGTGAGGACCTCGTACGGATCGACGATGCGGTAGGCGATCGTCACGTCGACGACGACGCGGTAGCCCTCGGAGGTCTGGATGTTGATGCTCGGCGCCTGCGTGGACTCCGCGCTGGCCTGCATCACCTCGTCGTTGAACTCGAGGATCTGCATGTTGCGTGGGAACACGTGGTACTTCTCGTAGCCGGGCACCACGACGTGCAGGCCGGGGCCGTACACCGCCTTCTCGATGCCCTGGTCGGGCCCGAACAGCACCTGGCGGACGGCGAGCTCGTGCGGCTTCACGTAGAGCGTGAACGTGCTCGAGAGGATGAGCAGCAGGACGAGCGCGCCCGCCGCGATCAGCACCCACCGGAGCGGGCCGCCCAGCCCCATCGGGATGCGCACCTTGGGGATCGACACGAGCTTGGGACCGTCGGCCATCAGTTGGCCTCCTTGCTGCGGGGCTTGACTGGCGTGGCGTCGGTGGGCGTGGTGTCGACGGGCGTGGCGGCCGAGGCGGTGCGCGGGAATTCGGGGAGCGTCTCGGCGGCGTCCTGGAGGCGGCCGAGATCATCCGCGAGCTCCTGGAGCTCCTTCGACCACGCGCGGCGGGTCCACGCGACGCGGAGCTCGGGCGCGATCGGCGTGATGAAGGCCATGAGGAACAACAGCCCCTCCGCGATCGGCGGCAGGAAGCGGGCGCCTACGGCCGCGATGGCGACGGCGAGCACGGTGGCGACGATGCGGGCGAAGGGGCCATCCCCGAACGGGCCGCCGAAGCCGCGGGCCTCGACCCGGTTCTGGGCGAGGGCCATCCGCGTGTAGCGGGGCAGGAAGGTCTCCCGGGACTCGCGTTCGAGGAGGCGCGCCTGCTCCTCGTCCCCCAGCACGTCGCGGCACTCTCGGGCGAGCGCGGACGCGGACTCCTCGACGACGCGGGCGAACGCGGCGCGCGCGGCGTCGGGCGTGTCGAGGTGGGCGCGTCGGGTGGCCTCGAGGCGGCTGACGAGGTGGACCGACAGGGTGTCGAGCCGGAACGAGGGCGGGGCGGGCACGGCTTTCCTCTACCCGAAGCGTGTAACGCGCAGCGGCGCGGGAACCCCGCGGGTCGGCCGCCCGAGGATGCCGTCGACCACCGCGCGCGCGCACGGCAACGCGTACGCCAGCCCCGCGACGCCGAAGCCGGTGCACACGATGGCCCGCGGCCGCCCGGGGATGGGCCCTACGATCGGCAGCCCGTCGCAGCTCTCGCCCACGATCGCCGCGCGGGCCCCCACGAGCGCGCCCGCCTCGGGAAACGCCTGGCGCGTGAGGCGCTCGAGCATGGTGGTGACGCGGGGCTCGGGCTCGGCCACCGTCTCGCCGACCTCCATGTGGGGGGTGGCCCAGCGGGCGCCCGCGGCATCGAGGCCATCAGGCCCGCCGGTCCAGAAAACAGTGGCGTGTTGCGACACCACCGGGATGGCGAGCAACGGGCCCGCGTCGAAGTGGACCGACTGCCACCGGACGGGCGTGATCTTGTCGGCGAGGAAGGGATCGAGCGCGACGGCGCCGGTCGCGTACACGTCGATCTCGGCCGTTACCGCCTCGGCGTGCACTTCTGGGCCTGCCAACGTGGCGTGGAGCACCGCGAGATCCACCACGCCGCCGTCGTGGAGGTGGTAGCCGCCGGGGATCCGCATCGCGCCGACCCCGATGCGGGCCGCCGCGGCGAGCGCGAGGTCGAGCTCCCCCTCCTCCTGGGGCGACGCCCGCCAATCCACCCCGACGCGCGCGAGGCCGGGGAGCTGGTCGAGCCCCGCGCGGATGAAGTCCACGAGGGCGGCGGCCCCGGCGGTGCCGATGCCGGCTTCGAGGCGGTGGGGGTGCTCGGGGTGCATCGGGAGCACGAGCCCCAACGATCGGCCCGAGGCCCCGCCGAGCGCGCCCGCCGGATCGACGAGGCGCACGTTGACGCCGGCGTCCCTGAGCCCCTTCGTGATGGCGAGCCCCGCCCATCCGGCGCCGTGAACCTGAACTTCGCAGTCGGGCATGCGCGGGCTTATCGTGGCGCGCCGGGGCCGGGGGCGGCGTTCCGAGAGGACGGTTGAGGAAGTGCCTTGACGTGTTCCGTGGGCTTGTTAATAGGGCTGCGTTCGTCGAAAAGGGCGTTTAACTCAGCGGTAGAGTACTACCTTCACACGGTAGGAGCCACTGGTTCAAATCCAGTAACGCCCACCACTTTTCCAGGCCTTGAAGCTCCACTCGTGGAGCTCGGCCTCCCGGGTGTGACCGGGATTGTGTCCAGAACGTCCACGTGTCCCGACGCGAAGCCGGGTGCGAGATGGGCGTAGCGCTCGGTCATCTTGATGGTCGAGTGGCCCAGCAGGGCCTGCACGTGGGAGAGCGGCACGCTCGCCATCACCAGCTGGCTCGCGAAGCTGTGGCGCATAGCGTGGATGGTGTACGCGGGGAGCTTCGCGGCGGCGGTCACGCGTCGCCACGGCCCGAGGATGTTGGAGAGGCGAAGGTGCGCGTCGCCGTCTTCCCGCGCGGCCCGTGAGAACACGAGGCCGACCTTACGCATGCCGATGTGTGCGCGGAGCACCTCGCCGAGCATCGGGCTGATGCCGACCGTGCGGTCGTGGCCGGACTTCGTCGTGCCCTCGACGTGGACGGGAATTGCCTGGCCGGTCGTCTCGTGCCGGCGCGCGGCGGCGCCGTAGGTGCTGCGGACGGTGAGCCTCCGCGCGTTCAGATCCACGTCCTCGACACGAAGCGCGAAGAGCTCGCCCTCGCGGAGGCCCGTGCGGAAGCCGGTGAGGAAGAAGCCGTACCAGTCGGGTTCAAGCCGCTCGCAGGTGGTCAGCCACCGTGCGGCGTCCTGGGCGTTGTAGAAGGCGAGCTTCGCCCGAGGCACCGACATGCGGCCCACGTCGTCGCAGGGGTTCGAGTGCAGGTAGCGCCAGCGCTTCGCGGTGGCGAGCATGGACGAGAGGCACCCGAGGATCTCGTTGTTGGTCTTCGGGCCGGGCGGGGCCTTCTCGCCGTCGTCGTTGTTCTTCTTGCGCGGCGTCTTGGCGACGTAGGCCTGGAGCGCCTCCACATCGACTGGCGTGATGCTGCTCGCCTCCCGGTCTCCGAAGTAGGGCACGAGCCAGACGCGGCAGATGTACTCGTAGAACTGGTAGGTCTTCGGCTTCCGCTTCGGAGCGATCGCCACCTCCAGCCACTTCGCCGCGAGGCCCGAGAACGAGGCGCTCGGGAGCTCAGGGTTCGCTGGACGGCTTGGGCTTGCGGAAGGGGAGGGCGCCGGGTGGGACGACGTCGGTGCCCCGGCGGCCTGCGCCTCGATCTGCGCGCGGAGCTGCCTCTCCGCGACCTCCGCCGCCTTTTTTGTGGGGACGATGCCAAGCGGCTGGCGGTATCGGCGGCGGCTTCCCGGCTTCTCCGGGTCCGGCGCCCAGAAGTTGCTGTACCACTGGCCGTTCTCGCGCTGATAGGGGGGCATGATTCTCCTGTGCTTGGATCCAGGCTTCGAGGGTGGGCTTTCGGAAGCGGATGGTCTTGCCGGCGCGGAAGAACGGGAGCTCCCCGCGGTCGACGAGGTTGTAGATGGTGCGACAGCAGACGCCGAGGAACTCGGCCGTTTCTTTGACGCTGAGGGGATGGGAGCTCGGGGCCTGCGGGGTCATTCGGCGCCCAAAGACGCGCCCGGCGGGCGGATGCGCAGGGCTGGCGCACGCGACGCCGCGCCTCGGCGACGATGCCAGCGGTGTTGATCCGCACCGGCAGGCGCACCCGCACGCGAACACGGACCCGCACGCGGAGCCACATCCGAAGATGACGGGGGACGAAGGGGTTTGTGGGGCATCGGGTTCGGATCGGGTAGTGGGAGGGCGACGCGTTTCAGGTGCACGTGCACTTAAGCCCGGCTTCATGGATTAAGTCAAGCTTCACGAGTTACGAGAAAATAATGGACGACGACGCGCTCACCGTGGACACCGCCACCTTGTTCGGGAGGTGCCTCGTCGTCGTGCGGCGGGCAGCGCGTTGCAGTCAGGCGGAGCTCGCGGGGCTGCTGCGGATCTCGCCGCCTGCCCTGAGCCAGCTGGAGATGGGAAAGACCACCCCCACGTTCAGGCTGCTCTTCGACATGGGGGAGACACTCCGCGGCCGTGACGTGATCGAGAACGCCGGAGGCCTGCTCACGCTGATGGATGATGCCGCGCGCGTCTTGCGTGACCGCGGCGTCTCGGTCGTGAACCGCGCCGTCCTTCCTCACGAGACGCCGATGGACCACGTCGCGGTTGACCAGGTGGTCGCGCGCATCTACGACGCATCGCGCCCGCGCTTTACGATCGTTCCGGTCACCGTTCTGACCGTCGGCCGGAAGGGGAGGTAGCGTGGAGACAGCGCTTGGAAGCCGAACAGGTGCGTGTGCTCAGGCGACTTGCGGCGCGTCGTTCGTGCCACGGAGGTCCGACGCGCGGTACTGCAGCGCGGCGTGTCGGGCGCAGGCGAGCCGGGATCGGAGGCAAATGGCCGCAAGTGCCTCGCCAGCAAAAACGACGGCAGCCGCCCACGAGGCCCCGCTGGGCGTGACTGGCGCCGACTCCGACTCTCCACCGAGCGCGCGGCCGACGATCCGCGTCCCGTCTGGCGTGGTTCGCCGGATCGCGCCTCGGCCTTCGGGGCGTCAGCCAGCGGGTGGGGTTCGCGCATTGCGCGAGGAGCTACAACGCCTGCGCGTGGAAGTGATGAATGACCGACGCGATCGGAAGGACCCTTCGCAGGGCGTCTGGTCCTCCATCGAGGGACTCGAGGCGACCGCCGATGAGCGTCACCGCAAGGTCGAGGCAGCGCTCACTCGGCTGGCGGAAGCCGCCGTGCAACTCGCCCGGCGAACGGCTTCGGTGGAGCGACGAGTCACCGAGTCAGGGGAGGACGCCAGCCGCTCCAAAGTCGACGAGCACGAGAGAGCACTGCTCGCGGTGATCCAGCGGCTGAGGAAGGTGGAGGCCTCGGTCGAGACCTTGGCGGAGGCGCTACTGGCCTCAGGGTGAGCTGGCCGCGAACATCTGGCGCCGCGGGATCAAGGCGCCGCCAAGGCCTCGCCGAGATCCGTCAGAACTCGCAGGTAGATAGCGCGCTCCTGTGGCGGGATCGCGCGAAGGCGCGCGAGGAGCGCCTCCGGACTTGCCTCGATGGCGTCGGCCTCCTGCGGGGCCCCTTCTGGGCCTGCGGGGCGAAGGAGGTCGCTCACTGCCCGGTAGCGGTTTGCCGACGATCCGCCCTCAACGGAGGCGACGTGTTCGCGCGCGAACCACGGCTCGGCGCCCTCAGTGAGGAGCTTGATCGCTTCCCAGAACCGGGGTCGGGCGATGGTGCACTCCCGAGCCACATTCGACGCGCTCGCCGGCTCGCCGCGGGCGGCGTACCCCACGAGCACCAGCAGCACGTGCATGGCCTGACCGCTACGGTCTCGAAGCGCCGCCCACTCCGGCGACACCAGGGCGCGAAGCGGGACGGACCCGCGAAACTGCGCGTAGGCCCCTTGCCGCGGTGAAACGACGGCGCAGAGCTCGTACCGGTCGGGCAGGCGGGTGGAGCGGGGAGTAGGGCGCGTTGCCCGAGAGCACGTCACGGTCTCGCCCGTTGTTGTCCTGTACCGCGCCTCCAGAACCCGAAGCCATCCGAGAGCTTGAAGGAGGTCGATGGCGGCTACCACGGAGCGCCGCCAGCCGTTGGCGAGTCGCGCGAGACGATACTGGGAGCACTCGGCGACCCGCTCCTGGTCGGACAGTGCGTCGAGGACAAGCCAGATGTGGACGGCGAGCGGCGATTTCTTGACCAGCGCTGCCCAGTCGGCCGATCGAAGCACCCTTAGCGGTACCCGGCACTCCTCCTCGCTCATGGGTTCCTCCCGACCGGAGGAGGATGCCGCGTCTTGTCGGATCGCGCAAGTCACCATCTTTTCCCGCCATGGACCGACCCTCCCCGACCTGCGAGCGTCCGCTGCTTCATGCCGCGCCGCCCCACCGATCTGATCATCCAGCAAGCCGTCGGTGCCCGGCTTGCCACGACCCGTCGTGGAGCGGCGGTGACCCAGGAGGCCTTGGCCGCGACGCTCGGCATCGAGCCGGGGACGCTGTCGCGGTACGAGCAGGGGCGGGTGCCGCTCACGGTGCCGTTGCTCGTGCTCGCGGCGAAGGCCCTCGGCGTGCAACCTGCGCAGCTGCTCGCCGGTGTCGCGCAGGACGCTCCGGCAGGTGACGAGGAGTCCGAGATGCTGCGCCTCTGGCACGCGATGCCGCCCGCACGAAGAGCGGCCTTGATTGGGCTGTTGCGAGAGATGCGCGACTGAACGGCAGCGGGCCGGCCACAGGCGTCACCTCGCCCAGGCGCGCGACCTCCGCGGAGCGGCGTGCGCGCCGCGGGTGTTGCCTGTCCCTCGCCGGCTTGACGCTGGAGACTGGCGCGTGCGAGAAGGTTCGCGCGTTCGCACGCGGGAGGGATCAAAGTCGTGAGCGAGATTCACATGCGGCACATCCAACGGGTGTTGTCCGAGACCTTTGAGCCGCATGTGGACGTGTCCGACCTCGCCAAGCGCGGCCGAGGCGCCCCCGAGCCCGCCAAGCTCAGCCGCGCGCTCGCCGCCTTCGGACTCCGGATCGCTTCCGGCCTCGAGCCTCGACCTGCGTGCGCGCAGATCGTCGATGGCTTCCAGGACAACGGCATCGACGCTGTCTACTACGACGAGCACGAGCGCTGCGTGTACCTCGTACAGGCGAAGTGGATCCAGTCGGGCGAGGGAGGAATCGATTCCGGGGAGGTCAGCAAGTTCCTCCAGGGTGTGCGCGACCTTCAGCGAGCAAGGTTTGAACGGTTCAACGACAAGTTTCGCGCGCACCACGTGGCGCTCGCGAAGGCACTGGATGATCCGAAGACACGATTCGAAGTCATCCTGGTGACGACCAGCGCCAAGCCGGTAAGCCCGGCTTGCAAGCGGCTACTGGAAGACTTCGTCGTCTCAGTGAACGACGTGAGCGAAATCGTCCTGTGGCGGTACCTGGGGCAGGCGGAGCTGTACAAGGCCGTCGCCCAGTCGATCGACGTGCGACCGATCGATCTCGAGGTCATGCTCCAGGACTGGGGGCAGGTAGCCGCTCCTTTCAGGGCGTTCTACGGTCAGGTGAGCGTCGCCGACGTTGCCCGATGGTGGAATGACCACCGTCATCAGCTTTTCAGCAAGAACCTTCGTTCGTTTCTTGGTGATTCCGCGGTCAACGAAGCGATCGCTGACACGCTCGTGTCCCAGCCCGAACGGTTTTGGTACCTGAACAACGGACTCACGATCCTGTGCACGGAGATCGCCAAGAAGCCGATGGGGGGAGATTCAAGGTCCACGGGGATTTTTGTCTGCAAGGGCGTGGCCGTCGTCAACGGGGCGCAGACGGTGGGGACGATCGGGCGAACGCGCGGGGAAGGAGTGGAGGGCGCACGCGTAATGGTCCGCCTCATTTCCCTCGCCGAAGCCCACTCTGAGTTTGCCAACGCGGTCACGCGGGCCACGAACACCCAGAACCGGATCGAATCGAGGGACTTCGCGGCGCTGGACGACGAGCAGAGGCGTCTCAAGCTCGAACTCTCGTTGGAAGGCGTCAACTACGCGTATCGGAGCGGCGAACCAAACCTGACGGGCCAGGACGGCTGTACCATCGAGGAGGCCACCGTTGCACTCGCCTGCGCCGCTGACGACATCCAGTTGACGGTCCAGGCCAAGGGCAACATCGGGCGCCTCTGGGCCGACATTACTCTGCCGCCCTACACCACGATCTTCAACGGGGCCCTTCCAGGAGTGCGGCTGTGGCGGTGCGTCAAGGTTCTTCGCCAGGTCGAAGGAGCGCTCGAGGAGGCACGAGGCGACGGCGTGGACGTCCGTCGGCAGGTTGCCGTTCACGGCAACCGTTTCATTGCGCGGCAGGTGTTCCGAACCCTTCGGGGGCGGGCTTCCTCGGAATCCGAGGATGTCGCGGGTCTCGCGGTGGCCGTCCTGGATCGACTGGAGCACGGCCTCGACGAAGTTCTTCAGGACACCTACATCGCCTGGGCGTTCAAGACCCCCTCGAAGTGTGAGGCATTGGAGCGGGACCTCTTTGGTGACCTCTTTGCCGAGCCTGTCAGGCCGGTCTCCGCAGCCGATCGGCAACAGCGCGCCGCGTCTCGGGCGTCGCGTCAGATCTCCCTGTTTGGGCCGCGGCTGTGAGGCCGCGCTGCATCGGGCCGTGCTCTCTCGGGTGGATGGCGCGCGCGTCCTCGGCGCTACACCCGGTAGGAGAACGCTAGGGCGTGCAGATCGGCGTCCGCCGGCACCCACGGGTCGACGATTTCAGCCTTCCCGCCCGTCGCCTTCCACTTCCCGTCGACCTTGGCGAGCTTTATGTCGCGGAGGACGTAGAGAGCGCACGGGTTCTGCCGTGACCAGTTCACCTCGCCGGACGTGAGCAGCACCTCCTCGCCAGCACCGGTGGTCCCCTTCACCTCGACGTACTTCTTCTTCCCATCAACCAGAAGCGAGAGATCGTAGGGGTTCCCGTTGTGGTCGTCCGTCACGACCGTGGAGCCGCCGAAGTGGGCAATCGCCTTGCGCATCGCCCGCATCTCCACCGCTCGACGCGCCGCCGCGTCCGCGAGAAACCCCGGGTGCCCCGTCTTCGCAAGCGCCTTGGAAAGGCCCTCGAGCACCTCCTCGTCGGTCGTGGTTGCGTTCACGAGGTTCGGGCCGTCATACGCGGCTACCTTCTTTAGAATCGCGGTCATCCACGGCTGGATCTCGGGCTGGTGGTTCTCGCCCAGTGGGTAGCGCACGTGAGTCTGCCCCATTCCTCCCTCGCCGGTGGGCACGTCCCAGGTACGCCGATCAACTGGGAGAAGTACTGCTTTCGCCGCGGTTCCGCGGATGTTCCACTCACAGTCTGCCCGCTGTTTCTCGCCGGGCGGGCGTTCCGTGGCGTAGACCACTCCGTCCGCGTACCAGCCGACCACACACTGGCCGCCTCCGGGCTTGGTCGCGACGAAGACGACGCACACGTTCTTGAGCAACGTCTCCCCGCGCGCGTCGGCAACGATCCGGTCCAAACTGAACCCGCCGCTCGCCCGCTTGGGTTGGAAGCGCCCGTACATCTTCCCATTCACGACCTTGAAGTTGTACCGCTCGCCCCCCGGCGCGGTTTCGGTGAAGCTGCCTCCGCCGATCGTCGGATCGTCGGCATCCCCCGCGTAGCGCTTCATCCACGAACTGCGTACGAAAACGAACCGCTCCACGGACACCTCACCCGTCAGGCTGTATCGCGGCGACTTCGGCTGATCCCCAGCAACGGGCACACTCCTGCAATAGAACGGCCGTCCGGCGGATTCGTCGCGCGGGGTTGCGCTCTCTCTGTCCGCGAGATCCTCCGTCCGGCGTCGTCCTGCGCTACTCTCCCGCGCACCCATGCCCCGCCCCCCGACCCTCCCCCATCCCCGCGACCTCGCCCTCCTCCGCCTCGCCGTCGGCGCCGCGGGTGAGCGCTTCGGCTGGTGGCGCACGCAGTTCACGAAGCCGGTCGGCCGCCGCATGCTCGGCCAGCTCTTCCCGCGCACCACGAACCGCGCCGTCGTCGAGTCCGTGACGCTCGCTGGTCGTCGCGATCACGACGCCCGCATCTCCCGCGGGGGCTTCCACCTCTTCCGCCTCCCGACGCAGCTCGAAGACCGCGTCGCGGGCGCGCTCGACGACGCCTCGTGGATCAGCGACTGGCTCCCCCGCATCGACGGCGACGTCGCCGGGCTGCTCGCCGAGCTCGGGTCCGACGCCGGCCGCGACTTCACCGAGGGCCCCGCGCTCCTCGGCCCGCTCACCCGCGCCGCGCACCCGCGCGGGTTCAGCGAGATGGCGGCGGCCTACCACCGCTCCACGTCGGGCGGCCGCATCTACCCGTACTTCGAGGTCGACGCGTGACGACTGCGACCTACACGAGTCGCTCGCTCAAGGGCACCGCTCTCCTCACCGAGACGTCCGTGCTGTTGCGTGCGTGGCGCCCCGGCGAAACAGGTGTGGAGCTGCGCCGGCGGGTCCTCGCCGAGGACCTGCTCGGGAAGTCCACGTCGAAGCGCGCCGAGGACGTCGTCGACTTCGTCTTCGCCCGGCGCTTCCTCGGCCCCGGCGGCTCGCCCGCCGTCCATCTGCAGCGCATCCTCGCCGCCCGCAGCGGTGGCGAGTGGCTCACCCACGTCAGCCTCGTCCTTTCTGCACGCCAAGACGACGTTCTACGTGATGCGATCACCCTGTCGCTGCCCCGCGCCCGAGCTGGCCACGTCGGAAACGACGACATCCTCCGCCTCCTCGACGAGGCCGCGGAGGATGGCCGCCTGAGTCGCCCCTGGTCGAGCACCGTGCGGCTCCGCGTGACGCAACACATCCTCCGCCAAATGAGCGAGTTCGGCCTGCTGAAGCCCCCCAGCCGCGGCATGCGCGAGGTGGTCCACTTCCGGCCCGACCCGGTCGCGGTCGCATGGCTCGCCTGCGACCTTCACTTCGCGGGCACCAGCGACGGCAGCCTGCCCGGCCACCCCGACTGGGCGATCCTCCGGTTGCGCGAGCCCGAGGTGCGCGAACAGCTCGCGTGGATCGGCGACCACGGCCTCTGGACGCTCCAGGCCGCCGGCGAGGTGGTCCGGATGGACTGGCACGTCCCCAGCATGACGGAGGCGGCGAATGTCCTCGCTCGAATCAACCTTCGATGACCTCATGGGGCGGCTCGACTCCCGCGACCCCCTGAACCCGGCCAACAGCGATCCGTTCTACTACTTCGTGCATCGCCCCGCGGAGACGCTGGAGCTGAAGGAGAAGCTCGCCGGTTGGCGCGGCCGCCTCCAGAACGCCGGGTGGACGCCCGAGGTCGTGTCGTTCGGCAAGCTCCTGTGGGACATCATCGAGCGCTCGGGGCGCTGGGACACGTGGCTCGAGGTCGAGGCGGACACCGACGACGAGGACCGCAACGACGCCGTCGCGGGCGTGCTCGGCGCTCCGGGTGGCCTCGTCGACGCCGTCGCGGCTTACCTGGCTCCGACACCGGGCGTGCGCCGGATCGTGCTCTTCACCGACCTGATCCTGCTCCACCCGTGGTTCCGCGTGCGGACCATCGAGGGGCTGCTTCACGACCGCGTCGGCGTTCCGGCGATCGTGTTCTACCCGGGCCGCCGCGTCGGGCGCGACGGGCTCTCCTTCGTGGACATCCACCGCGAAGACAGCAACTACCGCTGCACCATCGTCGGGGGCCACCTGTGACCACGATCAAGAGCCTCTACTCCGACAGCCGCCGGCTCGACCGCCCAATCGAGAAGGTCATCGACTACGCGGCGACGAGCGACGAGAAGCTCGGGCGCGAGGTCGGGGAGTACGAGGTCACCACGAACGTCGAGGCGTGCTTCCGACGCTTCCTCGACACCTTCGGCTCGGGCGTGGGCGGCGCCGACGTCACCGAGATCGGGATCTGGGTCGCCGGGTTCTACGGCTCCGGCAAGAGCTCGTTCACCAAGTACCTCGGTTTCGCCCTCGATCCCGACCGCAAGGTCGGCGAGCTGACGTTCCTCGAGCTCCTGGCCGACCGCATCAAGTCCCCCGAGATCGGCGCCGAGCTCAAGACCCTGGCGAAGCGCCAACCCACCGCGGTGGTGATGCTCGACCTCGGCACAGAGCAACTCGCGACGAACGCCGCGATGCCCGTCTCCACGGTGCTGTACCGCAAGACGATGGTGTGGGCCGGGTACTCCACCAACGCCAAGATCGCCGAGGTCGAGCGCCGCCTCGACGCCAGCGGCAAGCTCGACGCGCTCCGGGCCGCCTACGCCGCCAAGTACCCGGGCACCTGGGACGAGATCCACAACGACACGATGGCCGGCGGCGCACGCCTCGACGCGCTGATGCCCGCCTTCTTCCCCGACGAGTTCCCGAACGCGGGCGACTTCCGCCGCCACAACTTCACCGAGACCCCCACGGTGGAGGAGCAGGCGCGCCGGATGATCGACATCGTCCGCCGGAAGAGCGGACGGAAGAACATCCTGTTCCTCATCGACGAGGCCGGCCAATACGTCGCCTCCCGGGGTGACCTGATCCTCAACCTCGACGGGCTCGCCCGCGCGCTCAAGGAGCTGGGGCAGGGCCGGGTGTGGCTCGCGGCGACCGCGCAGCAGACTCTCACCGAGATCGTCGAGAAGGCCGCGATCAACTCGGCGGAGCTGTTCAAGCTCAAGGACCGCTTCCCCATCGGCATCGAGCTGACCGCGCGCGACATCCGGGAGATCACCTGGCGCCGCCTCCTCACCAAGTCCAAGGACGGCGAGGAGAGCTTGAAGCGCTGGTTCAAGGACAACGGACAAGCGACGGTCAACTACACTCGGATCGCGGGCCTCACGCCCCCGCCCGCCGACCTCGACCAGGACAGCTTCGTCCGGTACTACCCCTTCCTTCCGGCGCACTTCGATGTGCTGCTCGCGCTCATCCGCGTGCTCGCGCGCCGGGGCGTGGGGCTGCGTTCGGCGATCAAGGTCATCCAGGACATCCTCGTGGACCCGCACCGGCAGCTCCCCGAGGGCATCAAGCCCATCGCCGAGCGCGAGTTCGGCTCGCTCGCCTGCGTGGACGACTTCTACGACACGCTGCGCGCCGACATCGAGCGCGACCTCCCGCACGTCGTGGCGGGGGTGGAGCGGGTGCGCGCCGCGTTCCCGGGGGACGCCCTCGCCCTCCGCGTCGCGAAGGCCATCGCCGCGCTCCAGCCGCTCGACAACTTCCCGCGCACCGCCGAGAACCTCGCTGCGGTGCTCTACCGCGGGCAGGGCGGGGCAGGCCTGCTCACCCAGGTGCGCGACGTGCTCCAGCGCATGGTCGCCCACCGCGAGGTCGGCATTGTCGAGGCCCGTGGGGTCGAGGGGAGCACGGACGACGCCCACGGCGTCGGCTTCCTGTTCCTCTCCGACGGCGTCCGCCCGCTCCAGGACAAGCGCGGCCGCCACCACCCGGCGGCCAACGAGAAGTCCCAGGTGCTCATCGCCGAGCTCAAGCGCGTGTTCGACCCCGTGCCGACCACCAGCCTGCTGAACGCCAAGCGCATCACGGCGCAGGTGCGCTTCGATCGCACCGCCGTCACCGACCCTGCCGACCTCGCCCTCCGCATCGAGTCGGTGCAGGCCGTGCGCATGGCCGCCCGGCGCGAGGAGCTGCTCACCGAGACCCGCGTGGCCGGCGAGTGGAAGGACGCGATCGCGTGGCTCGTGGTGCTCCCGGACGAAGTGGACCAGCTCCTCGTCGAGGTGTGCCGCTCCGAGTACATCGTGCGCGAGGTCGGGACGCCGTCGGACCGCGACGTGGGCCAGTTCGCGCGCGGCGAGACGCGCCGGGCAGGCGACGGCCGCGATCAGCTCCGGAAGCAGCTCACCGACGCGCTGATGCAGGGGTCCCTCCTCTTCCGGGGCACCGCCCGCGCTGCGACCGAGCGTGGCCTGACGGTGGACGCCGCGGCCCGCGCCGCCCTGACCGACGCTGCCGACACGGTCTACGAGAAGTTCCGCCTCGCCGCCGTTGGCGCGCCGACCGATCTCGCCTACAAGCTGCTGAACACCGAGCGCATCGACCGCGCGGGGCGCGAGATCGACCCGCTAAAGCTGATCACCACGCTGGCCGGCCGCTCGCAGATCACCGCGGCCCACCCGGCCCTCGCCGAGGTGTTGCGCGAGTTCAACGAGCGGCTCGACGCGGCCGGCGGGGGGCGCCTCCAGGGCAACTTCCTGCAGGAGCACTTCGCCGGCCCCCCGTGGGGCTGGAGCAAGGACGTCACCCGCTACCTGTTCGCCGGGCTCCTCTGGGCCGGCGTCATCGAGCTGTTCCCGCCCGAGGCCGGCGGCGTGGTGCGTATCCCCGGCCCCAAGGCCGCGGAGGCCCTCAAGTCGACGCTGGCGTTCAACCGCGTCGGTGTGGGCCGGCGTGATGGTGGCCCCTCGCTCGAGGCCAAGGAGCGCGCCGCCAATCGGCTCGCGGAGCTCTTCGGGGTGGAGGTGCTCCCCACCGAGCCGCGCATCGGCCAGGTGGTGCGCAGCCACGTGCCCGGCGTCGCCTCGCGCATCGCGGCGCTTCCCACCAAGCTCCGCCTCCTCGGCCTCCCGGGCGAGCCGCGGGCGTTGAAGCTCTCCGAAGACCTGACCGCGCTCCTGCAGGACGACGCCGGTGCCGCCACGTCCATCCTCGGCGCGGCGGACGCGACCATCGCCGCCGACATCCGGTGGGCGAATGAGGCCCTCTCCGCGCTGGATGGGGACGGAGAGGAACTCGTGAAGGGGGCGACCGCGCTCCGCGGCGAGCTGCGCGACCTCGCAAACCTGTTCCCCGAGAGCACGAGCGATCTCATCGCAAATCCGGCCGACGCCGCCATCGCTGACGTGCTCGGCGCCGAGACCTTCGCCCAGCGCATTGGCGACCTCCGCACCGCCATCCGGTCGCTCCGGCAGGCGGTCGCCGTGAAGTTCGCGACCCACGCCGCCGCCTTCACGTCCGCCATCGCCGACGCGCGGCGCCGCCTTCAGTCCCTCCCCGAGTGGGCCAATCTGACCGAGGGCGACCAGGACGACGTGGACCGGCTCGTCCGCGAGGTCGAGGCCGCCGCCAAGACGACGAAGGATCCCACCGCGAAGGATCTGCGCATGCTCCTCGCACGCGAACAGGGCCTATCCGCGCTGGAGGCTCGTGCCGCGCAGCTCGTGCGGAGCCTGGTGCCGCCACCGCCACCGCCGCCCGAGCCGCCCGTCGTCATCGACCCGCCCGTCGTCATCGACCCGCCCGTCGACGTCGACCCGCCCGTCGTCATCGACCCGCCTGTGGTCAAGCCGGGCCGCGCGCGCCGCGTGGCGATGCGCCGCTACCTCACGGACGTGGAGTTGAAGGCCGAGGAGATCGACCCCTTCGTCGACACCCTCCGGGACCGCCTGAAGACCCTCGCCGCGGATGGCCCCGTCCAGCTCACCCTCGACGAGGAAGACCGTTGAGCCTCGACTCCTCCGCCCGCAACGCCCTCGCCCGCATGGTCGGGGACGCCCGTACCCTGCTCGTCACCGATCTCTCCCGCGAGTTGGAGTCGACCTGGGGCTTCGGCCCCGATGGCACGCCCCGGGAAATGGATCGGCTGCCCGACCTCGACGAAGGCGGCCGCGCCGTGGCCCAGGTGCTCCGCGCCTGGCATGCGCACCTGTTCGCCAGCCAGCGCGGCAGCGACGCGGCGCGGCGGAAGGCCGCGATGGAGCGCATGGTCCGCGAGGCGGCGTTCACCTCGCTCAACCGGCTCGTGGCGCTCCGGCTCTGCGAGGCGCGCGGAGTGGTGGCCGAGGCCATCCGGGGCGGGCCGCAGGCCGAAGCGTTCGCCGTTTTCGAGCAAGTTGCCGAGGGTGGCCTCGGCGACCGCGGAACGGCATGGCGGGCGTACCTCGATCGCCTCTACGATGAGCTCGCTGCCGAACTCCCGCTGCTGTTCGACCGCCGGGCTTCGGCGTCGCGGCTCGCGCCCTCCACCCGTTGCCTGGAGGACGTAGTCACCGTCCTCGACCGGCCGGAGCTGGACCTGCTCTGGGAGTCCGACGAGACGATCGGGTGGGTGTACCAGTACTTCCACACAGACAAGGAACGGACGGCGATGCGCAAGGCGTCGCCCACACCCAAAGACGGGCGGGAACTGGCCGTCCGCAACCAGTTCTTCACGCCCCGCTACGTGGTCGAGTTCCTGACCGACAACACGCTTGGGCGCATGTGGTGGGAGATGCAGCGGGGTGACACCCGCCTCGTCGACGACTGCCGTTACCTGTACCGGGAGCCCGGCGCCGTCCTCCTCCGCGCCGAAGCCGTCAGCGGGCGCCGCCCTGCGTGGATCGACGCGCTCCGCCGTGGCGACGCCTCGGGCGTCCCCGAGCACGTGTCGCGAGACGAGGGGGCGCTCCTCGCCCACTGCATCAACGGCTACGAGGTGCTCCAGCGCCGCGGTGTCGACTGGGGCGCATTCCTGGAGGCCCAGCGCGCGGCCTACGCCACGACGGGCACCTGGCCGGGCGACGCGCTCGACCTCTGGACCACCGCGTTCGTCACCGAGCGAGCCATTCGCCACGGGGGCTACGAGCCCGAGGGGGACGCGCTCCGGGAGCTCACAGCCCTCTACGATCAGCTCTGTGCCGCGATCCGGGCGGGTGGCTCCCCGCTGGTGCCCCCACGCGTGAAGGTCGACCCGCGCGAGCTGCGCGTGCTCGACCCGGCGTGCGGCAGCGGGCACTTCCTCCTCTACGCCTTCGACCTGATGGAGACGATCTGGGTCGAGGCCTGGGACGGTAGCGACGAGATCGCCACGGCGTTGAAGGCAGACTTCCCCGACCGCGACGCCTTCGTGCGCGAGGTCCCCGCGCTCATCCTCCGGCACAACCTCTGGGGCGTCGACATCGACTCCCGCGCCGCGCAGATCGCCGCGATGGCGCTCTGGTTGCGGGCGCAGAAGAGCTGGCGGAACATCCCGCCCGGCAAGCGGCCCACGGTACGGAAGACGAACATCGTCGTGGCGGAGCCGATGCCCGGCGAACGTGACCTCTTCGACGAGTTCGCGGGCAGCCTGCGCATCCCCGGTCTGCGCCGCCTGATGACGGCGATGTGGGAGAAGCTGCGCGCGGCCGGAGAGATGGGCGTGCTGCTGCGGGTGGAGGACGAGCTCCGCGCCGCGATCGAGGAGGCGCGGCAGCTCTCGATGGACGACGTGGGGACCGCCGACGAGACGCCCGAGGGCTTCTGGAAGAAAGCCGAGGTCAAGGTGCTCGACGCCCTGCGCGACTGGGCAGAGAGCGCGGGGCGAGGGTGGGACCAGCGGCGGATGTTCGCGGACGACGCGGCGCGCGGGTTCGCGTTCGTGGATTTGTGTAGGCAGAAATTCGATGTCGTGCTGATGAATCCGCCGTTCGGTACTCCCACCGAGGGGACGCTCGGCGGGCTCTCGGAAAGGTATCCCGCGTCCGGCGGTGAACTCTACTCGATGTTTTACCAGCGCGCCCTGGAGATGACGCAAGCTCGGGGTCGAGTGGGTGCCATTACCGCTCGCACATGGCTGGGGCTTCAGGCGCTCGGAGGGTTGCGTCGAGAGGTATTCGGCCGTTTGGGACGAATTTCGATCGCTTCAGACCTGGGATTCGGCGTCCTCGACGCGATGGTAGAAACTGCTGCGGCAGTTGTTGCGCGAGATTGGCCAGCAGACGCAGTGGCAACGTGGTACCGCGTCGTTCAATGTCCCGCGTGGAGGAAGGCATCCTTTCTTCTCGGACTTGTCAATGCGACCTCCAGTCCGACGGAAGTGTTCCGAGCGCCCGCCAAGCGATTTGCCAGTTTTCCAGATGCCGCCTACGGGTACTGGATCTCTCCAGGTCTTTCGAGCTTGTTCACGAACGTCCGATCTTTCTCATCGCGTGCAGGCGACGCAATGCTGGGCGTTTGGTCCGGAGACGACACGCGCTTTCTGCGGGCGGCTTGGGAGGTGCCGCCGCACGCTCTTGGCTTGGCATGCGATTGGGCGAGGTTCGCGAAGGGTGGTGAGTATCGACCGTTCTTCGATGATCCACACCTCGCGATTCGATGGGCGAGGGACCGGGCAGAGATGACTGCGGTTGATACCTCGCGGACGAGGGACGCGAGCGTGTTTGGACAGGCGGGGGTGACGTGGCCGCTCCGCACTAACTACCGACTCGCACCGCGAGTGCTCCCGGCTGGGTGTGCGTTCGGTCACAAGGGTCCGTCCGCATTCCCTTTCCGGTCGATCGATCCCAGCTTGTTGTTGGCGGTCCTGAATAGCAGAGCGAGCTTCTCGCTGATGTCGGTTCGACTCGCGAACGCCGTAGACTCGAACCACTCCACCTCCAAGGCATACGAGATTAGCCTCGTCAGGGACCTCCCCTGGCCCGACCTCTCCCAAGATGCCTCGGCCCGCATCACCACCCTCACCCAGCGATGCGTGGGCGTCGTTCGGCACGGCCAGGTTGAGGAGGATGACACAGGTGAAACCGTCGTCGCATATGCCTACCCCCCTTCCCTCCCCGCGGCCCGTGACGCGGGCTCGCTGCGCGGGGCGGCGTTCGCCCGCGTGGCCGCCCGAGAGGACCGTCTGGCCTTCATCGCCAGCGCGACCGCGGAGATCGACCATCGCGTCGCCAACGCGTACGGCTTCACGGAGCGCGACCGGCAAGTACTCGACAAGGAGCTGGAGCCGCCGCTCGCCGCGCTCTCCGACGATGCACTCGTCGACCCCGTCCTGTTCCGCGACGCCTACCTCACCAAGAAGCCCATCCCCGGCGACACGCTCCCCGGCGGCCTCGAGGCCGAGGTCGACGTACGCGTGGAGCATCGGCGCGGCAAGCAACACGCCGGCCTTCGTGATGAGACGATGCTCTGCCGCCTGTTCGGCGTCACCCCGCGTCACCTCGCGACCGTCCGCCACGGTTTAGGCCTCCTCCGCCCAGACGACGTTCGCAACACCGCGATGGACCTCGTCCACTACGCCGTTGGCGTCGCCTTCGGCCGCTGGGACCTGCGCCTTGCGCTCGATCCGGCGCTCGTGCCCGAGTGGCCCGACGCATTCGGCGCTCTCCCGCGCTGCCCGGTCGGCCAGCTTGTCGACAGCGAGGGGCTCCCGGCCACCCAAGAGCGCGTCGTCACCCTCGACTGGCTCGCGGATCGGCGCGACGCATCCAGCCTGCCCGAGGTCGACGGTCAGTGCCACCTCCCCGACGGTGCTGCCGCAGAGGCACCGGCCGCCACCGTCTACGACGTGCCTGTTGCCTGGTCCGGCCTCCTCGCCGACGACGACGGCGTCCCCTTCGATCCCGACGATCCCATCGCCCGCCCACCCACGTACGACCTCGCCACCCGCGTCACCGACGTGTTCGTGCGGCTCTTCGGCAACCGCGGCCACGACGTGCTCCACGAGTGCTGCGAGGCCTTGGGCGTGAAGGACCTCCGCGAGTACCTCCGCACCCCCGCCAAGTTCTTCGCCGACCACCTCTCGCGGTACAGCAAGAGTCGTCGCAAGGCCCCGATCTATTGGCCCCTGTCGGTCGCGTCCGGCACCTTCACCGCTTGGGTCTACTACCCGCGCCTCTCCGACCAGACGCTCCACGCCCTGATCAACGACGAGCTCCTGCCGCGTCTCGGCCGCGTCGAGGAAGAGCGAGCGCGCATCGAAACCCGTCTCGAGTCGGCCACGGGCCGCAACGCCGAGCGCCTGGTCGAGGCCCGGGACAAGGCGCGCGCCCACGCGCAGGAGCTGCGCGAGCTCCGCGCCTCCCTCGACGCCGTAAACGCGCTGCCCTTCCGCCCGGACCTCGATGATGGCGTCGTCATCAACGCCTCGCCCCTCCGCGCGCATTTCCGCCTCAAGCCCTGGCGCGACGAGCTGGAGGGCGTCTGGAAGTCGCTCACGTCGGGCGAGTACGACTGGGCCCACCTCGCGATGACGCTCCGCCGGGACGAGGTGCTGGCGAAGTGCGGCACCGACAAGTCCATCGCGATCGCGCATGGGCGCGAGGACCTGTACGTCGCGCCCGCCGCCCCCGCGCGCGGCCGCAAGAAGAAGGCGGAGCCTGGGCTGTTCGACGTTAGGAACGACGAATGAAGATCGAGCGCGTGATCATCCGCGACCTCCGCGCCCTGAAGTCGCGCGACGACACCTTCGTGGGCCCGGACGGCGTATTCTCCGCAGCCTGCCTGCGAGGCGTGAACGGATCGGGCAAGACGACGTACCTGGAAGCCATTGCCGAGCTGTGGTCCTGGTTCTGCGACAGCGCGAGCAGCCGCGGTTCACCCGGCACGATCAAGGGTGCCTTGGCGGATGCCGGACTCGTCGCGGTGCTCTTCACGGGGCTACCTGGGCCTCACTCCCAACTTTGGGTTGTGTGGGAACGCCATTTTTCTGGCTACTACGAGTTTATCAGCCAGACACCTGCATACGTCGGTGGGAAAGCGGGCGTTGAGCTCTTCGACGACCAAACGTTTGATTGGTGGGAGAAGGCACTCGCTGGTGCAGAACTCGGGGCTGAACGCGTGCCAAACCTCGTCTTCATCGAGGCAGAGCACAAGTTCGTTGCAAAGCTCTCGCTCAAGGAATACCGGGTGCCAGCGCCGGCTCCGGCCTACTTGCGACTGGTAAACCAACGAGGCGCTGGCCATCTCGAACTCATGATGCGCACGCTCTCCCTCGCTCGCCGCGACCGTTGGAAGGCTCTGATCCTAGAGTTCGCCCGCCTTCGCCCGAACCTCCAGCTCCTCGACCGTTTCGATGAGCGCACGCAGCGACCATTGTTCCAGCTTTCGGATGGCACCCTCCTTACGGTTGACATGCTGTCGGCCGGCGAGCGGTCGGTGCTCATCAACCTCTGCGTGGTGCTCCGGTGGCTCGCCCCCGGCGGCATCGTCTTGCTCGACGAGCCCGAACTGCACCAGCATCTTTCGCTGATGCGCGGCAGCATCGCGGTCACCCAAGCCCTTATCGAGCGCATGTTCGACGGCCAGCTCCTCGTGGCCTCCCATTCCCCCGAGGTGTGGGACCACTTCCGGATGTCCGGTGCACTCGTGGATCTCGACGCGTGACAACCCAACTACAGGAGATGCGGCGCGACGTCGACGACCGCCAGACACGGTATTGGGATGAGGAGCAGAAGCGCTCCGCCGGGAAACGGGTGATCCTCGTGGAAGGGGACGATGACCGCACGGCGCTGGAGGCCATGCTGACGGAGGCCGACGTGGCCTGGTCCACACGCGTCGCGGTCGTGGTCGCTGGGCGTCGCGACAGCGTCATGAGGCGCCTCGCTCCCACAAGCACCTTCCCAGTGGGCATCGGCCTCGTCGATCGCGACGTGTGGTCGGACACGGAGGTGGCCGCGCAGACCGCGTCCGGACAGGTATACGTCACCGCCGGGTGGTGCATCGAGAATGACCTCCTCGTCGCGCGGCTCGCAGCGGACCCTCCCACGTTGGACGCGGACATGGAGCCGCGCCGGGAAGCCTGGGTTCGCGCGGGCGCGCTGTGGTGGACCCTCCAGCGCACCCGGGACGCGTTCAACGCGTGGCAGGAGGCGCTGCACTGGAACTACGGCGCCCTTCGCCCCGACCTCGACCTCACGTCCCCCGCGGCGCTGACGGCCTCGCTCGAGGCCCGGATCCCCGCGCCGCTCCGGGAGGCCGCCCGGCTGGACCTCGCAGAGATCGGCGCGGCCTACCAGGCCCGCGTCGACGAGGTGCTTGCCCTCCCCCCGGCGACCCAGTGGATGCGCGGCGTCCGCGGCAAGAGTGCGTTCGCCGCGGCCCTCGTGCCGCTCCTCAACGCGGGGCACCGCTCCCGGAGCGCGCGGGAGTGGCTCATAGCGCGCGCTGGAGCGCTCCGACACCGGGCTCCGTTCGACGCCATCCTCGCGCGCGCGCTCTGAGCGTCTGGGAAGACAGCACATGAAGGTCTCCGCCTACATCGTCAACCGACTCCACGACCTCGTGAACGACCACCGCGTGGTGGTCTGGTACGACCCGAGCCGCGCCTTTGCCGACCTCGTCGACAACTTCGGGATCGAAGGCGTGGATGTTGTCGACGCCTCCACCTCCCTCCTTGCCGCCCGCCGCATCGCCGACGAGAAGCTCGCCCGGATGAACGAGCTCGGCGCCGACCGCCGATGCCTCGTCGTCTACCTGCCCGCCGCCCGCCCGGTCGAAGAGCGCACGCGTATGCGCGACCCCTTCGAGTCCTTTGCCATGCTCGGCGCCGCGTTCGGTGCCAACGAGGGGGAGTCCCTTCTGGCCCTGGCCCGCGCGGCCCTCCCCGGTCGCGTCAGCGAAATCGAGCGCATGTTCCGCGAGGGGCGCCCCAGCCTCGCCGTGCTCGACCGTCTCGACGCCGGCGACAACTTCCCCGTCATCCGCGCCGCCCTGGGCACCGACAACGCCGTGGAGGTGGCCGCCCGCCTCATCGCCCACTCCGATGAGCACCGGCGCCTGGACAAGACGGTCGCAGGCTTCTCACCGGAGCTGATCCGGCTCCTCCGGGGCGGCCTCGGCTACGTGAACCCGGCGTTGAGCCCGGCGCCGGACGTGGTCATCCCCGCGCTCCGCCAGTTCGTCCTGCTCTCCGAGTTCGCCTTCGACCTCCCGGAGGCCCTGCCCGCCTCGATCCGCGACCTCCCGCGCGCCTCCGCTGAGTACCGCCCCGCGATCTACGCGCTCGCCGAGCGCCTCCGCGGGAGCGACGAGTATCAGGACGCCTACGTCGTCATCGCCGCCGAGGTGGAGGCCGGGCTGCGCCTCGAAGCGAGCACCCGCGGCGTCACCCACCTCGGGCAGCGTGACACCTTCGCGTTCGAGAACGACTGGGCCCTCGCCCGCGTCGCCTCGCTCTCCGAGGCCGGGAAGCTGGACGAGGCCACCAGCCTCGCGGCCGCCCGCCGCAAGTCCGTGTGGCGCCGCCAAGCCGAGCGGGACCTCCGCTGGACCGTCGCCGAGCGAGGCCTCGCGCTGCTCCGCGGTCTCGCCGAGTGGGAGGAGCGGCGGGTGAGCGGCAACGCCGCGCTCGTCGAGCACGTGCGCGCCTACACCCAGAGGGACGACGGGCTCTGGAACGTCGACCGCGCCCACCGCGAGCTGGAGCAGGCCGCCGCACGCTGCTCCGGCCTCGGCGACGAAGGCAAGCTCCTCGAACGCGCACGCCTCGCATGGCGGGCCGCCGCCAACACCGCACAGGACGCCTTCCTCAAGGCCGTCGAGCGCGAGGGCTGGCCACCGTCGGGCGTCCACGCCCAGGTCCGCACCTGGGAGCGCCACGTCGAGCCGGCGCTCGCCGAGGGCCAGCGCGTTGCCTACTTCCTCGTCGACGCCATGCGCTACGAGATGGGTCGCGCGCTTCGCTCCAAGCTGGAGGAGCTCGGCGGCGTCACCATCGAGGCCGCCGCCACGGTCGTCCCCACCACCACGCCGTTCGGCATGGCCGCGCTCATGCCGGGCGCAGCGGGGGCGCTCCGGGCCACCAAGAAGGGCGACGACCTCGTCCCTACCATCGCCGGCAAGGTCATCGAGTCCTCCTCCGACCGCATGGCGTGGATCCGCGAGCGCCTCGGCGACCAGTTCGTCGACGTCACCCTCGACGAGGTGGTGGACGCCTCCCAGCGCAAGAAGCTCGCCCAGCGCGTGGCCAACGCGCGGCTCATAGTCGTGAAGACGCAGGACATCGACGAACTCGGCGAGGGCCAGCTGCTCCGCGCCCGACGCCACATGAGCGAGGTCCCGGGCGACCTGCTCATCGCGCTCCAGACGCTCGCCGGGCTCGGCATCGAGCGCGCGGTGCTCGCCGCGGACCACGGCCACGTCCTCATGCCCGAGGTGCTTCCCGGCGACCGCGTCAGCGAGCCGCCCGGCACCTGGCTCAAGGCAAAGCGCCGCTGCCGCATCGGCTCCCAGCTCACGTCGGTACCGAACGTGTTGACGCTCTCGACTGCGCACATGGGCCTCGACGCGCCTGTCCCCGACTTCGCCGTCCCTCGCGGGTTCCGCGTGTTCACCGACGGCCCCGGCTACTTCCACGAGGGCATCTCCCTCCAGGAGTGCCTCGTCCCGATCATCTCGGTTCGGCTCCGCGCGGCCAAGCCCGTCGCGACCGACCGCGGCACGGTGAAGGTGCTCTACGGGAAGGACCGTTTCACGACGATTCGTTTCGCCGTGAAGCTCCGGTCCGAGGGGGCGACCGAGGGGATTTCGGTGAAGGTGGAGATCGTGGACGCCGCGGGGAAGGAGGGGCGCGTGGTGGGCTCCGTCCTCGACTCTGATCTGACCGACGCCCTCACCGGCGCCACCCTGGTCGCCCCGGGCGCCGAGGTGCCCGTGGTGGTGGAGATCGACGAGAACTTCGAGGGTGCCGCCGTGGAGATTCGCGTACGCGACGCGCAGAGCGGCGCCGTGCTCAACGGCATCAAGATCAAGAACGGCATCATCGGGTAGGGGGGACGCGTGGAACTCGACGAACTGGACATCAAGCTCACGCAGCATTGCGCCGGTCGGGTGGTCCGCAAGGACCTGCTCCACCAGATCAAGCAGGGCACCAACGTCCCCTCCTACGTGCTGGAGTACCTGCTCGCGAAGTACTGCGCGTCGGACGACGAGGAGGAGATCCGCCTCGGGATCGACGCGGTGAAGAAGACGTTGGAGAAGAACTACTTCAAGCAGGACGAGGCGAACAAGGCACAGGCCACCGTCGAGCGCAACGGCAGGCATCGCTTCATCGACCGCGTCGAGGTGCGCTTCGTTCCCAGCGAGGGGAAGTACTGGGCCGCCCTCGACAACTTCGGCTACGCCCGCGTCCACATCCCCGACGACTTCCACCGCCGCTACGACCGGCTCCTCGAAGGCGGGCTCTGGGCCCTCATCGACATCGAGTACCGGGTCACCGACGAGGGCAAGCACTCGAGCCCGTTCCACATCGCCGAGCTCAAGCCCATCCAGCTCGCCCGCTTCGACCTCGACGAGTACAACGAGTCCCGCAAGCACTTCACCACCGACGAGTGGCTGGACGTACTGACGCGCAGCGTCGGCCTGGAGCCCGCGCGCATGGACCGGCGGCTCAAGCTGCTCCTGCTCACGCGGCTCATCGCGCTGGTCGAGAAGAACTACAACTTCATCGAGCTCGGCCCCCGCGGCACCGGCAAGTCGTTCGCGTTCAGCGAGATGTCGCCCTACACCATCCTCATCTCGGGCGGCAAGGCGAGCACGGCCAACCTCTTCTACAACAACGCCCGCCACAAAGTCGGGCTGGTCGGGTTCTGGGACGTCGTGGCCTTCGACGAGGTCGGCGGCATGAAGGTCACCGACCCCGACACCATCCAGATCATGAAGGACTACATGGCGAACGGGCGGTTCAGCCGTGGGGTCACCCAGGTCACCGCCGACGCCTCGATGGTCTTCATCGGCAACGTCGACAAGACGCCCCAGGAGCTGCTCGCCAACCCGACGACGGACTTGTTCGCGCCGCTCCCCAAGGAGTTCGACCTCGCCGTGATCGATCGGTTGCACTTCTACCTGCCCGGCTGGGAGGTCCCGAAGCACAGCAGCGCGATGAACACCAAGCGCTACGGCTTCGTCACCGACTACCTGGCCGAGGCCTTCAAGCTGCTTCGCAAGCAGAACCGCTTCGACGCGCTCACCGGGCGCATCAAGCTGGGCGCCCACCTCGAGGGCCGCGACGAGACCGCGGCCAAGCGCACCGTGAGCGGCCTCCTCAAGCTCCTGCACCCAGATGGCGAGGTCACCCAGGCCGAGCTGCGCGAGTACGTCGAGCTCGCGCTGGAGGGGCGGCGGCGAGTGAAGGAGCAGCTTCGGCGGCGGAACTTCTCGGAGTTCAACAAGACCAGCTTCTCGTTCACCGATCTCACGGACGAGAGCGAAGTGCAGGTGCGCGTGCCCGAGGCGGGCGGCAAGGGCGCGATCTCGCAGGAGCCCATGGCGCCCGGGACCGTCTACGCCGCGCTCGTCGGCGACGAGGGCAAGGTCGGCCTCTACCGCATTGAGGTGAGCGTCGCGCCGGGCACCGGCAAGCTCAAGACGCCGACGGCGATGCAGAAGTCGATGAAGGAGTCGATGGCCCGGGCCTTCGCCTACCTCCAGTCCGTGAAGGAAAAGGCCGGCTTGGTGCAGATCATGGCGACCAAGGACCTGAATGTGGAAGCGGTCGATCTCGCGGGCGGGTCGATCGAGGGCGGCGCCGGTGTGGCATTCTACGTCGCGATGCTCTCAGCAATTCAGGGACGGAAGATGCAGACGGGAACGGTGGTCCTCGGGGACTTGACCGTGCAGGGGAACATCAAGGGGCCCACGTCGATGGTCGAGGTGCTCCAGGTGGTCCTGGAGAACGGCGCGCTGCGGGCGCTGGTGCCGCTGGCGAACAAGGCGCAGTTCGGGGCGCTGCCGGAAGAGGTTGTCGAGAAGATGGACCTCGTGTTTTATGGGGATGTGGATCGGGCGGTTGTGAAGGGGGTGGAGGGGTAGATGCTGGGGCGGATACCGACGTCAGGCCGAAGGAGCGCCTCCCGATGGCAGTAGAGCGGGGAGAACCGATCCCGTGGTCGCGCCGCTGGGTGCCCCATGTTCGCGGCCTTGCCGACTCCGCGCCACACCAGCAAGAACGCGCGATGTGGCATGCGGTGGAATGGTCCGCGCTTCCGTGTGCCGCGTTGTTGGGCGAGCCGGGCGCGGGGAAAAGCACGGAGATTCAGCGCGCGGTCAGCTTGGAAGGGAAAAGCGGCGCGAGCTACGCCCTAACGATCCTCTTCGACCTGCGCGAACACGCCGACGAATCTCGCATTGAGTCGGTGTGGAAGAGCCGGGTTGAAGGACCGCTCTCAGCGGGCGAGCCCGCGGTGACCGTCTACATCGACAGCCTGGACGAGGGCTTGCTGCAACTCCGCACGACCATCGACCTTCTCACGCGCCTAATCAGGGACACTGCGAGTAACTGGCCGGCCGCGCTATACGTGCGGATCGGTTGTCGAACGGGTGCTTGGCCCGCCACCTTCGAGAAGGCGTTGACCGAGGTGTTCTATCGGAAAGCGACACCTCCGACTCCGTGGGTGGTCGAACTTGCGGATCTCGATGCCGAGGACATTGACCTGTACGCACGGACATGCGGACTCCCCGCGACGTTTGCCCGCGCGATCGAACGTGCGGGCGCCGGCGTGTTCGCTCGGCGACCGGTGACTCTCCAACTACTTCACACGCTTTTTGAGAGGAGCAAGGACCTCCCACAGTCACGATGGGACCTCTACGAGCGGGCGATCCTCACACTTTGCGTAGCTCCCAATGCCCGGCTCTCGGAGAAGGGCCTGCTGCCCTTGCCCGACGCTCGGCAACAGTTGGAGTGCGCGGCCATGGTGGCATCCATGGTTGTTTTCACTGGGCGACCATGCGTTTTCTCAGGCCCCGGTATGGTCCCGGTGACCGCGACCCGAGTGGCCGACTTCCTGGCTGCCGATCCACTCCAGCGCCTCTGCGATGTGCTGCTTCGTCACACCCCGATTTTCCGCCCAGGGAAAACACCCGGCGAGTTCCACTTTGCGCACCGCACCTACGCTGAGTTCCTCGCGGTGTGGGCGGCGGATTGGCGAGAGGTCGTCGACGCCGACGCCCTGGACTTGGTCCGCGGAGCGGGAGGCGGCATCGTCCCGGAGTTGTCCGAAGTCGCGGGTTGGCTCGCGACGCGACGCCCTGCGGTATTAGACGCGCTCATGGAGTCCGAGCCCGAGGTACTCCTCGGCGGGGATCCAGCGCGGCTCGCTGACGAGGTGCAGCGCGGGATCCTTCTCGGCGCGTTGGGCCGCGTGAATGACCAAAAAGTGGCGGTTCGAGCCGGAGCCATGGCCCACTCTCTCCTCCGCATCGCTCGGCCGGTCCTCGTCGATGGTCTCCGTGGTTGGTGCCGGGAGCATCCAGGGAGGTCGGGGGACAAAACAGCATTTGACGTGCTCCTGCTAGTCCGAGAGGCACATCTTAGCGAGTTACTCCCCGAGGTCGAGAGGGTAGTTTTGGACGAGGAAGGCGGCGTTGATGCACGCGGATTTGCTTGCGACGTCCTCGGTGAAGTTGACCCAACGCGGGCAGCACGCTTCCTAAGCCGCTTCATTCCGCCCGGGTCCGACGGACGATCGCATCCATTGCTCGCCAAGGCCATGGCATGGGCCGGACGCACCCTGCCCTCTCCAGACTTTTTCGCCGCCGTGGACAGGATTCCTCGGCACCAAACCATCGGGGGCGCCGCCTGGCACTTCCTAACTTACGACCTGCTGTCCATAGTAGAGGACACGGGATGGCAGGCGGAGGGTCTACGCTGGCTGGCCCGGATCGGGCCGCGCGATCAGGACCACCCGCTCTCCCTCTCGGGGTTCGAGCGAGTAGTTTGGCGTTGGGGGGCGGTGGCTGAGTTCGATGCGCACGTTCTGGACGCCCTGGTCGAGGTCGTCGTCAGCTTTGGAAGGGCTCACACGTCTCTGGGGGGACATGAACCTGGGTCCGGGCCCTCCGCTGCGCTGCGCCGGCGGCTCGCCGAGCGCCTGCTGAGCGACGCGCTGCCCGACAAAGCGCACTCGGCGCTGGTCCACTCCAGCCGCTGGCTCTACTCAAAAGAGGACGTCGGTTGGTTGCTGGCCGTCCATCGAACCGCTACCGGATCGCTCGCACGGGAGCGTACACGAAGCGTACTCCGCAGCGTGGCCGACCTTGAGGACGTGCGGTTCGTAAGCGAGATGTTTGAGGCAGGCGAATCGGACCATGAGCTCGTGGAAGGCTGCCGATGGTTCTTCGGACCAGTTTCCATCGAGGAGGGCGGGCAGGCGCACCGTGAGGAGCGTAGGCGTGAGGACAAGCTTCGGGCGGCGGTCGAGCAAGTCGGCGACACGCGGGAGCGCGTTCGCCGTGCGCTCGTGGCCGCCGAGCGAGATCCGAAGGTCTGGTACAACCTTCTACGGGAACTGACCCTGCGCCCCGGCCAGACGCACTACGGCGACTGGGCGAACTCCGCGGTCACTACACTCCCGGGCTGGGAGGACGCGACACCTGAGACTCGAGTCGCGATATTGGAGTCAGCACGACGGTTTCTCGACGAGGTCCCTCCTCCGCGCCCCTCCGATTGGCTGGGTCGGTCGGAGTTCCCCTCCATCCTGCTCGCCGGAGTCGCCGCGGCTGACCTGGTGTTCGCCTACAGAGAGCCGAAGGCCTCGTTCGGGGTCGCGGTCAAAGGGTGGTCCCGCTGGATGCCGGCACTTCTCAAGCTGGGGGGGAGCGCGAGGGACTGGCCGCGCTGGAACGCTGGGCTAACCTGCCTTCCTCACACAGCATTTCGGCTTGTCGCCCGGTCGGTCGCGACCGTAATTGACTCGCCGTTGGAGACTGAGGCGGGGAAGCAGTCTCTACTGGACCGCCTAGTCCGCACTGATGCGTGGCGAAGTTCGGCTGTCGCGGAAGTCCTCCGGGAGCGGCTCACGAAGGCCGGTCTGCCAGCCGCCGTCGACGATGCGGCGTTCGCCGCCCTTGCCGCCATCCGGCCGCACCTAGCTACCTCGGTCGCCAAGGAACGAATTCGGTGTGAGGGACCTAAGATCGGCGCGTGCAAACACCTGCTTCGCGCAGGCGACGCCGCAGGCTGGTCCGCGGTCATGGAGATCCTCTCGACCAACGCCGAGCTGGTGGAGGAGACTATCGGAGGGATTGCCTCAGAGGAGCGTTTTAGCCGCGCCGGGGAGGCTCCAGCCTGGCCGACGGGCGAGTCGCCGAATCGCGTGGCGGAGTTGTACCGGCTGGTGGCTGGCCGGTTCCCGCCGGGCCCAGCGGAATCCGCCGCCGGAGCCAGATTGATCGGGCCCCGTGAGAATCTGGCGGAACTGCGCAACGGCCTGCCGTGGATGCTGGCCGAGCGAGGCGACCGTGAGTCCGTCACCGCGCTCAGATCCCTCGTCGAATGGGCGGCAGCGCGAGAAATCGACCTGAGATCTGCACTTTCCGTCGCCGACCAGAATCTTCGCCGAAAGGAGTGGAAGCCGAAGACGGCACAGCAGATCGCCAAGATGTTCGCGAGTCAGGGACCGGGCGCGAAGCGATCTCACTCCCGTCGCCGATCCAGCCCACCGCCACCTACGCCTATGCCTCTGCCTATGCCTATGGAGACTCTGATGACGAACCTCGCACCTGTCGGCACCGCGATCGAAGAGGTGTTCGTGACGGGCGGCCTCGCTCCCTGGAGCCACGTGCCGACGAAGGAAGAGGCCAAACTTCAATCTTGGATTTCCGGTCGTCGGCCCGTGGCCGTCGTGCATGGTCCCACCCTCTCAGGGAAGACCGTCGCTGTCGGAGCAGCGCTGGAGAAGGCCACGGTCAAGGTCATCCGCCTCGATGTGAATCGCGAGGAGGAGGAGGCCGAGCTGGGCCCCATCCTCGATCAGTCGCTGCGAGGCGACGGCGTACTGGTCGTAGAGAACTACCACATGCTGCGGCCCAAGGTGCGAGCAAGGCTGTTCGGCCAGCTCCGTTCCCTGGTTGATGACTCGGCCGGACGTCGCCGAGTGGTGGTCGTCGGACGGGCCGTCACGCCGCCGGACAGCGTGATGGACGAGTTGTTCGCTCGCGTGCCCCCGATCGTCGTGCCGGCGCTTCGGTCGGCTGACGAGTGCCGCGACTTGCTCCTGCTCGGGGCAAAGGCCGCCAACCTCGAGTTCGCCAACATCGGCGCCTTGGCGGAGCTCGCCGGTGGCTCGCTGAATGTCGCGCAGCGACTGGGTCTCGCCGCGTGCAATCATCGTCATGTCGATGACGTCGACGCATCGCCGGTTCAGATCCACTTGTCCGCGTCCGACCTCACCGCCGTCGACGCGGACGTCGGTGCTTTCATCGCGGACCAGCTCGCGCGGCTCATTCGATCGGTGCGAGACAGCGTAGTCACCAAAGGTGTCGATTCAACGCTCGCGACCAATCTGGCGTTATTGACATTTTGGTCGGCACGGGATGGCGGGCGATGTACCTGGCAGGCGGTTGCGGGCGCTGCCCCAGGCGTATCTCTCGATCCCTTTAGGGACGCGCTCCTGTCGAGCCAGGAAGGGGCGTCATGGGCGCTTTCTGTCGCGTGCGACGAGTCAGGCATGCAGGTCCACGAATCACCATTTCACGCGGTCGCAGCCCGCCTGCCATGGCGCGAGATCGGGAAGGCCATCGGTGCGAGTGCTGCGTGGGAGGGCAATCAATTCATTCTGGAAGGTGTTCCGAGGGTCGGTATTGGTGCTAACGCAGGCCCTCCGCGCGCACACTTGGAACACGACCACGAACCCGACTGGGAGGAATCCGCGGCCAACCTTACGTCCGCGGAGGACATCCTTACGTGGATGGGCGAGGGGCTGCTGGCAAATCGTGGGTTTCCTCGTCGTCAGGTGCTACGCGACGAACTCGGCACCGTAGGGCGCCAGACTATCGGCAAGTTGCTCGCCGACCGCGTGATCTGTGAGCACGATGACGGCACTCCGCGCTACCGATTCGGATTGGATGCTCTCCCGCTCATGCGGCACGACGTTGCCGACCGCTTGCTCGCACAAATCCGCCCCTACCTGAAAGAGCTGCAGCGTCTCTGGCGACGGCATCACGGGTCTGAATTCCGCGTGGACGGTGAAGCGTGGCCTGGTGGCGCGGTTGACCCTGGACTGCTCCTCGCGGTCGCCGGATGGTCGGGCTACATGGTCGTCAAGTGGGACGAGGATAGGGCCCAAGTGCTTGTATTACGAGAAGATATCCGGGACGCGGATCCCAACCAGTGGCCCTTCGCCGCCGCGACGGCGCCGACCGGGAACGCAACCGTCGCGCCCGACACCCTGGCAGCCAAGGAGGCTTACCAGGTCGTCGACGTCGCCATCATCACGGTAAAAGAGGAGGAGCACTCTGCAGTGCTCCACCACTTTTCGCCCGCGAACGGCAAGACGCGGCGGGGGACACGCCAAGACTATGACGTTTGCGAGGTTGCGACCCACGACGGAGTGGTGCGCGTGGCGATCGCTCGGTGCCTGCTGCAGGGAAACGTGCAAGCCCAGACCGTCGCAACGGACGTTCTGGACGATCTGCATCCCCGGCTGGTGGTGGTGGTGGGGATCGCCGGCGGCTGTCCTAGCGAGGACTTCACGCTGGGCGACGTGATTGTATCGAGCTATATCCACGACTTGACGTTGGAAGACACCGGGGCCGGCGAGGGTTCCAGGTTCAACGCCCGCGGAGGGCCGCTCGATGCGGAGGCGGCCCGGATCGTCGCGCGGCTACAGAGCCTCGGACGCTCCATGGGCGACTGGGCGGCGCGCCTGCGACAGACCCGACCGTCACTGGACGGGCACCACACGACCGGCGATGTCGATTGGAACAAGAAGATTACCGACGCGTTCGAGCGCCACGCAAGGGAGGGTCGCGCTCACCCAATCGCGCGCGCGGAGGCGGTCGCGTCGAGCGACCGGGTCGTCAAGGCCCCAGAGCTACTTGTGGCGTGGCGAGCGGTTCTCAAGGGTGTGGCCGCGGTTGAGATGGAGTCGGCCGGGGCCTATGCGGCCTGCCAACACAGGGGCGTGCCGTGCTTCGCCATTCGGGGCATCAGCGACATCGTTGGCTGGAAGCGAGATGAGCTGTGGACCATCTACGCCTGCGAGACTGCCGCAGCGTACGCGCACGCGCTGTTCGCCGCAGGCGCCCTCGGTCGAGGCTGACGATGGTGCGGCGGCGTTCGCCCAGATGGGCGAAACCCGCGACCCGTCGTAAAATGGCCCACTTCGAGCTGAGACGACAGAACGTGCCCTTCGACCAAGACCTTGACCGCTGGTACCACCACGGCGACCGCCACGCAGGCGCCCGGCTCGTCGAAGCGTTGTCGCCGCGCGTCGCCCTCCCTGCGTCGTTCGCGAGAGCCTTGAGCGAGCAGGTCGCGCAGGAGATCGAGCAGGAAGCCCTGGTCCGCGTCCTAGATCGAGAGCGTCGGGTTCTCCACGGCGCCGATGATCCTCTGGCGTACGCCACGGCCGTGGCGCGGAACCTCGCGCGGGACGCGCTGCGGAGCCAGCGGCGCCGGGATCCCAGAGCCCTGGAGCCGGCGGCGATCGAGGAACTGCAAACCCCTCCCGAGGCCCCCGAAGGTGGGACGATGGTGGACGCCGACCGAGCGATCGCCCTCCTCGATGGACTCGGCGAGGATGCGAGGCTCGCCGTGCTCCTCGTTCACGCCCCCGATCGGCTGTCCACGTCCGACCAACGTGCCCTGGAGACTCGCTCGGCCGGTACACCGTTGCCCGCCCTCGACAAGCCGCTGGACCGGGACAAAGCGAGCCTGCTCATCTGGCCTCCAATGCCCCCCGAGACGCGCCCGGCTCGGCGGCTCCGGCTGGAGCGCATGCGAAAGGTGCTGGAGCGGGCCTACGCGCGCCTCGCCGAGGCGCTGGGGGTCCGATGAGGGAGCTAGTGCAGGTGGACGCCCGGACCCTGGACGTCGGCCAGGAGGAGCGCTCTCGGTACAGCCATGTCGTGAAGCACCTGTACGCTCGCGTTGAGCGGTGGGACCTCGCCGTGCCCGAGCTTGCCCGCGAGCTCCGGGGCCGTGCGGGCCTCGCGGGTTGCACACCGGCCAATCTCGGGCATGGCTGGCGCTGGCCGTCGGTCTGCCAAGACTGCCGAGAGCACGTGCTCGGCGACCATGCGCGGCACTACCTCCCCGCGGCAATCGACGCCGTCCGCACGGGCGCACTCGCCGGGAACCACCGCGAGGTCGAGACGGCGCAGGGCAGGCGGGAGCTGTTCGTCGGCGACAACGCGGTCCAGGTGCTGCTGCGCACCCCGGCGGCCGACGGAAGCCAGGCCTTCCTGACCGCGCTCCGGGATCCCCCGAGCGGCCGGAACCCCACAAACGAAGATTTCTATCGCCGTGCCGTCCGCAAGATGCGCGACAAGGCGTCCCTCGGATCAGGAGGCACCCGGTGAGCGTCGTCGACCCATGGACCGTCGAACTCGAGACTGAGCTCCGGGCTTTGCTGGCGCCTGGTGCGGTCCCGAGCGAGCACGACGATTGGCGCCTGCTTGTGCTGCTGGCACGCGTCGCCCTGCACCCCGACCCTCCCCCGGCGCTGGGCGCCTTGCCGGATGAGTCGGGGCGCTGCGGCCGAACGCGGCAGGCCCTTGTTGGGGCTGTGCGCCCCTACCCCGCGGCTGTGCTCGAATCCCTCGACGACGCGCTGGTGGGCAATGACGACCCGGCAGGGCCGCTCGCGGATGCTCTACTCGACGTCGACGATCTCCTCGGCGTCTTGGAGCTCGAGGGGCGACACGGGGAGGCACGGCAGATCGCCACGGCGGCGGCCGCCCTCGTCGAGCTCGCCCCGGAGCTGGCATCGGCGCTCGCCGGCTGGGCGGCGCGCCGCCTCGCGACACTGGACGAGAGCGCGGCGGCCGCCGAACTCTGGCGAGCCGTGGAGTCGGCGGGCGCAATCGCCGTTACGCTGGCCCTGCCCGCAGCGTCGTCAGGCCGACCCAACACGGCCGCCATCCTGGACCGCGCCGACAGACCGCGCCTCCGAGAGGCCGAGGTCATCGAACTCTTCGCCGCGTCCGCTACCGTGCGGCGTGCTTGGCGGGCGGCTGCTGCGGACCTTGGCGTGACGCCCGAGCCCACGTACGGGCCGAACTGGGCGGTCTACACGGAGGGGGAGCGCGTCATGGCGCAGCTCCGCGCCAGCTCCGGACACGCGCCTGCTGGCACGGCCCGACTCGTCGCGCGCGCCGGAGATTGCGCGTGGACGAGCACCCTCCGCGCCGCGCGTCGGGGAACCGACTCGTCCTGGTTCGATCTTGGGACCGAGAGCGAGCTCGCCGTCTCGTTCGCGGAGGCCCGCGAACACCTCGGGGTCGGACCAGACACTGAAATTGCGGTCCGGCTCGAGTGGGACGCCGATGGATAGCGCTGATCCGCGCGAGCTCGAAGGCATCCTCATCGGCGAACTGCCGCCGCCATGGCAGACGCCGCGGCTGCGCTCACTGGCAGGGCAAGTCGTCCAGGCCGCGGAAGCGAGCATCTTCCCTGGGCGACCGGAGGCCGGGTGGCACTGGAGCGGGTTGCGGGAGCACTTGTGGCCCGTCGTCCTGGACCGAGCCGGCGACGGCGAGCCGGGGTGGGCCGAGTTGGCCTCGGCGTGTGTGGCCGCCGCCGATCTGCTCGCCGGCCGGAGCCCTGCCGGGCGCGCGGAGTGGCCGCTGGCCCGGTCGAGCCGCTTCGGGTGGGAACGGGAGCATGGCCGACTTGAGCTCGGCGAAAGCTGGCAGGACGTCCTCCTGCGCGTGGCGCCCAGCCTCCCAGGGGCAGCGGAACTGGAGCGTGTCGAGGTTGTCGGCGCCGCCTTCGACGCGCTTCGGAGCCCACAGGTCCACGTTCTGCTCCGCGGCGCGCCACCGGCGAGGGTCCTGCTGACCACCGGACGGCTCGGGGCTCGCTCAGAACTGGAGGGGGCGGCCGAGGTGCGCCGGCTCCTTGAGCGCTTTCAGGTAGACGGATCGCTTTGGGAGTCGTCCATCGCGACGGTCGCGGAGGGACGCTCTGGGATGGCCGCCCTTTTCCTGCGCGCCGTGGCGGAGGCGAGGCGGCCCGAGATCGCCACCCTGGGCGACGTGGGTGTCACCGGGCAGCTCGATGAGGACGGAATCCTCCTACCAGTTGCGGACCTCACAGGGAAAGTGCGGTCCTTCTTCGCCGCGTACCCCAAGGGGAGGTGCTTCGTTCCCGTCGCCCAGATCGGCGAGCTCGTCGCACTCATGCCGGAGCGCGAGCGGCACGACGACTATCTGCGACCCCGCAGGGTCGACCCACTCCGCCTCACCCATGCGCAGTGGGAGCGAGTCGTCGCATTGAAAAGCGTCACCGACCTCCTGGCGCGCCTGGGCATCGACTGGTCCCCAACCGACCCGATCTCCGCGGCGCTCACCGCCCTCCGCGAACGGTCTCAAACGACCACCGACTGGCGCGGCCGCCCCCGCCCCGTGAGAGGGCTCGCTGTAATCCCTCTCCGCCCTCCACTCAACGCGGACGAAAGCAACCGCTACGAACAGATCTCGCTCACCACGCTGAGTTCCGTCGCGCTCGACGGGGTCGGTTCGCGCGCCCGATGGGTGGTCACCGGGAGGCCGGGGTCAGGCAAGTCGATGGTGTTGCGGCAGCTCCACCACCAGCTCTCCACCGGCGCGCTCCGCCACCGAGGGCCCTCTCTCCTAGTTCCAGCGCGTCGCCTCATTGGGGGCGCCAGCCTCGGCGCAGCAATCGCAGCGGAGGTCGGTGTCGAGGCAACAGCCATCACCGCCGTCCTCCAATCCCGGGCGCTCCAGGGAGCGATCTGGCTACTCGTAGACGGCCTCGACGAGCTCCCCGCGCACGATCGCCTCCGCGTAGTCGGGCTGGTCGAGGACTGGCCCGGCCCCTCTGTGGTAGCGACGCGCGGGTTGCCCGAGCAGCTGCCCACCGGCAGGGTACTCGTAGTGCCGGATTTGGAGCAACGCGTTGCCGTCGATGTGCTCGAATCCGAGGGCCGGGCGGACCTCGCCGAGGTCGTCAAGCGGGGGGGGCGTGCGGAGCGGGGCCGGCCGGATCCCTTGGGGCTCCTCCGGAGCGAGCTGGCCAGGACCCCGCTTGGACTCTCGATCCTAGCGATGGTGTGGCACGACAAACCTGCCTCACGCCAGGACCTGCTCCGCGACGCTGTTCTCCACCTCATCCGTCGGGCGGAAGCGGAGGGTAGGCTCCCTGGGGCCACCCGTCGGCGGTTCGAGCGAGTGGGCCTCCGCCTCCTGGGCGCCGCCGCGTGGCGGATGCTGCGAGAAGGTCGGGCCACCCTGCACCTCGAGGACCTCGAGTTTGCCGAGGTGACGGCCGGAAGCGGGCGAGACGACGGCGACCTCCTGCACTTCGCAGTAGAGCAAGGAGGCTTTGTCCAGCCGGTCGGACCGGGTCGATGGGAGTTCAGCCACAAGAGCTTCGCGGAGTTCGCGGCGGGACGGTATCTCGCGGCAGCGCCGGGGGAGCCATGGCGGGACGCGCTCCCTCTGCTTGGCGAGCCCGCCGCCAACGAGGTGCTCCTCCACCTGGCCGCGCTGCTGCCCTCGCCGGCGCCCGTCCTGGCGGCCCTCCGGCGGCGTGAGGACCGGACGCTTTCGGGACTGCGCCTGGCCACGCGAATTCTGCTGGAAGTTGCTCCGGGTACAGTCTCCGCAGAGCTGCTCCTCGCGGTGATCGTGCCACGGCTTCGGCTCTGGCGGTGGCTCCCGGAACAGCCACTCCCAGGCGGTGTAGGAGAGCTCGACGACGCCAAGGAGGCCATCTCCCGTCACATCGGGTGTCTGGAGCCGCACATTGACCCGCTCCTGGGGGCGTGCGCTCCGAGCGTCGGCCGGTGGGCACGCGATCCGGTAGGAGAAGCCGCGCGGTTCGCTGCGGCCCAGAGTCGGCGATGGAGCCGTGAAACGCCGGGCGACCTTGACGACGCGGCGGAGAAGGAAGACCTTTACGATGCCGAGCCTTCGATCCTCGGCAAGTGGTTCGGTCGGACGTTCACGCTCCAACGTGATGTGGCGGGGCTGCTTGGCGCGGAAGGTGGCCCCGAGCAGCTTCGTCAGCGGGGTCCCGGCGCATGGACTGACGAACTCGTGGGGCTGTACGAGCATCCGCAGATCGGCCCGAGAGCGCGTGGACTGTGGTGGGAGCTTCGAACCGAGGAGCAGCTGCTCGCCGAGATCCCGGCCCTGCACCCCCAGCACGAAAACCTTGGGCGCGTGGTCCGCGCGGTCGTCCGGCTTGGGACTCCGAGCCAGCGCCGGGAAGCCCTCCTCCGGGCAACGCTGTACGCCGGCGCCAGCACGCGGACAGGTGGAGCGGTCGTCGAGGGAGTGGCGGAGATCCCGTCCGACGCCCTGCTCGAGATATGGCGGCCCGCGTGGGAGACAGGGGTGCTTGCGGAGGCACCACGCTACGGCGCCGGCGTGCGTGACGATCGGGATGCGCTGCACGCCCTGTACGCGAGCTTCATCGACGATGAGGTCGCGCCGGCGCGCTGGCGCGCGTTGGTGGCAACACGACAGCTCATGCAGACCGAGGAGCTCGGCAGGGAGTCCGGGCGACGGCGCCACGAGCTCACGCTGCCGCCCGGGCTCGTGGCGCGTCTCCGGGACTTTCTCGCTGACCCCGCACCGGCGGTGCGTGCGGAGGCGCTCGCGATGCTCATCGCGGGCGGGGTTCGGCTCCCGCTGGCGGAGGTCGTCTCCCTCCTACTCTGTGGCGGCCCATGGCTGCGCCCGCTCGCCCTCCAAGCGGCCCAGATGCTGATTCCAGCGCTGTCGAGCGAGGTGCTCGCGACGCTACTCGCCGCAGATGTGGTGACGCCGCCGGAACCATACGACGCCCCGCCTGTCACACCCTGGGTCCGGGCGGCCTTCGGTCATGTCGCCGAGGCGCGAAACGCTCTCCACTCGGCGCTCAGGGCTCGGCTGCAGACTTGGGAAGGAGCCGCAACGCTCTTCGAACTCGCCGCCCGACCCGGCCTCGCAAAGGTGCTCCGGGCGGTCGTGGAGGGCCACCCCGCCCAGGACGTCCCGCCAAGCGTGGTGCGGCGCGCGCTCCGGGCAAGGCAGGCGGAGGCCAGGCGCTGGGCCGTGAAGCAGCTCGGCTGGCGTAAAGATGCACTTCCGAGGGAGTTGCTGGAGGCCCTCGCGGAGGACTCCGATCAGGAGGTTGCTGACGAGGCTCGTCAGCGGCTCGAGCGCTTCGATGACGAAGCAAATGAGCCGGTCCTCGCCGAACCCGCGGACGCGGACGCCGGTGATGGCGAGTTCACCGAGGACCATACCCCCGCAGTGCTGGACGAGTCCGTGCTCTACATGCCGATGGGTCTGGGAGAAGGTCGACGTAGCCGAACTGTCACAGTAGCGGCGGTGAAGGCAAGAGCTAGCTTTGCGGAGGCATGGCGCGTGCTCGGGAACGCCGCGCTGGAGACGCAGACCGCCCAGGACATGGACGGCTACTACACGGAGGACGGAGTCGAGTTCATCGTGGAGTTCGCGCAGCAGGCCGCTGGCGAGAACCGAGGGGCCGTCCGCGAGGTCTTCGAGCACCTCCGTGGCATGTACACCCCCGAGTGGCGTGAGGCGCTGATCGACGAGCTCGGCCACCCCAGCCGCGGTCTCTTCGCCAAGCTCCTCCTCTCGCAGTCCCCGTGCGGTCGCGAGTTGCTCCGAGCGATCCCGATCAACGAGGCGGCCGCCCGGCGTGTGACGGAACTCGCCGCTGGAACCCCCCTCGCGGCCGCGGTCATAGACACCCTCGTCCAGGCGCTCGCAAGCGGGACGCTTCTCGTCGACGACGGCCGGACGCTCTGGGGGGGCTATGCGGAACCCGAGGCGCTTCGGGCCCTGTGCCGCATCGGGGGCCGTGAGGGTCTGATTCGGTTGGTCACGCGGCGAGGCGAGCCCTCCGTCACCGCCCACGCCGTCCGGGCGCTGCTGGACTCCAACCAAGCGAGTGACGCGCGGCTCGGTGAGGGCCCGGCCGCAGAGCTACGCAGGTGGGTGGGCGAGCGCCTGGAAAATACACGCGATCGCACCGAACTTCTCCGGCTCCTGGCCCTGTGCGCGACCGAGTCGGATGCAGCGAGGTGGCAAAAAGCCGTCGAGCAGCACGAACTTGGCGCCACCGAAGTGGCGGCGGTGGCCACGCTGGTCGGACGCGTGGGTGGGACGGGGGGCACGGCCTGGCTGCGCGCGTTGACCATGTCCACGGACTCCCCGCAAGTGGTGAACGCCGCGTTCGCGGCGCTCGCCGACGGAGCTGATCTGGAGACCGCGAGGTGGATGTTCGAGCGGCTTGACGCCCCGCCACCTGCGATCCACGATGCCTGCTCGCGACGCAAGGACTTCGAGACCCGAAAGCGCGCGGCTACGGACGCCGCCCGAGAAGCCGGGGACCCGAACTGGTTCGACGTCAGGCTCATGGACGACGAATCCGACAGCCGCCTGGACCTCCACTCTTGGGAGCAAAGCGCGAAGGTGGCCGGCATCGCGCACGGCGATGATGAACTGGGCTACCAGCTGGCCTGGCGTCTGGCCGACGAGCCGCAGGCCATCGACTTGTGCGAGAAGCACGGTCGGCTGCCCTCGCACGTCCTCCTCGTGCTGGGCGCCCTCACCCACGACCCCGGCGACCACGCCGTTCCGTCCGCGGACATGGGCTACGAAGTCATGGGCAGCGGGGTGCCCGAGCGCGTAGAGGCCGCCGTCGCCCGCATCGTGAAGCGCACGGACCGCGAACGGGTGAGGCAGGCGCTGCTGGAGGCGATGCTCCGCGGGTACCCCGACCGGCGGGGCCGCTCGATCGGGGAGCTGCATCAGATATTCCGAGGTCTGGGCGGGCCTACGCGCCGGGACAAGGAGCGTCTGCTTGCCGCTGTCCACGAGAAGCCGAACCACGACGTCGCTCTCGACTACCTCGCGCAGACCGGCGATGGAGAGGCCGAGGTGCTCGCGATTTGGCGAGCACGAGGCGTAGCCTGGTTGCCGTGATTTCATGGAAAGCGTTGTCCGCATCGCGCGCGCCAGGGCGTCCCTTCGTTGGACGCGCCGGCGGAGACCTCCTCTGCCGGACCGAACGCTCCGAGAAGGAGCCAGGAGAACCACATGTCCGACAAGAAGAGCACGCCGATGACCCCCACGGATGCCTCCCGTGTCCCGTCCCATCAATTCCACCCACTCCAATCCCAGTCCTGCCCACCGGTA
>JAZKFH010000012.1:114470-126667 GCA_040386535.1 Myxococcota bacterium | reverse complement strand
GTTCCGGAGTTCCGGAGTTCCGGAGAATCAGGAGAGCAGGAAACAAGGAAAGCAGGAGGTAGGAATCAGGAATTCCGATTCCCCTTCCTGCCTTCCTCTATTCCTGCCTTCCTGATTTTCCGGCTCCGGAACTCCGGACAATCGGTGCCCTACTCCCCCCCGAGCCGCGCCACCCGCTCCGCGAAGCCGAACGCCGCGCCCACCGGAGCGCTCACCTGCCAGGCGAGCTCGCCTTCGGGCGTGAGCTCGTCCATCTGGCCGGCGGTGCTCCACGACACGAGCGTGTTGCCGCCGTCGAGGCGGGCCGCCGAGCCGAGGTACGTGACCAGCAGGCAGCGGTCCGAGCGATGTTGCATCGTGTTGGTCACCGTGCCCGCGGCCTCGTCGAGGACGAGCTCGACCGCCTCGGAGCAGGTGTCGCGGTCCTGCGGGTAGCCGCGGTTGAACACGAGCAGGCCCTCGGCGGTGCGCTGCACGCTGTGCGGCTGCTCGAGGACCGGCGCGCCGACCGTGGCGAAGTCGCCGCCGTGACGTGACACCGTCCACACCAGCTCCCCGGTGCCCCGGTCCACGCGCGCGACGCCGTCGATCCAGGTCATCGTGACGTAGTAGTCGTCCTCCGCGGCGTCGTAGAACAGGCCGTTGATGTGCGACCAGTCCTCCACCGTGTCGTCCGCGGCGTACCCGCTCGGGTAGGTGAACCCGAGGTCCGGCATGAAGTCGTCGAAGACGCTCCACACCACGCGCGAGGCGCCGTCCGGCTCGATCTCGACGATGGTGGTGCCGAGGATCTGGCGGTCGCCGAACGTCCGCAGGTCCCACCCGAGCGCCGCGTAGCCGCCGGAGGGGAGCTCCACGAAGTCCGTGTGGATGCCGTTCACGGAGATCGTCTCGGCCGCGCCGCCGTCGAGCGGCACGCGCGTGAGGGTGCCGGGGCGATCGACGCTGTAGGGCAGCCCGTTGTAGAGCACCGCGGCCCCGTCGAGCGACAGGCGCGCGCGGGTGATGGCCCCCTGCGTCACGCGATCCTGGGCCCAGACCGGGCGGCCCGCGCCATCCACGATCAGCGGGGCGCCGCCCGTCAGATCGATGAGCGCGGCGACGGTGAAGCCGCCGGCCGCCGCCTCGGGCACGTCCGCCGTGAACGTCAGGTCCGGCACCCACGCCGGAAGCGCGCCCGTCGTCACCGTGGTCTCCGCGTCAACGCCTTCCTCGTCGAGCACGTCGACCGCCACGGTCACCGCGGCGCGGGCGGGAAACCCGGCGAGGACCACGTCGTGCTCGGTGGACGCGGTCGTCTCGGTCACGACGATCTGCTCGTCCCCGAGGGTGCCGGTCACGGTGGAGACGCTCGGCATCGAGGTGCGCCACCGCACGTGGAGCACGGTGGGGACCTCCCCCAGCGCCACCTCGAGGGCCTCGACCGGCGAGCCGGGCGCGTAGGTCTCGGCGGCAGCGGTGCCCGTGGCGCGGTCGGGGATCGACGGGGCGGGTGCGTGGCAGGCGAGCAGGACGAGCAGCACGAGGGCTCCGGGGATGCCACCCATGTCGGTCGCGCGGGCCCACACTTCAGCAGAATCGGCGCCCTTCGGGTGCTACGGACGAGTGCTACGTTCGGACGTGCGCCGCGCTCCCCAGCTCTTCTTCGGCACCCTCCTCGGCCTCGCGCTCGCCGAGGGGATGTTCTGGTACGCCGACGGCGGGGCCTTCGCCCACCTGAACCTGTACGTGGCCGACCCCGTGCTGGGCGTGCGCCTCGCGCCCGGCGGCACCGAGCGGGTCCGGCTCGGCGGAGGCGCCGTCACCTCCGTCCGGATCAATGCCGAGGGCTACCGCGGCGCCGACTGGGGGCCCGCGCGTGCCGACGAGATCGTGATCCTCGGCGACTCGCAGGTGTTCGGCCTCGGCGTCGAGGAGCACCAGACCTTCAGCGCCGTCGTCGCCGCGCGGCTGGGGCGGCCCGTCCGCGACGCCGGCGTGCCGACCTACGGCCCCCCGGAGTACCTCGCCGTCCTCGACGAGCTCCTGGCCGCGCGCGCCCCCAAGGAGGTGGTGCTCGTCGTCAACTTCGCCAACGATGTGTTCGAGCTCGACACGCCGAACCGGGATCGCCACGGCGTCCTCGACGGGTGGGCGGTGCGTCGGGAGATGGCCGCGGGCGCGCGCGCGTTCCCGGGCCGCGGCTGGCTCTTCTCCAACTCGCACCTCGTGCTGGCGATCCGCCGTGCGTGGTGGACGGAGGGGTGGGGCCAGGGCGTCGGCGCCTCGGCCGACGGGTGGGCGAGGTTGGTCGACGCGGCCGCGACGGGCGGCGCCACGGGCATCGACGGGAAGCGCTTCGAAGACGGCCTCGTCGCCATGCGGGACCGCTGCGAGGCGGCCGGCGCGCAGCTGCTCGTGGTGGCGCTCCCGCTGGACGTGCAGGTGTCCGCGGACGAGTGGGCCAAGTACGCCCCCGCCGCGCCGATCGACATGGCTCCGACGCGCGCGCTCCTCCACGATCTCGTGCGGACCGCCACCTACGCCGGCATCCCGGCCCTCGATGCCACCGCCGCGCTCGTCGCCGCGGAGCCCGGCGCGTTCCTCGCCGGTGACCTTCACCTGACGCCGAAGGGGCACGCGGCGCTCGCGGGGGCGCTGGCGGAGCGGCTGCTGCCCGACTGGACTGCCGTCGAGCCAGGCGACTGGTAGTGGGCGGCCCCCGCCCTACGGCCGGGGGTAGAACTGGCTCTCGAGCTGCTGGGGCAGGTACCCGGTGGTCGCGACGCCGTCGCAATACGTCCGCACCTCGTGCCAGCCCAGCTCGGTGGAGAGTACCTCGACGGGAGCTCCGTCGCGGAGGCGGCAGCGCTCGCGCCGATCGCTGTCGGCCGGCGTGTCCTTGAGTTTCTGGTAGGCCGGGAGCCGCATCTTGGCGCGGCTCAGCGGGACACCGCGCCCGCCCGAACCGGTGATCCTCCGGATGTCCGCTCCGGTCGACACCGCCGAGCCCCTCAGCGCGCTCGCCTCGCCCGCCAAGGCGGGATCGTGCTGGACCGCGTCGGCGAGGACCTGCTCCCAGCCCGAGAGGGCGAGCTGCTGCATGGCCTCGGCCACGTACAGGTGGCAACGGCCTGTCTTCGGCGCCAGCGCGAGGCACACTGCGGCGTCATCCAGCGCGGCGGAGGGATCCCCTCCCCGCAAACGCGCGAGCGCACGCTGCTCGTAGAGCGACGGATCGTTCGGAACGAGCGCAATCACGCGGCCGTAGCTCGTCACCGCCTCCGTCCATCGCTTCGCGTCGAGCACGGCCTTGGCCTCGTACAACAACGCCGTCTCCTCGCTCGAGTAGTCGAACGGCTCCGCCGCAGGGACCGCGATGGGCGTCCCCTGCAACGCGGTCGTCAGCAGCCACCCGTCCACCGCGGCCGTGCCACATGTCGCGTGGATCCGGAGCCAGCCGCCGGCCCGCGAGACCACCGACAGGCCCGACAAGGAGCCGCGGCACGGCTGGAGGGGAGCCCCGGCCGGCGGGGCGTGCCCGGCGGGCGGCGCCTTGATGTCCTCCCACGGCAGCCACGGGCGCGACCACAGCGACACGCCCGAGATCGTGACGGGCGCGACGGTCGCCGCCACTGGAACCGGGGTCGCCACCACGATCGGCACGGGCGCTGTCGCGACCGTCTCGATGCTCGTGGTGGGCGCGGAGACGGCGGCGGCGATGAGCCACAGCGCGCCGACGCCCACCATGACCGTGGCGCCGGTCGCGGCGGCGAGCCCCGCGATCAGCCACGGGGCACGGGAAGCGCGCGGTCGGGCGATCTTGCGGTGCTCGAAGAGGTACCACTCGGAGATGCCCGCGAGCGCGTCGAGCACCTGGTAGGCGTAGGCGGGCTCCAGGCGGTCGGGGCGGGCGTGGGCGCCCTCGTTGCCGAGCCCCTGTACGGTCCCGACGAGGACCATCACCTTCCGGGGGGCCGCCTTCGCCACCAGCTTCCGCATCTCCTCGAAGTCGAGGGCCTCCGGCCGCTTCGTGCCCTTCGGAAGGAGGCTGCGGAGGATCGCCTCGGTGGCCCGCCGCACCTTGGCGACAGAGCCCTCGGGATCGTTCTCGGCGTAGTCGACGGCGAGCTCCGCGTCACGCGCCGCGCCGTCGCTCACCACGCGGAGGAGCTTGAACAACGGGCGGTACTTTTCCACGTCTCGGGACGTCGTCACGGCGGTGGCCTTGTGGGGGGCGCGAAGTCTACCAGCCCGCCGCGCTTTCCCGTGCGACGTGCCTTCTCGGAGGCGCTCGCTCCGGAGGCGCTCAGTATCGCCACTCCCGCGCGAGGACGGTCCCCAACCGCTCGCCTGGGAGCACGCACGCACGGAGGCGCCGGTAGTCGACCTCGCTCCCGGAATGCTCCGCGAGCGTCGCATGCGCGGCGCCGTCGTCGGGATCCTCCGCGAGCCGCGCGAGGCCCTGCTCCTCGGGGGTTCCGGTCCGCGCCACCTCGGGATCCCAACGCCAGCCGCGGACGAGCTCCGGATCCTCGAGGAGCAACGTCGACCGCAGCCGCGCATGCCCCGCCGCGTGGGCCGCCCGGTACATCGCCCGCCGGAGCCACTCGGGCTGCGGTTGATCGCGGAGGCTCTCGATCGCGCGCGTGAGGAGGGAGTGGTCGAGCGGGCGGCCCGGCGCGGACGCGCAGAGGATGGCCTCGACACGGAGCCGCTCGCAGAGGGCGTGGGCGGCCTCGCCGGGCTCATGGAGGGCGAACCAGCCCGCGATCGCCCGATCGAGCCAGGCGACGGCGCGATCGTAGCGGCGCCACGACGCGTAGAGACGCCCGAGCGCGCCCATCACGAACAGGTGCGGCGGAAACAGGTCCGTGGCGGGCGCGACGAGCCCGGCCCAGCCTTCGGCGACAGGCTCCCAGCCTTCGGTGCCGCCGTCCGCGAGCCCCTGCAGCAAGTGCGCGCCGCACTCGAGCCGCACCGCGAGCGGCAGACGGGCCATCAGGTCGGCGCAGTCCTCCAGCGGGACGGCCTCGCCGCCGTGCCGGCGCGCCACCCGCGCCGCGACCGTGAGCTCGTCCTTCGGGTGGGCGGCCGCGAGGCGCTCGATCCCGGCCGCGATGGCCCGCCACGGACGACGACCGCGACGGCGCAAGGTGTAGGTCCAGGCGGCGTCCGCCACATCCGCGGCGAGCGGCGGAAAGACCGGCGTGGGCCAGAGGGCGTCGATCGCGCCGGCCAGCGTCGTCACAGCGATCACCGTGATGCCGGCCCGCCGGGCCTCTCCCGCCTGCCCTGCCCACACCACGAGGGTGGCCCCGGGCGGCACCGCCGCGGCCTTCTTGGGGAGGCCTAGGACCGGGCCGAGCGCACCGTCGTCGCCGACGCACGCGCTGGCCCAGAGGTCGGTCGGCACGGGGAGCCCCATCCACCGGGACGCGCGCCAGAGCGCCACGGAGAGCTCGTAGCTGCGGTCGCGGATGGCGTGGGGGGCGAAGGTGCCGGGCGGGGAGCCGCGGGGCACCGCCGTGAGGGGGAGCGGCGCATCGACGCTCCGCACGTCCGCGACCCAGGGCACGCTGATCCCGACGGCCGCGTCGAGGCGCGCCTCCACCTCCGCGGTGAGGTCGAGGAGCGGCGCGGGGCGGCCATCCGCGCCTCCGTACACGAAGCGATGCACGTGGTCCCCGTCGAGGACGAGGATGCCCGTCACGGGCGGCCCCACCAGCGGGCAAACGTGCGGGCCTCGGCCTGGAGACGAACGGGCACGGGGTCGAGGTCCACCTCGCCGAGGCCGGCGGCCTCCGCCTCGTCGTCGACGCGATCGAGCACGGTGTCGAGCCCCTCGGCGCGCCCGGCGAGCGCGAGGACGATCCGTTCACTCTCCAGGACGTCGCGCTGCACCGCGGCCCACGCCACGCCCTCCGGGAGCGCGTCGAGCAGCTGTTCGCGAAGCGCGTGCACGCGCGCATCCGTCTCGCCGCGCACGCTCTCCCATGTCACGCCGGGCACGGTGCGGATCCACGCCCGCACCGCGTCCAGGTGAGGCGGCGCCGCCCCCGAGAGGACCCGGGCGACGATGTCCCCACCCCCAACGCCGTGGCGGACGTAGAGCCCCACGTGGTCCACGGTGCCCACGGCTTCCTCCACGAGGCGCGGGTCGAGCGTCGCGAGCGCGTCGAGGTTCGCCCAGACCGGCTCGGAGACCGCGACCGGCTTGGGCTCCTCGCGGCACAACGTCGCGACGCCCTGCTCCACCACGAGCACCCACCCGCCCCGCAGCCGCAACGCGGCGAGGCCACCGGGGGCGAAGAACAGCCACTCCACGCCGTGCTCGTCGACGTCGACGCGGATGTCCCCCTCGAGGAGCCCGACGCAGTCGGCGTCCGCGACCCGGATCCAGCGCGCGTCGGCGCGGCTCCGGTGCACACCCGGCCCCGCCGCGACCCCCAGCCCGGCCCACTCGACCGGGTTGGCCTCACCGTACGCGGTGTAGAGGCCGGACGGCGGGAGCGCGTCGGGCGGCTCCTCGTCGAGCGCCGCGTCGGCGTTGGGGTCCAGGAGCGCGTCGAGGAGGCCCTGAACGTCGACACCACGCCCGACCGCGCTCGGGAGGACGCCGAGCGACAGGGCGTCGCCCACGCCCTCCGCTCGTGGAGGTCGGCTCTCGCGGAGCGGGCGGAGTGTGCGGACGCCGGGGATCCGGCGCGCGAGGGCGTCGAGCGCCGTGTGCCCATCCAAGTCCAAGAGGGAGCGGGTCATGGTTCACCTTCCCGGAGACGCGCGGGCCCGGCGCCACCGGACAACACGCGCAAGTTGAGGAGGTCGCGGAACAGGCCCACATCGTCACTGTCCGCGTGCTCGCAGACCGCGTCCGCCAGCCGCGCGTGGGCGCGCTGCGCGCTCCCGACGTTGGCGCGGGGGTCCTCCTCGCGCACGATGGCCTCGAGCGTACGGCTCTCGTGCACCGTGCGCCAATAGCGATCCCAGGCGGTGGCGAGCCCCGGCCGATCGTGCGCACGACGCGCTTCGAGGGCGGCGGCGAACGCCGCGCGGAAGCGGGCGACCGGATCGGAGCCCACGGGCACGTAGGCCCCACCGCGTCGCTCCAGCTCGTCGGGCTCGACCGGTGTGGTCCTCGCGCGGCGCACCACGTCGAGGAGGCGGTTGCCGAGCGCGCGACGTGCCCAGGCGTCCACGTGCTCCACGCGCAAGGTGCCCGCGCATATCTGCGTCCAGACGTGCACGAGGAGGTCCTGGGCCACCTGCTCCCCGGTCGAGGCGTCGAGGCCACGCTCCGCGGCGAGGATGCGGCCGAGGCGGTGGAGCCCCTCCACGAGGGCCTTGGCGGCGCCCTTGTCGGTGCGATCGACAGTGAGTCGTGTGACCGCGTCGGTGAGCGTCGAGGTCACGGCGCCACCTCGTCGATCCACATCCGCGCCTGCTCGTCCCGCCAGTCGCCGCCGACCGGCGGCCGCACCTCCACACCGGACGCGCGGGCGCGGATCGCGGCCTCCCACGGCCCGTCGGCGGCGAGCGTCGGCAGCGGGGAGGCCCGTCCTGGCACCACGACCTCCAGCCCGAAGTCGTCGGTGAGGCGCGCGCCGAAGGTGGCGAGGCTCATCCCCCCGGAACGGCGCAGGTGGTGCCCCGCGCGGTTGGCGAGCGAGTCGGCGACGACGAGCCCCGCCGGCGCCGAGGTGTCCATGCGGAACCGCGCGCACACCGCGATCAGGGCGGCCTCGGTCCGCAACCCCGCCACCGCGCTCGTCGCGAGCTGATGCACGTAGGTGTGGTGCATGTAGCCTCGGGCCGCGGCCCCGGCGCCCACTCGGATCGCCACGCCCCGGTCGGCCACGCGCAGGTGGATGCGCACCGGGCGAGCGCGGAACAAGAGCGCCGTGCGCGCGAGGACGGCGCGGAGGGCGTGGGGGTACGGGTGCCCGACCAGGCCGCCCACGTCGGGGTGTGCATCGTCATGCATCCGCGCCAGGACGAGCCATCCCCGCCCCCCGAGCACGCCGCGGACGGCCCTGCGGAGGCGGTCGCCGTCTCCTCGCGCGTTCGCTTCGGTCGCGTGGAGGGGCCAGCGGGAAGGGAACGCCTCGGTGAGCGAGCGGCGGAGCGGCGCGTCGTCGTCGCCCGGCGCGCCCTCGCGCAGCCAACCCACGACGGCCGACCACGGCTCGTCGGGGGTGAACCGGCCGGTCTCGTCGATGTCGAGCGTGTAGTCGGTCAGGTCGCCCTCGGGAGCCCACCGGCGTATCGCGTGGAACGCGAGCTGGGCGGCAATCGCGCCGCGAAGCGCCTACTCCCCCAACCGCCGCGCGAGCTGGTCCTCGTAGAGCGACGCAGGCTCCAACGTGGCCGCCTCGTCGAGCCCCTCGGTCCAGTCCTCGGGGGCCGTGCCCTCCCCGGAGCTGTTCCAGTCCCACTCGGCGGGGTCGACGTGTACGTCCATCCCGTCGGTGCCGATGACGTAGCCTTCGCCCACCTGGAGCGAGCGCAGGTAGCCGCCGCCGCCGAGGCCCCACCACACGTTCTGGGTGGCGCTGTGCCCCGCGCCCGAGCTCTCGCCCTGGCGGTTCACGCCCTGCCACCCGTCGGTGGCCTCGCTCTGGTCGATGAGGTTCGCCATCGCGAGCGAGTGGTGGAACTCCGAGTACGACTCGTACCCGACGGGATCCCAGTCGGCGAGCAAGGAGCGGCCGGCCTCCGACGTGGTGCGGAGCCACACGCAGCCGCTCGTCCCGAAGTCCCAGTTCTGGATGAAGTTGTGGCGGCCGCCGCGCGCGATCGTGTCGACGGTGAGCACCTCGTTGCTGCGCGAGATCTCGAACAGGTAGCCGTTCCCGCCGGTCCCGCGGTGCTCGGCCTCCTCCATCACGCTGTCGGTGATGGTGACGCGGCGGCTGTCGAGCACCTCGATGCCGCTGCTCATGAGGTGCTTGCCGCGCGCGTCGGTGGGGTACGGCGAGGCGAAGCTCACCACGTCGCGCACCCAGCAATCCTGCACCTCCGAGAAGATCGCGACGTGCACCTGCGTGCTCGCCCAGGCCGCGTCCCAGTCCGCCGCGTTGGAGACCGCGAGGCCCTCCAGACCACACTCCGAGAGGTAGCCGGACTCCACGCGGAGGCTCGCGCCGTCGCGCACCAGGGCCGGGTACCGCAGCGGCACGTCGACGGTGACGGTGTTCGTGCCCGGGTCGACCGCGGTGACGGTGCGCCGGAAGAAGGTCTTCCAGTCGCCGTTGAAGGTCACCCACGTGTCGGTCATGCCGTGCTCGTCCACGAACGCGTCCGAGATCGTCCAGCCGATCGCGACGTTGTCCCCCACCGCGATGCCGGAGACGTCGGCCAGCTGCACCTCGTGGGCCCTCGCCGCCCCGTCGACCGTGAGGAGGTGGTCGGCCCCCTGCGTGACGTTTCCGCCGAACGTGAGGTGCGCCGCGTAGTCCACGCCCGTCGTCTTGGTGAAGTACACGAAGGTCGACGCCGAGCCCGCGCCGCGCAGCACGACGCCGGAGGTGGCGACGGTGAGGACGCCGTCGACGCGGTACGTGCCGGCGGGCAGATCGACCACGGCGGGCGCGGCGGCGGAGGCCGCGGTGATGGCCGCCTGGATGGCGCTGGTGCTGTCGGAAGCGCCGGTGGCATCGGCCCCGTAGAGCGTCACGTCGAAGGAGGCGCCCGGCGCTGTCGTCGGGAGCGCGACCTCGCCCGCGCGGTAGCCGGCGTAGCTGAAGTCGTGGAGGAAGTGCCCGTCGCCGTCGGTGAACGCGGGGGTCCAGTCCTCGGGGTAGAGCGCCGAGCGCCACGTGTCGTCCGGGGCGGTGTCGTCGGTGTCGTCGGTGTCGACGGCGGTCTCCCCCGTGTCCGTGTCGACGGCCGTCTCGCCCGTGTCGGTGTCCGGATCGGTGTCCGTCGTGTCCGTCTCGGTGGTGTCCGCCGTGTCGGTGTCGGACGCGGAGTCCGCGGTGTCGACGACGAGCGCGGTGTCCGGGGGCGTGGACGAATCCGGGGACGGGGCGGTGCAGGCGAGGAGCAGGAGCATCCCCGCGAGCGTACCATCCGGGCGGGGCTACTCGGCGACCGCCGCGCGGAGCGCAACGATCTCCTCGGCACTTTCGGCCGCGAGGCCGCCGGGACCGCACAGGCTCACCCAATCGTCGTCGGCGTACGTGTAGATCAGGCGCGACTCACCAACCTCCATCTCCAAGCCGCACGAGACTCCACTTCGCTGGGTCTTGAGGGTGATGTCGTCCCCCTCCGTCACGCCCTTGAACGCCTCGGTCACCGCGAGGGTGTAGGTGACCGGATCAATCGAGCTCGTCACGAGCCCACACCCGCGCGCGTGCGGCCCGTCGAGCACCTCGCCCACGAACACCTTTTCGTGTGCGTCGAGGCGCTCCGCCGGCGTCGACTCCTCGGAGTTGCAGGAACATGCCCACGCCACGGTGCTCGCGACGCATTGGAGGAACAGGAAGGTCAACGAGACACGGGCGAGGGTGCGCATGGCCCCATCGTAGCCGCCGCGCGTTCGTTCAGCTCACCTTCCCGCGACGGGCCCGGGCAACTCCTTCGCCGACCGTCCGAGGAACCGCGCGACATCCCGCCCCAGGCCGCGCGCCACCGCCCCCAGGATGAGGCTGGGCGGCCGCCACCGTGTGGGATCGACGGAGGGGTCCCGCCCGATGAACCGGAAGAAACGCTCCTGGTAGGTCCGATCAGTGAGCAGCCATCGGATCACCGTGCGGACGACCAGGTTGGGCGGCGGTCCGTACAGCTCGGTCACGAGGCGCTGGACCGTGGCCTCGAACATCGGGTGGGTAGCGGCGCGGGCCCGCTCGCCGTACCGCTTGCCCGCGACCTCGGCGTCCTGCCGCCCGTCGAGCGCGGCGCCGAGCTCCTCCGCGAGGATCCGCCCGCCCAACAACGCGTCGTAGATGCCCTGCGCGTCGACGGGGTCCTTGTAGTGGAAGGCGTCGCCCAGGAGGGCCCACCCCTTGCCCGCCGCTTCGCGGTAGCCGTTTCCGATCTTCTTGACGCCGATGACGCGGCTGGTGACGTCCGCGTCCGCGAACCGCTCGGTGTACCAGGGGTACCGGCGGATCTGGGCGCGGTAGTAGGCCTCGGGATCCCCGCCGGTGTCCACCTGATCCGCGCGCTGATGCGTCGCGACGGTGAACCGGTTGCCGGGGAGCGGGAACAGGAGCACGTCGGTCCCTGCGCCGTCGGTCCACACCTCCATCTCGACGGGCGCGCCGGCGTACCGAGGGGCGACCCCCTTCCAGTCGGCGAAGTAGACCGTGCTCGCCTTCTCGTCGCGCGTCTCCACCGTGGCCGCGCCGACCATGCGCGCCACGCTGCTGAAGCGCCCGTCCGCCCCGACGACCCACGGCGCGTGGAACGCTTCGAGGGTGCCGTCCGCCATCTGCCCCTCCACGCCGACTACCCGGTCCCCCTCCCGCAAGACCGCGTCCACCCGGAACCCCGCCCGCCGCTCCACCCCCGGGATCGGGCCGAGGTGCTCCCACATCGCCGCGTCGAACACGCTGCGATCGACGTAGTAGCCGAACGCGCGCCCGTGCACCGTGGGCATGCGGATGGGCGCGTCGAACCACGTCCCGAAGCGGATCACGTAGTCGCCGAACCGCTGGGCGCCGGTGGCGTACACCGCCTCGGGGACACCGAGCTCGTCGAGCAGCGCGAGGGTCCCCATGTGGAGCGCCGGACACGACGGCACCTGGGGCGGCGAGGGGAACGTGGCGCGGTCGAGCACGAGCACGCGGCGCCCCTGGCGCGCAAGCCGGATGGCGAGGCCCACCCCGGCGGGGCGTCCCCCCACGATGATGACGTCATGGCGATCGGACATTGTCAGCTCCCCGGGACACCGAAAGCATGCCCCGTGCCAGCCCGCACGGGCCAGCGACGCTTCTACGACGCCGTGCGCGGGCCCTTCACGACGCGGCGGTGCGATGTGCCTGGATGCGCGCGCATCCTCCGAGCATGAGCGCGCATGCGCGCGCATGGCTCAATCGGAGCCGGCATTCCGGAGAATCAGGAAAGCAGGAGAGCAGGAGAGCAGGAGAGCAGGAGAGCAGGAGAGCAGGAGAGCAGGAGAGCAGGAGAGCAGGAGAGCAGGAGAGCAGGAGAGCAGGAGAGCAGGAGAGCAGGAGAGCAGGAGAGCAGGAGAGCAGGAGAGCAGGAGAGCAGGA
>JAZKFH010000012.1:0-114370 GCA_040386535.1 Myxococcota bacterium | reverse complement strand
AGCAGGAGAGCAGGAGAGCAGGAGAGCAGGAGAGCAGGAGAGCAGGAGAGCAGGAAATGAAGATCCAAAACCGGAATTCCGGAGAATCAGGAATGCAGGAAACAAGGAAAGCAGGAGGAGAAAAGCAGGAACAAGAGAAGCAGGAACAAGAGAAGCAGGAGGAGAAAATCCGAATTTCCTCTCCCCCTTCCTGCCTTCCTCTATTCCTGCCTTCCTGATTCTCCGGCTCCGGAACCGGAATTCCGGAGAATCAGGAATTCAGGAAACAAGGAAAGCAGGAGGAGGAGAAAGGCAGGAACAAGAGAAGCAGGAGGAGAAAGTCCGAATTTCCTCCCCCTTCCTGCCTTCCTCTATTCCTGCCTTCCTGCTTCTCCGGCTCCGGAATTCCGAAGGGAGGCACGAAACAAGGAAAGCAGGAGCAGAGAAATCCGGAGCCGGAATTCCGGAGGATCAGGAATGCAGGAAACAAGGAAAGCAGGAGATGAAACCAGGAAAAGAGAAAAGCAGCAGGAGAAAGCCCGAAGTTCCTCTCTCCCTTCCAGCCTTCCTTTATTCCTGCCTTCCTGCTTCTCCGGCTCCGGAATTCCGACAGCTATTCCTGCCTTCCTGATTCTCCGTCTCCGGAACTCCGACAGCTCACTCGAACCCGAGCAACCGCCCACCCTGGTAGACGATGAAGCTGACCACCCACGCCAAGACGGTCATGTACGTGAACAGGAACACCGGCCACCGCCAGCTCCTGCTTTCCCGCTTCACGACGGCCAGCGTGCTCATGCACTGCGCCGAGAGCGCGAAGAACACCATCAACGAGAGGCCCGTGAGCGGCGTGTAGATGGCGGTGCCGTCCACGTTGCGCTCGGCCCGGATGCGGTCGCGGAGGGGCGCGCTCTCCTCGTCGGTGTCGGCGCCGATGCCGTACACGACGCCCATCGTGCTCACGAACACCTCGCGCGCGGCGAAGGCGCCCACGAGGCCGATGCCGATCTTCCAGTCGAACCCGAGCGGCGCGATGACCGGCTCGATGAGCTGGCCGAGCTGGCCGCCGTAGCTCTGGCGCAGACGCTCGCCCTGCTCCTGCGCGTCCAGCGTGGCGACCACCTCGTCGGAGGCGCCGGCCCGCAAGGCGTCGTAGTCCTGGCTCAACACGCCGTCGCGGGGGAAGGCGAGCAGGAACCACAACACGACGGTGCAGCCGAGGATGACCGTGCCGGCCTCGGTGACGAACATCTTCGCGCGCAGCCACATCTGGCGGAGCACGGAGCTCAAGCGGGGCAGGCGGTAGGGCGGCAACTCGAGGAGCAACGGCACTTTCGGGCCGCGGAGCAGCGTCCGCCCGAGCACGCCTGCCGCGACCAGCGCCATGAACGTGCTGAACACGTACATGAAGACCATCATCGCGCCCTGCACCGGGAACACCCACAAGAACCGGCCGTCGATCGGGAACAACGCCGCGATGATGAGCGTGTAGATGGGGAGCCGCGCCGAGCAGCTCATCAGCGGCACGACCATCATCGTGAGGAGGCGGTCGCGACGGCGCTCCAGCGTGCGGGTCGCCATGATCGCGGGCACCGCGCACGCGTAGCCCGACAACATCGGGACGAAGGCGCGCCCGTGCAGACCCACGGCCTTCATGCCGCGGTCGACCAGGTAGGCCACGCGCGCCATGTACCCGGAGTCCTCGAGGAACCCGAGCATGGCGAACAACATGAGGATCTGAGGCAGGAAGACGAGGACCGAGCCGAAGCCGTTGATCATCCCGTCGACGAGAAAGTCGGCCACGAGGCCCGGGGGCACCACGTCCCGCGTCGCATCCCCGAGCCACGCGAACGCGCTCTCGATCGCGCCGATGAACGGGTCGCTCCAGGCGAAGAGGGCCTGGAACAGCGCGCCCATCACGAGCAGGAACGACGCGAGCCCGAACACGGGGTGGAGCACCCACGCGTCGACCTTGTCGGTGAAGGTCCGCTCGGTGCCCGGAGGGCGGGCGAGGCCCAGGCCGTCGAGCCAGTGGTACCGGGCCCCGATGATCTCGGCGTCGAGATCGCGGCCCGCGGCCTCGGCCGCCGCGCGCACCGCCGCCACCTCGCGGCGTACGTTGGCGGGCACCTCGAGGAGCTCGTCGCCCGGCTCGACGGAGAGCAGCGCCCAGAGCGCGAGGGCCTTGGCTTCGAGCGGATCCGCGGAGGCGACGAGCGGGGTCAGGCGCGTCAGGTCACGTTCGACCGCCGAGGGGTAGCGCCACATCGCGCGTGCGCGGCCGATGTCGGGCTTCGCGAGGACGGAGGACACGGCGGCGGCGAGCGCGTCCATCCCCTCCCCCGTGTTGGCGCTGACCCCGACCACCGGGACGCCGAGCGCCTCGGAGATCCGCACGGGATCGGGCGCGATGCCCTGGCCGCGCGCGATGTCCATGAGGTTCAGCGCGATGACCACCGGCACGCCGGCCTCGATGAGCTGGAGCGCGAAGTAGAGGTTGCGGACGAGCTGCGTGGCGTCGACCACGAGGATGGCGGCGCTCGGCCGCACGTCCCCGTCGAGCCCGAACAGCGCCCGCATGGCGACCTGCTCCTCGGAGGACCGGGAGGCGAGGGAGTAGGCCCCCGGGACGTCCATCACCTCGACCGGGCCCACGGCCAGGGTCCACCGGCCGATCTCTCTTTCTACGGTCACACCCGGATAATTTCCGACCCGCGCGTTGGCCCCGGTGAGGCGGTTGAACAGGCTCGTCTTGCCGGTGTTCGGGTTTCCCGCCAGGGCCACGCGCGGCACTGCGACCGCGCGGGACGGCGCCGCGCTCACTTGGCCGCCATCGACTCGGCGGCGGTGACGGCGATGGCGTCCGCCTCGGCCCGCCGCAGCGAGAAGCGGCACCCGCGGACCTCGATCTCCAGCGGATCACCCATGGGCGCCACGCCGATCAGCTGCACCTCCACCCCAGGGAGGAAGCCGAGCTCCAGGAGGCGCCGGCGGAACGCACGCTCTCCCCCGACCGAAGCGATTCGCGCGGGACGACGCAAGGGCAGGTGGGCGAGGGTGGTGCTCATCCGCCCACTCCTAGCGGTGTTGAAAGTGACTGTCAATATCGTCTCACGCGCGCTCGCCCCCCGCTTGCCGGTCGCGCTCCTGGACCAAGATTCGCCCGGGATGGCGTGGTCACAAGACGGATCGGGGGGTCCGCCGGTGACGGTGCCGCGCCTGCCGGTCGGAACGGCCGCGGCGCGGGCCACCGTGCTGGTGGTCGATGACGACGAGGCGGACGCCAACGCGCTCGCCGCGGCCCTGCGCGTCGAGGGCTACGACGTGGCGGTCGTCGCGAGCGGCGCGGAGGCCGCCGCGCTGGCCCGCAACCGCCGCTTCGACCTCGCCGTCACCGATCTGCGCCTGGACGGCGGGATGGACGGCATCGACACCTTGTGCGCGCTCAAGGAGATCGACGACGCGATGGGGGTCATCGTCGCGACCGGCTACTCCTCGATCGACTCGGCCATCACGTGCCTCAAGCGAGGCGCTTGGGACTACGTGCAGAAGCCGATCCGCCTCGACGAGCTCAAGTTGCAGCTCGAGCGTGCGCTGGAGCATCGCAAGCTGCAGACCGCGGTCGAGCTCTACGAGGCGAGCCACTCGTTGCTCACCTCGCTCTCCTCGGAGGATCTGCGCGTGCACGTCCTCGAGATGGCCCGGCGCGTGCTCCGCAGTCCGTGCGCCGTGCTGCTCCTCCCCCCCCCCACCGGCGAGGTGGCCTGGGAGATCCAGGGGCAGGGCGACTACGCGAGCGAGGCGGTGGCCGTCGCGCGCAGGCTGTTCGCCGAAACCTCCCCGGTCGAGGGCACGCCTCCCGCCGGTCTCCCGTGGTCCGGAAGGATCATCGATCGCGCGGGCGCCTGCGCCGAGGACGGACACTGTTTCGACCGCGTCATCGTCTACCCGCTCGTGGTGCGTGACCGGTCCGTCGGGCTCCTAGTGGCGCTCCGGCACGCCCACGCGCCCGCCTTCACCGTGATGGAGGAGCAACGCGGCGGCATCTTCGCCGTGCAGGCCGCGCTGGCCCTCGACAACGCGCGCATCTACGCCGCGCTCGAGCACATCGCCGTCGTGGACGAGCTGACGGGCCTGCACTCCCGACGCTACCTGTTCGACATCGTTCGCCGGAGCCGCCCCGAGGAGACCGTGGTGGGCACGAGCTTCCTCATGATCGACGTCGACCACTTCAAGAACGTGAACGATCGCTACGGGCACGCGGTCGGCGACAAGGTCCTCCGAAAGGTCGCCGAGCTCCTGGTGACCGCCACCCGGAACAACGATGTGGTCGCGCGCGTGGGCGGGGAAGAATTCGCCGTGCTCCTGCCGCACACCGACGAGGAGACGGCGACCGACGTGGCCGAGCGCGTGCGCGCCGCCGTGGCCCTGCACACGCAGGACCCCCAGGTGACCGTCAGCGTGGGGGTCGCGAGCCTGCCGGGCGCCCTCTTCAAGCACGGCGAGGACCCCATCGAGCGCGCCGCGTCCCTGATGGAGCGCGCCGACGGGGCGCTGTACCGGGCGAAACGTGCCGGGCGGAACCGGGTGTGCGTGTGGCGCGCGCGCAAGCGGGAGACGTTGGAGGTCGGGTAGCGGGATAGACGCACCCGTGCGAAAAGCTGCCTTCCGAAATCCCGTCCAGGTCTCGATCGACTCCTTCGGCCCCGACGGCACCGGCTCCGGGGTCGACGCCAAGGACAAGCGCTGGAGCGTGCGCGGCGCCGCGCCCGGCAGCACCGTGGCGGTGGGTGGCAAGCCCAAGTCCGGCATCCTGCTGGACGTGCTCTCCCCAGCGGAGGACGCGGTGGCGCCGCGCTGCGCCCAGTTCGGCGTGTGTGGCGGGTGCCAGTGGCAACACATGCCGCTCGAGCGGCAGCGTGTCGAGAAGCAGGCGGCGTTGGCGCGGCTGCTCGGGCCGTTGGGCGGGGTGGATCACGGGCTGGTGGGCGCCGAGGGCTACGGCTACCGCAACAAGGTCGAGCTCTCGTACGGGCGCCTCCGGTACATGGCGAAGACCGAGCTCGACACGGGCATCACCCGCGAGGGCCGGTTCCTCGGGATGCATGCGCCCGGGCGCTTCGACAAGGTGGTCGACGCGCCGCGCTGCGAGATCATGTCCGACGCGATGAACACCGTGCTCGCCAAGGTGCGCGCCGACACCATCGACACGCCCTGGGCGCTCTGGGACCCGGTCGCCCACACCGGGTTCTGGCGCCACCTCGGCCTGCGCGAGGGGCGCAACGGCGTGCTCGTCATGCTGTTCACGACCAGCGGCGACGACGACCACGCGGCCTGGCTCGCGGCGCACGCGCCGGCCTGGGGCGCCGCCGGGGTGCTCTGGTACGAGACCGACGCGAAGGCGGACGCCGCGATCGGCACGCTCCGCGCGGTCCTGTGCGGCCAGGATCACGTCGTGGAGCGCCTCGGCGGGCTCACCTACCGCCTCTCTCCCACCGCGTTCTTCCAGGTCAACCCCGTGGGCGCCGAGCAGCTCTGCGCCACCGTCGCCGAGGCGGCGGGGTCCGGCAGCACGCTGGTCGATCTGTACTGCGGCACCGGCGCGCTCGGCCTCGCGTGCGCGAAGTCCTTCGATCGGGTCGTCGGGATCGACGCGAACGAGGCCTCCATCGCGGACGCGCGTGCGAACGCCGCCGCCAACGGCGTCGAGGCCACGTTCCTCGCCGGCGAGGTGGAGAAGCAGGTCGCCGAGCTCCAGGCGCAGCTCCGGTCGGAGGGCACGCAGCCCGTGGTCATCATCGACCCGCCGCGGGTCGGCCTGCACCCCGCGGCGCTCGCGTTCGTGGCGGGGCTCGACGCGAAGGCCCTCGTCTACGTCGCCTGCAAGCCCACGTCGCTCCTGCGAGACGGCCTCGCCCTGATCGACGCCGGCTGGCGCTGCACGGACCGCTGGGCGGTCGACCTGTTCCCGCAGACCGGCCACGTCGAGGTCGTGTCGCGATGGGAGCGCGCGTGATCCTGGCGCTCCTCGCCTGCGCGGCGCCCCCCGCCCAGTCCGCCTCCCCCGAATTCTGGGCGCACTGGGGCGACGGCAAGGCCGAGCTCTCCAGCTACGATCTCGTCCAGCCCCGCTATGGAGAGCTGCGGGACGGCCAGGCGGTGCTCATCTTCGTCACGGAAGACTTCTCGTGGTCGGAGCGGGTCAAGGCCGATCCCGGCGCGCACCCCGAGTCCGACATCCGCAAGGTGATGAAGCTCAACCAGAACCGCGACTTCCTGACGGGCATCTACCCGTACCACACGATGACGTCGTCGTTCCTGCGGGTCGATGGTGGCGATCGGATGGACGCGTTCGATCCGCTCAAGATCACGTTCTCCGCCCAGGAGTGGTGCGGGATGGTCTACGACGAGCTGGTCATGGGGCCGACGAACGTGCACGTCACCGCGCACACCTACTTCGACAGCGACACCACCCCGCCGGCCACCCACAAGGTGCCGGCCGACCTGGTGTACGAGGACACCGTGCCCGTGCTGGTGCGCGGGCTGGACGGGCCGTGGCTCGCCCCGGGCGCCTCGCGCACCGTGCCCTGGTGGCCCGCGCAGATGGCGCAACGGTTCGCGCACGAGCCCGTCGCCCTCGGCACCGCCACCGTCTCGCGCGCCCCCACGGCCGGCTCCGTGACCGTCCCCTTCGGCACCTTCGCGGTCGACCTCTACACCGTCGCCGTCGCGGGGGGCCCCACCACCGTGTGGAGCGTCGAGACCGCGGCGCCCCACCGGATCGTCGCGTGGGCCTCCACGACCGGCGAGCGCGGTACACTCCGCGGCTCCGACCGACTCCCCTACTGGCACCTCAACAAGCCGGGCGACGTGACCGAACGCGCCCGCCTGGGGCTCTGATGCACCGTCTCCTCCTCCTCGCGCCCCTCCTCGGCCCTGTCCTCCTCGCCGGGGCGTGCAACAACCAGCCCTACAAGCTCGACAGCGGCGACCTCGAAGACACCGGCGTGCCCCAGTGCGGGCGCGTCCGCGAGACCGAGGGCATCCTCCTGTACCAGGACGACGGCAACTCCGTGCGCTCGCCGCTCGAGTCGCCGAACGACACCAAGGTGACGACGGGCGTGGCGGGCCCCCTCGGCGACGACCGCACCTACGTGGCCGTCACCGACGGGCGCACGATCCAGTCGGTGGACGGCGGCTGCACCTGGGACGAGGCCGGCAGCCTCCCGTCGGGCGACTGGAAGCTCCTCGGCGCCGGCGCCCGGGTCTACGCGTTCGACACGCTCTCCACCTCCAGCGCCTGGAGCGACGACTTCGGCGGCTCGTGGACCACGTTCGACCCCGGCGAGCCCTTCGTGGGGGGCACCCCCGTGGTGGACGCCTCCGATCCCCTGCGGCTCCGCGGCCTCCAGGCGCGCGGCGTGGTCACCTCGACCGACGGCGGCGCCACGTGGACCGCCGGCGCGGCGCTCCCGCCCGGGGCGACCAACCCCGCGGACGCCGACGTCGCGAGGACGAACCTCAACGTCGCCGTGCTCGGCGCGGCCTCGGGCGCCTGGCACACGACGGACGCGGGCGTGACCTGGACCCCCATCGGCACCGATGCGGTCTCGGCGATCGCCATCCACCCGGACGACTCGGCCGCGCTCTTCGTCACCACCACGAACGCGGAGTCCATCACGACGGTCTCGCGCAGCGCGGACAGCGGCGGCAGCTGGGCGCGCCTCGTGGACTCGAGCCAGGTGGAGCTGCCCACGACGCCGTCGCTCTGGCCCGTGCCCGGCAACCCGCTCCAGGTGCTCTCGGCGTACGGCTCGATCTACAACGAGAACACCGAGGTCGACGGCGTGAACCTCTACATCATCGAGGGGGGAGCGGGCACGCGCACCGTGTTCGTCGGCACCTTCTTCCACGTGAACCAGCTCGCGTTCGGCGCGGATCGCTGGGTGGCGGCGGTCGACTCGGTTCCCTGACCGTCAGGGTACAGCGGGCGGCTCGGCGCTGAGCGTGCGGAGGAACGCCTCGAGCGCCGCGAGCTCGGACGCCGAGAGCGCGAGCGGCTCGAGCGTGAGCTCGCGATGGCCCACGTTGGGCTTGCCCGGGAGCCGATCGTAGAAGTTCAGCACCGCGCCGAGCGAGTCGAACTGCCCGTCGTGCATGTAGGGGCCGGTCCCCGCGACGTTACGGAGCGACGGGGTCTTGAACGCCGCCGCCCAGTCGGGGAAGGACGGGTCGAGGTAGCGCAGCTCGGGGCAGGGCTCGGCGGCGGCGTTGGTCGCGGTGGCTTCGAGGAGAGCGCCTTCCGTGGCGGTTCCTTCGGGGAACGGGCGGTCCGCGTGGCGGGAGCGGCAGTTGAGCGCGTCCACGCCTACGTCTCCGGCGCCCCGGGCGCGGCCCGGATCGATGCCACCGGCGGGGACGTTCGGCAGGCCGAGGTTGTGGAAGGAGTGGTCGGTGAAGAGCGGCCCGTGGTGGCAGTTCACACACGCCGCCTCGCCGACGAACAGGCGCAGCCCGGCCTTCTCCTCGGCCGTCAACACCTCGCCGTCGGTGCCCGCCTTCAGCTCGGCGACGTAGCGGTCGAACCGCGCCGGCTTGGGCCCCAGCGTGCGCTCGAAGGCCTCGAGCGCCTTGCCGGCCTGCACCAGGGCGTCCGTGGGGTCGTCCGCCACCCCGCCGAACACCTCGGTCATGCCCGCGGCGTGCGTCGCGCGGAGGCGCTCCTGGACGTGCGCGGGGGTGGCCCCCATCTCGATCGGGTTGAGCAGCGGGCCGGTGGCCTGGGCCCACGCGGAGTCGACGCGCCCGTCCCAGAAGTACCAGGTGCCCCAGGCGACGGTCTCGATCGAGGGGGTGTTGCGCGTGCCCGTGCCGAGGGCGGTCGCGACGCGTTCCCCGTCGGTGAAGTGCAGGCCCGGGAGGTGGCACGAGGCGCAGGACGTCTGCCCGTCGATGGAGAGGCCCTCGTCGAAAAACAAGGCCTCGCCGAGGCGCGCGGCCGCGGGATCGTCCGCCACGCGGTTGGTCGGCGAGGGGGCGGGCTTCGGCACCGGCGACAGCGAGAGGATCGTGGCGCGTTCGGCCTCGGTCCAGCCCACGGGATCGGCGCACGCCAGCAGGATCAGCAGCATCACAGCCGGAGGGGCACTTCGAGGTGGTCCGTGCCCGCGGGGCCCTCGACGTCAAAACGCAGCGTCCACTCGCCGGGCATGTGGAACTTCATGCCGCGGGTGCGGTAGACGCCGTCCGCGTGGGTGCAGACGCCGCTCGTGTCGCACACACCGGGGTCGTCCTCGGGCTTGGTCGCCATGCCGTGCCCGTGTTGTGGCATGCGCGCGTCGATGCGCACCGTGGCGTCGGGAACGGGCGTGCCCGCGGCGTCCGTCAACGTGGCCTCGATCTCGAACAACGTGGAGAGCGGCGGCGGGGTGGGCTCGGTGCGCCACGTGACTCGGTAGAGCTTCCGGGCGGTGACGAGCGGGGCGGTGTCGGTCGCGGGGGCCGCGGCGGGGACGGGGACGGGCGTCGACGGCGCGGTCGGGGCCTCTGTCGAGGGGGCGCCGCACGCCAGCAGCACGAAGAGCGCGATCATGGGTCCGCCTCGACCGCGCGCAGCGGCTCGGCGCGCCCGAGGGCCGCGATCTCGAGGGCCTGCGCGGCGCGCTCGCTCTCCACCCAGCGGGCGAACACGTAGATCATGCTGCCCCACAACACGAGCCCGCCCGGCAGCCACATCAGGAGGCCGCCGTAGCCCTGGTCGATCATCGGGGTGATGCCCCACATGCGCGGCGCGGCGTCGTACCCGCGGTAGATCACGTCGTCCGCGAGCGTGATGATGGCGCCGAGCAGCTTCATCGGGATCGTCATCATGAACAGGTAGACGAGCTGGTAGATCGGCGCCGGGCGCGGGAGCGACGGGGACGCGCAGAGCAGGCCGAACCACGCGATCACGGACGTCGCCATGAAGGAGAGGTGCTCGACGATGTGCACCGGGTGGTTCGCCAGCGCCCCGTCGTACATCATCGGGATGTGCCAGAAGTACAGGGCCCCGTTGTAGAGGACGAACTTCACCCGAAGGCTGGAGAGCCACGTGGCGATCGGGCGCACCCAGGACACCCGGAGCGCGGCCTCGATGAGCCAGGGCGGGATCGCCAACACGGTCAGCGGCGCCCAGACGAGGTTCAGCAGCAGGTGCTGCACCATGTGCGCCGAGAACAGGAAGTAGTCGGACAAGTGGTGGATGGGGCCGTTCAACGAGCCGAACAGCACGAGCTGCCCGAGCACGAAGCACACCACGCGCCACGTCTCGACCGGCGCCTCCGACCAGCCGTGCTTCCGGCGCAAGGCGCCGACGGCGTAGAAGTAGAGCGCGCAGAACGAGAGGATCCCGAGGACCACAGAGACATGGAGGTCGAGCGCCAGCCACGCATCGGGTGGCGCCGACTCATAGTCAATCTCGTCCGGGTCCCAGGGCATCACGATGCCCTGGTGCGCCCTCGCGGGCAGGATCCACCAAAGCATCGTGAGCATCCGATCTCTCCCGGGCTACCGCCCTACCGGAGCGCCGCCACCTGCGCGGGCTCGACCATCCCAGACTTGTTGCCCCAGCTGTTGCGCTCGTACGTGATGACGGCCGCGATCTGCTGGTCCGAGAGCTGCGGCCACGCCGGCATCGCGGAGGCGTACGCCACGCCGCCGATGGGAACCCCGACCATGCCCTTCAGCACCACGTTGATGTGCGCTTCGGGGGGGCCGGCTACCATCGCGTCGTTGGCGAGCGGCGGGAACACCCCGGCGAGGCCGAGGCCGTTCGCCTGGTGGCACGCGCCGCAGTTGGTCGTGTAGACGGTCTCGCCGACGGCCATGAGCGCCGCCTGCTTCTCGTCCGGCGACTTGGTGTCCCACCCGGCGAACTCGGGGAGGTCCGCCGCGGGCTTCTGGAGCTCCTCGTAGGCCGCCGTGTTCGCGAACGCGACCCAGGGCGACGAGCAGTACTCGTTGCCGGTGAACGCGCTCTTGACCCACGCGTTGCAGGTGCCCTCGTAGACGCCACGGTAGCGGGCCGCGACCTCTTCCGTGTCCGTGCCGCGCTCGTTGGTGCGGTAGGACAAGGTCCACGCGCCGAACAGGGTCATCAGCACCATGACGGTGCCGATCACCATGACCAGCGGGATGTAGAACAACCGGGAGAAGACCGGGTGATCTCCCCACAGGTGCATGAAGAAGCTGCAGACCGCGACGAACTTCAGCGCGGAGAGCGCCAGGAGCAGCGGGCCCGGGAGGTCCATGATGCCGAAGAGCGGCAACATCTCGAACACCGTCACCGCCGTCAGCGCGATGAACACGCCGATGTACATGCGGAGCGGGTTCGGATGCGGCGCGTGCTCGGTAGAGGCATGGCCCCCACCCTCATTGTGGCCGGGGCTGCTCACGTGTACTCCAGCAGGTAGACGAGGGTGAAGATGACGATCCAGACCACGTCGACGAAGTGCCAGTACAACCCGATGACCTCGACGCTGTCACCGACGTTGGCGAGGTGCCCGCGCGCCCCGGCCCAGCCGACCGACGCGAGGAGCAACACGCCCACCGCCACGTGCGTGCCGTGGAACCCGGTGAGCACGTAGAAGGTGGCGCCGAACAGGTTGGACTTGAGAGTCAGGCCCTCGTGCACGAAGTGCGAGAATTCGTAGTACTGGAAGCCCAGGAAGATGAGCCCGCCCACGATCGTGGCCCCGAGCCACGCCAGCATCTTCTTGATCTCCCCGGTCTTGGCGTAGTGCACGGCGAACACCATGAACAACGACGACGCGAGCAGATCGAAGGTCGACAAGGACGTGACGGCGGGATCGAACACGTCGAGCGGGTAGGGCCCGGTGAGGCTCTTCCCGCGGTACGACATGTAGGTTCCGATGAGCGAACCGAAGAAGAAGCATTCGGACCCGAGAAAGGTCCACATCGCCAACTTGTAGTTGTCGACGCCCAGGGTGGTGGCCGGGTGATGCGCTGCGGCAGAGGACACGTGCACTCCGTACGGGAGGGGGTCTAGTGCCCCGGCTCGAGGAACCAGGTGTAGAACGAGTAGAAGATCAGGGCGAGCCCGAGCGCGGTGATGCCCAGCGCGAGGTTCGTCAGGTTGAGGACGACGAAGCTCGTGAGGAAGAGCCCGACCCCGACCGCGCCGATGAGCGGCTTGATCGACGGCGGCGGCAGGTGGATGTGCTCGTCCCCCTCGGGCAGCGAGTACCCGGGGCCGGGGCCGTGCGCCTTCTCCCAGACGGGACGGTCACTGTAGACCATCGGCGTCTTGTCGAAGTTGTGCACGGCGGGCGGAGAGGTGGTGAGCCACTCCAGGGTCGCGGCGTCCCACGGGTTGGGACCGGCGATCTCCCCGCTCCGCATCGAGCGGAAGAAGCTGATGAGGAAGAGCAGCACGCCGAACGCGAGGATGAACGCACCGACCGTCTCGAGCAGGTTGATCTGGTCCCAGCCCATGCCTTCGTCGTAGGTGTAGATGCGGCGGGGCATGCCCCACGCGCCGACGAAGTGCATCGGGAAGAAGGTCAGGTTGAACCCGCCGAGCACGAAGGTGAAGATCACCTTGCCCCACTTCTCGTCGAGGAACCGACCCGACATCTTCGGGAACCAGTAGTAGATGCCCGAGAAGAGGCCGAAGATCGCGCCGCCGAAGAGCACGTAGTGGAAGTGCGCGACGACGAAGTACGAGTCCTGCTGTTGCAGGTCGACCGGCGGCGACGAGTGCATGACGCCGGACAAGCCGCCCATCGTGAACATGCCGACGAAGCCGAGCGAGAACAACATCGCCGTGGTGAGCTTCACGTGCCCGCCCCACACGGTGAAGATCCAGTTGAAGATCTTCACGCCGGTCGGGATGGCGATGAGCATCGTGGTCACGGAGAACGCGGCGTCCGCCGCGGCGCCGAGGCCCGTGGTGAACATGTGGTGCGCCCACACGCCGAACCCGAGCAGGCCGATGGTGATGCCGGAGAAGATGACGAACGGCGCGCCGAAGAGGGGCTTGCGCGAGAAGACCGGGAGCACCTCGGACACGATCCCCATCGCCGGGAGGATCAGGATGTACACCTCGGGGTGGCCGAAGAGCCAGAAGAGGTGCTGCCAGAGGAGCGGGTCACCGCCGGCCGACGGAATGTAGAAGTGCGTGCCGAACAGCCGATCCATGAGGAGGAGGATCAGCGCCACGGTGATGCAGGGGAACGACAGCACCACGAGGAACTGCACGACCAGCGTCATCCACGTGAAGACGGGCATGCGCAGCATCGACATGCCGGGGGCGCGCATGTTGAAGATGGTGACGATGAAGTTGAAGCCCGCCGCCATCGACGCGATGCCGAGGATCTGGAGGCCCGCGACCCAGAAGTCGATCGACAGGTAGGGAGAGAACTCTTTGCCCGTGAGCGTGGCGTAGCCGAACCAGCCGCCGTCGGGGATGACGCGGGTGAGCGGCGCCATGGCCGACGCGGGGTCGATCCCCGAGGTGAACGGCTGGATGAGGAACGGCGCGTTCAGCACGAGGGCGCCGAACAGGAACAACCAGTAGCTGAACGAGTTCAGCCGCGGGAACACCACGTCCCGCGCGCCGATCTGGAGCGGGATCATGTAGTTGAAGAACGCGGCCGACAGCGGCATGACCCCGAGGAAGATCATGGTCGTGCCGTGCATCGTGAACAGCGCGTTGTAGAACGGCGCGCTCACGAGGTCGTTGTTCGGCACGGAGAGCTGGCTTCGGATGATCAGCCCTTCGATGCCACCGAGCACGAAGAACGCCAGGGCCGAGAGGCCGTAGAGGATGCCGATCCGCTTGTGATCGACGGTGGTAAGCCAGCTCCACACACCGGACGGGGACGCGGAGTGCCCGTGTTCGGTGGCGTGGGGGACGGCTGCGGGAGTGGCCATGATGTTCGGACCTCTCGAAGCTACTTCAGGGTCTGGAGATAGGCGGTGATGCTGGTGGCCTGCTCATCCGTGAGATTCAGGTCGAGCATCTTCGATCCGGGCTTCACCTCGGTGGGATCCATGATCCACTTCTTGAGGTTCTCCGCGTTGTTCTCGAGGATGCCGCTCGCGATCATCGTGCGGGAGCCGACATGGGTGAGGTCCGGCCCGATCACGGCCGCGGCGGTGGTGCCGCGGATGGCGTGGCAAGCCACGCAACCGGCGCCCTGGAAGGCCTCGAAGCCGGCCTTGGCGGTGGCTGCCTCGGTGTCGGCCGGGGCCTTCTGGGCCTCGACCCACTTGGCGAAGTCTTCCGGCGTATCGACAACGACGCGGAACTTCATCAGGGCGTGGGAGTCCCCGCAGTACTCGGCGCACTGCCCGTGGAACTCACCCAGCTTCTCGGCCTTGAACTTGATCTGGTTCACGCGGCCGGGCATCATGTCGCGCTTGGCGGCGAGCTGGGGCACCCAGAAGGAGTGGATGACGTTGTCGCTCTGGAGGCGGATTTCGACCTCCTTGCCGAGCGGAATGTGCATCTCGTTCGCGGTGACCACCCCGAGCTCGGGGTACTCGAACGCGAACCACCACTGCTCCCCGAGCGCGTTGATGGTCACCGAGCCCTCCTCCGTGGAGGGCGCCTGGGACTTGAAGATCAGGCTGACCGTGGGGATGGCGATGTGCAGGAGGATGAAGATCGGGAGGATCGTCCAGGTCAGCTCGAGCTTCAGGTTGCCGTGGACCTGCTCGGGGTTCGTGGTCTCGTTCCCCTTCGCGCGGAACCGGAGCACCGTGTAGATCAGGCCGCCCTGGACCAGGATGAACAGCAGCGCGGTCCACCAGAAGATCCGGCCGTAGATGTGGTTGATCTCACGCGTCAGGTCGGAATGCGCGTCCAGCGTGGTCATGGGGTGGTCCCCACCGCACGCGGCGAGCACGACCATGAGGATCGGGAGAAGGAGGGAGGCGCGGGTGGGCTTCATACGAGGTCCTGCGGTGCGCACGTGGAGGGCTGCAAGAGGGGCGCGCTTATATCACGGGAGGCCAGCCGACCCACACGGAGTGCAAGCCCGTGGCCGCCTCCAGGGAGTCGGCAAACGGCCGAACCGCGCAATCGACCAGCATCGCGCCGAAAAGCAGGAAAAGGTAGGCGACCGAGATCTTGAAGACCTGGTAGTCGACCTTGGGGTCATCAGCCCGGAGCGACCCGAGCACGGCGATGAGGAACCAGGCCCCGGCGCCGAGCGCGACCACTCCGTAGATCGGCCCGAGCAGGCCCATGGGGACCGGCGCCAGGGTGACGAGCAGGAGAAGCACGGTGTAGACGACGGATTGCCGACGCGTCGCGTGGTCACCGACCACGTTCGGCATCATCGGGAAGCCGGCCGCCGCGTACTCCTTCTTGCGGAAGATCGCGATCGCCCAGAAGTGCGGCGGCGTCCACAAGAAGATGATGAGGAACAACACCCCGCTGGCCCAGGTGAGCTGCCCGGTCAGCGCGGCTTCGGCGATGAGAGGCGCGGTGGCCCCCGCGGCGCCGCCGATCACGATGTTCTGGGGAGTGCGGGGCTTGAGCCAGAGCGTGTAGACGAAGACGTAGAACAGGATCGTGGCGACGCCGACCCCGGCCGCGAGGAGCCCGCCGACCGCCCACAACACGAGCGTCGACACCACCGCGAGCCCGCTGCCGAGCCACAACGCGTGGGACGGCGCGACGGTGGCCGCGGGCAACGGACGGTTGCGGGTGCGCGCCATGTGGGCGTCCGAGTCGCGCTCGACGTAGGCGTTGAGCGTGCTGGAGGCGGCGCCGGCCAGCGCGGTGCCGAACAACACGGCCACGGCCTCGCGCCACGCGGGCCAGCCGTGCATGCCGAGCACCGGGAGGCCGGTGAAGAGCACGAGGACGAGGACGCGGGGCCGCGTCATCTCGAACCACATGCGGAGGTGGGCGGTAACGGTCTGCGGCATGGTCATCACGGCGTCGCTCACGCATGCTCCGGCGCGGACAGAGAGGGGACGCCACCGGGCCCGCGGACCGGGAGCTGTGCCACGCGCCAGAGCGCCCAGGTGGTGGACAGGACGATGAGGTCGGCCACGGCGGAGTGCGCGATGGCGATCTCGACGGGCATGGCGAGCAGCACGTTGGTGATGCCGATCACGCCCTGGAGGCAGACGAGGCCGAGCACGACGCCGGCCGGGCGGACGGCGCCGGGGGCCGCGCGCGCCAGCAGGAAGAAGGCGGTGGAGAGCGCCAGGAGCGTGTAGGCGCCGAGGCGATGGAAGATCTGCAGGCCGACGATGCCGTCGAACACCGGGAACCAGACGCCCCCGTTGCAGGTGGGCCACTCGGTGCAGGCCAGCCCGGCGTAGTTGCTGGACACCAGGCCGCCGAGCGCCATCTGCACGACCACCATCCCAGCCAGCAGCCACCCGACGATGCGGAGGGCCGGGGAGACGGCGACCGGCGCGCTCTCGGGAGCGGCTTGGAGCTTCAGGCCGGCGAGCACCAGCAGGGCGCAGAACAGGTTGCCCGTGAGCAGGTGAAGCGTGACGCTCCAGTCGGCGAGCAGGTGCAGGACCGTGAGGCCGCCCAGCACCACCTGGATCGCGAGCACGACGGCCGCGAAGAGGATCAGGCCGCCCGCGCGGGCCCGCAAGGCCGGACGCAGCAAAACCGCGCCGCCGAGGCCGAGGAACCCGAACGACACGACGCTGGCGAGCACCCGGTGCCCCCACTCGAGGAACACCTCGAAGTTGAGCGTCGGGATGATCTCGCCGAAGCAGAGCGGCCAGTCGGGGCACGAGAGCCCGGCGCCGTGCACGCGCACGCTCGCTCCGAACACCAGCAGGCCGTACGTGACCACCGCCAGCCCGAAGAACAACTTCCCGAGGGCCGGAGAAGCATCGGTGCCGGCGTTCAGGCGCCTCATCGGGGTCCCTCGAAAAGGGAGGCCGCGTATCGCATCGAGATGGCACCGGCAAGGGAATGCACGCCGCCAGGACGCCGATCAGGCGCGGGGTTCCGGGGGCGCGGCGTCGCGCTGCACGGAGGCCGAGGCCCACACGAGAACCAGCGTCAACATCAGCGAAAACCAGGTGACGGCGTACTGGAAGTGCGGACGTTCCGGCGCCTCCGTGCGCCATCCGCCGATGGGCGGCACGCGGTCGGGGATCGCGGCGTCGGTCGCCAACCCCTCCCCTTCCACCACCACGAACGACGGGACCGGGGCGCCCGGCGCCATCGCCTTCGGCGAGATCGCGCGCCAGCGGCGCTGGTAGCCATCCTCGGGCGCGAACGAGCCCTCGGCGCCGGGCTCCTCGGGGTAGACCCGAGCCAGCCCCTCGTAGGCGCGTACCCCGGGCACTTCCCGCTCGCGCGCGACGATCAGCGCCGCCTCGTCAGCGGGGACCCAGCCCGTGTTCACGAGGACGACGGCCGCGCCAGCTTCGGCGCGCACCGGCACGATGAGCTGGTACCCGGCGTCCCCCCACATGTACTTGCCCGAGAGCAGCACGTGGTGGTCCCAGTCCGGCACGCCGGACACCCGGACCCGATGCAGGTCGGGATCCGCGGGGGGCGCGAACGCATCGAACGGCGGCTCGGTGAGCCGTTCGGAAAAACGAGCACGGACCCCGGCAGCCTCGTCGAGTCGACGAAGCTGCCAGGATCCGAGACTCGCGAGGATCGCTACTCCGAGCGCCACCCCGATCGTCGGGCCAGCACGCGGGCGGAAGCGAGCCACCTACGCCCCGCTACTCGCGGTTGATGTAGGGGAGCAGCGCGAGATGGCGAGCGCGCTTGATCGCGAGAGCGATCTGGCGCTGCTGCTTCGCGGAGAGCCCCGTGATGCGGCGGGGAAGGATCTTGCCACGCTCGGTGAGGAAGCGCTTGAGCCGGGCCGGATCCTTGTAATCGGCGTCTTCGGACTTTGCTTTGGTGTTCTCGGCCATCTTGAAACTCCCTAATCGAGCGGCCAGCGCCCTTAGCGCGATGCGCTGCAACGTGCAACGTGCGCGGCTGGCCGGATGTGCATCCCGTGCGAGGACTAGACGCCTTCGACGTTCGGCTGCTGGTGGGTCAGGACGCGGCAATCGGAGGTGGGGAGCGCGCTGCAGAGCAGCGTGAACCCGCCTTCGAGGTCCGCGTCACCGAGGATGAATTGTTCGTCGAGGTCGACCGAGCCGGAGAGAATCCGCCCCGCGCACGTGGCACAGGCGGCGCTGCGGCAGGAGTACGGGAGCGCGAGGCCCTGGGCCTCCGCCGCTTCGAGGATCGGCTGATCGTGCCTGCACGGCACGATCATGTCGACCGACTTGTCGGGGCTCTGGAGGTGGATGTTGTAGACGGGCATCGTCGGCCTCCCTCGGGGACGGGCGCGTGTAACACGGTCGTGGCGCCGTTCGACGTCTCCGTCGTTCGCCCGCGCGCGGCACGCCCGTCATTCGCCGAGCGCGCCGACGGCATATACCGACGCCTTTCGGGACCGGAGTAGCGTCGCATGGACGGCATCCTCGTCAGCCAGCAATTGCGGGCGCTGGTCGCGTCGGGCGCCATCCGCTCGCTCTACCCCGTGCGCCCCGCGCAGATCCAGCCCTCGTCCCTCGATCTTCGGCTCGGTGCCCGCATCTGGCAGCTCCAGTGCAGCTTCCTTCCTGGAAACGCGGGGGTCGAGCGGCGCCTGGGCCGCCTCGCGCTCGATGAGCAGCGCCTCGATACGGACCGCCCGACCGTCCTGCGGCACCGCGGCGTCTACCTCGCCGAAGTAGAAGAGGTGCTGGACCTGCCCGCACTCGTGCACGGGCGCGCCAACCCGAAGTCGTCTACCGGCCGTCTGGACGTGTTCGTTCGGCTCCTGACGGAGCACGGCCACTCGTTCGACACGGTTCCCCCCGGCTACAGCGGGCGCCTGTTCCTCGAGATCACCCCGCAGAGCTTCCACGTGTCCGTTCGGCGCGGCGACTGCCTCGGCCAGCTCCGGCTTGCGACCGGCCGGCCCGCGATCGGGATCGACGAGCTCAAGACGCGCCAGGAGACCTCGCCGATCTGCTACTGGTCGGACGGGCGCCCGGCAATCGTGAGCGACGATCCGCCCGGCATCCAGATGTCCGTCGATCTGAATGACGGCATCGACGGGATCGCCGGCTACCTCGCGCTCCGGCATCGCCCGCCGATCGACCTGTCCCGGCGCGATCTGCCGCGCGACGTGTACTGGACCTCCCTGCCGGTCGACCGTTCCTCGGACGGGCAGGTGCTCGAGCCCGAGCAGTTCTACATCTTCGCCACGCGCGAGCGGTTGTGCATCCCGCCGGATCTCTGCGCGGAGCTGGTCCCCTACGACGCGACGAAGGGCGAGCTCCGCACGCACTACGCCGGGTTCATCGACTCGGGCTTCGGCCTCGACACCTCGGGGCGGGGCGCGCGCCTCGTGCTCGAGATCCGCACGCACGACGTGCCGTTCCTCCTCGAGCACGGACAGCCCCTGTTCCGCATCGAGCTGCTCCGCAACGCGGAGGTGCCCGACCAGCTCTACGGAGACGACGGCAGCAACTACCAGATGCAGGGCCTCAAGCTGGCCAAGCAGTTCAAGTAGGGCGCTCCCCGGGGGGGCGGCCTCCGTTGCGGCGCCTAGGTCGTTGCGAAACTGTCCCCGGGCGTGCGCCCGAACACCTCGCCGAGCGTCCGCGACATGCCGCAGACCTGCCACGGCAGGTCACGCAGGCGCCAGGCCCAGTTCCCCTCGGGATCGCCCGGGGTGTTCAGGCGCGCGTCGCTCTCGAGCCCGAGGAAGTCCTGCATCGGCGCGATGGCGGTCTCGGCGATGCTGCCCCAGACCTCGCGCATCATCGCCCACGCGGGCGCGCTGCCGTCCCGCCCGCAGGTGACGCGGAAGCGGTGGCGGGTGCGCTCGTCCGTCGCGGCGTACCAGCCGGCGGTCGTGTCGTTGTCGTGGGTGCCCGTGTAGGCCACCCAGCGCGCGTGCTCGAAGTTGTGGGGGAGGAACGGGTGCGCCGCGTCCCCGCCGTAGGCGAACTGCAGCACCTTCATGCCCGGCAGCCCCAGGTCGTCCCGCAAGGCGGCGACGTCGGGGGTGATCACGCCGAGGTCCTCCGCGATGATGGGCAGGCTGCCGATGCTGGCGGCCATCGCGTCGAACAGCGGGCGCCCGGGGCCCGGCTCCCATTTCCCGACGCGGGCGTCGGCTTCCGAAGCCGGGATCGCCCACGCGGCCGCGAAGCCGCGGAAGTGGTCGAGCCGCACCGCGTCCACCAGGGCCAGCTCGCGGCGCAGGCGTTCGGTCCACCAGGTGTACCCGGTGGCGGCGTGGCGGTCCCAGGCGTACGTCGGGTTGCCCCAGCGTTGGCCCAGCGGGGAGAAGTAGTCCGGTGGCACGCCGGCAACGGGGTCGGGGCGACCGTCGGCGTTCAAGCGGAACAGGTCGCGGTGAGCCCAGGTGTCGCAGCCGTCTCCGAGCACGAAGATGGGGATGTCCCCCAGGAGGCGGATCCCGCGCCGGGCGGCCGCGTCCCGGAGGCGCGACCACTGCAGGTGGAAGAGCCACTGGAGCGCCTCCTCCTCCGCGACCAGCGCCGCGTGCTCCTTGCGGAGCTTCGCGAGGCCACGGCGCCGCGCGGCGTCCGCCGGCCAGTCCCACCAGCCGCCGCCATGTACGCGCGCGAGCGCGGCGTAGAGCGACCAGTCGTCCAGCCAGCCGCGTTCGGCTTCGGCGTAGGCTCGACACGCCGGATCACTCGCGACGCGCGCGGCGGCCGTGCGCAGCAGCGGGATCTTCCAGGCAGCCACCGCGTCGAAGTCGGCGCGCTCGGAGCCCCAGGGCAGGGGCGAGGGCTCGAGGATGCCGTCGGCGACCAGGGTCTCGACGGCGATGAGCCGCGGGTCCGCCGCGAAGGCAGACGGCGAGGCGTACGGAGATTGACCCGGTCCGACCGGGTGGAGAGGCAACACTTGCCACGTGTCGAGCCCCGCCTGCGCCATCCACTCGAGGAACGCGTCCGCGTACGGGCCGAGCTCACCGATGGGGCCCGGTCCTGGAAGGCTCGAGGGGTGCAGGAGCACCCCGGCGTGACGGCGGCCGAGGCCCACGGGCGGCGCTTATCGGCGGAGACGGCCGCCGGGGCGGCGCTTGGTGAGCTCACCGCGCGCGCGCATGCGCTGCTTGGTGTGCTTGGCCTTCAGCTTCGCGCGATGACGGGAGGACTTGTTCCGGTTCTTCTTGGGCGCAGTCTTGGACATGATCAACTCCGGCCGGCCGGCTATCCTACCCGCGGCCGCCTGTCACGCCAGGAGATCTCACCGACGCGCTTGCGGGGAGCGCCCGAGCCGCTCGTAGACCCGGGCCCGCTGGCGCAGCTTGTAGGCGTCGTGCCGGCTCTCTCCGTCCTCGTTCGCGGTCTCGCTCTCGGCGTCGACGATCTGGAACTCGACCAGGACGGCCACGGCGGCGCCGAGGAGCGCCGGGTGCGTGGGGGCCACCACGCCGGGGATCTCGTAGACGGGCACGGGGAGATCGACGATGAAGTTGATCACCCGGTAGATGTTCCCCGAGTAGGGGTTGGCGTCCGGGGGGCGGGCCCGCAGGATGCCGCGCAGCTCGGGGAGATCGGACGCGGCGTCGACCTCGTCCTCGGTGAGCAGGCTGTTCACGCTCTCGCCGGGGATGATCGCCGGAAACGGCACGAGGTTGCGGAACAGCCACGCGAGCGCGGGCACGATCTCCTCGCGGGTCTCCGTGACGATGCGGAAGCGGAGCTTGTCGTACACCGTCGCGGCCGTGGATTCGCGCTTCGCCAGGAGCTTCGTGATGACGCTCGGGCGCGTTTTCCGATTGCCGTAGAACGCGCGCAGCGGGAAGTTCGCGCGCATCCGCTCCGCCGCGGCGAGCACCTTCTCGTTGGCGAGCTCGATGAGGTCGATCTCGCGGAAGGCGGACTGGGAGCGCAGCTCCTGCATCTCCAGGTGGTTGATCACGTGCATCAGCTTGAGTACGGCGCAGTACTGGATGCGGTCGCGGCTGAAGCGGTCACGCATCGACGCGCGTAAAAACGCGTCCCGCACGTCCCGCGGCCGCCGGACCTCCTGCCGGAACGTCAACCCGACGTGCTCCTCGAGGTAATTGACGGCCTGGTTGTAGACGTATTGCAGACGCTCGCGGGCCCACCCGTCCTGCGTCACGTCGCACAACCACAGGCGGAGGAAGCTGTCGACATCCGCGTAGGTGCGGAAGGACAGGCCCGTCCAGTCGACCACCGACCCGCCGGTGAGCGACAACAGGACCGCGTCCTTGTCGAGCGCGGACAGTCGGATCGGCTCGCGGATCGGCGGCGGCGTCTCGTCGATCTCGAAGATGTCCGGGCGCATGGCAAACCCCCCGACCCCGCACCTAACCCCGTGCGGCCTGCGCCGTTCTCCGTTAGACCGGCCGCCCATGAACCGCATCGGCATCGCTCGAGTTCTCCGCAACGCCTTCGGCGTCCTGTTCAAGAACTTCGGCATCGTGCTGCTCATCGCAGTCGTGATGGGCGGCGTCGGCTGGGCCATCGCCAACTTCGTCAGCATCACGGCGCTGCAGCTCTGGCCCGCCAGCACGGCGCAGCAGGCCATGGTCATCAGCACGGTGGCACAGACCATCTGGCTGACGATCTGGGGCTGCATCGTCGGCGCCTGGGCGGCCCCCGCCACGCTGTACCTCTGGGTCCAGCACGAAAAGCAGAAGCCCGCGTCCCTCTACGAGGCCGTCAACTTCGGCCTCAACCGCTTTCCGCGCGTCGTCGGCGCCCACGCCCGCGCGTTGTTCATCATCCAGCTCGGCATCATCGTCATCGTGCCCGGCATCCTCTTCGGCCTGCAGTACGCGTTCGTCGACGCGATCGCGACGCTCGACACGCAGGAGAAGGATCCCCTCGCCCGCTCGCGCAAGCTCACGTCGGGCCGGCGCGGCACGATCTTCCGGACGTTCGCGTTGTTCCTCCTCTGGTGGGCGCCCATCCAGCTCGGCGGATTTTTCTGGCTGCAGGAGCTCGGCATCTGGGCGATCGCGCTCGCCGGGGTGATCGACGCGATGGTGCTCATCACGATCGACCTGTGCATGGTCCAGTTCTACCTGGATCTGTTCCGGAAGCCGGCCGCGGCGCCGGCCACGGTCACCCAGACGGTCTGACGTGGCCTGGCTCGCCGACGTACCCAAGCTCCTCGGCCGCCCCCTCGGCGGGCTGGTCGGCGGTGCGGGCCCCTACGCCCTGTCCCGCCTGCGCTCGGCCTGGATCGTGGTGCCGACACGCGAGGACGCGGATCACTGGGTGCGCGCGCTCCGCTTCTTCGGCGCGTCCGCCCTGCTCTACCCCGCGGACGACGGGCGGCCGTGGGACGGCGTCTCCCCCCATCCCGACCTCCCCCGCCAGCGGCTGACCGCGCGCACCGCGACCAACACCCTGGTCGTGGCCCCCGCCAAGGCGCTGCTCCTCCGCGCCCCGCACGCGGTCGACGTGCGCGAGCTGCGTGTGGGCCAGGACTACGACCGCGCCGAGCTCCTCGCCTGGCTCGGCGCCCGCGGCTACCTCGCGACCCAACGCGTGGAGGAGCCCGGCTGCTGGTCCGTGCGCGGCGGGCTCACCGACATCTGGAGCACCGGGGCGGCGGCGCCCGCGCGGATCGAGTGGTTCGACGACGAGGTGGCGTCCATCCGCACGTTCGACGCGAAGACCCAGCGCGGCACCGGAAAGCGCGAGTTCCTCCGCCTCCTTCCGGCCCGGGAGGCCACGCTCGACGCGGCCTCGGCCGAGCGCGCCGCGGCGTACATCCACACGTTGGCGAGCGAGCGGGACGTCGCCCCTGCCGAGCGCCGCCGCGTCCTCCAGGACCTGCGCAACGGCGTCTGGTTTCCGGGCGCGGAGGACTACCTGCCCGCCCTGGTCGACCTCGCGGCGGTCCGCCCCGGCGCGCCGCTCTACGTCGTCGAGCCCGATCTCGTGCGTGCGGAGCTCCGCCGCTTCGACGAGCAGGTGCGCGCCCGCTTCGACGCGCTCGATCCCGAAGATCGCCCGCTCGTGCGGCCCTTCGACCGTTATCTCCCGGTCGACGAGGCGCACCTCGAGGGCGGCGTTCCCCTCACCTCGCTCGTGTTCGAGGGGGCGGTCCCCTTCGAGACCCGCACCACCGCGTCGCTGAAGGTGGGCGCGGGTGACCTTTCGCCCGTGATCAAGCAGCTCCGCGCGTGGCACCAGGACGGGCGCGCCGTGACCGTGGTGGCCGAGAGCGCCGGCCGCGCCGAGCGTCTCCGCGCCCTGTTCGAGCCGCACGGCCTCACGTTCGGCACCGGGCGCGCGCGCCCCGGCGAGCTCGGCCTGGAGGTGGGAGACCTCCCGCAGGGGTTCGTGTCGGACGAGGCCGTGTTCGTCTCGGCGGACGAGATCTTCGTCGAGCACGTGGAGCGCCGCGAGGCCGGCGTGCGGTCGGGCTCGGGAGACTTCCGCCGGGCCGCTGCCGCCAGCTTCGCTGGGGTGCGCCCGGGGGACCTGGTGGTGCACGATCGGCACGGCATCGGGCAGTACCAGGGGCTCGCGCGGATGCCGCTCGGCGAGGTCGCGGGGGACTTCGTGATCGTCGCCTTCCGCGACGGCGAGAAGTTGTACGTCCCCGTCCATCGCCTCGATCTGCTCATGCCCTACCGGTCGGTGGGCGAGGGCGCCACGCCTCGGCTCGACCGGCTGGGCGGCGTGACGTGGGATGCGCGTCGGGCCAAGGTGAAGGACGCCGTCCTGAAGATGGCGCACGAGCTCCTGCGCCTCTACGCACGCCGCAAGATCGTGAAAGCGCAGGCCTTCTACGGCAAGGACGCGCTGTACCAGCAGTTCGAGGAGACCTTCCCGTTCGTCGAGACGCCCGACCAGGAGCGCGCCATCGCCGACGTGCTGGACGATCTGCGCCAGGAGGAGCCGATGGATCGCCTCCTCGTGGGGGACGTGGGCTTCGGCAAGACGGAAGTCGCGATGCGCGCGTGTTTCCGGGTGGTCGAGGGCGGCGCCCAGGCCGTGCTCCTCTGCCCGACGACCATCCTCGCCTTCCAGCACGGCGAGTCGTTCCGCCGCCGCCTCGAAGGTTTCCCCATCCGGGTCGAGGTGCTCTCCCGGTTCCAGAGCCCGGCCGACGTGAAGCGCATCCACACGGACCTCGCCGCGGGCAGCGTCGACGTCTTGATCGCGACCAGCCGCGCGCTCGGCCGCGCGGTCCGCTTCAAGAACCTCGCGCTCGTGGTGGTCGACGAGGAGCATCGCTTCGGCGTCGGGCAGAAAGAAGCCCTCAAGAAGCTCGCGACCGGCGCCCACACGCTCTCCATGTCGGCCACGCCCATCCCGCGCACGCTCCAGATGGCGCTGTCGGGGGTGCGCCAGCTCTCCGTCATGGCCACCCCGCCCACCGGCCGCCACCCGGTCCGCACCGAGATCGCGCGGTTCTCGGCCGAGCGCGTCCGGGAGGACGTGCTCCACGAGCTGCGGCGCGGCGGGCAGGTGTTCTTCGTGCACAACCGCGTCGAGGACATCGAGGTCATCGCGCAGTGGGTGCGCGAGGTCGTCCCCGAGGCGAACGTGGCCGTCGGGCACGGCCAGATGTCCGATGAGGGGCTGGAGCGCGTGCTCGTCGGCTTCGTTCGTCGCGAGTCAAACGTGCTGGTGTGCACCACGATCATCGAGAGCGGCGTCGACCTGCCGAACGTCAACACGATGATCATCGACAACGCCGACCACCTCGGGCTGGCGCAGCTCTACCAGCTCCGGGGCCGCATCGGCCGCGGCACGGCCCGCGCGACCTGCACGCTGCTGGTGCGCGGCGCAGGGGATCTCCGTCGTGAGGCGATTGCGCGGCTGCGCGTGCTCCAGGAGAACACCGAGCTCGGCAGCGGCTTCGCGCTCGCGTCGAACGACCTCGAGCTACGCGGCGGCGGCGACTTTCTCGGCGACAAGCAGCACGGCCACATCGCCGCCATCGGCTTCGACGCGTACCTCGAGCTGCTCGAGGAGGCGGTCCAGGAGGCCCGCGGCGAGGCCTCGCGCCGCCAGCTCGAGCCGGAGATCGAGGTGGCCGCGCCCTCGTGGATCCCCGACGACTACGTGCCCGACCTGTCCGAGCGCCTGGAGACCTACCAGCGGCTGGCACGCGCGCGCACCCGGGACGAGGCGCGGAGCATCGTCGAGCGGCTGGAGCACCTCTACGGCCCGCCTCCGCCCGAGGTGCTCAACCTCGGCTGGCTCTCGGAGAGCCGGGTGCGGTGTCGGGAGCTCGGCATCGAGAACGTCGCGTTCCTCAAGGTCCGCCTGCTGGTGCGCCTGCACGCGCCCACGCAGGTCCTCCCGCAGACTTTGGAACGGCTCCTCACGAACGAGCCCGCCCGGTTCCGCCGTGTCGGCGAGCGCGAGATCGAGGTGCGCTTCACGCCGCAGGAGGGCGCCCATCCCTTCCGCGTGCTGGAGTGGGTACTGCAGCGCCTCGGCGAGCGGCCGGACGGGCCGGTGGCGGACGGGCGAACGAAGCGTCGCTAAGATCGAAACGCGATCTCCGCAGAAAAGTCACCGCCTCCTCTTGATCCGCCGCGCAATCTCAGGGAATCTTGCCGAGCCCGCCGTTCCCTGAAGGCGCACCAGACAAGGGACCGTCGGCTCGACCGCCCGTACGCAAGCCTTCGCGTACGGGAGAAACCCACCACGGAGAACGACCATGCCCACCGAAGAACTGTTCGGCGCCTACAACTTCCTCCTCGAAGTGCAGGGCATCATCAGCGACAACAAGATCATCGTCGGCGGCTTCAAGAGCATGTCCGGCATGGACTCGGAGACGGAGATCGTCGAGTTCAAGCAGGGCAACGACACCGTCGTCCGCAAGAAGCCGGGCCGCACCACCTACGCCAACATCGTCCTCGAGCGCGGCTACACCGCCACCGACGACCTGTGGCAGTGGCGCCAGAACATCGAGAACGGCAAGATCGACCGCCGCTCCGGCTCGATCATCATCCTCGACCAGGACGGCCAGACCGAAGTTGCCCGCTACAACTTCTACGAAGGCTGGCCCTGCAAGTGGTACGTGCCGGACATGAACTCCGACTCCTCGGCGATGGCGATCGAAAAGATCGAGATCGCGGTGGAGAAGGTCGAGCGCGGGTAGTCCCGACCCTGGCGCCTCGAGCGCCTGGTTCAAGAGGCCCCCGGCCGGAGCGATCCGACCGGGGGTTCTTCGTTTTCAGAGGGTGGAGGGAGGTCTGCCCGAAATCAGCCAGCCAACACCGACCCCTCGAACACGGTGGTCGGCGCGTCGACCTCACAGCTCCGCTCCTGGTCCGCGGCGACCTCGCGGATCGCCATCAGGAGGGTGACGAGCGGCACATCGAACGGGACGCGCACGCTGCCGATCCGCTCCCCCTTCTCCACGACCACCACCGGCACCTCGCCGCGGAGACGGCCGCTGCGCAGATCGATGGCCGGCAGGCGGTCGAGGAGCAGGTAGTGGCCCAGCTCCGCGAGGATCACGTTGCGGGTGCGCGCGCCGGGGCGGACGATGAGGTTGGTGGGCCCGAGCACGCCGTTCGAGACGTGCCCGGTGGGGCGCCAACCGCCTGCGCGGGCGGTCTCGGGGTCGTGGTAGAGGCCGTGGACCACACCCTCCTTCAGCAGCGCCACCGCGATCGGCGGCACGCCGCGGTCGTCGAAGGCGCGTGTGTGGAGGCCGCCGAACAGGCCCGCGTCGTCCGTGACGTGGAACATCGGGTTGGCGAGCCGCTTGCCGAGCAGCGGGGCGAGGAAGCCGCCCTCGGCCACCGAGAGGGCCGAGAACGCGGGCGCGAGCCCCCGCACGAGGTCGGCCATCAGCCGCGGCTCGAACACGATCGGCAGGCTTCCGGGCGGGCGCGCGACCGGACGGGCGAGCGGCTCCATCCGGCGCCGCAGCTCGGGCCCGAAGGGGAGGCTCGCTACGTCGGAGAAGTGGCGGGATGCGATGCGGTGGCGGGCGGTCGCGTCGCCGACAGCGACCTCGGCGGAGACCTCGTACGACGTGGCGTTCTCGGTGGCCTCGACGCCACGCGAGTTCATCCACGACCGCTCGTCCCGCCACTGCCGGTACTTCAGCGATCGCGCCTTGAGGCCCCCCTGGTTGAACGCCTTCTCGGCGAACGCGAGGATCTCGGTGCGATCCTCCTCGGCGATCTGCGGGTGGCGATGGTCGTCGATGCCGAGGGCGCCCGTCCGGATCGCCATGCGCTCGGCGGGCCCGGCCAACACGTCGGGAGCCGCGCGCTCGGCGACCGCGAGCGCCTTGGCGACGGCGTCCGCCGCGATCGACGCCGTGCCGAGCCCAGCGGTGCCGCCCTCCCGCCACAAGCGGACGGTCCAGACGATCTCCTCGCGTTGCACTGGTGCTTGCCGCGAGCCGGTCTGCTCCAGGGAGACCCGACGAACGCGGAGCACCTCGGCGGCCTTGGCGCCCCCATCCCTCGCCTGCTCCATCACCGCCACCAACCGCGCGCGATCGTCCACGATGGCCTCCAGCCTGTCGGGCTATCCGGCTGCCGGGCCCCTGGATAGGTGGCGCGCATGCCGCTGCTCCTCCTCGTGTCCTGCATGTCGGCGCCGGGCGCCCCGGTTTCTCCCGAGCCGGCGCCGTCCGAGGCTCCACGACCCGGTCCGACGGGAGCCACCGCGCCGGCCGCGGCGCCGCCGCCCGAGGGCCGGCCGGCCCCCGAACGCCTCGTCGCGATCGGCGATCTGCACGGCGATCTCGCGTCCGCGCTCGCCGTCTTCCGGCTCGCGGGGCTGGTCGACGCGACCGGCGCGTGGGCCGGCGGCAAGACCTGGCTGGTGCAGACAGGCGACATCACCGATCGGGGCCCGGACTCCCGCGGGGTGATCGCGCTGATGCGCCGCCTACAGGGGGAGGCGCGCGCGGCCGGGGGCGAGGTCGTGCCGCTCCTCGGCAACCACGAGGTCATGAACCTCAACGGCGACTGGCGCTACGTCAGCCCGGAGGACCTCGCGTCCTACGGCGGGGAGGCCGCGCGCAAGGCGGCCTACGCCCCCACCGGGGACGACGGCGCCTGGCTCCTCGCGCAGGACGGCGTCGCGCGCGTCGGCGGCACCGTGTTCGCGCACGGCGGGGTGGACGCGCGCTGGGCCCGCCTCGGCGTGCGTGGGCTCAACGCGACGATCCGCGCGGCCCTGCTCGGCCAGGGGCCCCCCGAGGTGCTCGGTTCGGACGGCCCGTTGTGGAACCGCACCTACCTGCTCTCCGACCCCGTCACCGCCTGCGCGGAGCTCGGTCGGGCCCTCACCGAGCTCGGCGCCACCCGCATGGTCGTCGGCCACACCACGCAGGACAGCGGGCGTGTCGCCGAGCGCTGCGGCGGCCAGCTCTGGGGGATCGATACGGGCATCTCCGCCCACTACGGCGGGCACCTCGCGGCGCTCGAGATCCGCGGCGACGCCGTAACCCCCGTGTATGCCGCGCCCTGACCCAGCCTGATGTTGCAGACGTTATCGCAAGGCCCCTGTCCGGCAGCTGGCCCCTGAAATAAACTTCCGCCCCTCGCCCGGCGCCCTGTGCCGTGTGTATGGCCGCCGCCCGTCCTCTCCCTCCGAGGTCCATCGATGCCCAATCATCCGCAACGAGACGCCATTGTCTCCCGTGTGAACGCCGCGGTACGCGCCCTCGGCGCCACCCTCGCACCCGAGGAGGCCGAGCGTTTCGCGGTCTTCGCCTCAGCCTGCATCGCCCTCGCCCGCACGGCGAGCTTCGCGGAGCTCGAGCCGACCGAATCCGCGGAGATGCTGCTCGACACGTGGCGCTTCTTCTCCACCGTGCAGCACGACGGTCCGAACGTCCGCGTGACCCCGGCCGACGGCGGCGTGCGGATCATCTCCGCCATGGTGGACCAGCCGTTCATCGTCGACACGCTCCGCTTCGCGCTCCGGGATCAGGGCGCGCAGCACGTCTCGGGCTTCAACGTCGTCATCCGGGTGAACCGCGGCCCCGACGGCGTCTCCGTGGCCTCCGAGGGAGAGGGCCGCACCGAGTCGCTGGTGGCGTTCGAGGCCTCAGGCATCGACGCCTCGATGGCCGAGGCGCTCCAGGCCGACCTGACCGAGCGCCTCACCATCGCCCGGGCGATGGTGGCCGACTTCGACGCCATGTGCCGCCGCGTCGAGAACGCGGCCGAGTCGGCGTTCGACGTGAGCGGTGAGGACGGCATCGAGACCGCCGAGCTCCTCCGCTGGCTCCTGTCCGACAACTTCGTGTTCATCGGCGTCACCGGCGCGGATGCCGACGGCGGCAACGGCCGCCTGGGCGCCGATCGCCTCGCGCCCTCCACGTTGTGGCCAGCGCCCGCCGCGCTCGTCACCGAGAGCCTCATCCACATCCACAAGGGCCAGGTGGACGCCCCCGTGCACCGCCACGGCCGCGTCGACGAGATCCGGGTCCAGCTCCCCAGCGGGCCCGTCGTGATCCGCGGCGTGTTCACCCACCGCGCGCTCACCCAGCCGTGCCGCCACCTCCCCATCCTCCGGCGCGTGCTCGACTCCGTGCTCTCCGAGACCCGGCAGCGCCCGAACTCCTACCGCTACCGCGGCCTCGCGAACATCTTCGACTCCCTCCCCACCGAGTGGTTGTTCGCGGCGAGCCCCGACCAGATCCGGGACGTGCTCGACCGCGTGTTCGACGCCGAGCAGGACCAGGTCGCGCGGGTCCACGTCACCCAGCGTGACCAGGGCCAGACCACCTTCACGCTCTTCGCCATCCCCGAGCGCCGCTACTCCGAGTCGGTGCGCAACCGTACGCTCGCGTTCCTCGGCCAGCTCACCGGCGCGAGCTACAGCGACAGCGGCCTCTTCGCCGGCCGCTTCGACACCGCGCTGCTCCAGGTCTACCAGACCGGCACGCGCCCGCTCACCCAGGCCGACACCGATCGGCTCCAGCTCTACATCGCCGAGCTGACCACCCCGTGGACCGAGCGGATCGGCCCTACCCTCACCGCCCGCTTCGGCGACAGGGCCCCGTCGCTGCTCGCCCGGTACGCCAACGCGTTCCCCCCCGAGTACACCGAGCGCGCCTCCGCCGAGCAGTCGGTCGAGGACATCGCCCGCCTCGAAGACGTGCGCCGCACCGGCCGCGTGGCCGCCCGTGTCTCCGTCGAGGGAGACGATGTCCTGCTGCGCGTCTACGAGATGCACGACATCCTGCTGACCGATCTCATGCCGGTCATCGACAACTTCGGGCTCGTCATCAGCGACCAGTCCGCGACGCCCGTGCACCCGAAGGGCCTCGCGCCCCAGCACGTCGACACGTTCCGCATCGCGTCGGTGCCCGGCATCACGCGCGAGGAGCTGCTCGCCCGCGCGGATCGCCTCGTGTCCGGCCTCGAAGCCGTGTTCCAGAAGCACCTCGGGTCCGACCCCTACAACCGCCTCGTCCTGCGCGCCGGGCTGACGTGGGAAGAGGTCGATCTCGTCCGCGCCTACTTCGGCTACGCGCGCCAGATCGGCCTGCGCCACCCGATGGTGCGCGTGCAGGAGATCCTGCTCAACCAGGCCCCCGTGGTCGCCGCGATCATCCGCCTGTTCCACGCGAAGTTCGATCCGGACCTCGTCGGCGACCGCGCGGCCGTCGTGGCCGAGGCCGAGGAGCACCTCAAGGATCTGCTCCTCGAGATCAAGACGAACGACGAAGACTTCGTCATGCGTCGCCTCGTGAACCTCGTGGACTCCACGTTGCGCACGAACTTCTACCGCACCGATCGGGTCGCCCACTACATCAGCGTCAAGATCGACCACGCGAAGGCGAAGGACCTCCCCCTCCCCAAGATGATGGTGGAGATCTACGTCCACCATCGCGAGGTCGAGGGTGTGCATCTGCGCGGCGGGCCGATCGCGCGCGGCGGCATCCGGTTCTCGGACCGCGCGGACTTCCGCACCGAGATCCTCGGGCTCGTCACCACGCAGATGGTCAAGAACGTCGTCATCGTGCCGGAAGGCAGCAAGGGCGGCTTCTACATCAAGTACACGATCGCGGACGCGGCCGAGCGCCGTCGCAAGGGCGACGAGCTCTACCAGTTCCTCATGCGCGGCATGCTCGACGTGACCGACAACATCGTCGACGGCGCCGTGGTCCGGCCCCCGCGCGTGGTCGCGCTCGACGGGGACGATCCGTACCTCGTGGTCGCGGCCGACAAGGGCACCGCGCACCTGTCCGACACCGCGAACCGGATCAGCAAGGAGTACGGCTTCTGGCTGGGGGACGCCTTCGCGTCCGGCGGGTCGAACGGCTACGACCACAAGGTCGTCGGCATCACCGCCCGCGGCGGCTGGGTCCTGGTGAAGCGGCACTTCCGCGAGCTCGGGCTCGACGCCGATCGGGACCTGTTCACCTGCGCCGGCGTCGGCGACTGTGGTGGGGACGTGTTCGGCAACGGCGTGATCGAGACGCGCAAGATGCGCCTGCTCGCGGCGTTCAACCACGTCCACATCTTCCTCGATCCGAACCCGGACCCGGACTCCTCCTTCGAGGAGCGCCTCCGCCTCTTCAACGACGTGAAGGGCTGGGATCACTACGACAAGTCGAAGATCTCCGTCGGCGGCGGCGTGTTCGATCGCCGCGCGAAGACCGTGCCGCTGTCGGTCGAGGCCCGCGCCATCCTCGGCACCCTCGCCGAGGAGCTCACCCCCGACCAGGTCGTCACCCTCATCCTCAAGATGCCGGTCGACCTGTTCTGGAACGGCGGCATCGGCACGTACGTGCGCGCCTCCTGGGAGACCAACGCGGACGCCAACGATCCGCCGAACGACGAGCTGCGCATCACCGCGCAGGAGCTCAAGGCGAAGATGATCGGCGAGGGCGGGAACCTCGGCCTCACCCAGGCCGCCCGCATCGAGTACGCGCTGGCCGGCGGGCGGCTCAACACGGACTTCGTCGACAACTCCGGCGGCGTCGACTGCTCCGACCACGAGGTCAACCTCAAGATCCTCTTGAACCCCATGGTCGCGGCGGGTCGGTTCTCCGAGACCGAGCGGAACGACTTCCTCCGCACCCTCACGGACGAGGTCGCGGCGGCGGTGCTGGTGGACTGCAACGCGAACGGGCGCCTCATCTCGCTCGACGTGCTGCGCTCCAGCGCCGATCCGTTCCCGTACGGCCGGGCGATCGACTGGGTCGCCAACCGGGGCAACGTGTCGCGTCAGTTCCTCGTCCTCCCCACGGACGACGATCTGAAGCGGCGCGCCTCGATCGGCACCGGGCTGACCCGCCCGGAGCTCGCGGTGCTCCAGGCCCACGTGAAGATGCACGTGTTCAAGCTGCTCATGGCGGACGACACGGCGCTCATCCCCCGGTTCGACGAGATCCTGCGCGACTACTTCCCCACCGCGGTGCGGGAGCGCTTCGCGGCCGACCTGTCGAAGCACATGCTCGCCAAGGCCATCGGCATGACGATGGTGCTGACCCAGGTGGCGACGGACGCCGGCGCGGCGTTCTTCCCGCTCATGCTCGACCTGACCGGCGCGAGCGCAGGCCGGGTGGCCGGGGCGTGGATCGCGGCGATGGATCTGACCGGCGGGCACGCCCTCAAGGCGACGCTCCTGGCGGAGAAGTCCAACCCCGAAGGCGCCTACCTCGCGTGGAACCTCTACACGCAGGGGGTCGCCGAGCTGGTGGCGAGCTGGCTCGCGCCGGGCAGCGCGGGCGCGGCGGGCGAGAACCCGACCCTGTTCCGGGAGGCCCTCGGGGCCATCGCCGAGACCCGGGACGCCTCGGACAGCGCCAGCTTCGCCGCGAGCGTGGCGCGGCTCGTGTCCAAGGGCATCGCGCACGACACGGCCGAGCGGATCGTGAACGCGTCCAACGCCGCCATCGCGAGCGAGGTGTGCGCGGTGGCGACGGCCCGCGGGGAGAGCATCCTCGAGACCGCCAGCCGCTACCAGGCCGTCGGGCACGCGAGCAAGCTCCTCCCGAGCCTGCGCTCCATCAGCGCGCGGCGCGGCGTGGGCCGCTGGGATCCGGTGGCGCTGGGCATCCTGCGCCTGCGCTACCTCGCGTTGCTCCGCGATCTCGCGGTGCGCACGACCATCGGGGACGAGCTCAAGCTCGGCACCGACCGCGCGGCCGAGGCCCTCGCCAACGGGAACATCCGGGAGGTCGCGCGCATCACCGAGCAGATCGTGGGCGACGCGCCCGACGTGGCCTCGCTGCTCGTCGGTGAGCAGCAGATCCGGGCCGTCCTGCAGTAGTGGGAGGGCACGGGGCCACGCGCTGGATCTTCCTCCGCCACGGAGAGTCGGTCGCCAATGCGGCGGGCTGGTTCTCCGGGTGGGAGGATGTCGCGCTGACCCCGCGGGGCGAGGAGCAGGCGCGCGCGGCCGGCCTCGCCCTCCTCGAGGTGCCGATCGGGCGCTGCCTGGTCAGCGACCTCGACCGCGCCCGACAGACCGCCCGCCTCGCGCTCGCGGGGCGGGCGGTCCCGATCCACACCCTCGGTGAGCTGCGCGAGCGGCACATGGGCGAGCTTCAACGGGAGGTCATCGCCGCGTGCACCGCCGATGGGCGTCGCGAGCGATATCTGCTCCCCTGGCACGAGGGCCCGCCGCGTGGAGAGAGCCGTGCGACCGCAGTGCGGCGCGCGCTCGCGGCCCTCCGCCACTGGGACGACGGCACCCCCACCCTGGTCGTAGGGCACGGTAGCGTGCTGCGAGGCGTGCTCGCGGTCTTCGACGGGATGGGCCCCGACGGGCTGGGCCCCGACGGGCTCCAGGCGTCGCCACCCACCCCCAACGCCGAGCCGATCGTGCGGACCGGGCCTGTGCCGTTCCTGTGATTGCGCGTTCACGAATGTCACCGAACCCGGCCGAACGTCAATCGCGGCGCCGCCCGCTTGCCCTGTCAAGACCGACGTGGTCTGTTAGGCGCGCACCTTGGAGATGCTGATGAAGAAGTTGATCGCCCTGTTGGCCCTCGCCCTGGCCGCCTCCGCCCCCGCCCACGCGGGCTTCGGCATGACCGCCGCCATGGGCGCCACCAACGACGGCGCCGCGCTCGGCGTCATGGCGCCTTCGCTCGACTACCGCGCCAAGGGCGTGCTGGTGCAGGTGCACCTCCTCGACCTCATCGGCGAGCTCCCCAACGGGATGCTCGACGTCGGCATCGACGTGTCCGGCATCGCGATGAAGCGCAAGGTGGCCCCGGAAGTCGAGGGCGTGCTCATGCCCGGCGGCTCCGTCACCATCCACTCCGACACGGGGTTCAGCTCCGTGGGGTGGCAGGCCCTCGCCCAGATGCGCATGGGCGCCGAGATGAAGCAGGGCATGGGCTTCGGCATGTACATCGTGCCCGTCATCGGCGCGTCGAACCTGCTCACGGGCAAGGTGGGCCTCGCCTACGGCGGCACGCTTCAAGTGAGCGCCTGGTTCAAGAAGTGATCGACCGCCCCCCCGTTCCGGCCAGCGCCACGCGGGTGGAGCTGACCCAGCTCGTCCTCCCGCAGTACACGAACGCCATCGGGACCATCTTCGGGGGCCAGGTGGCCGCGTGGATCGACATGTGCGCGGCCATCTCGGCGCAGCGCTTCTGTCGCACCCAGGTGGTCACCGTCTCGATCGACGAGCTCCACTTCCTGCACCCGATCCAGCGCGGCCACATCGCGATCTTCCGGTCCTGCGTGAACGCCGCGTGGAACCGGTCGGTCGAGGTGGGCGTGCGGGTCGAGGGCGAGGATCCCCTCACGGGCGAGCGCACCCACACGGCCAGCGCGTACACCACGTTCGTGTCGCTGGTCGACGGGCGGCCGGCCGCGGTGCCGCGGCTCCTCTCGGAGTCGGAGGACGACGTGCGCCGGCACGCGGAGGCCGAACTGCGGCGACAGAGCCGTCTGCGGCATCGCGATGCGCTGGAGGCGCGGCGGGGGTAGATGGGCTCGCCGCCGAAGCGCGGCATGTCCCGGAGAACCAGGCCCGTGTTGATCCTCGCCAGCGCCTCCCCTCGGCGGCGCGCTCTGCTCGAGTCCGCCGGGGTCACGTTCGAGGTGCGCCCCGCCGACCTCGACGAGCGCGTGCTTCCCGCCGAGCTCCCCAAGGCCTACGCGCGCCGTGTCGCCCGCGAGAAGGCCCTGGCCGTAGTCGGCGACCGTGTGCTCGCGGCGGACACCGTGGTCGCGCTGGACGGCGCCGTGCTCGGCAAGCCCGCAGGCCCCGACGAGGCACGCGTCCTGCTCACCACCCTCTCGGGCCGCACCCACACCGTGTACACCGCGGTCGCGCTGCGTGTCGGCGCCCGCGTCCACGAGCGTATCTGCGCAACACAGGTGCGCTTCCGCGAGCTCTCCGAGCGCGACATCACCACCTACCTCGCGACGGGCGAGCCCTACGACAAGGCCGGCGGCTACGGGATCCAGGGCCACGGCGGCGCCCTGGTTGACCGCGTGAGCGGCAGCTACACCAACGTGATCGGGCTCCCCTTGCGGGAGACCCTCGCGCTGCTGGCGCGATTCGGAGCTCCATGACCATCGCCGAGAACCTCGACCGTGTCCGTGCCACCCTGCGTGAGGCGACCCTGGCCGCCGGTCGGCCGGTGGAGTCCGTGCGCCTCGTGGCCGTGTCCAAGGTGCAGCCCGTGGCGGCGATCCTCGAGGCGAGGGAGGCCGGCCAGCTCGACTTCGGCGAGAACTACGCCCAGGAGCTGCGCGACAAGGCGGAGCTCGTGCCGCCGCCCATCCGGTGGCACTTCATCGGCGCGCTCCAGCGCAACAAGGTCAAGTACGTCGTCGGGCGCGCCCTGCTCGTCCACGATGTCGACAACGTGGCCCTCGCGGAGGAGATCGGGAAGCGCTCGGGTGGCTCCCCGACCGGCATCCTCCTCGGCGTCAACATCGGCGAGGAGCCGCAGAAGAGCGGGGTGCTGCCGAAGGACGCGCTCGCGATGGCCGAGGCCATGACACGCATCCCGGGCGTTTCGCTTCAGGGCCTCATGTGCATCCCGCCCGCGGTCGCCACCCCCGACGCCGCGGCGCCGTGGTTCGAGGCGCTGGCCGACCTCGGGGCACGCGGGCGCGCGGCGGGGCTCCCCTTGCACGAGCTCTCCATGGGGATGAGCCACGACTACGCCGTGGCCGTGCGGTACGGCGCCACGCTGGTGCGTGTCGGCACCGCGATCTTCGGGGCGCGCCCCGCCCGGAACGCGCCGGCGGCCTGATCCTTCAGCGCAGGTCGAGCTGAACCTGGCGCGGGCGCCCGGCGTCGATCCGCACGTCCATCGTGCGGCTCCGCCCGTTGGAGCCGACCACCTTGACGCGGTGGGTCCCGGCGGTGAGCTCGATGGACGCGTGGTCCGCGGTGGAGCCCATCTTCACGTTGTCCACGTAGATGGTCGCCTTCTTGTTGCACAGCACCTGAAGGAAGCCGGTGGCGGTCTGGAAGTCGCCGCGCCGCTCCTCGAGGGGGGTGGCGCCGGCCTTGGCGACAGGGACCACGGCCGCGGGCGGGGCCACCGGGACCGGCGCGACCGGGGTCGGCTCGACCGCGACGACTTCGGCCGGGACGACTTCGGGCGGCACTTCGGGCGGCACCTCGGCCGAGACGACCGCGGCGGGCGCGGCGGGCGCGGCGGACAGCTCGGCGCCCGAGGCGATCGGGTCCGGAGCGGCGGCGCCGACGACGGGCGCGGTGCCGGCATCCACCACGCGGGCGGGCGCACGGATCGTCGCGATCTGGGTGGTGAGACGGTCTCCCAACGCGGCGAAGCCGCCTGGGTTCGAATGCTCCCAGCGCCACGCGCCGACGCCGGCCGCGAGGAGCACCACCACCGCGGCCACGGCGAGGACCTGGCGGCGGCTCGGCCGCCCGAGACGGAGGCGCTGTCGGGGCGGCGGCGCCGGCGGGCGAGCCAGGAGCGCCACCGTGGGCATGGGCCGGGGGGCCTGCGCCCCCGCCGCGGGCGCGGGGGTACCAAAGCCGGCCGACGTAGACAGACCCGGCGGCGTCGAAAGGGGAGCGGGCGTCGCGAACAGGGGGGGCGCCGAGACGGGGACGGACAAGCTCGCCGGGGCGGGCCTGCCCGGCGACGAGATCTCGCCGAACGGGACGAAGAGCTCTCCCGGGTTGGTCGGCTCGCCGGTGCGCCCCTCGAACGTGGACGAACGGGGGGGGATGCGCGCGTTGCCGGGGAACGAGATCTCGGAGGGGTGGGTCCGCCGGGCACGCGGCTCGTCCCACGGCGGCACCTTCGCCGGCCGCTCGGTGGCCCCGCGCGGGGTGTCGAAGATCTCGATGGGCATGATCTCGACGTTCGTGTTCTCGTCATCCGCGAAGGGGTTGACGAGCGGCGGCTCGATCGGAACGGTGGGGCTCCGCGCGCGTGTCGCGGCGGTCGCGATCCCCTGGCTCCGTTGGCGCACGATCGGAGGGCTCGAGGGCGCGGCAGGCGGCGGGCGCACCGCCACGCCAGGGCGCGCGGACACGCCGACGCGGGGCTCCGGGAGCTCCACCCGCTCGATGCGGGACGGGGGCGGGGGACGCCCGAAGACATCGCCCAGCTCGTCCATCGCGTTCGCGTTCATCATCCCGGGAGAGGTGTGCTCGGCCCCGGACGCGCCCACGAACACCTGCAGCGGGCCCGCGGCAGGCGACTCGTCGTCGTCCCCCGCGTCGACGATGGGATCGAAGCGCTCCACCTCCGGCGCGCGCCCGCGCACCGGCGGAGACGGCATCGCGATTCGCGGCGCGGTCTCTTCCACGAGCAGCGCGCCCGGCCGTCCAAACAGGCTCGATCGCCCCCGCTCGCTCATCCGTCCTCCAGGAGCCCGGAGTAGGCGCCGGTCCCGGTCTCGGCAAGCGCCGCGAGGTCCGCCACGGCCGCGGGCCGCACACAGAGCTCCATTCCACGGGCGGACATCCGGCTGGCCATTGCACCGGAGCGTATCCACGCGTTGACAGCACGTCGCACCACGCCCTGTTCCAGTGGCTCGAGCCCTCGGAAGAGGTTGTCGGCGCGGGTCCAGGCGGGCTCCACCACCTGCCGATCCAGCAGCTGGGTGGCGAGCGCGCGGACGAGAAGCGGCCCCGAGATCTCCCGGTCGAGCTCCCCCCACCACGCCTCGAGGCCGCCGGCCTCCACGACGCGGGCGGCATCCCGCGGCCGCAGGCGCAGATCACGGGGGAGGGTGCCGTCCGTGGCGAGGATGCGGATCACCTCGAACGGGTGCAGATCCAGGGCGTCCGCCACGCGCATGACGCTCCACGGCCGCAACGTGTCCAGGCCGAAGCTCATGGCGTCGCCTCTACGAGCAGATCGGGGGTGAGCCACACCGGGTTGACCTCGAGCGCCGCCGCCTGGAGCTCCGGCGCCCCCTCGACCGCCGCCGCCACGGCCTCCATCACGCGCTCGCGGAGGTCGATGACGACGGGGGTATCGCCCAGCCAGACCTGGATCGCGAGGCTGCCCTGCAGGTCCGCGAAGCGTACGAGCGCCTCGGGCGCGCCCACCTCGGCGAGCAGCACGTGGAGCGCGGCGACCATCCGGTACGCGAGCAACGTGCAGAGGTCCTCCTCCCGCAGGATCGCCTCGGCATACACTGCCCAGGGCACGGGGAGCACGATCAGGAGCGCCTCGGGGCGGCCCTCCGGTGGATCGACGGACACGACGACCCCCACGCCGGCCCGTGGCGCCGCGAGGGGCGGCGGAGCGGTCGCGGCGGCGCGCAGATAGGGATCGAGCCGGGCGCGCGCGAGGGGGGTCACCAGCTCCTCGGGCGACGCCAGGAGGCTCCCGTGGACACCCGCGGTGCGGTCCTGCGCGTCGAGGTACTCGTTCATCGCCTCGGCCATGTCCGGCGCGTCGAGCCCGGCGCCGAGGGCGTCATCGTGGCCCTGGCGCCAACGAAGGAGCGAGTCGGCGCGCTCTTCCATCAGCGCGCGATCGACCTTCAGGGCTTGTCGAATGCCTGTCCGCTTGCGACGGAGGGTCTCCTCGTCGAGCTCGACCAGACGCTCCTCCTGCTCGCGCCGGACGGATCCGAGCGCCGCGGCCTGCCGGTTCGCGTCTTCGATTCGGCGGCGGACCGCCCGCTCCTCGTCGGCGATGGCCGCGAGGGCCCCGTCCAGCTCGCCCGCGGTGCGCGCCCGCCACTCGGCGACGCCGTTCAGCAGGCTCACGATCGACGGGACGATCGACGGCGCGAGCACGCCGACGGGCTCCGGCGCGAGGCCCCTATTCACAGACCGCCCAGAGGCCGGCGTTCATGGATTGCGCGTCTGCCTGCGCGGCGTACAGGCGCTCGGCGAGGCGGATGTCGTCGAAGTCCTCGTACACGCGGGCGTATCCGGCGCGGACGATCTCTTCGTTCACGAGGGACTCCTCGCCGTCCTCGTCGACCGTCCAGATGTAGGCGAGCGTGCGCTTGTACTGGTCCGCGCACTCCGCGTCGAACTCGAGCCGCACATCCTCGCCGTCGAGGCGGGCGGCCATCCACGCGGCGGCCTCGGGCCCGAAACACTCGTCGATCTCGGTGCTGTCGTGCGCGATCTCGGGCGCGCTCACCCCGAGCAGCCGCACCGACTCACCCCCGCAGACGCCGAGCTGCACTCCGAGCTGCACCGTGTCCCCGTCGAGCGTGCACGCGACCGTCTCTTCCCGGTCGGGCTCACAGTGTTCGCCGGCGACGATGGGCACGGAGTCGATCCCCCGACATCCGCCCAACAGAACCAGGATGGCGCGCGCCACGTTCATGCCCGCGCAGGGTAGCATGACAACCGCCGCCACACCGAGAGGGCCTCCCGCGTCCCATGCCGATCGTGCCGCCCCCCGGGGCCCCCACGCCCCCGACCGTCCTGCTCGAGGCCGAGGGGCTCGGGAAGCGCTTCGACATCTACCCGAACGACCGCAGCCGGTTCTTCGAGCTGGTCGGCAACCGCACGCACCACGTCGAACATTGGGCCTTGCGAGGCCTGGGTTTTCGCGTGGAGCGCGGGCGCGCGTTCGGGGTGATCGGCTCGAACGGGGCCGGGAAGAGCACGTTGCTCCGCCTGCTCGCCGGCATCACGGAGCCGACGGAGGGCAGCCTCGGGGTGTACGGCCGCATGGCGACGCTGCTCGATCTCGGGGTCGGCTTTCACGACACCTTCACCGGCCGCGAGAACATCCAGCTCACCTGCTCGCTCCTCGGCCTCGATCCGGCGCTGATCCAGGAGCGCGTCCCCGAGATCATCCGCTTCGCCGAGCTGGGCGACTTCATCGACTACCCGGTGCGCACCTACTCGACCGGGATGAACCTGCGCCTCGGGTTCGCCGTGGCGATGCACGTCGACGCGGACATCCTGCTCATCGACGAGGTGCTCGCCGTCGGCGACCAATACTTCCAGCGCAAGTGTGTGCGTCGCATCGAGCAGGCCGTGCGGGACGGCGCGACCCTCGTCCTCGTCTCCCACGATCTGCACGCCGTGCGCTCGTTGTGCGACGAGGTGCTCTGGCTCGACAAGGGCCGCCCGCGCGCCATCGGCCCCCCGCGCGAGGTCATCGAGCGCTACCTCGAGCTCGATCGCGTGCGGGTCGCCCCCACGCTGCCCGACGCGCCGCCGCGCCCCACGCTCCGCCCGGTCCCCGGTGGCACCGAGCGCGTCATCTCCCTGCCCGCGTCGCGCGTGTCCGAGGAGGATCCGGCGCTGCGCGACACACTCGAGGTCGCCTGCGCGCTCGAGGATCCCGCGGCGCTGTTCGAGGAGGCCGCGGGGGACGCGCCGCGTCGCACCGACGGCGATCGCATGCTGGTGGCGGGAACCGGGGAAGCGCGCATCGTGCGGGTGCAGCTGCTCGACGCGCAGGGGCACGAGCGCGAGCGCTTCCGCAGCGGCGAGAGCCTCGTCGTGGCCGTGACCTTCCGCACCACCGAGCCGCTGGAGCGCCCGATCTTCGGCGTCGCGCTGTTCCGGAACGACGGCGTGTACGTGTTCGGGCCCAACACCCGCTTCGACGGCGTGCTCGAGGGCACCTACCACGGCGTCTACACCTTCTTCGTGCACTATCCGGCGCTCCCCCTGCTCGCGGGCACCTACCGGGTGTCGGTGGCGATCTTCGACGCGGGGCACGTGGCCCCGCACGTATGGCACAACCAGCTCTATACGTTCGAGGTCTCCCAGGACGTCGAGGATCACGGCATCGTGCGCATCCCCCACCGCTGGGGCCTGCTCACCTGGCACGACGCACAGGCGGCCCCGAAGCGCGGCTCACCGTGAGCTCCTCGTGATGAGGGCCTCGTCGTGAGCCGCATCGCGCTCGTGGGCGAGGGGTCCCTCCCGGGCCCCGGCTCGGTCGACACCTCGTTCGCGCAGCTGCGCCTCGCGCAGTTCTTCGCCGCGCTCCGCGGCGACCACGACGTCCACGTGATCGACGCCCGCACCGACGACGTTGCCCTGGCGGTGCGCGATGTCCGCCCCACCGCCGTCGTGTCCGCCGGCATCTTCGGCCCCACCCGCGCCGCCGTCGCCGCCGCCGGGGATCTCCCGCTGTGCGTCGATCTCCCGGGCGACCCCTTCGCGGACGCCCAGATGGTCGCGGCCTTCGGCGGGGCCGAGGACGTCGCGCGGCAGGCCCGGGCCGTGTTCGTGCCGGCGCTCCTGCGTGCCGACGCGTTCACGACGATCGCGGGCCCGAGCCGCCACGCCCTGCTCGGCCAGCTCGGGCTGCTCGGTCGGCTCGCCCGCACCCCGCCGGGGGACGAGTGGGCGTTCGTGACGCCGGTGGCGTGGGACTTCCCGGGCCTCCCCGAGGCGCCGCCCCGCGCGCCCGACGCCCCCACGCGCGTGGCGCTCGTCGGGGGCTTCAACACCTGGTTCGACGGCGAGACGCTCCTCGCGGGGCTGCTCCACGCGATGGACCGCGCTCCTGTCGAGGTCGTCGTGGTCGGCGGGCCCATCCCCGGCCACCACACCGACACCTGGGCGGCCTTCGCCGCGGGCGCGCGCACCTCGTCCCACGGCGGCCGCTTCAAGTTCCACGAGCGCCTGCCCCCGAGCGAGCTCGCCCGCGTGCTCGCGCGGTGCTCGGTCGGCGTCTCTCTCGATCGCCCGGGTTTCGAGCCCGAGCTCGGGAGCCGCACGCGCCTGCTGCTCTACCTGCACCAGGGCCTCCCCGTCATCGCCACCGCGCGGTGTGAGCTCGCCCGCGATCTGGCCGACGGGGGCTGGCTCCACGCGGTGCCGAGCGGCGATGTCGGGGCCCTGTCCGACGCGCTCGTCGCCCCCCGCGCTCCCCTCCCCGACCGCGGCCCTTTGCGCGCGCGGTACGGCATCGCGGCCACCACCGCGGGGCTCCGATCCTGGGCCGCGCGGCCGGTCCGCCGGGCGGTTCACGGCGAGGCCGACGCGATGGCGGCCCTCTCCACCGAGCGGGACGCCCTGCGGGAGACCCTCGCGCAGGTCTACGCGTCGCCGACCTGGCGGGCGATGGACCGCCTGCGGCGCCTGGGCGGACGATGAAAGACAAGCATTTGACTTCGGGCCGGCCAACTCGGCTGCATGTTGAGACCGAGGTCGCCGAGATGTCGCTACCGCGTCCGCTCCCCGAGAACGTGATCCTGCTCCACCCCTACCGCGAGCCCGGCGTGCCGGTGCTCTCGGAGCGGGACCGTGCCCGCCTGGATCTCGTCGAGCTGTTCCGCGAGCTCGATCCGGCGTCGCAACACGTGCTCCTCCGGCAGCTGGAGGGCACCCAGGCGCGCATCCGCCGCTACACGCCCGCGGCGGCGCTCGTCCGCGGCGAACGGGGCCCGGTGACGTGGCGCCGGGGCGGCGAGGATCTCTGGCTCACCGCGCCCGCGTCGCGCCGGTTCCTGCACCAGCGGGCGATGGGCTAGCGGCGGGTCCGTTCGGTCAGAGGATGACCTCGACCCCGATGCCGGCCCCACCGCGCAGAACGTGGTCCCCCGGGTTGTAGATCAGGTACTGCCCGTGCACCCGCACCGTGTCGACGATGCGGAAGCCGAGCCGGAGCTCGTCCTCGGTGAGGCGATCCTCCAACGGACCCGCGAATCCGTCCGTGTGGCGGTACCAGCCGTACACGCGCCCGATGCCGACGCCGAAGAGGACCTCGGCGCCCGCGGTCGGGCGGCCGATCATCGACGACTCGGTCAGGTCGCCGGTGCCGCCGAGGAACAGGCCGAGCTTCAGGTCGATGCCGTCCTTGCCGCCGAACAGGTCCACGCCGATGCCCGCCCGCCCGATCCAGGTGCCGGTGGGATCGATGCGGGCGACGGTGGTGATGTACGCGTCCTTCTCGCCGTCCACGCGGCCGCGCAGGTCGAGCGCCACGGTCTCGGGCATGATCTGCGAGGTGGCCTCCACGTGGAACTCGACGTCGGCGGCGGTGGCGGTCTGGAGAAGGGCGATGGCGGCGACCGAAAGCATGGCGGGCTCTCCTGCATGCTTCGACACCGCGCCCCCGGACGAGCGCTACCTCAGCCCACCGCGCTCGTGCCGAGCACCCCGGCGGCGCGATCCCGATCGGCCATGCACCGCAGCGCGAGATCCTCGAAGATCCCGCCCCAGTCGGCACGGGCCTTGAGCTGCTTGAGGATCTGGTAGACCCCGCCGAGCCCGCGGTGCAGGAACACGAGCTCGTGCGGCGAGCGCAACGCCGACGAGCCGACGAGCCGCGGGACCAGCGTCGTGATGCGATCCTGGATGTCGTCCTGGTCGCTCCCCATCGTGTAGGGGCCGCCCTTCGCGAACGGCGTGCCGATGGCGCGGCAGAGATCCCACAACACGTCCTCGGCGCCGCGGTCCCCCCGGCGGGTCAGGGCGCGGATGCGCACGGAGGCCTCCATGAGCCCCTCGCGATCGTCGTTCCGGGTCGCGAGGCCACACATCCCGTAGTCCGCGATCCAGCCGAGCTCGAGGCGGCGCACACACCCGAAGTCGAGGATGCCCACCTTGCCCTCGGGCGTGAAGAGGTAATTGCCCGGGTGGGGATCCGCGTGGATGGCGCGCAGCTCGTACTGCATGCGCATGAACGCGCGGCCGAGCGTCACGCCGGCGTGCTGCTTCGCGGCGGGGGTCGCCGTGGCGACGAACACCGGCAGCGGCTTCCCCGAGAGCCGCTCCATGGTGAGCACGCGCCCGGTGGACCAGCCGTCGTGCACCGCGGGGATGGTCACGTTCGCGTCGTTGTGGAAGAAGGCGCGGAATTGTTTGAGGTTCTCCGCCTCGCGGCGGTAGTCGAGCTCCTCGCCCAGGCGCTCCTCGATCTCCTGGAAGATCGCGTCGACCTCCTCCTTGGGGCGCCTCAACACCCGCCCGGCCGTGAGCATCGCGCGCAGGGCGCCCAGGTCGGCGTGCACGCTGCCGTCGATGCCCTCGTGGAGCACCTTCACCACGACCTCGGTCCCGTCGGGCAGGCGGGCGCCGTGGGCCTGGCCGAGGGACGCCGTGCCGATCGGCTCGGGATCGAACGACGAGAACAGGGTGTCCAGCCCGCCGGCCAGCTCCGCCTCGATACGGCGCTTGACAACCGCGAACGGCACGGGCTCGGCCTTGTCGTGCAGCTTTCCCAGGGCGGCCCGCGCCTCTTCCGGGAGGCCGTAGCCGTCCGCCACCTGCGCGATCGCCTGCCCGACCTTCATCGCCGCGCCCTTGAGCGAGCCCAGGTTCGCGACGATGCGCTCCGCGTTCTCTTGGTGGGTACGATCGAGGCCGGCCTTGCGCGCCTCCTCGCCTTGGAAGATCCCGGCCACCTTGTTGCCGAGATAGGACGACGAGACCCGGGTCGTCAGCGCCCCGAGCTGCGCCATCCGAGAGAACTTGGATGCCATTCGCCCCTCCTAACTCCCGGACCTTCCCCATGACCGTCCTCTCCCGCTTCCACCCGTCCGCCCTCGCGGCCCGCGACCGTTACCACACGGCCACCATCGCCGAGGTGGCGGGTACCGTCGCGAGAGACAAGGTGGTCGTCGTGGGAATGGCCTGGAACGTCCCTGTGAAGAACGCGCGCCGCATCCTCCAGGAGGAGGACATCGGGTACACGTACCTGGAGTACGGCAACTACCTCAGCGGCTGGAAGAAGCGCCTCGCCATCAAGATCTGGGCGGGCTGGCCCACGTTCCCGATGGTGTTCGTGAACGGCGCGCTCCTGGGCGGCGCGTCCGACCTCGATGCCCTCCGCAAGTCCGGCGAGCTCAAGCCGCTCCTCGCCGCGAGCTGATCCTCTACGGCACCACGAGCGCACCCGCGTCGATCGCGGTGTAGCCGTCGTCCGAGCCGTTCCCCGGGCACGCGTCCCCACCGCCGTCGCAGTACGTCCAGGACGTGCCGCTGTCGGCGCTCGCGCGCACGCAGAAGTCGTAGGACCCCGCGGTGGCGGGCGCGGCGAACCGGCCCTGGTACTCGTCGTTCGCGAGGTCGCCGGGGGACAGGCCGTCCTTGTCGACGTTGTAGGCCATCGGCTCCCACGCCCACGCCGGGCTGGTCGCCGGGTTGGAGCCGTCCGGGCCGACGCCGACCTCGATGACGAGCCCGGCGCCCGCCCCAGCGCCGTCGGTGACCCCGGCCTGGTACACCCAGCCGTAGACGGTCTCGGAGCTCGCCCCGCCGGAGACGGTCTGGGAACACGGGTACTGGAGGTGGCAGTAGTCGATCGGCACGGCGGCGGCGGTGTCGTCGGTGTCCGTGTCGGTATCGGTGTCGGTGTCGGTGTCGGTGTCCGTGTCCGTGTCCGTGTCCGTGTCGGTATCCGTGTCCGTGTCGGTGTCCGTGTCGGTGTCGGTGTCCGTGTCCGTGTCGCTCGCTTCGAGGAACGTGTAGGGCAGCGACGCTGACTCCGCGCCCCCAGTCACCACCAGGGTCGAGGGGCCGGGGGTCCCCGCGGGCGTGACACACAGGAGTTCGGTCGAGGACAACCACGCCCACGAGGCGCACGGGGCGCCGCCCACGGTCACGGTGCTCGCCTCGTTGAAGCCGGCCCCGCGCACGCTCACGGACGTGCCTCCCGACGCCGGGCCCGAGGTTGGCGCGAGGCTCGTGACCGCGAACACGACGGGCTCTTCCTCGTCCTTCGGGCCCGGGCCGTTGATCACGGGCTGGCAGGAGAGGACCGCGAGCAACCACATGGCGCCTCCGTTCGACACCCGGCATATCGCGACCTGGGCCGATCGCGAGCCGACTCCCGCCGGGATCGGGTACCATCGGCGGGTGAACCCCACCCTGCTGTTCCTCCTCGCCGCCTGCGTCGACCCCACGGACAACAAGCCCGATCCGGTCGTGCCGACCTGTGATCCCGCGCCATCGAGCGCGTGGTCGGGGGACACGGCCTACGAGGACCACACCGAGGCCTGGGGCCTCGTGGGGGTTCAGGGCGGGCGCCTGCAGACCGTCGATCTCGACGGCGACCGCTACCCCGATCTGATCGTCACGCAGCTGTTCGGCAACACGCGCGACGACCTCGCGGCCGATCCGCCGGTCCGCTACCACTACGTGCTGATGAACCGCCCCGCCGAGGGCGGCGGGCGCACGTTCGTCGACGAGACGGAGCAGAGCGGGCTCATCCAGAACCGCGACGGCGGCACCGGCAGCAGCGCCACGTTGTTCGTGTACGGCGACGTCGACAACGACGGCGATCTCGACGCGCTCGCCGGCCGCTTCCTCGACGACGCCACGGAGGACGCGACCGGCGATTGCTCCGAGATCCTCCTGAACGACGGCGCGGGGCACTTCACCTTCGCCGACCGCTCCGACCTCTGCGATCTGGACGGTTACCCCGTCACCGCCGCGTCGTTCACCGACTACGATGCCGACGGTGTTCTCGATCTGTGGCAAGTGGCGTTCTACCTCGAGTACGGCGCGTCCACCGCCGCCGGCCAGGACCAGCTCCTCCGCGGCAACGGCGACGGCACGTTCACCGACATGACCGCCGACGTCGGCCTGAACCTCGCGCGCGGCCGCACGACCGCGGATTTTCTCGAGCGTGACACCCGGCGGCCCGCCTATGGCGCCACGGCCTGCGATCTCGACGGCGACACGCTCCCGGAGCTCCTCGCCACCAACTACGGCCGCGCGTGGAACCAGCTCTGGTCGAACCAGGGCGGGGACAGCTTCGTCGAGATCGGCGACGAGGCCGGCTTCGATGACGACGACAACTTCGACTACGCCGACAACTACATGTACGCCTGTTGGCACGAGACCTACGGCGGCAGCGGCGACCCGACGCCCACCGTCCGCTGCAACGGCGCGTTCCCCGACAACTACTGGAATGTCGGTTACGACGATCAGCCCGCGCGGCTCGCCGGCAACGGCTTCACCACCGTGTGCGCCGACATCGACAACGACGGCGACAACGACACGTACACGGCCAGCATCGTGCACGACTGGGCCGGCGGCTCCGCCGATCCGACGCAGCTCCTCTTGAACGACGGGTCCGGCATGTTCGAGCGGATCGACAGCGAGGACAACGGCCTCGCCCGCAGCCGCCGCGGCTCGTGGAACGAGGGCGACCTGCACGCCGCGTTCATGGACTTCGACAACGACGGGTGGAAGGACATCGTCCTCGGGTCGAGCGACTACGAGGACACCCACGTGTGGTTGTGGCGCCAGACCGAGGCCGGCCAGTTCGAGGAGGTCAGCGACGCGACCGGGATGAACCACCCGTGGCCCGCCGGCATGGCGATCGCGGACTTCGATCTCGACGGTGACCTCGACTTCGCCACCGGCTCGTCCTTCCAGCGCTCGGGCTCGCCCTGGACCACCCGCGAGGTGCACCTGTACGAGAACATCGCGCCCGTCGGCAACTGGGTGCGTCTGGAGGGCCTGTCCGTCGGCACCCGCGTCGACCTGACGGCGGGGGGCGTCACGCAGACACAGGAGGTGTCCGGCGGGTACGGGCACGCGGGCATCCAGAACGACACCGCGCTGCACTTCGGCCTCGGCGGCGCCTGCCTGATCGACACCATCGTCGTCACCGCGCCCGGCGGCGCCCAGACCACGCACACGAACCAGCTCGGCAACCAGCCCCTGGTGCTCGATTGATGCTCGGCGGCCTGGCGCTCCTGCTCACGCTCTCCTCCCCCGCCGCCGCGAAGGACGAGCCCGAGCTCATCGCGACCGGTACGACCGTTCGCATCAACGGGGTGGGCCGCAAGGACGCGTTCTGGCGCTTCCGCGACGACCTCGTGGGGCAGGTGTGCGTCGTGGGGGATCCCGGTCTCGTGCGGCAGTCGCGCGGCCCCTTTCGGGACGCCTACTACAGCGGCGCGCTCGCGTGCCCGGACGACCAGGGCCTGTACTTCTACCAGGTGGAGATCGAGCGGGGCGTCTTCAGCGCGATGGTCGGGGGCACCATCGGCGACACCTTCGGGGACACCCTCGGCGAGCTCGGCCTGGAGCCCCCCGAGGCCCCTCCACCCGCCGTGCCGGCGGGGCCCGAGCTCGCCGTGGACGACGCGTCGCCCGCCTCCGCCTGGCCGATCGGCGCGCGCGTCCGCATTCGTGACCTCTCCGTGGCCGACGCGAACGCGTCCCGACGCGGCGCGCTCATCGGGCAGCGCTGCACCGTGGTGGAGGAGGCTCTTGCGCCCACCGGAGGCGCCTGGGTCTCCGGCGCCCTCCGCTGCGACGACGGCGTGGACTACTTCTTCTTCCAGGTCGCGCTCGATCCCGGCGGCGACACGCCGGCCCCCGCGTCCGGCGGCGCACGCACGCCCTCCCGCAAGGCCGACGGGCGGCTCCAGGGAGATCCGGTGCCCGCCGGCCGCATGGTGCGCATCGTCGACGTCGCGCCCGCGGATCGCCATCACGCCGATCGCGCCTCGCTCGTCGGCAAGACGTGCAGCGTGATCGAAGGGCCGCTCGTCCCGTCGGTCGACAGCTTCTACGCGGGCCGCCTGTTCTGCGAGGGCGGCGCGAGCTGGCAGCTGTACCAGGTGTCGGTCGCGCCGCTCTGAGCCGATCGTGTCTGTGTGATCAGCCCTTCACGCCGCCCGCGGTCAGCCCCTCGACGAGGTGGCGCTGGAGGACGAAGAACAACGCGGTGACCGGCAGGCTCACGAGGATGGCGCCCGCGGCGAAGTTGCCCCACTCGGCCCCGAACTCGCCGACGTAGCCGTTGAGCACGACGGGGAGCGTGTAGGCGCGCTCGTCGCCCATCAGCGTGGCCGCGAGGATGAACTCGTTCCACGCGGTCATGAACGCGAACAGCGCGGTCACGACGATCGCGGGCCGGGCGAGCGGGAGGATGATGCGGGTGAAGGTCACCCAGCGGCTCGCGCCGTCGAGCATGGCGGCCTCCTCCAGATCCCGGGGGATCGTGTCGAAGTAGCCCTTGAGGTTCCACGTCGCGAACGGCACGGTGGTGGTCGAGTAGACGAGCACGAGGCCGGAGAGGCTGTCGAGCAGGCCGAGCGTGTCGAGGAGCAGGTAGAGCGGGATCGCCATCACGACGCCCGGGAACATCTGCGTGAGCAGGAACGCGCCCATCATGCGGTCCCGCCCGGGGAAGTTCCAGCGGGAGAGCGCGTAGCCGGCGGTGCACGCGAGCGCGACGCCGAAGGCGGCGGTGACGCCGGAGACCACGAGCGAGTTGAACAGCTGTCGCCCGAACAACCACGCGCCCGTGGCGTCGGTGGTGCCGACGACCGCCGTGAAGTTGTCGAGCGTCACGTCGGTGGGGAGCGGGTTCGCGGAGAGGGTGAAGCTCTGCGAGGGCGAGAGCGCCATCTTCACGACCCAGAGCACCGGGAAGATGGTGGCGGCGGTGAGGGCCACCAGGGCGGCGTGGGTCACGGCGACGCGGAAGGGGGACGGGGCGCGCATCAGACCACCTTCCGGCCGGCGAGGCGGTTGGCGACGCGGCCGTAGAGCACGAGCACGCCGAAGATGAGCACGGCGTAGGCGGCGGCGTAGCCGTAGCGGTGGCCGCGCGTGAACGCCCACCGGTACGCCTGCGAGATGAGGATGTCGGTCCCCCCGTCCGGCTCGCCGCCGCTCACGAGGTAGATGACGTTGAACATGTTGAACGTCCAGACGCTCCCGAGGATGACCGCGGGGAGCAACGCCGGCTTCAACAAGGGAAGCGTGACGTGGCGGAAGCGTTGCCAGCCGCTCGCGCCGTCGACCTCGGCGGCCTCCTCCAGATCGCGCGGGATGGCCTGGAGCGCGCCGAGCGTGACCACCATCATGAACGGGAAGCCGAGCCACGTGTTGGTCGTCACGTTGGCCGCGAACGCGGTCGACCACTGCGCGAACCACGACACCGGCTCGAGGCCGATCGCGACCAACAGCCCGTTGATCGCGCCGAACTGGCGGTGGAACATGCCCTTCCAGATCAGCGCGGTGATGTAGCTCGGCACCGCCCACGGGAGGATGAGCAGCGCGCGGAACACGCCGCGGAGCCGCACCCAGGGCTCGCGCAGGAGCATGGCGAGCGCGACGCCGATGCCGACGTGCAGGATCACGTTCGCGACGGTCCAGAGCATCGTCACGGCGAGCGTCGACCAGAAGGAGAGCGGGCTGGTGAGCGGGAAGTCCCGCGCGAGCAGGATGTCGACGAAGTGGGCCATGCCCACGAAGGTCCACTCCTGCTGGTCGTAGTCGAACAGGCTCACGGCCGCGCCCACCACGAAGGGGAGCACGACGAGCAGGGTCATCGCCGAGAACGCGGGCGCCACCCAGGCGAACGCGAAGCGCCAACGCGCGAGCGGCGCTTGCATGGCCTCCCGCGCGACCCACACGAACCCGGCCACGAGCGCGAGCCCGCCCACGACCAGCCAGGGCCGGGGATCGGCCTCGGGCGGCGCGGGCCGCGAGACGATGGCGTACTGGAACTGCGCTTCCTTGGCGGCCGCTTCGGCGTCGATCGCGCCGCGCACCAACCGTCGCAACGCGCGGGCGAGCGGCTCCCACGTCTGCGCCATCGCCTTGCCCGTCGGCATCGGCACGGCGGTGTCGAGCTGGGTGCGGAACGCGGCGAGGCGCGGATCGGTCACGACGACCGACGTGTTCGCGACGAGCTGCTTGCCGACGCGGTGGCGCACCTCCGCGGCCTGGTCCCCCACCATCCACGCGGCGAAGGCGCGCGCCTCGGCACCCTCCCGCGCGAGGAAGAGGGCCTCGACGGTGACGTAGGGCGCGGCGGGGCGGCCGGTGGCGGACACCACGGGGAGCGGGGCCACGCCGTAGTCGACGGCGCCCACCTCACCGAGGAACCACGGCCCGTTCGCGACCATCGCGACGCGCCCCTCGTTGAAGAGCTGGGTCAGGAGCGCGCCGCTGGGCTCGGCGGGGCCGAGGTCGGCGAGGGCGCGGACGAACCCGAAGGCCGCGACGTTCTCGGGCGAGTCGAGCCGCACCTGCCCATCGCCGCCGAACACCCCGCCTCCGAACCCGTGCATCCACGCGGCGTCCGCGTAGGCGCTCGACGCCTCCCAGGCATACCCCCAGCGATCGGGCCCGCGCAGCGCCGTGGCGGCCGCGAGGAGGGCGTCCGAGGTGGCGGGCGGCTCGGCCACGAGCGCGCGGTTGTAGAACAGCGCGAGCGACTTGTACGCGAGCGGCCAGCCCCAGACCTGCTCGCGGAGGGTCAGCGCGTCGACCGTGACCGGGTGCAGCCCGCCCACGGCGTCGGTCGGCACCGGGAGGATGAGCCCCTCGTCCGTCCAGCCGCCGATCTTCTCGTGCGCGAACACCAACAGATCGGGGCCGTTGCCGCGCGGCACGGCCGCCTCGACCTTCGAGGAGAGGCTCTCGTAGGACACGAACACCGGGCGCACCGTCGTGCCCGGAAACTCCGCGTTGTAGCGTTCCACGAGCTGATCGAGCGCCACCCGCTCGTCACCGCGCCAGGCGTGCCAGAGCGTGACCTCCCCGGCGTGCGCGCTGCCGATCGCCGCGGCGCACGCCGCCCAGAACGGGATCACCCGGTCCTCGCGCCGGTCTTGCGGTCGAAGCGGTAGGCGCGGACGAACGCAACGCGCACCTTCCCGCTGGGCACGGGCCCCTCGACGCGGGCCACGAGCACCTCCTCCCCGATCCGGAGGTGCACCATGGACTCGAACCCGAGCTTCTCCACCACCTCGACGAGGGCCTCGTGCGGCCCCTCGCCGATCTTCACGTCGTTCGGGCGGACGCCGATCACGTCGTCCTCGAGACGTTCGAGGAAGTTCATCCCCGGGCTCCCGATGAAGCCCGCCACGAAGCGGTTCACGGGCTCGAAGAAGAGCTCGTCGGGCGTGCCGACCTGCTGCACGATGCCGCCGTTGAGCACCACGATGCGGTCGGCGAGGGTGAGCGCCTCCGTCTGATCGTGGGTCACGTACACGGTGGTCGTACGCAGCGCCGCGTGCTGGCGACGCAGCTCCACGCGCACCGAGTTCCGCAGCGAGGCGTCGAGGTTCGAGAGGGGCTCGTCGAACAGGAACACTTTCGGCCGGCGCACGATCGCGCGCCCCATCGCCACGCGTTGGCGTTGGCCGCCCGAGAGCTCGCGGGGGAACCGATCGAGGAGGTGGGCGAGGCCGAGCATCTGGGCGGCGGCCGCAACCCGCGCCTCGGCCTCGGGGTGCTTCTGGAGCGAGAGGGCAAATCCCATGTTCTCGCGCACGGTCATGTGCGGGTAGAGCGCGTAGGACTGGAACACCATCGCGACGTCACGGTCGCGCGGGGCCACGTCGTTCACGCGACGGCCGTCGATCCGGAGCTCGCCGCCGGTGATCTCCTCGAGGCCGGCGATGCAGCGCAACAGCGTGCTCTTGCCGCAGCCCGAGGGCCCGACGAGCACGATGAACTCGCCCTCCGCGACCTCGAGATCGACCCGATGGAGGACCTGCACGGCGCCGAAGCGCTTCTCGACTCCGACGAAGGAGAGCGTGGCCACGCTACCTCCGGACGAAGATTGCTTCGAGCCAGCCACCCAGCGCCCCGCTGGGCTCCAGGCGCGCCACGTCAAAGCGAGGGGACATCAGCGCGATGAGCTCGCCCGCGCCGGCCTCGTCCGCCGGGAACGCGCCGAAGAGCAGGCCGCCCGGCCTCAGGGCCTGCGCGGCGGCGTCCACGTAGCGTGCACGCGCGGCGCCCTGGAGCGCTCCGAACGCCCCGGCCTCACACACGAGATCGAAGCCGACCGGCGCGTTCTCCAGGAACGTACCCGCCGCGTGGGCGACGCCCGGCGCCGGGACCGCGCCGCCCATGACGGTCACGCGGTACCCGCGTGCGTCGAGCGCTCGCGCCTCGTTCCCCTCCCCCACATCCGGCACGAGCACGCGCGCGGGCGGGTGGTGCACGTGCGGGAGGAGCCGGAGCACGATGGGGGCGCCGCGGTCGGGTCGGAGGGCGCCGCCGGAAGGGGAGAGGGTCATTCGGTCACCGTTCCTCGGTCAGTCTTCACAGGTCAGTCTTCACAATCGACCGAGAGGCGGAAGTTGCCGGTCTCCCCGCCGCGCCCGTCCACCGCGACCACGTACCAGGCCCCCACGTCCGACCAGACGCTCACGAACCCGCCGTTGCCCTCGTCGTCGACGGTCTCGCACTCGCGGATGCTGCTGGCGGAGCTGGGACAGGTGTCCTCGTCCTGCCAGTACGCCACGAACAGGTCGAGATCGGCGCAGGGCGTCTCGAAGGCGAACGTGGCGGTCGTGGCCGCGGGGATGAACAGCGAGTACACCCGCTCTGGCGACGCATAGTCCCAGCGGTCCAGGTTGGGTGTGCAGAACCAGGACTCCCAATCCTCGCCGACAAAATCGGTCTCCCCGCCGTCGTTCGTGCCCTCCACCACGTCGCCGCACGCGATGGTGTCGGTGAAGCAGCCGGGCCCGCCGGGCTGGGCACTGGAGAGGACCTCGTCACAGAGGGCGGTGTCCACATCGATCTCGGTGTCGGTGTCAGTGTCAGCGTCGCTGTCGGCGTCACTGTCCGCGTCACTGTCCGCGTCACTGTCCGCGTCACTGTCGGCGTCCGTGTCCGCGTCCGCCTCGAAGGGCCCGGTGTCGCTCCCGCTGGGCTTCACCGAGATGAGGTCGCAGCCCGCGAACACACAAAGGAACAACCAGGAACGCATCCGTTCTCCAACACCGCGCTACCCTACGCGCACCGGACCCGAGTCGCAACCCCAGGGGGAAGGCGCGTACGAGAGCCCCCGGCCCTCGACGCGAGCAGCCGCTGAACAGCGCGATCCCGCCGAGCTTGTGAAGCTTCCGTCGATTCCCCCGCGTCCCTTGCCGCGGGCGCGACGGGCCTCTACGATTGAAACGTTCATGTGACGAGGATTCCGTGCGCACCGCTACCCGCTACGAGATCAAATACCGCATCACGCCGGAGAAGGCCGAGCAGGTCCGCGAGTGGATCGCTCGGTACATGGAGCCGGACGCCCACGGCGAAGGCGGCTCCGCACGGTACCCGGTCCACTCGTTGTACCTGGACGACCCGGACTGGCGCATCTACCGCGAGACCCGGAACGGGAACTTCTCCAGGTTCAAGCTGCGGGCCCGCACCTACGCCTTCACACCCACGGCGCCGGTGTTCCTCGAGGTCAAGTCCCGGAACGGGGAGGCCATGCGCAAGTCGCGCGGCGAGGTGGACCGCGCAGAGGCGGTGCGCATCCTCGACGGCGGGGGGACGCCGCGCAACGTGGGGGGCAGCGCGATCGAGAACTTCCGCACGCACATGGACCGATATCGGGCCTATCCGCGGGCGTGGGTCACCTACGAGCGGTTCGCCTACGTCGGTGGAGATCGCGGCCTCGTTCGCATCACCTTCGACAGTTCCATCGCGTGCGCACCGCCCACCAAGGGGCTCGCCGTGCCGGAACAGTGGTACCCGATCGACGAAGTCAAGGGCATCGTAATCTTGGAGTTGAAGTACAACGGGTCCTACCCCGCGTGGGTCGCGGACACCGTCCGGCGCTTCGACCTGGAGCGCCGCTCGATGTCGAAGTACCGTCATGCCGTCGAAGTGCTGCAAGGCATGGACGAGAATCGCGCAAGAGAGTCCGCCCGGGACTCAAGGATGGCACGTTGAATCCCTTAGATTGGTTGAGTGGCTCGGGGAGCGTGGCGGGTCACCTGTCGATGACCGACGCCGCGTTCGACCTCCTGCTCTCCTTCGTGCTCGGCACGTTCGTGGCGTGGCTGTACCAGATGACCCACCGCGGGTTGTCCTACTCCCGCAACATGGTCCACAGCATCGTGCTCCTGTCGATGATCATCACCATGGTGATGCTCGTCGTCGGCGACAGCATCGCGCGCGCGTTCGGCCTCGTCGGCGCGCTCGCCATCATCCGCTTCCGCACCGTGGTGCGGGACGCGCGAGACACGACCTTCATCTTCCTGGCGCTGGCCGTTGGCATCTCCGTGGGCGCGCAGCAGCACGCCGTCGCGATCCTCGGCTCGCTCATGATCGGGATCGTGGCGACGACGCTCCAATTCAGCGGCTTCGCCACCAAACATTCCGACACGGGCATGCTCCGTGTACGCGGCGCCGGGAGCGTCTCCGGCGCGGTCGAGCAGGTGTTGACCAACTGGTGTCGCACCCATGAGCTCGTGGCGCTCCGCCAGGGCGACGCGGGCGAGCAGTCCGAGTTCAGCTACGAAATCCGGCTCTTTCACCCTGCGGAACGGGAGGACCTCCTGCGCGCCGTGCGCGCTGTCGAGGGCACCACGCAGGTGACGGTGGCCATCGAGGAGCGGGCAGAAGAATGGTGAGAAGAACCATGCCTCTCGGGCGTCGCCTCAGGGCGATGCGCGGCAAGATTTTCATGGCCCTCGCGTGGGGCGCGGCGGCGATGGCGTGCGGCGTCTGGCTCCTCGTGCGGAGCGTGGGGGGGGACGGCGGAACGGCCGTGGCCGTGACCAAGGCCCACCTCATCCGGGCGCCCGAGAGCGGCCGCATCGCCACCATCGAGGTGGTGCCGTTCCAGAAGGTCGAGGCGGGGGCCGTGCTCGCGAAGATCGAGGTGCCCCTGCTCAACCAGGAGATCGCCTCCGCGGAGGCAGAGCTGCGCAGCCTGGAGGCCCAGCTGGGCGTCGAGGAGGCCGACCGCGGCCGCCGCTTCGCGCGGGACCTCGAAGGGGCGCGCGCGGCGTGGCTCCGGGCGCGGGTCGAGCTCGAGCGCGACCGTGCGGAGCTCCTGGTGCAAGAGCAGGAGCTCGGGCGGGCGGGCGCGCCGGGCGTGCTCGTCGCCGCGAGTGAGGTCGAGCGCTTCAAGACCCTCCGCGACGCTGCGAAGGCCTCCGTTGACGCACGTCTCACCGAGGTCGAGGCCCTGAACGCCGCCTACGAGGATGCCCGCGAGCGCGCGGGCGGTTCGCAGAGTGATCTGCTCAAGTCCGCCGTCGAGTCCGCCGCGGTGCACCTCGAGTCGCTCCGCCTGGTCGCGGACTCGAACGTGCTCCGGGCCTACGTCTCCGGCATCGTCACCGCGCCGGTGGGCTTCCAGGCGCGCGACGGACGCACCGAGGTCATCGACGAGGGCTTCCCGACCCCGGGCCAGTGGGTCCAGGCCGGCGTTCCCGTGCTGACCGTCACCGAGACCACGTCGCAAGACGCCGTCGTCTTCGTCGACATCGCGCGGGCCCGCGGCCTGACACCGGGCTCTCCCGTCTCCGTGTGGGGAACGGGCGGGAGCCGCTTCGACGCCACCGTCCGCTCCGTCGGCGTCGCCGTCGAGCCCGTGCCCATGCGCCAGCTCCGGGACCAGACCATCCAGGAGTGGGGCGTGCCGGTCACCCTCCAGGTGATCGACCGCGCCTTGACCCCCGGCGAGCCACTCTCGGTCGAGTTCTGAGGCTCGGGTGAGGGTGGACGGGCCGAGCGCCCACGAGCCGCCGCGCGTCTCCCCTCGGTCCCTCCGCGCGCTCGGGGTCGCGGGCGGGGTTGTCGCGCTCACGGCGGCCCTCGTCCTCCCCCGGCTCGCGTGGGTGCCCGACGACGAGATGGCGCCCTCCTTCCTCGCGGGAGACCTCGTGGTGGTCCTCCCGATGGAGGTCCGCACCGGCGACATCGTCGCCCTCGTCGACCCCCTCGACCCCGCGCGGTGGACCCTCCGCCGCGTCGAGACCCTCGGGGGCGCGGTGCGCTACGAGGACGGTGTGTTCCACACCGCCGGGTCCGATGCACCGCGGGTCCTGGAGATGGACCGGAACACCACGCGGGTGGTGCGGACCGAGGGCCCGCACCTGGTCGAGCTCGCCGCGCGCCCGGTGCGGTGGGGCCTGGAGGAGTCGGGCGTGCCCGACGGCACCGCGTTCCTGGGCGCCGACGCGCGGGACGCCGCCTTGGATTCGCGCTGGTGGGGCCCGGTGCCCGTCGCGGCGCTCCAGGGCGTGGTGGCGCTGCGGATCGGCGTGCCCGGGCATCCGTGGCGCGGCTGGGTGAACGGGCGGCCGTAGAAGCGAGCGGGCTCACTCCTGGTAGGAGTACCGCTCTTCGAGCCAGGGATCCGCGCGGTTGTGGTACCCGCGCTCCTCCCAGTAGCCGCGCACGTCCTTCGGCAGCACCTCGACCCCCGACACCCACTTCGCCGACTTCCACGCGTAGAGGTGGTGCACGACGAGCCGGATGGGGCCGCCGTGATCGGGGGGGAGCGGCGCGCCGTCGTGGGCGAGCGCGAACAGGTTGTCCGCGCGGTCGAAGTCGGCCAGGGGCAGGTTCGTGGTGTAGCCGAGCGCGTCGTAGCAGTGGACCAACACGTGGGCCGCGCTCGCGCGCACCCCGGCGCGGGCGAGGACCTCGCGCACGGCCACACCCGACCACCGGTTGTCGTACTTGGACCAGGTGGTGACGCAGTGGAAGTCCTGGGTCGTCTCCATCCGCGGGAGCGCCTGGACCTCGTCCCACGTCCACTCCAGCTGCGTCTCGACCTCCCCCCACACGCGGAAGCGCCAGGTCTCCGGGTCGAACGTGGGGACCTCGCCCTCGTGCAGCACCGGCCAGCCCTTCACGAGGCGTTGGCCGGGGGGGAGCCGCTCGGAGGAGCGCTCCTTTGCCTTGGTCTTCCCCGGCCGCCAGAGCATCAGCTGCCTTCGATCTGCAGCTGGGCGAAGCCGAACTTCACCTTGAGGGTGAGCTCGTCCTCGTCGATGTCGAGCGCAACGTCCTCGACGCCCATCTTGAGCCGCAGCGGGCCGCCGGCGGGGCTGATCATCTCCTCGATCTGATCCTTCTTGAGGATCTGGACCGGGTTCACCTTGGGGGTCTGCTGGGCCAGCAGGTACTCGGCGCCGCGGTTGAGCAGCTGGAGGATGAAGTTGTCCCCGAGGTCGACCGTCACGTCCTCGAGGTGGCCCACGAGCGCGCGGCGCTCCTTGTCGTACCGGATGTCGCCCAGGGCGGCCTCGGCGCCGATGCGCTTCTCCAGCACGAACGGGAACTCGATGTTCTGGCGGAGCAGGTACACCTTGCCGGTGGCGACGGCCTTGACGTGGGCCTCGACGCCGAAGCGCTGGTGCGAGTACTTGAACTCGGAGCCTTCCTGGTCGACCTCGACCTTCCAGTCTCCCTCGACGCGCACCATCTCGTTCACGACGCGGTACACCTGCTCGCGGCGGTGGCCCCACACGGTCTTGGCGATCTCCTTGCCGCGCAGGAGCACCTGGGGGACCTCACGATCCTCCAGCAGCCCCCTCACCTTCTCCCGGACCTCGAGCCGCTTGAAGCCCGAGCGCAGGTTGTCGACGAGGTCGAACTGCCCGTCGGACACCTTGAACGGGAGGCCCACGCGGAACATGTCGTTCCACAGGGCCTTGCCGATCGTGAACTTGAGGTGGAAGCCGTCCCCGATCTGCTTCGCCATGGCGTCTCCCTCCGAGATGTCCGGAACGAGATGTCCGGAGAGGCGACAGCATAGCGGAGATCAGGGACGCGCGTTCTTAGAGGATCTCGGTGGCGGCGAAGAAGTAGGACACTTCACGGGCGGCCGACGCGGGGGAATCGGAGCCGTGCACGGCGTTCTCGCCGACGGACGCGGCGAAGAGCTTGCGGAGGGTGTTCTCGGCGGCGTTGGCGGGGTTGGTGGCGCCCATGATGGTGCGGTTCTTCGCGATCGCGTCGTCGCCCTCGAGCACCATCACGACCACGGGGCCGGAGGTCATGAACTCGACGAGCTCGCCGAAGAAGCCGCGGCCGGCGTGCTCGGCGTAGAAGCCCTCGGCCTCACGACGATCGAGCTGGACCTTCTTCGCGGCGGCGATGCGGAGGCCTTCGGACTCGAAGCGGGCGATGATCGCGCCGATGTTCTGGTTCTTGACGGCGTCGGGCTTGATGATGGAGAGGGTGCGCTCGGTGGCCATGGGATGCTCCTGGAAGGGGCCGGCGCTCTATCTCGTCCGCGACGTCCTGTAAAACGAAGAAGGGGCCGGCCTCGCGGCCGACCCCTGTTCGAGTCCACGAAGGACCCTCGAGTGCTACGCCTTGCCGAGCACCTGCGCCATCTTGCGGCCCATCTCGGCGGGGCTACGGACGATGTGGATGCCGGCATCCTCCATCGCCTGGTACTTCGCCTCGGCGGTGCCCTGCCCGCCGGAGATGATCGCGCCCGCGTGGCCCATGCGGCGGCCCGGCGGGGCGGTGGCGCCCGCGATGAAGCCGATGACAGGCTTCTTCATGTGCACCTTGGCCCACGCGCACGCCTCTTCCTCGGCGCTTCCGCCGATCTCGCCGATCATGATGACCGCGTCGGTGTCGGGGTCGTCATTGAAGAGCTTGAGCGCGTCGATGTGCTTGGTGCCGATGATCGGATCGCCACCGATGCCGATCGCGGTCGACTGCCCGAGCCCGACGCGGGAGAGCTGGCCCACCGCCTCGTAGGTCAGGGTGCCCGAACGCGAGAGCACGCCGATGCGGCCCGGCGTGTGGATGTGGCCCGGCATGATGCCGATCTTGCACTGGCCGGGGGTGATGATGCCGGGGCAGTTGGGCCCGATCATCCGCACGTCCTTGCCCTGCAGGTAGCGCCACGCGATGATCATGTCCTTCACCGGGATGCCCTCGGTGATCGGCACGATCAGCTTCACGCCGGCGTCCGCGGCCTCCATGATCGCGTCGGCCGCGAACGGCGGCGGCACGAAGATGACGGTGGCGTTGGCGCCGGTCTCACGCACCGCGTCGGCCACGGTGTCGTAGATGGGCACCGCGTCGTTGAAGAGGGTGCCGCCCTTTCCGGGGGTGACGCCCGCGACGAGCTTGGTGCCGTAGGCCAGCATCTGGCCGCAGTGGAACGCGCCGGCCGAGCCGGTGATGCCCTGGCAGACGAGGCGGGTGTTGGAATCGACGAGGATGGCCATGGTCTACGCCCTCACAGCGGCAACGATCTTCTCGGCCGCGTCCGCCATCGTGTCGGCGGGGATGACGGCGAGGCCGCTCTCCGCCAGGATCTTCTTGCCGAGCTCGACGTTGGTGCCCTCGAGGCGCACCACCAGGGGCACGGACAGGCCCACCTCGCGCACCGCCGTGAGCACGCCCTCGGCGATGACATCACACTTCATGATGCCGCCGAAGATGTTGACGAGGATGCCCTTCACCGCGGGATCGCGGGTGATGATCTTGAAGGCCGCGGTGACCTTCTCCTTCGTGGCGCCGCCGCCGACATCGAGGAAGTTCGCCGGCTCTTCACCGTAGAACTTGATGATGTCCATGGTCGCCATCGCGAGACCCGCGCCGTTCACGAGGCAGCCGATGGTGCCGTCGAGCTTGACGTAGGAGAGGTCGTACTTGCCGGCCTCGATCTCCGCGGGGTCCTCCTCGGCGAGATCGCGCATCTGCACGATGTCGGGGTGGCGGAACAGCGCGTTGTCGTCGATCGTGACCTTCGCGTCGAGCGGGATCGTGTCGCCGGCGGCCGTGACCACCAGCGGGTTGATCTCGAGCATCGAGGCGTCGATCGCGTCGTACGTGCGGTACAGCCCGAGGACCAGCTTCACGAAGCTGTTCACGGTCTTGCCGGTGAGGCCGAGCCCGAACGCGAGACGACGGGCCTGCCAGGCGCCGAGGCCGGCGACCGGATCGACCCACTCCTTCAGGATCCGCTCGGGGTGGTGCTCGGCGACCTCCTCGATCTCGGTGCCGCCCTCGGCCGACGCCATGACCAGCACGCGGCTGGTGGCGCGGTCGAGCAGGATCGCGAGGTAGTACTCCTTCACGATCTGGCAGCCCGCCTCGACGAAGAGGGTCTGCACGAGGCTACCGGCCGCGCCGGTCTGCTTGGTGACGAGGGTGTTCCCCAGGAACGCCTGCGCCGCGGCGCGCACCGCGTCGGTCGAGGTGCAGACGCGAACCCCGCCCTTGCCGGGCAGGTTGTCGACGCCCTCGAGGACCTGCGCGAGGACCTCGTCGGCCACGTCGCCCTTGAAGCGGCCCTTGCCGCGCCCACCCGCGTGGATCTGCGACTTGACCACCCACACCGACCCGCCGAGGGACTCGGCGACGGTGACGGCCTCATCGACCGTGCGCGCGGCGCCCCCTGCCAGCGTGGAGACGCCGTGCTTGCGGAGGAGCTCTTTACCTTGGTACTCGTGAAGCTTCATTCAGACTCTCGGAGCGATTCGATCAGGGCGTCGCCGAACTCGCTGCACTTGAGCAGCGTGGCGCCGTCCATCAGGCGGTGGAAGTCATAGGTGACGCGCTTCTGGCCGATGGTCTTCTTCATCGCGCTGATGAGGAGGTCGGCAGCTTCGCCCCACCCGAGGCGCCGAAACATCATCTCTCCGGAGAGGATGACGGACGACGGGTTCACCTTGTCCTGGCCGGCGTACTTCGGGGCGGTCCCGTGGGTCGCCTCGAAGACCGAGAGGCCAGTGCGGTAGTTGATGTTCGCGCCGGGCGCGATGCCGATGCCGCCGACCTGCGCGGCGAGGGCGTCGGAGCAGTAGTCCCCGTTGAGGTTGAGCGTGAGGATCACGTCGTACTCTTCGGGGCGGAGCAGGATCTGCTGGAGGAAGGAGTCGGCGATGACATCCTTGATCAGCAGCTTGCCGGCCGCAAGGGCCGCCTTCTGCGCGGCGTCGGCGGCGGCCTCGCCATCCGTCGCGACGATCCGGTCGTACTGGGCCCAGGTCCACACCTGGTCGCCGAACTCACGCTCCGCCAGGTCGTAGGCCCAGTTCTTGAAGGCACCCTCGGTGTACTTCATGATGTTGCCCTTGTGCACGATCGACACGCTCCGACGCTCCTGCGCCAGCGCGTACGTGATCGCGGCACGGGCGATGCGCTCCGTCCCCTCGCGGCTCACCGGCTTGATGCCGATGCCGCTGGTGTCCGGGAAACGGATCTTGTCGACCTTCATCTCGTCGCGGAGGAACGCGATGACGCGCCTGGCGCCAGCGCTCTCGGCCTCCCACTCGATGCCGGCGTAGATGTCCTCCGAGTTCTCCCGGAAGATCACCATGTCGACCTTCTCGGGCGCCTTCACCGGGGAGGGCACGCCGTCGAAGTACTGCACGGGCCGCACGCACGCGTACAGATCGAGCTCCTGGCGGAGCGCGACGTTCAGCGAGCGGATGCCACCGCCGACCGGCGTGGTGAGCGGCCCCTTGATGGCGACCTTGTAGTCGCGCACGGCCTGCAACGTGTCGGGCAGGAGCCACTCCCCGAACCGGGTGAACGACTTCTCCCCCGCGAAGACCTCGAACCAGGAGATCTTCTTCTTTCCGCCGTACGCCGTCGCCACCGCCGCATCGAGGACGCGGACGGCCGCGGCCCAGATGTCGGCGCCGGTGCCGTCCCCCTCGATGAAGGGGATGATGGGCTGGTCCGGCACCTCGAGCGTACCGTCGGCCGCGACGGTGATCGCCTGTCCCTCGGAGGGGGCTACGAGCTTCTCGAACATCGGTCTCCCCCCTTCATCCCGAGGCGGTCATCCCAGGGCGGCCTGCGGATGCCGGGCGCCCGAGGACGCCCGGCGAAGCTCGCTTACGCGTTCAGACGGCGCTTGGGCTGGTCCTTCGCGATGTACTTGCAGCGGTAGATCGGCACGCCCTTGCCACCGCGGGCGACGAGCCGCTCGTCCACGATCTGGGCGGCGATGCCCGAGATGCGGGAGAAGCCGAACAGCACCGTGTAGTACTCGGGATCCTTCAGGCCGCACGCGTTCGTGAGGGCGCCGGAGACCGCGTCGACGTTGGGGTACGGGTTCTGGATCTTCGGGTTCTCCTTGAGGACCTTCACGGCGCGCTCACGGAGGACGACCGAGGTGCGGAACCACGGGTCGTTCGGGCAGAGCTCCTCGCCGAGGGCGTACTGCACCTTGGCGCGGGGATCCTCGGCGCGGAGCACGGCGTGCCCGAAGCCGTAGATCTTGCCGCCGGTGGCGACCTCGTTGCGGACGAAGGACTCGACCGTGTCCGGGTCGGTGCTGCCGACCTTCTGGATGAACTCCAGGCACTCCTGGTTCGCGCGGCCGTGCAGGGGGCCGTAGAGCCCGGCCATCGACGCGGCGAGGGAGCTGTACTGATCGGCGAGGCCGGACGCGACAGACTTGCCGACGAACGTGGAGAGGTTGCCGCCGCCGTGATCGGCGTGGAGCACGTAGTAGATGCGGAGGAGCTTGATGAGCTTCTCGGCATCGGCGTCCGGGGCGCCCATCATGTGGACCATGTTCTCGACGAGCCCGAGCTCGGGCTTGCTCGGGATGGGGTCACCCCAGCCGGAGCGGATGCGGAAGATGTTCGCGATGAGCTCGCCCGAGCGGGCGATCATGTTCAGACCGTCCTCCCGGAAGTCACCGGTCTTGCCGGTCATGCCGAGGAAGGTGAGGCCCGCGATGAGCCACTCCATCGGGTGGCCTTCCTTCGGGAGCACCTTGAGCATGTCGATCACCGAGCGATCGACCTTGGCGCGGCTCGCGAGGTCCGCCTTGAAGGCGGTGAGCTGCTCGGCGTTGGGGAGCTCCTTGTTGAAGAGCAGGTAGACGACCGCTTCGGGGTCGAGCAGCGCGAGGTCGGCCACGGGGTAGCCGACGTAGTGCACGCCCTCCATCGGGTCGACCGACGAAGTCCTACAGGTTCCGACGGGGAATCCACGAAGCCCCGTGTCGAGGTGTTCCTCGGTGATCTCGAACAAGACCTTCTTGGTATCAGCCATCGCCGTCTCCGATAAGCGGCACCATTTAGCGGACCCTAGGCGCGGGCGCCAGCGTCCTCGTGCCCGTCCTTGGAGGAGGCCTCGCCAGCGTGATCCGGGGGGCCCGAACCGTGGCCCCGGCGGTCGCGACCGGATACATTCGTGGACCCCGACGCAACGACGCCACCGAGGCTACCGATGAGCTGGCTCCTCACCTTCTCGCGCTCGACGGTGGGCGCGAAGGTCATCATGGCCCTGACGGGCGCCGCCATGTACGGCTTTCTGATCGTACACATGGCGGGCAACCTCTTGGTGTTCTGGGGCCCCGAGTTCCACAACCACCACAGCGTGTTCCTGCACACGTTCCCCGAGGTCATCTGGCCGGCCCGCATCGGCCTGCTGCTGGCCATCGTGGCGCACATCTTCTCGTGGGTGAACCTGCGGATGCGCTCGAGCGCGGCGCGCCCGGTCGCCTACAAGGTCAAGCAGAGCCGCGCGTCGACCATCTACTCGCGCACCATGCAGATCTCCGGCCCGATCATCCTCGTGTTCGTGGTGCTGCACCTGCTGAACCTGACGTTCGGCCTGGTCCACCCCGACTTCCGGATGCAGGAGGGCGCCGAGGGCTTCGGCGCGCCCGAGGCCTACCACAACACCGTGGCGCTGCTCTCGCTGCCGGGCTGGGGCATCTTCTACATCGTCGCGAACGTGCTGCTCGGGATGCACCTCTTCCACGGCGGGTACGCGATGTTCCGCACGCTCGGCCTCGCGACCGACCGCCAGCAGCACCTCGCCAAGCTCGCCGCGTCCGGCGTCACCGCCCTCATCGTCGGCGGCAACGTCGCGATCGCCGCCGCCATCCTCCTCGGACTGGTGAAGTAGATGGAACTCAAGTCGCGCTTGCCGGATGGACCGATCGAGACCGCCTGGTCTCGGCACAAGTTCAACATGAAGCTGGTGAACCCGGCGAACCGGCGCAAGTACAACGTCATCGTCGTCGGCAGCGGGCTCGCCGGCGCGGCAGCGGCCGCCACCCTCGCGGAGCAAGGCTACAACGTCGCCTGCTTCTGCTTCCAGGACAGCCCGCGGCGCGCCCACTCGATCGCCGCGCAGGGCGGCATCAACGCCGCGAAGAACTACCAGAACGACAGCGACAGCGTCTACCGCCTGTTCTACGACACGGTGAAGGGCGGTGACTTCCGGGCGCGCGAACAGAACGTGTACCGGCTCGCCGAGCTCTCGGTGAACATCATCGACCAGGCCGTGGCGCAGGGTGTCCCCTTCGCGCGCGAATACGGCGGGCTGCTCGCCAACCGCAGCTTCGGCGGCGCGCAGGTGAGCCGCACGTTCTACGCGCGCGGCCAGACCGGGCAGCAGCTCCTCCTCGGCGCCTACCAGGCCCTCGAGCGCCAGATCGCCGCCGGCCGCGTGAAGATGTTCACCCGGCACGAGATGCTCGAGCTGGTCACGGTCGACGGGCGTGCGCGCGGCATCGTGGCGCGTGACCTCACCTCGGGCGAGGTCACCAGCTTCGCAGCGGACGCCGTGTGCCTCGCGACGGGCGGCTACTCCAACGTGTTCTTCCTCTCGACGAACGCGAAGGGCTGCAACGTCACGTCGACCTGGCGGGCGCACAAGCAGGGCGCGCTCTTCGCGAATCCCTGCTTCACGCAGATCCACCCCACCTGCATCCCCCAGGCGGGCGACTTCCAGTCGAAGCTCACCCTGATGAGCGAGTCGCTCCGCAACGACGGGCGCGTGTGGGTGCCGAAGAACCCGGCGGACGCGGGCAAGAACCCCCGCGACATCCCCGAAGAGGCCCGCGACTACTACCTCGAGCGCAAGTACCCGAGCTTCGGCAACCTCTCGCCCCGCGACATCGCGAGCCGCGCGGCCAAGCAGGTGTGTGACGAGGGGCGTGGCGTCGGTCCCGCCGTCGGCGGCGCCCCCCGCGGCGTGTACCTCGACTTCGCGGACGCCATCAAGCGCCTCGGCAAGGCCAACGTCTCGGAGAAGTACGGCAACCTCTTCGAGATGTACGACCGCATCACCGGCGAGGACCCCTACCAGGTGCCGATGCGGATGTACCCGGCCCCCCACTACACGATGGGCGGGCTCTGGGTCGACTACAACCTCATGAGCAACATCCCCGGGCTCTTCGTGCTCGGGGAGGCCAACTTCAGCGACCACGGCGCCAACCGCCTTGGCGCCAGCGCGCTCATGCAGGGCCTCGCGGACGGCTACTTCGTCCTCCCCGCCACGCTCCCGGACTACCTCGCCGGCGTGAAGCCGGGCGGCACCGACACGAGCAACGGGGCCTTCCGGGACGCCGAGGGCGCGGTCACGGTCAAGAACGACAAGTTCCTCGCCATCAAGGGCAAGCGCACGGCGGACAGCTTCCACCGCGAGCTCGGCTACCTGATGTGGGAGAAGTGTGGCATGGGCCGCACGCGGGAGGGCCTCCAGGAGGCGCTGGACCGGATCCCCGCGATTCGCGCCGAGTTCTGGGAGAACCTCACGGTCCCCGGCAGCGGTGCCGAGCTCAACCAGTCCCTCGAGAAGGCCGGCCGGGTGGCCGACTTCCTCGAGTTCGCCGAGCTCATGTGTGTGGATGCGCGCGACCGCGAGGAGAGCTGCGGCGGGCACTTCCGGGAAGAATACCAGGACGAAGGCGAGGCCCGCCGCGACGACGTGAACTTCCAGTACGCCGCGGCGTGGCAGTTCAACGGCGTCGGCACGGCGCCCACGGTTCACAAGGAGCCCCTCGTCTTCAACTACGTCAAGCCGGTGACGAGGAGCTACAAGTGAACCTCACTCTCCATGTGTGGCGCCAGAAGGAGCGCACCGCCGCCGGTGCCTTCGCGAAGTACGCCGTGAGCAACGTGAGCGAGCACATGTCGTTCCTCGAGATGCTCGACGTGCTCAACGAGCGGCTCGCCGGCGAGGGGCAGGACCCCGTCGCCTTCGAGCACGACTGCCGCGAGGGCATCTGCGGCAGCTGCGGCTTCATGATCAACGGCCGTCCCCACGGGCCCATGCCGCGCACGACCGTGTGTCAGCTCCACATGCGCTCGTTCAAGGACGGCGACGAGCTGTACCTCGAGCCCTGGCGCGCCAGCGCGTTCCCGATCCTCAAGGACCTCGTGGTCGACCGCGCCTCGATGGACCGCATCGTGCAGGCCGGCGGGTTCGTCAGCGTGAACACGGGCAGCGCCCCCGAGGCGAACTCCACGCCCGTCCCGAAGAGCCTGGCCGACCAGTCGTTCGACAACGCCGCATGCATCCAGTGCGGCGCGTGTGTGGCGGCCTGCCCCAACGCCTCCGCGATGCTCTTCACGAGCGCCAAGGTCGCGCACCTCAACCTGCTCCCCCAGGGCGAGCCGGAGCGCTACGAGCGCGCCACCAACATGGTCCTGGCGATGGACAAGCAGGACTTCGGGCACTGCACCTGGCACGGCGAATGTGCCGAGGCGTGCCCGAAGGCGATCCCGCTCACGAGCATCGCGCGGATGAACGGCGAGTTCACCGTTGCGAACCTGTTGAAGTCCCCCCACGTGAGCGGCGGGGACGGCGGCTAGAACCGGATCGTTCGGTTACCCGACGGGGCCGCCACGGGGCGGCCCTCTCTCGTTTTGGCACGGCTCCCAAGCGACTGCCGCAAAAACAAAGAAGGCCCGGCCGAAGCCGAGCCCCCCTCTCGACCACGGCCCGTCGTTACGACGCGGAGCCGAGGTTGAAGTAGTTGCGCACCGCACCGGCGAGGTCGGTCCGCTCCCACGTGAAGCCGCGATCCTCGCGACCGAAGTGCCCGTACGCCGCGGTCGGGCGGTAGATCGGGCGCAGCAGGTCGAGGTGCGCGATGAGGCCCTTGGGCTTGGTGGGGAAGATCTCGCGCACGCAGGCGATGATCTTCTCCTCGTCGACCTTGTTGGTGCCGAACGTGTCGACCATGACGCTGACCGGCTCGGCGACGCCGATGGCGTAGGCGAGCTGGACGAGCGCGCGATCGCACACACCGGCCTTCACGAGGTTCTTGGCGATGTAGCGGCCCATGTAGGCGGCCGAACGGTCGACCTTGGAGGGGTCCTTGCCGGAGAACGCGCCGCCGCCGTGCGCGCCGTGCCCGCCGTACGTGTCGACGATGATCTTGCGGCCGGTCAGGCCGGAGTCGCCCATGGGGCCGCCGATCTCGAACTTGCCGGTGGGGTTCACGAAGAAGTTCGTGTTCTCGTCGAGCAGGTCCGCGGGGAGGGTCTGCTTGATGAGGCCGTCGATGATCTGCTCGCGGATCTGGTCGTGCGAGCGCGGCGCGTGCTGCGTCGACACGACCACCGTGTCGATGCGGGCCATCTTGCCGTCACGGTACTCGATGGTGACCTGCGACTTGCTGTCCGGGCGCACCCAGGACCAGTCCGCGTGGGTCTTGCGGAGGGTGGCGAGGTTCTCCATGAGGCGGTGCGAGTACTGGAGGGTCGCCGGCATGAGCTCGGGCGTCTCGTTGATCGCGTACCCGAACATCATGCCCTGGTCACCAGCGCCCTGCTCCTTGTAGTGCCCCTCGCCCTCGGTCACGCCCTGGGAGATGTCGGGGGACTGCTCCTCGAGCGCCACCATGACGGCGCAGGTGTGGCCGTCGAACCCGGTGTCGCTGTGGTTGAACCCGATCTCGTTGACCACCTTGCGGATGATCTTCGGGTAGTCGACCTTGACCTCGGGGGGCGCGGTGATCTCGCCCGCGACGACGACGAGGCCGGTCTTCACGAGGGTCTCGCAGGCCACGCGGGAGCCCGGGTACTGCTCGAGGTACGCGTCGAGGATGGCGTCCGAGATCTGGTCGCACATCTTGTCCGGATGGCCCTCGGAGACGGACTCGGACGTGAAAAGGTAGTTCTTCAGGGCCATGGAGTTTGGATTCCTCTTAAGCAAGCGCCCCGCCTGGGGGCGGGGCATAAACGGCGCGAGGAGTATGTCGGTGTTGGCCGGTCGCGTCAAGACCGGTGGGCACAGATGCGCTCGGAACGGCTCCCCGCGCTACGCGTGACGACGATTAGCGGGTCACCGTGGTGCGCTCTTTCTGGCGCTGGGCTGCGGCCTCGAGCTTCTGCATCACCTGGTCGAGGGTGGTGTAGAGGTCGTCCGTTTCGTCACTGGCGCGAAGGATGTCACCGTGGCTGTGAACGGTGAGCTCGGCGCGGTGCCGGTGCTTGTCGACGGACAGCTCGATGTGAGCCGAGGACGGGTCCTTGAGGTGCTTGGTGACCTTCTGGAAGCGCTTGTTGGCCCAGGCCTTGATCGCCTCGGTGGGCTCGACGTTGCGGAAGGTGAACTCCAAATCCATCTGCCATTCCTCCCAACTCAACACACATTGCGACGTTTCGAGGACGGGAGAATCCCCATGGCCTCGCGGTATTTCGCGACCGTACGGCGAGCGATGTCGATGTTCTCCTTCTGCAATACGCGGACCACGGCGTCGTCCGACAGCGGGTTCGAGGCGTCCTCCGCGGCGATCATCTTCTTGATGCGCCGCTTCACGGTCTCCGCCGCCACCTGCTCGCCATGGACGGCGTTGACCCCGTTGTTGAAGAAGAACTTGAGCTCGAAGATGCCCTGCGGGCACTGGACGTACTTGTTCGAGGTCACCCGGGAGACCGTTGACTCGTGGACTCCGAGCTCGTCTGCCACGTCCCGGAGGACCATCGGGCGGAGCTGCTCGGGACCGTGATCGAAGAAGTCCGCCTGCCGCTTGATGATGCAGCGCATGACGCGCCCGATGGTGTTCTGGCGCTTGTAGATCGACTTGATCAGGAAGTCGGCGCTGTTGAGCCGCTCCTTGATGTAGTCGCGCTCCGCGCGTGTCGAGTCCTTGCCCTGCAGGATCTGCTTGTAATGCTTGCTGATCCGCAGCTTCGGGAGCCCGTCTTCGTTCTGCAGCACCTGCCACTCGTCCCCGATCTTGAACACGTGGACGTCGGGGGAGATGTACTGCGGTTCCGCCGCTGTGTAGTCCCGACCCGGCCAAGGCTCGAGCACCTTGAGCATCCGGTGGTACTCGCCCACGTCCTCCATGTCGATCTGGAGCGCCTTGGCGATGGCGGCGTAGTTGCGCTTCTCGAAGTCCCCGAGGTGGTTCTTGATCAGCACGACGAACGTGCAGTCGTCCGGGTAGATGATGCCGACCTGGACGAGCAGGCACTCCTCGAGGCTGCGCGCGCCACATCCGAGCGGATCGAGGTGCTGAACGATGTCCAGCGCGCCTTCGAAGTCCTCGAGATCGACATCCTGGCCCTCGACCAGGTCACTCAGGAGCACCGAGAGCCAACCCCGATCGTCGAGGTTGCGGATGATGAGCATCGCCGCGGCGCGTTCGCCGTCGGTGCAGCTCTGCATCTGGAGCTGCCACTCGAGGTGCTCGGCCAGGGACTCGCGCCCGACGAGGTTGGTCTCGATCGGGGGGAGCTCCTCCAGGCCGCTCGCGCCGCGCGGCGGGCCCTGGTCGGAGCCCTGGCTCTCCATGTACTTGTTCCAGTCGACATCGTCGCCCTGGCCGTTGTTCTGCTCCTCGACGTCCCGATTTACCTCGGCCGCCTGGGTCTCCAACGCACGCTCGGCGTCGCTCGTGGTGTCCACCGCGGTGTCGGGGACCTCTTCGAGCGTCGGGTTCTCCAACATCTCCTGTTGGACCTGCTCGACGAGCTCCATGTGGTTCAGCTGGAGGAGCTTGATCGCCTGTTGCAGCTGGGGCGTGATCGCGAGCGTTTGCTGGAGCCGCAGGTTCTGCTTGATCTCCAGCCCCATCGATTCCTCGACCTCCACATACGCCGGGCCGGGCGATCGGCCCGACGAAGCAGCTTTTTCGTTCGTCTACTCCGGTATCGTATCGGTGTTGCGACCGCTTGGCAAAGGCGCGGACAGTACGAAGTCGGGGCCCAGGTACCGCGCCCGCGCCCGCGCGTTGCTCGCGACGACCGATGGCTCCCCTTCTACCTGTACAGTTCCGCCGTCCAGAACGGTGGCCCGGTCGCAGATGGCGAGCGTCTCTCGGACGGCATGATCGGTCACGAGCACGGCGATGCCCGACGCCGCCAGGGCGCGGACGAGGGCCTGGAGCCCGGCGACGGCGACCGGATCGATGCCGGCGAAGGGCTCGTCCAGGAGCAGCAAGCGCGGCCCCATCGCGAGGATGCGTGCGATCTCGAGGCGACGACGCTCCCCGCCCGACAAACCGTCCACCCGCCGCGCCGCGAGGTGCCCGATCCCCACCCGGGCAAGGAGCTCGTCCGGGTCGGGCGCACCGGACGCCATGGCCGCGGCGAGGGCCACGTTGCCTCGGACATCCAGGTCGCGGAAAAGCGTGTCTTCTTGCGGGAGATATCCGAGCCCCTCCCGCGCGCGCCGGTGCAACGGGAGGGCATCGAGGCGGCGCCCGCCCAGCGAGACAGTGCCCGCGTCGGGCCGCTCCACCCCCGCGAGCATGCGGAAGATCGTCGTCTTCCCTGCCCCATTGGGGCCCAACAGGCCGTGCACGCTGCCCGGCGGCACCTCCAACGATACCCCGCTCACGACGCTGCGCCTTCCGTAGGCCTTGGTAAGCCCGGTGGCGACGAGGCCGACGGCGCCCGGATGGGTCACCGGAGCGCCGATCCCTCGACCACGAGGCGACAGGGCGTGCCGGCCACTCCCTCGCAGGTCGCGCGCTCATCGTCGAGCCAGAGCACGATCGTGTGGCCGACGAGCGTGTTCGGCCCCTCGGAGAGGCGGGGCTCACCCGTGAGGGCGATCTTGCCGGTCGCGCCGTCCAGCTCGGCCGCTGCGGATTTCGCGCGGCGCTCCCCGCGGTTCACCTCGACGGCTCCGGTCGCGACCACACGATCGATGCGCTCGGCGTCGGCATAGCGCACCTCGAGCGTGTCGCAGCGCATGGTCACCTCGCCGCGCCGCACCTGGACGGCGCCCACGAACCGCGCGGTGCGCGCCTTCAGATCCCAGTCCGAGCGCTCGGCCACGATCTCCAGCGGGGGCTTGCCGTCGGCCGTGCGGACGACCGCGGGCTCCGCGGCCTGGGCGAAGCCGGCGCCGAACCGGAGGGTCGCCGCCGCGGCGCTCCACCCCTCCCCCACGACCTCGACGCCGGTGGCGGTGGCCGCGTTCGGCAGCGGCGGCGCGGCCTCCTGCGGCGCGCACCCCACGAGAGCGAGGACGCAGGCGACCGCCGGGCCCCGCGACCTCACGCCGACGCCGACGGCCCCGCGAGCGCTTCCTCACGCCCGCCGCGAACCTGCCGCTCGAGGGCCGCGCGGATGAACCCCGTGAAGAGCGGATGCGGCGCGAGGGGCCGGCTCTTGAACTCGGGGTGGAACTGGCAGGCGACGAAGTAGGGGTGGCTCGGGATCTCGATCATCTCGACGAGCTTGCCGTCGGGCGAGGTGCCGGAGATCACCATGCCCGCCTCCTCCAGGCGCGCGTGGTAGGCCGGGTTGACCTCGTAGCGGTGGCGGTGGCGCTCCTGGATCTCGTCGGCGCCGTACACCTGGCGGGCCCGTGAGGAGTGGCGGAGCACGCACGGGTACGTGCCGAGGCGCATGGTGCCGCCGAGATCGACGACCCGCCGCTGGTCGTCCATCATGTGGACGACGGGGTTGGCGGCCTGCGGGGCGAACTCGGCGGAGTGGGCGTCGGGGATGCCGCCGACATTGCGGAGGTACTCCACCACGGCGAGCTGGAGCCCAAGGCAGATGCCGAAGAACGGGATGCCGTGCTCGCGCGCGTGGCGGATGGCGAGGATCTTGCCCTCGACGCCGCGGCTGCCGAACCCGCCGGGGATGAGCACCGCGTCGACCCCGTTAAGCAGCGCGGCCACGTGGCTCGCGTCGATCTCCTCGGAGTCGACGTAGCGCAGATCGATCTTCGCGTCGTTGGCGATGCCGCCATGCGCGAGGGCCTCGTTGAGGCTCTTGTAGGTGTCGGTGAGGTGGACGTACTTGCCCACGACCGCGACCCGCACGGTGTTGTGGGGGTGCCGCGCGCGATCGCAGTAGTCCACCCACTTCTCGAGGTGCGGCTTCATCGCCCAGGCGTTCAGGCGCTGGAGGAGCCGATCGTCGAGGCCCTGTTCGTGGAAGACCAGGGGCAGCTCGTAGATGTTCTTCACGTCCGGCGCGCTGATGACGTCGTGCACGCCGACGTTGCAGAAGCTGGCGATCTTCTGGCGGAGATCCTTTGGGATCTCCATCTCGCTGCGACACACGAGGATGTCGGGCTGGATCCCGATCGAGAGCAGCTCCTTCACCGAGTGCTGCGTCGGCTTGGTCTTCATCTCGCCCGCCGCCTTGATGTACGGGACGAGCGTGACGTGGATGTAGAGCACGTTCTCGGGGCCGACATCGGCGCGCATCTGCCGGATCGCCTCGAGGAACGGCAGGGACTCGATGTCGCCCACGGTGCCGCCGATCTCGATGATGGCGATGTCGACCTCGGACACGGCCTCGAGGATCAGGCGCTTGATCTCGTCGGTGATGTGCGGGATGACCTGCACGGTGCGCCCGAGGTACTCGCCACGGCGCTCGCGCTCGATGACGTTGCGGTAGATGCGGCCCGTCGTGAAGCTGTTCTTCTGGCTGGTCGGGCGGGCGACGAAGCGCTCGTAGTGCCCGAGATCGAGGTCGGTCTCCGCGCCGTCCTCCGTGACGAAGACCTCCCCGTGCTGGTACGGGCTCATCGTGCCGGGGTCGACGTTGAGGTAGGGGTCCATCTTGACGTTGGCGACGCGGAAGCCGCGGGCCTCCATCAACGCGCCGATCGCGGCCGCGGAGAGGCCCTTCCCGAGCGAGGAGAGCACTCCACCCGTGACGAACATGTACTTGGTCTTCATGGGCGGACTCCTCGAGGCCTGGGACGGTGCCGGTGGGGCGCGCCGCGAAGAGACGATTCCGCCGAGAGCATCCTCATACGGCGGGGGTACAGCGCGAGCAGCACGCCCCCCTTCTACTCCGTGCGCGCCCCGTTGGCTGCCAGAAGCGACATCCGATGTCGCGCGGATGTCGCGCGGATGTCGCGCCGAGCTCGTGCGCCCGTGAATCCCGCCGTTACGACCGGCGCGCGAGGTGCGCGCGGGCCTGCGCGAGGTCCGCCGGGGTGTCCACGGAGGGCGGGCCCTGGGGAATGGCGACCACGCGGATGCGATAGCCGGCCTCCAACCAACGGAGCTGCTCCAGGCGCTCCGCCTTCTCCAGGAAGGACGGCGGGAGCCCGGCGAGCGCCTCGAGCGCGGCGGCGGTGAAGGCGTACAGCCCCACGTGCAGGCGCCAGGGCCCTCCATGCGGGATCGGCTGCCGCGAGAAGTAGAGCGCGCGTCCTGCTTCGTCGCAAACGACCTTCACGCGGGAGGGGTCCTCGACCCCCTCGGTCAGGGGCGTTGCGGCGGTCGCGATCGGGGTGCTGTCGCTCACGGCGGCGGCCACGCGCGTGATGTCCGTGGGGTCGACGAAGGGCTCGTCTCCCTGCACGTTCACGACGACGCGGGCGCCGCGGTTCCGCGCCGCTTCGGCCACCCGGTCGGTGCCGCTCACGCACGGGCCGGTCATCACGACCTCGCCCCCGCGCGCCCGGACCACCTCGGCGATGCGCATGTCATCCGTGGCGACGATCACCCGGTCGATCCCCTCGGCACGGCGCACCCGCTCCCAGACGCGGACGACCATGGGGGTTCCGGCGAGATCCGCCAGCGCCTTGCCGGGCAGGCGGGTGCTCGCGAAACGAGCGGGGATGACCGCGAGGACCATCAGTGTACTCCAGGCACACGAAAGCCCCGTGCGGACGAGCCGTACGGGGCTGACGGGTGCGTTCGGATCAGCGCTTGCTGAACTGGAAGCGCTTGCGGGCGCCGGGGCGACCGTACTTCTTGCGCTCGACCATGCGGTCGTCGCGGCGGAGGAAGCCGGCGCGCTTGAGCTCGGTGCGGTCGGTCGGGTTCGCGACGCAGAGCGCGCGGGCAATGCCCATGCGGATCGCTTCGGCCTGGCCGGACTTGCCACCACCGGCGACGGTCACGAACACGTCGTAACGGTCGGGAGCGCCGATGAGGAGCGCCGGCTGGCGCACGATCATCTTCGCCGTGGCGCGCTCGAAGTAGACTTCGATGTCACGAGCGTTGACCTTGATCGCGCCGGTGCCGGGGCGAAGGAAGACGCGAGCTGCGGCGGTCTTGCGGCGACCGGTCGCGTAGTATTGAACGGGTGCGTTGCGCATGGGCTCTCAGAGGTGGTCGGGGAAGGGACGGGGCTGCTGGGCGACGTGGGGGTGCGTCGGGCCGGCGTAGACCTTGAGCTTGCCGAGCATGACGCGACCGAGGCGCGTGCCCGGGACCATGCCCTGCACGGCCGCGGTCAGGACGCGCTCGGGGTGGGTCTCGAGCTGGCGGCGCGCCGTGACGGAGCGCAAGCCACCCTTGTACCCGGAGTAGGCGTGGTACTTCTTCTGATCGAGCTTGCGGCCCGTCAGCACAACCTTCTCGCAGTTGACGACGACGACGAAGTCGCCCGCGTCGACGTGCGCCGTGTAGGAAGCCTTGTGCTTGCCCTGCAACACCCGAGAGATGCGCGTGGCGAGGCGGCCGAGGGTCATGCCCTCTGCGTCGACGATGAACCACTCGGGCGCGAGCTCGGAGGCCTTCGTCGAGTGGGTGGTCCAGCTGTGATGCTCGATCATGGAAAATCCGTAGGCTGCGCCCCTCTTCGAGGAGGGGCAGGGTCGGAACCGGCGGCGCTTATCCGGCGGCCTCCCGGACGTCAAGGATCCCGGTCCGGGACGTTTGGGGGCGAAGGGCCGGATTGGTAGCGTTCCGAGAGCAGCGCGTCAAGGCCGGGAATGTCCGACATCAACGACGCGAGTGCGTCCGCGCGCGCACGAGTGTCGGATAGTGCACGTGCGGCGCGGATCCGGGCGCCGATCGCATCGGCACCGGCGGGTGCGTCCGATCGCATCCGCGGATCGGGATGCCGGGCCGCGAGCCCTTCCCAGGTCTCCGGGACGAGCGCCGCCCACGGAAGGTCCCGGCTTCCGCGGCCGCCGACCGCGGCGACGACGTCCGGATCCTGCGCGGCCCAGTCGGCGAGCGCCGCGTCGACGTTCCCCTTCACGGCGAGGAGCAACCCGATCCGCGCGCGGTGCACGGGCTCGGCGGAAGGGGCCGCTTCGAGGGCGTCCGCGAGCGCCGCCTCGGTCCGCGCACGGTCGCCGCGGGCGGCGTGGAGCCGGGCCCGCACGACCGCGGCCGGCGCGCCGGGCATGTCCTGCAACGCCACCAGGTCCGCGTCGTCCCCCCGCACCAGCGCGCGGGCGAGCAGCGCCGGGAGGCCCTGGTCGAGGCCCTCGAGCGAAGGCGTGCCGCCGTGCATCAGCGCCATCCACGTCGCGTGCAGCGCGGCGGGCGGCGGGCGGCCCTCCGGCCCCGAAGCGAGCAGCCGGCCGGCTTCGGCGAGCCGCTCGGGCGTCGGCGCCTCCTGGTAGAGCAGGACGGCCCGGTGCACGTTGGCCCCCATGCTCGCGTACGCGGCCTCGGCCGCGGCGTGATCGCCCACCCGGTCGAGCGCGTCGGCACGGATGCGCACCAGCTCCGGGGCCCGCGCGCCGAGCCCGCCACACGCTGTCGTCTCGATGGCCCACGCGGCATCCCCCTCGGCGAGGGCCGCGGCCGCCACGGTGCGGCACGCGAGCACGTCCCGCGGCTCCTCGACGAGCGCGCCCTCCGCCGCGAGGCGCACCGCGTCTCCATCTCCACGGGCGAGCGCCAGGCGAAGTCGCGACGCGTCCTCGCCGCCGGGACCGAGCGCCGCAACCGCGCCCGACTCGTCGCCGCGGCCGCTGATCCACTCGGCACGCGCCCCGCGCCACCCCTCCTTGGGCGCGGCCCACGCGGCGAGCGTGTCGCCCTCCTCCGGGGCGATGCAGGCCGCCGGCAACGCGCGCGAAGAGACGAGCAGCAGCAGGCGCCAATCCTCCTCCTCACCGACGCGCGCCGCGCGGACCTTCGCGCCCGTACAGGCCGCGGGGAGCTGGCCGAGCAGGACCTGCTCGACCAGCTCCGCGGAGGACGGTGTGGGCCCCGACACCGACGCCGCCAGGCGAGCCGTGAGCGCGGGCCGGGGATCGGGCGGCGCGCCCGGGCCACAGGCCAGCAGGGCCGCGAGGAACACGATTACCGGGCCTCCGACTCGGCGCCCTCTTCGGGCTCCGGGGGCGCCACGTACCGGCTCTCCTCACCGAGGGCGCGGTTCGCGCAGAAGATGTCGCTCGAGCCGAACCGGCCGTCCGCCCACACCGCGACGATGCCGCCGTCCGCGAGGCCGAGCGCGAGGTCGAGCGAGTAGGCGCTGCCGGGCTTGTTCGAGTTGATCCGGAGATCCTCGAGGTTCCAGTTCTCCCCGCCGTCCGCCGAGTAGTTGTAGTAGAGGTCGTTGAAGCCGACCTCTCCACCGTCGGCACGACGGTCCTCCCACCCCACGAGCACCGTGTCCCCTTGCAGGAACAGCGTGGGCTCGAAGCTCTGGGACTCGCCGCCGGCGTCGCGATCCATCCGGACCTCTTCACCCGCCCACTCGCCGCCGTTGTCGGGGGAGTAGCGGTGATAGATGTCGTACCCGCCGGACCGATCGTCCTGCCAGGCGATGTGCACGCGGTCTCCCACGGCGGCCACGACGGGATTGATCGCGTCGCTCTGGCCCTCCGCGTCACTCTCCACCCGGCGCGGCTCGTCCCGCCAGGACTCACCGCCGTCCGAAGAAGTGTTGACGAACACGTCGCGCTTGTCGCCGTTCCGCTCGTCGTGCCACACGACGTACGCGTGGCCGTTCGCCATCGCCAGGGACGGGAGGAAGCTGTTGCTCTCGCCGCCCTCCTCGCCGCCGTCGAGGCGAGCATCCTCGTCCGCGAAGCTGGCCCCGCCGTCCGTCGAGACGTTGGCGTAGATGTCGGATGCCCCCGCGCGGCTGTCCTCCCACGTCACGACGACCCGCCCGTCGTCATCCGCCGCGAGGCGCGGCCACGCGCTGTAGGCCTCGCCCGCGTCGTCCGTGTCGACGCGCGTGGGCGCTTCGAGCCAGCTGGCGCCGCTGTCGCGGGTGGCCTGGACGTAGATGTCGTAGGCGCCGTCCCGGTTGTCGAACCAGGCGACGTACGCGGAGTCACCCGCGGCGACGACACGGGGCGCGAGGCTCATGGCCTCCCCCTCGAGGTCGCCGTCGATCCGCACGTCCTCTGCGAGCCACGTCCGGCCGCCGTCGGAGGAGACGTTCGCGTAGATGTTGCGGTAGCGGAGGTCGCCGTCGCGCTCGTCCTCCCAGACCACGTAGATCGTGTCCCCCGCGCAGGCGATGTCGGGCGCGAAGGCGCCCAGCTCGCCGACATCGAGCGCGATGTCGGCTGTCATCCAGGTGGCGCCGGCGTCCGTGCTGGCGTTGAACCAGATGCCCGGCACGCCATCCCGATCGTCCTGCCACACCACCGCGAGGCGCCCGTCGGTGAAGCAGGAGCGCGGCACGATCGACTCGACGCTGTCCTCCTTCGTGTTGTGATCCACCCGGACGTCGTGGGTGGCCTCGTCCTCTGCCGTGTCACCGGTGCACGCGGCGAAGAGGGCGATCAACACGGGCGGAACGAGGCGCATCGACGGTCTCCAGCGAGGCGACGCGAGGATATCCCACGCTCCGGGCCGCGGCAGGGTTGACGCGCCCCAGGGGGTAAGTAAAGAGGGCGGCTCGCGTCTCCGGAGACCCATGCAGGACAAGAGCAAGCTCGGCAAGCGCTTCCAGTGCTTCCAGTGCGGCCTGAAGTTTTACGATCTCAATCGCCCTGAGCCGTTGTGCCCCAAGTGTGGCGCCGACCAGCGCGAGAACCCGAACCCTGATCCGCGTGAGGCCATCCTCGCCCGCTTCAAGGGCAAGGGCGGCATGACCAAGGGCGCGGCCCGTGAGGACTTCGAGGCCGACGAGGAAGAAGTGGAGGACGATGTCGAGGCCGACGAGGCCGACGAGATCGACGAGGAAGACGAGGATCTCGGCGAGAGCGCCGAGGTCGAGGAAGAGGACTAGCCACCGCTGCTAGTCCTCGTCGTCGGGTTCCGCCGTATCGGCGCCCGACACGTCGACCCCCGCTGTTTCCTGGCCCACATCGACCCGCACCGCGTCCGCCGGATACCGCACCTCGACGAGGTACAGGCCATCCGGGGGCGCCGTGCGTCCGGCGAGCGAGCGCTGCCCCGTCGCGAGCGCCGCGAGCACCTGGTCGAGCGTTCGCCGGCCGAGACCGACCTCGATCGCGGTCCCGACCATGATGCGCACCTGGTAGCGCAAGAAGCCCCCTCCCTCGAACTCGAGGTGGTGCTCCGCGCCGCGCACGAGGTGTTCCGCGCGCTCGATCGTGCGGACGGTCCGCGGATTGTTGCACGACGACGCGCGGAAGGCCGTGAAGTCGTGCGTGCCGCGGAGCAGGTCGAGCGTGGCGCGGACCCTCTCCCAGTCCACCGGCAGGCGGACGTACCAGCCCCGTCCGACGTGGAACGGCGACCGGTCCGGCCGCGCCAGGACGACGTAGCGGTAGGTCTTGCCGCGCGCGGACATGCGCGCGTGGAAGCGGTGCGGCGCCACGGCCGCCTCGATGCAGGCAAGGTCGGGCGGGAGCATCCCGTTGAGCGCCAGCCGCAGCTTCACCGGATCCCGCGGCGTCTGTGCCCGGAAGCTCACGACCTGGCCGAGGGCATGCACGCCGGCGTCGGTGCGGCCCGACCCATGCACGATGATGCGCTCGCCGCCGAAGAAGCGCTTGAGCGCATCCTCCAGCGTCTCCTGCACGGTGCGGGGCCCGGCCTGGCGTTGGAAGCCGGAGAAGGCACGCCCGTCGTACTCGATGACGAGCCGCCAGGTGGTGCGCGTCTCGAGAGCGGCGGGGGGATCGAAAGGGGGGGCGGTGGGCTGTTCCACGAGACCTCGGAGGGGGACGACGCGGCGGGCGCCCGGCCCCGCGGTCAGGCGACGGCCGGCCGCGACCACATCAGAAGTCGAACTTCAGGTTTGTTGCCGTAGTGATGCGCATCATAGCGGCTTGTACCCCGGGGCTGTACCCGAACGCTGCCCGCGTGCCAGCTCTTTTGCCCCTGCCCCGCGAAGGCAGGAGACGCGGAGGTCGGCCACAAGCCGGCTCTGCTCCGACTCCGGCTGGCGGGCGTGCCGGGGTCTCCCGCATCGGCGTGCCGGCCAGCATCGCCCCGGGCGCTGCTCGACTACGTCTCGTACTTCCCCGTCGTCTACCGGTTCTCGTCGTCCGGTGGCTCTGCCCCCGACGGGTCGCCGAGGGTCGGGTCGCGCAGCCGCGTGGCTTCGGCGAACAGGGTGTGGAGCAGGATCTTCGCGCGCAAGAGGTCCTCATCCGTGCGGTGGAAGAGCTCGACGACGATCTCCCGGACCTTCTCGGGGATCTGGTCGCTCCCGAAGCGGCCAGCGGCCGGGGCGCTCCAGAAGAAGCTGCTGAGGTCGACGCCCAGGCCGTCAGCGAGGCGCTCCAGCGTGTTCACCGTCGGTGACTGGACGCCCCGCTCGACGCGCGAGATGCGGGCCGGCGTCATCCCGGTGCGTTCGGCGAGCGTGTCGAGGGTGAGGCCGGCCCCGACGCGGATGGTGCGAATGCGCTGGCCGACCCGTCGGGTCGCGAGGCCCGAGGAACGACGCGTCATGGCGCCGAACGTAGGGGAACGCCCGAGGCGGCGACAGGCCCCAAAGGGCTTCATACTGTTGCGCTAAAGGGCAAACAACGGGATACTGCTCTTCCCGTGCGGCCCACATCGCGCCGACGGCTGGAGCCGCCATGTTCCTCCCTCTGCTCGTGTTGCTGTCCTGCGTGCCCTCGCGCGTCACCCTCGGCGACTCGGACCAGCCACGACGCGACCGCGACGATACGGCTGCGGACACCGACCCGGTGGACACGGCCGATACCGACGCCGACACCGACGTCGATACCGACACCGACACCGACACCGCGCTCGACACGAGCGTGCATGACACCGGGGAGACCAGCGACATCCCCCTGGTGCTGGCCGTGGACCTGGTGTCACCGTCCATGGGCTCGACGGAGGGCGGCGAGACCGTGACGGTCTACGGCGGTCCGTTCGACGCGAGCGCGAGCGTCGTGTTCGGACATGCGGGACGCGGGCGGGTTGATGCCTGGACCAGCACGACCCTGACCGTGGTCAGCCCTGCCTCCGCATCCGAGGGCCCGGTCGACGTGGTCGTCGACGCGGCCGGCGGCACCGGCATGTTGGCTGCCGGGTACGTCTTCGAAGAGCCGTGCACGGGGATCGTCGCCTCCCCGTCTTCCACGACTGTGGATCACGCTACCAGCTCGGACATCACCGTGACGCTCACCGGATGCGCCCTGTCCATGACCCCCGGCGACGACATGCGCACCTACTTCATCAACGGCGCGACCGAGTACCAGACGGGCGTGAGCTGGACCACCATGCCGGCCAGCGTCGACGGGACGGCGACCGCCACCCTCCGTTGGACGACGCGCACTTGGGGAGGCGCGGAGACGACCCCCATCGGCGACGTCTACACGGCGACGATCGCGACGGAGTTCGGGAACGTCTTGGTCGAGGTCACCACGCGATAGGCCGAGGTCCGTCTTCCGTCTCAGGGTCGGAGAGGCGACGAGCAGTCGAACCGCGGGCGGAGCCATCCGTCAGCTCTCCGACGCCGCCTTCTCGTCAACGGCAAGGCGTTGCACGAGGACAGGGCTCCTCTCGTGCCGCTGATCAACGGGCGCTTCGCGGCCGGCCAGGTGATCGTCCATCGCCCGGTTGGCGAGCGCGTCCACGTACTCGTTGCCGGGTTCGCCGCTGTGGCCGCGCACCCACCGCCACACGACGTGTCGGCCGTGCATCAGGGCATCGAGCTCTCGCACGAGGTCGAGGTTCATCACCTCCTCGCCGGTCGACTTCGTCCACCCGCGCGCCTTCCACCCAGCCATCCACTCCTCCGCAACGCGGATCACGTACTGGCTGTCCGTGCGGATCTCGATGGGTGTCCGCCGGTTGTTGACTGCGTCCAACGCTCGGATCGCGGCGGTGAGCTCCATCCGGTTGTTGGTCGTCTCGCGCGCAGCACCCCTTTGCTCCCGCCCGAGGCCCGTCCTGGTGTCGATGAGCAGAAAGCCCCAGCCTCCGACACCCGGGTTCCCCCTGCAGCCACCGTCGGTGTATGCGACGACCCGTGCCCGGCTCGGGTCCGCCGACAGGGTCGCCTGCGTCGTCGCCGGTGCAGGCTCTGGATCTGGTGCCGCCTGCGGGTTCTTGGCGGCACGACGGGCAAGCTCCCGTGCTCGGTCAAAGTCCCGGTTGTTGCGCTCGGCACGGACCCACGAAGTCTGAACAAGACCCATGGCCTCCCAGACCCTTCGAATGAGATCCAGCTGCTCGATCGGTCCACCTCGCTTGTTCCATCCGGCCTTCGCCCAGGAGTGAATCCAGTCCTCCCCCAGGCGTTGGAGATTTTCGCTCGGCGCATGCACCGTCACGGTGCCGCCACCGGCCTCTCGCAACCCGGCGAGAAGGCCGAGCAGCTCTGCCCGGTAGGATGTCGCGCCCCGTTCTGCCCCTCCGCTCTCGAAGCGGTCGGGCCCGTCCAGGAGCACGATTCCCCATCCCACGCCAGACGACGCGATGAGGAGGTGGCGATCACGCATCCGTTGGACGGGATTTCATGGCCTCCGACCATAACCTCAACGCACGTCGATCATCCGCCGAGGCCAAACTGCCTGTAGAGCGGAGCGCAACGCGGCGAGCCATAGAGAATGCCGTGCGCCACCACGGGGTGGCCCTCGCGCTGCTGGTAGTGGGAGAAGACCAGCACGGCATCGGCGCCGGCCAGGGCCGCCGCCGCCATCTCCTCCTTGACCTGACCGAGCGGCGAGTGGAGTCCGAAGAATCCGGCGTGATTGTACGCAAGGTCCACCGCGATGACCTTCAATGCGCCCGAGGGCAACCCGTCGCAAGCCGAGCCCTCGGAGCCGAACTTGTGGGCGACCTTGTCGGCCACGACGCGCGCGAGTCCGCGGGGACGCGGATCAATGAAGCCGGTAGTGGTGTTGTGCATCTCCTTCACGGGCGAGTACACATCAAAGGCGACGGAGCCCCAATCCCACGTCGCGAGCACGTCGACGTCCCGGCTCGCCACGGTCCCCGCAGAGCGGAGGGTGTAGCTGACCTCGAACGCGATGCTGGCTCCGTTCGCACGAAGGTAGCTCGCAAACGCAAGCTCCGAGACGACAGCGAGCAGCTTGCCCTGGACGCACTCCGCGAGCCCCCGGAACACCCGCGGCGCGTTCGAGACCCCCGCCAGCGCCAGCGCCTGAGCGTTCAGGGTGGTGAGGATGCTCCGCGAGCTGTCGCCCCAGTCCGCAGCGTCCAGAGCGGTCAGAAGGCTCAAGCGGCGCTGTTCGTGGAGTCCCTTCATACCGTACGTCGCGGCGGCGCGACGAGCGTTCACCTCGAAGTCGGGCATGACGGCGGCGGCGAGGGCGGGAAACTCGGCGTCCAGGCGCTGCACGGCGGCGGTCACCGGGTTGGTCGTCATCGCCTCCTGGTAGCGGCCCGCGCGCGCAGCGCAACACCGCATACGTCAATCGCCGCAACAGGAACGGCGTTGGCCCTACGCCGGTCGCCCGAAGAAACGACCGGCCCTACTTCGCCAACGCCCCGAGCGCATCGAGATCCGCCTGAATCGCCACCAACGCCGCCTTGCCGTTCGGCCCGTTGCCCTTGTCCGCCGCGATGACGAGCGCGTCGATGTGCTGCTTCAGGCTGGTGGCCTTCTGCGCCACGGTCGCCTTCGCCTCCGCCGAGAGGCCATCCGCCTTCGCAGGAAGCGCGGCCGAGAGGTCCGTGAGGGCGCGAACTGCGCGATGAACGTCCACGATCTTTTGCCCGTCGAGCGCCACACCCGCGGCCGCCGCACGCTCGCGAAGGGCCGCGATCACTTCGGGGTAGGTCGCGGGGATGGCGGTCGGGGCCGGCGCGGGGGCCGCGTGCCGCGGAGCCGTCTCCCCGTCGCCGTGGCCACCGGGATGGGCGAGCGCGGCGGTCGAGAGGCCGAGACCGAGGAGGAGGAAGGACAGGCGCATGGAGACCTCGCGGGACGGGTGGAGGGGGTCGATCAGAGGCGGGAGAGCTTCGCGTAGACGCCGCGCGTCTCGAGGTGGACGGTGACGGGCTCACGGGTGCGGTTGCGCCAGTACCAGCCGTGGACGCCTTCGAAGGAGGCTTCGAACTCCCCCTCCGCTGCGGCCTGCACGCCCTTGGAATAGCTGGTGAACTCATCCGCCTTGGCGCCCTTCGGATCGCCGTGGAACTCGAACGCCAGCTCCCCGTCGGCCTTCCAGGAGTAGAGCATCTGGTCGCCCGCGCGCATCGTCGCCTTTACCTCGGTCCCCTCGTTCGGGCGGAGCGTGAGCTCGATGGCGTCCGTGCGGAAAATGTACTCGGCGGGCGCTTCGATAGCGGGCGACGGGGGCGCCGCGGGCGCGGGGGCAGCCACCACCCCGGGCGCCGGGGCGTGTTCGCCCGCGTGGAAGTAGCCGCGCACCTGCCAGCCCGCGAGCGCGATCCCCGCGAGGACGAGCCCCACATTGGCGGCCGAGGCGTGCCTGGCGAACCCGGACGTGGCTCGCCAGGCGCGCATGCCGACGAGGATCAACGCCAGCGCGACGAACTGCCCGAGCTCCACGCCCACGTTGAACGACAGGATGTTCGGGACGAGGCCTTCGGGAGAGAGCGAGAACTCCTGGAGCTTGGTGGCGAGCCCGAGCCCGTGGAACAGGCCGAACACGAGGACCGCCAAGCGGGTTTCGGGCTGGAACCCGAGCCGGCGCTTGAAGAAGCCGAGGTTGTCCAAACCCTTGTAGGCCACGGACAGGCCGATGATCGCGTCGATCACGTAGGGGTTCACGTTCGTGCCGGTGAGGACCCCGCCCGTGAGCGTCAGGCTGTGGCCCAGCGCGAACAACGACACGTAGATCGCCACGTCCCGGACGCGGTGGAGGAAGAAGATCACGCCGACCAAAAACAGGAGGTGGTCGTACCCGGTCACCATGTGCTTGGCGCCGAGCCAGATGAACGAGAGGATCTGGGGCCCGACGCTCTGCTCGAGGAAGGCGCGGTCCTGGTCATCGACGCCGTGCGCGAGGGCCACCGCGGGGAAGAGCAGGGCAGCCGCGGCCACCAGGATGGGCATGACGAGGCTCGTTCGGGTTCGTGCCGTCAATTCAAGGTCCGTGGCGATGGTGAAGGTCGGGCCGATGCGGATGGGTGTGTGTCATCGGCTCGTGCCCGTGCTCGTGGATGTGCCAGCCCCACGGGTTTCCGCCCGGGTGCGTGTGGTCGTGGTGCCCGTCGTCATGGCGGTGCCAGTGGGTGTGGTGCATCGTCTCGTGCGTGTGCACACGCCCGTGGCGCTCCGTGAACAGGAGCACGAGCGCGCCGACCATCCCGGCGGCCGCGAGGAGCTGCGCCGGCAGCACGGTCTCGCCGAGGCCCACCCATGCGAGCCCCACGCCCCAGAACGGCGCCGTGGCGAAGATCATCTGCGCGCGTGTCGCGCCGAGTTGCTGGGCGCCGGCGACGTAGAGCACGATGGAGGCGCCGTAGGCGAAGACGCCGACCACCAGCGCCAGGACGACAGCCATCCCCATCGACGGGGCGCCCTCGATCACCGCGCCCAGGACGAGGTTGACGGTGCCCGCCGCGAGGCCCTTCACGAACGTGGTCTGCGCGGGTGTGTAGCCGGCGATGACCGACGTGAGGTTGTTGTCGAGCCCCCAAGCGAAGCAGCCGCCGAGCACGAGAAGTGCCGCCAGCGCGCCCCCGAAGCCTTCCGGCGCAGCGAGCACCACGCTCGCCCCCCACACGAGCGCGGCAGCGATCCAGGTGCGCCGGTCGACGTGCTCGCGGAAGAACGCCCAGCCGAGGAGCGCGGTCGCCGGGGCCTCAAGGTTGAGCCAGAGCGCGACGGACGCAGCGGGCGCCATCCGCAGCCCCAGCAACACCAGCACGGGGCCGACCACGCCGCCGAAGAGCACGGCGCCCGCGAGGCGGAACCGATCCTCCCTCCGGCGGGCCACGCCCGCGTGCCCTCGTAGAGCCCAGGGCGCCGTTCCGAGTGCGGCACCCAGGTAGAACAGCCCGGCGAGCGTGAGGGGCCCCATGCCGTCGAGGAGCGCCCGCGCGATCGGGGTGCTCGCGCCGAAGAGCGCGGCGGCGAGGAGGCACCACACGGCCGGGGCGGCGAACGGAAGGGTCATCCGAGGAGCGTCATCGGGCGAGCAGCCCCGTATCCTCGACCGCCAACGCCGCGTCGATCCGCCCCTCGGCCTCCGCCAGCCGGGCGGCGTACCAGCCACGTTGCCCCTCGTACACGCGGGCCCGCAGCAGCGCGGCCTGCACGGGGTCGATCTCCCCGCTCGCGACGCCCGCCTCGATGGCCCGGGCTGCCGTGTCCGCCGAGGCGTCCACCCCCGGCGCGAGCGAGGAACCGGCCTCTCCAAGCTCCCCCAAGCGCCGCGACGTCGACGCCTGCTCGGCCTCCGCTCGGGCGCGTGTGGCGGTGGCCTGCGCCTCGGCCACGGCGAGGTCCCCCTTTGCCGCCCCGCGTCCGCCCGCGTTCTGCTGCCAGATCGGCAGCTCCAGCCGGATGGCGGGGCCCGCGAGCGTCCGGGCTCCCTCGCTCTCGACGAAGGCCCCGAGCCCTACGGACGGCACCCCCTCCGCACGCTCCCGCGCCAGCGCCGCGCGCGCCGCCTCCACCCGTGCCTCGGCGGCCGCCACGTCCGAACGCGCACCCCCGGAGCCGGCTGGGGGCACCGCGTCGAGGGGATCCCCCTCCGCCGTCGTGGTCGCGTCGCCCGTGATGGCGGCCAGATCCGCTTGGGCGTCGGCCCGCTCGTCGACCGCCTGGAGCCACGCGGCCACGCCGCGCGCCTCCTCGAGCCGTGCGAGCTCCAGCTCGAGGTCGGACGCCTCGCCTGCCCCGCGTCGAGCCTCTGTGGACCCGCGCACGGTCCGGGCGCTCGCCTTCTCCCGCTCCGCGGCCCGCAGGGCGCCGTCCGCCGCCGCCAACCGGGCCCACGCTCGCCACGCCTCCGCCGCCGCGATGAGGCGGGCCCGAACCAGACCGGCCTCCGCTGCCTCGACGCCGTAGCGACCGCTCCGCGCGTCCGCGAACCCCGCGCCCGAGAGCGACAGGTCCTGCGTGACGGACGCCTCGAACCGCTGTCCGCCAACGTCCGCCCCGAGCTCGACCTCCGGGTTCGACCGGAGCCAGCTTGCCGACCGCCGTGCTCCCTGCGCGGCCACCAGGTCCGCCTCGGCGCCGGCGAGCGTTGGATCGTTGACCGTCGCGGCGCGGACGGCCTCGTCGGGGGTCATGGCGAGCGCGAGCCCGCACAGGAGCAGGATCACGCTTCACCTCCCAGCCGGGTCACCACCGGCGCCGGCGCGGCCACCGTTCGCCTCCCGAAGCGCTGGAACAACACCGGGACCACCACCATGTTCAGCGCCGTGCTGGAGAGGAGCCCCCCGAGGAGCACGACGCCCATCGGCGCCTGGATCTCGTTGCCCGGCTCGTCCGCGGCCATGACCAGCGGCACGAGCGCGAGGCCGGCGCACAGCGCGGTCATCAGGATGGGCGAGAGGCGCTCCATCGAGCCCTGTACGACGGCCTCCCCGATGCTCTTCCCCTCGGCGAGCAGGTGCTCGAAGTGGGTCACCATCATGATGCCGTTGCGCGTGGCGATGCCGAACAGGGTGATGAAGCCGACGAGCACGGGGATGGACACGACGGCTGAGGTCATCGCGACCGCGAACACGCCGCCGATGAGCGCGAGCGGCAGGTTGATGAGAGTCATGACCGCGTTCCGCATCGAACCGAGCGCCACCACGAGCAGCACGCTGATCCCAAGGAGCACGCCGATCGAGAGGAGCCCGATCGTCCGGGTCGCCTCCGCAGCGCTCTCGAACTGCCCTCCGTAGACCACGAAGTAGCCCTCGGGGAGCGGCACGTCGGCCGCCACCTTCGCCCGGATGTCGTCCACGACCGCGGCCAGGTCGCGCTCGGCGACGTTCGCCTGGACGACCATCTTCCGGACCACGCCCTCCCGCGAGATCGTGTTCGGGCTCGAATCACGGGTAATCGTCGCCAGGGATCCGAGCGGCACGGTGAAGCCGGACGGGGTGTCGATGGGGGTCGCAGCAACGGATGCGACGCCGTCACGGTCGCGCGCGTCGAGGAGGAGCACCATGTCGATGGTCCGCTGGCCTTCGAGCAACATCCCGACGGTCTCACCAGTCCAGGCGCGCTCCACCGCCTCGGCGAGCTCGCCTGCGCCGAGCCCGTAGCGGGCGAGCTGCTCGCGGTCGGCGCGCACCTCGAGCGCGGGGATGTCGACCTGCTGCTCGACGGCCACGTCCACCGCGCCGGGCACGGTCTGGACCGCCTCGGCGATCTGGTCGGCGAGCTGCCGCAGCGTGCCGAGGTCGTCCCCGAAGAGCTTGATGGCGATGGCCGAGCGCGACCCCGAGAGCATGTGGTCGATGCGGTGGGAGAGCGGCTGGCCGACGGTGATGACCGCGCCGGGGATCTGCGCGAGCCCCTTGCGGAGGTCGGCGAGGAACGTCTCGCGGTCGCGCTCGCCGCGGGACAGGTCGAGACGCACGTCGAGTTCCGCGGCGTTCACGTCCTGCGCGTGCTCGTCGAGCTCGGCGCGGCCGGTACGCCGCGCGGTGCCGGCAACCTCGGGGAAGGTCATGAGCGCCTCTTCGACGCGACGACCGAGCTTGTCCGACTCCTCCAGCGACGTGCCGGGCAGGGTCAGGACGTTCAGCGTGAGGGCGCCCTCGTTGAACTCGGGGAGGAAGGACCGCCCGAGGAAGGGCAGCACCGCGAGCGCGGCAAGGAGAGCCAGCCCGGAGGCACCGAGCACCACCCAGGGGTGCCGCAGGGCGCCGCCGAGCACCGGCGCGTACCCACGCTTGAGCCAGCCCATGACGCGGCTCTCGTGCGACAGCGCCGCCGACTTCGGCAGCATCATCGCGGCGAGCGCGGGCGTCAGCGTGACCGCCACGAGCAAGGAGCTCGCGATCGACACGATGTAGGCGAGCCCGAGCGGCGCGAGCATGCGCCCCTCGACGCCGGAGAGGAAGAAGAGCGGCAGGAAGACGAGGATGATGATGAGCGTGGCGAACACGATGGAGGTGCGGACCTCCACCGAGGCGTCATAGACGACATCGAGCACGGCCCGGCGCTCGGCCTCCGGGCGCGCCGCGTTCTCGCGGAGGCGCCGGTACACGTTCTCCACGTCGATGATGGCGTCGTCGACGACCGAGCCGATCGCGATGGTCAGCCCGCCGAGCGTCATGGTGTTGAGCGTGATGCCCAGCTGGTCGAGGAAGAGGACGGCCACCACGAGCGAGAGCGGGATCGCGGCGAGCGAGATGGCCGCCGCGCGGAAGTTCCCGAGGAAGAGCAGCAGGATGACCGCGACGAGGATCGCGCCGTCGCGGAGCGCCTCGGACACGTTGTCGACCGCGGCGGAGATGAAGTCCGACTGGCGGAAGACCTGCCGGTCGACCACGATGCCCTCGGGCAAGGTGGGCTCGATCTCGTCGAGCATCCCGTCGATGCGCGCGGTCAGGTCCAGCGTGTTCGCTTCGGGCTGCTTCATGATGGCGAGGACGACCGCCGGCTTCGCGTTCGACGAGCCTTCGCCGCGCTTGACCTTCGGGCCCATCTTCACGGTCGCGAGGTCACGGACGTAGATGGGCGAGCCGTCGCGCACGTCCACGACGGTCATGCCGATGTCGCCCACGTCCGCGGCGCGTCCCACCACGCGCAGCAACAGCTCCTGGCCGTTCTCCGAGACGAACCCGCCGGAGGCGTTGGCGCTGCCTCCGCGGAGCGCGTGCGCCACATCCTCAAAGCTGACGCCGTAGGCCGCCATCGCCTCCGGGCGGAGGCGCACCTGCGCCTGCTTCACGGCGCCGCCGATGGGGACGACCTGGGAGACGCCCGCCACCGCGAGGATGCGCTTGCGGAGCACCTGCTCGGCGGTGGTCCGCGCGACCATCGCCTGCTCGAGCCGCCCCGCGTCCTCGGTCGCCGGGTCCTTCCACGCGACCGACAGGAAGAGGATCTCGCCCATCACCGAGGAGACCGGCGCCATCGTCGGGGGCGGCATGTCCTGCGGGAGCTGGGGGCCGACGAGCTGGAGCTTCTCGTTCACGACCTGCCGCGCGTCGCGGATGTCGGTGCCCCAGTCGAACTCGACCCACACGATGGAGATGCCGACGCCGCTCGCCGAGCGCACGCGACGGACGCCCGTGGCGCCGTTCACGCCCGTCTCGATGGGGAAGGTCACGAGTGTCTCGACCTCCTCCGGCGCGAGCCCGTGGGCCTCGGTCACGACGGTGACGGTCGGGGCGGTGATGTCGGGAAACACGTCGACGGGCATGCCGCGCGCGACGATCAGCCCCCACACGAGGAGGAGAGCGGAGGCGACCAGCACGAGGAAGCGGTGGTCGATGGACCAGCGGATGAGGCGGTTCAATTCAGCTCCCCAGTGATGCTGGGAACGGCCTTAGGGCCGTTCAATGGGCGTGTCCGTGCTCGGGGATCGCCCCGGACACGGTGGAGAGGTGGACCTCGTAGGCGCCGCTGCTCACGACGCGCTCGCCATCTGCGACGCCGGAGAGCACCTGCACCCGATCTCCGTCACGTGCGCCGAGCCGAACCACGCGCTTGAAGAACGCCTCGCCCCCTTCCATCACGAAGACGGTGGGCCGCCCGCCATCGTCGACCACGGCTGAGGCGGGGATCACGACGCCCGCGTCGCTCTCGCTGGTGAAGACCGTCGCGCGGGCGAACATGCCGGGCTTGAGCGCGCCGTCGGCGTTGTCGAGCGCGAAGAGCACGGGGAGCGTGCGCGTGGCGGGGTCGAGCGCGGCGCCCACCGAGACGAGCCGGCCGTTGCGGCTCGCGATGTCGATCACCTCCTCGGAGCCCGAGAGCGCGAAGGTCGCGCCGATCGGGTTGGCCGCCTTCGCCGCGTCCGCCTCGGAGATCCGCGCGTACAGCCACACCTCGCGGGGGTCGACGACACGGACCACGGCATCGCCGGCGCCGACGCTCTGGCCGGTCACGGCGTTCGTGGTCACGATCACCCCGTCGAACGGCGCGCGCAGGGCGAACGCGGACCCGGAGGAGCCGGCGCCGCCCGTCTGGGCGCCGCGGACAACCGCGAGGCGCGACTCCGCTGCCTCGGCTCGGGCCTTCGCTCCGGTCAAGACCGCCTCGGCCTCCCGCAGCTCCCGTTCCGAGACCACCGCCGGATGCAGCGACCGGGCCCGCTCGACCGCCCGCTCGGCCACGCCCAGGTCCGCTCGGGCCGCCGTCAGGGTCGCGTCGAGCCCCGCGCGGTCGGCGTCGATGACCGGCGCGATCTCCGCCAAGAGGTCGCCCTTCTTCACCGAGCGCCCGACGTACAGCGGCTCGCGGAGGAGCAGCCGCCCCGCGACCGGCGCCGAGAGCTCCGCTTCCGCGCCCGCCACGGCCCGGATCTCGCCCGTGGCGCGCACCCCCGCGCGCACGTTGCCGGGGGCCGCCGCCGCGGTGGCGTAGCTCGTCTTCCACTGCGACTCCTTCAGGTAGCCGACCGTCGGCTCGCCGGGCTCCTCGGGCGGCGCCCCGGCGACGGCCGCCTCCACCGTCGGAAAGACCGTGACCTCGCCGACCTCCACCGTCCCCGCCGCCGGGTGCCCGGAGAGGGTGAGCGAGAAGGTCGCCTGCCCCGCCTTCGTGGGCTTGACGATGGGCTTGAAGATGCCGTTCCGGAGGAGCTTGTCCGCGGCGAAGGTCTCCTCGGTGCCGTCCGCGAAGCGGAGCGTCGCGACGATGCTCCCCTCGGTGACCCAGACGAAGTTCTCCGGGTCGCGCGTGTCGGTGAAGTGCGCGATGAGCGGCGACTCCTCGCCCACCACGAGCGAAGGGAACTCCATGAACAGCTCGAGGCCGCCCTGGTAGAGCGTCACGGCGTTGTCGGGGCGCGGGTCCTCCGCCTCCGCGTGGGCGCCGCCCTCGTCGTGGTCGTGGCCGTCGGGGAGACCGAGCCCGCCACAGGCGAGCGTCAGGACGAGGAGCGGGAGCAGGCGCAGCATGCCGCCTACTACCGCGCGTAGTAGATACCCGTCAAGCTCCCAGGAGGAGGTGCAGGGCCGTCTCCGCGACGTGGTGCAGCGGGTCGGCGTTCATCGCCGCGAACAGGACGAGGGCGAACCCGAGCGCCGGGACGACGACGAGCGCCAGCGCCGGCCGACGCAACGGCGGACGATCGAGGAGGAGCTCGACGCGCCGGGTGAGACCGGCGCCCGCGAGCGGCATGCCGGACCAGGAGCGTGCCGTTGGCGCGGGCCCCAGCGACATCCGCGCCACCGCGACGAGGGCGCGCGCGAGCACGTGCCCCCCGAACCGCTCGGCCGCTTCGGCGTCCGCCGCTTCTTCGGCGGCCTCCTCCCAGACGGTCGCGGCGCGCGCCCCCACGCCCGGCCACGCGAGGAGCCCGAGGACCGAGATCACGTCGCGCGCCAGCACGTCCCGGCGGCGCACGTGGGCCCGCTCGTGCTCCAGCGCCGCGGAAAGCAGGTCGGGAGCGAGCTCGGTGACGAGGCGCGTCGACACGAGCACCCTCGGGGCGAAGGCGCCGGCGGCGTGGCAGAGGACCGTCGTTCCGTCGAGGCGCACGACGTCCGCGCCCTCGGCGCCCGTGCGCCCGAGTCGGAGGAGCGCGCCGAGGTCCCGGGAGGCGGAGAGCCGGGCGGCGGCCCAACGCGCCACTCGGAGGAGCGCCGCCGCGGATGCCAACGCGCCGAGCGCGACGAGCGCGGGTGCTGCGACCGCGGGGTGCGCCAGGCAGAGGTGACCGTGCCCGCCGTGATCGTCGCAATGGTCGGCGCGCATCCCCAGCAGGTCGAGCGCGCCCGGGAACGCCACCGCAATCGCGACGAGCAGCACGGCGGCGGCGGGGAGGGCCGCGGCGCCCAGGGCGAGGTCCGCCCGGGTCGCGGGGGCCACCGGCAGCCGGCGCACCGCGGCCAGCACCGGCAGCGCGACCAGCGACGCGCACGCGGACGCGGCGGTCAGGATCGCGACCGTCTCCAGCAGCGCGCCCAGCGTCGCGATCACTTGCGCCGCCTCGCCTGGATGAGCTCGGCGAGCCGCTCGAGGGTCGCAGCGTCCGCGGCGTCGACGAGCGCAGCGAGGCCGAGGTCCCTCCGCTCGCCCAGGAGCCGCGCCGCGAGCGCATCCACCTGCGCGCGCTCGAAGGCATCGCGCTCCACCGCCGTCCGGTAGCGCCAGGCGAGCCCTTCCTTCTCGCGGAGGAGCACGCCCTTCTTGTGGAGGCGGTCGAGCGTCGTCATGATGGTGGTGTAGGCCCACTCCTCGCCGAGAGCGGCGCAGACCTCGCGCGCGGTGCCCGTGCCCGCCGCCCAGAGCGCGAGCATCACGCGGGATTCGAGGGGGCCGAGGGCGTCGACGGGGTCCATGGTCGGGGGCTTACGGTGACGGACGGGCGGTGTCAATCCGGCCGTGAGTTGGCCGCGTGCTGGAGACCGGGGCGTCGGTCCTCGGATTCGGGCAGCCGGCCCGCCGAGGACGGCGGCCGCTGCGGCGACGGCAGCGCTCCGGGCGGTCGGCGGAGGCTCGTGGAGTCGGATCTTGTATTCAAGCGAATACTTGATTATGGTGCGAAGCGAGCACCCGGAGCCCACCCGCATGGACACCCCCACCACCGGCCGCGCCCTGAAGGACGCCGTGTACGGCCAGCTCGCCCGCGTCGGGAAGGCCCTGGCCAGCGCCGTGCGTCTCGAGCTCCTCGACCTGCTCGCGCAGGCCCCGCGCACCGTCGAGGAGCTCGCCCGCGAGGTCGGCGCCACCGTCGCCAACACGTCGCAGCACCTCCAGGTGCTCAAGGGCGCGCGGCTCGTCGAGGCGGACAAGCGCGGGCAGCACGTCCACTACCGGCTCGCCGACGCCAGCGTGTCGGATCTCGGCGTCGCGCTCCGCCGCATGGGCCAGGGGCGCCTCGCCGAGATCGAGCAGCTCCAGCGGGCGTTCCATCGCGACCGCGGGACGTTGGAGCCCATCGCGCGGGACGAGCTCGTGGCGCGGGCCGCCCGCGACGAGATCACGGTGCTGGACGTCCGGGCGCCCGAGGAGTTCCGCGCCGGGCACTTCCCCGGCGCGCGCTCGGTGCCGCTCGCCGAGCTGGCCGCGCGGCTCGACGAGCTGCCGCGCGACCGCGCGGTCGTGGCGTATTGCCGCGGGCCGTGGTGTGTGCTCTCGCTCGACGCGGTGCAGGTGCTGCGCGAGGCCGGCTTCGACGCTCGCCACGCCGAGGAGGGCGTGGCGGACTGGCGCGCGGCAGGGATCGCGCTCGGGGTGGCGTCGTGAGTGCAGCGGTGACGAAGGCAGGCGCTGGCGCGACGACGCCCGCGCTCGGCCTCCGCGAGAACCTCGCCCAGTTCTCGCTCCTCGTGCTCGTGAACGCCTTCGTCGGCGCGATGGTGGGGATGGAGCGGAGCATCCTCTCGCCGATGGCCGAGGAGGTGTTCGGCCTCGCCGCCAAGACAGCCGTGCTCTCGTTCATCGTCGCCTTCGGCGTGAGCAAGGCGCTCACGAACTACCTCGCAGGGCGGCTCTCCGACGTGGTCGGGCGGAAGAAGGTGCTCGTCGGCGGTTGGCTCGTGGCCGTGCCGGTGCCGTTCCTGCTCATGTGGGCGCCGTCGTGGTCGTGGGTGCTCGTCGCCAACGTGCTCCTCGGCGTGAGCCAGGGCCTGACGTGGTCGACCACCGTCATCATGAAGGTGGATCTGACGGGGCCGAAGCAGCGCGGCCTCGCGATGGGGCTCAACGAGTTCGCGGGCTACTTCGCGGTGGCGGGCTCCGCGCTGGCCACAGGCTGGGTCGCCGCGCGGTGGGGGCTCCGTCCCGAGCCGTTCTACCTCGGTGTCGCCTACGTGATGCTCGGGCTCGGCCTCTCCACGTTCCTCGTCCGCGAGACCCTCCACCACGTCCGGCACGAGGCCTCGCTCGCGGGGGCCCTGCCGCCAGAAGGGCTGCCGAGCCAACGCGAGGTCTTCTGGCGGACGACGCTCTTCGACCGCGACTTGTCCTCGGTCACCCAGGCCGGCCTCGTCAACAACCTGAACGACGGCATGGCCTGGGGGCTCTTCCCGTTGCTCTTCGCGGCGGCGGGGCTCGGCCTCGCCGACATCGGCTGGCTCGCGGCGCTCTACCCCGCGGTGTGGGGGCTCTCGCAGCTCGCCACGGGCGCGCTCTCGGACCGCATCGGCCGCAAGTGGCTCGTGGCCGGCGGGATGGTGGTGCAGGCCCTCGGCATCGCCGTGGTGGCCACCGGCAGCGCCGTGCCGGCCTTCGTCGTCGGGCAGGTCCTCCTCGGCCTCGGGACGGCGATGGTCTACCCGACCATCCTCGCGACGATCGGGGACGTGGCGCACCCGGCATGGCGCGCCTCGGCGATGGGCACCTACCGGCTCTGGCGGGACATGGGCTACGCGATCGGCGCGCTGCTCGCCGGGGTGGTGGCCGACGCCTTCGGCGTGAGCGCGGCGGTGTGGCTGGTGGCGGCCGTGACGCTCTCGTCCGGCGCGGTCGTCGCGGTGCGGATGCGGGAAACCTTGAGGAGGACGGGATGAGAGAGGTCAAGCAGGCGGAGCTGCGGGCGCGACGAGACGCGGGCGAGCCGGTGGTGGTGGTGGACGTGCGCGGGGCGGAGGACTTCGCCGCCGGCCACGTGGAGGGGGCGATCCACCTGCCCCTGGCCGAAATCGAGGCGGATCCCCGGCGCCTTCCTCTCGGCCGGCCGATCGTGACGGTGTGCGGCAAGGGCGGCGGGCGCTCCACCGAGGCGGCGGCGGCGCTCGCGGCAGCGGGCGCTACGGATGTCGGCTGGCTGGAGGGCGGGACGCTTGGCTGGTCGGCGGAAGGGACGGACCCTCCGAGGCGGCGTGTCGTCCTCCTCTACGACCGCGATTGTCCCAACGTGGAGCTCGCGCGTGCGAACCTGCGCCGCGCGCTCGAGGAGGCCCGGGCGCCGGCGTGCTGCGAGGAGGTGGATCTCGGGGCGCCCGACACCCCGGTGCCGTGGACACGGTTCGGCTCACCCACCGTGCTCGTGGACGGGCGCGACGTCGCAGGGGCGTCTGCCGACGACGGCCCGACATGCCGCACCTACCTCCAGGCTGGTGTTCGATCCAACGCGCCCCCGGTCGACATCCTCGTGGCGGCGTTGCGTGCGGCCGGGCTCGGATCGCCGGCGTAGGGGGATTCGCCCGAGGCGGTGGCGTAGGGACCGTTCGACGGCCGCACAACCAGGTCCGTGCTAAGCCACCCGTGGTGCGCCGCCTCTTCCGTTTCCTCGCCACGCTCGTCGTCCTCGCCGGGCTCCTCCCGTGCGAGATGCGCGAGGCCGTGCCCGTCGTTGGCGAGGTCTTCGCCGCCTGCTGCGCGGAGGAGGCCAATGCCGCCGACGCGGCAAGCGCCGGTGATCAAGAGGACGACGGCTCGGTGGACTGCTGCGACACCGCGGCGTGCCTCTGCCTGGCGCGCGCGACGGCGCCCATTCCCGTCGGGGAAGCCCTTCTCCACGACGCCTACCTCCTCGTGGACGCCCCGGTGCGCGTCGACCAGCCGGACTGGCGCGCCGGCCCACCCCCGACCCCACCTCCGATCGCCTGAGCGTCGACTCTTCCGTCGTCTCGCCCACCTGCTTCTGATCGGAGTTCTACATGTCGCTCATCCTTGCGTTTTTGTTTGCTTGCTCTACCGAGCCCGCGGCCCCGGCCGCCGCTCCGGCCCAGCCCGCCCCTGTCTCCGCCGCCGCCCCCGTCGCCCCGGCCGCGGACGCTGGCCACGCCGACGCCGGCGTGAAGCCCGGCTCCCACGAGGACTGGTGCGCCGAGCACGCCGTCCCCGAGTCCCAGTGCACGCAGTGCAACTCGTCGCTCACGGCCGCGTTCAAGGCGACCGACGACTGGTGCGCCGAGCACGGCCTCCCGGAGTCGCACTGCAAGAAGTGCAATCCGGAGCTGAAGATCGAGCGCCCCGCGAAGATCCAGTAGATGCTCTACTTCCTGCTCCTGGCCGCGTGCGGCCAGGATGCGGCGGCGCCGATTCCGGTGCCGACCGCGACGGCTGTCGTGTCAGAGGACGCCCTGTGCGAGCACGGTGTGCTCGCGCCCGTGTGTCCCAAGTGCAATCCCGCCCTGGCGGCGGTCTTCCAGGCCAAGGGCGACTGGTGTCCGGAACACGGGTTCCCGATGTCCTTCTGCCCGATCCATCACCCCGAGAAGGGCGGCCGCCCTTCCACGGACGTGTCGACCGACGACGCGCCCGCCGACGGGACGAAGGTGCGCTTCAAGTCGCCCGAGGTCGCGCAGCGTGCGGGGCTCGGCGTCGCGGAGGCCGAGGCCCGCGCCGACGAGGGCGGGTTCGTAGCGCTGGCGACGATTGCGTGGGAGGCCACGCGCGTCGCTCTGGTGAGCGCACGGGCCCCCGGCGTCGTCGCTGAGCTGCGCGTCGACGTGGGTTCCACGGTCCGGCGCGGGCAGGTGCTCGCGGCGCTCGACAGCGCCGAGGTCGGCGGTGGACGCGCCTCCATCGACGTCGCCAGGGCGCATGTCTCCCTGGCGGAGGCCGAGTTGGCCCGGCGCGAGGGGCTCGGGCCCGCGGGCGCGATCTCGGTCGCGGAGATCGATCGCACCCGCGCCGAGCGCGACGCCGCGCGGGCGGAGCTCCGGTCGGCGGAGGCCGCGCTCGGAATGGTCGGTGCCGGCGAGGGCACGGCGGGCCGCTACACGCTGTCCGCGCCGCTCTCCGGCGTCGTCACCCGACGCGAGGCCGTGGTCGGCGGCCACGTTGAGGGGAGCGCGGTGCTCTTCGAGGTCGTCGACCCGTCCTCCGTCTGGGCGGACATCGAGGTGCCCGAGGCAGACCTCGCGCGTGTCGCCGTCGGGCGGCGTGTCGTCTTCAGCGCGGAGATGCTCGGAGACCGCACGTTCGAGGGCACCATCGCGTCGATCGCGCCCGCCATCGACCCGGCGAAGCGCACCGTGCTCGCGCGGGCCGCGCTCCTCAACCCCGATGGGCTCCTACGCGCGAACCTCTTCGGACAGGTGCGCATCGCGACGCCCGACACCGCCGCCGTCGCGGTGCCCGCGGCCGCCCTCCAGCGGGCGAAGGGCAAGGACCTCGTGTTCGTCCGGCTCGAAGAAGGCCTCTACGAGGCCCGCCGCGTCGAGGTCGCGGCCCGACAGGGCGAGACGGTGGTGCTCCGACGGGGCGTCGCCCCGGGGGAGGACGTGGTGACGGATGGCAGCTTCTTGCTCAAGACCGAGACCCTCAAGGACAGCATCGGCGCCGGCTGCTGCGACGTGGAGTAGCCCATGCTCGACGTCCTCATCAGCTGGTCCCTACGGCACCGGCTCTTCGTCGTGGTCGCGTGGCTCGCCGTCGCCGTCTACGGCGCGCTGGCGTTCGCGCGGCTCCCGCTCGACGCCTTCCCCGACACCACCCCCGTGCAGGTGCAGGTCAACGCCACCGCGCCCGCGCTCGCCCCCGAGGAGATCGAGCGGCAAGTGACCGCGCCGCTGGAGCAGGTCCTCTCGGGGATGGCCGGCCTCGAAGAGGTGCGGTCCCTCTCGCGGTTCGGCCTCTCCCAGATCACCCTCGTGTTCGAGGATGGCGCGGATCTGTACCGGGCGCGACAGCTCGTCGCCGAGCGGATCGCCACCGCCGATCTCCCGACCGGGTTGGAACCCCCGTCCCTCGGCCCCGTCGCGACCGGGCTCGGCGAGGTGTTCCACTACCTCGTGACCGGCCCCGGAAAGTCGCTCACCGAGCTGCGGACCGTGCAGGACTGGATCCTCGCGCCCCAGCTCCGCGCCGTGCCCGGCGTCGCCGAGGTGAACTCGTGGGGCGGGGACGAGCGGCAAGTGCAGGTCCTGGTCGACCCGACCATGCTCTACCGCTGGGGACTCTCGCTCGACGAGGTCGCGGACGCCCTGGGCCAGGACCTCGGGAACGTCGGTGGCGGCACCCTCGACTCGGCCGGCGAGTCGCTCCTCGTGCAGGGGCTGGGTCGCGCCACGCGGCCCGAGGACGTGGCCAACGTCGTCGTCACTTCGCGCGGGGGCGTTCCCGTCCGGATCGCCGACCTCGCGCACGTGGCGGAGGGCCGCGAGATCCGCCGCGGGGCAGTCACCGCGGATGGCAAGGGCGAAGCCGTGCTCGGGCTCGGCTTCATGCTCATGGGCGAGAACAGCCGCGACGTGACCGAGAGGTTGGCCGCGCGGCTGGAGGAAGCGCGTCCGAGCCTGCCGGAAGGCGTCACGGTGGAGGTCGTCTACTCCCGCACGTCCCTCGTCGACCAGGTGCTCCACACCGTCCGTACCAACCTCCTCGAAGGAGCCTTGCTCGTCATCGCGGTCCTCTTCGCCTTCCTCGGAAGCTTCCGGGCCGGGCTGGTCGTCGCCTCGGTGATCCCGCTCTCGATGCTCTTCGCGTCGGACCTGATGCTCCAGGCGGGCATCGCGGGGAGCCTGATGAGCCTTGGCGCCATCGACTTCGGCCTGCTCGTCGACAGCGCGATCATCCAGGTGGAGAACGCCATCCGGCGCGTCGGTGACCGGCCCGGCGAGGACCGGCTGACGGTGATTCGCGACGCCGCGTTGGAGGTGAGGCGCCCGACCATCTTCGGCGAGCTCATCATCCTGGTGGTCTACCTCCCGATCCTCGCGCTCGAAGGCGTGGAAGGGAAGATGTTCCGACCGATGGCACTTACGGTCATCTTCGCGCTCGCGGGCTCGATGCTGCTCTCGATGACGCTCGTGCCCGTCCTCACGAGCTTCGCGCTCCGGGGCAAAGTGTCGCACGGTGAGAACGCGCTCGTCCGCGGCCTGGGACGACTCTACGCGCCCGCCCTCGCCTTCGCGCTCCGCCACCGGGCCGTCGTGCTCGCGTGCGCTGGGCTCGTCCTCGCCAACGGTGCCTTCCTCGCGACGCAGCTCGGCTCGGAGTTCGTGCCCCGCCTCCGCGAGGGCGCCCTGGTCGTGAACACGGTGCGTCTGTCCGGCGTGTCGGTGGACGAGTCGGTCCGGTACGGGACACGGATCGAGCAGGCGTTGCTCGCAGCCTTCCCCGACGAAATCGCGCGCATCTGGACCCGCACGGGCACGGCCGAGGTCGCCACCGACCCCATGGGCGTCGAGCTGTCCGACGTGTTCGTCACCCTCACCGACCGCGCGGATTGGAAACGCGCGTCCACTCAGGACGAGCTGGCGTCCGCGATGCAGGAGGAGCTGGAGACACTCCCGGGGATGCGCGCGGGCATCACCCAGCCCATCGAGATGCGCGTCAACGAGATGGTCGCGGGCGTCCGCGCGGACGTGGGCGTGAAGATCTTCGGCGACGACATCGACCTGCTCAAGCGCAAGGCGCGAGAGGTGGACGCCGTGTTGAAGCGGATCCCCGGCGGCGTGGACATCGTCACCGAGCCCGTGACAGGGACGCCGGTCCTCGAAGTGCGGGTCAACCGGGAGGCCGCCGGCCGACTGGGAATCCCTGCCCGGGAGATCCTCGACGTGGTGGAGGCGCTCGGCGGTACCGAGGTAGGCGAGTTCCAGGAGGGCGAGCGGCGCTTCCCGGTGTCGGTACGGCTCGCGGAGCGCTACCGCACCGACCCCGACGCCCTCGGGCGCGTACTCGTCACGGCGCCGGGCGCGCAGCCGGTGCCGCTCTCGCGCGTCGCCGAGATCGAGATCGTGGAGGCCCCGGCGAAGATCGACCGCGAGTGGGGCCGCCGCCGGGTCGTCGTCCAGGCGAACGTCCGCGACCGCGACGTGGGTTCGTTCGTGGCCGAGGCCAAGGCTGCCATCGCGCGCGAGGTCGAGCTGCCGCCGGGGTACTACGTCCGCTTCGGCGGGCAGTTCGAGCACCTCGAGCGGGCGCGCTCGCGCCTGATGATCGTGGTCCCCATCGCCCTCGCGCTCATCTTCGGGCTCCTCTACATGACGTATGGGCGGGTGCTCGACGCGCTCCGCGTGTTCTCCGGCGTGCCGTTCGCGGCGGTCGGCGGCATCGTCGCCTTGTGGCTGCGGGACCTGCCCTTCAGCATCTCCGCGGCGGTCGGCTTCATCGCGCTCTCGGGAGTTGCGGTGCTGGGCGACATGGTGCTCGTCTCGACGGTGCGGAGCGCGCTGGATCGGGGAATGGAGCTCCGCGCCGCGGTCGAGCACGCGGCCCGCGAGCGCCTCCGCCCCGTGCTCATGACGGCGCTGGTGGCGTCCCTCGGCTTCGTGCCGATGGCGCTGAACACGGGCATCGGCGCGGAGGTGCAGCGGCCGCTCGCTACCGTGGTGATCGGGGGAGTGATCTCGTCCACGGCGCTCACGCTGCTCGTGTTGCCGGCCATCTACCTCGTGTTCGGGGGGCGGCGCCGGTGAGGCGCGTCCTGCTCGGTCTCGCGGTCCTCGCGGCGCTCCAGGGCGCGGCGTGGCTGGCGTGGCGCGGGTTCGAAAGGGAGCCCGCGGCACCCTTCGTCACGTCGGCCGCCTCGGGGACCGCGCCCGCCGTGGCCCCGCGCGACGGCCTCCTCCACGTCTGGGCGACTTGGTGCGCCCCGTGCCGCGACGAGCTGCCGGATCTGCTGGACGCGGCGCGCGAGGCGGGCGTGCCGCTCGTCGCGTTTTCCGTCGACGAGAGCCCGGCGTCGGTGTCGGCGTTCTTCGGGGGCCAGGTTCCCGCAGAGGTGGTGCGCGACCCGGGCATCGCGGCAGCCACGGGGGTGTGGGACCTGCCTGCCACGTTCCGCGTGGACGATGGCCGACTCGTCGAGCGGATTGACGGGGCGCGGGAGTGGTCTTCCGAGGGGGCGCGCGGGTGGTTGGGTTCTCGCTTCCTCCGGCGAGAGGGCGGTCGATAGCCGGGATCTCAGCGTCCGGGCAAGCCAGACGGCGCTACACTCCGCACCGAGGTGCCCATGCGCATGTCGGTCGCCGAGGTGTTCCTGTTGGCCGGAGTGCCGCTCCTGGCGGGGTGCCCGTTCTTCGGGTGCGGAGGCGACTACGAGAGCACCCGCTCGATCTGGGTGTCCGACGGCGAGATCCAACCGGGAGACGTCGACGCTGACGGCAATCTCCAGGCGGAGGCGTGCACCCGGATCTGCGAGGCCCACGGAGCGACGGACGTGACCGGCTGCGAGGCGACGCCGTCCACCGACACCGGCGGCGAGGCATTCACCCTGGAGTGCGAAGCGACGTACAGCCTTGAGTGCGACGGGCGGCGGCCCCCGGGCTTCCGGCCCCGGCGGACGGGCGACGTGTGGCAGCGCCGGGCAGAGCTGGAGGCCGCCAGCATCCACGCCTTCCTGCGCCTCCACCGCGAGCTCACGGCACACGGTGCCCCCTCCGACCTCGCTGATCGCTGCCTCTCCGCCGCGCGGGACGAGGTGCGGCATGCGCGCGCGATGGCCCGCGTCGCCGGAACCCCTGTTCCGCGGCCGCGGGTGCGTCGTCACCGGATCCGGAGCCTTGACGCAATCGCCCGCGACAACGCCGTCGAGGGATGTGTCCACGAGACCTGGGCGGCCGCGGTCGCGCACCTCGATCCCCACCCGGTCTATCGGGAGATTGCGGGGGATGAAGCCCGACACGCACAGCTCGCCTGGGACATCGACGCTTGGCTTGGTGGACGTGCGCGTCCGGACCTACGGCGGCGGGCGGGAGCGCGGCTCGTCGCGAGCGTGCCTCCAGAGCGACGAGCGCTCGCGGAGCGGCTCGCCGGGATGTTGTGGACCTGAGTGCCCCGCCCCGTGGTCCTACCCTCGGCGATGCGTCGTCCTAACGCGCTCCAAAAGCTGCTCCGACCAGTAGGACTGCACGCACGCTGGACGGGGAGTAGGACCAGTAGAACATCCCCTCGGGCAGCGTGATGTCGCCGCTCGAATACCCGGGGGCGATGGTGCAAGCGAGGCGGCCCTGGAGCATGGGGCGCACCGGCCCCGGCCCGAACTCGACGCTGAGCGCGGTGTGTCCTCCTGGGCCGAGGTCCAGACGGCCGTCCGACCAGTCGGGCAGCCCGACCCGCAGGTGGGGACCAAGGCCGAACTCCCAGGAAGCACGCACCTTGTCTCCTCCGGCGTACCACCGAGCGGTCAGATCGGCCTCGCCCGTCCAGGTCGCGGCATCAAAGTGCCAGTCGTCCAGGGTGTAACGGGTGGACGACAAGCCAAGGCCCGCCGAAACGAGGACCTCCATCCGCTTCACGCGGTGGAAGCCGACATCGGCGTACAACGCGCCCGCCGCGCTCCAGGCCTGCTGCTCGTTGCCGTCGGCGTATGCGCGCATGTCGTTGGTGTGCAACGCGGGCCAGCCGATGAACAGGTCGATCACGCCCGCCTCCGGCGTGCCAGCATGAGGGCCGCGAGCGCGCCGAGGCCGCCGGCGGGAACGGCCGGCGCGTTGCACCCGGTGACGGCGGCGCGGTCTTCCGACAGGCAGGTCCCAGGGTTGTCCCGGAGCCCTTCGCCGCAGATCGGGAACAGGTACTCCAGCTCCTTGGCGTAGCGGATGAACCGGATCTGCTCCGCAATGCCCGGACGCCCTGTGCTGTAGAGCTGGAGGTCCTGGGTGGCCTGCTCGGGGGTGTACTGGACGCGCAGGCGGGTGAGGTGCCCGTGGTAGTCGTCGAGACCGAGCCCTCCGTGCCAAGCTGGATGAGACACCGATCCCCCCCGAGTTTACCGCGCAGGGCAACTGACGGATCATGCTGACGATGCCTCTCTCGATCCCCGACACGACACCGCCCACCGAGGTGCCCGAGAGGGCACGCCGGCGCACGTTCACCGCCGACTACAAGCGACGCATCGTCCAGGAGGCCGAGAACGCCTCGAAGCCCGGTGACGTCTCCGCTCTCCTGCGCCGCGAAGGGCTCTACAGCTCGCACATCGCGGAGTGGCGCAAGGCGCGCAATCGTGGGGATCTGGCCGGCGCCGCGAAGGCCCGCGGCCCCGTGCCGAAGCCCGCGCCGGATGCCCGTGATCGACGGATCGCCGAACTCGAGCGCGAAAACGTGAAGCTGGACAAGCGCGCCCGTCGCGCCGAAGCGATGGTCACGCTCCAAAAAAAACTGGCCCAGTTGCTGGAGACCTTCTCCAACGACGATCCCAGCGAGAAGGGCTGATGCGCCTGGTCGCCGAGGCAATCCCCGAGCTCGGGGTGGTGCCGGCCTGCGAGGCCCTCGGCGTTCCCAGGGCGAGCTTCTACCGGTGGCGGGCGCCGATGCAGGGCCCGCGTCGGCCGAGGCGCTTCGCACGCGCCCTGGCACCCGAGGAACGTGCCGCGGTGCTCGCTGCCCTGCACGAGGCACGCTTTGCGGACCAGGCGCCACGGGAGGTGGCTGCGACGCTGATGTACGAGGGAACGCGCCTGTGCTCGGTGTCGACAATGTACCGGGTGCTTCGGGAGAACGACGAGGTCCGCGAACGCCGCGACCAGCTGCGACACCCCGCCTACGCCGCCCCGGAGCTCCTCGCCGAGGGGCCGAATCAGGTCTGGAGCTGGGACATCACCAAGCTCCGAGGCCCCGTTAAATGGAGCTACTTCCAGCTGTACGTGATCATCGACATCTTCAGCCGCTACATCGTGGGCTGGATGGTCGCGCACCGCGAGAGCGCCGTCCTCGCCGAGCGACTCATCGACGTCACCTGCAAGCGCCAGGGGATCGCGCGCGGACAGCTCACGATCCACGCCGACCGCGGCTCCTCGATGAAGTCGCAGACCGTCGCCCAGCTCCTCGCGGATCTCGGGGTCACCAAGACCCACTCGCGCCCGCATGTCTCCGACGACAACCCGTTCTCCGAGGCGCAGTTCAAGACGCTGAAGTACCGGCCCGACTACCCGGGTAGCTTCGGCAGCCTCCAGGACGCACGTGCCCACTTCGCCAAGTTCGACCATTGGTACAACCACGAGCACCACCACTCGGGCATCGTCGATCTGACCCCCGCCGACGTCCACTTCGGTCGCGCGAAGGCGCGTCTGGAGGCGCAGCAGGGCGTCCTCGACGCCGCCTACGCCGCTCACCCTGAGCGCTTCGTGCACGGGCCACCCAAGGCGCCCGCGTTGCCCGCCGCAGTTTGGATCAACAAGCCGAGGTCGAACACCGTCGTTACGACAACCGCGTTAGCGTTCACAGAAGTTTCGAATTCTCTGTCTCAATCATGTTGACACGTTCCGGAGCGCCGAGAGCTCATCCGGGGTGAGTCCCTGGGAAGTGGTGCAGGGATCGCAGTTTGCGGTGAGGTCCCAACTGTACTCCACGAGCCACCCGGCGCCCGGCGCGAACGCCTCATCCAGGCTCTGTTGGTAATACGGGCCGAGCTCTGCGCTGTCCGGGCGCATGCACTCGTCCTCCACCTCCACCTCCGGATAGTTGGAGATGCCCGCTTCTCCCTTTTCGTAGCTGTTGAGCGCATAGACGATGACCTCCTGCGGACCGTCAGCCGAGATCGTGCCGATGCGGATCGGGAGCGACCAGGCCTCCGACTCGTAGGAGATCTGAATCGGGGGTAACCAACGGTTCCCCTCTCCGGTGGCGTCGAGGGAGACCCGGGCTGCCAGGAAGTAGCTTCCGGCGTCGATGTACTCCTGGAGGACATCTTCGCCGCCGGCGGGCAGCGAGTACCCATTTTCCTCCAACCAGACGAGGAGGCCGGACGAGGCCTCGGCGGAGAGCACTACGAAGTCGTAGCCGGCCTCCGAGAAGGTGGACTCGACCGAGACGGAGCCGGCGGCGACGTCCGCTGTGTCCCAGTCGCCCGCCTTGTCATCCTTGGAGGAGGCGCAGCCGAGCGTCATGCCGCAGCCGGAGAACTCGTGATCGACCGACACCAGGTCGTCGCAGGTGTACGCCACCTCCCGCGGCATGGACCACTCGTCCACCCGTGCCAGCAGATCCTCATCAACGACGGCCACGTCCTCCGCACCGAGCACGGACGGCACCGGGAGGACCAGGGCGAACTCGGCCAGGTCGCCCTCGTAGTCCATGGCGAGCGTCATCGTGGTGCGCGTGCCGTCCCGAGCCAGGACCACTTGGCTTGCGCTGTTGGTGAGCGTGGAGCCATCGGAGCCGACGAAGGTTCCGCAGAAGGCGTGGGCGAAGCCGGAGAGGAGGAGCCACATGCGGGCATGTTACCGCGGTTTCGGGGACGCGCCCCCAAACGGGCCTGATCCGAGCCAATTCACCGCGCCGAAGGAACTCAACTAGCCTGGACTCCCCGAAGACCCGACTGGTCCACTCGACGCGGAGGCGACGACGATCGCCCCGCCCTCGTCGTGGAGCTTCCGGATGGAGGTCACGAGCACCACGCCGTCATTTGGACAACAAAACGTACGCCTGCCCCCCGAACGTCCCGCCTTCGTCGCTGTACTGCGCCCCCACGAGCACGTCGTCGAGGCCGTCACCGTCGGCGTCCGCCCCACCGGCTACCGCCCGGCCGGCGTTGTCCTCCTCCTGTTCGCCCAGCCACTGCCGAGCGATGTCAGCGACCGCGTTGGCGCCGGTCGGGAAGGGCCCGAACGCGAGGTAGACCACGCCCGCTTGCGACGCAACCTTCGCGGAGCCGTACGCGCCGATGACGACGTCCTGCCACCCATCGCCGTTGAGGTCACCCGCGCGGGCCGAGAACGCACCGGCGTAGTCGAAGTCGGCTTCCCCGACGAGGGACGTGGGTACGTCGGTAATCGTGGACGAGCCCGGGACGCCCGGACCGGCCACGACCCAGGTGGTCCCCGGTCCCTGGCTGTTCCCTCCGACCAACAGGTCGGCGAGGCCGTCGCCGTCCAGGTCCCCGGCCGCAGCCACGGCGTCGCCAGCGTACTGGAAGTCGGCATCGCCGAGATAAAGCTGGTCGGCGGCGTCGATCGTCAGGGGACCGTCGGCCACGGGACCAAGGAAGATGGCGACGGCGCCTGCATCCAAGCCGCCGCGGTCGCTGCCGTTCGCGCCGAGGGCGAGGTCGTCGAGGCCGTCCCCGTCGAAGTCGCCGATTCCGTCGAGCGCGACTCCGACCCCATCCCCCTCCACGGGCGCACCGTGCGGAGGTGCAACGCCGCTCGAACCGCTCCCGGAGATCCGGGCGTCCGCGTCGACGAGCAGGAACTCGCCGGTGGGGATGGGCCCTCGGATCAGGTAGGCCCTGCCGCCACCGACGCCGCCCGCGTCGTTCGACGAGGCTCCGACCAGCAGGTCGGGAGCGCCGTCGCCGTCCACATCCCCGGCGAATGCGACGCCGGATCCAGCGTAGTCGCCCACCGTCTCGCCCAGGAAGGTCGTTCGCGCCTGGGCCAACAGCCGGGCTCCCCCGATGCCGGGGTCCGCGAGAAGGTAGACGGCGCCGGCGGCCGAACCCTGCGTGCTGTCTCCCACGGCGCCCACGAGCAGATCTCCCGCGCCGTCTCCGTCGAGATCAGCCCCACCTGCCAGCGAGTAGCCACCGAAGTCGCTGAGTCTCGGCGAGGTCCAACACGTCCCCATCGCGTCCATGGAGTACGTCCCGGCGCCCGGGAGGCTGTTGAAGACGCATACCCGGCTGGAAAAGTACGCGGCGAAGGCAACGGCCGGTCGCTCGGCGCCCGCCGCGAACGCGACAGCGTTTCCCACTGCTGTCGAGGCCGTCCCCGTCACGGAAACATCGGCCTCGGAGAGGGAATGAACGTCGGCAGGTGTAGCGGTGTCGTCCGCCGCCGGCCCGGTATCGTCCACGCCTTCCTCGTCCGTGGAGGGCTCAACGTCACAACCGAGGAGGGCCACAAGTAGCATGCGCCGGTGCCTATCCCGCCACCAGCCGACCTGGTGTCTTCGGCACCGGCGGCGGGGTCTACGTGGGACGGCGCAGCGTTACTGACCATATGTTCAGAAGGGCATGCCTATGATTCTCTTGACACGTCAAGCCACTCAGGCCCGACCGCCATCAACGACCGGACGAGGAGGCAGAGCGCGACCGCGCGCGAACGCGCCGCCGCTGTCGCCCGTGGGACGGCGCCCATGTCGGTCCCCCTCCATGGCCAGCTGGGGAAGCGCCCGCGGGCGCACAGGACGTCGAGGTCGATCCGCCCATCGTGCTCGCGCGCGCGCCGCACCACCTCGACGGATCGGCCCACGAGCGGGTGAACGGGCACCGCATACGTCGACGCGTTCGTCGCGAGAAACCGCAGAGCGCTCCTGCGAAGCGAGGCGGTGTCTTGAGTCCTGATCTGCAACGGCCGCCCCGCGGATGGATCCAGCGCCTCGTCCACGCCCCATGGCGCCAACGCCTTGCCTGGACCGTCCCACATCCGACCGCGGTACCACTCCACGGGCCCTGCCGACGAGAAGGCCCCGCCAGGTTAGATCTGGCTCATGCGAACGCTCCTAGTACTGCCGCCGGTGACGCTTACCAACAGCCCGTACGCTTCGCTGCCCTATCTCGCGGGTTACCTGCGATCGCGCGGTCATGACGTCGAACAGGCGGATTTGAGCCTCGGGCTCCAGCTCAGGATTTTGTCGGCCGACGGACTGGCGAGGATCCATTCGGAAGTCGAAAAGAAACCGCTGACCCCGGCTACTCAGTTTTTCCTGTCCGCCTACAAGGATTATGCGGCGACCATCACACCGGTCGTGCGTTTCTTGCAGGGGAAGGACGCTTCGCTTGGCGTTCTACTCGCGCAGCGCAGGTTCGTGCCCGAAGGTCCTCGGTTCTCGACCATTCTGATGCTACCGGAAGTCCTCAGATTGTTCGGCGCGCTCGGTACGGACGACCGCGCGAAATACATTGCCAGCCGGTACGTCGACGACATCCTCGCCGTGGTTCGCGAGGGCATCGATCCGGAGTTCGGCGAGGCGGGCGGGGCGGCCCACAGCTCGTTCAATCCCACCCTGAAGAGCCTCGAGCGGGCCCGCGAGAACCCGACCTGTATCGATGCCATGTTTGAAGAACTGGTTGTCGAGACGGTGGATCGCACGAAGCCCGACCTGGTCGGAATGAGCGTCCCATTCCCCGCCAATCTTTTTTGGGCGCTTCGGATGGGCGACATCCTGCGCCGCCGGTACCCTGGTATCCGGAGGGTGATGGGCGGCGGATACGTCTACACCAAACTGCGAAATCTCTCGGATCCCCGGGTGTTCGACTTCATCGACGATCTCGTGTTCGACGACGGCGAGCGCCCTCTCGAGCTCATCATCGAGGGTCTTGCCAAGAAGAGCGCGACGCGCCTGCGCACCTGGCGGCGCGAGGGAGGCGTGATCACCAAGGAACACGGCGCGGACGGGGTCCCCGAGCGCGACGTGCCGTTCAAGGACTTGCCCGGCCCCGACTATCGCGGCCTCAAACCAGACGAATACCTGCCGCGTATCGATTTCCCGAACCAACTGAACCGGCTTCTGGTCGACTGTCCGTGGAACAAGTTGGTGCTCGCCCACGGCTGTTACTGGAAGAAATGTACGTTCTGTGACGTGCACATCGACTACGTCGGCCGGTTCGAACCCTTGCACGTCGAGCAGCTGATCGCACAGATCAAGAGCGTCATCGCCCAAACGGGACGGACAGGTTTCCACTTCGTGGACGAAGCCGCGCCACCTACTCTGCTCAAGCAGCTCTCGCACGCGCTCATCGACCAGAGGATCAAGATCACGTGGTGGGGAAACGTCCGTTTCGACAAGCAGTTTACCCCCGAGGTTGCGAGCTTGATGGCCAAGGCCGGATGCGTGGCCGTCACCGGAGGGCTCGAAGTTGCATCGCCGCGCCTGCTGAAGCTGATCAACAAGGGGATCGACATCGAACAGGCCGCCCGGGTCATGCGAGCGTTCAGCGAAAACAAGATCGGCGTTCACGCGTACCTGATGTACGGCTTCCCGACGCAGACCGATCAGGAGACGATCGATTCGCTCGAGGTCGTGCGCCAGCTTTTCCTGAACAACTGCCTGCACTCCGGATACTGGCACAGGTTCTACGCGACCGAGCATAGCCCGGTGGGGCGCAATCCAGCTGCGTTTAACATTGTGCTCCAGCCAATGCAGATTCCGCCGGAAGGCCTGTTCGCGAGGTACGCGCTTCCCTACGTCGACAAGACTCCTGCGAACCACGACAAGCTCGCCAAGGGCCTCCAACTCGCGCTGTTCAATTACATGCGCGGTACTGGGTTCGAGCACCCGCTGGCGACGTGGTTTCCCGATTCTGCGGTCAAGTCCACCATTGATGCCGGGCTCATTCGTCGCGCCATCGCCCCGTCGGAACGTCCTCCCGCCTGACGTCTGCGCGACATGGCCGCGCAGGCCCGCGCTTCCCGCCAGTCTCGGCGAGGTCCACCACGTCCCCATCTCGTCCATCGAGTGCGTCCCGGCGCCCGGGAGGGCCATGCCCCCCTCGTCCGGGCGTCCGGTGCCTTTCGCCTTGCGGTCATGATGAAATATTCATATGATTGCGGCATCAGGTGATCGCCGCATGCTGCACCGTCCCTTCCCGCTCGTCCGATGGCTTCGCGACTGGGCGCCCTCCCGGCGGGAAGCCGCATGACGGAAACCCTGTTCCCTGCTGACCTGGCTGTCGAACGAGCGGTCGACCTGCTCGCGGTGATGGCCCATCCCGTGCGCCTCGCGGTGCTCTCGTGGCTCCACCGACGCGGTCCCGCCTCCGTCGGCGAGCTCGTGGAGGCCTTCTCGGTCGAGCAGAGCGCGATGTCCCACCACCTACGCCAGCTCCGGGAAGCGCGTCTCGTCGTGACCGAGCGGCAGGGGAAGCGCGTGATCTACCAGCTCCAGGACGACCACGTCGGGTGCATCGTCGAGGACGCGATCCGCCATGCGGCCGAGGGGCCGACCCAATCGGCCGAGGAGGAACGATGAGCCAGGAGAAGGAAGCCTGTGGCTGCGGGACCCCGTGCGAGCCGGAGACTGCCGGACCCGCCTCGGTGGGGTTGAAGGTGGCACCGCCCGCACGAACGGCGGCGCCCGGGCCGGCCCCCGACACGTCTCTGGCGAGCATCACCCTCGACTTCAAGATCCAGGGGATGGACTGCGCCGAGGAGGTCGGCATCCTCCGGCGCGCCTTGACCCCACTGGTGCCCCAGGAGTCGCTGGAATTCGACCCGCTGAACGGACGGATGCGCGTCCGGGCGGACGTCGCCCCGGCGGACATCATCACGGCAGTCGCAGCGACGGGGATGCGCGCGGAGCCATGGGTCGAGCCGAAGAGCACGGCCCCGGAGCCGGCACATGCGTGGGGCCTGCGCGACACGCTCGTGGTCGCCAGCGGGCTCGGGACGGCGCTCGGCTTCGGGCTCCATGTGGCCCTCGCCGGCGTGACCGCCGCCATCGGCTCGGAGGGTGCCGGGCTCGCCGAAACCGTCCCGTGGTCGGCCCGCGCCGCGTACGCCGTGGCCATCGGCGCGGGGCTCTGGATCGTGCTCCCCAAGGCCTGGTACGCCGCGCGAACGCTCCGCCCGGACATGAACCTCCTCATGGCGATCGCCGTGGCGGGGGCCCTGGCCCTCGGCGAGTGGTTCGAGGCGGCGACGGTCTCCTTCCTCTTCGCCTTGTCCCTCGCCCTGGAGGCCTGGAGCGTGGGCCGTGCGCGCAGGTCGGTGGCCGCGCTCCTCCGGCTGGCCCCGGAGCGGGCCCGGATCGTCCAGGAGGGCGTCGAAGTCGAGGTCGAGCCCGCCGCTGTGTCGCCGGGCACCGTGTTCCACGTGCGGCCTGGCGAGCGCTTTCCCCTCGACGGACGCGTCCACGCCGGCCGGAGCGAGGTGAACCAGGCGCCCATCACGGGCGAGAGCGTGCCCGTCTCGAAAGAAGCGGGCGACGAGGTCTTCGCGGGCACCATCAACGGCGGCGGCGCGCTGGAGATCGTCTCCACCAAGGCGGCTTCGGACACGACGCTCGCGCGCATCGTTCGGATGGTCGCGGACAGCCAGGCGAAGCGCTCCGAGTCGGAGCAGTGGGTGGACCGTTTCGCGCGCGTCTACACACCCGTGGTGCTCGCGTGCGCCATCGCCGTCGCGTTGGTCCCGCCGCTGCTCCTCGGAGCAGCCTGGGACGTCTGGATCTACCGGGCGCTCGTGCTCATTGTCATCGGCTGCCCGTGCGCGCTCGTCATTGCCACGCCCGTCAGCATCGTGGCGGCGCTCGCCGCGGCGGCCAGCCACGGTGTGCTGCTCAAGGGCGGACGGCTGGTCGAGATCCCGGCCTCGCTGAAGGTCCTCGCGATCGACAAGACCGGTACCCTCACCGAGGGGCGCCCCCGCGTCGTAGAGGTGGTTCCCCTCAACGGCCACGACGAGCGCAGCCTCCTCGCCCGTGCGGCTGCCGTCGAGGCGCGCTCCGAGCACCCGATCGCGGCGGCGGTCCTCGAACACGCCCGGGGGCTCGGCATCGCCCCCGTGCCCGCGAGCGACGTACGCTCCGTGGCCGGCAAGGGTGCCGAGGGCACGATCGAGGGGCGCACGTTCTGGCTCGGCTCCCACCGGTGGCTCGAGGAGCGTGGCCAGGAGACCCCGGAGGTCCACGCCCGGCTCGTCGCGATGTCCTCGGCGGGTCGCACGGTCGTCGTGGTGGGGAACGACGACCACGTGTGCGGGCTGCTCGGCGTGGCCGACGCCGTCCGCCCGGATGCCGCGGCGGCGGTGGCCGCGCTGAAGCGCGAGATCGGGCACATTGTCGTACTCACCGGCGACAACCGTGCGACCGCGGAAGCGGTGGCTCGCGCGGTCGGGATCGAGGACGTGCGCGCCGAGCTCCTCCCCGAGGACAAGGTACGCGAGGTCGAGGCCCTGGAGCGCCAGTATGGCGCCATCGCGATGGTCGGCGACGGCGTGAACGACGCCCCCGCGCTGGCGCGCGCCTCCTTCGGCATCGCGATGGGCGTGGCAGGCACCGACGTCGCCATCGAGACCGCCGACGTGGCCCTCATGGGGGACGATCTCCGCAAGATCGCCTGGCTCGTCCGCCACTCCCGGCGCACGCTGGGGGTGATCCGAGCGAACGCCGCTTTCGCCCTCGGGATCAAGGCGCTGTTCGTCGTTCTCACGTTCGCGGGCGTCGCGTCGCTCTGGGGAGCAATCGCTGCGGACATGGGAGCGTCTCTGCTCGTGGTGTTCAACGCCCTCCGGTTGTTGCGGTCACCTGAGGACTGACGTTTGATCACTTCAGGGGAATTCCGAGCCCCTTCCGAGCGTTCTCCAGTC
>JAZKFH010000011.1:0-140472 GCA_040386535.1 Myxococcota bacterium | reverse complement strand
AGCTCAACGATTTTACTAAAACGCATGCCGACGACTAACCCGCCTCAACCGGCGTCTAACGACTGTAATGACCGGTGTCGGCCAAAGTGGAATTGGGACGATCTCTTTCGCGCTAAGTCAACGGCATTGGGGCATGCCCCCCCTCCGCCACGAAATGCCGGAGGAGACCCGGGCCGCCCACGCCCGATCCGCAGCGCCGCCATGCCCTCGCGAACGCCGCGATTTCCGAGTCATGCCTCCCTGGATGAACGAAATGGGCTCCTGGGTGCCTGTCTGCCTCTCGGGCGCACGGGCAAACGCCGAGAGTTCGCGGGCACGCGCGCCCGGACGCGCATTGACCAGGGCATGACTCGGGAAAAGGCTCACTGACGGGGGCATGACCCGCTTCGCCGCCACCGCGGTGCCCAGAACACGTGCACAGCAAGGAGCAGGAGCGCATCGGCGCTGCGGCCGAGGACACGAAGGATGCGGCCGCGGCGCGACGGCGGCGGGCTCGCTCGGGTTGGGCGGATCCGTCGTGTACTCGGCCGCCCCCCCGCCGATGACCGGGTAGAAGGGGCTCGGGAGGCTGGAACATGCGCGTCGTCGGTACCCTCTCCGTCGCCCAGGTCTCCGCGGTCGCGGAGGCCGCCGCGCACGTCACGCTGGAGAAGGCGGTCCGGTGGGTGGCCCCTCGCGGCGGCGACATCGTGGACATCGTGGTGCAGGACGAGTTCACCCACGACGTGGTGGTGGGCGTGGCGGGCGTGTTCCTCGTGTACGACACCACCTGACTGGGCGCCGTCACCGCGGTCGCGGTGTGGAACGAGCAGCCGACGGCGCGCGCGCTCCTGTTCGACCGGGTGGCCCGGGGCTGGCGGCCGCGGGAGAGCCCGGTGGCCTTCGGGCCGCGCATCCTGGGCTACGCGGCGTGCCTGGAATCGGGGGATTGCGGGTAGGGCGCCGACGCGGAGACGCCATCCCTCCACGCCCCCGCCCAGACATGCACAGTCGCATCCGATCGGACAGCGGGCGCGATGCGTGCTCTCTCCTGGCTCGGCCTCGCCGTCGTCGTCCTGTTCACCGGTGCCGTCGTTTGGCAGATGTCCGGCTTCCTCGGCGCGGCGCTCCGCGCGAGCATCGCCGGCTGGGGGTGGGCCACACGGGACCGCGTGCCGGGCGTGCAAGGCAAGACCTCCCTGATCTGCGCGCTCGGGATGGGCAGCCTGTACTTCGCCGCCGTTTTCAACACGGTGGCCGTCACGCTCGCGCAGACGGACCTCGGGGCCGCCCAGCTCCTCATGGTGGGCAGTATGGTCTGCCTCGCCCCGGGGCTGGCGGCGTGTGTATACGCCTGTGGCACCCTCGCGCGCGGGAAGGGTCGGTCGGGTTGGCTGGGGCTGCTGGGGCTCCTCAACGTGGTCGGCTACGCGATCCTGCTGTTCGTGCCGCCGGTGCGGGCGCCCGCGATCCCCGTGGCTCCCGCGGTCGCCGGGTAAACGGACAAGTGGGCGCTCGCTGGCCGCTCGGTGCTCGGGCGCCCGAGGGGCACGGGGGTTGCCGACGCGCACCCACCGCGAGTGCGGCGGCCGCGACGATGTCCACCAGCACCGCAGCGCTCACCGGGCGCGGGCGGCGCCGCTCGGGGCGCCGGGGCACCGCGCCCTGTCCGGTCGCCCAGACACCATGCGCGCTACCCCAGGTTGCGCCCGCCCTTGCCACCCTTGCCGCGGTCCGGGCCGGTGCCCTTGCCTGCGCCGCGGTCCGCGCCGCCGGCCTTGGGACGCTCCGGGGCGCCCGCCTTGGCGCCCGCCTTTGCCCCGGGGGCGGCGCTCTTGCGGGCGGGGACCCCCTTCTTCTTCGGGCGGCCGGCCAACGCGGCGGCGCGCTTCTGCTCGGCCTTCTCGGCGCGGTCGGGCGTGGTCCCCCGGTCGCGGGCGGAGCGCAGGCGCTCGCCGGTGTCGAGGCGGCCGCCGGTCTTGAGGCGGTCGATCTCCTTGAGGAGCGCGGCGTCGGCGTCGGTCACGAGGTTGACCACCTTGCCCTTGGCGCCCTGGCGGCCCACGCGGCCGATTCGGTGCAGGTACTCGCTGGCCTTCTCGGGGAGCTCGTAGTTCAGGACGAACGCGAGATCTTCGAGGTGCAGGCCGCGGCCGCCGAGCTCGGTGGTGACGAGCACGCGGCCCTCGCCCGCGCGGAAGGCCTTCATCGCGGCCTTGCGCTCGTTCGGCTCGAGCGCGCCGTGGATCACGACGATCGAGTGCCCGCGCTCCCGGAGCGTGGCCCCCACCAGGTCGGCGGTCTCGCGGCGGTTGCAGAACAGGATGCCGCGCGCGCTCGGCGCGATCGCCACCAGCGTGTCGTGCACGGTGTCGAGCCGCTCGATGGGCTTGACCTTGATGTTCTGGATGCTGACCGACTCGGGGGCGCTGTGCGCGTCCTTCGAGAGCAGCAGCACGGGGTGCTCGGGACGGGCCATGGCCCACGCGCGGATGGGCTCGGGCAGCGTGGCCGAGATGAGCGCGAGCGCGTGGCCCTCGGGGAGGGCGGCGAGGATGCGGTCGATGTCGCCGCGCTGGCCGGGGGCGAGGAGCGTGTCGGCCTCGTCCACGACGAGGAGGCGCACGTCATCGAGGCGGATCGTGCCGTCCTGCAGCAGGGCGACCAGCCGCGGCGGGTTCGCCACCACCACGTCGGCCGGGGAGGAGAGCTGGATGCGCTGGGCGCGCTCCGCGAGCCCGCCCGACGCCGCGCGCACCCGGGCCTTGAGCGCGTGCGCGTGGCCCTTGATGTTCTTCATCGTCTGGTCGACCAGCTCGCGCGTGGCCGTGAGCACGACGGCGCGCGGGCGGCCGCGCTCGGTCACGATCCCCTCCTCGGCCTCGATGGCATGCAGGCGTTGAAGCAGCGGAAGCGCGTAGGCCAGGGTCTTGCCCGAGCCGGTGCGCGCCACCACGATGGCGCTCACGCCGCCGAGCAGGGCGGGGATGGCGATGCGTTGAACGGAGGTCGGCTCGACCAGGCCCACCGCGGAGAGAGAGGCCGCGAGAGGCGGGAGAAGCCCGAGATCGGCAAAGGACATGGCGCCTTCTATCCGGTCCCGCTGACACACGGCTGACGGTGTGGTATGACTCGAGAGCGCGGGGTGTCGCAGCGGCACCACCCCCCCCACCCCCCGGTGTTGCTCCGCCCCGCGCATTTCCCCCTCCCCACCGGCGCTATCCGGCGCGCCGGGGGCGGCAGCGTGGGCCGATCGCTCGGGCGGTTCACTCGGCCACGAACGATCGAGAACAACGACCCGAGTGAACCGCGGCTACCCGGTCGTGCAGCTCCCGCCCGGCGCGCCCAGCGGCACCGGCGCGCTCTTCACGTCGGTGAAGCGGATCGTCCGCTCGGGCGACGTGCGCTCGAGCGACAGGTGGAGCCCCCCGACAGCGGTGGCAGGGGCCCACGACCACGCGCCGGTCTTGCCGCTCTGGAGCACGTAGTCCCAGCCGGTCACGTCGGCCGTGACGGGGTCGATGTGGGCGACGTACCGGTCGCCCGGCGTCAGCCCCACCCCAGCGAACGTGACGACCAGGTCGTTGCCATTGGCCGTCACCGTGACGCCGGGGTCCTTCCACTTGGAGGGGGCGAGCAGCCAATACTGGTCGTTCGTGAACAGCGCCCACGCCTCGTTCTGGAGGACGTCGTCTCCCGCGTAGGGCACGGGTACGACCACGGTGCACACCTGCCCCTCCTTGGAGGTCCAGCGCACCTCGGCCTTCTGCCCGGGGATGTCCCAACGGTGCGTCCGCGCCATGTCGCCGACGGCGAACGTGAACGAGAGGCCGGGCTCCCGGTACGGATCGCCAGCGCGGGCGACGACGCGGTCGAGGAGGGGAGCGGCGGGCGGTGCGGCGAGGGCGGTGGCGAGGAGGAGCATCGGATGGCCTAACGGGGGGCGTGGGGGCAGGAGGGCGGGGCGGCGGGGGGGCGACGTGGACCGTGTGAACGGGGCGCCCGCCCGCGCGGACGCAGGCGGCGGGTGTCCTCCGCGCGCGGCGGGAGGCGCCTTGGTCCGCGCCCGAGGCGCGGGACTGCCCGCGCGGACGCGGGCACGCTCCGGCCCCCCTGGCGCGGGGAGAGCGCGAGCTCCCAGGGCGGGCGTGGTGGTCGCGGGGATGGCGCGCGCGGACGTGCACCGGGATGACCCGACAGAAACCGCGTCACTACCCGCAGTGAGGCCCGTTCTGTCGGGTCTCGGGGCTCCGGCCTGGGTATCGCGGCGACGCCGGGAGTGTGGAGCGCCGCCGCAGTGTTGAAAAGCCGGCGTTGTCTCGTTCAGGGGGGTCGTTGCGGCGGTCCTGGGCGCCGAATTGCACCGGCGTGACCCGACAGAAACCGCGTCACGACCGGCAGTGAGGCCCGTTCTGTCGGGTCGGGAGGGTCTGCCGTGGCAGCGGCGTCGTCCGGAGTCCATGCGAGCCTCACTCGTGTCACGCGCCCGCCGATGCCGCGCCCACGACCGCGCCGCCGTCCCCAACTTGCCGATCGATCCGGGGGCCGAGCGCGGTACCAGGAGGTATACCGCCCAAGGCGCCGAACCCCATGGACACGATGTCCGTGGGCGTAGGGAGCAACGCGTTGACGCCCTGCAAGCCGATCAGGGCTCCCACGCTGACATCGAGCGCGCGGCCCGCCCCGACGGGGAGCGCGGGCCGGGGCCACGCGCCGGTCGCGAGGAGGAGTGGGTCCAGACGCCGGGCGTCGCGACCAGGCGCGGCGCGACCGGCGCGAGGCGCGCGCCGCCCTCCGCGTCGGCGAACGAGCGCAGGAAGAACCCGACGTCCCACGGTGTGCGCGCCGAGGAGCGGCCCCCAACAGCGGGGCGGCCGGGAAGAGGCGGCGGAGGACGAAGGCGGGAGCGTCGGGGCCGGCAAACATGGCGCACGTATGTACGGCGTGCTCCCGTCAGGGTGGATCGAGCACGCACATCCCATTCCCGCGTGTGGCCAGGACCAGGCGCCCCTGCGCGTCGCGCCACGCGGCGGTGACCGCCGGGTAGGTCCCCACCGCATCCGGTCGCCCCGGCTCGTAGCGCAGGTCGAGCATGTCGACCTTGTCCCAACGCGCGAGCGCGCGGTCGGCGCGCCAGATGTCGCTGTAGGCGAGCACCGTGAGCGCGTCGCCGGGGCCCTCGACGATGTGCGTGATGGGGAGCACCGGCCCGGGCGGCGGGGGTTTGTCGTAGTTCGAGGCGGCGTACAGCCCCCTCTGGGGGTCGTCTGCCGTGGCGATGTTCGTCAACAGCATCCCCATGTGCATCGTGCCGCCGTGCATCCACACCTCATCGGCGACACGTGCGAACCCGTAGATTGGGGCGCCCGGTACGGCCCGCGCCGACACGTCCGCGAGGTCGACCCGGGCGTACCCCCCGCCGAACTCCCCCCAGTCCCACCCGATGTAGAGGGCCTCGTCCGTGGCGAGGACGGCGCTTGGCACCTCGAGGTTGCCATACTGCTTGCGGAGCGCCATCGTGACGCTCCGGTGGCTCCCATCGGTGAGGTCCACCAGATCGAGCACCACCTCCGAGAGGTCGACCGGGCCGAGCCCGAGCGCGTTTTCAGTCACGATGCCCGCGTCCGGCGGCGAGGGGGCGGGGCGCTCGACGACAGGGGGCGCACGGAGCCCCACTGCCAGGCGACGTCCGCCGCTCTCCCCGATCCACGCCGGGACGCCGGCCACCGAAGGGCCGAACACGAGCGTCCCCGAGCTGTCGAGCGCCGCCGTGCGCCCGTCCGCGAAGGCCACCAGCAGGTCCTCGCCCGCGTGCCCGATGACCGCGGCGCCGGACGGGAGCAGCATGCGGTCGACCTCCAGATCTGCACCCCGAACCGCGACGGCACCCTTCGCGGACCGCGTCACCACGCGCGCGCCGAGCGGGAACGCCTGCGCCAGGGGGTCGGTGTCGCTCGAGCACACCAGGGCGGGCGCCGGCGTCAGGATCTCCGTCAGGCGGCCGCACGCGAACAGGAGGAGGACCGAGAGCATTGGTCCACCATGCCACAGCGGGCGCCCATCCAAGCGGGGGGTGTAGGGGCGTGCGCGGCGCCGACCGACAGAGCTTGTCGTTCAGGCCGGGCGGTTGGGGCGTGGGGGGGCGTAGGGGCGTGCGCGGCGCGCACCGACAGAGCTTGTCGTTCGGGTCCGTTGGCGGGAACCGCGTCGGGGCGTGGGCGGCGGCGCCGACTGACAGAGCTTGTCGTTCGGGCCGGGCGGTTGGGGCGTGGGGGGGGGCGTACGGGCGTGCGCGGTGCAGACCGACAGAACTCGTCGTTCGGGTCCGGTGGCGGGGCCTCGGGGCGTGGGCGGACCGACAGAGCTTGTCGTTCGGGTCTGGGCTTGGGGCGTCGGGACCTGGGGCGTGGGCGACCGACAGAGCTTGTCGTTCGCCTCCGTTCGCTCGGGCGGCGTGGGCGGGGCGTGCGCGGCGCGGACCGACAGAGCTTGTCGTTCGGGTCCGGTGGCGGGGGCCGCGCGGACCGACAGAGCTTGTCGTTCGGGCCGGTGGATGCGCGGCGTCGGGGTCCGGGCGTGGGCGGACCGACAGAGCCTGTCGTTCGGGCCGGTGGATGCGCGGCGTCGCGGACGGAGCGTGGGCGCACCGACAGAACTTGTCGTTCGGGCCCCGTGCCTACTCCCGGAGCAAGCCCAGGCCGCTGCAGAACAACAGCAGCAACATGTGCACGAGCACGCCCCACTCGGCGCCCCGGCGCCCCTCGGGGTCGTCCTTCGTGTTGGCGCGGCCATAGAGGTAGCCCGGGATTCCCGTCACGAAGGCGATCCCGAACCCGTGCCCGAAGCCGCCGGTCGACGTTGAGCGGCCCGGCTTCCGGTGGGCCTGCGCTTCGTGGTCGGCCACGATGCGCGCCTCGTCCGCTGGCGTGACCGGCGCGGCGCCGGGGACGCGGCAGGATGGACAGGCGCCCTCGTTGTCGAACATCACGGTGCGCGCGCAATGGGGACACGTGGCCACCTCTCGCGCCCAGCGGTTCGATCCGGAAGCGCTCACCCACCCTCTCGGTGCGCAGCACTCTACACGTCGCGACGCTGTCCGGTCGGCGCCGGCTCCCGCGTCTCCGTGCCGACGCGGCATCCCGGTGGAGGGGAGCGCGTCGTCACCATGGGGCAACTGCTTGAATTTCATGACCGGACCGGAGATCGAACACCACGCCGTGCGGGTGATCAACGAAGCGCAGACCGTCGTGGCCCTGGTCACGCCCTACTTCACACCCTGGGAGCACCTGCGCTTCGCGATCGAGAACGCGCGCGTCCGCAACGTCGAGGTGATCCTGATCCTGCGCGGGGGCGACACCGAGAAGCAGAACCGGGAGACCGCTGTGTACTACACCCAACGCGGCGTGAAGGTGGCGCTGCTGGAGCGGCTGCACGCGAAGCTGTACATCAGCGAGAAGACAGCGATGGTGACCTCGATGAACCTCGTGTCCGCCTCGGCGTCGGGGTCCTGGGAGATCGCCGCGACCGCGCATAAGGAGGAAGATCCCGAGGCCTACAAGGAGCTGACCCGCTGCTTCAACGAGATCCTGGCCCAGGTGAACCTCGCGGCGCTGCGCAGCAAGCTGGCCGCGCCCGGAGCCGCCCCGCACGTCGCGCCCCGGCCCGCGGGGAGCAAGCCCACGAGCGCGCTCGTGCCGACCGCCCCGATCGCGAGGGCCCCGACCGTGAAGGCCCCGACCGTGAAGGCTCCGGCCACTCCCAAACGAGCCGCCACCCGCTTCGGCAGTTGCATCCGCTGCGCGGATCCCGTACCCGCCAACCCAGAGCGCCCGCTCTGCAAGGAGTGCTACACGGCGTGGGCGAAGTACGAGAACCCCGCCTACGAAGAGAAGTACTGCCACGGGTGCGCGAAGAAGACGCCGACGAGCTTCACAAAACCACTCTGCCGCCCGTGCTACGCCGCGAGCTGATCGGCCGCCCAATCGACACGCCGCCCAATCGACACGCCGCCCATTTGACACGGGCGGCGCGAGGGATCCGGAGGGCGCGCGGGCCGCTCGGGGACCGCGCGGTTCCGGGACCGGCGCCGCGCCGGGACCGAACCGAGCCCTCAGGGCGAGCCCGGAGAGAGCCCGGCCCCGGCGGCCTCCGCTGGGGTCGCGCCCAGAACGCCACTCCTCCCTGGACTCCGGTGGCTACTTGGCCGGCGCCGAGTAGATCTCCGCGCCCTTCTCCACGAACTCCTTGGACTTCTCGTCCATGCCGCGCGCCGCTTCCGACGCTGCCATGTCACGCACCTGCTGCGTGATCTCCATGGAGCAGAACTTCGGCCCGCACATCGAGCAGAAGTGGGCGGTCTTCGCCGCGTCCGCCGGGAGGGTGGCGTCGTGGTACTCGCGGGCGATCTCGGGATCCATGGCGAGGTTGAACTGGTCCTCCCAACGGAACTCGAAGCGGGCCTTGGAGAGCGCGTCGTCGCGGTCCTGGGCGCCCACGTGGCCCTTGGCGAGATCGGCGGCGTGCGCCGCGATCTTGTAGGCGATCATGCCCTGCTTCACGTCCTCCTTGTCGGGCAGGCCGAGGTGCTCCTTGGGGGTGACGTAGCAGAGCATCGCGGTGCCGTGGCTGCCGATGATGGCGGCGCCGATGGCGCTCGTGATGTGGTCGTAGCCGGGCGCGATGTCGGTCGTGAGCGGCCCGAGCGTGTAGAACGGCGCCTCGTGACAGTGCTTCAGTTGGAGATCCATGTTCTCCTTGATCTTGTGGATCGGCACATGGCCGGGCCCCTCGATCATCACCTGCACGTCGTGCTCCCAGGCCACCTTGGTGAGCTCGCCGAGCGTGATCAGCTCGCCGAATTGGGCGGCGTCGTTCGCGTCGGCGATACAACCGGGGCGCAGGCCGTCCCCCAGGGAGAAGCTCACGTCGTACTTCTTCATCATCGCCGCGATGCGGTCGAAGTGGGTGTAGAGGAAGTTCTCCTTGTGGTGCGCGAGGCACCACTTCGCCATGATCGAGCCGCCGCGCGACACGATGCCGGTGATGCGCTTCGCGGTGAGCGGGATGTACCGGAGCAGCACGCCGGAGTGGATGGTGAAGTAGTCGACGCCCTGCTCGGCCTGCTCGTGGAGGGTCTCGAGGAACACCTCGATGTCGAGCTTCTCCGGGCGGCCCTTGACCTTCTCGAGCGCCTGGTAGATGGGCACGGTGCCGATGGGGACGGGCGAATTGCGGATGATCGCCTCGCGGGTCTCGTGGATCTGCTTGCCGGTCGACAGGTCCATGACCGTGTCGGCGCCCCACTTGACCGACCACGTGAGCTTCTCGACCTCCTCCTCGATGGACGAGCCGATGGCGCTGTTGCCGATGTTCGAGTTGACCTTCACGAGGAAGTTGCGGCCGATGATCATCGGCTCGCTCTCGGGGTGGTTGATGTTCGCGGGGAGGATGGCGCGGCCGACCGCGATCTCGTTGCGCACGTGCTCGGGGGTGCACCCCTCGCGGATCGCGACGAACTGCATCTCCTCGGTGATGACGCCGCGCCGGGCATAGTGCATCTGCGTGACGTTGGGGGCGCCCGGCTCCGCGGCGGCGCGGCGCGCGATCCAGGGCGCGCGCAGCGGCGGCAGGCCCTTGGTGACGTCGTGTACGCCGCTCTCGTGGTGCGGCCCGCGCGTGTCGTACAGGCGCAGCTCCTCGCCGTTGGTGAGGACGACTTCACGGTGCGGAACGCCGAGCTCGCCGGTGGTGACGCGGCGGCTGCCGGGGGTCTTCTTGGGATCGATCGTGGTCATGGTCGCTTTCCTCCGCCGGTGCGAACCGGATCAGGTTCTACGGTGTGATCTCAGGCCCAGGGCCTCGAAATGAGGGGGGGGCCACCCGTAGCGTGCGCGGTTCTTAACCACCGGCGCGGGGGAGGGGGGGAGTTTCGGCGAGGGCGGGATTGCGCGCGCCCATGCGTCCCGGCATTCTCGGCGGCATGCTCCTCCTCTCCGCCTCGTTGGCCGTGGCCGCCGACACCTACGAGGACGACTTCTCCGCCGACCTCGGCCGCTGGACCGGCGGCGGCGTGGCCGACGGGGTGCTCGTCGTCACCGACGGCACCACCACGCTCCCGCTCGGCGCGCTGGCCTCGTTCTACGGGACGCTCCGCGTGCGCCTCGCAGCCGGGGAGACGCTGACCGTCGGCGTCGGCGACCAGGCCTGGACCGCGGACTACCGGCCCGGCGGCGGTGTCACCCTCGGGGCCGACGCGCTGCCGCTCCCCACCGGGCACTACGCCTGGGAGCCCGACGCCGACCCGGTGATCGAGCCCGGCGCCGACGCCTGGGACGCGGGCAACACGCTGCACAGCGAGGTCTACTACGACGACGCCACCGCCACGTGGTTCTTGTATTGGACCGGCGAGATGGCGCCGCCGGGCTACGGCTACCGCCAGATCGGCCTCGCCACCTCCCGCGACGGCGTGAACTGGACGAAATACGCCGGCAACCCGGTGCTCACCATCGACTACGACCACACCACGGTCGACGGCATCCACGTGCACATGCCGACCGTCGTGAAGGACGGCGCCGACTGGCACATGTTCTACAGTTGCTATCAGGACAGCGTCGGCAACCGCATCTGCCACGCGACGTCGCCGGACGGCTACACGTGGACCCCCGAAGGCGTGGCGCTCGACTTCGGCGTCGGCGGCGAGATCGACTCGGGGAGCCTGCGCATGCCCGATGTGCTGATCGGCCCTGACGGCACCTGGCACATGCTCTACAACGCGACCGATCCCGAGCAGCACTACGGCCCGACCGCGTACGCCACCTCGGCGGACGGCTGGACGTGGACCAAGCACGCGCCCCTCAGCGCGGACGAGCTCCGCTTCCAGGGCGGCGGTTTGTACGACGGCCCCTACGGCATCGAACAGTGGTGGAATTGCAACGACGTGTTCTGCCACTCGACCGCCCAGTGGAGCGATTTGACCACGTGGGTGGACGAGCCGGACGTGGTCCTCGCGAAGGGCTGGTCGTGGTGGAACGACGGTTACATCCAGGCGCCCACGCCCTGGCTGGTGGGGACCACGTGGCACATGTGGTTCAACGGCTACACCTACACGGACGCGCACGAGCGCATCGGCCACGCGCAGAGCGTGCCCGTGCCCGGCCGATGGTTCGACCTGGCGCTCGCTTGGGATGGCACCACGCTCACCGTGACGCAGAGCGGCGCGACACAGACCGTGGCGCTGGACGCCGTGGACGCCCTCGTGATCACGGTCGTGGGCGCCGCGGAGGTCGACTCCGTGGCGCTCGCGTGGGAGGGGGCGCCGGTCGACACCGCGGGTGACACAGGGGGTGACACCGCCACGGGTGACACGGCGGGTGACACCGCGACAGGGGACACGGCCGCCGACACCGATGACACACCCGCGGACACCGATACCGAGGGCATGGCGGACGGCTGCGGCTGCGCGGGCACGGGCGCGGCGCCCGCGTGGGCGGCGGTCGTGGCGGCGCTCGGGCTCTCGGGGCGGCGGCGGCGCGGGCGGACGAGGCGCCTCATCGGGTAGCATCGGCCCGCCCACGGTGCGCCGCTGCCGACGATCCCCTGGTACACCTCCCTGCCGCCCGACACGTGGCTCGCGACGCTCGTGCACGAGGACCCGACGCACGCGCGCGCCGGCGTGCTGTTCGAGGCGTGGGTGCTCGGCGAGCTCGATGGTTACGGGGTCTCCGAGGGGTCGCTCGCGTGGGACCGCCGCGTCGGCCGCCTGTTCACGGCGCTGACCGCGGCGACGGGCTTCCGCACCGATCTGGAGCACCCCGCGGACGACGAGCGCGCGGCACGCCGCTGGTGCTGGGCCGAAGGGTGGAGCCTGATGTCGCAGGACGAAGACCTCCTCCTCATGGACGACGCGTACATGCGCCCCCTGTTGGAGGAGGCCGCCGCGGGCTGCACGAAGCGGGCGTACGCGCTCGCGATCGTCGCCCACCACGTCCGCGATTCGCTCCACACCGCGTTGTGGCCGCGGGACACGGCGACGCCGGGCGCTACCGTCGTCGTGCAGGCCGTCGACGCCGCCCTGACCCGCGCGGCCGACCTGCTCCCGCTGGCCCCCCAGGACGCCGAGCTGATCGGGTACCTCGAACGCCTCGTGTCCTACCGGCGCCCCCACAAGGTCGGCTGGGACGAGGCGACCGCGCGGGTGCTCGACGTGCGCACGTGCCATCCGGATGCGAGTACGCCCGTGGTGCTCCACCAGCGCGGCAAGACCTGGATCGCGGAGCTGCCGCAGGCCCACATCCTCGCCGGCGCCCTCCACATCGACGTCGGGACCGGACGCATGTCCGGCGTGCCGGCGACGAAGCGATGAAACGATTCCTCGAGCGCCTCGAAGCGCTCGGCAACCGCCTGCCCGACCCCCTCGCGCTGTTCGCGGGCATGGCCTTGCTCGTCGTCGTGAGCTCGTTCCTGCTCGTGGGCGTGACCGTCACGCACCCCGGCACCGGCGAGCCCGCCGCGGTCCAGAGCCTGCTCACGGCCCCGTCCGTGCGCCGGATGTTCACCGAGGCCGTGAAGAACTTCGCGAGCTTCCCGCCGCTCGGCACCGTGCTCGTGGCCGTCATGGGGATCGGGCTCGCCGAGCGCACCGGCCTCGTGGCGGCCGTGCTCAACGGGCTGGTGCGGTCGCTGCCGCGGCGCTGGTTGACGCTCGCGCTCATCTTCGCGGGCGTCAACAGCTCCATCGCCGCGGACGCCGGCTTCGTCGTGCTCGTGCCCCTCGGCGCGGCGCTCTACGCGGGCGCGGGCCGCCACCCCCTCGCCGGCCTGACCGTCGCGTATGCCGCGGTGTCCGGCGGCTACGGCGCCAACATCCTCGTGACCGCCCTCGATCCGCTCCTCGCCGGGCTCACCCAGGCCGCGGCGCAGCTCGTGGCGCCCGAGACCATCGTGCCCGCCACGTGCAACTGGTGGTTCAACGCCGCCTCGGTCGTGCTCCTGTGCATCGTCGGCACCGTCGTGGCCGAGCGCGCCGAGGCCGGGTTCGGCCCGTGGTCGGGGGAGGTGGTGCCGAACGACGTCCCTTCCGTGTCGCTCGGTGGGCCCGCCTTGGCGGCGGTCGCGTGGCTCGGCGTGATCGCTGCGCTCGTCGCGACCGGTGTGCTGCGCGCCGACGACGGCGGCTTCGGCCCCCTCTACGAGTCCGTGGTCGTGCTCGTCGCGATCGGGGCGGCGCTCCCGGCGCTGGTGTTCGGCATCGGCAACGGCCGCATCCGCTCCACGGGTGACTTCGCGGGCCTGCTCGCCGAGGCCTGCGCGGGCATGGGCGGCTACATCGTGCTCGCCTTCGCCGCGGCCCAATTCGTGGCGTGGTTCGCCTGGTCCAACCTCGGTATCGTGTTCGCGGTCACCGGCGCTGATCTGGTGCGGCCGCTCGGCCTGGGCGCGGAGCCGCTGTTGCTCGTGATGGTCCTCGTCTCGGGCGTGGTCAACCTGCTCATCGCGAGCGCGTCGGCCAAGTGGGCGATCATGGCCCCGGTGTTCGTCCCGATGTTGATGCTGCTCGGCGTCTCCCCCGCGGAGACCCAGGCCGCCTACCGCGTCGGCGACGCCGTCACCAACGTGCTCACGCCGCTCCTCCCGTACGTTCCCATCGTGCTCGTGGCAGCCCGGCGCTACGTGCCCGGCGCCGGCCTCGGGACCGTGCTCGCCGCGCAGGTGCCCTACGCGATCGCGTTCGGCGTGTCGTGGACGCTCCTACTGCTCGGCTGGGTGGCGATGGGGTGGAGCTTGGGCCCGGGGGCGTAAGGGTCTCGAACCGCGTGGGCCGCGGTGCCCGGCGCGAGTACGTGCTCGTGGTGGTCGAAAGGGCGGCCCGCGCCGACCGCGGCGCCGGTGGGCGGGGGGGTGCGGAGACCGACCAGGAGGGTGCCAAACACGTGGGGTGGCGCCTCACCCCGGCCGTTCGTCACCTGGAGGGTGCCAAACACGCGGGGTGGCGCCTCATCGCGGCGTTCGTCACCTGGAGGGTGCCAAACACGTGGGGTGGCGCCTCACCCTGGCCGTCCGTCACCCGCAGGGTGCTGAACACGCGGGGTGGCGCCTCATCGCGGCCGTTCGTCACCTGCAGAGGCACCGTGGGCGCCAGGGTTCCGCGCCCCCGCCCGCGAAGCCCCCGATCCGATCCGCCGCCCACAACCGAAGCCACCCCCGCCGCCGCGACGCGGAGCGGTCGCCCCCGTCGCCCAGGCCCTACCCACGCCGCCGGCGCACCACCATCGTCAGGAGCCCCGTCGCGACGAAAAGAGCGCTCGGCCCGTGCTCGCTCGTGCTGCACCCGCGCTCGCTCTTGGGCACGTCGATGTCCTCGCCGGTGTCGTAGTGGAGCGTCTCGACCGTGACACAGACCGGCTCGGCCTGCTCGAACCACGCGCCCTGTGCGCCCTGCCCGCGGCCCGAGACGCACCACGTGTCGGGGCCGGCTTCGAGCCCGACGGTCCACTCGTGGGGCACACCCGCCGGCGCGGTGCCCAGCAACGCGGCCACGCGAGGCGTCAACGTGCCCGAGGTGGCGGTGGGCCCGACGTCCCCCAGCTCGACGCGGGCGGACGTCGCAGCCCCGTCGGGTTGCGCAGCGGTCAGCCCCACCACCAGCGGGCCGGACGGCTCGTACCAGCCCGCCGACACGCGCGTGAGCACGGGGGCCCACGGGGTCGTGTCCGCGGTGTCCATCCCGGTGGTGAAGCCGATCTCCGCGGGCTCGACCCAGCCCGACTCGTCGGTGACGCGCAGGACGTAGGCCGTGTCGCCCGCGAGCGGCTCGCACAGCTCCAGCGCGGCGATCCCGAGCGTGGCCGCGACCGTGGCAGTTGCGACGACCGCGCCCGAGCCCTGCTCCGCGAGCTGCAGCGTCCACTCGGCGGGACCACACTCCACGAAGGCGATCGCCACGGTCGGCTGGATGTCGAGCGGGACACCGGTGGCGCCGGGGTGAGGGAGCGACTCCGTGACGTGCGGGTAGCACTCGGCGACGTCGGCCGGCACCGCCTGCGCGGCGCCCGAGACGAGGAGCGCGAGGGATGCGAGGGCGGACATGGGAACTCCAGCGTACGTAGGCGATGTAGCAATCCGTGTGCCGGCGTGTAGGAGGCGCTGTGGCGCGGCGCCAGGGCTCCACGGACGGGGGAGACCGCGCTCAGGAAGTCGTGGGGCGAGGGCGCGCGGAGCCGTGGGGAGGCGGGCGGGGGCGGGTTGGCAGTCGTGGTGCCTGCCGAACCCTGGTGTCACCGAGCGAGCGCGCCGGGCCTCCTCGGGACGCTGGGAGATCAGCTGTGTGACGCTCCTGGCGCCCGCTCGCCGCCCCGTCCGAGGAGCCGGGCGGGACCCATGCCCCGGTGAACGCCGCTAGTTCGGACTCATGTCCGCTCGAATGCACGCTTTGGCCAGGAACGTCTGCCGGCCCTACGGACCAGGCTCCACTTTGCGGCAGGCCTCCCGACTCCGACCGCCCAGTATGGGCGTTCAGGGTGGCATGACTCGGAATTGTGCGCATTGGGGAGGCCATGGCTCTTCGGGCTCCCGCGAAGGTCCGCGGACACGGCATCCCGGCGCACTTCCCGCGTGACCGGGGCCGCGTCTGACCGCCGACGCCACGCCCCGGAGCCCGGCGACGCTGCGGGCGGCCCGACGCCATTCGAAGCCCCGCATGCGCAGCCCCTCGCTCCGCTTGATTCTGCGCGCGAGTGAGCGTTGGCGAACCGTCCCTACTCCAACACAAACGTCGCCTCGATCGTCAGCTCCAGCGGTGTCGTCCCCGGCGCGATCGGGCCGTCCGCGTCCGCGCCGGCAAACACCTCTGTCTGCACGACGTTTCCGTACGAGCGGTAGGCGCCGCCCGCGCTCGTCGTCCCCTCGGACACGGTGAGGACCCGGCCGAGCTCGGCCCCCGCGCCGACCGCGAGCTGCGCGGCCTTCTCCTTCGCGGCGGCGATCGCCAGGTCGCGGGCTCGCTTCTTGTGTTCGGGCATCGTCGTGGAGCGGTAGCTCACGTCCACCGCGGTCACGCCGCTGGCCACGGCGGTGTCCACCACGTCGGCCACCCGTTCGAACTCCTTCATGCGCACGATCAGGTGTGTCGTGCTCGTGTAGCTCACGACGCGGTTCGAGCCGTCGCGCCGGTAGTTGGGATCGTCGGTGGTGCCGCCCAGCTCGAGCGCGTCTGCCGGCACCCCGAGCGCCAGGATCGCCGCGCGGAACGTTTCCACCGCCTTGCCGGACGCCGCGTGGGACGTGCGCATGCTCGCGTCCGTCGCGGCGAACGTGAGGCTGATGGTGGCCTCGTCGGGCACCACGTTGATGCGGGAGGTGGCCGACACGCTCACCGCGCGGACCGGCGCCTCGCGCGCCGACGGGGGAGGCGGCGTGCAACCGAGGACCACGACGGAGAGGACGGCAAGGAGGCGCATCGGGGCTCGCAAAGTGCTCGGATATCCCACGTCGGTCGAGCGAGCGCCCCTCTCCCCCCTACGCCCGCCGCCCGCTCTCCCCCATCCGCACCGCCGCCCCGATGAGGTGGGCGAGACGCAGCGGCTCGGGCACGCGGCCGCGATCGGTGAGCGCGCGGAGCACCGCGGCGGTCACGTCGGGCTCGGCGCCCGCCACCTGGAACGGCACCCCCGCGAGGTCGTGGATCGGCCCGGCCGCGCGCAGCACCTCGCGGCGATGGGCCGCGTCGGGGAAGCGCGCGATCACCGCGTCCATGGCGGGCAGATCGGGGGCGCGCCGCATCACCGCGACACACGGGCGCCCCACGCGGGCGGCGAGCCCGGGCAGGTCCACGAGGTTCAGGCCGCCCACCGCGATGCCGTCGAGGAGGACCACGTGCACCTGGGCGCGGAACTTGGACCCGAGGAGCAGGGCCGCGAGGACATCGGTGGCGTCGGTGCCGTCGCGGGTCGCGCGGCCCCAGAGCATCCCCTCGAAGCGGGTGCCCGCGCACACGACGCCCGCGATCTCGACCGTGGCGTCGTGCGCCTTGTCGAAGGGCGCGTCGTCGAAGCCGACGGCGCGGGGTGCGCGGCCGCGGGCGAGGAGGGTGGCGAGCGGGGTCACGTTCCGGCCTCCTCGCGTCGCCCCGCGCCGGGGCCCGTGCTACTCGGCCGCGTGCCCGAGATCCTCGTCTTCGGCTCGTTCCTGTGCGTCATCGGGGCGGGCTTCACGCTGACCGTGCTGTTGCTCGCACGCGACGGTTGGATCACGTGGCGGCGGGCGCGCGCGGCGCGGCAGCTCGCCGAGCGCCCACCGACCTAGGCGCGGAACGCGCCTTCGAGGTCCGCCACGAGGTCGTCGATGTGCTCCAGGCCCACGGAGAGGCGGATGAGCCCGTCCGCGATGCCGATGGCGCGGCGCTTCTCGGGCTCGATGCTCGCGTGGGTCATGAGCGCGGGCACCTCGAGGAGCGACTCGACGCCGCCGAGGCTCTCCGCGAGCGTGAACACCTTGGTGGCGGCCACGAAGCGGCCGGCGCGCGCGGTGTCGCCGTTCAGCTCGAACGAGATCATGCCGCCGAAGCCCGACATCTGGCGCTTGGCGATGGCGTGGTTGGGGTGGGTCTCGAGGAGCGGGTGATACACGCGTGACACATCGGGGTGTTTCACGAGCCATTCCACGAGCTTCAACCCGGATTCCATGTGGCGGTCCATGCGCACGTGGAGGGTCTTCAGGCCGCGGAGCGTGAGCCAGCTGTCCATCGGGCCGGGCACGGCGCCGGCGGCGTTCTGGAGGAACTTGATCTGCTCGTAGGCCGCGGTGTCGCTCGTCATCATGACGCCGCCGACCACGTCGGAGTGGCCGTTCAGGTACTTGGTGGTCGAGTGCACCACGAAGTCCGCGCCGAGCGAGAGCGGGCGCTGGAAGTAGGGCGTGGCGAACGTGTTGTCGACCACGACCTTCGCGCCCACCGCGTGCGCGCGCGCTGCGACGGCCTCGATGTCGGCCACCTTGAGCAGCGGGTTGGTGGGCGTCTCGAGCCAGACGAGCTTGGTACCGTCGGGGATCGCGTCCACGAGGTCCACGCGGGAGAAGTCCGCGTACTGGAACTTCACGCCGTAGGGGCGGTGCACCTTGTCGAACAGGCGGTAGGTGCCGCCGTACACGTCGTCGCCGCAGATGACCAGGTCACCCGGCTTGACCAGGGCGCGCACGAGCACGTCCGTCGCGGCGAGGCCTGAGGCGAAGCAGAGGCCGTGCTTCGCGCCTTCGAGCGCGGCGAGGCAGTCCTGCAGCGCCGTGCGCGTCGGGTTGTCGGTGCGCGAGTACTCGTAGCCCTTGTGGTTGCCGACGCCCTCCTGCGCGTAGGTCGACACCTGGTAGATCGGCGTCATGACGGCGCCGGTCGTGGGGTCGGGGGCCTGGCCGGCGTGGATGGCGAGGGTCTCGAACCGTGCATTCTTCGGCGTCATGTCAGCGCTCCCGGGCCGCGCTCGTGACGCGGGCGATGTAGTCGATCAGATCGATGCGCGTGATGATGTCGGCGAGCTCGCCGCCCTCCATCACCATGGCCACCTTCGCGCGCTTGAACAGCTCGGTGAGCACGCCCACCTCGGTGCTCTCGTCGACGGTGAAGTAGGTGGACTCGACGAGATCGCGCACCTCGATGTCGCCGCGGCTGCCGGTGAGGGCACGCTCCAGGAGGCGGCTCTCGGTGAGGATGCCGAGCACGTGGGCGCCGTCGGTCACGGGCACCTGGGACACGCCGTGCACCTTGAGCACGCCGATGACCTCGGTGACGCGCGCGGAGGGCGACACCGTCACCAGCGCCCGGCCGCGGCCCTTCTGCTCGAGCAGCGCGCGCACGGTGCCGAGGCCGAGCTCCGGCTCGAGGAACCCGTTCTCGCGCATCCAGTTGTCGTTGAACACCTTGGAGAGGTAGCGGCTGCCCGAGTCGGGCAACATCACGCAGGCCCGCGTGGCCTCGCCGCCGTGCAGCCGCAGCCACTTGAGCGCGCCCGCCACCGCCGCGCCGCTGGCCGGGCCCGCGAAGATGCCCTCCTCGCGCACGAGCCGCCGCGTCGTGATGAAGCTCTCCTTGTCGTTCACGCGCACCACGTCGTCCACGTGGGCAAAGTCCATCGCGGGCGGGAGAAAGTCCTCCCCGATGCCCTCGACCTTCCACGCGTGCGGGTGCGTGAGCTGCCCGGTGTGGAAGTAGTCGTAGTAGAGCGAGCCCACCGGATCCACGCCGACCACGCGCAGGTTCGGGTTCTTCTCCTTGAGGAACCGGCCCACGCCGGTGATCGTGCCACCCGACGCGAGGCCGGCCACGAACACGTCGATCTTGCCCTCGAACTGCTCCCAGATCTCGGGCCCCGTGCTCGCGTAGTGCGCCTCGGGGTTGGCGGCGGAGGCGTACTGGTTCGCGTAGGCGGCGCCGGGGGTCTCGGCGACGATCCGCTCGGCGGTCTTGTAGACCGAGCGAGAGTCCTCCGCGGGCACGTCCCCCGGGCACACCACGACCCGCGCGCCGAACGCGCGCAGCACCGCGCGCTTCTCCTCGGACTGGCGGTCGGCCATGACAAAAACGGACTTGTAGCCGCGCACGGCGGCCACCATCGCCAGGCCGGCCCCGGTGCTGCCCGAGGTGACCCCCACGATCACGCCGCCGGGCTTGAGCTTGCCGCTCGCCTCCAGCTCGTCGACGAGGCGCGCCGCGATGCGGTCCTTCGCCGAACTCGCAGGGTTCATCGAGTCGATCTTCGCGTAGACCGCGCCGGGGACACCGTGGGCCAGGCGGTTGAGCCGGACGCAGGGGGTGTCGCCGATGCTGTCGAGGATGCTGTCGGAGAGCGGGCGCATTCGACCCCGGGGAGCGCCGCGCCTTAGCCGATCGGCCCGCGCTTTTCCACCACCGGAGGGCCCCGTGCTCCCCCGCGCGGACCCGGCGCCGGACACCACGCGCGCAAACGTTCTGTTGCGGGGTGGGCCACACGGGCGATTCCCTCGTATAGTGGGCACAGCGCCGCCATGACCGCACGTCCCTCCAACATCGACACGATCTTCGACGAGAAGACCGTCATCGGCGACTACCCCGCCTCCCCGCCGCCCGTTCGCCGCCCGGTGTTCGTGGTGCTCGAGGGCAAGGAGTTGCGGCGGGTGCACCTGCTCGACCGCGAGCGCACGGTGGTCGGCCGCGGGCCCGATTGTGACATCGTCCTCGAGGACGCGGGCTGTTCCCGTCGTCACGTGGTGGCGTTCTGCGAGCTCCAGGAGGGCGCCCCCGTCTGGCTCGAAGACCTCGGCAGCACCAACGGTACCTACGTCAACGGCGTGAAGCTCGAGGGCCGCCACGAGCTCGTCGAGCACGACCGGGTGCGCGTCGGCGCCACGCTCCTCTGCTTCAACCTGCGCGACGACCTGGAGCTCGACGCCGAGCGCCAGCTCATCCAGCTCGCGACGATCGACCCGCTGACCGGCCTGATGAACCGCGGCGCCTTCGACCAGGCGCTCGACCGCGAGTTCGACCGCGCCGTGCGCTACGGCCGGCCGGTGTCGCTGCTGCTCGTCGACGTCGACCACTTCAAGGTGGTCAACGACACGTGGGGCCACCCCGTCGGCGATCGCGTGCTCGCGCAGATCGCGCACGCCCTGCGCGGCTGCCTGCGCAACGTCGACGTGGCGGGGCGCTACGGCGGCGAGGAGTTCGCCATCCTGCTCACCGAGACCACCGCCGACGGCGCCGCGGTCGCCGGCGAGCGTGTCCGCCACGCGATCGGCGCGCTCGACATGGCCGTCGGCGACGATCCGGTCAAGGTCACCGCCAGCGTCGGCGTCGTGACGTGGTCCCCACTCTTCGGCAGCCCGGCCGAGCTCGTCGCGGCGGCCGACCGCACGCTCTACCGCGCCAAGAACAGCGGACGCAACCGGACGGTCATCACGCACCTCTGAGGGTCGGCGGTCGGCTCCGGCCGTGGCTGGGCGTGCCCGCCGGGCGCGGACGCCCGGCGGTCGGCCTCTTTCCGGGGTCGGCGCGGGGCGCCTCCGTCGTCCGGGCGCGGCGCCCGGACGGACCGGCCGTGCGCTCCGGAGGCCGGAGCGCACGGCCGCCCTCCAGAGGCCTCACGCGGGGGAGCGGCTCATGGCGGCGCTCGTGTGGGCGACCGAGGACGCCGCACGCCGCCGCGGACCGACAGAGCTTGTCGTTCGGCGCCGGCTGGCTTGGTGGCGCGGGCGGGTGGGGGGCCGCGCGACCAGCGCCACGGACCGAGAGAGCTTGTCGTTCGGCGGGGGCTCGCTGGGGGCGGCGGGTCGGGTGGGCCGGGCCGCGACCAGCGCCGCGGACCGACAGAGGATGTCGTCTGGGCCAGCTGGCCGGGGCGCGGCGGGGGGGCGCGTGGCCGGGGCGCCGGCGAGCTGCGCGTGAGGGGCGGAGCCGCGCACCGACAGAGGATGTCGTTTGCGCCAGCGGGCTGGGGCGTGGCGCGTGCGATGGGCAGCTGGCTGGGGCGCAGCGGGCTGCGCGTGGGGGGCCGAGCCGCGGACCGACAGAGGATGTCGTTTGGGCCAGCTGGCTGGGGCGCGGCGGGTGCGGTGGGCCGGCGCGAGCAGTGCCTCAGGCCGACAGTTCAGGCCATTCCGCCTATGCGATCGCCACGTTGGCGGGGTCCGTCGTTTGCGCCTGGGTGGTCCCTTGTTCGTGGCCGGCGGGGACCTCGGCGGGGCCGGTGGTCCCTAGATCGTGGCCGGGGATGGTCCCTTGAGTGGCGCTTGACAGGCGCGGCGGACCGGCGCGCGAGACGTTTGATGCACTTCGAGCGGTCACCCGTCGAACGGCACGAAGGGCTAGCTGCTCGCCAGGGGCGCGTCGGTGGTCGCGCGGTGCCCGCCGTGAGTTCGGACCGTCCCGCGCGCTGAACTCGGGGGATGTCGTCTCAATGCCTATGCAGTTCGCTCAGCCCTCGAGCACGAGCTCGTCGAGGGCGGGGTCATGCCCCCTTCAACGCCGCCAAATCGGAGTCATGCCACCATGAACGCCGCTGAATTCAGTTCATTCCGGTCAGGTCAGGGCTTCCCACGGCTGCCACGACGGAACGAAGGGCGTTTATCGGCAGCCCGCGGGCCGTCGCAGCCTGGCTCCGAGCATTCAACCCGGCATGGCTCCGTGCCGCGTGCATTTCATGGGGACATGACCTATTACCCTGCGGTCGGGCCCTCACGGCGGCCCGCGATCCGGGCGGCGGCGGTGGGCTCGGGAAACCTCGGGAGCGACGGCCCGCTGATCTGCACGGACGCCTGAGGGAAGTGCATAGGCAATGGCGTCTCATCCGGCGAGTTCGGCGCGTCCTGAAGGGAGGCCTGTTCGAGAGGGGGAGCCGGTGGCCGCGAGGGGGCCACCCATTGGCAGTTTCCTGCTTCTTCGCATCATTCAATCGCCCGAGCAGCCGATCGACATCCTCCTCGCTCCCGGAACTGGCGGCGCATGGCGCGTCGCGGGCTCGACACACCCGGAGCCTTGTTCACCCCGTCCCGACGCGGAGGACGGCTACCCACTGAAAGCGATCACACCCGCGCGCGAGCACCGCGCGATCGACAGAGGTTGTCGTTCGGGGCAGCTGGCTGGGGCGCAGCTGCGCGTGGAGGGCGGAGCCGCGGACCGACAGAGGATGTCGTTTGGGCCAGCTGGCTGGGGCGCCGCGGGTGCGGTGGGCCGCCGCGAGCAGCGCCGCGGACCGACAGAGCGTGTCGCTCGGGCGGCGGCGGTGGACGGGGTGAGGGGGCGCGGCGCCGCGGACCACCGCCTGCTTCCACCAGCAGCCCGGCCCAATTCGAGCCGCCAGGCCCGCCGGAACGAAGCCTACCCCGTCCTGATGCACACGTATTCGTGGATGCTCGAAGGGCCTTGGCCCAGCGGGGCTGGAGGGGCGCCGCCTCGGCGCGTCGGCGGCTCGGCGCCGACCAAGCGAAGCGCGCCCGGAGGGCACGCGGCGGCGCCGCTTCGGCGACGCGGGCCCCTCTTACCGCCCGACTTGGAGTCGTCGTCCCAGCGCCGGGACTCTTGCGTGGTCTTGCCGGTCGAGCCGTCGACGACCGCCATCTGGAAGCGGTCGGCGGTCAGGTAGAGGTTGATCTCGAGGTCGCCCGCTCACGACGGGCGCCCCCCGTATCAGACCAACCGGTCCAAAAACGTCGGCAACATGGTCCGCCACGTGGGCCAGTCGTGGCCGCTGCCGGCGCCCCAGGTCTCGACGCGGTTCCAGTAGCCGCCCGCGCCGAGCACGTTCGCGATGCGCCAGGTGTAGGCGGGGTTCTCGTGGTCCTGGCCCAGACCGAACACGAAGCGGGCGCGCAGGAGCACGTCGCGACGATCGCCGCCGAGGGTGGGGACGAACTGCACCGGATCGTTGTAGTACCAGTCCTCGTTCCACTGGCCCGCCATGCGGCGGTCCATGACGTAGGTGCCGCTCATGCCGACCATGGTGTCGACGATCTCGGGGTGTTTGCACGTGAGCGTGAGGGCGTGGTACGCGCCGATGGACGCGCCGCACGCGGCGAACTTCTGGTCGGTGCCGCCACAGTCGGTGCGGATCCAGGGCACGAGCTCGTCGGTGAGCCACTGGTCGTAACGCGCCTGCATGCGGCTCTTCTCGAGCGGGGGCACGTCGGGGTTGGTCCAGGACTGGCGGCAGGTGCTGTCGACCGCGTAGAGCTTGATGCGGCCCGCGTCGAGCAGCGGCGCGAGCGCCCGCACCATCAGGAAGCGCTCGCAGTCGAGGTAGTCGCCGCCGCCGGTGGGGAAGAAGATCACGGGCTTGCCGTAGTGGCCGTAGCGGGCCACCCCCATCTCGCGGCCCACCGAGGGGCTGAACCAGGTCCGTACCACGCGCTCCACCGTCGCCTCCGTCGTGTCGCGCGAGCTTCGCCCGGGAACGGCCGGCGTGCCACCCGTTCCACGTGGAACGGTAGGACAGGCGCCGCTCCTGCTACGCTCCGCCGGTGACCGAGCGCTTCGAGACCTGGGGCAAGAGCCACGCGGTGACGCCCGGGGCGTGGGCGCACCCCGCGGACGAGGCGGAGGTGTGCGCGGTGGTGCGGGACGCCGCGGCGGCCGGGCGGGGGGTGCGCGTGGTGGGCGGCGGGCACTCGTGGTCGGACGGTGTGGTGACCGATGGCGTGATCGTGCGGCTCGATCGGCTCGATCAGCTCGTGCACATCGACGAGCAGCGCGGGCTCGCGACCGCACAGGGCGGGATGCGCCTGCGCGCGTTCGACGATGCCCTGGCCACCCGCGGCTGGGCGCTCTCCATCGTCGGCTCGATCGACCAGCAGAGCCTCGCCGGGCTGCTCGCGACGGGCACGCACGGGTCGAGCCTCGTTCACGGCAACCTCTCCTCGTTCATCGTCGCCATGCGGATCGTGGTGGCGTCCGGAGAGGTGCTTGTGCTCGACGAGGGAGATGCGCGCCTGCCCGCCGCGCGCGTGTCGCTCGGGGCGCTCGGGGTGGTCACCGAGGTGACGCTCCGGGTGGAGCGCGCGTTCCGGATCGTGGAGACGACCACGCCCGTGTCGTTCGAGGCGGGCGCCACCGCGCTTACGACGCTTGCCGGCGACGCAGAGTGGGCCAAGCTCTGGTGGCTCCCCCACACCGACACCGCGCTGATCTTCCGCGGGGAGCGCAGCGACGCGCCCGCCACCTACGACGCGCGGCGCCGCGCGCTCGACGAGCGCGTCGTGAACGCGCACGTGTTCCGCTGGATCCTGGCCCTCGGGAGCGCCGTCCCCGCCTGGATCCCCGTGCTCAACCGCATCGTGGCGGCGGTCCACTTCCGCGCGAACCGCGTGGCCGGCCGCAGCGACCACGTGCTGTCGCTCGCGATGCCGCCGGTGCACCGGGAGAGCGAGTGGGCGATCCCCGCGGAGCACGCCGTCGCCGCGTTCCGGCGCCTCCGCGAGGTGATCGACACCCAGGGCCTGCGGGTCAACTTCATCGTCGAGCTGCGCTTCGTGAAGGGGGACACCAACTGGATGAGCCCCGCCTACGGCCGCGACAGCGTGCAGTTCGGCGCGTACGTGGGCGGGTCGCCCGATCGGGCCGCGTTCTTCGCCGCCGCGGCCGCCATCGCCGCGGACTACGGCGGGCGGCCGCACTGGGGGAAGGAGGGCGCGTTCGACGCCGCGTTGATCCGCCGCGTCTACCCGCAGGCCGGGGCGTTCGCGGCGCTCGTGCGGGAGCTGGACCCCGCTGGCGTGTTTCGCAACGGGTTCGTGGGGCGGGTGATCGGGGAGCCGTAGCGAGAGGGCGACGAAGAGCGCGCGGGGGTGGGTGTTAAGAGGTCGGCGCAGCGTCGCCGGGGGCGCGTCGACGCCGCACCCTCCCAGGAAGCTCCGCCCCATGGCCCACCGGATCCTCATCGCCGACGACGAACCGAGCGTCGCAACGGAGCTGGAGTCGAGGCTCGTGGCGCTCGGGTACGACGTGGCCGCGATCGCCAGCTCCGCCCGCGCGGCCATCGACCTGACCGAGCAGACGGCGCCGCACGCCGTGCTCCTGGACGTGGCGCTCGGCGACATGGACAGCATCGAGGCCGGCCGGGTGATCCGCCGGCGCGCGGGGATCCCGATCCTGTTCACGGTCGCCGACGCCGACCGCGAGGGGCTGCTGCGGATCCGGGCGAGCAACCAGGGGACCCACCTGCTCAAGCCGTTCGCCGACCGCGATCTGCGGGTCGGCCTGGCGCTGGCGCTGGATCCGAGCGCCGCGGCCGACGAGCTCGAAGATCGCTTCTTCGACGTGTCGCTCGACATGTTGTGCTGCCTCGGCTTCGACGGTCACTTCCGGCGGCTCAACCCGGCCTGGGAGCGAACCCTGGGCTTCACCCGGGAAGAGCTCATGGCGCGGCCGTTCATCGAGTTCGTGCACCCCGACGACCGCGAGCGCACGCTGAACCAGAACCGCGCGGTGCGGGCCGGCGGCCAGGCCCAGGCGTTCGAGAACCGCTACCGGTGCAAGGACGGATCGTACCGGTGGCTGGTGTGGAACGCGGCGCCCGACCTCTCCCGGCGCACGATCTACTCGATGGCGCGCGACTTCACGGAGCAGAAGCGCGCCGTGGAGGAGCGCGAGGCGCTCGTGGCAGAGCTGCAGAAGGCCCTCGCCGAGGTCAAGACGCTGCGGGACATCCTGCCGACGTGCTCCTACTGCACCCGCATCCGCGACGAAGACGACAACTGGCAGAGCGTCGAGGTGTACGTGTCGACCCACACGAACGCCCGGTTCAGCCACGGCGTCTGCCCGACCTGCTACCAGGAGATCGTCAGCCGGATGAACGGGGAGCCCGAGCCGGGTTGATCCCCCGGCCCGCCCCTCCCTTCAGGTCCCGCTGACCCTAGGTGCCGCTGAACTGCACCCCGTCGAACAAGAGCGACGGCGACCGCAGGCCGCTCCACTTCCACACGTCGTTGGCGGGCTCGGTGAAGCTCATGAGCAGTTCGCCGATATTGCCCGACACGTTCATCTCGGAGAGATGCTTCACGACCTCGCCGCGCTCGAGCAACAGACCCTGCACGCCGAAGCTGAAGTCGCCGGTGAGGCCGTTGCTGTTGCCGCCGAGGAACCCGGTGACGACGATGCAGCGGTCGAGCTCGCCGGTGATCTCCTTGACCGAGCGCGTGCCCGGGGTGACCACCCAATTGGAGCGGCCGCCGGAGGTCGGGTCCATCCCGAGCTTCCGCCCGTAGTAGACGTTGATGTAGTAGTTCTCGAGCACGCCGGCCTGGATCACCGGGAACGGCTTGGCGTACAGGCCGTCACTGTCGAACGGGCGGGAGCCGAGGCCGCGCGGGATGGTCGGATCGTCGAGAATGGTGAGCCCCGTCGCCGCGATCTGTTCGCCCTTCTTGCCAGCGAGAAAGCTCCGCCCCTGGTGCAGCTCGGAGCCGGAGAGCGGCCCGCCGATCACGCCGAGGATGCGGCCCACCGAGCTGTTCTGGAGCAGCATCGGGTAGCGGCCCGAGGGCGCCGGCCCGCTGCCGAGGCGCTCGGCCGCGCGTTTCCACGACTCCGTCGCGATGCGCTCGGGGGGCGGAAGATCGCCGGCGTGGGTGGCCGAGTAGTACGACGAGCCCTCGGGCCGGCGGCCGCCCGGCTCGAGCAGGGTCATCTCCGCGCCGTAGCCGAACCCGGTGCCGCGGCTCACGTTCTCGAACCCGTTGGACAACACGCGCGCGGTCTCGCCGATGCTGTCGCCCAGGTAGATCGTGGCGGACAAGATCTGGTCGCGCGTCGGGAGCGCGTCGACACACGCCTCGAGCCGCTCGGCCAGCTCGCGGCGCTGTTCGGCGGTGGTGGACTCCCACTCCGGATCGAAGCGGTCGAGCACGGCCTCGGAGGTGAACCGGCCGCACAACTCGATGGGCGGCTGGCGCCGCTCGGGCTCGGGCTCGAGCACGCGGGTGGCCGCCATGGCGCGGGTCAGGAACGCGTCGATCGCGTCGGGACGCAGGTCGGAGGTGGAGTGGACGGAGTAGCGGTCGTCGACCAGGAGCGAGAGCGAGGCGCCGAGGCTGGACGCCTGGGTGGCCTGCTCGAGCTTGCCGGCGCGGCGCATCAGCGACACCTCGGTGGAGCGGGAGACGACCACGGTGGCCTCCTCCGCGCCGAGGGCCTTGGTCTTCTGGAGGATCTCGCGGCCGAGCTGGAGGGGGTCCATCTTAGCTCGCCCCCCCGACCGACAGGCGGCTGACCTTGACCGTCGGCATGCCTTGCGACACGGGCACGCTCTGGCCGTCCTTGCCGCAGGTCCACCCGCCCTCGTCGATGAGCAGATCGTTGCCCACCATCTCGATGGTCTCGAGCACGCGGGGCCCGTTGCCGACGAGGTTCACGTCCTTGATGGGGCGCGTGAGCTTGCCGCCCTCGATGAGCCAGCCGTGGCGCACGTAGAACGCGAAGTCGCCGGCGCCGATCTGCACCTGGCCGTTGGAGAAGCTGCGGCAGTAGATGCCCTTCTCCACGCTGGCGATGATCTCGCCCGGATCGTAGGGCCCGGCCTCCATGTAGGTGCTCCGCATGCGGGGCAGCACGGGCTGGCGGAAGCTCTCGCGGCGGCCGGAGCCGGTCGGGGTGACCTTGTAGTGGCGGGCGGAGATCTCGTCGTGGAGGTAGCCGCGGAGCACGCCGTCCTCGATGAGGGTGGTCTTCTCGGCGGGGTTGCCCTCGTCGTCCGTGTTGATGCTGCCGCGGGCGTGCAACAGCGTGCCGTCATCCACCACGGTGACGCCCTTGGGCGCGATCCGCGAGTCCATCCGGTCGGCGTAGATGCTCACGCCCTTGCGGTTGAAGTCGGCCTCGAGCCCGTGCCCGATCGCCTCGTGCAGGAGGATGCCGGAGGAGCCGGCGCCGAGCACGACCGTCATCTCGCCGGCCGGCGGCTTGCCCGATTCGAAGAGGATCATCGTGTCGTCGACCGCGCGGCGGATCAGGGTCTCCACCCGCTCGTCCGTGTAGAACTCGAGGCCCATGCGTTGGGCGAGGTTGGAGCTGGACGACTCGCGGCGCCCCTCCTGCTCGGCCGTACACACGACGAACGCCCGGGTCATCGGCTGGTAGTCGTAGACCAGGCGCCCGTCCGGCCGCGCGATGAGCACGTGCCGGAACGAGTCGGCCAGCGACACCTCGACCTTGTTGACGCGCGGGTCCTTGGCGAACACGCGCTTCTCCCAGTCCCGCACCATCGCGACGCGCTTCTCCAGCTCGACCTGCTCCCACGGCATCGTGACCGGGTAGCGATCGGCGTAGTTGCGCGGCGTGGCCGAGATGGGCGCGTGCGACGCGGTGCCGACGGCGATCTCGGCGGCGAGGCGCGCGGCGGCGAGCATCGCGTCGGTCGAGAGGTCCTCCGTGTAGGCGTAGCCCACCTGGTCACCCACCACGACCCGCACGCCGACGCCGAGATCGACGTGGGTGGAGGCGCGGTTGACCTTGCCGTCGGAGAGCGCGACGGACGTGCTGCCCGAGTGCTCGAAGTACAGATCGGCGTCGTCAGCGCCCTTGGCAAGAGCCGTGGCGAGCACGGACCGGACTGCCTCGGCGGATACGCCGAACTGGTCGAAGTGGATCAAGATTGCTCCGCTCGGGCTCCGCCTGGGGCCCGACCGCCCATTGTTCGCACCGGAGTGGGATCGGGCAATGGGAAAGATGTTGAGGGATGTCGGGGCCCCGCGCCAGGGGGGCCGGAGGGCGCGGCGGGCCACCGCGGGCTGCTCGGCCGGAGGCCCCCCGAGGGTGGACGGCCCGCCGCGGTCGGCCCGCACCGGCGGGACGACGGAGGCGCAGCCGACCCCGGAGGAGCCCCGCCCGCCCGCGTCCGCGTGGGTGGGGGCGCCCGCGAGGTCGGGAGCCGGCGACGCGATGCACGGGGAGTGGCGCGGCGAACTCTTCGACGTTTGGAGGGGCACGTTGATACACGAAGCGGATGCTCCTCCTTGCCCTGTTGGCGTGTGGCTCCGACGAATGCGAGCTCGTGACCTCCGACGTGGCGGATGACGCGCCGCTCGGCGAGTTCACGTTCACCGCCGCGGACGTGGCGGGCGTGCTCGTGGGCACGCGGGCGCTCGTGGCGAACGACGATGCGGGCGCGCCGTTCGACGTGGAGCTGACGGTGGCGCGTGGCGACGGTCCGGCGGTGTTCCACGACCGGACGAAACATGGGCGCGGGGACCCGTTCGCCAGCACCACGTTCGAGCTCCAGCCCGCGTGCGACGATGTGGTCGAGGTGCCCATCACGCTGGCGGTGTGGTCGGAAGCCGCCGGGGTGGACCTCGTGGTGGACGTGCGCGCGCGCACCCCCGAGCGCGGCTCGACCGAGCTCGAGCAGGTCGACGTCTGGGAGACCTTGCCGAAAGAATCCGTGGCGGACGGGCTCCCGACGCCCCCGGCGGGCGCCAACAAGCTGAACGTGTCCGTGGGCGCCGACCCGGAGGGCCTGCGCCGGCTGCACCTGTTCTGGTCGGCCGACGGCGGCGCGACGACCGTGCTGAACTTCGTCTCGGGGGGCTGACGCCCGGCGGTCACGCGCGCAGTACGTGATCGGCCAGCACGATCGCCGCCATCGCCTCCACGATGGGGACGGCGCGCGGCAACACGCACGGATCGTGGCGGCCGCGCGGGGTGAGCGTGGCGGGCTGGTTGTGCACGTCGACCGTGGCCTGGGGCTGGAAGATCGTCGCGACCGGCTTGAACGCGACCGTGAACGTGACCGGCATGCCGTTGCTGATGCCGCCCTGGATGCCGCCGGAGCGGTTGGTCGTCGTGATTGGTACACCGTTCGGACCCGGCACGAACGTGTCGTTGTGTTGGGAGCCGCGCAGGCGCGTGCCGGCGTAGCCGCTGCCCGACTCGAAGCCCTTGGCCGCGGGGAGCGACAACATCGCCTTGGCGAGGTCGGCCTCGAGCTTGTCGAACACGGGCTCGCCGAGGCCCACGGGCACGTTGCGGCACACGGCGCGGATGACGCCGCCGATGGTGTCGCCGTCGGCGCGGACCGCGCGGATGAGGGCCTCCATCGCGGCGGCGGCGTCGGGGTGGGCGCGCACGGGGTTGCCCTCGATCGCGGCGGCGTCGACGTCCCAGAGGTCGGGCCCCTCGACGTCGCCCACCCGGTGCACCCACGCCACGATCTCGATGGGCGCGATCAGTTGGCGGGCCACGGCGCCGGCGGCGACCCGCGCGACCGTCTCCCGCGCGCTCGCCCGCCCGCCGCCGCGCCAGTCGCGATGGCCGTACTTCGCCTGCGTGGTGAAGTCGGCGTGGGACGGCCGGTACAGGTCCTTGAACGGCGCGTAGGCGCGGGCGTCGGCGTCGACGTTGCGGAACAGCAGCGTGAGCGGCGACCCGAGCGTGCGCCCCTCGAACAGGCCCGAGAGCACCTCGACGGCGTCGCCCTCCTTGCGCGGCGTGGTCAGCGCGCTCTGACCGGGGCGGCGGCGCGAAAGCTCCCGGTCGATCGCGGCGAGATCGAGGGCGAAGCCGGCGGGCACCCCGTCGATCACCACCCCGAGGCCGGCGCCGTGGCTCTCGCCGAACGTCGTGATTCGGAAGCGTTGACCGAAGGTGTTTCCGGGCAGGGGGACCTCGCGGGGCGGGACGCGGGCCCTAACGCGGGGGCGGGGGTGCTGGGCGCCCCGGGGCCGCGCGGACGCGGCCCCGTCGGCCCCCTGCGGTCGCGCGGCGGAGCCGCTTGGTCCCGCCGAGGCGGCGGGGACCGGCCGCCCGAGGCGGGCGGCCGACCTCCGGGCGCCTGGCGCGGGGGGGCTTGGGGGCGCGGGGGTGAGCGTGGGCGTGGGCGTGGGCGTGGGCGTGGGCGTGGGCGGGAGCGTAGGCGCGCGGCGTGCCGACGCAACGGCGAGGTCGCCATGTCCAGCAACGCGCGACCTGGCGGGCAGGTCCGGCGTTGCTGGACGCCACGTCCAGCAACGCGACACCTGGCCGGCAGGTCCGGCGTTGCTGGACGCCACGTCCTGCAACGCGCCACCTGGCCGGCAGGTTCGGCGTTGCTGGACGCCACGTCCAGCAACGCGCCACCTGACCGGCAGGTTCGGCGTTGCTGGACACCGGTCCAGCGTCATCCTGGGGGATGGATGGAGTATCTGGGGCCCGAGATGACACCGTGTGGCCGCGCGGGCGTCATCTCGGGGGGTGGATACGGGCATCTGGGCCCCGAGATGACGCGAAAGGAGCGTTGGAGGCGTCATCCTGGGGGGTAGACAGAGTATCTGGGGCCCGAGATGACGCGGCTGTAGGGTGGCGCTCGAAGGGGGAGCCCGAGGGGAAGTCGCGCCCAGCGCGCGGTCCCGCGCGAGCGGCAACAACTCGGGGGCTCGATCGCGAGGCCCCGAGTTCTTGCCGCAGTTGTTGCCGCTCGAGGGGGTCCGCGAGGGCCGCCGCGGTCACGACGCTCACATTCCCGGCGTTGGACCGTTTTGCATGACCGCGCGGCGCCGCCGAAGCGGCAACAACTCGGGGGCTCGATCGCGAGGCCCCGAGTTGTTGCCGTTGCGTTGCGACGAGCTGCCCGCGGGAGCGGATCTCGTCGAGGACCGCGCCCGCGCCCAGGCAGGCGCCGGCGCCCAGGCCGGCGCCAGGATCACCCGTGGGGCGAACCCGCCCGCCCCGCTCCGCAGCGGCGGCGGTCCTCCGCCGTCCGTCTGCCCAGCTCCGGGCGTCGAACGGGCGCCCCTACACCCGCCGATACGTGAGTTTGACCTCGGCGATTCGCTGGCCGGGCCACACGACCTCGCTGTCGACGACCGGGGTGCCGCCGACGGTGCCGCGGTTGGTCCACACGACGGTGGGTTGGCTGGGCGGGGTGACCCACACCAGGCCGTCGAGGGTGAGCTCGACGGGGTGGATGGCGAGCGCGCCGGGCATGAGGTGGACCACTTCGAGCTGCTGGTTGTCGGCGTCGTAGCGGTAGACGCACAGGTCCTCGTGGCCGCCGACCTGCTCCCACACCTCGAGCGCGGTGCCGTCGAGGATCGGGCGCACGCGGAGGCGCCCGGTGACGGGCTCGCCGTGGGCATGGCCCTCGCCGACCCACTCGCCCGCGAGCAGCAGCGCGGGGGCGAGGCGATCGCGCGCGGCGGCGAGGCGGGCCTCCCAGGGGTCCTGGGCGGGGTCTTCGGTGGGAGGGGTGCTCATCTCGCGGCGGGGTTGGCGCGGTACCACGCCATCGTGGCGGCCAACGAGTCGGCGGCCGGCGTGGGCGTCCAGTCGGGGAGGCCGCGGCGGACGCGGGTGTCGTCGAGGAGCATGGCGCCGTCCCACTGGTAGAGGAGCTCGGCGAACTCGCGGGCCTGGCGGTCGACGAGGCCCATCAGCCGCACCTTCCAGCCGGCGACGCGCTCGACGCCGAGGCTGGGCTGGCCCGCGGCCTTGGCCAGGGCGCCGGCCCACGCGGCGGCGCTCGGGTAGTGGTCGCCGGCGACGGCCACGATGTCGAGCAGCGGGCGGTCGGCTTGGAGGAGGAGGCCGGTGGCGACGGTGGCGATGTCGTCGACGGAGGTGAAGGCGTGGCCGGTCTCGACGGCGCCGAACCAGGGGATGGGCTTGCCGGCGAGCGCGTTGCGGAACATCGGCCCGACCAGGCCGTTGTCGACGCCGGGGCCGTAGAAGTCGCCCGCGCGCACGATGAGGGTGCGGGCCTCGCCCACCTCGGCGTTGTGCGCGAGGGTCTCCTCCAGGAGGTTGCGCAGCGCGCCCTTCCGGTTGGGGCGATCGTTGTGGTCCAACGTGGGGGAGTTGGGAGGGAGCGGCACCTCGTAGATCGGCTTGAGCCCGTAGATGTTGCCGGGGAAGACGATGGTGGCGCCGGCCTCCTTGGCGGCCGCGATCACGTTGTGGGTGGACGTGATCATGCCGGGGTCCCACTCGGCGTACGGGAGGTTGATCCCGTGGACGACGCTGGCGCAACCCTCGGCGGCGGCGAGCACGTCGGGGAGGCGCATCGCGTCGCCCTTGACGACCTGCACGCCGTCGGGGAGGCGGGCGCGCGCGGGGTCGCGGACGAGGGCGCGGACGGACTGGCCCCGCGCGAGGAGGGCGCGGACCATCGCGCCGCCGAAGCCGCCGGTGGAACCGAGGACGAGGTGCATCGGGGCGGTCTAACCGGTGACCCTGGGTCTTGGGGCGTCGGAAGGGACGGCGCCCAGAACCGCAGCCGGGGCCCCCGCTGGTCCCCCCCAGGGGGGCCCCACCAGCGGACCCGGCTGCAAGGGCGCCGACCCCACCGACGCGTGGCAGCGTGATCGTGCGACAGGCAGGCACGTCCGCCAGGGCGAAGTGGACCGCCCCACGAGGGGAGGAAGGCACCGGACGGGGTCTGACCTCATCACTTATCACTTGAGCGCAGATTCCCGGCGTTCGTGCGTAGGCGCCAAGTGATAAGTCGTAAGGTCAGACCCCAGTGCTGGATTCGCGGCGTTCGCCTGTCGTAGGTGGTAAGTCGTAAGGTCCGACCCCCTCCGCCCTCCGGCCCCCGCTACCGCAACCCCAGCTTCACCAACCGGCTCCGCAGCGTGGTGGGCGGGAGGTCTACGATCGCGGCCGCGCCGTCTTCGCCGTAGAGCTTGCCGCCTACGTGGTCGAGGACAGCGCGGAAGTAGCGGCGCTCGTTCTCTTCGAAGGTGGGGAGGCCGGGCGCCGGGTCCGATACGAACGGGGGGGGCGTTGCGGGGGGGGCTTGCCCCCCCTGCCCCAAGAGACCCAGGTGTGCGGGTGACAGGTCACCGTTGCCCTGCAAGATCGTGGCACGTTCGAGGGCGTTGACCAATTCGCGCACGTTGCCGGGCCAGCGGGCGCGCTCCATCACGGCGCGGGTGGCGGGGGGGAGCGACCAGGGGCCGCGGCGGGAGCGGGCGGACTCGGCGTCGAGGGCTTCGAGGGCGATGGCGACGATGTCCTCGGGGCGCTCGCGCAGGGCGGGGATGTGGAGGGGGAACACGGCGAGGCGGTAGTAGAGGTCCTGGCGGAAGCGGCCCTCGGCGACGGCTTTTTCGAGGTCGACGTGGGTGGCGGCGAGGACGCGGACGTCGACGCGCACGGTGCGGTCGGCGCCCACGGGCTCGAAGGTGCCCTCCTGGAGCACGCGCAGGAGCTTGGCTTGGGCGGCGAGCGGCATGTCACCGATCTCGTCGAGCAACAACGTGCCACCGTTGGCGGTGACGAAGCGGCCGCGACGGTCGCGGTCGGCGCCGGAGAAGGCGCCCTTGACGTGGCCGAACAGCTCGCTCTCGACGAGGTTCTCGGGGATGGAGGAACAATTGAGCTTGATGAACGGGCCGTCTACCCGGGGGCTCCAGCCGTGGATGGCCTGGGCGAGCACCTCCTTGCCGGTGCCGGTCTCGCCGCGGATGAGCACGGGCAACGCCGCGGGCGCCACCTGCCGGGCCAACCGCACGACCTCGGCCATGCGCGGCGAGCGGCTCGCCTCCAAGCGACGACACGCGATGCCGGGGCCGCCGGTCTCCTCGGTGAGCAGTTGGTTCTGCTCCTTGAGTTGGTGGCGGTAGCGGTCGAGCAGGCTGGCCTGGTCGGCGAGCAGCAACGCCAGGGAGACCAACTGACCGTACACCCCGGCGAGCCGCACGTGCTCGGGGGGGTACATGCCACAGGCGCGGCCGTCCATCGTGATGATGCCGAGGCTCTTGTCGCCCGCGAACAGCGGCACCACCATGCAGGCGTGGCCGTGGGGCAGGTCGAGCACGCCGTCGAACGGATCGCCCTCGTCGCCCGCGTGGTCGTGCTCGGCGAGCGCGAGGGGCGTGCGCAGCTCGAGCGCGCGGCGGATGGTGGGGTACCGGGCGAGGTCGAGGCCGTGGCCGCGCACCCGGGGGGACGCGAGCGGGCCGGTGGCGGCGACGGCGCGGAGGCGGGCGCCGTCGAGCCGGAAGACGACGGCGAGATCGTGCGGGATGAGCGCCGCGAGGGCGCCGAGGGCACGATCCAGCACGTCCGTGGTGTTGGCGCGGCCGGTGACGAGCGCGGCGAGCTCGTGGAGATCGGCGGTGTAGTCGACGACGGTTTCCATGCCCCGCTCCTAACGTGATGTCGTTGCCGTGACGATATTTCGTTGTCCGCGGACAACGGCATGTCGCTATCGTGTGCACCGCGGTGATGAAAAGCAGCCTTTCATGGACGCAGCGGGGGTGGCACGCGGCCTGCAATACGTTGCCGCAGAGAGGATTCATGAACCCCATTCGCCAGGTCGATGTCGCCATCCTGGGCGCCGGCACCGCCGGAATGGCCGCCTACCGCGCGGCCGCCGCCGTCACCGATCGGGTGCTGCTCATCGAAGCCGAGGCGTACGGCACCACCTGCGCCCGCGTGGGCTGCATGCCCAGCAAGCTGCTCATCGCCGCGGCCGACGCCGCCCACAGCGCGCAACACGCCCGCGCGTTCGGCGTGGACGTGCCGGACGCGCGGGTCGACGGCGCCCGGGTGATGGCGCGGGTGCGCGCCGAACGCGACCGGTTCGTCGGCTTCGTCGTCGACACGGTCGAGCACTTCCCCAGCCAGCACCGCCTGCTAGGCCGCGCCACGTTCCTGGACGACCACCGCCTCGAGGTGGGCGATCCCTCCGACGGCGGCTGTGTCGTCGAGGCGCGCAGCATCGTCCTCGCCACCGGCTCGCGCCCCCGCGTGTTCCCGTTCCTCGAGGCCGCGGGCGACCGCCTCATCGTGAACGACGATGTGTTCGACTGGACGGAGCTGCCCGAGTCCGTCGCGGTGTTCGGCCCCGGCGTCATCGGCCTGGAGCTCGGGCAGGCGCTGCACCGCCTCGGCGTGCGCGTGCGGATGTTCGGCGTCGGCGGCTTCGTCGGGCCGCTGTCCGACCCCGAGGTGCGCGAGACCGCGCGGAGCGTGCTCGACGCCGAGTTCCCGCTGCTCCCGGACGCCACGGTGCGCCACGTCGAGCGCGTGGCCGACGGCGTGCGTGTCACCTGGGAGCTGGACAACGAGCTCCGCAGCGAGGTGTTCGCCTACGTGCTCGCCGCCACCGGGCGCACGCCCAACGTCGACCGGCTCGGGCTGGAGAACACCACCCTGGTGCTCGATAAACGCCGCGTGCCCGTGTACGACCCGGAGACGATGCAGGCGGGCACCAGCCACATCTTCCTCGCGGGCGACGCGAACGCGGATGTGCCCGTGCTCCACGAGGCCGCCGACGAGGGGCGCATCGCCGGGGAGAACGCCGCCCGGTTCCCCAACGTGGCCCCGGGCCACCGCCGGTCGCCGCTCTCGGTGGTGTTCACCGATCCCAACATCGCCATGATCGGCCAGAGTTGGGACCAGGTGAAGGACCGCGAGCCGATCGTCGGCCGCGTGTCATTCGACGACCAAGGCCGCGCGCGGGTCATGCGCCAGAACCGCGGCCGCCTGAACGTGTACGCCGACCGTGCCACCGGCCGCCTGCTCGGGGCCGAGATGGTCGCCCCGCGCGCCGAGCACCTGGCGCACCTGCTCGCCTGGTCCCACCAGCAGCAGCTCACCATCGACCAGATGCTGGCGATGCCATTTTATCACCCGGTGATCGAGGAGGGGCTGCGTACCGCCCTCCGCGACGCCTCCGCCCAGCTCCTCGCTTCGAAGGCGACCGCTTCCCAAACCATCGCCACCCAATCCAACTCTACCAATAGCTAGCTGTCAAACAGCCCAAGGAGACAATCATGTCGCTCGAGAACCGTGAAGGCCAGAAGATCCCCGACGCCACCTTCCACACCCGCGTGGACGGGAATTGGAAGGACGTCAGCACCCAGGAGTTGTTCGCCGGCAAGTCGGTGGTCGTGTTCGCCCTCCCCGGCGCGTTCACCCCCACCTGCTCCAGCGCGCACGTGCCCCGCTACAACGAGCTGTTCGACACGTTCGCCGCGCGTGGCGTGGACGACATCCTCTGCGTGTCCGTGAACGATTGTTTCGTCATGGACGCGTGGAAGCAGGACCAGAAGGCCGACCGCATCACGTTCGTGCCCGACGGAAACGGCGAGTTCACCGAGAAGATGGGCCTGCTCGTCGGCAAGGACAACCTCGGGTTCGGCAAGCGCTCGTGGCGCTACTCGATGCTCGTGCGCGACGGTGTCATCGAGAAGATGTTCATCGAGCCCGACGTGGCGGGCGACCCCTTCCAGGTGTCCGATGCCGACACCATGCTCGGCTACCTCGGCGGTGACACGCCGCACGACATCGTGCTCTTCACCAAGCCGGGCTGCGGCCACTGCGCCCGCGCCAAGGCCGCGCTCACCGAGAAGGGCCTCACCTACGCCGAGCTCCCCACGTCGCCCCGCATCCTGCGCGCGCTCCCGGGCGCCCGCACCACCCCGCAGGTGTTCGTGGACGGCAAACACATCGGCGGCGCGGACGAGCTGGTGAGCTGGATCGGGTCGTTGGGGTAGGCGCCGCGGGAGGGGGTCTGCTGCCCCTCCCGAACAACTTGACGCCGTCAAATACTTCGGGGTAGGCTGCGCGTGGGAGAGAACCCATGCGCGGCCGTGCCATCACCGAGAACGAAGCGGACGAGGTGCGCGCGCGGCTCACGGGGGTTGCGTTGCGCCTCGTGGACACGGAGGGGCGGGACGCCTGCTCCCTGCGTCGGGTCGGGGTCGAGGCGAGCATCAGCCGGACGACGCCGTACACCTACTTTGCCGACAAGGAGGCCCTGATCGACGCGGTTCGGGTGGCGGCCTTGCATCGGCTCGCGGACGACTGCGAGGCCGCGCTCCGCGCCGGCGAGACCGTGGCGGATCGGCTCCGCGGCGTCGGCCGCGCCTACGTGCGTTTCGCCCTCGGGCATCCCGCGCTGTACGACCTGGTGTTCGAGACGCACGGCGGCGGCCCGGCGCACGACGAAGCGAGCGCGCGGTACCGGAGCCTAGCGGAGGCCCCGCTGCGCGAGGCGTTCGACCAGGGGCTGATCACCCTCGCCCCCGAGCGCCTCGGCCACGTGCTCTGGGCGTCGACCCACGGCCTGATCGGGCTGCACCGGGCGGGGAAGCTCCGCCATGGCGCCAGCTTCGACGCGGTGCTCCAGGACATCGGTGACACGCTGGCGTTCGGGTTCGTGCCGCGCGGCGGGGTGGCGTCGTGACTCGGGTCGGGCGCGGCGCGCTCGTTGCGTTGGGAGTGTCGCTCGGGCTCGTCGGAATGGTGGCGCTGAACATCGGCCCGCTTGTCCGCGCCTCGATGACGCCCGGCGGCGCCTTCGATGCCGAGGTGCCGCCCCCCGCGCCCGACTACACCCTGGCGGCGAGCTGGAGCGCCCTCCCCGACCGGGACGACGCGGGCGACCCTACGCCCACGGGCGAGGCGCCGATCGATCAGCGGCTCGCGCCCGCCGACGTGTTCTACGTACATCCCACGTCGTACGTCGGGAGCCGGTGGAACGCGGGCACTGACGATCCGACGCTCAACGAGGCCACCGATCGGGTGGCGACGGGGATCCAAGCCACCGCGTTCAACGGATGTTGTGCGGTGTACGCGCCGCGGTACCGGCAGGCGAACGGCACCGCATTTTTGAAGCAGTCCGACGACGGCGACCGCGCGCGCGACCTCTCCTTTGTGGACATCACGCGCGCGTTCGAGGCGTTCAACGCGCGGCGCGGCCCCGATCGGCCGTTCATCCTCGCCGCCCACAGCCAGGGCGCCGCCCTCGCCCAGCGCCTGCTGGAGGAGGTGATCTCCGGTAGCCCGCTCCGCGATCAGCTCGTGGCCGCCTGGCTGATCGGCGGCCCGGTGACCCTAGAGGGGCTGCGTGAGCGCGCGCCCGACATCCCCGTGTGCCAGACGCCCACCGACACCCACTGTGTCATCGCCTGGAACGCCCGCGGCGAGGGCTTCCAAGCCAGCGACTTCGAGATGTTTCGCACGGACATGCGCGAGCGCGTGTGTACCAACCCACTCACGTGGCGCACCGACGGCGCGCCCGCCCCCGCCGCGGCCAACCTCGGCGCCGTGTTCCTCGAGACGGACGACCGCGCGCTGCGCCCCGGCTTCGCGGACGCGCAGTGTGTCGACGGCACGCTGGTCATCCGCCACATCGGCGCGGCGCCGCGCGACCTGCCGAGCCGCGTGCTCGACCACGTGCTCGGCGCGGGCAACTTCCACCCGATCGAATACCAGATCTACTTTGCCAACATTCGGGAGAACGCGAAGGGGCGGGTGGCGGGGTTCTTGGGGGGGTGATGTATGAGTGAGTGGGCGCACCCCGCGCGGACGCGGGGCGGGTGTCTTTCGGGGTCGGGCCGGGGCCCTCCGAGCGCTACCGTCATTCCCGGACCGAGCACGCGAAGTGGCTGCTGAGGCGCGCCTGTGCGGCTGACGAGGGAGCAGGTCGAGACCTGTGACCGAGGAAGCCGCGCGGCCGCGGCCAGCAGACACGAGCGGGCGACGGGAGGGAATGGCGGTAGCGCTCGCAGTCGGCCGGCTTCGTGCCGGCCGACGGGCGCGGGCGGTTGGTCCTGGCGTAGCGTGCGGCACCGCGCGGCCCGCGCCCCCCTTCAGCCTCCCTTGCGCGGGGAGGGTGGGTGTGCGTCCCCCGACCTGGGCGTGATCGGTTCCTGTCGGTGGGGCCATGCGCGCAGAGGCCGGAGCCGACCACGCGGTCGAGCACGACTCGGGTGACCTCACAGGAGGACGGCGATCGGCTGCTCGGGCGATTGAATCATGCGAAGAAGCAGGAAACAGCCAATGCGTGGCCCGCCTCGCGGCCACCGAACCTCCTGTCGAACAGGCGCCCCTTCAGGACGCGCCGAAGTCGCCGGATGAGACGCCCATGCCTATGCACTTCCCGCAGCCCTCGAGTACGAGGGCGCCGAGATCCGAGGTCATGGCCCCTTCAACGCCGCTAAATCGGCGTCATGCCTCCGTGAACGCCCAATTCGAGGCTCGCTCCGCGCGCCCTCTACGGAGGAAGCGGCGTTTTTCGCGCTGTGGCGAGCGCTTGCCGCCTGGATTCGAGCATTCAACCCCGCATGACTCCGTGCCGCGTGCAGTCATGGGGACATGACCCTGCGGTTGGCGGGCCGTCGCTCCCGAGCGAAGTGCATCGGCATTGAGACGCCGCCCCCCGAGCTCAGCGCGCGGGACGCGCCAAACTTGGGGCACCGCGCGACCACCGACGCTCCCCTGTCGAGCAGGTAGCCCTTCGTACCGTTCGGCGGGTGACCGATCGAGGTGCATCACATCCCCCCCCGACCTCGGACGGTCGCGGAGGTCCCGCCCTCCGGGAACGGCGCGGCTACGGTTGGGGACGATCGGGCGCGGGCTCGGTCCACATGTCCCCGAGCGTGCCGCGCAAGGCATCGATCGACGCCCATTTCACCGGGCCCGTCGCGCACATCGTGTCCCAGCCGAAATGCAGGGTGCCAGCGTCGGGCAGCTCGATGTCCATCGGGGCCTCGTTCCAGGAGGCGAGCGACGGCAACGGGCGATCCGGGCGATTCCGGAACACGAGGAGGTAGCGCGCGCCATGACGGAGAACGGGCTCCCCCGATGCCGAGGAGGAAACGCCGTCCATGGTGCCGCCCCGGTAGCGCGTCTGCACCACGGCTACGGGGGCGCCGACGATCATCCGGTCGACGTAGAGCGTGGCCAGGGTGCCGAAGTAGCCGTTCGGGCGGCGCTCGGAGGTGAGGGACTCCACCGTGGCAACGACCACGAGATCGGCACCGCACAGGTCCGTAAGGCCGCGGGACGCTTCGGCGGCAGCAACGAGCAACGGGAACATCCGGGGAGCGTCGCACATCAGGGCACGACCCGCGCGCACCGGATGGTCAGGCTCGGGGTGGTTGCGCGCGAGGGGGCCAGAGGGCGGCGCGGGCCACGTCACCGCCGCGGCCGGAGGCGCGGCGATGTGCGCGGGCCCGCGCCGGTCCGGCCCGCGCGCAGCGGGCCGACGGAGGGCCTCCGGCCCGACCCCGGCAGGCACCCGGCCCCGGCGCTCGGGCCGGGGACGCGCCCGTCCCTGACAGAAGAATCAGCGCCGAGTGCCACGCGCGAGGTAGGCGCGGAGGTGGGCCCCCGTCGCGGCGGTGGGCATGTAGACGCCCGCCGCGGGCGTAGGCAACAGCACGCCCGACTCGAGCCAGGACGCGACCGTACGGGTGTCGATGCCGATGCGGTCGAGATCGGCGGTGGACATCGTGGCCCGCTCCACCGCCTTGGAGCGGGGGCTCGCTTGCTTCTTCGCCGGCTTGGGAGGCGCCGGGATCGACTCGAGTACCGACTTGGGCGCCACCGCCGGCACCACCGCCGCCGGCGCCGGAACCGCCGCGGCCTCCCCCCCAAGATCGATCCCGAACAAGCTCCCGAGGTCCGCCCCGAGCAGATCGTCGTCACCAGTGGCCGTCGTGAAGCCGACCGCCGCGCCGCGCACGGCGAGGTCGGAGGCGTCGACGCCGCGGAGGAGGAAGAAGAGGCCGGGATCGTGGTCGAGGCGGGCGCCGACGCCGTAGAGCACGGCCGCGACGTGTTTACACATCGACGCCGCGTCGGGGCACGAACAGCCGAACTTGAGCTCACGCGGGCCGGGGAACAGGCCGCTGGAGCGGTCGCTCAATGCGCCGAGGAGCGAGGCGGGGAGCTTGCCCTGGAGCAGATCGACCAGGGAGGAGACTTGCGCCGCGTGCTGATCGACGACGGCGCGCCACCGGTCCGGGGCGAGCGCTGTCACCTTGACGGTCGTGCGGTACAGTTGGGAGCCGCTCACGGCGGCGCTCACGAGGCCCGGCTCGACGCGCAGGTCGACCACGGAGCCGTTGCGCGCGTAGGTGCGGCCGCGGGGGAGGCGGTTGGCGTAGTCGCCGTAGGACTCCATGGCGGCGCACCAGGCCTTGCCCCAGAACGACGTTGCGATGAGACGCCCGGTGATGACGACGGGCGAGAGCGGGACGCCCTTCTTGCTGCTCGCCTGGGCGTGGCGGGCGGCCTCGGCGCGGCGCTGGGCGACGGGGACGTAGGGTGGGTATTGGTCGTACATGCGGGCGCTCCTGCCGGTCGGTCGCGGTCAGTCTAAACGGGCGCGGGTGAGGTCGAGCGAGACGGTGCGCAACAGGTCCTCGTTCGAGAGCTCGGTGAGGCGCACCTCGTCGGCACCGGAGAGCAGCTCGCGCGCGAGGCCGCGCTTCTGGGCGAGCAAGGCGTCGACGCGCTCCTCGACCGTGCCGCGACACACCATCTTGTGGACGAACACGGGGTGTTTCTGGCCGATGCGGAAGGCGCGGTCGGTAGCCTGCTCCTCGACCGCGGGGTTCCACCAGCGGTCGAAGTGGACGACGTGCGTGGCCGCCGTGAGGTTGAGCCCCGTGCCGCCCGCCTTGAGCGACAGCACGACGAACGGAAAGGTGTCGTCGGCCTGGAAGCGGTCGACCAGCTCCTGGCGCTTGCCGATGGCGGTGCCGCCGTGGAGGACGAGCCCCGGGCGCCCGAACAGCGCGCCCATGGCGGCCGCGAGCGGATCCACGGCCTCGCGGAATTGGCTGAAGACGAGCACCTTCTCCTGCCGCCGCACGATGGGCTCGACCAACTCTGCCAACCGCGCAATCTTGCCACTCCGTGCCATCTCCCACCCGCCATCTCCCAACCAATGCGACGGATGGTTGCAGATCTGCTTGAGGCGCAGCAGGCTCGCGAGCACGACGCCGCGCCGGGTGATGCCATCGGCGTTGTCGAGGGCCTTGGCGAGGTCCTCCACCGTGCGTTGGTACAGCCCGGCCTGCTCGCGGGTGAGGCCACACTCCGCGGTCATCTCGGTCTTGGCGGGCAGGTCGGGGGCGACGGCGGGATCGGTCTTGAGCCGCCGGAGCAGGTAGGGGCTGACCAGCGTGCGCAGCGGCGCCCAGCGCGCGGGGGAGCTGTCACGCGCGTCGGCGAACTTGCGGAATTCGGCCGCCGTGCCGAGCAGGCCGGGCTGGAGGAAGTGGAACAGGCTCCAGAGGTCGCCCGCGCGGTTCTCGACGGGGGTGCCGGTGAGGGCGAGGCGGACGCGGGCCTGCAACGCGTTGACCGCGCGGGTCTGCCGGGTGCCGGGGTTCTTGATGGCCTGCGCCTCGTCGAGGATGAGCGTGTCCCACTGCGTGTCGCGCATCCACGCCGCGGTCGCGACGGTGCCGTAGGTGGTGACGACGAGGTCGGCCCCCGCGCAGACGTCGGCGGTGACGCCATCGCCGGAGGCGTGCGCGGTGCGCAGCACGAGCGAGGGCGCGAACCGGGCGGCCTCGGCCCGCCAGTTGCCGAGCAGCGACGCCGGCGCGATCAGCAGGGAGGGGCCGCGCGCCTGTCCGCGCGCCTTGAGCACGAGCAGCAGGGAGAGCACCTGGATGGTCTTGCCGAGACCCATGTCATCCGCGAGGCACGCACCCAAGCCGAGTTGGTTCAGAAAACCCAGCCAACGTACGCCGTGCTCCTGGTAGGGGCGGAGCGTCGCCTGGAGGGATGGGCCGGGGAGGGCGTCGACCTCGTGCGTCGGGTCGCGCAGGCGCGCGAGCACCCCGGCCAACCACGGCCCCGCCACCACGCGGGACCACCCCGGCGCCCCGTCCACGTCAGCGCCCGCGAGGCGCGGCGGCAGCTCGGCGCCCGCCAGCAGGCGCATCGCCTTGTGGAACGGCACCCCCTCCTGCGCCTCGGCCCGGGCCTGGCCCCAGATGGCGAGGACCTCGTCGAGCCGCGCACGATCGACCTCGACCCACTTGCCCCGCAACGCGACGAGCCCGGCCCCCGCGGCCCGCAGCTGGTCCCACTCCGCCTCGGTCAACGGCTCGCCGTCGAGGGCCACCCCCACGTCGAACGAGAGCAGCCCGGCCATGTCGAGCGCGGACGTCGCCTTCTTGCCGAGCGACACCGTGACCTCCACCCGCCGCGGCCCCGCCTTGCGCCACCAGTCCGGCACGCGCACGACGAGCCCGGCGGCCTCGAACGCGGGGGTCTCCCGGAGGAACCGGTGCGCCTGCGCCGCGGTCCACGCCTGCGGACGGAAGATCGCCTGCGAGTCGACCAGCTCGCGCAGCCATGCGCTCGCTTGGGCCGCGCGGTGGACCGGCAGCAGCAGGTTGAGCAGCCCGGCGCGGTCGCCCGCCGCGGCCGACTCGGCCAGCGCCTGTCCGAGGGGGCGGTGCTGGCCCTCCGCGTTTGCCGAGAGGCCGACCGAGTAGGTCGCGAGGAACGCGAAGGGCCGCTCCTGGTTCTGGCGGTTCTCGGCGAGGTGGAAACACACACGCCCGACCACCGCCCAAACCGGGTTGCGTTCGTGGAGCCACGCTTCGAGCGTCTGTCCGGTCGCGACGAGGGTGGCGGCGAGCGTGGCCGCGAGGCGGGCGCCGAGCGCCGCGAGCGAGTCGGCGGTGACGTATTCGTGGCCCAACATCGGCGGGGCGGCGTCGGCGCGGGTGGGCGCGACCGCGGAGGGCTTGCCGGGGACGGACGCGGCCGCCGCGGCGAGGACCGCGCGGGCGAGGTCGCGGAAGAACGCGACGGAAGGCGGTAGCGCGGCCGCGGGGTGGCGGGCGGCGAGGTCGAGGAGGGCACCGGCGTCGTCGGCAGGCAGGTCTGCATCGAGGGTGCGCGCGAGCGTGGCGTCGAGCTGGGCGTCGTCGGGCGGGGCGGGGTCGACGACGACGCGGGCGCGGGGGGTCAGGCCGAGGGCGTAGGGGAGGGTGGGCATGGGCGGGGGGAAGCTAGCCGGTTGGGGCGGAGGGTGCGGGGCAACGACCGCGGGGCTCGACGCGCGCGAGAGGGGTGTGCAGGTTTGCGCGGACACATTCCCAGGAGAACCGATGGCGACCGCGACCCGGACCGATACGCTCCAGACCTACGTGAGTGACGTGCAGAGCCTCGTGAAGCACGGGCTGCAGGTCATCGACCAGCAGATCTCGAACCTGAAGAACGAGGGGCACCCGGAGGCCCTGCAGGCCGTGCGGGAGTTCAGCCAGGTGCTCCACAGCCACGACGCCGCGCTCGACGCCCGGCTCAAGACCCTCGGCGGCACCGCGACCGCGCGGGTCAAGGAGGCCGTCACCCGTGTCGCCGGCATGGCCGCCGGCGTGATCAACGCGGTGCGGCCGGAGGAGGCGTCCAAGTCGATCCGCGACGACTACACCTTCTTCAGCCACTGTGCCATCGCCTACCTGATGCTACACACCACCGCCTCGTCCCTCGGCGACGACGCCACCGCGCAGGTGGCGGACCGTGGCTACCGCGACTGCGCCCGCATGTGTATGGTCATCGATCGCATCATGCCGGCGCTCGTGTTGGAGGAGCTCCGCCAGGACGGGTTGCCCGTGAATGACGTCGCTGCGCGTACGCGTTCGATGGTGGCGGATGCGTGGCGGCGGGAGGCGGTGCCGGCGGGTGTGAAGGTGTGATCGGGGAGGGGCGACGCCCGCCCAGCCTCAGCGGTCGGGGGGCCGCAGGTCCGCGAGCTGCAGCTCGCACCAGCGCCGCAGGAGCTCGCGCTTGCCCCTCGACATCTCGCGGGTCACCGGCATGTAGGTGGTGCGGTGCCAGCCCTTCGACGAGAGCCGCTCCAGGATGGCGCCGGCCGCGGCGCGTACGCTCTCTTCCCGGTTGAAGGGGATGTACTGCGACATGGCGGGGTAGGCCAGGAAGTAGTAGCGCAGCACCTTGGTGTAGACGTTCTCCCAGGTGGCGGGCAGGGTTGCCAACTCGTCGTCCAACGGAAGCACGCGCACGTTCGCGTAGAAGTCCATCGGCGCGGGGACCCATTTGAAAGTGGGGGAATCCGCCTCCGCCCAGAAGCGCAGCAGGCAGGTGCCGGGGATGTCACCGCGGAGCTCGAGCCGCGCGCAGCCGCGTTCGTCCGTCCGCACCTCGGTCCGATGGGCCACCACGGGGGTCACGGTGGGATCGTCCGGCCCGACGAGGCACGCGGAGAGCTCGAGGTCGGCCGTTGTGGGGAAGCTCGTGGGGATGAGCCGGTACTGGCGCACCGTCAGGGTCGCGTGGGCATCGGGCGCGCCCCGCCGGTAGGCGCGGAGCTCCATTGGCTTGCGCTCCCCGTGGTCGAGGTAGGTGGCCCACTGGTCGGTGGTGACGATCCGCTCGCGTTCGTCCAGCAGGACCCTCGGCGCGAAGGAGGGGGACGTGCCCGGCCCCACGATGCGGAAGCGCCCCTCGGACCAGCGCACGTCGAGCTGTGTCGGCAGGTCGATCAGGCCGGACGTGGCGAGATAGGACTCGCGGTCCGTCGGGAGGGGCTCCGGGTTGACGCGGAGGGGGAGCCCCCCCTTGTCCGGGACCCACTCCAGGAACAGGGCGCCGGGGTCAACCTTGGTTTGTGTCGCGTCGACCTCGGGCACGGTGTTCATCAGGTTGACCGTCACGAAGCCCGGCCGCGTTCCGGGCTGCACGAGGGCGGGCCCCGGGAAGACCGCCTTCGCCCCCTTGCGGGCGTCCAGGGCAAGGTCGGTCGGCCCCAGGTAGCGCCCGAGGGGGATCTGGGTGGGTTGGTCGCGGCTCCAGGCTTGGACGGTCCCCACCATGAAGCCCATCGCGGGGTTGGTGAGGTAGCGCCCCTGGGCGAACGCGGTCTGCAGCTCCAACGCCGACTTCAGCTCGAGGTTGAAGTTGTAGAGGGCGAGCAGGATGGAGACGCCGTCGGCCCCCCCGCCGGGCGCCAGGCAAGCCGCGAGTTGGGCGAGCACGGGGGAGTCCGCGCCGGGCAGCTCGATCCCGCCATCGCCGTCCCTGGTGGCCACGAACTGCATCATGGCGCCTTCCCCCCCTTCCCCGCGGAGGTAGAGGTTTCGTGCCATGCTGACCCACCGCATGGTGCCCATGCTCAAGCCGCTGGCAGCGAGGGCCGTTCCCTTGGCGGTGCCGATGCGGAACACATCGGCCAGCACGAACGAGGCCCAGTCACTCAGGGGGTCCACGTCGATCGTCACCGGTGCGGTCCGCCGGGTGGCCGTCGGGCTCGTGTGCCCCAGGAGATCCACGTCCTGGCCGATCAGCGCATCCTCCTCCGGGTGATGCACCACGGCCCCGTCCGCCCACTGGACCCCGGTCACCTTCGTGCCGCGAAAGATGAAGCCGTTGTCACCGAAGTAGTTCCAACCGCCCTGGCCGTAGCCGCCGCCCGCGTCCGCGTTCATCAACGAGCGCCGGACCGCCGCGTCATCCGCCTGCACCACCGGGTTGAGGCCCGCGCCGGGGATGTCGACCAGGGGCGGGGGATATTGGTTGTTGCCGGTCGGCACATTCGCTTCGACGACGCCACGAAAAAAGATCCGCGGCAAGGCAGGTGTTCGCATCGGGCTCGCTCCGTCCGGGTTCACGAAATGTGGGTCGTGAACCACATGTCCTGACCCACATTCCGCGGGTCTGCGGGGAGGATACTATGCGGCCCTCGAACCAACAAGCCTGGAGTTCGGATGACAGACCCGGTGCCGGACGCCCAATTGCTCTACGCGGACCTGCAGACAGCCATCGAGCTCGAGTGGGCCACCCTGCCCCCGTACCTCTACGCATGCTGGTCGCTGGTCGACCCCGTCGGTCCGGAGGCGCGCGCCATCCGCCGGGTGATCGGCGAGGAGATGCTGCACCTGGGCATGGCGTGCAACCTGCTGAACGCGCTCGGCGGCGAGCCTCGGTTCGGCCCGGACGTGGCGCCCCGCTACCCCGCGCCGGCCCCAGGGAACCTCGATGATGGGACCCTGGTGCTTCGGCTGCTGCCTTGGTCCATCCCCGCCCTGGACTTGTTCATCCGGATCGAGGCGCGTGCCCCCACCCGAGAGGAGGTGCCACGTCGGCTCCACAGCCACCTCCGGGGCGGTCCCGCCTCGATCTCCCAGTTCTACGGGGCGATCCGCGATGCGCTCGGCAACGTGCCGGAGGATGGGATCAAGCCCCGCAGGCAGCTGGTCATGGGGAAGCCCCAGTCGGGTGGCAAGCTGATCGCGGTGACCGCGCTCACCCACGCCGAACGGCGGGCCCAGGCCGAGGCGATGATCGACGAGATCGTGGTCCAGGGCGACGCCACCGTGTTGGAAGGGGGCCCGCCGCCGACGGAGCCCTCCCACCTGGAGCGCTTCTCCGAGCTCCGCCGCGTCGTTGCGTCCCATCCCCCCGACACCGCGTGCCTCGTCACGGATCCCAGCCTCCAGCTCCACCGCTACTCGAGCGATCAGCTCCGACTGAACCACGCCTTCAACTCCGCCTACAGCGAGCTGGTCGACGGACTGTCCGCCGCGTTCCGGATGGAGGCGCCCAACCTCTACGCCTCGGCCGGGCCCGCGATGCTGGCGATGGAGCGCCGCGCCGCCGAGCTTCGTCGCAGCGGGCCGGTGGCGTCCGGGCCGACCGACACGACCGAGTACCCCGGGCCCACCTTCTGCTACGTGCCGGCCTACGAGCGCGAGGCCTGATCACGGCTCGCGCGGTGTCCAGCGGCGGAGGGCACGGAATGTGAGGCCCGCGACGGCCGGCAGCGCCAGCCCTGCACCAAGCGCAAGCCAGGGAGCTTCTCGCGCCGCCGCCCACGCGCCGATGCACGCGTAGCCGATGGCGACGGTCAGGTTGCCTGCCGCCGCGGCCGCGAGGAACCGAGGGAAGGGCATCCGTGTGGCTCCGGCCAGGAGCACCGTCGCCTCCCCGAGGACGGGGACAGCGCGCGTGACGGCCACGACCAAGACGGACCCGCGCCCCACGCCAGCGAGATCGCCCGCCCGTCGTGCCTGCTTCGGGCCGACGATGCGTGACAGGCTCCCGGGACCGACGGCGCGCGCGAGCAGGTAGCCGGCGAGGTTGCCAGCCGTCGCCCCGATCCAGATGGTGAGTGCCCCGCGTTCGAGCCCGAGCTCGTGCCCCGCGGCTACGCTCACGATGGAGGAGGGAATGGGGAGGAAGATGTCGCCGGCGAGCAGCCCGCCCAGAATCACGGCGGTGGGCCAGCTCCCGCGAGAGACGGCCAGCAGCTCGCGTACGTAGGAGTCGAGCGGCTCTGCAAGCACGACGAACGGAACGAGGATGACGACGAGGAGGACCACACCCACGCCCACCCACCCGAACGGGCGATCCGTTGGCTCCGCGCGGCGTGTCATGATTGCGTGCCGCGGATGCCCACGCGCGAAGAGCTTGATCAATCGGAGCTTCCCGAGGCAGGGTCGGCAAGGGTAATAGACTGGATGACGACGAGCCAGCCCGTGGAGCGCCACCCCGGGCGCCGGGGCTACACCTGGGTGGAGTTCGGGCGGCGGGCGATTTCAGCGTGCGGGCAGGGCGCGGGGCGGTCGTGTCGCGCGGACCACGTCCCCGCGCAAGGGGGGCTGGAGGGGGGCGTTTGGGCGACCGGCGCTGGGCGCGGTGCCCCGGCGCCCCGAGCGGCGCCGCCCGCGCCCGGTGGGCGGTTGCGTGGGTACCTCTTCCTGCGCGCGCCGGGGACGTGTGCATGCCGAGGTCACTGGTCCTCACAGAGTGGCGGGCGCCAAGGGTCCGCCCGGAAATAATGTCCAGCACCGAGGGCGAGCCTGGGCCGCGGACGCAAGGAGCGAGGAGGGAGCATGCCCGTAGGCATGTGACCGACGAGCGACGCCGCGGACGCGAGCCCAGGGGCGGCCGAATGCGGACGTCATTGAGGAGCGGGCCCCAAGGCGACCGCCCGCGCGGGACGCGGATCGCGCGGCCGCCGCGGCTTCGCGCAGCCCGGCTGCACCGCTACCAACTCGGACGATGCCAGCATTGGCCGCGTGGCGGTCACGGAGGCGGGATCATTCCGGATGATCGCGGATGTTGGCCGCGTGGCACGGAGGCGGGATCATTTCGGATGTTGGCCGCTCGGCGTCACCGGAGGGGGAACGTTCGCCAATGGAGCCAGCGGACGCCGCCGTGATCTGGACCCGTCAAGGGCAAGTAGGATCGGCTGGACGCGACCCTTTGTTGGGCTCCGTCCCGGGTGCCACCCTGCAGCCGCGTCATCTCGGGCTCCAGACAAAGTCGGGGCGGGCGCTCCGCGAGTGGGCGCCGCTGGGCGTGATCTCCCCGTCGCCCTCGGGGTCGAGCGGGGCGGAACGCGGCAAACGATTTACCTCGCCGTGACGTTGGCAAGCCGACTCGCGGCTTCGCGACCGCGAGGAGGGACGCCAGGCTCGTGTCAGCGGCGGTGGGGACGCATGCCCACGCCGCGTGTCGAGAAAGCGGGCGTACGTCTACCTGACGACGCCCACGCGGTGTTTTAGCGGCGCCGGCCAGCTTTATCGCCGTGAAAGGTCGGTTGTCTGATTGGTACGGTCAGATCCAAGTGCCCCGACTTCGTCCACGGGGCGGCGGCCCGAGCGGTACGCGCGGCGGCGGCCGCCTTCGCGCACCCCAGGTGCCACCAATTCGGTGGATCGCCGAAGGTGGCCGCGCCGCGGTCACGCCGCGTCGACGAGGAGGCGCCGCACGACCCCTCCCCGCGCAAGGGCGGCTGGAGGGGGGCGCGGGCCCCGCCCGACCTCGATACCACGCCGAAACCGACCGCCCGCGCCCGTCGGCCGGCACGCAGCCGGCCGACGGAGGGCGCGAGCCCGACCCCGCAAGGCGCCCGCCCCGCGTCCGCGCGGGGTGCGCCCCGTGAGCGCGCGCTCGTTGAGGTTTTTCGAATTCGGCCGCCCCTGGGGGCGGTATGTGGTGGCGTCGCTCGGCGTCGCGGCGCTCGGGGACCTCGGTTCCGTCCGAGGTCGAGGGATGAACCTGCATCCTCCGACCTCGGACGCTATGTCCGTCCAGACTCGAAGGATGACCGCGCATCCCTGGACTTCGGCCGGTATATCCGTCACAAGTCGAGGGATGGGTGTGCATCCCTGGACTTCGGACGGTCGTCCGCGCGTGGCATCGGGCCCCACCACGAACCAGCCGTGGTCTCCGCCGCATCGGGGCCGCCGGCGCCCAGGGCGGCGCCGCCCGCGCCCTGTGAGCAGCTTGTCGTCAGTCGGGACCGGTCATCCCGAAGTGGTCGCAGCGTCCGTCCGCCTCGGCGTGGAGGTACAGCCCGAACGCGTAGGTGAGGCCCTCGACGAAGTACGTGTCCCCTTCCAGCTCGTCGATGTCGAGGGACACGTCCTCCGCGAGGCCCAGCTGGTCGAAGAAACATTGCAGGCTCACGCCGAGGCCGAGCCCCTCCGGCGACGCGAGCCCCGGATCCTCGACGTACACGAACGAATTCGTGGACGTGTCCTCCACGAGCTCGTCCCCGTCGGCGTCCGTGAAGTTGGCGGACACCCCGGCGGCCCACACACACTCGATCTTGTCGCTGAACGTGGGGTCGCAGTCGTCCGGCTCGCCGAGGATCGCCGTGAACTCGGCGTAGGTCATGTCCGGGCACACGCCAAGCGCACAGCCGGACCGCACGTCGATGTCGGTGCCCGCGGGGAGCAGCTCGCAGGCGGGCAGCGCGGTGATGGGAAAATCAGGAGCCGGAGCCGCGACCTCGACGGGGGCGGGGGTGGTCGGGGCGCACGCGAAGGCGAGGGTGAGCAGGAGCGACATGCGACGCGACTAACCCGAGGGGGGCGACTGGAGCGGGCGCCCGAACAGGGAGGGCGCCTCGGTGGGAGGAGGGGGCGGCGCGACGACCCGGTACGTGCTCACCGGCACCCTCGAGCGGCGATGGCGCTACGGCTCACCGGGGTACGGAGCCAGCCCGGCTGAAGACCGGGTCAACATCGGCGCGGCCCTCGTGTTTGGGGACGGCAGCGTGGTGTCCCTTGAGATGCCACGGCAGGAGCAGGCCGACCTGCTCGCGTTCTGGAGCCTCCTCCGGGACTGCGATGGGAAGGAGGTCACGGTCACGGGTACACACCGTGCCACCAAACGCGCGGACGCTCGGCCGCCGTTCGTGGTGGACGGCGCCAGGGTTACCGGAGGGTGTGGCGCACGCCGGTAGGCCGCCCGAAGCGGAGGCGAGCGCTCCACCTCACCGCGGCACTTCCAACTGCCCATCCCCGTTCGCCCCCCAACATGCCACCGCCCCATCGACACGCAGGCCGCACGACAGGTTGTTGCCGGCCGACACGGACGCGAACGGGCCGGCGGGGGCGTCCGATTGCCCGTACCCGTTCGACCCCCAGCACGTCAGGGCGCCGGCAGCGTCGACGGCGCACGCGTGCTCGCCGCCGACGGAGAGCGCGGTGTACGCCCCGGCGGGGGAGATCGTGCGGCCGTCACTGTCGAGCCCCCAACACGTCACGGTGCCGGCCGTGGTGAGGGCGCACGCATGGTACGGGCCAGCGTCGACGGCGACATACTGGCCGTCCGGCGCCACCGCCTGCCCGAAGTCGCTGCCACCCCCGATTCCGGCGTTCCAACAGTCGAGGCCACCGCTCGCATCCAGGGCGCAGGCGTACGCCATCCCCGCCGCCGCCGAGGACCAGGTTCCGGCGACGACGGGGCCGTCCGGCGAGACGTCGAACGAACACTCCACGCTCCCGTCGAGCCGCGCGCCGCAGAGGTGGGCCCCCGCGGCGTCGATGTTCGCGAAGGCCTCGCCGGAGAGCGTCGGGTCGGCCCCCCAGCACGTAGCCACCCCGGCCGCGTCGAGCGCGCAGGCGAAGTCGTCGCCGAGCGCGATCTGGGTGAACGGCCCCGCCGGGATGTCCTCCAACCCGCGCCCGTCGACATCCCCCCAGCAGCGCGCGGCGCCCGCACGGTCCACCCCGCACGCCACGGAGCCGACCGCGGACACGTCGAGCCAACCCCGGTCATCGCCGCCCGCGCAGTCATTGTCGATGTCGTCCCACGGCACCTCTGGGGCGCTGGGATTCACGGTCGCATCGGCATCGTCGCAGTCCTCCTCGACCGGGGAGCCGTCGGCATCGGCGTCGACCGGGGTGGCGGTGTCGGTGTCGCCAGCGGTGTCGGCGTCCTTGTCGGTGTCGGTCGGGGCGCCCGTGCAGGCGGCGAGGAGGAGGAGGAGGGTGTACGGCATGGGGATCCCTTGGGGTTGGGGGGGCGGTGGTACGTCGGGAGGCGGGGGGTATTCACGCGCGCGCAATGAGCGCGCACCTCCCGCGCGCCCTCCGCCACCGGTAGCGCGCGAAAGATCGGCCTCCCCCCGTGCCCCGGGGCACGGTCACCCCTGGCACGGGTCCTGCACTGCTCCAGGACAGAGGTGTTCATGACCCGTTCCCGTCTCTTCCTCACCGCCGTCCTCGCCCTCGCGGGGCTTCAGTCCGCTCCTGCCGCCGCCCAGATCGACCCGGGTGACTTCGTCCTGTACCAAGGCGGCCGCGAGGCCGGCGAGGTGTTCGTGCCCGCGGGCCAGGACCCCGCCCACTACGTCGAATACTGGTTCCTCTACGAGGGCTTCGCGTTCGTGGACGTGCGCACCGACGCGAGCTTCGCGCTCCGGCCCGCGGCCGACGCCGAGCGTGACCTCGACGTGTGGATGCGCGCCGCCTGGGCGGCCCACCCGAAGGGCCGCCTGATGGAGTCGTGGTCGACCGAGACCCGCGAGTTCGACTCCCGCCAGACCACCCGCTGAGACATCCGGAAGTCGCCCGCTGACACATCCGGCCGCCGCTACCAAATCTGCCATCTGATCGCCCACCCCTCGCCGTCCACCAACGGAGCCCCATGTCCCTGTTCCTCGCGCTCGCGCTCTCTGCCACCCCTCCCGCCGCCGCCGAGATCAACCCGGAGGTCCGCGTGAAGATCACGCAGAACTACCAGGAAGTCGGCGCCATCTTCGCCGATCTGAATCCCGGCGCCTGCCGCGCGCTCGAGTATTGGTACCTGTATGACACATACGTCTACCCGAACGCCCGCGAGGGCGGCTTCGAGGTGCGCGCCGACGCGCCGGCCACGGCCCGCAGCACCAGCGCCGAACGGTTCGTCGCGGAGATGTTTGCGTCGCACCCCGGCGGCACGCTCGTCACGGTGGACATCCGCGAGTTCAGCGCCGACTGTCGCTGAGGGCCGCCGAGGGCCGCGCCGCCCGCCGTGCCGCCGGGGCGAGCGCGGTACACGCGCGTCGTGTCCGCCTCCGCCCCCTGGCGCGCCCCCGGCACGGCGCTCGCCCTCACCGCGCTGGGGATGGCCGCGCTCTTCGAGGCGACACACCGCACCATCGGCGGCGCGGTCGTCCTGCCCCTCGATGACGCCTACATCCACTTCGCGGTCGCGCGCACGCTCGCCGGGTGGGAGGTGACACCGCGCGAGGGGGGCCGGAGGGCGGGGCGGGCGCGCCGAGGCCGAAGCCGGCCCGATCGTAGCGGCCCGCCCCGGTCGGCCGCCGCGCAGGCGGGTGACGGAGCGGCTTTGCCGCGACCCCGGAGGACACCCGACCCGCCGTCCGCGGCGGGGCGCGCCCCCACTCCTGTGTCGCGTCGGCGCGGACTCCGATTTGTTGGCAGATTTGTCAGATGCAACACGTCTCGCCGTACGGGTCGGCCTGGGGTGGCACCATCTGGCCCGCCTCGTCGAAGCGGAGGTAGAGCGCGCCGCACGGTGTGTACTCGGGGCCCCAGGTGCGGCCGGCCGCGACGACCGTGCGCCCGGGGATGGTCGCGTCGTGAAGGCGCCCCTCCGGCAGGAACGTCAGGATGGCGCCCGCGGGGAGGTCGACCGCGTTCAGGCGTCGCGCGGACGCCAGCTCGCACCGGCCGAGGACCGCGCCGAAGAGGTCGATCTCGCCGCGGCACGGCAGCGCGCCGATGCGCTGTGCGTCAACGACGAGCGTCGCCTCCGGGGGGAGCACGATGCGGTCGAGCGTGGTGTCGCCGACGCGGAGCTCGACGATGGTGCCGACGGGGAGGCCCCACGCGGCCGCGGCGTCGGGCGCGAGCGGGCATCCCCAGGCCGAGGTCGAGCCGCCGCGCCGCGTGACTGAATCGATCCCGGGGCCGACCTCGAGCGCGTACGCCCCGCCCGCGCAGGGGACACCGAGAATTGGCTGCACACCGGCGAAGCGGACGCGCCGCTCGATCCGATCCGCGTACAGCTCGCCGCCGTCGATTTGGGTACGGACGACGGTCCCGAGGGGCGCGAGCAGGTGGTCGGCGAACGCGGCGGCCGGCTCGGCCGCGGGGTCCGTGGCGGCGAAGCGGGCGGCGCGGGGGATCGCGGGATCGAAGGCGGCGGCCACGGAGACGAGGAGGAGGAGCATGTCGGATGTTGTTGCAAGGGGCGTGCCAGTTGGGGGGAGGCGGTGGGGGGGCGGAAGACACGATTCGTAGCAACCCCACGCCCTCGAGACAGCGCTCGACGCACGCGTGGGCGGCGGGGGCGGCCACGCGAGCCCCCGCGCGGAGACGGCCGCCGTGGATCGAGGCGGTGGACGCCAGGGGCACGCGCCGCTGGCGGGTCCCGGCGCCCGACGGCGGGGGCACCGATGTCGCCACGTTCAACGGGGCCGCGGTGGGCCGGGGGGCGATGGTCGGAGCCCTGCTGCTCGTCGGCGGCAGGGACATGCTGCACGCGCTCGACACGCGGACCGGCGCCGTACGCTGGAGCCCCCCGTGGGTGGGAGGTCTCGGCGCGGTGCTCCCCCTGGGGGCCGGCTGATGCGCGAGGATCCGTGGGGATGGCCGACCGGAGGCGGGTAGCCGGCCCCGCAGGGCGCCCCCGCGCGGACGCGGGCCAGGTCGGCTGCGGGCGCGCGGCGGAGCCGCTTGGTCGTCCGGGCGAGGCTGCGTCGTGGTGGCGATCGGCCCGCGCGCCCGCCCGGCCGGACCAGCCGCCCGGGGCGGCTGCCCTCCGCGCCCTTGGCGCGGGAGCCGTGGTGATGGGCCCGAGAGAAGCAGGCGCGCCGCCCGCTCCCGCGAGGCGGGGTCCGACCCGACACAACGGGCCTCGGTGCGGGTCGTGACGCCCGTTCTGTCGGGTCCGACGTGTGTGATTCGCTTCCGTCCGTCAGGCCCGTCCGGCTCGCGCCGCCATCGCGACGTTGAACCGCTTCCCTCCGCCCGCGAGCACGAGCGCGGGGAGATCCGGGGTCATGCCCCCCTCAACGCCGCTATTCCGGACTCATGCCGCCCTGAACGCCGCTGAATCAGCGTCATGCCCCCAATTCAGGGCTGCCCTACGGCTGCCTCCACGGAACAACGGGCGTTTTTCGGCATCCCGTGGGCGGTCGCGACCTGGATCCGAGCATTCAACCCGGCATGACTCCGTGCCGCGTGCATTCAGGGGGACATGACCGTTGACCCCGCGGTCAGGCCCCCCGCCGAACGCCGCGATTGGGGCGTCGGCGGGGGGCTCGAGAGCCCGCGGTCACCACCGCCGGCTCGCGGCGAAGCCCCCCCCCGAACCCCCCGCGCCGACGGCCGCGCAACACCTCGCCCTCCCGACGCCCCGATCGCGCCGGCCGGGCGCGCCGGTGCCGGCCCGCTGCGACGTCGACGCCATCGCACTCCTCGCCGCCGCACCCGCCCGGGAGCCGCCGCCCGCACGACGTTCTCGCGGAACTTACGTCTACGAACGGTGACGTTTCGGGCGCGTTTCGATACACTCGCGGTCATGACGGAGATCGAGACCGCCGCCCTGCGTTCGAGGCTCGATCCGCTCGTGCGGACGGATTGGTCTCGTCCCCCCGGTCTGGGCGATTGGAACGTGCTTGTCGGCGTGGTCGGCGCGCTGTGTGTTCCCGACGTACCGCCTCCGATCGCTCCACCGCATGACGACGGTACGGAGGCCCTCCGAGCGCGTCTCGATGCGGCCGATACGCGCATCGCCGAGCTAGAGGGAAAGCTCCTGGCGAGCGTGGACGCCGAGCGTACGCTCGGGGAGCGCGCCGCGGCGCTCGAGGAGCGCCTGAACCGGCTCGACGCCGCGTTGACCACCCTCGCAGCCGGCGGGGCGCCGCCCCCGGTGGCGCCGGTCGACCTGGGGCCGCTGACCGCGCAGCTGGCCGGGGTGGACGCGCGCCTCACGGAGGAGCTCAACCGCCTCGCCGGGCGCGTCGCGAACGTCGTCACGCTGGACACGCTGGATGACGCGCTGACACGCGCCGGCCTGCTGGCCTCCACCGCCGAGCGCGCGGACACGGGCACGCTGCTGGAGCGCATCACGCAGCGGCTCGCCGCCACCCTCGCAGAGCGGGTGGACGCCGATGCCATCGCGGCGGCCGCGGCGGAGCGGCTCGTGGCCGACACGGACGTGGCGGCGATCCAGGAGAAGGTGCGCGACGCGGTGGCCGCGGCGGTCGCCGGGGTCGATGCCGACGGCATCCGGGATCGCGCCCTGGCCCGGCTGCTCGCGCGGTTCGACGTGGAGAAGCTGACCGAGCTGGTGCGGGAGCGCGCCGCAGTGGCGGTGGCGTCGGTGGACGTGGCGGGCCTGGAGCGCACCGCGCTCGCGGGCGTGTTGGACCGGTTCACGCGCGAGGCGATTCGGGACCGCGTGAGCAGCGCCGCCGACAAGGCGATCACCGCGCTCGACCTGCCGAAGCTCGAGTCCGAGCTGCTCGGCCCGGTGTACGGCCGCTTCGAGGTCGACGCGGTGCGCGCCCACGTCGAGGCCGCCGCGCGCGAGGCGGTGTCCACGGTCGACGCCGCGGCGGTGGTGGACGCCGCGCTGGCCGCCGCGGGCGCCCGCGTCGACAAGTCCCGGATCGAAGCGGACCTTCGCGCCCAGATCACCGCCGCGGCCGCGTCGGTGGACACGCAGGCGGTCGCGGCCGACGTGCTGGCGCCGCTCCTCGCCCCGTGGACCGTCGCGAACGTGCGCGAGCGTGTGGAAGCGGCGGCCCGCGGCGCCGCGGACAAGGCGGCGGCGGCGCTCGACCCCGCGGAGCTCGAACGGGCGGCGGTCGACGCGGCGCTGGGGCGGCTCGACGTGTCGGGGATCGCGGCCGCGGCGGCGCGCGACGCGCGGACCTGGGGGGCCGCCAACATCGCCGCGGCGCCGCTGGAGAGCAGCGCGGTGGCGGCGGCGGTCGACGCGCTGGATCTCGCCCGCGTCACCAAGGCGGCGGTCGAGCGCGCCGCGGCGCGCGGCGCGGAGGTGCCCCAGGCCGAGCTGATCGCCGCCGCCGCGGCCGACGCCGCCGCGCGGGTGGACCGCGCCGCCGTGGTGGACGCGGCGGTGGTGCGGGTCGACGCGAGCCTGACCGCCGCCGATCGCGCCCGCCTGGTCGACGCGACCGCGGCGCGCCTCGCCGCGGCGGTGTCCGCCACCACCGTGCTCGACGCCGCCGTGGCGATGGTGAAGCTCGTAGATGCGCAGGGCATCGTGGTCGACGCCGCGCGTGTGCAGGCCGCCCTCGCGGAGCAGCTCGCGGGCGCCGTGGACACCGACATCGTGTTCCGGGACGCCTACACCGCCGCGGCCGCCGCGGTGGGGGAGGGCACCTCCGCCGCCAGCTTCCGAGAGCTCGCCACCACGGTGAGCGGCCTGGAGACGACGGTGAAGTCCCACACCGCCAGCCTCAAGCGCATCTCCCGTTAGATGAACGCCGAAGTCGTCGACGCACTGCTCTGGGTCGTGGCCGCTTCGGCCCGGTACGCGCGCGTCGGGGTCGGGGTCGGCCACGGCTACGCCGACCCGGATCACCGCCCGCCGGTGGCGCCGTTCGCGTCCGTCGTCGGCCCCCTGGCGGTGGCGTGGGACGCCGAGCGGGACGACAAGCGCCCGCGGTTCGTCGTGTTCCAGATCCCCGGCATGTGGCGGGGGGCGCCGCGCGGCATGGGGCTCGTGCCCGCGGGGTCGATCGAGGTGCAGGTGGACGGCGCGGCCACCGCCACGATCGCGCACGGGGCCGGATCGTTCGCCACCGATCCGTCAGCGCGCGCCCTCGCGGCGGAGATCGAGGCCGCCCTGCGCGCGGCGGCGTGGACGGAGGGCGGGCCCGTCACGAACCCGGCGCGGCTCGCCGAGCTGGCGCGGGTGTCGTGCCGCTGGGATCCGCGCGGCCGCACGCTCGTGGTGGCCTCGGGCCGCGCGGGGGCGGTGGACGATCCGGTGCGCGTGCCGGTGGCGCCCACCTACGAGCCGGCGCCCGCGGCGCCGCCGGTCGCCCCGCCGGATCCGTTCCTCGTGCCGACGGAGGAGACGCGGTCCACCCTCGCCTCGGCCGTGCGGGTGGTCACCGCGACGCCCGCCCTCGGCCTGTCGGACGGGGTGGCGCTGCCGACGCGGCTCACCCGGCAGCGCCGCCCGCCCACCCGCGCCGTCAACGTGGACGCGCGGATCGAGCTCTGGGCGGGCTCCCAACCCGAGCTCGGCGAGCTGGTCGACGTGTTGTTCCTGAGCGTCCCCACCCGCGGCGCGCTGGCCGTGCGGCCCGGCCTGCTCGGCGCGGACGTCGCGGCGGGCGCCACCACGCTCACCCTGCTCGAAGAGGGCCTGCCGTCCTCGCCGTGGAGCCTCGCGCACCTCGAAGCGGGGGACGGCCCGGTCGACCGCGTGGCGGGCGAGAGCTGGGCGGGCGGCGCGGCCGACACCACCGGGCTCGTGCTCGCGGCCGGGAGCGTGGCGCGCCTCCGCACGTGGCTCCCGCCGCTCTACGAGGACGCGCGGATCGCGGCGAACCCCTTCGAGGCGGGCCTCGCGGCCACCGTCGGGTTCTCGTTCGCGCCGGGCGCGCCCGCCGGCGCGTTCGACCTGCTCACCATCGGCGACGCCGCGACCCTCCGCGTCACGCTGGGATCGGACACGGTCACCGTCACCGCCACGGTGCGCTTCGTGGGCGGCGCCCAGCGCGTCTTCGACCGCCGGGTCACCTACACCCCGCCCGCCACCGCGCCGGCGGGCACCGCCGAGCAGCAGGCCCGCGCCACCCCGCTGCTGGTGCACCTGCGGCTCAACCCCGCGAGCGGCGCCTGCTCCCTCGCGGTGGAGCTCTTGAGCGACGTGGCTCACACGCTCACCTCCCCGATCGGCCCGCCGGGCGCGGTGCGGGCGGCCCCCGCGGGCACCTTCGACCTCGCGCTCGCCCTCGGCGGCGCGGGCGGCGTCGGCGTCACGGTCTGGCACCTCCACGTCGCCGGCACCCCCATGGCCGCGCCGAGCGCCGACAACCGGCGGCTCGTCTGGGGCGCCTCGCGGCTGCAGCCGGGCGACAGCGTCCACCTCGCCGACACGCGGGACGGCGCGATCCCCAGCGGCCGGCGCTTCGACGCCCGCATCCGCTCCGTCGTCGGCTCCGTCGTAGAGCTCGACCGGCCCGTGCCGGAGGCCTGGTCCAAGCGCTCCACGCTGGTGCACGGCGAGGAGTTCTTCTTCCAGCAGCTCCGGCTCTCGCGCAAGGACGACCTGCTGAACCACCTGTTCCGCGTGTCGATCGACTACCGCGTCAGCGCCTGGCTCGACGAGCGCCTCCCGGAGACCTCGCCCGCGCTCGTGCTCGAGCCCCGCCTGCGCGTCAACGACCTCGACCCCATCGACACCGTCGCCGCCACCGGCGTTTCCGCAGTCGTCCCCCCTTCCTAGGAGTTCCCATGGCCGAACGGCTTCACCCTGGCGTTTACGTCGAAGAGGTCTCGAGCGGGGTCCGCCCCATCGAAGGCGTCAGCACCTCCACCGCGGCGTTCCTGGGGGAGGCCCCCCGCGGGCAGCCCAACCGGGCAACCCTGTGCACGTCGATGGAGGAGTACCAGGCCGCCTTCGGTGGGCACCGGAGCGGCGCGGCGGGCTACCTCGCGGCGGGAGTCGAGGGCTTCTTCGACGCCGGCGGGCGGCGGGCGTACGTCGTTCGCGTGATGCCGGCGGACGCGGTGGCCGCCACCGTCACGCTGCCGGTCGCGGTCGTCCCGGCGGCGGGAAATCGCCCGGTCGCCCTGGCCGTGCGCGCGCGCGGCGCGGGGGCGTGGGGGAGCACGCTGCGGCTGGACGTGCTCGCGTCCGACGCGTACCCGGACGAGGCGTTCACCCTGCGCGTGTCGGTGATCGAAGGCGGCCTGTCCCGCACCCTGGAGACCTTCACCGACGTGCGAATGGACCCGCGTAGCGACGACCATGTCGTGCGCGTGGTCAAGGAGACCTCGCGGTACATCGAGATCACCGCCGCGTTCCCCTCCGCCGGCGCCAGCGGAGACGGCACGTTCGCCGCCATCCCCGCCGTCGGCCCCCGGCTCGCGGGCAAGCTCCCGGTGAGCAACACCGACGCGATGGATTTTGTGCTCGAAGCCCGCCAGGGGGACGCGGTGCTCCACACCAAGTCGGTCACGCTCGCGGCGTCCGCCGGCCCGCGTGATCTCGCCGCGTTCAACGCGCTGATCGGCCCCGACTTCGTCGCCACGTCGCCCTCTGCCGGCACCGTGGTGGTCGCGATGGCGAGCGAGCCGGCGGACGTCGCGAAGACCGCGCTGTCGCTCCTGCTGCGCGACACGCTCAGCGTGAACCACCCGCGCTCCTTCAGCCGCAGCTTCGGCTTCACCTCCGTGGCGACAGGTTTTGCCGCCAACGACCTGAAGAACAGCGACGTCCGCCCCGCGGTCACCACCGCGCCGGTGGCGCTCGCCAACGGCTCCGACGGCACCGGCACGCCGGGCCCCACCGAGTACTTCGGCGATCCGGTCGCGCGCACCGGCATCCACGCGCTCGACACCCTGCTCGTCAACATCATCGCCATCCCGGGCCACACCAACGAGCCCGCCTACGTCACGAAGCTCTTGCCCTGGGCGGAGCAGCACGGCGCCTTCGCCGTCCTCGACGGGCCGGGCGCACAGGACGACGACTTCCAGGTGCACCCGCTCGACGCGCGGAGCTTCATCCAGACGCTCCCGCTGCGCTCCAAGAACGCGGCCATGTACTACCCCTGGGTCAAGGCCTACGATCCGCTCGGCGTCGGGCGCAACCCCACCCGCTTCGTCCCGCCCTCGGGCCTGGTCGCCGGCATCTACGCGCGCACCGACAACAGCCGCGGCGTGTGGAAGGCGCCGGCCGGCATCGAGGCCACGGTGCCCGGCGCGCTCGGCCTGCAGTTCGACGTCGACGACGGCCAGCAGGATCTGCTCAACCCGGTCGGCCTCAACTGCATCCGGCAGTTCAGCGGCACGGGCATCGTGACCTGGGGCGCGCGCACCATCTCGAGCGACCCGGAGTGGCGCTACGTCCCGGTGCGCCGCACGGCGCTGTTCCTCATCGAGTCCATCCGCCAGGGCATGCAGTGGGCGGTGTTCGAGCCGAACGACACGACGTTGTGGGAGCGGGTCCGGCAGAACATCTTCAACTTCATGCTGCGGCTGTTCCAGGACGGCGCGTTCCAGGGCACCACCCCGGCCGAAGCCTTCCTCGTGCGGTGTGACGCGACCACCAACCCGCAGGCGAACATCGACGCCGGCGTCGTCACCGCGCGCGTGTACTTCGCCCCGCTCAAGCCGGCGGAGTTCGTGGTCATCCAGGTCAGCCAGAAGACGCTGGTGACCTGATGCCCGTCGCGCCCCCGTTCCGCCAGCACGATCCGCTGCGCACCTTCCAGTTCCGGGTGAGCGTCCCGCTCGACCAGACGACGGCGGGCGTGCAGACCGGCACGCGCGTGGTGGCGGGGGTGCAGCGGGTGTCGGGGCTCACCCAGATCGCCACCGCCTCGGAGACCTGGAGCGGCGGCAACAACCTCCACCGCTACGCCAACCCCGAGCGCATCACGTGGGACCCGGTGGTCATCGAGTCCGGGCTCGCGCTCGACGACACCTTCGCGGTGTGGGCGGCCGCGGTGCGCGAGTTCCTCGAGACCGGCAAGCGCCCGTCGGTGCCCATCAAGCGCACGGTGTTCATCGACGTGTGGGACGGCGTCCCGCAGGACCGGGGCGCCACCGGCCCCACCGACCCGCCGCGGTCGGTCCGCTACGTCCTGGCAAACGCGTGGTTGTCACGCTTCCAGGCGCTCCCCCGCCTCGACGCGCTCACCTCCGAGGTGGCGCTGCAATCGGCGGAGTTCGTCCACGAGGGCTGGAGCCGCCTCGCCTCCCCGGACGAGGCCGCCACGCTGCCCAAGCCCGTCACCACCTCCGGGAGCGCGCTCCAGCTCGTCCTCGGCTCCGACCCCTCCACGCCGACCTTCTGACCTCCACCTTCTGAACCTCAAGGAGCAGCCATGCCGCGGTTCTCGGACTCAAAAAAGCGCGACCCGTTCCGCAACTTCAACTTCCGGATCTGGATCGGCGGCAAGGAAGTGGCGGCCTGCCACAAGATGTCGAAGCTCTCCGCCTCGGTCGAGGTGGTGAAGTTCCGCGCGGGGAGCGACCAGTCGAGCGTGAGCGAGCTGCTCCCCGGCCGCACCGCGTACGACCCGGTCACCCTCGAGGGCGGCGTCACCAACGACCCGACGTTCCAGGCCTGGGCCACCACGCTCGTGCGGAACCGCTGGGACACCAAGGGCCGTGAGAAGGAGCCGAACTTCCGCCAGGACGTGGACATCCGCGTCTACGACGTCGACAACAAGACCGTCGTGAAGTTCTACACCCTCCACAACGCCTGGGTCTCCAAGTACACCGCGCTCTCCGACCTCGCGGGCGACGCGAACGAGGTGATCCTCGAGTCCATCGAGATCCAGCACGAAGGCTTCGAGTCCAAGAACCCGGTCTGAATTCGGAGAGCGTGTGCTCGTCACGACGGTGATCGTCCCGCACGGGGTGGTCGATGCGGCCGGGAAGGTCCACCGCGAGGTGGAGCTCTCCACCCTCACCGGCCATCACGAGCTCCTGCTCGCGGAGACCGCGTCGGCCGCCGGGCCGGTCGCGGAGTCACGCCTGTGCGCGCTCGTCATCGGGCGCATCGGGGACTTCGAGGACGTGGATCTCGGGCTGGTGCGGCTGCTCGCCCGCGGCGACCGCCATCGCCTGTTGCTGACCGTCTTGCAGGGGCTCGTGGGTGACCAACTCGCGCTCGTGGCGCGGTGCGACAACCCCACCTGCCGCGCGCTCTCGGACCTCGATCTGTCGATCAGCGAGCTGCTGGGCGCGCCGCGCGAGGCCGTCGGCGTCGAGGTCGATACGCCGGCCGGGCGCATCCGGGTGCGCGAGCCCCTCGGCGTGGACGACGAGCTCGCGGCCGCCGGCGAGCCGATCTGGCCGCGGCTCGTGGAGGACCTCGCGGGGGAGGGGCCCCCGTCGCCCGAACGCTGGCTCGCGCTCGACGCGGGGGTGCGCCAGCAGGTCGCCCTGGCGTTCGCCGAGCAGTCCTCCGCGCTGGACCTCGGGATCATCGGGCGGTGCCCGGAGTGCCGCGCCCGCTTCGACCTCTGGCTGGATCCGATCCAGCTGCTCCGGCAGGCCACCCGCGCGGGCGTGGGCCGCCTGTTCGCCGAGGTGCACACGCTCGCCTGGCACTACCACTGGCCGGAGGACCACATCCTCGCCCTGCCGCGCGAGCGGCGCTGGCACTATCTCGAGCTGGTACGCCGACAGCTCGAAGGCCGCCCCCTCGACGGCGCGTGGAGCTGACGTGGACACCCCGGACACCATCGGCCTGACGCGCCGGGAGATGGAGCGCCACGTGCAGTGGGTGCTCCGGTCGCCGCCGAAGGACCACGCGGCGCTCGTCGCGCTCGTCTCCGAGTGCATCGTCACGCTGCTCGACAAGAACAACCAGGCGATCCTGCGCGCGCTCGCCGACCGGCGGGAGGACGGATGACCCGCTCCCTCCAGCCCGTGCTCGCCTCCTTCGACAAGCAGCGCCTCGAGCGTGGGGCGCTCATCATCCTGTCGGGGGACCGTACGAAGGCGCGTGCGCTCACGTTCCAGTACAACCCGGAGAGCGTGACCCGCACCCGGCAGGGGGCGTGGGAGTACCGCAAGAACGGGCAGGGCAAGGAGCAGGCGCTGTCGGCGGCGGAGCAGAAGCTGCAGGACAGCTTCCGCGGCGCCGGCTTCTTCGTGAAGGCGGAGACCATCGCCTTCAAGCTGGTGTTCGACGCGACCGAGGCGATCCTGTCCGGCCAGGACGCGGGAAAGGGCATCCTGCCGGAGCTCTCCCAGCTCGAGCTCGTCGCCTTCGGCAGCGACGCGCGGGTGGATCGCAGCGCGGCGCCCGCCGGCCAGAACCGGCTCAACCCCATCTTCCCCACCGAGCTCCTGCTCGTGCTGGGCCTGCGCCGGTTCCCCGTCATCCTCACGCAGATGACCATCACCGAGAAGCGCTTCGATCCCGCGCTGGTGCCGATCCGCGCGGAGATCGACCTCGCGATGCGTGTCCTCGAGCCGCTCGAGACCACCGAGACGTCCGTGATCTGGCAGGCGTTCGAGGAGCTCCAACGCAACCGCGGGACGTGGCGTGACGCCGCCGAGGGGGGCGGGGAGACCAGCGTGGCGGGGCAGTCCATCGGCGCCATGGTCACCGCCGTGCTCAAGGCGCCCATCGCCGACGCGGGGATCGCGCGCCCGGTGGCCGAGCCGCCCGCGCCCTACGGCCCGGAGAGCACGTGAGCACGTCCTCCCGCTTCGACGCCCACCCTACCTGGCGCGCCGCGGTCGCGGGCCGGCAGGTCGAGCTGTACGCGCCGCGCCGCGCCGCGTCCCTGGGCACGCGAGGTGCCGCGGAGGCCGACGAGGCAGGCTGGCACACGGTCGCGGCCGGGGAGAGGCTCGATCTCATCGCGCAGCGCTGGTACGGCGACCCCCTCCAGAGCTGGCGCATCCTCGATGCCAACGAGGCCGCGGCCCCGACGGAGCTGGAGACCGTCGGGCGTCGCCTCCGCATTCCCCGAGCCGACCGATGAACCCGCAGCGCGAAGCGTGGATCCGGGTGTGGCTCGACGGCGAGCCGTGGGTCGAGGCGCCCCAGCGCCTGCTCTCGGCGGTGGTGGAGGAGCGCGCGGACGGGGCCACCTGGTTCAAGCTGAAGCTCGATCTGGCGCCGATCGACGGCGACTGGGACCTGCTCGCCGACCCCCGCTTCGCGCTGCTCCGGCGCGTCACCCTCGCCTTTTCGCTTGGGCCGGTGGAGCAGGGCGAGGCGGGCTCGGAGACGGTCGTGGTCGACGGCTACGTCACCAGCGTGGAGGCGCGGTTCGGCCCCCAGCGCGTGCCCGACTCCCACCTCGAGCTCGAGGGGTACGACGCCGCGTGCCTGATGCACCTCGACGATCGCGTCCGCGCGTGGACCGATCGGAGCGACGCCGCCATCGTCCGCACCATCCTCGCCGAGTATGGCTTCGGTGCCGACGTGGACGAGACCGCGCCGTCCCGCGCCGCCGACCGCGGCACCCTCCTGCAGCGGGGCACGGACGCCGAGTTCCTGCGCCTCCTGGCGCGGCGCAACGGTTTCGAGCTGTGGATGGAGCGCGCGCCCGGGGCCGTGAGCGCCGGGGCGCATCCGGGCGCCGCCTTCGTGGGCCACTTCCACAAGCCGCGCCTCGGGGATCCGCCCCAGCCGCCGCTGCGCCTGATGCCGCGGGAGGAGCCCTCGCTGCTGGAGTTCTGCGCGCGGTGGGAGAGCCACCACCCCACCACCACCCAGTCCTGGCACCTCGACGAGCGCACCCGCCGCGTGCAGACCACCCGCGCGAAGCTGAGCCCCTACCACAAGCTGGGCGCCCGCTCGCGCGCGGACCTGCTGACCGCGCGGCTGGCCGAGGTGCTGCCGCAACGCCCGAACCTCACGCCGCTGGGCCTCCCGTTCGCCGACGTGCCCCACGATCAGCACGAGCTCGGCACGCTCGCGGCCGCGGAGCTCCAGGAGTCCGACTGGCTGCTGAGCGCGACCGGCACGGTCCAGACGCTCCGCTATCCGGTGGTCCTGCGCGCGCGGCGTCCGGTGGCGGTGGAGGGCGCGGGCAAGGCCCTCGACGGCACCTGGTACGTCCGGTCCGTGCGCCACACGTGGACCGCGGACGCGCACACGCGGCGCTACGACGCCGAGGTCGAGCTTGTTCGCAACGCGATGGGCGCCGCATGAAGTCGCAGCTCGGGTTCCCCTTCCGGATCGGGCCCGCACGGGTGCCCGTCGCCCTCTCTCCCTCCGTCGCCGTCCGCGAGCAGCTGGAGCAGCTCCTGTTCACGCTCCCGGGCGAGCGGGTGAACCGGCCCGACTTCGGCTGCGGCGTGCAGCGGCTGGTGTTCTCCGGCGCCACCGCCGAGACCGCCGCCGCCGCCGAGTACACCATCGCCGTCGCGGTGCGGCGCTTCCTCGCCGAGCAGGTGCAGTTCGAGGCCGTCCGCGTCACCGTAGACAGCGTCACCCTCACGATCGACCTGCTCTACACGGTGCGGGCCACGGGCGAAGAGCGCGCGGAGAGCTTCGCGCGCGTGTTGGAGGGCCCGTGACCACCACCTTCTCCGCGGCGGGCCTCCGGGCGGCGCTGGAGGCGGCGGCGGCCGCGCTCGGGGACACGCCCGTGGTGTGGGTGCTCCCCACCGCCACCCTCGCCCCCCCGCTGGAGCTCGATCTCGCGGGCCGGAGCGTGTCGTTGCGCGGCGGCACCCTGGTGGGAGAGCTCCGCCTCCGCGGCGCGGCGCGGCTCGACATCGAAGGGCTCTCCGTCGACATCCTGGACATCGAGGGGGACCAGGTCCATCTCGAGACCGTGCGCGCCGGGCGCCTGCGCCTCCGGGCCACGGGCGCCACCGTCACCAACCAGCGCGGCGGCGCTGTCGACGCCGAGGTCGCCGGGCTGCTCCGCGTCGTGGGGCTGCGGGCGCGCGGCGGGGACGTGCGGCTCCAGGCGGGGGAGCTCGAGGTCAGCGAGCTCGACGTCGCCGGGGTGTCCGGCCCGGTCACGGCGGGCGCGCGCCTCGCGGCGACCAATTCGGTCGTGGTGGTCGGGGCCCGCGTCGCCGACGTGAGCCTGGACGCGGACGGCGCGGGGCTGGAGCTCGACGGCGGCCGGGTGGTGCTCCGCGGCGTCACCGTGCGGGCCGTCACGGCGGTCGGGCGGGTCGCCGGGCTGCTCGTGCGCTGCTCCGCCGGCGCGGAGATCGAGGTGGGCTCGGTCACCGGGATCGCTGGCGCCAGCAGCCACGCGATCCGGGTGGAGGCGGCGCCGTCGCGCGAAGGGGTGCTGCTGCGGGAGCTCGCGGTCCGCGACATCACCGGCGGCGCCGTCGGCGTGGGCGTGCACGCCGCGGTCGACGAGGGCGATCCCGTGCTGCGGGACGGAGAGCCCGGCACCGTGCGTCTCGAAGATCTGGTCCTCGACCGCATCGCGGGCCCCGCCGCGCACGTCGAGGGCGGGTTGCGCAACCTCGAGCTGGTGCGGATCGAGGCCTGGGTGGGAGGGGGCCTCCGCCTCGACGGCGACCGGATCCTCCTCGCGTCGATGAGCCTCGTCGACCAGGCCGGGCCGGTGCGCGTGGGCCCCGCCGAGCTGTGGATGTACGGGATCCTCGCGCTGCGCGCCGGCGCGCCGCCGGTCCAGGCAGACCCCGCCGCAGTCGTCGCGACTGCCCAGGCGCTCTACGCCGACGCCCCCGGCTGGCCCTGGCGCGCGTGGCCCACGGCCCCGTTCGCGGCGGCGCCCGCCATCGACCTCGGCTCCCTCGCGTTCGGCGCCCTGCCCGCGCCCGTCGATCACGACCTGTCGGTCCACCCCGACTTCGCCCCGCTCGCGGTCGCCGTGCCGTCGGACGTGCGCGAGGACGGATCGCGGCTCGTCGCCAGCGTCGGCGCGCGCCCCGCCACCCTCGCGCCGGTGTGCACATCGTCCGATCCGGAGGCGCGCCCGGCCGAAGCCCAGCCCGCGCCTCTCCCCGCCGATCCGGTGCTCGACTACCGCGCCCACGACTACGCCGGCCTGCTCGAGCTGATGAAGCGGCGCATCGCGACGACCACGCCGGACGCCGCACCCCTCGTGCCCGCCGATCTGACCACCGCCGTGCTCGAGCTGTTCGCGTCCGAGCTCGATCGCATCGCGTGGCTCCAGGAGGCCGGCGCGGCCGAGCGCACCCTGGTCGGCGCGCAGCGACGCCGCTCGGTCGAGGATCACGCCCGCACCCTCGACTACACCGCGGATCCCGGCCTCTCGGCAACGGCGCTGCTCCGGTTCTCCCTCGATCACGCCATGGTCGACACCATCGCGGGCGCCGCCGCCGCGGGCGCGGAGGAGCCCCTGCGCGCGCACCTCGCGGCCGCCGGGCTCTCGGACCTGTGCATCCCCGCGGGGACCGTGGTGGCGAACGGCCCCTTCGACGCCTGGGCCGCCGCCTTCTCCACGGACGAGGACCTCGTGTTCGACGCCGACGTGGACGACCTGCGCCTCGCGGCGGACGTGCTCGTCGGCGACTGCCGCGCCGTCGTGCCCGGCACGCTCCCGAGCCTCGCGGGGCGCTGGCTCGTGCTGGAGGCACCGGACGAGCGCCGCCACGTGGTCCGCGTCACGACGATCGAGCTCGCGGCCGGGACGACGGTCATCCACTGGGATCCGCGCCGTCCCGCCCCTGCGGTCTTTGCGCGCCTCGCGCCGTCGCCGATCACCGGCGAGCCCGTTCCCACGCGGATCTGCGCGAACTTCGTCTCGGCGAGCCACGCGCTCTGGCTCGACCCCGGCGTCGCGGGGCCGTTCGCCGGGTGGACTCGCGCGCTGACCGTGCGCCTCGCCGACGGCGCGTCCACGCGTGAAGTGGAGCTCCCCTACGCGCCGCTGAGCCGGGTGGCGCCGGGCTGGCCGCTCCCCACCGAGCGCGCGCGCCGGGGCGAGCCGCGGGTGTCCGTGCAGGTGGAGGGGGACCCGTGGCGCCGGGTGGACGACCTGTCCCTCGCGGGCGCCGACGAGGAGGTGTTCGTGCTCCGCGCCGGGCTCGAGGGGCGCACGGTCGTGCGCTTCGGCGACGGCACCAACGGCGCCCCCCTGCCCGAGGGGCCGGTCGAGCTCGTGGTCGGCGTCGCCGTGGGGCTCGGGACCGTCGGAAACGTCGGCGCGGGCGCGCTCACCGGGATCCTCTCGTTCGGCGCGGCGCCCCCGGGCGAGGCTCCGCTGCACCTCCGCGTGGGGGCAGACGGCGCCACGGGCGTCGAGGAGCGGCTGCGCGCCCTGATCCGCGTGACCAACCCGCTCTCGGCCGTGGGCGGGCGGGAACCCGAGCCGACGGAGCGCATCCGACGCCGCGCCCCGGTGGTGCTCTGGACCCCGCAGACCGCCGTGACCGCGGACGACTGCGCGGCCCTGGTGGCGGAGCTCGCCGAGGTGGCCGGCGCGCGCGCGGAGGTGCTCCTGGGCGGGCTCCGGCCGCTGGTGCGCGTCACCGTGCTGCTGCGGGACGAGGACACCCTGCCCGACGACGAGGTGCTCCGGCGCTGGGCCGTCGTGCGCCAGCGGCTCGAGGCGGTGCGGATGTGTGGCATCGAGGTCGAGAGCGTGCCGCCCCGATGGGTCTCGCTCGACCTGGACCTGTCGGTCGACGCCCACCCGCACGCCCACGCCGACGTCGTGGACCGCGGCGTGCGTGCCGCGCTCGCGGGCGAGGGCGGCCTGTTCGATCCCGACCGCGCGGGCCTCGGCGGCGACGTGCACCTCTCCGACATCTACGCCGCCGTGGCCGCGGTGCCGGGCGTGGCCGCCGCGCGCGTGCTCCGCCTGCGCCGGTGGACAGCCGGGGCGCCCGCCGGCGGCGTGGTCCCGGTGACCGGCACGACACGCGTGAGCCTCGGGCCGCCGCAGAAGGACTGGATCGAGGAGGGCGTGCTGCCGATCGGCGCGCACGAGGTCGCGACGCTGCGGCGGCTGGCGAAGCGTGAGGGCCTGCTGACGCTCTCGGTGTGTGGAGGACTGCGATGACCCGCCTGCCGCGCGCGTTGCGCGCCCGTCCGCATGCGGACGAGGTCACCGCGCTGCACACCGCGGTGCGGGTCGCCTTCTCCGAGGCGCGCCCCTCGGGCACCCGCGCGACCTGGGATCCCGCGGCGAACCTCCCCGGAGACCTCGGCCGCACCGTGCTCGACGCGGCGGCCACCGCGCTCCACGTGCTCCGGACGTACCAGGAGGGCTGGGGCACCGAAGGGTTCCTCGCCACCGCCACGCGGGAGGACGCGCTCTTCGATCTCGTGGCGGACCTCGGCTACCGGCCCGCCCCGGGCGTGGCGGCGCTCGGTTTTCAACAGCTTCGGTGCCGGGAAGGCGCGGGCGGAACCGTGCCGGTGGGCTTCCGCCTGCTCTCCCCCGCGCTCGGGGAGGAGCCCGACGCGACGTTCGAGACCCTCCACCCCCTCGACATCCACCCGGCGTTCAACCAGATCCGGGTCGCGGCGGTCATGGACAACGGAACCGACGGGGTCGGGGAGACCGGCAGCGGCGGCGGCAGCGGCGACGGTACCGGCGGCACCGACGGCGGCGCGAACCCGACGCCGCCGACGCCCGGCGCGCCCGCGCACCTCCAGCCCGGGCTCTCCACACCCGACGCGTTGCGCGCGCTGCTCGAGGGCCGCAACAGCAGCTACCGGAGCTCGGCGTCGGCCGCGCGTGCACGCGCCCGGGTGCTGGAGCTCAAGGCCAGCAAGGACGCGCTCAAAGAGGTGGGCGCCCTCACGCCCGAGGCGGAAGCCGCCCTCTGCGCCCTCGCGTGCGCCACCGAGCCGGCGGGCAACCCGCTCCCGCTCCCCCCGTCGCCGATGCAGCGCTTGCTGGCGGCGCAGGTCCAGAAGCTCCCGCCCGGCGCGAAGACGGCGCTCGAAGGGGTGGTGGCGCCGTGCGGCGGGTCGGAGAACGAACGAAACACGCGCCTGGACGCGCTCGCGACCGTGCTCGACGCGCTCGGCGAGGGCCTGGCGCGCGGCGCTCGCGACGCGGTCGTGCTTACCGAGGGCCTCGCGGCGCTCCGGCGCATGGACCAGCTGTTCGCTACGCCGCCCGGCCAGGGCATCGCCGCCGCGGGCAGCAACACGCTGCGCCTCGGCTTCGACCGGGCGCATCCGCCGCTGCGGGCGGGCGACTGGCTGGTGATCGCCGAGCGGGTGGACGTGCCGGGCTCGGGGAGCACGCCGGTGGGGAGGCAGGCCGTGCGCCTCTCCGCGGTGGACGGGGACGTCATTCGCTTCGAGCCCCCGCTCCTGGCGCCGCTGCCAGTCGACCGGATGCTGATCCTGGGGAACATCGCCCTGGTGTCGGAGGGCCGCACGGTGGAGGACCTCCACGTGCGCGCCGGCACCGGGCCGATCGTGCTCTCGCAGGGGCCGCTCACGTGGCTTCGCGACGCGACGGCGCTCGGGGGACGCCGGCCGGCGATCCGGGTGACGGTGAACGGGCAGCTCTGGCCGCGCGTGGAGCGCCTGGTGGGCCGCGGCCCGAGCGAGCCGGCCTTTCTGGTCGAGACCGGCGCGGGAGAGTCGGCCGCGGTGTGGTTCGGCGACAGCGCCGAGGGGGCGGCCGTTCCGGAGGGCGCCGCGCTGGTGCTCACGTACCGGATCGGACGCGGCGCCGCGGGCAACCGCGCCACGGGGCGCATCGACGCGCCCGGCGGCGACTCGCCGTTCGTGGAGTCCACCTCCAACCCGCTCCCGACCTGGGGCGGGGCGGACGGGGAGAGCATCGAGGAGGCCCGCGTGCGCGCGCCGGGCGCCGTCCGCGCCATGGATCGGGCCGTCTCCTTCGAGGACCTCGCCGCCGTGGCGGCCCGCTTCGACGGCGTCTCCCACGCGCGGGTGTTCCGGCCGGCGGGCTCGCCGCGCGGCGTGGTGGTCGTCGTCGCCACCGCCCCCGGCTCCGTCGTATTGCCGCCGAGCACGATGGCGGAGCTCACCACCTTCCTGCGCGCCCGCGTGCCCCCCGGCGTGCGCATCGTGGTGCGCGCGCCGACGCGGGTGCCCGTGCGGATGTCGGCGCTCGTGCGGGGCCGGCCGGGCGCCGATCCCGTCGTCACGCTCCGGCTCGCGCGGGAGGCCCTCGGCGTCGAGGTCGGTCCCGCGCCGGGCCTCCTGGGCCCCGAGCGCCTGCGCCTCGACGACGATCTGCAGCTGTCCGAGGTCTACGGCGCCGTCACCACCACCGAGGGCGTGCGCGGCGTCGTGGTCTGGGCGCTCCACCGCGCCGACACGCCGACGGCGCTCGCCTCGCGCGTGGAGGCCGCGGCCGACGAGGTGCTCGTGTGGGACGAGGGCGGGGTCGAGCTGCGCTACGAGGAGGACGTCGACCGATGAGGCGCACCGGCACGTGGATGTTGCGGCGCCTCCCGGGGCTGTACGCGGCGCGGGACGCACAGCAGAAGGACGCGCCCCTGCGTCGCCTGCTCGACGTGCTCGGCGGCGCGCTGGACAACCTCGAGCAGGATGTCCGGCAGCTCGGCAGCGACGCGTTCGTGGAGCGCGCGAGCGCCGAGGCGCTCCCGCTCATCGCCGAGCGCCTGGGCGTGCACCTCACGCGCCGGGACACCGCGGTGATGCGCGGCGTGCTCGCGCGCGGCGTGCACTGGCGGCGTGCGCGCGGCTCGCTCGCGACGATCGAGGACGTGGTGGCCGTCACCACCGGGTGGACCGCCGAGGTCGAGGAGGGCTTCCGCTCGGTCCTCGTCAACCAGGACATCCACCACCCCCTCACGTGGCGCGGGCGCTCCCCGGTGATCCGCTCGCCCGTGCTGCTCGCGGACCCGCTCTCCCGCCGCGCGCAGCCGCCGCAGGACATCCTCGATCCCGGCCTCTCGGCGAGCGCGACCTGGTCGGCGCTGCCCGGAGAGGGGCTCGACGCGGCGCTCCGGCGCCTCGGGGGCGCCGACGCCGGCCGCCAGGCGCTGCTGCCCCGCACGCTCGATCTGCGCGGCGCGGTGCGCCCCGACGTGCTGCTCGTCCGCACCACGCGCTTCGTGGAGCTCGAGCGGGAGGGCCTCCGGGTCGGGCCGATCCGCCGGCCCCCGCTGCTCGGCGGCGGCGAAGGCGTCGTGTTCGCGTTCGATCCCGACGAGCGCACCGTGCCGCTGGCCTGGCGCCCCGCGGTCGACCGCGAAGTGGTGCCGTCCGGGCTCGGCCCCCGCCACGAGCGCGGCCCGACCCCGACCGAGGCGCGCCGGCACGTCGCGTTGCTCACGCCCACGGCGCTCGCCGAAGCCGCTGACACCATCGAGGCGGCCGGAGCCATCGCCATCACCCTCGACGGCATCCCCCTGGTCGGCCCTCCGCTCGCGCGGGCGGCCCCGACGCCGGCGCCCCTCGCGCCGCTCCCCCGCGCCCCGTTGCTGCGGTTCTGCGACCCGACGCGGATGGCCGCGTCCGACACCTGGTCGCTCCACCTGATCGGCGCCACCGGCACCGAGACCGAGGTCATGCGGGCGGACCTGGGCGGGTTGGGCGGCACGCACGTGGTCGCCCCGCCGCCCGCCGGCAGCACGGTGCGCCTCCGGCTCACCCGCGGCGCGTCCAGCGGCCACGCGCGCGCGGCGGACGGCACGTGGGCGCCCCTGGCCGTGGGAACGGAGCCCGGCGTGCCCCGCTCCAACGCGGTCGTCCTCGCCGGCGTCGTGTACCGCTTCGTCGCCGTGGCGCAGACGCTCCGCCTCCGGTCGCTCGGCGGCGCGGACTGGGCGGACGAGACCGTTCTCGGCGCCCTCCCGATCGACACGATCGGCCTCGTCTTGGCGACCGACGGCACGGGGCTGTTCCTCGTGGCGCCCGACGGCGAGCAGCTCGGCGCCTGGCGGCTCACGCCGGGGGTGGGCGGCTGGGCCGTGGAGCGTTGCGACACCACGGCGGGCCGCGTGCCGGCGGCGGCGTACGCCCCCGGGGCGGTGGTCGCGGGCGACCGTTTGTACGTCCACGGCGGGCAGCAGGGCGAGGCCGTGCTGGCGGACACGTGGAGCGTCCCGCTCGCGGGCGGGGCGTGGCGGCGCGAACGGTGGCGGCTGCGGCCCCAGCGCGCGGGCGCGAGCCTCTCCTTCGAGGCCGGCCGCATCTGGCTCGCCGGCGGCTGGATCACCGAGGACCACCTGGAGGCCGGGGTCTGGTCGATCGATCCGAACGAGCCGCGCGGCGCCTGGGTCGCGGCGCCGCCGCTGCCCATCGAGGCCGGGGGGCCGGGGGTGCTGGCGATCGGGCCGGGGCCGAGCGTCCTGGTGTGGGCCGACCGGCTGCGCCCGTCGCTCGCCACCCTCGGGCCGCGGGACTGGACCCTCCGCGAAGAGGACGGCCCGCCGCCGCCCGCCTTCGGGGAGCTCGCTGTCGACGGTGACCGGTTCGTCATCGTCGGGGCGTGCCCGCTGCGCGCGCCCACCGTGGCCGTCGGCGCCGCCGGCCGGTCGCTCCTCGCCTTCCTCCCGGACATCGACACGCGGGCCGGCGAGACCGTGGCGTTCGACGTGTTCGCGGACGGCTCCAGCGCGCTCGCCTCCGGCGAGGTGGCCCCCCCGCCGCGCCCCGGCGGCCGCGCCACGCCGCTCGCCCACGCGCCCGCCCCGGCGCCGCGTCACGGCGTGGTCGGGCGCTGGGCGTGGCGCCCCTACACCGTCGGGCACCGCAGCCTGTTGACCTGGGCCGGGCCGCTGGCGCCCCAACCCGAGGGCACGGTGGGGGTGGATCCGTTCCTCGGGCGGGCCATGCTCTCGGTGGCGCCGGCGTTCGACGACGCGCGCGCCTCGACGCGGATCGGGCGGCCCGGCGCGGTCGGCGCGGGCACGGCGCGGCCCGACCGGATGCCCACCCCCGAGTGGCTCGGCCCGGACACGGCGCCCCCGCCGTTCGATCGGGCGTTCGGGCTGCCGGTCGAGGCCTGGGTCTCGCCCGACGAGGCGCCGTTCGGCGTGCTGGCGGGGCTGCCCGTCCACGACTCCGTGGAGGCCGCGTTGGCGTCCACCACCGGGCTCCACCCCGTCGTGGCGATCCGCGGCTCGCCCACGCTCCCGGCCGCGCGGCTCGGGGCGCGCACGCGGGACGGCTTCACCCTCCGCACCGCGGACGCCCGCGCGTGCCCCCGGTTCGAGGCCGATGCCGACGGCGTGAGCCTCGGGCTCCACCCCGCTGGCGGCGGGCACGCCGGCGCGGACGCGTGGCTCGCGGGGTTGTGGCTCGCCGGGATGCTCGAGGTGGCCGCGACCGACGGCGAGGTCGACGTGCGGTTCTGCACCCTCGGCCTGCCGCGCGCCCCCGGCCAGCTCGGCTTGCGCGTGCTCGGCGCCGGCCACCTCGCGCGTACCAGCCGCGGCGGCCCGCCCGTCCCCATCTCGCTCGAGGTGCGGCTGTACGGCTGCCTCGTGGGCGCGGTGGAGCTGCCGCCGTGGGTCCGGTTTGTGGCCGCGGGCTGCACGTTCGATGGCGGGGGTGGCGATGGCGGGGGTGGCGCCGCGATCGTGGCCGGCGGCGCGGACGTGCGCCTGCGCCACTGCACGGTCCGCGGGCGCATCGAGGCCGGCGAGCTCCGGGCGTCCTCCTGCGTGCTCAGCGGCGCGGTGGACGTGGATCGGCCCGACGTCGGCTGGATCCGCCACAGCGTGGCGCCCGCTACCCGACGCGCGCCCCAGATCTACCGGTGCACCACGGTGCCGCCGAACTTCCTCTCGGTCCTCCCCGAGGATCCCCTCTACCTGCGCCTCGCCGACGATCCGCGCCTGCTCGCGCAAGCCGACGAGGGCCGCACCCCCGGCGCGTGGCACGACCAGGCCGAACGCCTCGACGAGCTCGCGCGCCGCACGGACGAGTCGATCCCGATGGGGATGCTCGCCCTGCACGACGATCGCAGCCTCACCGAGCGCGCCCGCGCGCTCCGGAGAACGCCATGAAGACCTACATCTCCCGCTCCCGCTTCGACGCCACGCGTCGCGACACGGGGGTGTTCCAGCAGATGGGCCGGCCCGTGCTGGACGCCGACTGGAACGAGGAGGTCCACCTCCGCACCCGCGACACGCGGGATCGCGGCGGCGACGTGGTGCACGGAAGCCCGGACGACGGCTTCCGCGTGGGCGATCTGTTCCTCCTCGACCCTGTGGGGCGTACGGGCTGGCAAGGCGACGGGCTCGCCGCCGACGACGACCGGCTCATCCGCTCCGAGCTCCGCCTCGACCGCCGCGAGCACGCCGGGCTCCCCTACGTGCTGCTCGTCCACGGGCACCGCGGCGTGCGCCGCACCTTCGCCGCCCGAGACCTCGACACGATCGCGCCGGGTTTCCCCATCCGTCGCCTCGTCCTGTTCGTTCGGTTCGAGCGCCCGCCCGCCGACGACGAGCTCACCGACGTGCAGGTGTGGCTGCGCGCCGAGGGCGGCGCCGCGGTCACCGTCCCCACCGGCCTCGTCTCCCTGGAGCGGCGCTGGACCCGCATCGAGGTCAACCTCGCGACCGCCGGGCTGCCCTCGCGACGCCTGACCGGCTGGGGGCTCACGGGGCTCCCGCCGCGCGCCCGCGTCTGGATCGACGGGCTCCGGGGCGTGGCCCCCGCGCTCGGCACGGGAGACTTCGTCGTGGGCGGTGGCGACGGCACGACGCCCGGCCGGATCTACGTCGACGGCGTGCGCGCCTGGAACGACGGCGATCTGCGGTACCTCGATCAGCCCGATCTGCCCGGCGCCGCCGCGCTCCCCGACCTGGCGCCCGCGCGCGCGCACTTCGTGTTTCTCGACGTGTGGGAGCGCGCCGTCACCGCCCTGGACGACCCGGGGATCCTCGAGCCGGCGATGGAGGGGCTCGACACCACCACGCGCCTGCGCCTCGTCCAACAGGTGCGCGTGCGTACGAACGTGGCCGTGGATGACGCCACGCCGCCGAGCGCGGTGGGCGACGGGCGCCTGACCACCAACGTGCCGATGGGGATGGCCGAGCGCTACGGCGTGGAGCACTTCAACCCCTGCCGCGACCGCTGCCTGTTCACCGAGACCGCGTCCGTCGGCGAGGGCTACCGCGGGAGCGAGCACCTGTTCGTGCGCGTGGAGGTGCTGGTGGGCGGCCCCGCGCCGGTCATCGCGTGGGCCCGCGACAACGGCGCGACGGTCTTCCCCCTCGTGGAGACCTCCGCGGCGGGGGCGGACCGCGTGGTGGTGCAGATGGGCGACGCGGCGCGGCTGCGCCCGGGCGACCTCGTGGTCGTCGAGGACGAGTGGACCCGGCGCGATCCGGGCGGCGCGCACCCCGCCGTGCTCCGTCGCGTCCGATCGGTGGAGGCCGGCACGGGGGCGGTGATCTTCGACGGGCCGGGCTCGCTGCTCGCGACCGATCCCGCGCTCGACGCCGGCGGCGCCCTGCCGTGGGAGGCGAGCCCGACCCGGCGCGCGGCCCTGCGGCGCTGGGACGGCGCGGACCGGCTCAAGACCGGCGTCTGCTACAACCTGCCCGACGGGCTGCGGTTCGCGCTCCGCGGCACGGACTTCCGGCCGGGCGAGTACTGGTGCTTCACCGTGCGGATCCACCTCGCCGACGGGACGAGCCGCGGCGTGGTGGAGACCCTCACCGACCGGGCCGTGATGGGCCCCGTCCACCACGCGGTGCCCCTCGCGCGCATCACCCCCGGCGCGGACGGCACGCGCGTGTTCGAGGACCTCCGCCCTCGCTGGATGCCGCTCGCGGACGTGCGCGACCGCCTGATCGAGCTGGAGACGGAGGAGCACGGGAAGGGCCCGTTCACCGTCGTCGTAGGCGACGGGCGGTTCAGCCACGGCGACGTCGACCAGCTCCTGGACGAGGGCGTGACCGGCGACGAGGCGCTGGCCGAGGCCCTCCGCCTGCTCCGGCTGCGGATCGACGGGCAGGAGGCGCCGGCGGACGCCGGGGGCACGATCTACATCCGGCGCGGCCGCTACCGCCTGGAGCACCCCGTGGTGATCGCCGGGCTCAAGCACGTCCGCATCCTCGGCGAGGGCGAGGGCACCGAGCTGCTGGTGACCGGCGCGGGCGGCGCCTTCTACCTCGATCAATGCGAGGACGTGCGCGTGGAGTCCCTCCGCATGGTGGAGGATCCGTCGGAGGTGACGCGCATCGGCCGCGCCCAGTCGGAGCCCTCGGCCACCGGCGCGCGGCCGCTCGACCCCGGCGACGTCGGCGGGGGGGACGCGGAGCCCGATCTGCTGGACGAAGTCGCCACGCTCCTGCCCACCGTGTACGCCGGCAAGGGCCGTGCCTCGGCGCGCGTGCTCGCGACCTACCAGCAGCTCCGCCAGCTGCAACGCCGCTTCCCCGGGCAGAACCTCGAGTCGGTCGCGGAGGCGGCCCCGCTGCTCGCGGCCCTCGCGGCGCTGCCCCACGGCGTGATCACCCTCTGCGACTCGCGCGCGGTGCGGATCGAGGACTGCGCGCTGGTCACGCGCTCGGCGAGCCCCGCCGGCATCGGCCTGCTCGCCACCGGGAGCATCGAGGACGCCTCGGTCACCGGTTGCCGCATCCGCGCGCGGGTCGGCGTGGCGGCCCTCCCGTACGCGCCCTTCCTCACGCGGGCGGCCCTGCGCGTCGCGCCCCTGGCCGGCTTGCGCGTGGACGGCCTCCGCGTGACACGCTCGACCCTCGACGGCCTCGGCGACGCCACGGCGGGCGTGATCCTCACCGAGGGGTCCGCGTCTTCGGTGGAGATCTCCGAGAACACGGTGGAGGGGTTCCTCCTCGGCATCGGCGTGGTGGAGCGTGCCGTCGCAGGTGTGCGATTGCGGGAACGTTCGCGCGTCGCGGACAACCGCGTCCGGGGCGCGTCCCTGGCGGGGATCCAGGTGTCTGGCGCCGGCGTGGACGTCGTCGGCAACGACGTGAACATGGCCGCCGCGCGGGGGCCCCTGCTCGCCGGCATCGTGGTCGCGGGCTCCGAGATCGCGGTGCTCGGCAACCGGGTGAAGCTGGTCGCCTCGCCCACCAGTCCGTTCGGCCTGCGCGCGGCGGTGCTCGTCGGCGACGGGCTGGACGACGGCGATCCGGGCCCGTCGGTGGACGCCGTGGAGGTCAACGGCAACGACCTGTCGGGTGTCGGCGCCGCCAGCCTGGACATCGGCATCGCGGTCGGCGGGCCCCAGGTGATCCGCGGCGTCCGGATCTGCGACAACCGGGTGCGCAAGCTGGGCGACGCCGCGGTGCGCGTGCTCGGCACCAGCGCCGCCGCGGGCGAGCTGGTCATCGCGGACAACGTCATCGAGGACGTGGCGCGCGCCCCCTTCGCCGACGGCGGGCTCTCGCGAGAGAGCGTGCTCGCGGAGCTCGCCGAGGTGGACGCCGAGCTGTCCCGCCGGCTCGCCGCCACGCCGGACGCGACGGACCTGTCCCGGTCGCACGCGCTCTTGGGCGCGATCGTGGCGCTGGGCGGCTCCGTCCGCGGCGGCCTGGACGGCGCGCTCCGCCGCGCGGAGCTCCAGACGTTGCGCGCTGCGATCGCCGTGTGCCGCGCGGACGGGGTGCAGGTGTGGGGCAACCAGGTCGACGGCGTGGGCTCCCCGCTCGCGTCGGCCGCCGTCGAGGTGCGCACCGCGGGCATCGCCACGTGCGCGTGCACGGAGGTCGAGATCGCCGAGAACCGGGTGTCCCGCGTCGTCGCCCCCGTGACGCGCCTCCCGGTGCGCCCGCCGGTCGTGTCGCGGCTGGCCATCCGGAGCCTCCTCGCGCCCGTGGACGACCCCGCGAGCGGCGCGGGGCCCCTGGCGTCGAAGCGCCTCGCCGGCCTCGGGGCGTGGATCCTCCGGCGGCTGGACGAGCCCGCCACGCGCGAGGAGGTGACCCAGTACCGGGCGCGGCTCGAGCTCGCGGCGCAGGGCGCGGGGACCGACGCTGCCACCCTCACCGCGGCCAAGGCCACGGTCGACCTGAACGCCGAGCACGTCATCAACCGCTCGGGCGGCGCGAACCCGGCGGGCGCCCTGCACCTGATGGCGCGGGATCTCGGGCTGGTCGCGCGGAAGTCCACCCTCGACTCCGACGAGGTCGGCGCCACCGAGGTGCTGCTCGAGACGATGACCGCGGCGCTGGAGCCCGGCATCGCGGATGCGCCCGCGTCCGCGCGCCGCGTGTTGGACGGCGCCGCCGCCACGCGCCTGCTCTCCGTCTCGGTCCGCGAGACGCTCAAGGCCACGAGCACGCGCGAGGAGCTGCTGGGGGGCCTGCGCGCGCGGCTGGAGGACATGGCGGCCGCGAGCGCCACCGATCTGGCCGAGTCGCTGCGCCTCGACGCACGCGGCCGGTTCTCGCCGGCGCACGGCGTGCTGGTCGTGGGGGGTGGCGCGAGCGTGCGCATCACGCGGAACGTGATCGATCAGGTGGTCAACGGCGTGGCGACCGCCGGCGGCACCGCCCACGCGCTCGGCGGCGGCTCGACCGAGGGCGGGCACCTCGACATCCTCGACAACCAGGTGCGCGGCGCCGTGTTGACCGGGATCGAGGCGGTGACCGACGGGAACAGCCAGGTCACGCTCGCCCAGAACCAGGTGCAGGGGTCGGGCGGCGAGGGCGGCGCGGGCCTGCTCGAGGGGCCCCAGGCCATGCTCCGCGCGCGGGGCAGCGGGCAGCTCGTCGTCCAGGGCAACCGCAGCCAGGGCAACGGCAACGACACGCCCGGCTCGCTGCTGCACGAGGCGCACCTCGAATGGCGCGGCGACCTCACCGTCACCGGCAACGTGCTCCGCCACGGCGGCGGTGGGGGCGGCGGGGCGGCGCTGGTGCTCGTGCTCGAGACGCCCGGGAGCGCCACCCTGGTCGAGCGGCTCTGCCGCGCGGCGTTCCTCACCGTGGAGCCGGTGAAAGCGGCGATGCCCGCGAAGCCGGAGGTGGCCGGCCCCACGCACGACGTGGAGCTCGGCGGCTTCAAGCAGATCATCGGCAGCGGACAAGCCATCAACCGCTCGCTGCGGGTGAGCCCGTCGATCAAGGCGGCGCCCGCCCGCGCGTACACGTTCGACACCGCCCTGGTGCGGCCCGGGCTGCTCGACTTCGTCCGGCGCCCGCTGCCCATCATCCGGTTCAGCCCGCCCCCGGCGTGGCGCTCCATCCACATCGAGGGGAACGACCTGTCCTCGCCCGGCCCGGCCCTGCTCGCGCTCGGCGAGGGCGCCGATGTCCTCTCCACCACCGTCACCGGAAACTCGCTGCGGAGCGAGGGCCGGACCGGCGCGGCCTACCTGCGCCATACGGACGCGACCGTGTTCGTCGGCAACCGGTGCCAGGCCGGAAACGCGGTCAACGTCGTGCTCATCGTGGCGGACGACGCCCCGGTGACCGCCTCGGCGAACGTCATCCTCGGCGCCGAGCCCGTGGCGGCGCCGGTGCGGCCGATGCGGCCCTCCAACGTGTCGGTGGGCGTGCCCCTCGCGGACGGGACCACCGTGTCCGTGCCGCTCCATCCCAAGGAGCTCGCCGAGGTGCTGGGCGTCATCAGGCAGCCGCTCGTGCAGTACACGCTGCCGACGGGCGGCGCGGGCGGGGCCGGCCCCGGATCGCCCACCCCGTCCGGCAGCATGGTGTTCATCCCGTTGCTCGCGAAGGCGTCGGAGACGGCGACCGCGGGGGCCCCCGCGCCGCGGGAGAACAAGCTCGCGAGCTTGTTCCTGGCGCGGGATCAGCCGGTGTCGAAGCTCTCCACCGTCCTGACCCGGGGCCTCGCCGGATCGGCGGGGCGGGCCGTCGAGTCGGCGTCCAGCGCCTCCGGCACGCCGCCCACCACCCCCACCGGCACCCCCACGCCCAGCGCGCCCGCCGCCGCGGATGCCCTGGCCGCCATCCTCACCCGCATCGAGTCGAGCGGTCCGGCCCTCGCGACCGTGTCCGGCGCAAGCGCGGCACGCTACTCCCTCGTCGTCGTCGGCGGCACCAAGGTCGCGGCGATGGGCAACGCCACCACCGCGGGCGTCCTGGTCGTCGGCGCGGACGGCTCCGTCGAGCTCAACCCTTAGGGGACCCCCATGGCTGACTTCTTCCGCACCAACCGCCAGCCCGCCGCCACCCCGCGGGTGGACGGGCCGCGCCTCGTCGCCACGCTCCCCGTCGGGGATGTCGCGGGGGTGCACGAGCACGTGCGTGGCCTCGTCGCGACCGCCCAGGCGCGCACCGCCCTCGCCGAGGCGCTCCGCGGGCGCATCACGCGGGCGCTGCCCACCCCCGACACGCTGGAGGAGCGCGTGCGCGCCGGGCATTCCCGCCTCGCGACGGAGCGCTTGGTCCAGGAGGAGCAGTCCGGCGCGCGCCACCTGGAGCTCGCCCAGCGCTTCGCGTTGCGCGTGGGCCAGCGGTGAACGTCCGCGAGCTGCTCGAGCGGACCTACCGCAACCTGCGGGTGTACGTCTACACGACCCAGGGCCATGTCCACGTGGGCCGGGTGGGCACCATCGAGGACGACGTGGTGGAGCTGATCGCCCCCGACGGGGTGTCCCGCGCGCACGTGCGCCTCACCGACATCTCCATGCTGCGCCCGTACGACGCGCGCTCGGCGGGGGTGTCGTGACCGACGAGCTGCTCGAACGCCTCGTCGATCGCCTGGAGAACCGGTACTACGGCAAGTACCGCGGCTACGTGACCGAGGTGGACGACCCGAAACAGCAGGGGCGCATCCGCGCGATCGTCCCCCGCCTCCTCGGCGACGCGCCGACCGGCTGGGCGCTCCCGTGCGCGCCGTACGCCGGGCCCGACCAGGGGTTCTTCACCATCCCCGATCCGGGCGCCGCCGTGTGGATCGAGTTCGAGGCCGGCGACCTGTCGCGCCCGATCTGGACCGGCACGTGGTGGGGCGCGCCGACGGCCGAAGATCGGGGCCAGCCCGACTCCACCGCCCGCCCCGTACGGCGCGCCTTCCCGACGCCCGCCGGGCAGGCCGAGCCGCCCCCGGCACCGTCGGAGGTGCCCACCACCGGCACCCCGAGCGAGGTGGCCACCCCCGGCGTGCGCGTCTGGAAGTCGGCCACGGGGCACATCATCGTGCTGGACGACCGCATGACGGACGGCCGCGAGCCGCGCCTCGAGATCCGCGACGCCTCCGGCAACCGCGTGGTCCTCACCTCCTCGGGGCTCGACGAGCTGCTCCACAACCAGCGCACGGTCGTCCGCGGCGCGCGCACCACGCGGGTGGACCGCGACGACACCACGCGCACCACCGGCTCGCGCACCACGCTGGTGGAGCGCAACGACCTGCTCGAGGTGCTCGACAACCGCACGGTGCGCGTCGGGGGCGACTTCCGCGAGGAGATCGGGACCGACCGCTACGTGCGCACGGTGGATGCGACGGGCACGGTCGAGCGCATCAAGGGCACCCACGCCCGCGAGCTCGACGGCGCCGAGGTTCTCAAGACAGGCGGCACCATCGACCTGTCCGCGGGCGGCGGGATCGGCCTGACCGCGGCCTCCTCGCTCAACATGCTCGGCGGCACCGGCGTCAGCATCGCCGCCGGGCCTCCGCTGCTCCCGCCTTCCCTCACCGCGATCTCCATCGACGCGGCCATCGGCAACATCTCCATCAACACCAAGCTCGGGTTCCTCCAGCTCGGCGGCCTGTTGGCGACCTCCCCCGTGGTCATCGGCGACGGGCTGATGCTCCACCTCACGATGATGAGCCAGATCATGAAGGCGGTGAACCCGTTGACGATGCCCGGCTACGGCCCGGCGCTCGACGTGTGGGCCACGTTGACCCCGCTCATGGACTGGTCGTTGTTCGCGCTCGTCAAGCGCCTGCCGGTGGGGTGAGCGATGGCCGAACCCGTGTGGACCCCCCTCGACCTGTCCGAGCTCATCGCCCGTTTGAGGACCGCGAAGAAGAACGTCGAGGACGCCGCCGCCGTGGTGGCGGCGCAGCAGACCGAGCAGGTCGAAGCGCTCACCAGCCTCGTCCCCGACCCGAAGGAGCAAGCCCGTGTCAACCCACGGCGTCGCTACGCCTGACGCGGCCGCCCTCCAGGCGGCCTGCTGCGATCCGGACGGCGCCCCCGTGGACGCCGGCGGCGGGCTGCGTTGGGAGTCGCTGACCCTCGGGGACATCCCCGGCGTCGGCGACATGGCCAAGGGCGCCAAGCCCGTCATCGACACGGTCGTGGGCGTGCTCCAGGCCATCGCGACGGTGCTCGACATCATCGCCGCCATCCTGCTCGCCATGCCCAACCCCATCACCGCGCTGGTGATGGCGGCCGTGGCCATCCTCAAGAAGATCATCGACGATCTGCTCGCGACGGGGGTGTACGCCTTCGCCCACGCGCCCGGAATCACCAGCGCCTGGCCCGGGTGGGCGTCCCTCGGGTACCCCACCACGCCGGTCAAGACCTTCGTGGCGGGCTTCCAGGAGGAGCCGCCGCCCCCGCCCGCCCCCGACGCGTACGCCGCGTGGGCCGCGACGTTCCGGGCCTCCTTCGACGACGTGGGGGACGAGGACCGCCCCCAGGTCTCCACCGGCGCCACGATCGAGGCGGTGTTCCTCGCCGCGGCGGCGGCCAACCCCGAAGTGTTGCGCAACCTGCTGTATCTGCTCGGAAAGCTGCTGAGCATCCGGCCCTTCGTCGCCGCGTTCGAGAACTGGAAGGCCGCGCCGAACACCCCCGATCCCGACGGCCAGGCCCTCTACGCGGAGTCGGTGGCCCCCGACTGGGAGAGCCGCACCCTCGCGGACCTGTTCCCCGTCTTGCGCAAGCTCACGGACCTCGCGTCGAAGCTCGAGGGGCTGCTCCGCGATGTCGACAACCTCATCGGGCTCATCAAGAAGTTGATCGAGGCGCTCCGCACCAAGGTGCAGGTGCTCCTCGACATCGCCGAGGCCATCCAGGCGGTCATCACCTTCCTCGAGCAGCTCCAGGCGACCGGGTTCTATGCCCTCGCCGTGTCGACCACCCAGGGCGTGCCGGGGCTGACCACCGCCTTCGACAGCGCCCAGAACCGCCCCCCCGGCGGCTACATGGGCGCCGTGTGCCTCCTGGCCGCCGGGCCCGGCATGACCGCGGTCACCCCGCTGTGGATCCTGCTCGGGCAGAAGGGGAACCTCGAAGCGAGCGCGGCGGCGTTCGGCGAGGTGTGGGAGGCCGAGTACGCGCGCACCGCGGCCGCGGTGGAGAAGGCGGTCGCCCCCGCCGTGGCGCAGCTCGAGGCCTCGGTCGAGGAGCAGCGCCAACGTTACGACGATCTCGTGCAGCGGGACGTCCGCATGTCCAAGGGAGGCCCGGTTTGAGCGTGACCCTCACGGAGGAGGTGCAGCTCTGGGAGCACACCTGGAAGGTGCTCGAGCTGTTCGTCAACCAGGTGCAGGACGCGCGTCGCAAGGACGCGGACACCGCGCGCGCCTTTTCGGCGCTGTACCAGCTCGCGCGGGTGTGTGTGGACGAGCGGTGGCGGCAGTCCGGGTACGTCTCGAAGTGGAAGCCGCCCGGGCCCTGGGAGCACGAGCAGGCGGTGGCGAACCCGCGCGGCTGGGACGGCGAGAGCGACTTTGTCGTCTACGTGACCCCGGCGGTGGCGCTGTTCAAGTACCTCGACGAACAGAACGTGCTCCAGACGTTCACCTGCCCGAGCCTCCCCGACGATCCGTTCTGGTCCGCGTCTCCGTCCGCCCCGCCCACCGCCGCCGCGTGGCCGGACGAGGGGCTGTTCCCGGTGGACGCGCGCGAGGACGCCGCCGAGGCGGGGGACTACGACCTCGACACGGCGTGGTGGACGTTGTGGCAGGCCCGGCTGGACGAGGCCGACGAGGAGATCCAGGACGCCCCGCGCCCCGCGGACGGCACGGCCGCCTCCGACGCGTCGGCCTGGTACCACCCCGGGACCGGCATCCCGTCCGAGATGCTCAACGGCCCCGCCGCCGGGTGTTCCCGCCTCGCGGCGATCCTCGACACCATCGCCGACGACGTGCCCGACACGTCGGTGTGCTCGCCCGCGACCGCGCGGGGGATGGCGAGCGCGTACCGGCGCCTCGCCGCGTACTACGTCGATCCCACCACGAAGGAGGGCGCCCCCGACCGCGCGACGCTCTGGATGTTCGCGTCGCAGGTGGCGCCGCTCGCCCCCGGGCACGTCGTCACCGAGCGGCTCGACGAGCTCACCGGCGACCGCATCGGCTACCCGGACGGCACGCTCCGCGCGCTGCGCGCGATGGAGTCCACGCTCACCTGGGCGTGGACCGCCAAGATCGCGTGGTACGGCCGCCGCGAGCGTCGCCTGCGCCGCGTGCTCGATCCCTTCCTCGACCGGATCGCCGCCGGCCTCGGAGGGGCGTTGGCCGGGCAGACCGGCGCGGGTTTTCTCGGGGCGCTGCTGCCCGGGCGGACCGCGACCTACGCCTCCCGCAAGCTCGTGTGTTCGCCCGCGAGCACGGCCGCGCTCCGGCCGGGCCAGCTCCTCGCGGTAGACGGGCGGGCGGCGGCGCGCGGCGCGCTCACCCTCGTGACGGGCAGCGAGACGGCAGACGGCCAGACCGTGGTCCGCACGACCGCGCTGTGGTTGTCGATCGCGTCGTCGCCCACCGGGATCAGCGGCCTGTCCGCCGCGGGCGCGCCGGTGAGCGGCGCGGTGACCCTCTCCGCGGCCGAGGTGCGCCGCGGCTGGGCCGACGATCGGGCGCGGGACGGGCTCATCCTCGGCTTCCGCGCGTTGTGGACCCGCCTGCGCCTGCTCCGCGGCGGGCAGGTGAGCGGGTTCGTGGACGACCTGCTCCCCACGCCAGCGGCCGTCGTCACCGCGCCGCCGCGGAGCGCCGCCTGGGCCGCCACCGTGAGCCCCCGCGCCACCACGCTCGTCGTGCCGCTCACGGCGGGGTCGTCGCTCGTGGCGCCGTCGGGCGCGGCCTGGGATGCGTGTTTCGCGCGCCCGGGCGAGATGCTGCTCTTGCGGGGCGACGCCGAGGGCACCGCGTGGCAGACGGCGGTGGAGGTGGTCGACATCGAGGTGAGCACGTTCGCCGCGTGGGCCACCGGCGGGGAGACGGACTTCAGCTGCTGTGACGGCCCGGAGATCGTGATCGTGACGGTGTTGCCGGTGAACCTGCCCGTGGCCGTGGCGAACCCGACCTTGCGACGCGACTTCGCCGGCTTCGGCCCGCGCAGCCTCGCCTCCGGCTTCCTGCTGCCCACCGTGTTCGATCCCGACGCGCGCTCGGCCGTGGGCCGCCCTCCGCAGGCGCCGACGGTGGTGCGCGAGGCGGAGATGGCCGCCGCCGCCCGCACCCTGCGGCAGTGGCTGGAGATGCACGCATGAGCGACGACGCCGCCGGTGTCGAAAGCACGCGTGACGACGCCACACGCGACGATCTGTGGGACCTGCTCGGGCTCTTGCGGGAGCTCGAGCTCATCGTGGATCCGGGGCCGCCGGGCAGCCGCGGCCAGTGGTCGATCGAGCCCCGGCCGGCGCCGCCGCTGCCCAGGGCGCCGGCGCCGGGGGAAACCGCCTCCCGGTCCGTGGCGTCACCCGCGGCGGCCGTGACGCTCGCGCTGGCGGCGCCCGTGCCCCGTCCGCTACCGGTTCCGGTCGCGCGGATCGACGCCCCATCGCGCCGCGCGCCGCCCGCGGACGTACGCCCCTCCGCTGCCCGTCCGCCCGAGGGGCTCGTGCGTCCCGCTGATGCGACACGCCCGACTTCTGTCGAGATCGCGCCGGCGCGGGCGATCGGGCCGTCGGCGGGCCGCCCCCCGTCCCCCGTCGCTCTGCCTGCGGCACCTCGGACCGCGCTCGCGCCGTCGCTGCCGAACGCCTCCCGTGTCGCGACGACCCGCGATGATCCGCCCGCCCCCGCGCCCGCGCGCCGCGTCGAGATCGAGGCCCGCCCGCCCCTCGAGCTGCGCGCGACCGTCCTTCCCGCGGCGCCCGCGCCGCCTCGGCCCCGGCGCCGGTCCGCCACGATCGCGGCGCCGCCGATGCCGCCGCCCACCCGGCGGGACGCTCCGGCCTCCTCCCCCCGTGCACGCGCCGCGAACGCAACCGCGAGCCCGACCGTGCGCCGCGCCCGGCTCGCCCCGATCCCCGGCGCGCCGCGCACCCCGCCCCCGCTCCCGATGCCCGTCGCGGCGCGGGCACCCCGTCCCCCCGGCGCGCCCCCTCCCGAAGGCGCCCCGCCTCCGCCGTCCCTCGCGCCGCGCGCTCCCGACCTCGCCGCCACGCCGCCCCCGGCGCCGGAGGTTGTCGTCACCGCCCCCGCGCTCGAAGAACCGGACGACGGCGTCCTGGCGCCCGCGCTCCGCTCTCCCGGGCGCACCAGCACGCGCCTGAAGCGCACGTGGCGCGATCGTGTGCTCTGGCGGCTCGCATGAACATCCCCGCCCACGTCCAGCTGTCGCGGGTCGTGCGGGCGCTCGTGGCGCGTGCGCCCGAGGCCTGGCCCACGCTCCTGGCCGCCCCCCGCTTCGCCGCCGCCCGCCCCCTGCTCGAACGGCTCGCGCGTCCCGACGCCGCGGTCGCGGGGCTGGCGGAGCCCGAGGCCGCGCACCTCGCCGCCGCGCTGCTCGCCGCGTGGGCCAGGCTCGAGCCCGTCGTGCTGCCTCCGGAGGCCGGTATCGTCGGCCCCCGCGCGGTGTGGAGCGTTGCTTCGCACGTCCGTTTCGAGGTGGTGGTCGACGGCCTCGTGGACGGCTGGGAGGTGGAGTGGGACGACGGGGCCACCACCGCGGTGGTCGCGCACGTCGTGACCGGCGAGCTCGTCCGCTGCACCGCGCGCGTGGTGGGGCGCACCGCCGCGGGCGCGCGGGTGGTGCTCCGGCCGACGGTCGAGGCGCGGGTGCGCCGGCCCGTCGTGTGGGCGGCGGAGGACGGCAGCGTGGTCCTGCTTCGCGACGACACGGGGCAGCCCGGCGTGGGCGCGAACATCCAGGTGGGAGAGCACGAGCTGGTCACCGGTGCCGACGGGCGCGCGGCCGTACCGCCAGGGTCCGCGGGCGCCCCGATCCGGCTCGAGGGGGTGCCCATCGGGCGGCTCGGGGACGACGCGCGGCCCTGACACTACGCCCGGCGGACGCGCCCCGGCGCGGCCCTCAGAGCAGGAACGGCGCCACGAGCCGCAGGCCGGCGCGCTCGTCGGGGGCGGCGGCGCGGCGCTCCCCGAGGTCGCCGGTGGCGTGGCGCAGCACGCCCGCGTCCGTCCACTCCCACGGCGCCTCCACCCGCGCGCCCCACGCGCCCGTGGCGGGCCCCGACGCCCACACGCCCGCCACGTGCGGCCGCCCGTCCGGCCCGCGCACCGCGGCCTCCCACTGGGCCTCGTCGGGCACCCGCAGCGGGATGTTCTCGGTGCCCGACAGCCCCTCCCGGGCGGCCAGCACGTCGGTCCACCCGTGAGAGGGCAGCGCGTCGCGGAGCACCACGAACGGCGGCAGGCGCTCGCGGCGGGCGGGGTGGTCCGCACGCCCCGGCGCGCCGAGCCAGTGTGGAACCGAGGGGACGAGCACCACGGGGAGGCGCGACTTGCGGAGCACGAGCTGCCCCGCGTCGCGATCGAGCCAGGGCGGAAGGCGGGGCGGCGGCGGCGGCTCCGGCACGGGCTCGAGCAGGGCGTGGAGGGTGAGGAGCTCCGGGTCGTCCCCCGCGGTGTCGGGGAGGCGCGCGGCCCGCCACTCCTGGAGCGCCGGGAAACGCGCGAGGAGGACCGCGGCCTCGGGCGGAACGGGCACCAGCCCCGGGCTCCCGAGGCGCGCGGCGACCATCGCCGCCGTCACCCGCACCTCCAGGTCCTCGTCGGCGGCCGCGGCGCGCAGAGCGTCGGCGATCGCGTCGTTCACGCCGCGTCGGTCCACGCCGAGCCAGCGCAGGATCTGCCGGCGCCGCGCGAGGGACTGGCCGCGGAACAGCGGCGATTCGAGGGGCCGCTCCGCGCGCGCGGCGGCGAGCAGATCGACCGCGGCGCCGACCGCCGCCCGGCCGAGCTCCGCGGCCACGTCGGCGGCCGCGCGCGCGACCACCGGGTCCGGGTGGCGACGGAGCGTGTCGATGGCGGGGAAGAGCTCCACGGCGGCGAGCGCGCGCGCCCCGAAGAGCCCGCGCAGCACCGCGCCCACGTCGGAGGCGGCGAGGAGCGCGGCGAGGGCGGCGCTGTCGAGCCGGGGCAGGGCGAGCAGCTCCGCGAGCACGCCGGGATCGCCCTCGGCGTCGATCACGCGCAGATCGAGGGCGGGGTCGAACGAGGCGTGCAGCCGGGCCCGCGGATGGACGTAGTCCACCCACTCCGGCTCACCGGGCACGAGCGGCGGCAGCTGGCTCTCGTTCTCCCACTTCCACCCGCGGCGGCGGAGCTCCGCGCCGAGCTGCGCCCAGGGCTGCGTGGGGAGGAGCTTCACGGCTGCCCGGCGAGTTGTGGGAGCACCTCGGACAGCGCCACGTCCAGCTCCCGGGAGACGAACTCGTGGTAGCTGACGAACAGGGGCCACGTGGTGCCGCGCCGCGCCTCGGGTTTGGGCGGGCTCAACGTGCCCTGCGCGAGCAGCTCCGGGTGCGCCAGGTGGGCGCCGCCGCCCACGAGGTCGAACAGGGTGAGCAGGGGGATGGGGAACTGGTGCGGCAGGTCGACCGCCAGCGCGCGGTCCGCGTCGGGGAACGCGGCGAGGTCGAGCTCGATGGCGTGCCCCCGGAAGAGCGCGGCGCCGCCCTCCACACCCCGGCGGGCCCGCCACTGCGCGGGCGAGGCCGCGGTGCGCCCCCACGGCCCGAAGGCGGCGAGCAGGCCGGTGTCCGGCTCCAGCTGCAGGGTCACGCCGGCGGCGCGCCAGATCCGGCCGGGCGGCGCCACGGTGGGGTCGGGCTGGAGCCAGTGCGCGGCCCACGCGTCGAGGTGCCCGGCCTCGCGGGCGCAGCGCAGGTGCGCGTGCCCGGGCCCGGGTGGCAGGGGGACGCCCGGCTCGAAGCGGCAGTGCTGCCCGTGGAGCGGCAGCACCGGATCGCCGCAGTACACGCAGGCCCACGGCGCCACGTCGGGACGCACGCCCGCGCGCGGCCACCGCGCCGCCGCGAACTCGTTCGCCGTGTACACCCCCACCCCGAGGGTGAGGATGCCGTCGTTCATCACGATCACGCGCCCGTCGGACACGTCGGCGAGGGCGCAGGCCAGGGCGAGGAACAGCTCGGGCTCGTGCGTGGATCGCCCGCCGAGCGAGCTGATCCCGTAGGAGCGGCCGGTGCGGCGCCAGCCCTCCGTCAGCTCCGCGAGCTGCGCCGGCGCCAGGTTCCGCCCGTAGTCCTCGAGGTACTCCGCTTCGTCCAGGTTTCCTTCGTTCGGCCTCACCGACAGCGACAGGGTCGAGGGCGCGGGCAGGGTGAGGAAGTAGTGGGCCGGCGGGACCAGGAGTGTGTTCGGCGGCACCGCCACCGTGTCGCCGAAGCGGCACAACTTCGGGTCCGGGCCGAGCAGGCGTGGATCGCCGACGCGCCGCGCCCACGCCTCGGCCACCGCCGCCCACGTGGGCGCGTCCGAACGCATCGGCGCGATGTCCAGATCCACGCTCATCGCCTACCTCCTCTTCACACCCGCCGCCGTCACGTCCACGATCCCGTCCGACCCCTCGAAAATCAGCCGACTGAACACGCCCTCGGTGCCCATGCGACCGATCGGCCCGCCCGCGATGAACGCCTCCAGCTCGGCGACCGTCGTGTTCGACATCCGCACGTGCAGCACGGTGGGCCCCGCGTGCCCGGCGGCCTTCACCTGCGCGGCGTTTGCGTTTATCCGGCCCAGGATGTTCCGGAGCTTCCCGGTGGCGGAGAAGTCTTTGAGCGAGATCGGGATCTCGACGGTCGAGCCCGGGGGCGTGAAGTAGCCCTCGATCCCCTGGGACGAACCCCCGAGGAAGCGGACCTTCCCGCCTCCTTCCGCCTGCGCGAACCGCGTGGCCTGGGCGCTCTCGTGGGGGAAGTCGGCGGCGCCCTCCAGCACCACCGGATGCGTGACCGGCACCGGCACGACGGGCACCACGGTGGCGGGCACCACCGTGACGGGCACCACGGCGGCGGGCACGCTCGGGTCGGGGGTGGCCGCGCCGACCGCCCCCGCGTCCGCCGTCACCGTCTTCGGCCCCTTTGGCGGGAAGAACGGGCGCTGGCTGCGCGTGGACAGGGGGATCGACCGGTCGATCGGCGCCGCCTTCGAGAACTGGCGGACCAGGTCCTGCGCGAACGCGTCCACCTGCTGCTGGCCCATCATGTGGACGCCCACGCCGAGCCCGTCGAGCTCCTTCTGGAGCCGCGCCATGCCCGTGCCCGCGAGGCCCTCGAAGGACTGGGCCACCTTCCAGTCGGACGTGACCATCAGCCCCGGGGCGAGGCGCTTCGTGCTGCCGGGCACCTCCAGCGTGTGCGCGCCGTTGCGCAGCTGCGCCATCATGTGTTCGATGGCGCCGAAGTCGAGCTCGGGCCGCATCGCCTTGGCCTTCTCCAGCCCGTGCACGGCGGCCAGCTCGTACGCCTGCAACGCGCTGCCCCAGAACTCCTTGGACCAGGTCTTCACCTCGATGGCGCGGAAGGAGCCGTCCCGGTACCGGGCGACGAGATCCGGGCGTTTGCCCGCGGCGCCGTCGGTGACCTGCTCGAGCAGCTCGAGGAGATCCTTCCCGAGGATCGGGTGGTCCGGCACGAGGTGCTTTGCGTAGATCTCGCCGACGAGGCCGCGGAGCGTCCCCACGCCCTGGCCGTAGAACCCGCGCATCTTGCCGACCCGGGTCTGGAGCTTGGTCCAGGGCGTGTTGGCGTCCCGCGCGAGATCGTCCACGATCCAGCCGTGGAGCCGCGGGCCGCCCGGGGCGTGGGGGTTGACCAGCCCACCGAGCCAGTGGAGATCGAGCTTCCCGTCGGCCCCGAGCCGCACGAGGTTGGCGAAGGCGTCGGGCAGGATCTGCGGGTTGCCGTGCAGGTTGTGCACCGCGTCCGCGAAGCCGGCAAAATCCTTGCCCTTCATCCGCGTGAGCGCCTCGATCAGCGCGGCGTGTTGCGTCGGGTTGGCGGCGAGCACGCCGACGTAGTCCGCCGCCAGGGTGAGCTCGCCGAGCTTGGCCTTGGAGAGCCCGCCAGCGCGCTCCACCACCGCCACCACCTGCACGTCCGAGAGCCCCGCGCGCTTCACGATCGCCGCCAGCTCGATGGCCTTGGCCGGGTCGGTGTCGAAGGTCTTGACCAGCTGGTCCCACGGCTTCTTGCGGAAGCTGGTCGCGCCCATCGCCGCGGCGAGGCGCTCGGCCGCCCCGATCATCTCGGCGCGGCCGGCCCGGGTGCGCGCCGCCCGGTCGAGCAGCTTCTCGACCACGGCGAACGGCGCGTGCTGGGCGAGCCGGGCGGCCGCCGCGGGATCGGCCGACACGGCCGCCTTCTTCAGGACCTTCCCGATGTCCCCCTTCGCCCCGCTGCGGCCCAGCACCGGCCCCGCCGCTTCGAGGAACGCCACCGCCGTCTTCGGGTCCATCCCCGCGACCGCGGCCAGCACGTCGACGAAGGGCCCCTTCCGCCCCGCGGCGGTGGTCGCGTTCTTGTACAGATCGGCGAGCTGTTTGCGCGCCTCGGTGGTCACGACGCCGTTCACGTCCGCCGCGTCCAGCAGCGCGGCGGCTTCGAGGTGCGCCTTGTCCTGGCGGGCGAGCTTGGAGAACAGGCGGGCCGGCTCGTCGAGCCACCGCGGCGGCGGCAGCACGCCCCACGCCATCAGCGTCCGCTGGAACGGGCCGAGGCGGTCGAGCTGGCGGGCGCGCTCCTTGAGGCGGAGCAGCGTCTGCTGCGCGACGGCGAGGCGCTCGCTGAGCCGCCCGCCCGCCGCCACACGATCCTGCAACGCGTCGATCATCGCCGCCTGCGCCTCGATCTCGAGCTCCAGCTTCGATCGGTAGATGGGGATCTTCTCGCGCACGTCGAGCCGGCCCCAGTTGGCGAGCCTCCCCTCGTCGATGTCGGCGAGGCGCCCGGCGTGTTTGCCCTGGAGCGACTGGACGAGGTGGAAGCCCTCTTCTGCCAGCGCGTGCGGCGAGGCCCCCTGCTTCACGATCACGGTGGGACGCCCGTCCTTGAGGATCACCACCGCGTCGCTGGTGCCGCTGCCCGTGAACGCCTCGAAGCGCCTGGTGTCCCACATCTCCACCGGGGTGTCCCCGAAGGCGGCGCGGTGGTGCGGCGGGAGCAGGTCGGTGATGTCGTCGCGGAGCTGCGCTTCGAGCTTCTGCCGCACCACGGGGTCGAATTCCGCCTGCTTCATCAACAGCGCGTCGTAGTCCCGGCGGAAGTCGGCCTTCCCGAGGCTCGGGTTCTCGTGGAGATACTTCGCCTCCATCGCGGCGAGATCGACGGCGCTGGCGTCCACCAGCGAGGTGTGCGTGCCGGTCGCCGCCCGGGGGGGCACCGCGTCGACCGGGCGGATCACCTTCGTGCCACCGAGCGCGCCAAGGCCGCCCGAGAGGACGGTGCCGAGGCCCACCCCCATCCCCGCCCCCTCGAGCATGTTCAGGAGCGGGTTGCCCTTGAGCACGTTCTCGTTCATCGCCGTGCCCAAGAGAGCGGTCGGCAGCGACTGGGCGAAGCCCTCGGCGCCCTCGGCGATGAAGTGCGCGGTCATGCGGCTGCCGAGCCCGCCCTCCGCCATCCGGCCGAGCGGCGCGAGCACGGCGGCGCGGCCGGTGAGCTTGCCCCCGGTCTTCGCCACCTCCGCGGCGCCCTTCGCCGACTTGAGGATCTTTCCGCCCACCCCGGCGGTGGCGGCGGAGACCACCGCGTCCACCAGCGCCAGCGCGAGATCCGGGCCCCACTCGTCCGCGCCGTACGCGTCGCCCTTGATCGACGCCTTCACCGCCATCGCGGCCAGCCCGCCCGCCAGCGCGGAGATCCCCCCGATCGCCGCGACCCACATCGCCGCCACCGCCGGGGTGGCCGCGCCCGCCGTGAAGAACTCGGCCACGGCGGTGAGCACCACCATCACCACCACCATCACGACGATGGAGACGACCTGGGCCACCACCTCGGTGCGCTGGTCCACCATGTGGCGGTTGGTCTGCACCGCGCTGTCGAGGCTCGCGACGCCGCTCTGCCACGCGAGGGTCGCCGCGTGTTTCTGGGCCGGATCGTCCGAGTCCAGGGCCTCCTTGTACGCGGCCTGGATGTTCTCGAGGTGGGCGAGGTCCTCCTCGATGACCTGGTACTCCTCGGTCTTGTGCTGCCGACCGAAGTCGTCGGTGGTCACGCCGCCGGTGCGCGCCTCGTACTCCATCTTCCGCCGGCTCTTGGCGATGGCGTCTTCCGGCGTCTCCGGCTTGCCGCCAAACTCGTTGTCGAGGAGCAGATCCTGCTTGAGCCGGCCGGAGGTCTCGTCCGCGATCACCGCCTCGAAGCTGTCGAGATCGCTGGTGGTGTTCCGCTTCCACTCGGCCTCGAGCGCCTTGATCTCCTCTTTCGACTTGCCCTTGAACAGCGCCTTGAGCGCGTCCTCGTCCGTGCCTCCGCCGCGGGTGGCGAACTCGAACTTCTGCCAGTCCTCCAGCCTCCCGTTCCCCTCCAGGAGCGCCAGCGCCTTGGTCTCGCCCCAGCCCTGGGTCAGATCGGCGATGATGTCGGGGAAGTTGCCGCCTCCGTACGCGGTGGTGACGCGCTGCCCGAGCGCGGTCATGCTCTGCGCGCTGGTGAGCTTCGCCTTCTCGACGATGACCTTCTCGAGGTCCTTCATCTCCGTGTCGTTGGGGCTGCGGCCGTCGTGGCCCGTCCGCCACTGCGCCAGCGCGTCGCGACGCTCCCGGGTGTACGCCCGCTCGTACTGCTGCTCGAGCACCTTGCTGATACTGTCGTCTTCCGCGTAGAGGCTGGTGCGCTCGATCTGGATCTTCGCGGCGTCGACCTTGGTGCGATCGCCGTCGACCATGCCGATCACCAGATCGCGGCGGGCGGCGTAGTACGTGCCCTGGTACTGCTGGCCGTGGGGCCCGGACTGGTACTGCGGCGGCGGCGGAGCGAAGGCGGCCTCCAGATCCGCCTTGAGATCCTTCTTCGTCTCGGTCTTGTACTCGTCCTGGATCTTGCCCGAGCGCTTGCGGATCTCCGCGTCGATCTCGGCCGAGGTCTTGCCGTTCTTGTCGCCCTCGGCCGTGACCTCCTCGTGCATCCGCGTGTAGACGGCGTCGATCTTGTCGCGGTCCGGGCCCCAGAAGGCGTTGCGCGCCCCCTTGATCTCGATGGCGTCCGCCTTGTCGGTCTTCCCCTCCAGGTGCGCTTCGGTGATGCGCCAGTCGTCGATGCTGGAGAAGCCGTCGTCGAGCTCGCTCTTCAGGCGCCCGTCGAGGTCCTCGTTGTAGCGCTGCCGGTAGGCGGCGTGGATGGCGATGCGCTCCTCGGGCGACTTGTTGCGGAGGACGCGGTTGATGAGCGCCTCGTCCGTTCCCGCGCCCTCGCACGCGTCGCGGAGCGCGGCGGCGTCGGCCTCGGCCTGCTTCGCGTCCAGGCCGAACATCACGCGGTCCTTGTCCTCGTCGGACATCTCCGAGGCGATGCGCGCGTCCAGATCCTCCTTCCACCGCGCCCGGTACGCGAGCCGCACCGCCTTGCCGCCGAGCGCGGTCAGGCCCTTCACCCCGTCGTACGCACGGTCCTCGTCCGTGCCCCAGGTGTAGTCGAACGCCTTGTGAAGCTCGTCCGCGCGCTCGGCGGCCGAGAAGCCGGGGCTCTCCGCGGCGGCGAGCAGGTCGACCTCGCGCCAGCGCGTGGCGTCGGTCATGCCCATGACCTCGGAGACGAAGGCTTCGCGGAGCGGCGCCACCCGGCGGCGGGAGAGGCGCGCGCCGAGCGAGGCGGTGAGCGCCGCCGCCGTGTCGCCCTTCGTGCCCTCGCCGAAGAACGTGCCGGTGAGCGCGGCCCCCTCGGCGTCCGTGCGCTGGAGCCTCGACTTCTCGTCGACGTCCAGCGCGTCGTAGCCGCCCGTCTTGAGCGCCTCGAGCATCTGGAGGTCCTGGGCCAGCTCGCCCACCGTGGCCTCTGTCTCCATCGCCTCGAAGGCCTCGGTCTCCTCGTGCTTGGCGGAGATGGCGTCGAACAGCCGCGAGAGCAGGCTGTCCAACCAGCCGCGCTCCCGGCCGATCCGGCCGTCCGCCCACACCTGCACCATCGCCACCGACTCGTCGCGCGCGGTGCGCATCTCGGACTTCCACGTCTCCACCGTGGTGGTGGTGCCCTCCTTGAGCGCCTCGACGGCCTTGTAGACCTCCGTGCGCCGCTCCTTCACCCACTCGGTCATAGCTTCGGACAGCTCGGGCACGCTCGCCTGGGCGGCGTCACTCTCGTCGGCCAGCGCGGCCTTCTGGTAGGCCTCGTACTGGCCGTCCCGCGCCACCTCGAGCTTGCGCTTCCGCTCGCGCGCGACACCCTCGAACGCGACGATGTGGTCGGCGGCGTAGGTGCGGAGCTGCCCGGCGAAGCGCTGCTCCTCGGCGCGCACGACCTTGGGATCCACCCCGCCCTTCGCCTGCGCCGCCACGTCGTCGAAGTGGGTGTCCCACTGGCTGCGGAGCGACGCGATGGTCGCCTTGGTGTCGGCCGCGGTGCGGTTCACCTGGGTCGTCACCGTGGTCGAGCTGGTCGACACGGCCTCCACCCCCGCGGTCTTCGCCTCCACGAGCGCCACCTTGCGCGCCTCGATCTTCTGGTCGAGCGTGTCGCGGCCGATCTTCGCGGCGTCGGCCACGCGGCCGAGCTCCGCCTCCAGCCAGGTCTTCTCCGCGACGATCCTGGGCGCCGCGATCTCGGGGAAACAGAAACGCGTGCCGAGCACCTTGCCGGGGAACGCGCCCTCCCGCGCCGACTTGACCACGGCCTCCGCCCGGGTCTGCGCCTCGACGTAGATGTTCGCGAGCACGCTGGCGATCGTGTCGTGATGGGCGGGATCGATGGTGTAGGTGGGCGCACGATCCGTGCCGGTCACCACCGCGCCGGCGTCCGTCGGCTGGGGCGTGGGGACCGCGGCCGCCATCGCGTTGACCGCCGCGACCGGCGACTTCGAGCCCACCGCCGGCACGCCGACGGGCGGCGCCACCGGGGGCAGGCGGGTGTCCACCGGTGCCGCCCCCACCACCGGCAGGAACCCGTTCGGCGACTTGACGAGCGCGGGCAGGGCCTGATCGGGAAGCTTGCGCACCCCCTTGGCCTCGACCTTCTCCTTCGCCCCGTCCACCGGGAACGGCGACGCGATGGGGGGCAGCTCCTCCAGCGTCGGCACCTTCTTCGTCGTGAAGGCCTTCTTCGCCTGCTCTGGGAGCTTCTCCTTCTTCGCCTCCCACTTCTTCGACACCGCGCCGCCGCCCTGGCGGATCGGGGCCGTGTAGGTGGTCGGCGCGGGCATGTCCGTGGGCGGCATCCCGTCGGCGGAGGCCTCCACGCGCCCCTGCCACGCGGCGATGGTGGCGGCGCCGCCGCCCCGGTCGGGGAGGGCCGCCGCCGCGGGCTCCTCCGGGGCGGGCGCCTCCACGTCGGGGACCTTCGCGGTCGCGTCTTCGGGGCTCTCCACCGACGGATCCTCGACCAGCTCGAGCGCCTCGACCTCGTCGACCCGCTCGTCCAGGTCGGCCTCGGCCTTCTTCGCCCGCTCGTCCACCGTGCGCGGCGCCTTCGGGGGTTCGGGCGCGCGGATCGGCTCGACGGGCACCTGCGCATCGCGATCGTCCGGCGCCACTCCGTCCGGACCCAGCGCGTCCGGCGCCGCGCCGTCGGGACCCGCGGCGTCTTCCGGCCCCACGCCGTCTGTCCCCGCCCCGTCGGGCCCCCGCGCGTGCTCCCCGCGCCGCTCCTCCGCGGGGAGCTGGCCGGCGTGCTGATCCGCTTCGCCGGCGCCCGCGCGCTCCTTGGCTTCCCTCTCCTTGGCCGAGAGCTCCTGGGCGCCCGGCGTCGCGCGGCGGCGGCGCAATGCTTCCCCCGCGGCCTGGGCGGCGCCGCCGGGCAGCACGTCCCCGCCGGGGCGCGCGCTCAGCGGGCGGCCGTCCACCCCCTCCGCGGCGGGCGTAGGGAGGGAGGGCGCCCGCGCTTCGACCGCCCGGTACATCGTCACCCGCTAACGTGCGAGCGCCTCCGGGTCGCGACCCATTCGCGACAGAAGTTACTCGCGAACGCCCGGGGTCCGGCGGCGCGGGCGGTCCGGCGGTCAGGGCTCCTCGGCGACCTCCAGGTCGACCACCAGCGACGCGCGGATCGGCTGGCCGTGGCTCGACCAGAAGCGGTGGAGGAGCTCGAAGTCGTGGCTCTCCTGCACGCGCAGCCAGCTCCGCGCGTCGGCGAGGGCGGCGGCGGCGGCCGCGAGCAGCTCGTTCTCCTCCTCGGCCCGCTGCGACCACGCCGACACGATGATCCCCACCTTCAGCGCCGCGGTGGCGTGCGCCATGCGGAACACGGAGAGCGACACCGCCGGGCGGCGGCCCGCGAGCGCCTCCCGCGTCGGCGATCCGTGCAGCAGGTGCACCTCGCGCGGGAAACGCGCCTTGAGGCTCGCCTCCAACGTCTGCTCCAGGCGCACGAGCTGCGCGCGCAGCGCCGGGCCGCGATCGCTCGGGGCGTTCTCGCGCCGGGCGAGGCGCCCGAGCTCCAACAGCTCGAGCTGAACGGCGCGCTCCAGGTGGTTCGTCGTGAGCGGGCTCTGCTCCTGCTCCGCCAGCAGCATCGCTTTGAGCGACGCGTTGCGGATGTCGCCGCCGGCGAGCCGGTGCCGTTGCGCGAGCGCGCCGAGCGAGACCCCCTCCCGCTCGCCCACCATCGCCGCCCACAACGCCGCGCGCTCTTCGGCGTCGGGCAGCGGGAACTCGATGCGGTAGCTCATGCGCCGCAGGAACGCCTCGTCGATGGTCTGGCGCAGGTTGGTGGCGAGGATCACCGGCCCCTCGTGCACCTCCACGCGCTGCAGCAGGTACCCCACCTCCAGGTTCGCGAAGCGGTCGTTCGAAGACGACACCTCGGTCCGCTGCGCGAAGAGCGCGTCCGCCTCGTCGAAGAACAGCACCACCCCCGAGCGCTCCGCGGCCGACAGGATCGTGTCGATGTTCTTCTCGGTCTCCCCGATGTACTTCGACACGAGGCGCGACAGATCCACCACGACGAGCGGCCGCTGCGCCGCGCGCGCCACCCCCTCCGCCGCGACCGTCTTGCCCGTGCCCGAGCGGCCCGAGAACAGGATCAGCGGCCCCCGCCGCAGCCGGAAGCGCGCCTCCAGTCCGTCGAGCGCCGCGAGCCGGTCGCGCTCGCGCAGGAACCACGCCAGCCGGCCCAGCGCCTCCCGCGTCTCCGCGCGCAGCACGAGATCGTCCAGGCTCCGCAGCGGGCTCACGCGCCGGCCGTGGGGGATGGGCACCGCGAGCAGCCGCGCCGCGGTGTCGTGCAGCTCCGGCTCGTCCGCGGTCGGCAGGCGCGCGCCGAGCGCGGTGATCTCGCCCGGATCCAGCCTCCATCCCGCCAGCCGGCCCGCGGCCGCCTCTCCCTGCCCGAGCGCCCGCCACGCGTCCCGGCGCGCCGGCCACGCCGCGGCCGCGAGCCCCTGGTGCAGCACCGGCAGCGGCACCGGCTCGGGCGTGCGCAGCCGCACCGCGGTGCCCATCACCGCGGCCAGCGACCACGCCTCCAGCGCGAGCGCCTCGGCCTCCGCCGTGGACAAGCGCCCCAGGTCCAGCTCCAGCGCCCGATCGTGGGCGATGGCGAGCCGCCACGCGCGCAGCAGCGCCGCCCGGTCCAGCCGCGTGGGGGCCACGCGCAGCGCCCCGTCCGGCACCACCCACGGCGAGAGCCCGTGCCGCACCTGCCACTCCGGCGCTGGCCCCCGCGCCTCCCCGGGCGCCTCGACGGGCGCGCCTTCGAAGCGGGCCGGCACCGGCCCGCCGAGCAGCGCCACGCGCACCTCCGGGGCCACCTCGAACGGGCGCGTCAGCGGCCCCGCGGACAGGCCAGCCTGCACCCACCCGCCCTCCAGCAGCGGCGCGTCCGCGAGCAGCCGCGCCATCACCGCCGGCCCCCGGCCCAACACCCGCACCAGCAAGCGCTCGGTGACGCCGCGCTCCGTCAGGTCGTCCTGCAGCACGCGGTACACCGCGCCGTAGCGGGGCTCCAGCCACGGAGCGAGGAGGATCCACAGGACCTCCCGATCGAGCGGCGCAAGCGGCAGGCGGGCGATCGCGTCGGGGAGCGGGAGCGCGGCGGACGGCTCCTCCGCGAGCGTGTCGAGGGCCGGCGCGAGCTGGGCGCGCACCGCGTCCCACCCGGCCTGCACCCCGTCGTGAAGCCGCTCCGCGCGCCGCCGCTCGGCGTCACACACACGCTCCAGCCAACGGTCGAGCGCCTCCGTCGCGACGGCGAGGTTCATCGGGTGGGGGTAACGCGTTGGGGCGGGGGTGGGTTGGGGACCCTTACCGCTCCTCCACCGACACCCCCGCACGCGTGTCCGGCGTGGCCAACCACGCCTCCGCTGCAGCGTCACCGTCGAGCGTGGCGGCGAAGAAGGCGGCGGCGAGCGCGGCGGCTGCGGCACGGCCGTCGTCCGCCGGGACGTAGGTGAAGGGGGCGCCGCCGTCTTGACGGGTGTCCTCGCCGCAGCCCGGCAGGAAGCCCTCGATCACGCCGCACAAATCAGAGACGGACCAATGCCCGCCGTCGGGCAGCCGCGCGAGCCAGGCGGGGCCGCCCAATTCGTCGTGGTTGGCCTCGATGAGCAGGTTGCCGGCGGCGCCGACGCTGTGGTCCTCCTCCAGGAGCAGCTGGAGCACCGGCTCCGTCACGGACGCCGCGTCGACGCCGGAGATCAGCGGGTTGTCGAGCGGCGCGCCCATGGTCATGGCCGCGCGCACGCGGGCGTCGGTGGCGAGCACACGGCCCGCGGTGATCGCCCCGAAGCTGTGGCCGAGCACCCCGACGCGAGACGGATCGATCGGCGGCCCGTCGAGCCCGCCCGCGAGCGCCACGTCGATGGCGGCGGACACGTCGCGTGCACGTTGGGCGAGCGTCTCCTCGTCGAGGGAACCGCCGTCGCCGTCGAGCAGATCGAACAGCGTGTTGCCGGTGTGATCCGGCGCGACCACGACGACGCCGTGGCTGGCGAGATGCGCGGCGATCGTGGCGCCGGAGAGCCCGAGGCAGGTGTGACAATGCGAGAACGCGACGAGCGGCGCGGCGTCGAGGTCGGCGGCTGGCGGGGCGATGACGGCCGAGGTGCGCAGGGCCGGGCATCCCGGCGGCGCGGCGGCGAGGAGGCCGGCGAGCGTGGCGCGGTCGGCCTCGTCGGTGACCAGGGCGTCCAGCGAGGAGTCCCCCTCCGACGGCGCGGCCGGGTACCACACCCGCGCGGGCACGGGCGCGTCGCGGCCCTCCACGGTCAGGGAGAAGGGCGCGGTGCCGGCGGTCCACGGGCCGGGCGCGGCCCAGTCGATGGCGGTGGCGGTGTCGTCGGGGGGCGGGGGGGTGCAGGCGAGGGTCAGGAGGAGGAGCATTGGGGGGATGGTAGCTTGTCGTCACACGACGCCTCCTTGCGGTCCTCCCCGGGGTCAACAGCCTTCGGGAGAAATCCCGCCTCGGCCCCGCGAAGGCGCGCCGGCCGCATGTCGGTCCACACCCGGGCGATGTGGGCGGAACACTCGTCCTTCGTCCGGGAGGGCTTCGCCGTCGTCACCAGCAACGTGAAGCAGTCGCAGGGCCTCCTCCCCAACGGGCAGACCATCGCGACCGTCACCTCGTTCGGCGATCTGCAGACGCCGGGCGTCCCGACGCTGGTCGCGCGGATCGCGCCGGGCACCAGCGCCGTCGACGACATCATCGTGGGCGGGAATAACGTTCGAGGTGCGCGTGACCCTCGAGGGTGGGACCAACGGGATGGTCTCGTTCTACCCGAAGGCCGGCCCCGACGTAGTGAGCCTTGGTGAAGACGCGATGAAGGCGATCGTCTGGCTGTTCAAGTCGAAGTGAGGGCGCATGGTGTTCGAGATCCTCGTCCACGACCCCGCCGAGTCCGACTGGGACGAGCAGCCGGCGAGCACCCTGACCCTGTCCGAGTGGCGGGAGCTCAAGCCAGAGTGGACGCCCGACTTCGACGAGGTCGGCCTCCGCCTCGTGCCGACCGACGGGGTGCCGTGGGAGCGCGCCGGTTGGGCCCCGCTCGACCTGATGGAGCGAATGGCGGCGGAGGCCGCTCACCGCCTCTCGCTCGGGCTCCCCGCGCTGCTGCGCTCGGCCCAGGATGACGTGGCCTCCTGGATCCTCCTGGAGCCGGACGGCGACCGCGTACGCCTGGCCGTACTCCGCGACATGGAGTCGCCCTGGGCCACGTGGTTCCCGGTCGCCACGCCGCCGCGGTGGACGAACCCCGCGGATGCGCCCGCGCGGCTCTACGCCTACGTGGACGAGCAGCGGGCACACCTGCTGCGCTCGTTCGACCGGCCCGCGGCGGAGCACGCCCACCTGCGCGGCAGATCGATCGCCCGCGGCGCCCTGATCGCGGCGTTGGCGAGCGCGGCGGCCGCTGCAGGGCGGGTGTGCCGGGGGGAGTGAGGGCGGGGCCGCGGCCGCTGTCCGTGGGCCCGAGCTCCCTCGGTACTGCGACCCAGGAAACGGTCGCATCTTTGCGAAGCCACGTCGCGACAACCCACCCACTCCAAAAAGCGAAAAGCCGCCTTGCGGCGGCTTATCTGGAGTTGGTGATCCCAACGGGATCCCGAGGGAATTGAACATTACGATCCCGTTCGAGGTGATCGCGTGATCGGCGCTCGTGGTGGGGATCGTAGGCGGAGGGCGCGGGACGGGAGCGCTCGGATTGAGACGATGGTCACCTGCCCCGCTCCGACGCCATCGCCCCGCTCCGTTCACTCCGCCGAATTGAACCCCGACGCCGCCCCGCGAAGGCTCGCCGGCCGCATGTCGGTCCACACCCGTTCGATGTGGGCGAGACACTCGTCCTTCGTCCCCGTCACGCCGACGACGCGCCATCCGGGGGGAGGCTCCCGGTCGGCGGCCCAGACCGAGTACTGCTCCTCGTGGTTGATGACCACGGCGTAGGTCGCGTCCGGCATCGAGTCTCCCGTCGTCTCGCTCGATTATCATGCCTGTCGGCACAGGGTCATGAGCATGCCTTCATGCGCACGTCCCTCGCAGGAGCTTCGAACCCGATGGTGCAAACGAAACGTGGACGCCCCTTCGTCCTGGAGGGCGGCGCCAAGGACTGGCCGTCGGCCTCCCTCTGGTCCCTGGATTGGTTGGCTGGCACACACGGCGCGTTGCCCGTCACGGTCTCCCTCGGTGGCATGAGCGTTTCGGACGGCTTCGCCACGCGTGACACCACGCTCGCCGCGTTTCTCGAGCAACTGGGGCACGGGGACGCGCTGGATGCCGGCTTCCTCGGTACGGTCGACCTGGGAAGGCACATCCCCGCGTTGAAGGAGCACACCCGCTTCCCTCCGACCGGCGCGATCCGCGCGCTCTCCCACACGAACTACTGGATCGGGCCGCCGGGGTGGCTTTCGCAGCTACACTGCGATTTCGCCCACAATTTCCTGGTGCAGGTGCGCGGCCGCAAGCGGGTCGAGCTCTATGCACCGTCCGTCGTGCCCGCCGCCGATCAGTGCCGACAGACGTGGTACTCGTGCTCGGCCACCTGGGACTATCCGGACGCCCAGCCGGGGCCGCGCCCCCCTCCGGACTTTGATGCCGTGCTCGAGCCAGGGGACATCCTGTTCATCCCGTACGGGTGGTGGCATCGCGCCCGGTACCTGGAGACGTGCATCGCCGTCAACCAGTGGTGGATGACGCCGCGGATGTTGGCCGCGCGTGCGCCCCAGCTCGCGCGGGAGGGCGCCGCTGCCCTCCAGCTCCGATGGGCGTTGTTTCGGATTGCACGCCGGTATGCTTCCGACGCGCCCGTCAGCCCGGCACCACCGGCAGGACCAGGCGCGTCGGCGTCTGCTCGCCCCGATGGATCCGAACCAGGGGAGGTTCCGGAGACTCGGGGGTGAGGGCGTTGTCACGGTCCGCGCAGGTCAGTGTCAGGCGAACCCGGTGCCCCCGCGGGAAGCGGCGCGCGATCGGGTGCAGGTCGAACACGAGCTCCACCGGGTGGCGCGGCAGGGGCGCGACATCCCCCGCCCCGCTCCGATGGAACGGGACACCGCCGGGGAGGAGGAAGGGGGGCGTCGCCAGCGCGCGGTGGGACGCACGCAGCACCCCCTCCGAGGCGTAGCGGACGGCGCCGTCGGGGCCCACTTCCTCGAGAAAGGCGAAGAGGTCGAGGTCCTCGGCCGACGAGGACACCCACACGTGCGCGACGGGATGTCCGACGACGTTGAGATCCGCCTCGAGCGCACCGGTCGTGTACGTGAGGCCCTTTTCGTCGTTGGACAGCAGATCCCGGTAGCCGAAGGGGCCTCCGTAGGCGTTGGTCCAGCGGCTGGCCGTGCCGGAGGTGGCCGTGTAGTCGACCCGGTACTCGTCCACGGCCTCACCTTTCGGCGGGGCGGAGCCCAACAGCCCGTCGTTGCACGAACGAACGGTCCCCGTCGGGCCTGCACACAGGTAGAGGTCGAGGGGCCGCGCCTCGGGGAGGGGCCACGACCACGCGGCGCGCCAACGCTCGCCCTCCGGGGCGCCGATGACATAGAAATGAAGCGGGGCTTCGTCCTCGATGGGATCGGGCGCGCCCTTGAGCCAGCGGTCGTACCAACGCAGGTGCTCGGCGGCGAGGTCGAAGCCCAGGTTCCCGGTGTGAGCCCAGGGCCCCACCACCAGCCGTCGGACGCCGGGCGTGTTCACGAACCAGGCGAAGGCGTCCCGGACGAAGGGGTCGTACCAACCCGCGAGGAGGTACACCGGGATCTTCGGCGTTCGCAACGCGTGGCCGTCGTACGCGGGGTTCCGCAGGTCGTACGAGCGTTCCCCGGACTCGAGATCGGTCGAGTCACGGTGCGGCAGGTTCGCGAACATCCCGTAGGTGTCCCGGTTGAACGCGTGCACCGCGCGCGCCTCGGCCAGCAACGCCCCGGACGGATCTCCGCCGACGCGCACCGCGGGATCCTCCCGGTCACGACGCGCCACGTCCCGGGACCAGCTCCGGGCGAAGTCATGGCGGAACACGCCGCCGGAGTACACGAAGGTGTAGAGGTCGAACAGGGCCATCTCGGGGAAGACGGCGCGCAGGTGCGGCGACGGAGCGGCCGCGGCGAACATCTGGTTCGTGCCCATGTACGAGCGCCCGAACATGCCGACGGCGCCGTCGCACCACGGCTGTGACGCGAACCACTCGGTCAGGTCGTAGGCGTCCCGCGCCTCGTCCGGTGACAGCGGGCCGGAGCGCGTCCCGAACGACGCGCCGCTCCCCCGCGCGTCCACGATCGCGACGACGTAGCCGTTGTCCACCAGCTCCCCCAACCACGGGGTGTCGTCCAGCGACACCGACGAGACCGGGGGCTGCGACGCGGCGGGGTTCAGCCAGGGAAGGTGCTCTTCCCAGGCCCGGACCCGCTCGGGCGCCGCCCCCTGAGCGTGGTACCGGTTGTGCGTCCAGACCACGGGCAGTGGCCGGGCGACCGGGCGACCGGATTCGGCCGGACGAAAAAGGAAGACGGCGAGCCGGGTACCGTCCCGGGCCGCCACGTAGCACGACTCGTGAAACGGCCCCGGTGGAGCCAGGCGCGAGTCATCGGGGTCTCGCGACATCGCCGTCCCTCCAGACCGTAGGCGCCGCCGTCAGCCCTCCTTGGTCTTCTTCAGGTGCGCGGAGAAGGCGTCCACCTTGCCACGAAGCGACTTCTGCAGCGCCGGATTCTTGAGAAGCTCGGCGTTCACGGTCGCGTTCAGCTCGTCCAGCTCGCGCGGATTCAGCTTCGTGAAGTTGGCGGGATCCAGGCGCACGTCCAAGTTGCTCATGAGGTACCTCCTACGTTCTTTGGCCCGCTGGAAACAGGGGCCCGAGGAGGATCCGCCGCAGGCTGGCCGTCGTCAAGGGGGGACGCAAACTCTGTCGTATTCACCGCCCGGGCGTACCGGCGCCACGTCGACAGTTGCTCGTCCGATCCTCCCGATACGTCTTCCAACAGGACCTCGAACAGGCCCAGCAACGTCGTCATGGCGGTCTCCTCCACGAACGCCTCCCGATAGACGAGCGAACCGACGAGCCCACCGGCGACCTCCTCCAGGACCAGCTTCACGTCGAAGGATGTCATCAGCGGCGGCGCGTCGCGCTCCCAACTCTCCACGACGAGGCCGGGCAGGTCGAGCGTGGGGATGGGCGCGCTCTGAAGGATGAACATGGCCTGGAAGAGCGTCGCGCGATCGAGGCCGCCACCGCTCGCGGAAGCGCGGGCCTCGAGCGCGTGCACCACGGCCTCGAAGGGCACGTCCTGCCGATCGTACGCGGCCAGGGTGCGCACGCGGACGGCGCGGAGGATCTCCCGAAACGACGGATCCCCCGACAGATCCACGCGGAGGAGGAGGGTGTTGACGAAAAGCCCGATCAGGCCTTCGGTTTCGGAGGACGTCCGATTCGCGACGAGCGTACCCACGCGGATGTCGCGTGCGCCGGCGACGGCATGGAGGACAACGTCGAACGCGGCCAGCAGCACCATGAACAGGCTGGCGCCCTCCTGCCGACCCACGCGGGTGAGCCCCTCGGTCGTCTCCCTCCCCACCTGGACCGGGATCGCCACGGGTCGGAAGCCGCCCATTCGCGGCGAAGGGACAGCTCCCCCGAGGGCGAGCGGCGGCAGCGGCGCGGCCAGCTCGTCCATCCACCAGGCGAGCGCGGCGTCGAACCCGCCGTTCTTCAGTTGCTCCGCCTGCCAGGCGACGTAGTCCCGATACTGCAGCGGGAGGCGCGGGAGGGCCGGTGGCGCGCCCGACACGAACGCCGCGTACGCCGCGGCCACCTCGCCCGCGAGCACGCCCATCGACCAACCGTCACTGACGAGGTGGTGGAGCGTGAGGAGCAGCACGTGCTCCTGGTCCCCCAGCTGGAGCAGGCTCGCGCGGATCGGCGGGCCCCCCGCCAAATCGAAGGGCCGAGCCGCGTCGGCCCAGGCCAGCCGCTCCGCCTCCACGGCGCGCGCGCGCTCCGTGAGGGCGCGCAGATCCACGCACGGGAGCTCCAACTCGATCGCGGGGAGCACGCGCTGCACGGGACGGCCGTCGAGCATCGTGAACGTCGTGCGCAACACCCCGTGCCGCTCCGCCACGTGCGCGAAGCTCCGTCGTAGGGCCGCGATGTCCAGCAGCCCGGCGACGTGGAGCCGCACCGGCGCGTGGAAGAGCGGCAGCCCCCTAAGCGCGGTGTCCAGCAGGAACATCGGTTGCTGCCCCAGGGAGAGCCCAGTCGGCCCGTCGTGAGGGACCACGGAGATCGACCGCGAGGCCGTTCCGGGGCGGCCTGCCTCCACCATCGCCGCCAGCGCGGCGATGGTGGGCGCCTCGAACAACGCGCTCGGGGACAGCTCGATCCGGGCCCGATCCCGCAGCCGGGACACCACGCGGATCGCGACGAGGGAGTCGCCTCCGAGCTCGAAGAAGTCCTCGTCGATCCCGATCGGATCGACGTGGAGCAGGTCCGACCAGATCCCTGCGAGGACGCGCTCGATCGGGGTGCGGGGCGGCGCGGCAGTGGGCTGCCGATGCCCCGACGCGGCGGGGGCACGCGACGAGGCGGTTCCCGGCGCCTCGTCGCCGACCGCTCCGGTGCCCGTCGCGGCGTATTGCCCGTGCGGATCCCCCGCGATCTCCGCCAGCGTACGCGCGTAGCAGGCCGCGACGTCCTCGACCTGCACGTCGGAGAGCGCGCACGCGTCGTAGCCGAGGACGAGCGTCAGCGTGTGCTCCTTGGCGTCCAGATCGAAGTTCGCCATCAAGCGGAAGGTCTGGAGCGCGAACGAGCGCCGCTCGAGGACCTCGAGCCCGTCGAGGCCCGACAGCGGCGCGAGCACGTGAAAGTGGGTGTAGTTGAAGGCCGTGTCGAACAAGGGCCGCCGCCCGCTCCCCATTAGGGCCAACGGGAAGCGCCGGTACGGGAGCGCCTCCCGCTCCGCGTGGAACACCGCGTTCACCAGCTCCGCCCACGTTCCCCCGCCGAGGCGCAGGCGGAACGGCGCCGTGTTGAGGAACAGGCCCAGAACACGCTCCGCACCCGGCAGCTCGGGGCGACCGTCGGTGATGAGGCCCGTCACGACGTCGGACTGGTGGGTCAGGAGGCGGACCACGTGGAGGTGCGCGGCGAGGAGCACACTCTTGAGCGGCACGCCCTGGGCTGCCGCCACGCCTGCAAGGGCGCTGGCAAGCGGGGCCCCCAGGCCCACCCGGTGCTCGCGATGCTCGGGCGCGACGCCGGAACCCTCGTCACGGTCGGCCGGGGCGGCGGGCAGGACACACGCGGGCGCATCGGCCAGGAGCGTGTGCCAGTAGTCCTGGTGCTCCGCGGAGTCGACCGCAGCGCGCTCGAGGGCGACGTAGTCCCGGAACGTCGCACCGATCGGCGGCGCGGGGGCCGCCTCCCCGCGGACGGCGGAGAGGTAGTCCGTCATCAGCTCGGCGCAGAGCGCGCTCACGCTCCAGCCGTCCAGGATGGCGTGGTGGTGGGGCAGCGTGAACTGGAACGTCTCGTCCGTCCGCCGGTGGACGTACGCGCCGAACAGCGGCGGCACCCCGAGCGCGAACGCCCGCGCTTCCTGCTCGCGCAACCATCGGTCCAGCCGGGCCTCTTGCTGCTCCGCCGTGAGCCCGCGCAGATCCTCGATGACCAGGGGCGCCTCGACCCGCTCGTGTACGAGCTGCACGGCGTCCTCGAAGGTGTGGACCTCGAAGGAGGTGCGCAGGATCCCGTGCCGATCGACCAGCCTCTGCACGGCGCCGCGGAGGAGCTCCGGCGCCCACGGGGCCCGCAGGTGGACCGAGTCGACGTTGCGGTAGACGCGCGCGCCGGACGCCAGCGACGCGTGGAACACCATGCCGAGCTGCAGCGCGGTGAGCGGATAGGCGTCCTCGATGCCGGCGGGGACACGCGCGCGGTCGGCCGGGCGGAGGAGGGCGAACGGCGCGGTTGGAGCCGGGAATTCCGCGCCGTCCAGGAGCGGCGCGGTGTCGGGGAGCGGCGCGGTGTCGGGGAGCGGCGCGAAGCTCGCCAACGCCGCGATCGTCGGCTCGTTGAACAAGCGGCGCAGCGTCACGTCGAACCCCGCGGCCCGCGCCTGCGCCACGACGGCGATGCCACGGATCGAATCCCCTCCCAGGGCGAAGAAGTTGTCGTGCACCCCAACGTGGTCCAGACCGAGGACCGCGCACCAGATCCGCGCGAGGCCGTGCTCCGACGCGCTTCGCGGCGGCGTCACCACAGCGGCGCGCGCGACGAACGCCTGCTCGGCGGGGAGCGCGAGGAGGGCGCGGCGGTCGACCTTGCCGGAGGGCTGGCGCGGGAGGGTGGCGACCGAGACGAACCCGGTCGGGATCATCGCTTCGGGCAGCCGCGCGGCGAGGTGACGACGCAGCACGTCCGCCGGGGGCATCGTGCCCGCGCGCGGAACGACGTAGGCCGTGAGGCGGAGCCCTCCCGCGGGGTGCGGCCGGGCGACGACCGCGCACGCGCCCACCGCCGCGTGGCGGCGGAGCTCCATCTCGATCTCGGCGGGCTCGATGCGCACCCCGCGGATCTTGACCTGGTCGTCGTTGCGCCCGAGGAACTCGATGGCGCCGTCCTGCAGGTGGCGTGCGCGGTCTCCGGTGCGGTAGAGCCGACCGCCGACCGACGGCGCGAACGGGTCGGGGACGAAGGCATCGGCCGTCAACCCGGGCCGCCCGAGGTACCCGCGGGCCACGCCGATCCCGCCGATGTACAGCTCCCCCGGCACGCCGATCGGGACCGGCTCCAGGCGCGGATCCAGGATGTAGATCCGGATGTTGGCGATGGGAGACCCGATGGGCACGCGGGTTGAGCCCGGCCGCCAGGTCCACGCCGTGACGTCGACGGAGGCCTCGGTCGGCCCGTACAGGTTGTGGAGCGCCGCCTCAGAGCGCGCGGCGAAGCGCGCCGCAACGTCGGGCGAGAGCGCCTCGCCGCTGCAGAACACCCGCGCGAGGGACACGCAGTCCGAGAGGGCGGGCTCCTCCACGAACGCCGCCAGCAGGGAGGGCACGAAGTGGACGGTCGTGACGCCCTCGTCGCGGATGAGCTGGGCGAGATACCGCGGGTCCCGCTGCCCCCCGGGCCGGGCCAGGACCAGCCGCGCGCCCGTGATCAGCGGCCAGAACAGCTCCCAGACGGACACGTCGAAGCCGATGGGGGTCTTGTGCAGCACCCGATCCGCGGGAGTGAGCCCATACTCCGCCTGCATCCACGCGAGCCGATTGCAGATGCCGTCGTGCTGGATCTGCACGCCCTTCGGCTTCCCGGTGGAGCCGGAGGTGTAGATCACGTAGGCTAGGTTCGTCGGGGAGGTGGCGACGAGGGGCGAGCTCCCCTCCGTGGCGGAGTCCCCGGCGGCGCTCACGTACAACGTGGCGGTCTCGAACGGGGCCGCGTCCGCGCCGTCCGCCAGCAACACGATCGTAGGGGCGGCGTCGGCGGTCATGGACGCTCGCCTCTCCGCCGGCAGGTCGGGATCCAGCGGCAGCCAGGCACCACCCGCCTTGAGGATGGCGAGCAGGGCCACGACCAGGGCCAGCGAACGGTCGACGTGGACCCCCACGATCGACTCCGGCCCCACGCCGGCGTTCACGAGCCGCCGAGCCAGCCGATCCGCGCGTCGGTCCAGCTCGCGGTACGTCACTCGATCGCCTTCGAACACGACGGCGATCGCGTCTGGCGACCGCACCACCTGGGCCTCCACGAGCCGGTGGAGCGCTTCCGGGCCCGCGTACGCCACGCTCGGGCCATTCCAGGTGACGAGCACCTGCCGGCGCTCCGCCGGCGGCAGGATGGGCAGCGCGCCGATCGGGGCTTCGCCTCCCCCGATGGATCGGAGGAGGTGGTCGAAGTGTGAGGCCATGCGCGCGATGGCCACGCCCTCGAACAGGTCGGTGTCGTACTCGATCCACCCGTGGAAACCCTCGCGCGACGCCCAGAGGTGCAAGGCCAGGTCGAGCTTCGCGGTGCCGGTGTCGAGGCGCAGGGGGAACAGCCGCACGCCGGGCAGCTCGATCCGCTCGTCGGGCGCGTCCTGGAGGTCGAACAGGGCCTGGAAGACGGGGTTCCGCCGAGGATCCTGGCCGGCGCCGAGCCCGCGCACCACCCGCCCGAACGGGATGTCCGCGTGGGCCTGGGCGTCGCGAAGGGTCACGCCGATCGCCTGGGCCAGCGCGCGGAAGGGCAGCGACGCGCGGGGGCGACCGCGCACGACGATCGTATTGAGGAAGGGGCCGATGAGCGCGTCGAGCTCGGGGCGACCGCGGTCCGCGACGGAGGTGCCGACGCCGATGTCGTCCTGCCCGGTGTAGCGGTGCAGCAGCGCGACGAACGCCGACAGGAGCACGGTGACGGGGGTCTCCCGGTGCGCCCGACAGAACGTGGAGAGGGCACGAACGCTCTCCGTCGACAGCACGATCGGGTGCTGGGCGCCGCGAAAGCGCCGCTCGGGCTGGCGGGGGCGCGCGATCGGCAGCTCCAGCGGGGGGATCCCTTCGAGCTGCGCCACCCACCAGGCGAGCTGCGCGGCCTCCGTCGCGTCCACACGCGCGCGCTGCCAGGCGGCGTAGTCGGCGTACTGCACCGGCAGCGCGGGCGGCGGCACGGGGTCGGCGCGGAGCACGGCGGTGTAGGCGAGCGCGAGCTCGTGAACCAACACATCGCGGGACCACCCGTCGCAGACGAGGTGATGCATCGCGAGGAGCAGCTCGTGCTCGTGTATGTCGACGGTCACGATGCCGGCCCGGAGCAGCGGGCCCGTTCCGAGGTCGAAGGGGCGGCACAGGGCCCGCGTGAGCGCGTCGCGCGCCTCCTCCCGCCGCGCGTCGGGCGTCTGGCCGCCGAGCGGGATCCGCTCGAGCACGAACGCCGCGGCCCCGGATGCCGGACCGCTCACCTGCACCAACGCGCCGTCCGAGACGACGAAGCGCGCGCGGAGGATGTCGTGCCGAGCGACCACCGCCCGCACGGCCTGCTCGAGGGCTCCCACATCGAGCACGCCCTCGAGCCGCGCCGCCGCGGACACGTGGTACACGCCCGGATGGAGCTGGTCGAGCACCCACAGCCGCTCCTGCGCCAAGGAGGCGGGGGCGGCGCCGCGTTCCGCCCGCCGCGGTACCGGACCGTCCGTCGTGCCACCCGCGAAGGGAGAGGACGCGCCGCGCCGCTCGGCGTCGACCACGGCGGCGAGCGCCGCGAGGGTTCGCGCCGTGAACAGGGACGAGAGCGCCATCCCCGCGTGGAGCGCGCCGCGGATCCGTGACACGGCCCGGAGCGCCGACAAGGAGTGCCCGCCGAGGTCGAAGAAGTCATCGTCACGGCCGATCCGCTCGACCCCCAGCACCTCGGCCCAGATCCGGGCGAGGCTCTCCTCGGTCGGGCCCCGCGGGGCGACGAAGGGGGCGCTCGCGGCGGCCACTTCCTCCCCGCCGGCCGCCGCGAGCGCGGCGCGATCGACCTTGCCGTTCGGCGTGAGCGGAAGGTGCTCCACGCGCACGAACCGCGCGGGGACCATCGGCTCGGGGAGCGTGTCGAGGAGGTACTTCCGGAGCTCTCCTGGGCCGGGCGCGTCCGGCCCTGCCGCCACCCAACAGGCCACCAGCTCATGCGCCCCCTCGAGCCGGGAGCGCGTGACGACCACCGCCTGGGCGACCGCCGGGTGGCGTGTCAGCGCGGCCTCGATCTCGGCGGGCTCGACGCGATGGCCGCGCACCTTGACCTGCTCGTCCACGCGGCCGATGAACTCGATGTCCCCGTCGACGCGACGGCGCGCGCGGTCCCCGGTCCGGTAGAGGCGTGCGCCGGTCTGGTCCCCGAACGGATCCGGAACGAACCGTTCCGCCGTGCGTCCGGGCTGCCCGAGGTAGCCCCGCGCCAGGCCGGCTCCCCCGATGAACAGCTCCCCGATCACCCCGACGGGCACGGGGGCAAAGTCGCGATCGAGGATGTAGAGGCGGGTGTTGTCGATCGGGCGCCCGATCGGCAGCGGGCCCCCCTCGTCCACGAGGTCGGTCACCGTGTGCACACTGCAGCCCACCACGGCTTCGGTCGGTCCGTATTCGTTGTACACGACGGCGCCGGGCGCGGCGGCGCGCAACGCGCGGACGTGCTCCGGGCGCAGGCTCTCCCCACCCACGACAAAGGCGCGCGTTGCCGGCGCGGAAGGTGGCGTCAGTGCGTGGCCCGCGAGGACCTCGACGTGGCTCGGGGTGAGCTTGACGAGGCTGTAGTCGGAGGGCGCCCGCAGAACCGCGGCGAGGGCGCCCACGCCACGCTCCTCGACGAGCAGATCGACCCGTCGTCCCGCGCACAGCGGTACCAGCAGCGCGGTGAACGTGAGGTCGAACGCGACGGAGGTGTGGACCGGCGCCCCGACGCCCTCGGCGACCGCGTACGCCCGCGCCGCCCAGGCCAGGTAGTTCACCAGGCCCCGATGGGGGATCATCACCCCCTTCGGAACCCCGGTCGAGCCCGAGGTGTACAGGACGTACGCCAGGTGATCGGGCCCGACCCCACTCGGGAGGGGGCCCGGCGAGGCAGTGTCGTCCGGGTCGAACCCGATTCGATCCACCTCGGGTGGCAGCCGTCCGGACAGATTCTCTTGTGTCACGACGAGGGCCAGCTGGGCATCCCGAACGATCCACCCGACGCGCTCGGGCGGATGGTCCGGATCGAGCGGCACGAAGGCGCCTCCCGCCTCCGCGATGGCCAATACGCCCACGAGCAGGTCGAGGCCGCGCGCCACGAGCAGGCCGACGCGGACCTCCGGCCCCACCCCGCGGGCGCGGAGCCGCCATGCCAGTCGGTTGGCACGTCGGTCGAGCTCTCCGTAGGAGAGCGCGGCGCCGCAGTGGGTGACGGCCACGGCCGCTGGGGTCCTTGCCACCTGCGCGGCGAAGAGGCGGTGCAGCGATCCCACCGCCGGAGCCTCCGTGCGGGTGGGGTTCCAGCCCACCAGGAGAAGCTCCCGCTCCTCGGCGGAGAGAGGCGTCAGCGCGCGCAGGGGAATGTTGCCCGGCTGGGTCATTCCGAGGAGGAGCGCACGGTAGTGGCCCAACATCGCGCGCGCGGTCTCGGCGGAGTACCGGGACACGTCGTGTTGGATGCACAACGTGGTCTCGGCCCGCGGCACGACCATCGCCGCGAGCGGGTAGTTGGTGCTCCCAATCCAGCGGACATCGGTGAACGCGAGGCTGGATCCCGTTCCCCCGAGGGTGGTGGCCAGCGGGTAGTTCTCGAAGGCCAGGAGGCTCTCGAACAGCCGGGCGCCGCGGGGAATCCCGCTCCACGCGTGGATGTCCGCGAGCGCGACGTGGTCGTGCTGCCGGAGCTCGACGAGCGCCGTCTGCAGCCCCTGGAGCCAACTCCCCACCGGCAACCCCGGGGGCATGGCAATCCGGACCGGGAGCGTGTTGAAGCACGGCCCGACCACCGAGGCCGAGCCCGGCAGGTCTGGCGGCCGGGTGGACGTGACCGTGCCGAAGACACACTCGTCCTCCCCGCTGTACCGCGCCAGGAGCATCGCCCAGGCGCCGTGCGCGAGGGTCCCGAGTGTCACCCGGTGTCGGCGCGCGGCGGCGTGGAGAGCCGCGGTCTCGTCCGGGGTGAGCGTGAGGCGCTGCTCGGAGACGGGCCCGCTCCCGAACGGTCGGCAACCCGCGTCCCCTCCGAGCGGGATCGCTTCGCCGGCGCCGGCCAGGGTGCGGCGCCACCAGGCCTCGGCAGGCCCCGACCCGCGCCTCTCCATCCAATCGAGGTAGGCCGAGAACGGCACGCCGCGCCGCAGCTCGGCCGGGGGGCCGCCGCGCTCCCCTTCGTACCGCGCGAGCACCTCCTCCAGCACGAGCCCGACCGACCACCCATCGAGCAGGATGTGGTGGTGCGTCCAGACGAGGTGGTGGACGTCGGCGCCGGTGCGCAGCAGGGCGAGGCGCAGGAGCGGGGCCCGGGCGAGATCGAAGCCCCGCGCGCGATCCGTTTCGAGCCAGGCGGACAACAACGCGGCTTGAGTCCCCGGTGGGGAGGGGGTCCAGTCGCGCTGCTCCAGCACGAGGGCAACCCGGCGTTGCACCACCTGGAGCGGGCGCTCCACGCCCTGCCAGACGAACGAGGTGCGGAGCACGTCGTGGGCGTCGACCACCCCCTGCCAGGCCCGCTCGAAGGCCGGCACATCCAAGGGCCCGCGCAGCGTGCAGACCATCTGCTCGACATACACCTCCCGCCCCCACACGCTGTGGAACAGCGTGCCGTGTTGGATCGCCGACAGCTCCCGGAGATCCTCGATGTTCTCAGCGCTCACTCGGGTCCTCGGTCCTCACCGCCGCGAGGACGGCCTGCAGATCCGCGGCGCTCACTCGCGCGGTGTGCGCGCGCGCCGCGGGGACCGGATCGGCGCGCATGGCCCCGAGCGCGGCCATGCAGTGGTCCGCCACCTGCTCCATCGTCGCGGCGTCGTGCAGCGCTGCGCTGTAGCGGAACGAGAGGAGCAGCTGGCCGTGCACGATCCGCCCCTCCACGTAGAGCGCGTGGGTCCGCGCTCCACGGGGATCGACCTGCGGGCCGGGGGACTCCGGAGCCAGGGCGAACAGCGCGCTCTCGGCGAGCAGCGCGTCGAATTGCCCGAGATAGTTGAAGCTGACCTCGGCGGCGGGCAACGCCGCGAGGCGTGCCGCGATCTGCGGACCGGCGAGGTGGCGCAGGAGCCCGTAGCCGACGCCGTTGCCGGGAACCGCGCGGAGTCGTGCGTGAACGGCGCGCAACACCTCGCCCGGCGCGGGGGCGTCCCCGATGTCGAAGCAGACCGGAAAGAGCGACGTGAACCAGCCCACCGTGCGCGCGAACTCTCCCGCCTCGGCCAGCTCTTCGCGGCCGTGCCCCTCGACGTCGACGAGCACGGCGCGGGATCCGGTGAAGCGTGACAGGGCGACCACCAGCGCGCCGAGGACGACGTCCCGGATGCCCTCGGGGGTGCCGTGCAACACGGCGCGGGTCTCGGCGGCGCCCAGGGACCGCTCGACGGTGCGTGTGGATTCCTCGGTGTTCGGGCCGTCTGGACGGTCCAGCGGGAGGCGCGCGGGAGGGGTCGCCGGGCGTCGCTCCCAATACTCGAGCTCCGCGTGCAGGCGGGGGGACTGCGCGAGCTCGTTGGTGAGCCGAGCCCAGTGGAGGAACGGGGCGGTCGGCGGCGGCAGCGCCACCGGTTCGCCGCCCGCCAGCTGTCGCGCGGCCGTCTCCACGTCGGCCAGGAGGAACCGGAGCGACACCCCGTCCATCACGAGGTGGTGGGCGGCGAACAGCACCCGGCCCGGCCTCTCCGCCCCGAGATCGAACGTAGCCATCACGACCATCGGCCCGGTGTGGAGATCGAGCATGCGTTGTGCGGCGGCGGCGAGCTCCGTGACCACGCCCGGTTGCTCGTGGGCCGGGAGGGCCGACAGGTCATGGTGGACCACCGCGAGCGCCTGGTGCGCCGAGAGCCCCGCCGCCTGGCGCCAACCGGCGCCGTCCTGGACGAGCTGGAGGCGAAGCGCGTCGTGGTGGGCGACGACCGCGCGCATGGCGCCCGCGAGGAGCCCGGGCGCGTGCGCGAACCGGGTCTGCAACAACACGCTCATGTTCCAGTGGCTCGGGTTCGGAAGCTCCCGATCCAGCAACCAACGTTGGATCGCGCTGAGGGGCGCCGGCCCGCTGGCCGTCACGTCACGGGTCCGGGCCGTGCTTGCGACCAGGGCCAGCGCCGCGACCGTCTGGTGCTGGAAGATGTCCCGCAGGCTGATCCCGACGCCCTCCGCGCGGGCCCGGGCCACCACCTGGGTCGCGAGGATCGAGTCTCCGCCGAGCTCCAGGAAATTCTCCGCGATCCCCACGCGCTCGACCCCCAGGACCGCCCGCCAGACCTCGGCGAGGAGCTGCTCGACCGGCGTCCGGGGCGCGACGAACGGATCCTCGATCTCCGGGTGTGCCCAGTCCGGGGCGGGCAGGGCCGCACGATCGATCTTGCCGGTCGAGGTCAACGGGAGCGTGTCCACCCGCACGAACGCCGCGGGGATCATCGCGGGGGGGAGCCTCTCGGCGAGGTACGCCCGGAGCGCCGCGCTCGACGGCCTGTGGCCGTGCTCTGGCACCACCCAGGCCACCAGACGCGTGTCTCCGTCGTCACCGGTGGTCCCCATCGCCACCGCCTCGCCGACCTCGGGATGCACGCACAGCGCCGCCTCGACCTCGCCCAGCTCCACCCGGTGACCGCGGATCTTCACCTGGCGATCGGCACGCCCGAGGAGCTCGATCTCGCCGTTCCGGCGATGACGCGCGAGATCCCCGGTCCGGTAGAGCCGGGCCGCGGCTGCCGTTGGCCCCGGAACGAAGGGATTGACCGGGAAGGCGCGCTCGGTGAGCTCCGGCCGCCCGGCGTACCCCCGGGCCACCGCCACGCCCCCGACACACAGCTCCCCGACGGCGCCCATGGGCACCGGCTGCAGCCACGCATCCAACACGTACACCTGGGTGTTCGCGATGGGGCGCCCGATGGACGGCAGCGTCGGCCAACGGATCGCGGGGCCATCAAGTACATTCGCGGTCACGACGTGTGTCTCGGTGGGACCATATTGGTTCACCAGCGAGCAGCCCTCCAGCTGTCGGAACACCTCGAGGATCGCGCTCGTGATGCGCAGCGGCTCGCCCGCGGTGATCACCTCGCGCAGCGTCGTGGGGAACCGCTGCTGGGCGCACATCCCCTTCGCCAGCTGCTGCAAGCCGATGAACGGAAGGAACACCCGGTTGATCTGCTTCGCCTCCAGGAACGCCGGCAGCCCCCACGGGTCGCTCCGGATCGCCTCGGACGCCACGACGAGCGTGCCCCCGGCGCACCAGGTGGCGAAGATCTCCTGGAAGCTGACATCAAAACCGAGGGAGGTGCGCAGCAACGTACGCGACCCCTCCGAACACGTGGATTGCCGGATCTGCCAATCCAGCAGGTTGGTGAGGGCCCGGTGTGGCATACACACCCCCTTGGGGCGGCCCGTCGATCCCGAGGTGAACAGGATGTAGGCGAGATCCTCCGGATCGGGGCTCGCAATACGGGTGGCGGGGGTAGCCGCGATGACCTCGCGGTCGGCGTCGAGATCGATCAGCCGCGCGACGCCCGGCGGGAGCGGCGAGGGGCCTTCGCCAGCGACGAGGACGATGCGAACCCCCGCTTCCTCGGCGACGATCCGGCGGCGGTCCGCCGGCAGGGCGAGGTCGAGCGGGACGTAGGCCGCACCGGCCTTGAGGATCCCGAGCACGCCCACGAGGAGGTCCAGGGACGGGGCGATCGCGATCCCGATCGGGACGTCGGGCCCCGCACCGGCGGCACGAAGGTGGTGCGCGAGCTGGTTCGCGCGCTGCTCCAGTACGCGGTAGGTGAGGAAGCGCCCGTCCTGTTCCGCGGCCAGGGCATCGGGCGTGCGATCGACCTGGGCCTCGAACAGCCCCGGGACGCCGCCGAGCGGCCGGGGATCGCGGGTCTCGCCAGGGGTGCCGTTCCACCCCTCGACCAGGACCCGCGCCTGATCGCCGGAGAGCGCCGGGAGCGCGCCCAGCGGATCGGCGGGGCGCCGGAGCATCTCGTCGAGGAGGCACAACACGCTGCGGCCGAAGGCCGCCACCGTGTCGGCGTGGAGCACCCGGGCGTTGAACACGATCTGCAGCGCCAGGGCCCCGGGCGCGCCGACGAAGACGAAGGAGATGTCGTTCTTCAGGGGCGGCAGGGGACCGTGGAGCGCCGCGGATGACGCGACCACGTCAAAAAGTGGGCAGCGGCTGGGCGGGGCCACGATCCCGAGGTCTTCCAGCAGACGACCGAATGGATAGTTCTGGTGCGCGTACACCGCGGACAGTGTGTCACGAAGCCGGGGGAGCAGCTCGCGGAACGAGGTGCTGTCGTCGAGGTCCGCCACGATCGGGAGCACGTTCGCCCGGTCGGCCTGCCCGTCCACCCGCGCGGGTGGGCTGCCCACGACCACGGTGTGATTGCCGGTGTACCGACGGAGCGCGACCAGGAGCGCCGCGAGCAGCGCGGTGTAGGTCAGGAGCGGCGAGCCCCCGGTGAGACGCTCCAGGCGCCGCTGCGTGTCCTCGGAGATCTCGAACGGCAGCGACTCCTGCTTGGGTGCGTAGATCTTCGAGCGCTTGAAGTCCAGGGGGAGGTTGGTCTCCTCGAGCTCCCGGCGGAGGCGCCCCAACCAGTACGCCTGCTCCGCCTTCAGGCGGGCGTCGAAGATCAACGTCGGATCCGTCTTGTCCATGGCACGTCGCCTCGCGGGGAACCGTCAGGCTCCCCTCGCCCAGACCACCGGGCAGATGTTGTTGTCGGCATAGTCCGGATCGCCGTCCGCGCGCTTCCGGCACAACGTGTCGTTGATGTGCAGGATTGGATTTCCCGCGGCATCATAGTGAGCAATGTAACGATTGGCGGCGTCCTGCATGTGGACCGCCAGCGCGACGCGCGGGCGAACGCCGCGGTTCGGGTAGCTGCCGTGGATCAGCCGGCAATGATGGAAGCTCACCGCGCCCCGCGCGAGCGTCATCGGCACCTCCCGCACGCCCGCACCCGCGGGGAACATCCGGGACGCGAGGCCCGCGAGATCCTTGTCGCGAAAGGTGTGGAGACGCTCCGCGCCCTCCCAACGGTGGCTGCCGTCGATCACGGTGAGGGTCCCCGAACGAGCGTCGACCGCGTGGAACGGAATCCACGCGGTGAGCATCCGATCCGACGTACACGTCCGCCAATAGGCGCGGTCGGTATGCCACCCGACGATGGTTGTCCCCTCGAGCTCGCCGGGGGGCTTGTAGACGAGCTGGTCGTGGAACAGGCGGACGGACTCGGTCTCTCGGCACAGCCGGGCCGCGATCGCGCCCAGGAGCGGGTGTTCCACCAACCGCCGGATCTCGTCGTTCTGGAGGGACACGTAGTCGTTCTGGCGCAGCCCCTCGCCGTCCTCCGGCCGCCAATCGAGGTAGCCACCCCGCAAGGGGAACACGGTGTCCCGCTCGCCCGCGTAGTACCGCTCGCTGCCGTACACAGCGTCGTCCAGCTCGTCGTCCGCGTAGATCCGCGCCGACGTGTAATAGCCATGCTGCTCGTAGAACGTGACATCGTCCTCGGAGGGGAGGAGCGCCTCCTGGGAGGGTGTCAGGGCCACGGGGAGCCAACGGTGTCGGGACGCTCCCGGAGCGCAACGAGGAGCTTGCGCAGCCAATAGGGGATCATGAACGACCAGTTCTCCCGCGGTTGGATCGCGGGCAGGATCACGTCGTACCGGAGGAGCGCCGCGTACAGGATGGCGACCACGCGGGCCTGCTCGAAGGCGGAGACGAGGCGTTCCATCGGCGCGAGGGGCGCCCACACGGAGAGGTAGGCGTCGCGCAGCCGGATCCGCGCGGCCTCGTGCGAGCCTCCGGCCGCCGGGATCCGGTCGTAGTCGAGCAGGCTCACCGCGCTGTAGAACGGGTGCGCGATCGCTCCGTCCGAAAGGTCGAACATCCGGTATCCGCCCCCGTTCGCGATGATGTGCGCGCCGCGGAGATCCCCGTGCTCGAAGGACTCGGGCACCGGCACGCCCGCGAGCTGCGCACAGGCGTTGCGGAGCGCGGGGAGCCGGGCCCGCAGCTCCCGTGCCTCTTCCTCCGTCAGGCCCTCCGGCGTCCCGATCAGCATCGCATCCGTGTCGGCGAGCAAGGGCCCCAGACGATCGGCGATGCGATCGAGCGGCCACCGGGGACAGCCGCAGCGGGCCAGCTCGGCGACGTGCGCCGCGCAATCGAACTGGAACCGTGCCAGGCACCGCGCGGCCTCCTCCCAGCGGCCGAGATCGGGGATCTCGGAGAGGGTGTGGCCCTCCAGGGCGCGCATCACCATCCAACCCTCGGTGCGGTCGATCGCGAGCACTTCCGGGAAGAAGTCAGGGTACCGGGCCGCCAGGAGCCCAGCCACCGCCGCCTCGTGCGGGAACATCCGGGGCGAAGCCTTGAAGAAGGCGCCACCGCTCGCGGTGTCGGCGCGCAGCACGCAGGAGCGCTGCCAGGCGCGAACCTGGATGATGGGCGCCGTGGCGGCGAGGCCGCAGCGCGCGAGCTCGGCTGCGACGAAGGACTCCGCCCGCGCGAACCAACCGGGCCACGCCCACGGCGGCCAGAGCGCCGACACGCCGGCGGAGTCGAGGCGTGGCTGCGCGGGATCGTCGAACCCCCGGGCGATCCAGGCCCGCTGTTCGGGCGCGACGAGGACCACCGCATCGAGCTCGGCGCGCTCGACCCAGCGCCATGGGGGGCGCGCCTCCCAAGCCTCGTCGTGCATCTCGAGCGCGTACACCCGGAACGCGGACTCCCGCGTATTTACATCCCCCTCTACACACCGCAGCACGGTCGTCCGGGTACCAAGCAACGCGTGGTAGGCGGCGTTGAGCGCCTCCAGCTCGAACCAGGGCGCGGCGACCGAGACCTGCGGCAACGCCAGACCCGCGGCTTCTTCACGGAGAAGAATACGTTCCGACCGTGGATCACGGAGGAGGGCGTGGCAGGGAATGGGATCGCGACTCACGATGGCGCCCGGCTCGGTTCTCGAGTGTGTATAGCGTGTGTGTCCCCGCTCGCCCACCGTCCGCCCGGCGGTTCACGGATCGAAGCAGAACTCTTCGTTGCCCGCGAAGCGCGGCTCGGCGGACCCGTTTGCGCCCGCGAGCGGGATGTCGAGGATCCGGCCTTCCGGGTGGGCCGTCATCTGGTGGAGGATGCCTTCGTAATGGCAAAGCAGGCGGCCGACGGTGACGGCCTCGAACAGGTCGGTGCTGTACTCGCAGAAGCCGTGTAGCTCCCCCGCGCTGCGCCACAGCACGAACTCGAGATCGAACTTCGCGGTGCCGTCCGTCGCCAGGGGGGTCACGTGGAGCCCGGGCAGGCTCACCGCCGCCAGGGAGATCGTCAACAGATCCAGCTTGACCTGGAACAGCGGCGTCCGGTCGAGCCACCGCGGCGGCTTCACGACCTCCACCACCTTGTGGAACGGCGCCTCCTGGTTCGTGTAGGCGTCCAGGCACGTGCCCCGCACCCGCCGCAGGAGCTCCGCCGGCACCGGATTGCCGCCCGTCTCCAGGCGGAGCACCACCTGGTTGACGAGGAACCCCACCTGGCCTTCCAACTCGGGGCGCTCCCGCCCGGCGACGTCCGTTCCGATCACGACCCGATCCGCGCCCGTGTACCGATGCAGCAGCGCTGCCAGGCCCGCCACCAGGGCCATGGAGAGGGTGGCCCCTTCCCGGGTGCACCAGCCGAGGAGCGCCTCGGCGAGGGAGGAGGGGAACGCGAGGGGCACCCGCGCTCCCTGGTAGCTCTTGACCGCCGGACGAGGGTGGTCGGTCGGAAACAAGGGCGCTGGCGACACCGGGATCTGTCGTTTCCAATACGCGAGCTGCGCGTCGAGCCGACCCTCGGCCAGCCGGCGCCGCTGCCAGGCGGCGTGGTCGACACACTGGATCGGGAGCTCGGGGAGCACCGCCGGGATCCCGGTGGTGAGCGCCTCGTAGTAGCTCCCCAGCTCCCGCCCCACGATCCCCATCGACCAATTGTCGGCGATGAGGTGATGCAGCACGAGGACGATGACGTGGGTGCCCGCGTCGAGGCGGAGGAGGGTGGCGCGCCACAGCGGCCCGTGGTTGAGGTCGAAGGGGCGCAGGGCCTCCGCACGCCAGCGTCGCGCCGCATCCTCCTCACCCAGCGCCGGCGGAAGGACGGTCAGATCGACGAAGGCGAGGTGGGTGTTGGGCTCGGGGGACACACGGGCGGACAGCCGGCCGTCCCGCTCGGAGAGCTCGACGCGGAGGGACTCGTGGCGACGTGCCAGCCGTTGGAAGCTCTCCGCCAGCGCCGCCACGTCGAGCGCCCCCTCGATACGCGCGGCGACGGCCACGTTGAGCGCCGCCGTCCGCGGATGGAGACGCTCGGCCAGCCACAACCCCTGCTGTGTCGGCGAGAGCTCGAACTCCCCGCCCACACGCCGCGCGACGGGGAGGATCGGGAGCGTCTCCGGATCGACCCCGGCCGCCGCGAGCCGCCGGGCGAGGAGGATCCGCCGCGCCAGGGGCAGCCGGGCGAGCTTCGCCGCGAGCCCGCCATCGTCGTCCATGCTCATGCCGGTGCAACAGGTCGAGGGACGGCCACGCGCTCAGGCCACGAGCGTCGACCACGCCCGGGCGTGCTCGGCGAAGAACGTGCGGGTCGCCTCGATGTCGTCCGCGAGCAGCCGGTCCTCGGAGAGGAAGGGCACCCGCTGGCGCAGGCCGTCCACGATGGCTCGGGTCGTGGGAGAGAGCCGCAACCCGCCGTTCAGGTCACACGCCTGCGCGGCGACGAGCAGCTCGATGGCGAGGACCGTCCCGCAGTTCTCGACGATCTGACCGAGCTTGTACGCGGAGGTGCCACCCATGCTGACGCTGTCCTCCTGGGTCTGGCAGGTCGGGATCGTGTCGACGCTCGCGGGCGTGGACAGGACCTTGCACTCGTTCACCAGTGCAGCGGAGGTGTACTGCACGACCATGAGCCCGGAGTCGAGGCCCGGGTTGGCCACCAGGAAGCTCGGCAAGCCCCGTTGGCCGGAGAGCAGCTGCCACGTGCGCCGCTCGGAGATGTTGGCCAGCTCACTGACGGCGATCGCGAGGAAATCCGTGCTGAAGGCGGTGGATTCCCCGTGGAGGTTGCCCCCGGTCAGGATCAGGTCTTCCTCGGGGAAGAACAGGGGATTGTCCGACACGCCGTTGCATTCGTCCTCCATCACCTGCCAGGTGAAGCGCAACGTCTGCCGGATGGCGCCGTGCACCTGGGGGATGCATCGGAACGAATAGGGGTCCTGTGTCGACCGGTTGCACGTGGGCAGCTCGGAGTGATTGCTCCCGTCCAGCAGCGACCCGAGGTTTGCCGCGACGATCCTCCTGTCCTCGTGAAACGAGGTCTCGTGGTACCTCGGATGGTAGAACAACCGCGCCGCGCTGAATCCCTGCACGCTCAGGGAGGCGATGACGTCGGCGCACCGCACGAGGTCACCGATCTCCATCAGGGCGCTCGCCGCCAGCGCGTTGATGTATTGGACGCCGTTGGTGAGCGCGAGCCCCTCCTTCGCGCGCAGGCGCAGCGGCGCCCAGCCCGTCCGCGCGAGGGCCTCCGACGCCGGGACGACGCGACCGTCCATGTACACCTGGCCCAGGCCGAGGAGCGGCAGCGACATGTGCGCGAGGGGGGCCAGATCGCCACTCGCCCCGACGGTTCCTCGCTTGGGGATGGTCGGGATGAGGCCCTCGTTCCAATGTGCCAGCAGCCGGTCGACGGTCTCGACGGAGATCCCCGTGTGGCCGGTGCGGAAGGTCAGCAGCTTGACGAGCATCACGAGCCGGGAGATCCGCTCCGGGACGATGGGCCCGACACCACACGCGTGGGAGAGGACGTGCCGGCGCTGGAGCTCTTCGAGGTGCTCCACGCCGATTCGGGTTTCACACAAGGCACCGTAGCCCGTGTTCACGCCATAGATGTAACGATCCTCTGTCGCCCTCGCCTGTACGTACCGCGCGCCCGCCTCGATCTGCGCGCGAACGTCGGGCGCGAGGCCGAGGCGGGGCCGCTCGTCCACCAATCTGCGCAGATCGTGCAGGGTGTAACGGGCGGACGAAAGGAGGTGGGTGCCCCCCGAATCTGTCATGTACCCTCCGGGTCGGAAAGGAGCGCTTCGACCTCGTCGTCCGAGAGCGCCTCGATGTCGTCCACCATCTGTGCGAGGTCGGGCACGCTCCCCTCGACTGCCTGGATCCGCGCGGCCATGCCCGCCACGCTGGGCGCTTCGAACACGCTGGCGAGCGGGAGCTCCCAGCCGCGGCGCCGCAGCCGACCGACCACCTGCATCGCGCTCAGCGAGTGCCCGCCGAGGTCCATGAAGCGGTCGTCCACGCCCACGGCCTGGACCCCGAGCACCTCCTGCCACACCGCCGCGACGAGCTTCTCCCGGTCGGTCCACGGCGCCGAGGAGGCCGCAGGGCCGGAGCGCTCGGCGGGAGCGGGCGGCGGCAGGGCGCGACGGTCGATCTTGCCGGTGCGGGTCCGCGGGAGGGCGTCCAGGCGCACGAAGGCGGTCGGAACGGCCTGTGGGGGCAGCATCCGCCGCGCCGCCTCGCGCAACGCTGCGAGGTCGATCGCCGCTGGCCCCGCCACGTAGGCGAGGATGCGCGGATCCCCGCCGCCATCCTCGTCGGCGACGACGACGGCGTCCTCCACCAGGGGGCAGGCGCGGAGCACGGCGGCGACCTCCTCGAGCTCCACCCGAACGCCGCGCATCTTCAGCTGGCCGTCGATTCGTCCGTGGAACTCGAGCTCGCCCTGCGGGGTCCACCGCGCGAGGTCACCCGTGCGGTACATCCGATCGTCCTCGGATCTGGCGCCGGGCGCGGGCAACCACGCCCGTGCGGTCTCCTCCGGCCGCCCGTGGTAGCCAATTGTGAGGTGGCGGCTCTGCACGTAGATCTCGCCGATCGCCCCTCTCGGGCAGGGGCGGCCGTGGGGCGTGAGGAGCAAAATCCGTCGACCGTCGATCGGGCGGCCGATGGGAATCGAGCGGGTCGCCTCCCCGACCGCCTCGACCGGGTAGCAGGTCGCCAACACTGTCTCCGAGGGCCCGTACAGGTTGAAGAGGGCGGGGTGCGCCGGATACCGAGCCAGCCAGGAGCGGGCCAGATCGACCGGGAGCGCCTCACCGGCGAGGAGCAGCCACTCGAGGCTCCGCAGCGGGTCCCGCGCGCCGGGTGGCAGGTCGGCGAGCTGCGCCCACACGACACGCCAGAAGCTCGGCACCATCTGGAGCAGGGTGATCGCCTCGCGCTCGACCCACGCGAGGAGCGCCGACGGATCCTGGCGCATCGCGGGGACGGCCAGGCAGACGGTCGCTCCGGAGCAGAGGCCGCCGAAGATCTCGCAGTAGGCCGCATCGTAGGTGAGTGTTGCCCACTGGGCGATCCGTTGCCCCGGCCCCATGTGGAAGCGTTGGATCTGCCAATCCAGAAACTGGTTGAAGGCGGCATGCGACTGGACGATCCCCTTTGGAGACCCACCCGACCCGGAGGTGTACACCACATAGGCCGCGTCCGTGCCCCGTCCGCCACGCAGAGGCCCGTCCTCCGGGCCCCCCCCGTCCTCCTCCCCGATGACCACCCAGGTGCGCTCATCACCCCGCGCGGGCCGATTCGCCCACGTGGCGGACGTGAGGACGTGCGAGGGCCGCAGGTCGTCCAGGATCCGCTCGAGCCGGAGCGCCGGGTAGCCGATGTCTACACAAACGAAGCACGCACCCGCCGCCAGGACGGCCAAGAGGGCGGTCACCTGCAGGGGCCCGTCCTCCAGCAGGACCGCGATGGGCCGGCCGGGCAACACACCGAGCCGTTGGAGGCGATGGGCGAGCGCGCGGCTCCGGTCGTGCAGCGCGGCATAGGTGAGTGTGGCGCCGTCGAACGTGAGCGCTATCGCATCGGGTGTGGCGGTAGCCCAGGCGGCGACGCGGTCGTACAACCCCTCGGGCCGGACGATCGCCTCTGGATTTCCGCCGAGATGGAGCAGCACACGCTGCTCCGCCTCGTCCACCGGCGAGAGCTCCGAGAGGGGACGATCGGGCGAATCGAGGCCGGTGCGGAGCACCCGGGACAGGTGCGCCACGAGGCGCGTCGCGGTCGACGCGGCGTACAGCTCGGTGGCGTAGGCGAGCGAGCCGTGCACCTCGTGACCGACCCGGCCCGCCACCAGCTCCAGGGCGAACAGCGCGCTCGGGGATGGGACGGGCAGCGCCTCGAGCCGGAGCCCACCGAGCTCCAGGCACGCGCCGGCCTCCTGCAGCGCAAACGGGACGAGCGCCTTTCCAACGTCGTGGTGCGCCCCGAGCCACACCAGAAGCACGTCGAACGGCCCGGGCCGAGCGTGCTCCCCGACGTGGTCGTGGGGATCGGCCCGGTGCTCGAGCGCGCCCACCACCGCCTCCCGGACCCGTTGGACCACGCGCCGAAAGGATGGATCGCCGGCGAGATCTCCGCGGATCGCGACCGCGTCGAGGAAGCAGCCGACGACGCCCCCGAGCGCGGCCCCGGAACGCGCGACCGTGGGAGATCCCACGACAACGTCCTCCGCGCCGCTGTTGTGGTGGAGCACCACGGCCAACGAGGCGAGCAGGATCATGTAGGGCGTGGCCCGCTCCGTCGCCGCGAACACGTCCAACTGTCGGGTCAACGCCTCGTCCAGCACGAGGGGGACCGCTTCCGCGTGGTGCGTGCGCGTGCGCGGCGCGAGCAGGTCTGCGGGCGGAGCGCTCGCGTGCGGCGCCCCCGCGAGCCGCTCCTCCCAATACTTCGCCGAGGCCTCGCCAGCGGAGAGAGGGAGGGTGGCCGCGCAGGCGCCCGGCGGCCGCAGCACCGCGGGGGCGCCCCGGTGTTCTGACGCGTACAGCGCCGCGAGATCCGCCACGATGACCTCGAACGACCAGAAGTCCACCACGATGTGGTGGACGACCAGGAGCAGGACCCAGCTTCCGCGGCCGGCGGCAGATTCGTCGTGAAGCATGTGCACACGCAAGAGCGGGCCTTGCTGCAGATCGAACGGGCGCCGCGCCAGATCGCGCAGGCGCTCGGCGATGGGGCCCGCGTCGTAGTCCAGCTTCAGATCGAGCGTCAGATGCGGATGGGTCCGTGACACGGGACCGTCCGGTCCCACCTCGAACGTGGTCCTGAGCGCCGGGTGCCGCGCGACCAGCCGACGCAACGCACGCCGAAGGGCCTCCGGATCCAGCGGCCCGTGGATGCGGGCCGCGCGGGCGACGAGGTTGGCGGTGCGGGCCGCTCCCAGCTGCTCCTGGATCCAGATGGCGCGCTGGCCGCGCGTGAGCACCCCGTCGGCGTGGACCGGTGGTGCCACGAGCGCTGGATCGGGCCGAGGGGGCGCGGCTTCTAGCGTCAGGCACACCGCGGCGGCGAGCGACGAGATGCTGGACTGGTCGAAAATCGTGGCGATCGGGAGCACCACCCCGAAGCGGGTCGTGACGCGGTGGGCGAGATCCAGCGCGGCGAGGGAGTCGACGGCGTACCGCCCGAGCGGCTGGTCCACATCCAGCGTCTCCGCGGGGACGCCCAGCCGATCGGCGAGTGTCGTGGCGAACCAATCCAGGACCTCGTCGGGCGTCGGCGCTGGCGGGTGGCTGTCGGGCGCCACGGACTCGGAGGGCGGGCGCCACTCCGAAACGACCACGAGCGTCCCCGCGACGAATTGGTCGCGGCAGGCGGCGCGGCGCACTTTGCCGCTGGTCGTCCGGGGCAAGGTGCCGGGTCGGATGAGCACCACCGCGGCCACCTGGAGCCCGTGCTCCTCGAGGATGCGCCGGCGGATGATGCCGGTCAGCGCCGTGGCGTCGAGGGTGGCGCGCCCCACCTCGTGCACCACGACGACACGCTCCTCGCCGGCCACGTCGAGCCCGAACGCCGCGCCCCCACCCACGGGCAACGACGGGTCCGTGTCCTGCGCGGTGCGCTCGATGTCCGCCGGGTGGTGGTTCTGGCCGCGAGCGACGATCAGATCCTTGAGGCGCCCGGCGACGTAGAGCTCCCCATCGGTCACGAAGCCGAGGTCCCCCGTTCGCAAGAAGGTTCCTGGGTGTCCAGGCACGCGGGCGCCGAACGCCGTCGCCGTCTCTTCGGGCCGCTGCCAGTAGCCGGCCGCGACGCTCGGCCCCTGGACCCAGATCTCCCCGACGCGCCCGGTCGGCAGCGCCCGCCCGCCGTCGGGGTCCGCGATGATCACCTCACATTCGCGCGCGCTTCCGCAGCTCACGAGCGCCTGCCCGAGCCCCGGCGCCGCCACCACCGCGCGATGCTCGGTCAGCGCCAGGGTTTCGAAGCGCTCGATCCGCGCCACACAATCCGGGGCGCCCGCGGCGACCAACAACGTGGCCTCGGCGAGGCCGTAGCACGGGCGAAACGCGGACGCGCGGAACCCCTGGGGGCCGAAGGTCTCCACGAAGTGTTGCAGGGTCTGGGCACGAACGGGCTCGGACCCGTCGTAAGCGACGCGCCAGCATCCCAGATCGAGGCGCCGACGCTGCTCCGGGGTGATCCGCCGCGAACACAGCTCGTACGCGAAGTCGGGCCCTCCGCTGGTGGTCGCCCGATGCCGCGCGATCGCCTCCAGCCAACGCGCGGGCCGCTGGAGAAAGTGGGCCGGCGCCATCAGGAAGCACGGGATCCCGACGTACACGGCCTGCAGCAGGTTGCTCAGCCCCATGTCGTGGTAGACCGGCAGCCAGCTCACGATGCTCGACGCTTCGTCGTGTCCGAACGCACGCGCGATGGCCGCCTGGTTGTGGACCAGGTTCCGGTGTGTCACGCAGACGCCCTTCGGTTGGGCAGTGGAGCCGGAGGTGTACTGGAGCAAGGCCGGCGCGTCGGAATCGGAGGGTGGGCTCGCTCGACTCCGACCGACCGGGCGGAGGGGGAGGTCCGCCACGTCTGCCGGTACGTCCGTGAGGACGACCGCGGGCTCAGCGTCCTTGATGATTGCGTTCAGCCGTGCACGCGCGTGCCGGGCGCGGGGCGGGTAGGCGGGAACGGCGATCACATCGGCATAGAAGCAGGCGAACAGCGCGATGATGAAGTCGCTGCCGTTCCGGTGGACGAGGAGCGCCCGCGAGCCCGGAGGGCAGCGCTGCGCCAGGTCGGCGGCGACGGCGCTCGCGCACCGGTCGAGCTGCTGGTAGGTGAGGGGCTCGCCGGCCGTCTCGCCATCGACGAGCGGGACGAGCACCACCCGATGCGGATCGTGTCTGGCCCTCGCCCGCACGAGCTCCACGAGCGTCGGGAGGGTGCCCTCGAACGACATGCGCTTTAGTATGGCTGGGCGGCTCCGAACGAGCAAGCACGCCAAGGGAACGGCGCCGACGAGCGTGGCCGCCGGCACGTTGTCCCGTCGCGCCCCCACCCTCCGCCCTGGTGCTCGTGGCGGGCGCGACGTGGACCGACTACGGCCCGAACACACCCGCCCCCGTCGCTCCCGTTGGCACCTCCTCCCGCGTGTGTGACGCGGCCGGCCCCCAATGCTCCTCCGTCCAATCCTCCCCGACGCCGTGCTGGTGGCCGAGATGGATCCTCGGGACGCCGACCCCGCCACGCTCCACTCCGCGGAGCAGGCTGCCGTCGAAGGGGCCGTCGACAAGCGCCGCCGCGAGCACGCCGCGGGTCGCCTGCTCGCGCGGGCCCTCCTCGGACGATTGGGGGTCCGGCCTGGCCCGCTCCTCAACGACGCCGCCGGAGCCCCGCTCTGGCCCGACGGTGTGGTCGGGTCGATCACCCACTGCGCGACCCGGTGCGCGGTCGCGGTCACCAACGTCGGCGGCAGCATCGGGATCGATGTCGAGCCCGCCGAACCCTTGCCGGAGGGCGTCGCCCTTCTGGTCGTTTCCCCACGCGAGCACGCCGCGTTCGCGGCGCTCCCCCCCGCCTTGGCACATGTCGCCGACCGTCTCGTCTTCTCGGGGAAAGAAGCCTTCTACAAGGCGGTGTACCCCCGCGTCCGACACTATCTCGACTTCAGCGACGTGACGCTGCTGCTCGCTGGCGATAGCACGTTTCGCGTCACGCTCCTCCGCCACGCTCCGCCCTACCCATCCGGCGCGACGTTCACCGGGCGGTATCGGGTCGCGGACGGCCATCTCGGGACTACCGTGCGCCTCGCGTAGCAACACCCGGCTCGATTGGGACGGAAGATTCCATGCCGCACGAGGCCCGATGCAATTCCGACGCCCACCCGCGTCACGCCGGTACGACTGTTCGGCTCAGCTGAACGATCTTGTAAGGATCATACCGATTCTGCGGCGGCAGGGCGTCGGACACAGTGGGTCAGGAGGTCCTGAATGCTGCTTCTCCTGCTCGCCTGCGCCACCACCCCCGACCCCGCGGATACCGGTTCCACTCTACACAACCCCGACGAGACCGACGCCGACACCGACGCGGACACGGACACGGACACGGACACGGACACGGACACGGACACGGACACGGACACGGACACCGACGCCGACGCCGATGCCGACACCGACGCCGACGCCGACACCGACGCCGACACCGGCGCCGCGTCGGACGCCCTCCTCGACGACTGCGTCCCCGGCGGCGTGGCCCTCTCGGAGACCTGGTCGAAGGTCCTCCCTGGCCTGGACGGCACGCCCGGCCGCATCGCGTGGGGCGACGGCACGCTCGTCGTTCTCGCGGGCGGCACCCTCCGCGACGCCGAGGCGATCCACGTGTTCGCGCTCCCCGTGCCGGCGGGGGCCGCGAGCGACGTCACCTCCCGCTGGTCCGCCACTGCCGACGACCACTACCGCGGCCTCGCCCTGCTCGAGGGCGCCGTCGCGGTGGGCGACAGCGCCACCCTGCGCGTGCTCGACAGCGTCACGGGCGCGTCCCTCGCCACCGCCGCCGCCGACGGCAAGATCTTGGCGCTCACGACGGACGGCACCGGGATCTTCGGCGGCACCACGGAGGCGCCGTTCACCTGGGACGGCACGAAGCTCGTGCACGACGAGGACCTCGGCCTCGTCGGCGCGGAGGCCGTCGGCCGCACGGCGGAGGGGTACTGGACGGCGTCGGGGCCCTACGTGTCGTTCTCGGACGGCATGACGCGTTCCGATAGCGAATTGCCAGCGTTCGGGGAGGCGGTGGACGTGGTCGCCCGCCCGGACGGCGGGGTCTGGGCGGTCGGCGGGCCCGACGGCTACGCCTGGTACGCCGCGCTCGACGCGACCGGTGCGCTTCTCGCGTCGCTCCAGACGTTCGTAGGGCTCCCGCAGGCGGTGGGCAGCCCGGGCTCCGCCTACGCGTGGTCGGCCTTCTCGGGAATCGGCCTGGTCGCGGTCACCGACCTCGGCTTCTCCTCGCTCGGCGTCGCGGGCACCGAGGACGTGACCGGCCTCGCCATCGACCCCGACGGCTCCTGGCTCCTCACCGCCCACGAGGACGGGACGCTCCGGCGCTGGACCTGCGTGCCCTAAGCTTAACGGCGTCGCTCGAGCTCCGCGCGGGGCTCGGGCGACGCTCCGCCTCGCGCGCCACGCGCGTCACGGAGGCCCTCCGGCGCGCCAGCGCCGTCCCGTCGGCCTCGGAGGCCCCGAGCGCCGTCGCGACCCTACAGCGCTCGGTCGGGAACTCCGTGATCCGCGCCGCGCTCGCCGGGGCGCAGGTGGACGGGTTCGGGCCCGTCGTGCGCGCCGCGGTGATGGGGCAGGCGGCGGGGATCGCGCCGATCGTTGCGAGGGAGGCGCCGAATTCAGCGATGTTGGCGATCCTCCGGCAGGCGCGGACGAGCGGCGGCGGGGGGTTCCACCGGGGGCGCCGCCTTCGCGACGGGCGGCACCTTCGCGACGGGCGCCGGCGTCGCGATGGGCGCCGGCTTCAACGGGGGCGCCGGCTTCTCCACGGGCTCCGCCTCCTCCGTCGGCTGCGTGCTCCCGCTGGGTGGGAGCCTACAGCGGGTGATGTCTCCTATCCTCCAGCAGGGGAACGGTAGCGCACTCGGAGACTACTCGAGGGTGATCAGTCGGAGCAGACCGTGCTCTGAGGCTCGCGCGTCAACTTCCTCCAGCGGCGGGAGATTCAGCGCCCGAAGTCGCGCGCCAATCTCCGCCCCTGCAAGGCCCGCCGACCGACAGAGCCCGACCAATGTTGCGCCACTGAGTAGGTCCAGTGGGAGATGGTCAAACGGCTGCTCGAGATTCGCGCCGCTCAACTGAAACGTCGCCAATACCGGCGAGTTAAGGTGTGCCGCGACGACGCGCGCGGCAAGCTCACTACCGATGGCATTCGAATACTCCGGCACCTCCGAAAGTAGTTTGTTGATGCCCTCGACGAAGGTCGTGAGCCCAGAGTCGGTGGCGCCGACGAGGGCGTGACAAGCAATCAGGTTTAGTACTTCTTCTGGCACGCTCCCCGCTGTCGCGAGGTTCAGGACTGCTTGGAGCTCGCCACGGACCTTGATCGCAGCGTACAGGGCCCCATGGTTGCCGGAGCCATAGAGCACGTACAGGGTCAGGGACCCGGCGCCGACGCAGGGGGTTGCCGTATCGAGCGGTCTGCACTTAATGGTACCGATGGAACCGATGCTCACTACCATATCAGCACCCATGTTCGAGCAGCCTACGGCCATGCTGCCGCCCACGAACACCTGCCGAAGCAGGAAGGACAGGAGCATGGCATCGGAACCCTTTAGCGCGGCGTCGAGAGAATTCAATGCTGCCTCGGCCCTCGCCTGAACCGCCGACGAAACCCCAAGGTGCGCCTGAGATCCGAAGGGTTGGAAAAAGGCGTCCTTCTTTGAGAGGAGCTCTACCACGGCTACCTCCCAGTCAGCTTGGGTAGTCTCGGGGAAGCTCGCGAGCCGAGCAGTAAGATGGTCAACCACCCTGTCCGCGAGTTCAAGCGGCGATGCGACGGGCTGCGTGAGCGCGTCAACCATTCCATAATCCGAGAAGAAGTACTCCCGAACTACGTGGAGAAATGTCTCCGGGTCGGCCGCTGCGGTCACACCGCAGTCGATGAGTCTCCGTCTCGCCGCAAGCAACCACAGGTACCCTGGCAAATACCCGCCATCACTAAGGTCGAGTGGTCGAAACATCAACCCCGTTGCTTCCTCGATCGCGCGCTCGGATAGCCGCGCCCTTCGCATCCCCGCATTTGCGGATTCAACCCGCGCCCGGAGCGTGTCCGCTGGGGACCGCCCCGAGCCAGACTCCGACCGAAGAAACTCCAACTGGAGAAGAAGCAGAGTCAGGCTGGTGGAGAGGTCCCCCGGACCAAGATACAAATGATGCTCAGCGAAGAGTGCGAGTCCCTCACTCAACGGCCGGAGTGCCATGGTTGCGATCTCGAGCGCCGCCACGTCCAACATGACGGGGAGAAAAGTGTCCCTGCTACCAGCGATACCCTGCCCCCCGTGGCGGACCCGTTCAAGGGCTCGGGTCGCCCGACCGACCGCCGCACCAATCACGTAGGAGCTGAAGCTGAGATGGTGCTGCCCCTCGTGGAGCCAAGAATGCAGCACCTCGTCCGGTATCCGACGCCACATGAGAATCTCCCGAGCCACCTCCTCGGTGAGTGTCGGAATAGTTACCCGATTCGCAATGAGGTCTGTCCAGGCGCTCGGTGCCATGTCAGTCCAGGCTATTCGAGATCGTCGAGGAACGCACGGACGTTCTCCGGCGTGGCAGGATGGTCTCCTTGGTACCGGACCGAGGAGGGCCCGGGATGGGGGCCGTGGCGAAAGATCTCAAGCTCAATCTCCTTCCCCGCGCAAATGTCGACCAGGGCGTCGATCGCGGGAGGCACGAGGGTTAGGGTGAGAACAAGCGCAGAAGGTTGCCCGAATGTCCTGGCGCTGCCCGTAGCCGCGCCCGGGCGCAGCGCGGCGCGGGCCTCCGGGGGTAGCCGCTTTTTCCAGTCGTGTGCCTCTTGTAGCTTGAGGCCCCGGATCTCCAGCACACTCGGGCTCGTCCGCTGCCGCGTTCGACGCTCATGGGTCAAGCGCGGGTCCGCGGCGAGTCGCGCAAGAAGCTCTACCCACCCAATGGTCGGGGCAAGGGCGTTCGCGAACGACACCAAGTCTGTTTTCCCCTGAAGTTGCTTCAGCCAATATGCGTGTTGGCCCCACATCGCCTCCGCCAATATTGGATCCGCCATTCGCGCGTTCTCAAGTAGGCTATCGAGTTCACGGAGGATGCCGAGATACGTCACTGCACCGCGGAGCGCGCAGCCGAGAGTTGTCTCCTCGCCCTCCCGCTCGAACATCAGCGCCTCGATCGGGCGGGGTCCGTCGCAGTCCACGCCCTTGGCCGCCGAGTCCAAGACTTGCCGGAGCGCTGGCCACCCCACATCGTCCAGGAATATGTCGTCCACCATGTCGAGGAAGACCCCCACGTCCTCGTCCGTACGCACCCGTTGCGACAGCGAAAAAAACTCCTCCAGAGCAGGGTTGAGGGCGAGCGGGAGGGGCACCACAGGGAGTCCGCTGAGGTCCGCGAGGGCGTCACGGAGGCGCGGGGGCAGCGGAACTGGGTAGCGCGTGCTGTAGTACGCGAGAGTTGATGGTTCGTTGAGAAAGTCGACGAAGTCCTTTAATGCCGAAAGGGGTATCGCCCGCGCGACGACACCCACCCACCCTAATTCTAGTCCGCCCAGGACGAGATCAATGCGTGCCCGAAAGTTAACGAGACTCGTGTCCTGGACCGGTCCGTCCCGATGGTGGCGAAGGTCCCGGTCGAGGGTCCCGGCGCACTGGCGAGTCCGCCACTCCGCTATCGTTGGCTCCACAAGACGCTCCGGGAGGAACCTAGAGCGAAACGCAGCAACGATGGCTGCCTCAGAAGGCGGCATACACGTGCTCCAGGGCGTTGAGGTAGATGCCGCCGGGCTTACACACGGCCCCGTGGTTGAGGAAGCCGTTTCCGTTGGCGGGGTCCTCTTCTATTGCTACGGGGTCCCCATCCAAGACGTCGTTCACCACGACGGCGTCCTCCTTGCCCCAAACCAAGCGACTCGGTACCAACGGCTCCGCCGGCAGCGCTCCGGCCTTGCGGGCACCCACCGCAGCCCTCACGTCGGCCCGGAGTTGCAGCAACTCAGGACTCCCGGCGGCGAGGGCTCGCAGAGGAGGGCTGACCACATCACGCAGCACCGGGACGAGGGCCCACCAGCTCTCGGTGAGCTTCGTCACGTTGGCGAGATTGACAGAGCCGCACTGGGCCGGCGCAAATAGCGTCATCCGAACCCGCTGCATCCAATCGGGCGGGGGATTCAGAGTTGCAGCATGGAGCAGTACCTTCCGCGCAACCAGACCACCCAGCGAGTGGGCGGCCAGAACGACCCTTCCATACGGCCGCCCTGGCTGCCGGTTCAGGGCGCGGAGGAGATGATGCTCTACTGGTGGACCGCATTCCAGGCTGGGATCACCTTCGGCGAGCCGGGCCAGCAGCCGGTGCAAGCGGTTGGCGGTTTGACCCACCTCACTTCGGGAGGAGTAGCCCCAGAAGAAGAGGTCAGCGGCGTCGAACCGACCATCGTTGTCTGCGGCGGCCACGAAGTCACCCCAGGTTTTGGTGGGGTGGCCGTAGAAGCCGTGGACGAAGAGCACAGCGGTGTGGGCGTCCTTTTCGGCAAGGTACGCAGCGCAACCTTCCGTGGCGTCCTCCCAGACGAGTCCCGAGTACAGGTGTGCTGCTGGCATCGGATCAAGTATCATGCATCGGATCAGGTAGCTCGTTCCTGGCACCGTCGGCTCGAGAAGGCGCCACTATTCAATTAATGCCGTGCTCACCCCGATGATTCGAACCTCAACAGAGCGGCCATGTTCTCCCGGGCGTCCGGAACCACGGTGCACGGGCACGCGCTCTCACCACCGTTCTCTGCCGACGCTCCGCGCCGGGGCCATCGCGTGAAACATTGCTGCGGATGACGCTGCTCGTACGCATGCAACTGCCGACGAGGCGGGGATCGGAGCGCTTGACCTTCACCGACGCTGCACCCATCCTGCGGCCGTCGCGCGAGTTGTGTATGGGGCGGTCAGGGCCGAGAGCGCAGGCAGGAAGCTCGTGGAAGGGCACCGGATGAGCGCGTGCGCCAGCGCCGCGGGCGGCCCCGAACGTGCCGGGGAACGCGGGGCTGCGGCCGACGCGAAGCGTCCTGCCAGGAAGCGATCGCGGACGACAACGGAGGGGCTCGAGGCCGAGGACATGACCCACCTCGGTGCGGCCGCATCCCTCCCACACCAGGCGGCGCTCGAGGCGGGCTTCGGCACGTCCCTCGGCGGCGTGCGGGTTCGTGTGGGCCCGGATGCCCGCACCCTGCTCGACGCGGTCGGCGGCCTTGGTGGCGCGGGGAAATGCCCCCGACGCGGGTGCGGTCGGGCGTGGGGTCGGTAGCCGCCCTGTCCCGTCTGGGACGGCATGCCGCGGCTCGGAACGGTGGACCACGAGCAGACCGCCCGTGAATACGCGCGGGTGCTCGCCTCCGGCTGGCCCCCTCGTTCCCTTCTGAGAGGCGCTCTGGGTGGCGGAGCCTCACGGCGCCGCGGTGACAGATCAATGGCCCTCGCAGTCATGCCGAACGAGGCCGCGGCCGACCGCACCGCGCGGCCGCACGGGCGAGGGAGGCGCCACGCGTCCGTCCATCCCGCCTGCGAAAATACAAGCCGCTGATGGTGCTTGTTGATCACATATAGTAGAGTCGCTATCCTGACGCAGCCGTCGGGATGACCAATGGGCACGACACTCGCGCGGCAAGTAAAAACACGCGTCGCGGAGGCCCTCCGGCGCGCCAGCGCCGTCCCGTCGGCCTCGGAGACGCCGAGCGCCGTCGCGGCCCTACAGCGCTCGGTCGGGAACTCGGTGGTCCGCGCCGCGCTCGCCGGGGCGCAGGTGGGCGGGTTCGGGCCCGTCGTGCGCGCCGCGGTGATGGGGCAGGCGGCGGGGATCGCGCCGACCGTGCCGGGCGAGGCGCCGAACTCCGTGATGTTGGCGATCCTCCGGCAGGTGCGGGCGAGCGGCGGCGGCGGGTTCCACCTCCCGGCGGGCACCGGCAACGCGCTCCCGGACGGCGTGCGGGCGCGCATGGAGGCCGCGTTCGGGCACGACTTCGAGCACGTTCGCATCCATTCGGATGCCCCTGCTGCGCACGCCGCCGCCGCGATCGACGCCTACGCTTTCACCGTCGGGAGCGACATCTACTTCGGTCAGGGGCAGTTCGCCCCGGGGACCCGCACGGGGGACCGCCTCCTCGTCCATGAGCTTACGCACGTCAAACAGGACGACGAGGGCAGGCTCTCGGGGAAACACGGGGTGTCGAGCCCCACGGACTCGACGGAGCGCGAGGCCTACGCCGCGGAGCGGGAGATCGGCGCCGTGCTCGAGCGGGGTCCCGAGACGCCATCGGAGGAGACGGGGACCGCGGGGCACGCGGCGGAGACAGCCGGGTCGACTGGGGCCGCGGATGCCCCGGCCCCCTCAGAAGGGACCGCGAGCGGGCGGTCGGAGGCCCGCGCCACGAACACAAGCACCTACGCCGGTGGGCCGCCCACGTTGCGCGACGCGACCGCCGCGCAGGCCGCGCCGCGGACGGGCCCCACGACCTCGGAAGACGCGCTGCTAGGGCCCCTCCCCACCGTGGCCGACGCGCGCGCGCAGGCGCCGTGTCCCGTCCCATCAATTCCACCCACTCCAATCCCAGTCCTGCCCACCGGTA
>JAZKFH010000010.1:0-104798 GCA_040386535.1 Myxococcota bacterium | reverse complement strand
GCCCGCGCGGGGACGCGCGGAGGCCGCCTCGCACGTCAGCAATCGTCTTCGCGTTGGGTGCTGAGGCTGTGGTCGAGGTGCTTCCCAGGGCGGGTTCGCCCTTCCATCGCACGGCCGGGCATGAGGTGGCGCGCACGGGCGTCCGGCCACATGGCGCACCGGCACCAAGCGGGATCTGGGATTCACGCACCCACCAAGCTCTCCTTCAACGCCACCACTTCCACGCCCGAGCACCCGTGCGTGTCGATCCAGAAAGTTCTATAATCATCCAGTCCGGCCGACCACACTGGATGGCGTAGAGTCCCCCCAAGGGATTCTACGCCATCCGCATTTTTGGGGCTGGCAAGTCTCGCCGCTGCGTCCAAGGTTTCCCTTATCTCGGCGTCATCGGGCCCGAACGCAACTCGCAGTGGGCCACGCTGGACCTCACCGCGGACGGCCTGGTCGACCTGGTGCTGACGCGCGACGACACGGACCCGTCAATCGGGGACCATCAGTGGCTGGTGTACGAGGGTACGGGCACCGGGTTCGTCCCGACGCCCGTGCCGTGGACCCTCCCCGCCCTCAAGGGCGACAGTTGGGCGGTCGAGGTGCCCTGGTACTGGACCCACACCGAGACCTGGCGCTTCATCGGCGAGAGCGACTACTCCTACGACGCGTCGACGCTGGACTTGTCCGGGGACGGCGTGCTGGACCTCGTGCTCACCTTCGACGGCGTGGATCGGTCCGTGGGCGCGGAGCACTGGTCGCTCTACGAGGGAACGGAGGACGGGTTCAACGAGACAGCCACCGCCTGGGTGCTACCCGAACTCCCAGGGACCTACTCCGATTGGAGCGGGCCGTGGTACACGACGGACGCCGGGGATTGGGCCGAGCGCGAGGTCGACGGCGTCGAGACGCGCTACTCGTGGTCGACCCTGGATTTCACAGGTGACGCGGTTCCCGACCTGGTCCTCACCAGTGACGACGCGGATCTTGCCATAGGGGATGAGCGCTGGAATCTCTACGCCGGTTGTCCCTGAACGTTCCTGCGGAATCAGCCTGCCACGTCCTCGGGGTACCCGTCGGCGTCCGGGAGGTCGGTGTCGTCGGTGTCGTCGGTGTCGTCTGGGAGCCGCGGAACCGGGGGCCCGCGAGCATCCCCCCTCATCCCGTCGTCGTGAGCGCCCACCCGGCCAGCATGATGCCCGCCCAGGCCACCACCATCACCGGCGCGGCCTGCGGCCAGAAGATCCCGGGCAATGGCCGCGTCATGTAGCTCCGCGTCCGCATGGCTCCGCCCCCGTCGACGGTCTCCTTGCCCTCCTCCAGGATCACCAGGGAGCGCACCGGCGCCAACGGGATCATCGCCGCCACCAGCCAGGCGGTGCCGACCTGCCCCTCGGGCGTCTTCTTCTTCCCATAGAGGGTGACGCCGAACCCGTTGGTGGTGCCGAAGTCCGGCTGCCGCCGGGCGAGCCAGACGCACACGCCGACCACCGCCGCGATCCCCAGGAAGAAGCCGGGGAGGGGGACGATGGTGTTGTCGTCCTGGATGGAGAAGAGCTCCACCATCGCCGCGAGGAAGCCAAGGGTCAACAGCGCCTTCATCAACAGGAGCCCGCCGAGGCCGCCGGGCGCCCGGGGCTTCCCCCCCATCTTCTCGTCGAGGGACGCGAGGCTGGTCCGCACGCGGCTGCTCAGGTGGACGAGCAGGCTCTCGACGGTGACGAAGGCGCCATCGGGGGTCGTGCGGAGCGCGCCCGCGTCGATCAGACGTTGTAGGCCCGCTTCGTCGAGGGAGAGCCGCTCGGCGGCTTCAGCGCGCGGGATGGTGCCGGGAGGAGCTTCGGAGGACATGCCGTTGTGTAGCACCATCGCACGGCCCCGCGCTACGGCTGGCCGCCCCCTCGCCGCCCCCTCGCCGCCCCCGCCTGGTCGCGAGGCCCGCCCAGCAGGAGGAAGGCCGCTCCGAGGGCGTCGTTGTCGGCGGGCCTTGGAGCCCGCGAGGAAGTCGGCGAAGCCGTCGCCGTTGAGGTCAGCGGCCGTGAGGGCGCTCCCGCCCCCGGCGTAGTCGAGGGTCGGCGGCGCCCACAGGATCGCGCCGCCGCCCATCTCGCGGACTCCGGCGAACGGGCCGTACTCGACGCAGATCGCGGGCGTGTCCGTATCGAGCCCATCGGGCGTCCGCCCCGGGCTCGCCGCACGTCAGGAGGGGGAGGAGCACGGGGATCACGGGCTCACCACCGCGGGTCCACGACGGGAAGCTCGTTGTTCGACTCGTCGCACTCGGGCAAGGCGTCGTCGGGGTCGGCCACCACGCGCACGGCGCCGAGATCGAAGCGGCCAGCGGGGACGGTCAGGATCACCCCTTCGGCGGCCTCCCCCGCCCCGATCCGCGGCAGCACGTCCTCGGCCACCGCGGTCTCCCCGGCGTACACCCGCAGCACGACATCGTGTGCGGGCCGGGGCCCGGTGTTTGAAACGGAGACCGCGAGCTGCACGGTTTCCTCCGCGCCGCAGCGGTCGAAGCAGGTGTCGATCGCGGCCAGGGAGAGGTCGACGCCCTGGCCGTCCACCGCAGGGCGCGCGTGGAACACTCCGTAGGTCCACGCGGGTGGATCCGCCTCGCCGCGGGGCAGCTCCCCGGCAGGGCCCACGTCCGTGATCGCGTAGTTCGGGACAGGCCACGCCGGCCCCGCGGCGGGCCAGGTATCGGCGGCCTGGTGGTAGATCGTGAGGGACGGCACGCCCCCCGTCTCGCGCGGCTGGCCGCCCGTAACGAGGAGCTCGGCATGCCCGTCGCCATCGATGTCCGCCACGATGGGGGCGGCCTCGCCGTGCATGACGTTGGCAGCCGACCACAGCAGCGACCCGTCCCTGCCCGACAGGATCTTCACCGCGCCATCGCCGGCCCCTGAGTCGCCCGTCTGCACGATGAGCTCGGAGGCTCCGTCGGCGTCCACGTCCCACCCGGTGATCGAGAGGACCCAGTCGGGGTCGTCGCGCTCCCAGACGAGCGACCCGTCGAGATGGTACGCCGCCGTCGTCCAGTCGGGCCGCTCCACGACGATGTCGGGGACGCCGTCGCCGTCCACGTCCGCCACCGCCGTGCTCGTCCAGTCGAGCCCCGGGACGTCACGCTCCACGAGCACCGTGCCGTCCCCGTCGACCACGAGGAAGCCCGCGGAGACGAAGACGAATTCGGGCGCCGCGTCCGCGTCGGCCTGGAGCGCGATGGCCAGACCATACCGCCAGTCCGACGCGAGCGCCCACCTGGCCGAGCCATCCGCCGCGAGGAGCGACCCACCGGTGGCAAACTCTTGTGTGCCATCCAAATCCACATCCGCCACGGCGATGCTCCCACCGGACGAGTGGGGCGCGTCGTAGGCACCGCGACGCGCCCCCGTGGCCGCGTCGAGGATCAGGCCGGCGCTCAGGATCTCGGGGCTGCCGTCACCGGCGAGGTCCGCCACCACGAGCGGCCCGTGGGGATCCCAGTCGCCCGTGAAGGTCCAGAGCTCGGTGCCGTCGCCGCGCAGGGCGACCAGGACGATTTCGGTCAACCGCTCGTCTGCGTAGCGAGGCACGAGGAGCTCGGCGCCGGGCAGGCCGTCCAAGTCCACCGCCGCGTACGGCGCCCTCAGCTCGGGTGTCAGCACACTCCACAGGGGCGTGCCCCCCGCGTCGAACACCGCCATGGCGCAGCTCGTGGACGAGACGAGCGGACAGTCGGTCAGGATGATCTCGGACGTGCCGTCACCATCGAGGTCCGCGACGAGGGGCGCGGCAACTCCGCCATGGGTCGAGCCCCAGGAGGTGTCCACCGTGAGTTCACGTTTGACCACGATGTCATAGGCATCGTCCACCGTGAGCGAGGGGTGCGTGCACGTGGCGTCCATCCCCACGACGCCCGGCGCCGGCGGCGCGAGGTCACAGGGAACGCACGCAGAAGAATCCGCCAGGGCGGCCTCCTTGTCGCCCCCGAATTGGTACTCCGAGCAGCCGGCCGCGAGGAGCGCCAGGAGCCAGCGCGGCTTGGGCGCCGCTATGGGCACGCGGGCCGAGTGGTGGATGTCGTCGTCCCCCGGGCGGCCGAGCAGCGTGTCATCGTCATTGCCACCTCGATGGTATGGTCCCCGCCGCTACCGTCGCGGCCAGCCGGCCCACCGCCTCCAGCAGCTCGGCCTCGTTGCAGGCGGCGAACCCGATCCGGACGTGGTCGCTCGCCGAGCCGTCGAACCGGAACCGCCGCCCGGCCTGCATCGCTACGCCGCCCAGGAGCGCGCGCTCGACCCATCGGTCCGTGTCGACGCCCGGCGCCTGGGCCCACACCGCCATTCCGCCGGCCGGCACCTGGAACCGGAGCTCGGGGAGGTGCTCGCGGAGCGCGTTGCACAAGACATCCCGCCGCGCCTGGTACACCCGCCGGGCCCGCCGGACATGGCGCTGGACGACCCCCTCCTCCAGCAGCAGGGCCACGGCGTGCTCCAGGACCTGATCGCCCTGCTGGTCCACCCAGGTGCGGTACGCGCTGATCCGCGAGACGACGTCGGGGCCGCCGACGAGGTACCCGAGCCGGAGGCCCGGCGCGAGGGTCTTCGACAACGTGCCGACGTAGACCACCACCCCGGCCGTGTCCGAAGCGGCGAGCGGCAACACCGGAGGGCCGTCGTAGTGGAAGTCGAAGTCGTAGTCGTCTTCGATCACCATCATCCGATGGTGGGCGGCGAGCGCCAGGAGCTGGGTGCGACGAGCGGGCGACAGGGTCACGGTGGTCGGCGTGTGGTGGTGTGGGGTGACCACCACCGCGCGCACCCGACGGGTCGCACACACCGCCGCTAGCTGGTCCACGTCGATCCCTTGCGCGTCGACCGGGATCGGGACCGGCTCGCATCCCGCGAGGCGCAGGACCTGCCAGGTCGGCGGAAACCCGCAGGCTTCGACCGCCACCACGTCTCCCGGGGAGAGGAGCGCTCGCGCGGCGAGGTACAGCGCCTGCTGGCTGCCGCGGACCACGCAGATCGCGGACGGTGGCGCCTGAATGCCCCGGAGCCGGGCCAACAGGTCGCACAGGGCGACGCGGAGGCGCTCGTTGCCCTGGGGGTCGGCGTAGTCCAGGAGGCGCCGGCTGCGTGCTCCCCGGAGCGACTGGCCCAGGGCGCGCGCGAGCTCCCGGTGGGGGACGAACCGCAGGTCCGGGACGCCACCCAGGAGGAGCAACAACCCGGCGGTTCGCGCGAGGGGCGGTTGCCCCGAGAGCAACGGTGGGAGATCGAACGCGCTTCGGGCTGAGGGGGTGACCGGGGGTAGGGGAGAGGGGACCCGGTCCGCAACGTAGGTCCCGCTCGTGGTCTTTCCGGTGATCCACTCTTCGGTCCGGAGGACTTCGAACGCGGCCACCACGGTGTTGCGGTTCACGCCGAGCTCGCTCGCGAGGACCCGGGTCGAGGGCAGCTGCTCGCCGGGGCGGAGCCGCCCGCGCGCGATGTCGGCGGCGATGAGCCGGGCGATGCGCCGGTACACCGGGAGGTCGGCGTCCCGGTGCGAAAGATCGAGGCTGAGCTCCCAGGTACGCATTGGACCACCTCGGTATCTCGAAACTGGACCATACACAAAGCGGCGCCACAGGGGCATCCTGGGACACCCCAATGGAGGTTCGAGATGACGCAGTACCTGTTCGCCGTGTCCCTGATCGGAGCGGTTGCCTGCACCGGGACGCCAGACGAGAAGGACGACACCGGGGCCGAGCCGGACACCGACACGGTCGCGCCGCTCCCGAGCGTGACGGCGGCGTTCACACCCTCCACGGTGGTTGCGGGGGAGTCCGCGCAGCTCGACGTGTGGATCGAGAACTACGTCGTGGTCGACCCGACCGGGCGGCCGCGGCCGGAGGCGACGGCGGGGGAGGGGCACTACCACGTGTACCTCGACGGGAACTACACGGCGCACTGGACCCCGTACGTCACCATCCAGACGGCCGCCGAGGATCCCGCAGGCGACTACGTGTACCGCGTGACGCTGGTCGACAGTGACCACATCGAGCTCGATCCGCCCGTGGATACCGAGGTCACGCTCACGATCGAGTGAGCGTCGCCCTCACGCCTCCTCGGGATCCGGCACCACGACCACCCCTTCGACCGTGGCCGCGACCTGCGCGCTCAGCGCGTCGGGGTCCTGCTCCTCGGCCGCGGACGCGTCGAACCAATCCGGCCGGCCGTGGGGACCGAGGTAGCGCGCGTACGCCAGCGCGAGCGAGCCCTCCACGCGGGGATCGAACCCGGTCCAGGGGTCGGGTGGCGCCGCGGGAATGTCACGCGGCGCGCCCACCCAGGCGTTTGCGAACGGGTCGCCGTGGTGGTGGCCGGAGAGGCCGAGCGCGGGCCGCGGCCGCCCGGCAGCGGGAGGGAAGGTGAGCGCGAGCCACGCGAGGAGCGAGGTGTGGTCGAGCGTGTCGTGCAGCGCGCCCGCGCGGACCCAGGGGGAGACGAGGAAGGTCGGAACCCGGCCGCCGAGGCGATCGCGCCAGCGCTCGGACCCCGTCCGGGCCCACGGCGCCCGGGGTGGGATCACGTGGTCGTACCAGCCGCCGTGTTCGTCGTAGGTGACGACGAAGAGACAGTGCTCCCAGATGGAGGGGTGCGCGCGGAGGGACTGGTAGATGTCCCGGACGAACGCCTGCCCGTCGAGCACGGACGCATAGCGGTGATCGTTGCACAGCCGCCGGGTGCCTGTCGCGGAGTGGGTGCTCTCGACCCACAGGAAGTGCGGGCGGTCCGACTCGTGATCCCAGCGGTCGAACACCCGATCGAGCTGGTCCCGCCAGGAGTCCGCGCCGAACGCGCCGGTGTACCCCGCGAAGGTGGGGGAGAGCCACCGCATCACGCTCGCGCCGTACCCCCAGCCGAGCATCTCCAGCTCGATGCCGGCGGCGCCCAGCACCCCCTTGAGGCCGGCCGCGCGCGGGTCCCCGAAGGCCCAGCGCCGATCCTGTGCCAGGGCCATCCGGTTGGGCCACGTGAAGCTCCCTTCTGTGGCGAACCAGCGGTTGCACACCACGAAGTTGCGTGCCAGAAAATCGTACACGGGCACGTCTGTCGCCGAGAGGTGCACGAACGACTGGGTGACGATCGCCCGGGCGAGCTCGGTGACGCGGGCGGCCTGCCGCTCCTCGGCGCGGAAGGCCCGCGCCACGGAAGAGCGTGTCATCTTCTCGGCGACGACCTGGGGCTGGCGCGCTTCGGACTGGTCGTACGGTAGCCCCCGGGGCGCGTTGGGCCAGAACCCTTTTCGGAGCCAGGTGCCAGGGAAATGGGGGGTCGCGAACATGGTGCGGCGGACGGCCCCGGGGCCCCAGGTCACCTCGAAGGAGGGCCCGAGCCAATCCTGATCGGGGCGCGGGACGATGGCCAGCCGCGCCCCCGGCCGCGCGACGTCGTGCGGCGGCGGCAACCAACCCAACATGCGGTCGAACGACTGGTTCTCCTGCATGAGGAAGACCACGTGGCGGATGTCAGGGGGCACTGCGACCCCCGGGCGCCGCCTGCGTGCGCGCCTCCAGGAGGCCGAGCAGCGCGGATTCGGCGGCTTCCTCCTGGTCCGCGCCGGTGAGCGCTGCGGGCAGCGTGCCGTCGATCCACGCGTCGACGACGGCCGGGTGGATGTAACAACTGCGACACACCGCGGGGGTGTTGCCCAGCCGCGAGGCGACGGACTCCGCGACGCGGCGGATGGCTTTCTTGGGCGGGATCGACTCCTCCGCCAGCGCGTGGAAGGCGCGGGCGGCGAGCATCGTGCCGCCCCAGGTGCGGAAGTCCTTGGCGGTGAAGTCCTCCCCGGTCACCTCCCGGAGCCACGCGTTCACGTCGCACGAGGCGATCGCGTGCCGGTGACCGGCGTCGTCCACGTATTGGAAGAGCTCCTGGCCGGGGAGATGGAGGCACTCGCGCACGACGCGGGCGAGGCGCCGATCGTCGATGGTGACACGGTGGACCACGCCCGACTTGCCACGGAAATGGAAGCGCAGCGTGCTCTTGTCGGCCTGGACGTGGCGGGTTCGGAGCGTCGTGAGCCCGTAGGACTTGTTCGTCCGCGCGTACTCGGCGTTGCCGACGCGGATGAGGGTGAGCTCGAGCAGGCGCACGACCGTCGCGAGCACCTTCTCGCGCGGAAGGCCGGAGAGCCCGAGATCCTGGTGGATGCGGGCACGGATGGCGGGGAGCACCCGCCCGAAGCGGACCGTGCGCTCGTACTTCGTCTCGTCGCGATCGGCGCGCCAGCCGGGGTGGTAGCGGTATTGCTTGCGTCCGCGCGCATCACGCCCCACGGCCTGGATGTGTCCCTCCGGCGCGGGACAGATGCGCACCTCCGTCCACGCCGGCGGGATGGCGATGGAGCGGATGCGACGCAGCGTGTCGGCGTCTCGGAGGGGGCGCCCGTTTTCGTCGACGTAGGAGAAGTTCTTCCCGACCCGCCGCCGCCGCCACACGAGCTCCGCGTCCGGGGAGTAGCGGAGCCCCGGTACCGTCGCCACGGCCCCGCCCACGGCGGTCAACCGACGTCTCCCAGGCTGCATTGCAGCTTGCACCACGGTCGTCCGGTCCGCATCGACCCTCCCCGCTCTGGCAATGCGTAAGTGGCGTGGTCGCGCCGGGGCGGCACGGCTGACACTCGGTTACCAACTTGGGGCCTCCGCGCGAAAGGTCACCCGTTGGTTACCAGCCCGATGCGCCTGGTCGGGACCGCGCCGCCGCACGTTGTTTGGTGTAGGCACCCGCGCGAGCCTTCGCTATGGTTGGATGGAAGCGCGAGGGGACCGGGTGATGACCTTCACCTACGCGTGCCCGTAGATTCGCACCCGATCGCCTTCCGTGTGCGGCAAGGGCCGGCGTTCACGCGCTCGGCTACCTTGCGTGGCCGGAGCGCCCATGCCACGCCTCGCCGCCCTCGCCATCCTCCCGGTCGTCGCGTGCGGAATCCCCGACCGCGACTTCGTTCTCGTCGACGACGACGTGGTCTGCGACGGCGGCGATGCCTCCTTCGAGGAGGACTGGGCCGCCTCGCTCGACCAGGTGCACGGATGCAACTGGCAGCTCCGCGCCCTCGACGGGCGGGGCATCCTGCGCCTCACGCTCGATGCCCCGGAGTTCGTCGCCGCGCTCCACGGCGAGGCCGCCGCAGCCACCTACACGCTCCCGGACGACCAGTTCCATATCGCCTTCGAGATCGGGTGCGGCCTCGACGAGGGCCTGTGCGGGGAGCCCGAAGACTTCAGCCCGTCCGTGAGCCGTACCTACGACGCCACCGCCGGCGCCGCAGACGTGTCGGTCGATGCGGACGGCCTGGCCATCGTCGGGTTGACGGGCGTGACCCTCACCTCGGAGTTCGGCGACAGCACCACGCTCGACGCCACGTTCTCGACCACGCTTGTCGAGTAGGGGCTGTCCCGTGCGCTCGTGCTGCGTCGTCGATCTCGACTAGAACGCCGCCGGGACCGCGCCGAGCCCCGCGAGACCCTCACTTCCGTCGCGCCCGTTCGAGCCAGTCCGACTCGCGCTTCTGCACCTCGGGGAGCCAGCGCTGCACGAGGGCCATGTGCTCGGCGCGCCAGTCGAGCACCCGGACGGGGAGATCACCCCCGGCGAGGCCGGCCGCGACCTCCTCGGCGGGGCCCACCAGGATGGCGACGCCTGCCTTGCCGCAGGTGCGCACCAGATCGGCCACGCGACGCGCGTCCACACCGGCCAGCGCCGTTCGGCTCGCGCGCAGGTCCGACAGGGAGCCATGACGCCCAACGCCGGAGGCCAGCGTCCAGGCGAGCCCGAGGACGGACGAGCCCTCACGCAGCTCGTCGGCCGTCACCTGGCGCCGGGCCGCGTCCAGCCACGACTCCGCGCGCGCGCTGCCCAGGTCGTCGACGACGGCTCGCAGCGCGGCGAGCACCTCCGCTTCTCGGCCCAGCTCCGTCGCCGCGCTGAGGAAGAGGTCGACGCTACCCCCGCGCGACTCGGTCCACGCCCACGGGGTGTAGGTGAGCCCGCTCGACGCCCGCACCGCGTCGTAGAGGCGATCGGCGGCGAGCACGCCGAGGAGCGAGGCGGTGAGCGGATCCGGAGCGGTGGTCCCCGCCTCGTTGGTGGGGCACGCCCAGGTCACCGAGACCGTCCGTCCCGCACCGTCGCGGTCGAGCACGATCGCCTCGGGAGTCGGCGCGCGGCGCTTCGCGACGCGCAGCGCGGGCGGGGCCGAGGAGGACGCGCTCCAGTCGCCCAGCTCCTCGACGATCCGCGTGCGGGCGTCCGTGTCCACCGCGCCCGTGAGCAGCAGCGTCGCGCGGCCCGGTTGGTAGCGAGCCGCGAGGTAGGCGTCTACCGCGCCGGGCGTCCGAATCGCCTCGTCGATCTCCGGCAGACCGTCCCGCTCCGGATCCTCGCGCGTCGCGCGTCGCCACGCGCGCTCGATCCAGGTGTAGGCGCTGCGCCCGGCGTAGACCTCGCTCATCACCAGGCGGCGGAACGCCTGCCGCACGCCGACGACGCGGAGCGACTCCACCGTCCCCCAGAGGGAACGCAACAGGTTCCGGGGCTCCCAGGTGCCCTTCTGGTTCGTCGCGAGGCCGTAGTCGCGCACGTCCCAGTTGTAGTACAGGGCGTTTCCCTCGAAGCGGTCCGGGGCCCGGAGCGCGGCGTCCACCACGGGCTCGAGGTACTCCAGCCCCGGTAGCGACGGCACGGCAAGCCGCCAGGCGGCGATCTCCGCGCGCGGCAACGGGAGGACGACCGTCCGCAGCCCGTTCGGGAGCACGCTCTCCTCGGCCTGCTCCGCCGCCACGTGTCCGAGCGCGGTTGCTGGCCAACGGACCGCCTGTGCCGCTCCGCTCACGCCCTCCGACGTGCCCTCGGGGGCCATGGACGCGCGCGATTCCGGCTCCACCAGCGTCGTGACCGCCCGGGCGGGTCCGAGCCACGCGCGCCGGAGCCCCACCCATCCCGAGGAGCCGCCGCCGGAGTCGAGCGCCTTCATCCGCTCGCCCTCGAGGTTGAAGCGGCCGGTCGCCAACCGGTACGCGCTCAGCTCCTCGAGATCCTCGATGCCGACCTGGTCGCGGCGGACCACGGCGCGCCAGGCGCGGGCGTCCACGTCGTCGGCCGCGATCAGCCGCTTCCCCTCGTTCCACGTGAGCTCGTGCTGGAACGCCTTCGCGATGCGCCGACCCGACCGGGGCCATCTGTTCCTCGGTCTCCACCTCCGCGGTGCACATCAGCGCGGAGCCGCGCGTGCCGAGGTACGCGTCGCATTCGCCGCTGATGACGCCCTCGGCGGCGAACACCTTCCGCAACGCGTCCGTCGCGAACACCTCCGACTCGCTCAGGTGGACCCAGTTGTGCTGGTCCGCGGGGGGCAGGTACCAGGCCACCTGCACCTGCGGCCAGGTGCCGCTGTGGCGCGCCGAGCGCGGCCCGGGGTCGGGCTCGGGGACCGGCGGGGGCGTGCGCGCGGCCTTGGGGAGGAGGTGGCCGCTCTCGAGGGCACGCTCGGGGTGGTCGGGGTCGCGGAACCAGGTGGCGGCGAAGGGGGAGAGCCACTGGATGGGGATCGCGCCCGCGGGCCACTCGGCGATGTCGCCGCGCCGCTGCCGGGGGTGGGCAAAGCCGTCTCCGGCCGCGTGGGCGATGAGCCCCGCGAGCGCGCTCGCGTCGACGTCACCTTCCACCGCGATCACGACCTCGGCGGGGACGTAGTGGGCGCGGAAGAACCCCTCCACGTCGGCACGCCGAAGGGCGAGCAGATCCTCCGGGACCCGCTCGTCGAGCCGGTACGGGTGGTCGGCGGTGAACACGCCTTGCATCGCCTGGTCGTACACCAGCACACCTGCGTCCAGCCGCTGGGTGGTCTCGGCGAGCACCACGCGGGCCTCGGCCAGCACGTCGTCGTCCTTGATGCCCTCGAAGTCGTGTGTCGCCACCGAGACGGCGAAGCGCACGGCGAGCGCGGCCGCGTCGGTCGGGCACTCCACCGTGAAGACCGTGGTGTCCAGCCGGGTGGTGCCGTTCACGCCGCATCCCGCGGCGCGGAGGGTCTGGTACGCGGGGCCACCGGCGAGGCCCGCGCGGAAGGCGACGTGCTCCGCGAGGTGGGCGAGCGGTCGCTGTCCCGGGGCGGTATCCGCCGTGCCACCCCCGACGGTCACCACCACGCGGACGATCGGGAAGCGAGGATCGGGACGGTGAAGCACGACGAGCCCGCTCGGCAGCGACCACTCGGTGGTGCCCGCGTGGGCTTCGGTCGAGCAGAGGGAAATCAACGCGAGGAAGGCGCTCGCGCGCGCGGGCAGGGGCATCGACAGGGACATCCGTGCATTCTACGCCTACGACGCTTTCCCTGCACGCACGGGGCCCGGACCGAGGCCTTGGTCAGGGCCCGGATTTCCGGCCCGAGATGGTGAGCTCCAGGACCTGCCCGTCGGCCTCGTGCCGGATGCGCCCCGCGCCGACGTCGACGTCGATCCTTCCATCGCCATCGCCCTCGTGTTCGTCCAGCATCCGGACCAGCCGCCCGTCCGCGTCGACGTCGCACACGATCCAGGAGGGGCCGGCCTCCGAGCCGTACAGGCCGACGCCGCCGCAGGCGAAGAAGCCGCGGCAGAGGGGGCCCTCGTGCAGGCCGGAGAGGACCAGCTCACAGGTGTCACCCGGCTGCGGACCCGCCCCCGGCGCGCCGCGCGTGACCCGGGCGGTGAACCGCTCCGCCCGGTAGGGGACATCCCGGCACAGCGACTCGTCGTACCCGAGCTCCCGACACGATTGCGCGCGCAGGAGGGCCGCCGCCACGGGATCGCGGTCCACACCCACGCCGTCCTCGTGCGCCCTTGCCAGGGCGGCGCATCCCCAGTGGACCGTCTCGGTGCAGCTCTGGCGGAGCAGCGCGATGCCGCGCACGAGGTCCCGTACGCGGCCGTCGCTTTCGATCAGCACCTCCCCGAGCGCCGCGCAGGAGAGCGCGTCGTCGAGCTCCTCGCAGCCGCGGGTGAGCAACACCACGGCGCCGGCCAGGTCGGGAGCCCCCTCTCCGGCCGGCATCCTCCGCCGGTTTGCCAGGTTGCGGCAGCCGTAGGGGTCGCCCCCGTCGCACGCTCGCTGCATGAGCCCCTCCACCACCGCGGCATCACGGCCCGCCTTGTCGTACTGGACGGCGGCGTTGTTGCAGCCGACGGCCGACCCGAGGTCGCAGGCGCGCTCGTAGGCCGTCCCCACGATCGCCGGCTCCGCGTCGGGCTGGGCGGCCGCGAGCAGGCCGAGGTGCCAACATCCGTCGGCCGACTTCAGGGTGCACGCACGTTCGTAGGCCCGCATCGCCGCTCGGGCGGAGGAGGCCAGGCCGAGCCGCTCGTGCCATGCCCCGAGCTCGACGCACCCCTTCGCGCTGGGGGCTGTGCAGGCCTGGAACAACAGGTCCGGGATCTCGTTGGGGTCCGCTCCCGCTCCGGGCAGGCGCTCCAGCGAGTTCGCCAGCTCGATGCACGCGCTCGGCGTGTCCGCGTCACAACCGGCGCGGTACAACTCGCGCGCCCGCACCAGGTCGGCATCCACCCCGAGGCCGAACTCGTAGGAGACACCGAGCTCCATGCACGAGATGTCGTCCACCGCGCGGCAGGCCCCGCGGATGAGCTCGAAGGACCGCGTGAGATCCATCTCCACGCCCGAGCCCCCCCGGTAGAGCACACCGAGGCAGCCACAGGACTCGGCATCTTGCTGGTCGCAGCCGCGGGTATAGGCGGCCGCGGCGCGCTCCAGGTCTTGCGTCACCCCGGCTCCGAACTCGTAGGACAGGCCGAGGTGCATGCACGACTGGGGATCCTCGCCCTCACAGGCGAGCTTCAGCAGCGGGAACGCGTGCCGATCGCTCTCGGAGCTCCGGCCCCCCGTGTAGGCCGCGCGGCCGAGCTCCCCGCAGGCGGGGGTGTGGCCGGCGGCGCACGCGAGCCGCACGAGCTCGTCGGCCTCGGTGACACGGCCCTCGGCGCGCACCTCCGCGCCGCGTTGGTAGCAGGCCGCCGCGTCGCCCGCCGCACACGGCTGGACCGGGGCCTCCACGCGTGTGTTGTGGACGCACCCGCTCGCGAGCATCCCCCAGAGCCAACCTGCGATGATGGCCGCGCGTGCGGCGCTCCCTCCGATCGACGTCTCCCCCATGTGCCGCCCTCCCTGGCGAGCGCGAAAGTTGCCACACCCGGCCCCGGGAGTCCAACGAGGGGGTCGAGCCGGCCTCCCGCCGACCCTTGCCACCCCCGGCGGGCCGCGTGACACTCCCGCACCCGATGACAGGATCGCGAACCATGGCCCCCTCCCGGCAACACCCCGCAGACAGCCACGACCTGATCCGCGTCCAAGGCGCGCGAGAGAACAACCTGAAGGACGTGAGCGTCGAGATCCCCAAGCGGCGGCTGACGGTGTTCACCGGGGTCTCGGGATCGGGCAAGTCGTCGCTCGTGTTCGGCACGATCGCGGCGGAGTCCCAGCGGATGATCAACGAGACCTACAGCGCGTTCGTGCAGGGGTTCATGCCGACGCTGGGCCGACCCGAGGTCGACGTGCTCGAAGGGCTGACGACGGCGATCATCGTCGACCAGGAGCGGATGGGGGCCAACTCCCGCTCGACCGTCGGCACGGCGACAGACGCCAACGCGATGTTGCGGACGTTGTTCAGCCGCGTCGGCAAGCCGTATGTCGGCTCGTCCAACGCCTTCTCCTTCAACGTCCCGTCGGTGCGGGGGGTCGGGTCGATCACGATCGAGAAGGGGGGCGAGAAGGGAAAGACCGAGAAGAAGGAATTCGCGGTCGCGGGTGGCATGTGCCCGCGGTGTGAGGGCATGGGTCTCGCGAACGACATCGATCTGTCGGCGTTGTACGACGAGAACAAGTCGCTCAACGAGGGGGCGCTCACGATCCCCGGCTACAGCATGGACGGCTGGTACGGCCGCATCTTCCGCGGCTGCGGCTACTTCGACCCGGACAAGCCGATCCGGGACTACACGAAGAAGGAGCTGGACGACCTGCTCCACAAGGAGGCGACCAAGATCAAGGTCGAGGGGATCAACCTGACGTATGCGGGGCTGATCCCGACGATCCAGAAGTCGTTCCTGTCAAAGGACAAGGAGGCGATGCAGCCGCACATCCGCGCGTTCGTGGAGCGCGCGGTCACCTTCACCACCTGTCCCGAGTGCGGGGGCACCCGGCTCAACGAGGCGGCGCGGTCCTCGAAGATCGCCGGGATCAACATCGCCGACGCCTGTGCGATGCAGATCACCGACCTCGCGGCGTGGGGGCGCGGTCTGGACGAGCCGTCGGTCGCGCCGTTGCTCACGACGCTGCGCCACACGCTCGATTCGTTCGTGGAGATCGGGCTGGGCTACCTCAGCCTCGACCGGACCTCCGGCACGTTGTCGGGCGGGGAGGCGCAGCGGATCAAGATGATCCGCCACCTGGGCTCGTCCCTCACCGACATCACCTACATCTTCGACGAGCCGACGATCGGGCTGCACTCCCACGACATCCAGCGGATGAACGGACTGTTGCTGCGGCTGCGCGACAAGGGCAACACGGTCCTCGTGGTCGAGCACAAGCCGGAGGTGATCGCGATCGCCGACCACGTCGTCGACCTCGGCCCCCGCGCCGGCACCGCCGGCGGCCAGGTCGTCTTCGAGGGCACGGTCGAGGGGCTGCGGGCCAGCGGCACGCTCACCGGGCGCCACCTGAGTGACCGGGCCTCCCTCAAGACGACGGTGCGGAAGCCCACCGGGGTGATGAAGGTGCGCGGCGCCCGCACGCACAACCTGCAGGGCGTCGACGTGGACATCCCGCTCGGCGTGCTGGTGGTGGTGACCGGCGTGGCGGGGTCGGGCAAGAGCTCGCTCATTCACGGCTCGGTGCGTGGCCGGGAGGGGGTGGTGTCGGTCGACCAGGCGCCGATCCACGGCTCGCGGCGGAGCAACCCGGCGACCTACACCGGCCTGCTCGAGCCGATCCGCAAGGCGTTCGCGAAGGCCAACGGCGTGAACGCCGCCCTGTTCAGCGCCAACTCCGAGGGCGCCTGTCCGACCTGCAACGGCGCCGGGGTGATCTACACCGATCTCGGGATGATGGCCGGCGTCACCACGGTCTGCGAGGAGTGCGAGGGCCGGCGGTTCCTGGCGTCGGTGCTGGAGTACCGGCTCGGCGGGCTCAACATCGCCGAGGTGCTCGACCTGCCCGTGGGGGACGCGGTCGGCTTCTTTGGCGCCGGCAAGGCAAAGACGCCCGCCGCGCACGCGATCCTCCAGCGCATGGCCGACGTGGGGCTCGGCTACCTGCGGCTCGGCCAACCGCTCCCCACGCTGTCCGGGGGCGAGCGGCAACGGCTCAAGCTCGCGACACACATGGGCACCGAGGGCGGGGTCTACGTGCTCGACGAGCCGACCACCGGGCTGCACCTGGCCGACCTCGCGCAGCTGCTCGGGCTGCTGGACCGGCTGGTCGACGCCGGCAAGTCGGTGATCGTGATCGAGCACCACCAGTCAGTGATGGTGCACGCCGACTGGATCATCGACCTTGGGCCCGGCGCGGGCCACGACGGCGGGCGGATCGTGTTCGAAGGCACCCCGGCCGAGCTGGTGGCGGCGGGGTCGACGCTGACCGGCCAGCATCTCGCGGCGTTCGTCGGGGGGCATCCGGCGGCGGTCTCCGCTCGCTGAGCGCGTCCGCGTTTCCCCCCGTAAGCTACGGTTCGCGGCGCCGTTTGGAGCCGGAGGTCCGCTGATGCTCAGCTTGCTCGCTGCCGTGGCGTCCGCGGCCCCGTGCGTGGCGCACCGTACCGTGGGACGGCGGCATCGTCTGCGACTCGCACATGACGCCGAATTGTGGGGAGGACGAGGTCGAGGTGGCGTTCAGCTGCCGACCGTACTGTGTCGACCGGCGGACGTGCGGGCCGGCTCCTCGGTAGACGAGGCTCAGAACTCGATCACCATCCCGACCCGCGACGGTGTGGACGGCGACTTGCCCGCTTCGAGCCGGTAGGGCGGCTCCGTCAGCACCGCCAACACACACGCGCGCTGGGTTCCGCTAAGCTCGTCGCTGGAGAGTGTGGGCTCGACCGTGTGCTGCGAGACGCGCCCGTGAAGCGGCTCGACCGCGGCGGTCCACTTGAGCGCGCCGGGGCGGGGGGCGCCCGCGAAACACTCGGCGAGGCGTGGGCTGCGCGCGGCCACCTGGAGGCGGAAGGAGGAGAGCCAGGGCAAGGGCTCGGGGGCCGGGCTCTCGAAGCGGGGGCGGTCCCTCCGTGCGACCCGGCCGGTCGGCAGCGCGGGCGCGGCGGGTGCGGGCGTGGCGGCCGCGGGGGCGGCGAGGGGCGCGGCCTCGGGCGGGGGCGGCGGGCGGGTGCACACCAGGAGGAGGAGGAGCAGGAGAAGCAGGAGGAGCGGCCACCGCAGCGGTCGATCACGCTTGTCGGTCGCGACGGACCGCCGGCTCCGGGCGATCTTCGCGCGAAGCTCCTGCCGCCGCGCGAGGAGCGCCTGGGAACGAGTCGTCTTCACCCCCGGATGCTCCAGCCGAACACCAGCTCGCCCGCGGCGTCGCGCCACTCCAGCGGTCGGAGCTCGATCGGCACGAACACCGACGGGGCGCTGGGCTCGGGCGCGCGGAAGGGCCAGGGGAGGGGATCCGCGGGGGCGAGGCGGATGCTGCCCGCGAAGACCTCGCCGGTGGGCGCCAACGACCGCGCCCGGTCGCGCTCGCTGGACTCGGGCAGGCCGCCGACGCCGCCGGCGATGGCCAGGGTCCGCTCCATCAGGAGCGCGGCGGTCCGGCCCTGTCGGCCTCCCTCGCCCGTCTCGAGGGGCGCGAGGAGCTGCCGGATGGCGACGAGGGTCGGGAGCTGCGCGGCACGTACGCCCGCGTCTTCGAGCTCGAGGCGCTGCACGAACAGGTCGAGGAACCGCAGCGTCTCGCCCGGCGACTCGGTGAGGCCGGCCCGAATACCGGCGGAGAACCGGCGTAGATCGCCAGCGGCCAGCGGGGCCAGGAGCGCGAGCCGCCGTTCGAGCGCGCCGCGCCCCACCTGGTTGGCGAGACCGTCCTCGAACGAGCGCCGGTCGGCGTGGAAGGCCGCGCTCCACAGGAGATCTTCGAGGATGACGGCGTAGTCCTGGCGCGGCACCAGCTCCTGCAGGGTGACGAGGAGCTCGGAGCTCAGGGCGAATTGCCCCGCGACGTAGGACAACCAGCGCAGGCTCAGGCCCGCGAGGTCACCCCCGGTCCGGGACTCGTCGGCGTGCTGCCGGGCGAAGGCGAGCGAGCGCAGCGCGTCCATCAGCTCCCCCCGCGCGAGCTGGTCGACCCCGCGGTGGAGCGCGATCACGCCGCGCTCGCGAAAGCCGGCGTCGCTGTCGAGCGCCAGCAGGGCCTGTCCTCGGGCGCCGTCCCAGGCCACGCGCCGCCTGGCCGGATCGTCGCTGGCGGCGACCGCGCCGATCCACGCCTCGGCCGCCCCGCCCTCACCGGCGGCGATCAGCGCGTCTACGATCCCGAGACCCAGCTTCTCGAAGGCCTCCGCCGACGCCTCCGGAGAGGCTCCGTCGGTGCGCGCGCGCGTGAAGAGGTAGAGCCGGCGGTCAGGGGAGAGCGCCATCCACTCCGAGGTCGGCCAGGCCACACACGCGCGCAGCACGGCCGCGGCCGCGGAGTCCGGGTCCAGCGTGGTCGTCGGCGCCTCCGCGAGCATCGCCGTGGCCGACGCGCGCGACAGGCCCAGCTCCCGGCCGCGGCGCGTCGCCTTGCGGGCGTCGTCCCGCGCCTCCCGGGCGGCCAGCGCGGTCAGCTGCAGATCGATGTCGAACAGCCGCGCGTCGAGCACGGCGAGGCCACGAACACGCCCCTCGGCCAGCGTGGTCCGCGCCGTCGTCAGGAGGTGCCGCAGCAGGCGCGTCGCGACCTGCCGATCGGAGAGCTTCGCGATCACGGACTCGCCCGCCGCGAGCTTCGCCAGCCACGGGCGTGTGCATCGGCTTCGCGACAGCTTCAGCGTGTCCAGCTCCTTGGAGCCGAGCACATCGGTGATGGAAACGAAGCGCTGCTGGCGATCCACCTCGAAGGCGAGGAAGGGCCGCTGCGGGCGTGGGGGCTTGCCCCGCCCGAGGTTCCGCAGCACCTGGTTGTGCAACGCGAGCGGCCACAAGCCCGCGCCGTCCACGTCCTTGGCGTAGCCGTCCTGGCAGAGGCCCAGTTCGCCGAGCGCGGCCCAGGTCACGGAGCGGAAGTCCGCGTCGTGTGGAGAGACCCGGCCGCTCTGATTCTCCAGCGCGTTCCGCAGGAACCAGAGCTCGACGGCCTCGAGCGCGTGGCCTTCGCGCAGGGCCATCCGGGCGTTGTAGTAGACCACCGTCTCTCCGGACGGCTCCGGCAAGGGCTGCGGCGCGGGCTCGGCGGCCGTGGTTCCGGCGAACAGACCGAGGAGCGCGAGCCACACCATCAGCGGGCCACGCCGATGGCGAGGGAGAAGTCCCCCCAGAGGAGCAGATCGGTCCCGCTGACGGGCGCCAGGATGGGGAGCGCGAACGACACCCGGGGGGAGAGGAAGAAGCCCTGCTTGAAGTAGAGATCGTTCCCCAGGCCGATCATCAGCCCGTAGCGCCCCGAGTCGACCTGCATGCCGTCGAGGCGGCGATCGTCGAGGTTGTCGATTTCCGGCTGCGTGAGGGAAGGGGAGAGGACCGCGGTGAACACCTTTCCGGCCTTCATGCCGGCGAACCCGTCGGGGTAGAGCAGGTACCGGAAGCCGACGTAGCCGTTGAGGACCAGCTGCACGGGCGGCAGGAACCGCGGGGCGAAGGTCACGACGCCCTCGGCGAGCGGGATCCCGACGTTGATGTCGATCTCCATCCGATCGGGGCGCCCCGGCTGGCGGTACGGCGTGAGCGCGAGGATCTCGCTGGCGGGCGTGTCCCAGGTGCGGACGTAGCTGGCGCCGAGCTCGGCGATGAGGTTCCCCGTGGGAAAGCGGGCCAGCCCGCCCACGCGGACGCTGTTGAAGTTGTTCAGCTCGAACAGCTGGGACCCGGTGACCGCCCCCTGGGCCTTGGACCGCCGCCAGTTGAACTCCACGGGCTGCGACGCGGTGCCGATCGTCCGCTCCGCGAGCTCGGGGAAGGGCACACGATGGCGGGCGAGCGGATCGTCGACGGCGCCGTCGGGCGCGGCCTCGCTACCGGCCTCGGCAGCGAGGGCCGGTGACACGTGCGTCACGACGAGCCAGAGGAATGCGCTAGGGATCAAGGGGGAACCCCGAGTCTCCGAGCGCGGGGTACTCCGGGAGGTAGCAGCTGTGCGCGTAGGAGCTCCGGAACAGGGCGGAGACCTGGTACACGCCGGCCGAGTCGAACGTGGGGTGGTCGCAGAAGCGGGTGCACTGGGCGAGCGCGTCCTCCAGCGGGAAGCTGTCTGTCGTCCACATCGCGCTGGCCAGGTAGGACTCCCCGGTCCCGGCGAAGCCGAACGGGACGGACAGGCCGAAGGCGGTCACCGAGCCGGCCGCCTGGGTCTCGTACTCCAGGTGGAGCAGGAAGGGGAAGTCCCAGAACAACCCGAGCTCGTAGCTGGTCTCGGCGAAGAACTGGTGCCAATCGGGCAGGAGCTCGATGGGCAACAGGCCGAGCCCGCCGTAGGCGCAGAGCTCCGCGGAGAACGTGCCGTCCGCGCAGTTGCGCGCGAGCAGCCCGGCGAAGGCCTCGCTCTGCATGATCTCCGACCGGAACACGAAGAGGTACGGCTCGTCCGTGACACAGTGCGAGAACGCGTCGTCGGGCTCGGCGCTGACCAGCTCGTCGTTCAGGAACGTCGCGACGCCAAAGTCGCCGACATCGACGTGGTCCGCCGTGGTGGCGAACTCCGGGGTGCGGAAGCTCAGCGACGTGACCTCGCCCGCCTGCGCCTTGGAGTAGGTGTCGATGAATTCGAGGTAGTGCGCCCGCGACGTCAAGATGGGCAGGGCGCCGAAGCTGAAGGGGCCGAGCACGAGATCGGGGTTGTCCGGCGCGATCGCGCACGTCATGTTCGCGGCGGACGGGAGGTCCGTGTCGGTGGGGGACAAGGTGGTGGGGCACCACAACGTCGAGGCCTCGAGCGCCGCGCTCGTCATCCCGTCCCCGTCGCTGTCGAGCACGAAGGCGCCGGCGAGCCGGGGCGAGGGCTGGAGGCGCTCCTCGGGGACGACCAGGGCGAGGGCCTCTTCCAGCACGGCGGCGACGCCCTCCTCGTCCTGGTGGAGGCCGATCACGAGGAGCATGTCGTTGCCGGCGGGCCGCGCGGCCTCGACCGCGTCGCTGAACGCCGCCGCCAGCCCTTCCGCGAAGCCGGGCGAGTCCCAGTCGTCGGTACAGTACGAGCGCAGGCTGCCGATCTGGAGGCGTTGCCGCTGCATCTCCTCGTGGTCGGCGGAGATCACCCGGTCACAGGGTTCGAGGAAGAACGGCAGGACCGTGGCGTCGTGGATCGGGCTCCGCAGCTCCGGAAAGGCCGGGCGCACCTCGGGGTTCTTCTGCGCGATCGCGCCCGTGGTGAACGTGCCCGTGGCGTCGGTCACCGTGGCCTGGGCACACACGGCCGAGGCGTTCGACGCGGCCAGCGGCAGATCCTCGTGGGCGAACACCGCGCGCTCCACGGTCTCCACCTCGGAGAGCCCCGCCGGCATGAAGGAGCCCGGGCAGTCCGCGCCGTAGCCGTAGGGGTTGGCGGGCGAGACGAGGAGATCCGAGCCGTACGTCGGGTCGGTGACGACGAGCGAGCGGCGCAGCCCCAGCTCCGAAGCCTGCTCGTTGCGCAGCGTCGGGAAGCGGTGTCGCCCGCGCCACTGCACCCGCTGGTTGGTCGCGTCGAACACGCCGTAGACGAGGTAGCTCCGGTTGGTCCACGGATCGCCGGCGCCGATCACGTTGAACACCGTGTCCGCGCCGAGCGCCATCTCGCCGTCGCGGTGGTAGCGCAGCCGCAGCGCGACCTCGCGGGGCTCCTTCTCCACGTGCAGGCTGTAGCTGCCGCACAGGCTCGTGGTGCCGCAGTCGACCGGCTCGTGGATGTGGACGGCCGGGAGCTCGGTGAGCGGCGTCCAGTCCACGCGCTCGTCGTCCGTCGCGTACGTGATCTCGATGACGCTCGGGTCGCCCAGGCCCTGCTCGGCGGTGACCTCGTAGAAGGCGAAGAGGGTCTCCTCCTCGGCGAACCACGAGACATCGGCCAGGACGAAGCCCGCCGCGACGTTGTAGATGGGGACCTTGCTGCACCCCGAGGCGGTCAGGGAGGCCGCCAGCGCGAACACGGTGGCGACAGCAGCGCGGCGCGCGCTCGGCATCCCGCTGTTGGCCCCCAGCCTCACGCCTGCGCCTCGTCGTCGGGACGGAGCGCGCGCTCGAAGGGGATCCGGGCGCGGGAGAGCTGACGCTGGAAGCTGCGGGCGAGATCCCGCCGGCCGCGGCCCGCCAGGAAAAGCTGACGCTCGCGCGAGGGGAAGCCGCTGGGCGCCTGGATCGTGGCGCGCAAGGAGTCGGGCATGCCGGCGAGCAGGCGCGTCCGCATGTCCGCGTCGACCAGCGAGAACCACGCCGCGAGCGGCTCGGCGTCGACCTCGAGCAACAGATCCGCGCGGGACTCGGGCTGCAGCGCGAAGAGCATGTCGGGGGTGAGGATGCCGCGGGTCCAGGCGGGGAGGTTCCCGTGCGTGCGGAGGAGCGCGTCGTCGAAGATGGCGGCGCGGACGTGCGGGGCCAGGCTCGGCAGCAGCGCGGCGAGCGCGCCCGCGGCGTCGAAGGTGACGCCCCGATCGGTGATCTCGCCCGGGGGCAGCGTCGTGAGCGCGGCCGACTCCTTCGCCCCGCGGAGCACCTCGAAGACCGCGCGGGTCTCGTTGGGATCCATCCGGTTGGAGCGGAGGAGCTGGCGGCAGAGCTCGGCGGCCCGGGTCGCGGGGAGCAGCCGGACCATCTCGGCCTGCTCCACGGCGGGGGAGAGGGCGAACAGCAGGGCGCCGATGCGCGCGGGCAGCTGCCCGATGAGGTCTACGAGGCCGGCGGCGCCGAAGTCCTCGCGCAGGCTGCGCACGATGCGGGCGTCTGGCTGGGACGAGAGGGTCGCGGCGAGGGCGTGGCGCTGCAGCGAGGTGAAGAACTCGAGATCCCCGGGCAGGGCGTCGTCACGCACGGTCTGAAGGAGCTCGGCGAGCTCGAGCTTGGCCGTGGCGGTCTCGCCGTCGTGCGGGAAGATGGCGGGGAAGTGGTCGGGGAAGCGGAGCACCGCCTTGGCGAGGAGCCGAAGGTCACCCGCGCGGAGCCGCTCGCGGACGAGCGCCTGGAGCTCGGGGTCCGGGTGCTCGGGGTCCATGGCTTCGAGCGTGGCCTTCCAGCTCGCCGCTTGCGCCGCCACGAAGGTCTGGTCGGCCTCGGAAGGCGCGCCCTCCTCGACCGCTGGCGCCTCTGCCACGACGACGGGCTCGGGCTGGGACAGCTGGGCCAGGAGCGCCTGCTCCTCGACCGAGGCCCGCCCGACTCGGCGCCACGCCCAGATCAACGTGGTCGCGGCGACGGTGGCGAGCACCGCGCCGATCATCCAGAAGAAGTGGGGGAGCAGGGCGGTCCACAGCTCGCGCCCCGCGTCCGCCAGGGTCCAGACCTCTGGCGCTGCCGGCACGGGCGGCACGACCTCCGGCACCTCCTCGAGCTCGGGCTCGACGGGCGTCGGCGGCAGCAGCGGCTGGAGCACCGCGTGATCCACGGCCACGACGGTCCACCCCTGGGTGAGCCGGGTCTGGAGCCGGCGCACCAGCACCTGGGCGTTGGCGCTCTCCAGCGTCGCCTCGTGCGCGAACGAGCACTGCGCCCGGGTGAGGTATTGCTGACCGGAGACCGCGCTGGGCCCCGCCTCCGCGCCGAGCCCGGGCATCGAGCTGGATCGCGGCTGATCGGCGACGGCATGATCGAGCCAGACGCAGCCATTCGAATAACAGAGCCCGTCAGGACAATCGGCGGCGAGGGCCAGCTCGAAGCGGTTCTCGAGGAGCTGGAGCTCGACGAGCACGCCCGGAGGGATCTCGCGCGCCGGGACGGCGGGGGCGGCGGCGGACGCGGACTGGAGCAGCCCCGCGAGGAGGACGAGGGCTTGCATCAGTAGATCCTCACGACCACGCGCCGATGGCGAGCGAGGCGCTCCTCCGGGGGGAGCCCGGCGAGGCTCTCTTCCGGCAGCGGCACGGTGTCCGCATAGCCCTCGACGCGGATGCGCCGCTGCTCCACACCCACCTGCTCCAGGCGCGACCGCACCGCGTTCGCACGGCCGGACGACAGCTCCCAGTTCGTCGCGTAAGCCCCGCCGTTCACCACCGGGGTGCTGTCGGTGTGCCCCTCGACCCCGAAGGCGTACTGACCGGCGTACGGCACGAGCGACTGGAGCATGCGGTCGACCGTGGCCTCCTGCTCGGCGCGGATCGTGGCGCTCCCCGAGTCGAAGACCAGGCCGGAGTTCAGCGAGAGCCGCAGCCCCTCGTCGGTCAGATCGGTGCGCACCACCTCCCGGAGGCCCTCCCGCTCGATCTGCACCTCGATCTCCTGCTGGATCGCGGAGAGGCTGGCCGGCGCCTCGACCCCCGAGATCCCCTCGGCGATCTGTTGCATGCGCGTACGGCTGATCTCCGCGGCCGCGAGGATCATCGCGAAGAAGATGAGCAGGTTGGTGATGAGGTCCGCGTACGAGAGGAGCCACCCATCGTCACTTGCGTAGCTGCGTCGCTGCACGGATCAGCCCCCGACCATGGCGAGGTCGCGGCCGGAGCGGGCGACCAGCTCCCGCACGGTCGACTCGCAGCGCTCGATCGCGCCGAGGCGCTCGTCCAGCAGGTTCCGGAGGTAGTGCCCGATCGGTCCGGCCACGCCCGCGCCGAAGGCCACGCCGTAGAGCGTCGCGAGCAGCGCGAGGGACAGCGCCGAGCCGAGGCTCGCCTGGTCCGCGCCCATCTTCTGGAACAGCTGGATCATGCCCGTGATGGTGCCGACCATGCCGAAGGAGGGGGCGAGCCGGGCCAGCAGCTCCCAGTTGCCGATCGCGGGCTGCCAGCGGGAGAGCTCGGCGTGCCGCAGCTCGGTGAAGGCGGCCTGGGTTGCCTCCTCGGGGGCCCGGGCGAGCACGAGCTGGAGCAGGCGGCGCACGGCGGGATGGCGGCTCTGCTCGGCGAGCTCGACCGCCTGGGCGCGCCGCCCGTCGAGCCAGAGCTCGGCGATGCGCGTACGGTCCGCCTCCAGCGCGAGCGTGGCCCGCCCGAGGGTCCCGAGGCCCGGCACGAGCTCGCGCAGGCAGGCGAAGGTGCGCAGCGTGGTCGCGCCGCTCGACGAGATCATGATCGCCGAGAGCGAGCCGCCGAGCACCATGACGAAGGCATGGGAGTCGAAGGCGGAGATGGTCGTGTCCGTACGCTCGGCGAACCCGAGCCAGATCACGAACACGAGCAGAGCAAGTCCGACCAGTTGCACGAGATCCCCTTCCTTACTTCGCGTTTGCGCGCTGGAGCTCTTCCAGCTTCTTGCGGACCGCGGGGTCCGACTCGATCTCTTCCACCGCCTCGTAGATCTCGTTCGCTTTGTCGCGCTCGCCCAGCATCAGCAGGATCGAGCCCTTCGCCCGCAGCGTCTCCGGGTGTGACGGATACCGGGCCAGCACCAGCTCGCACCACTCCAGCGCGAGCTGGTAGTTGCCGCCGGTGAGGGCCTCCTGCATGCGCGAACGTGCGCCGGTGAGGCTGACCTCGGGCGCGTCGGGCCGCACCTTCAGGCCGCGCTCCCGGTACGCCGCGTCGAGCGTGGCGTCGGCGAGGCTCGGCGGCGGCGGCACCAGCCGTGTCGCGGGAATGGTCTCCACGCCGGTCGCGCCCTTGGTGTGCTCGATGACGATGCGCTGCCCACTGGCGAGGAGCGGGATCTCCACCTCGGTGATCATCGTCCCGTCGTTCCAGCTCACCTTCATGGCCGTGGTCGAGCCGAACCCCATCGGGCGGAGCTGCGTGCCCTCGTCCTCCTCGAGCACGGGGCTGGTCGCGGGGGCCGGCTCGATCAGGTAGTGCGTGTAGTTGTGGGCGGCGCAGCCGCTGGTCAGCAGGAGCGTGAGCGCGCGTGTCAGCGGGAGGCGCTTCACGGCAGGATCGGGAGCAGGCTGATGTTCATGAGCGAGATCCCGAGGCCGATCTGGCCGTTGGTCGACGCGGTCAAGAGGGCCCCGAAGTTGGAGCGGCCGAAGGGTACCCGGACAACGGCGACTCCGGTGAGCAGCGGATCGAGCAATTCGCCTTCCTGGCCGAGGCCGCGGACGATGGTGGTCGGCAGGCTCAACACGACCTGGGCGCCCACGAGCGTGTTGAGGAACGGGATCGAGTAGTAGTGCACCGCGCCGATCCCGAGGATCGGGTCGAACACCGACAGGGTCAAGCCGGAGAACTGGCGGTTCGTCTTCCCCCACTGGTCGGTCCAGTCGAGCGAGATGTGCTGCCCCGGAAAGAACGCCACGTCCACGAACGCCTGGGTCAGGCCGTCGCCGCGCGCCCGCCTCTCCCGCTCCGCGGAGAGCGTGTACATCCGCCGGGTGTTCTTGTTCTCCACCAGGTACGGGTCGATGTTCTGGGCGAAGATCACCCGGGACGTGCGCGTGTCGACGATGCGGATCGACACCCCGCCCGCGTGCTCGTCCAGCCAGATGGCGGTGCGCGCGGGCTCGGACCCTCCGCGGGACACGTCGTCGAGCCGCACGACCTCGTCGATGCCGACGGGGCCGGCCTGGTAGACCATGGTGCCGGACTCGACGGTCGCGCGCGGCGCCATGCAGGCTTCGCACACGCGCAGGCCGCTGGCGCCGAGCGTGCCCTGCAGCACCTCGATGACGCGGGTGACGTACCAGCCGCGATCCTCTTCGGTGCGTGCCTGCGCGCTCACGAGGATCGCGGGCATCACCTCGTCGGGGCTCAAGCGACCGTCCTCGATGCGGAGCTCGAGCACCTCCGCGAGGCGGTCCAACGAGTCGCGCGTGCTCGGCGTCTGCGCGAGCGCCGCTCCCGGAAGGAGCAGCAGCACGGCCCAGCACGCCCAAAGGGTGGCGAGCCTCAGAAACAAAACGTCACCTCGGTGCCGAAGCTCTGAAAGCCGATGTCGAGGACGCGGATGTAGTCGCCGAAGTTCTCGGAGTGGTTGCGCGAGGGGATCGACTCGAGGAACGCGGACAGCCCGATGCGGTTGCCCAGCCGCAGGTCGAGGCCGAAGTGCACCGTGCCGAGGGTGGTGCGGGGCGCGTCGCCCGCGAGGGCCGCGAGCAGATCGTCCGCCGTGAGCACGTCCGCCTGGAAGGGCGCCGTGGCTGGGCCCCACACGGCCATCACCGAGGTCCCGACGAACAGGTAGAGGTCGGGGTGCATCAGCGAGCGGGCGCGGCCGGTCAGCAGGCGGCTGATCCGCGCCTGGCCCATCAGCCCCTGGTAGGCGTCGGGGATGAAGCTGTAGCCGAGGAGCAGGCTCGCGGTCCACGCGCGGGCGTCGCTGGCGCCGAGCTCGACGCCGCTCTGTAGCCAGATGAACGGCGGCGCCGCGATCCTGCCCGAGTCCAGGGGCTCGGCGAAGGTGCGGACGGCGAAGCGGAGGGGGACCGTGATGGGGCCGCGCGAGCGCAGCGCGGCGAGGTAGTCGCGCCGGGCGTCGGCGGCCGACTTCAGATCGTGGGGCTCGCGCAGGAGCGCCGGGGTGCTGGCCGAGCTCGCGATCGTGCGGCTCCAGACGATGGGAAGGTCGGGGGTCAGGCGTGTCAGCCGCGCGCGGAGCACGAGCCAGGTGCCTTCCGCTTCGACGTCCACGAACAGGGCGTGCTTGCCGCTGGTGGTGCCGAGCTGCTCGATCACGGCGGGGTCGTCGATGCCGCGCGAGATGACCGTGGCCTCGGGCCCCGCGTGCACGACCACGGCGGTGCACGTGGGACAATGCACGAGCTGGACGTTGGTGGAGGGGTTCTCGGCGAGGACGGAGGCGACGTGGTTCTCGAGCAGCGCCGCCAGCCCGGTGCCGAGGCCCACGGGCACCGTGACGCTCGCGAGGACCACGGGCGTGGGCTGGTCGAAGACCGGATCGGTCTTCCAGCCGAGCACCATCTCGTCCACCAGATCGTAGGCGGAGAGCTGCACCTCGCCGGCCACCTTGCCGCGCAGGCGGTCGAGCTCGGCCAGCTGGGCCTGCTCTTCCGGGCCCGACGCGCGGGCCACCAGCCACGGCGCGAGGAGGAGCCAGAGCAGGACGATGCGCACCTTCATTTGAGCCAGCTCCACTGCCCATCGGTGCAGAGGCCGGCGTGGAGGATGGTCTCGCGTGGATCGCGGCTCACCACGGCGAGCAGCGTGTCGTTCGCGCCGAGGCTGCCGTTGTCCCAGTAGCGGCGGCAGGCCGCCGTGTAGGCCTGCTCGGGGGGCATGCGGGTGATCACGTCCAGGTCTCCGGCCGACAGCGTAGGCGTACGATCGGAGACCCGCAGCCCCTTTCCGACGAGCGCGTTCTTCGTGGCGAAGGAGAGCTTCGCGGCCACCGGTTGGCTCGGGTAGTGGGCCTCGACCAGCCAGGTGCGGCCCGCGAGCTCGGGGTGGAGGTCACCCGCGGCCGTCAGCTCGGTCACCAGCGGCTCGAGGGTGGAGAGGATCGCCTCGTCCCGCTTCGCGCGCAGCCCGGGGCGCATCAGGCGCTCGGCGCAGACCAGCGCGCTGCGTTCCACGTACTCGCCGCGCGGCCGCGCCGGCTGCACGTCGCCCGGATACCGCCGGCTGGCGACCTCGGCGCTCATCCGCTCGCACTCCAGCCGCCGCGAGCGGGCCCGGCTCATGTCGAGCCCCGGCGCCGGGTCGGGGTGGACCAGGGCGGGCAGGATCAACAGGCCGAGGATGACGAGGATCACGGCTCGCCCGGTGTGGCCGGCGTCGGCACCATGGCGCGCCCGTCCGGGGTCGCCTCTCCCAGCACCTGCCACCGCATCTTCGCGTTGAGCACCAGCTGGCTGAGCTGCCCGTAGAGGTCGGCCGACACGTCGGCGTAGACCGCCTTGGAGTTCAGCTCGTCCTCCTTCTTGCGCCACACCAGATCGAGGAACTTGTTGCCCGCCCAGGCGCCCAGGCCGAACGTGCGGACGATGCGCCCCTCGAGCCGGTCGGACACGAGCAGAAAACCGGTGGCGTCGCGAATGACCACGTCCTGGGCGAAGGTGGACTCGGTGTAGGCGGGCACCAGGGTGCCGGTGCCGATGCAGAGCACCCAGGACAGCGCGTCGTTGGTGGTGTGGAGCTCGTTGGCGCGCAGCTCCAGCACCAGATCGGTCGTGGACGCATCGACGACCGGCTCCGCCTCGGCCTCCTCCTCGGGCTCCCGGCCGTACACGCCACGGTCCGTGATCGTCGTGACGCGCGCGCCCTGGTTCTCGAAGAGCTTGCCCACCTTGTCGCAGAGCATCCGCGCCTCAGACCGGGCCACGAGCGTACCGGCCGGGCAGACCACGGTGAGGCGCAGATCCTCGAAGTTCACGGCCCGCGGGTCGATCACGATGGGGCGGTGAAGGCCCGACAGGGGCTGGTAGACGTGTACACAGCCGGGCGCCAGGAGGAGGGCGAGGCCGAGCGCTGGCGCGGAACAGGTTCGGGTGCGGGCGCGCATCCCGCCGGGTAGCTTCCCGGCGTCGTGGCGGCGAGGTTTTCCGCGGGGCGCCGAGGAGGGAACGCGCACGCGGCGCCGACGCGGCGTGTCGCTACCGCTCCCACACGTCCGCGGGGACGTGCATCACGAACGTCGTCGGCGCGCCCTCGGCGTTGAAGGCCCGACCGAGGATGACGGTGCTGTCGTCCGACACCGCCATCACGTTCGTGAGCCAGTAGCCCTCGTCCACGACGATGCCGGCGGCGGTCGCGACCTCCTGCACCGAGCGCATCCCGAGCGCCTCCGACCACACAAAAGCCGTGGGGAGGCCAAAGAACTCGCTCCCGACGCCGCCGAACGCGAGGTGCCCGTCTGCCGAGAGCGCGTTGACATACACCGGGTCCGAGGGCAACGCCGTCTCGAGCCGCCCGAGGGAGACGAAGCCGCCCGCCGCGGTCCACACGTACCCGTCGTAGCCGCGCAACACGCCGAGCGTGGAGCCGTCGTAGTCGATGGACAGCACCTCGCCGGGGGCATCGCGGTCGTCCGGGGCGAGCAGCTCGCCCGCGCCGTCGGCCGTCCAGCGGGTCGGCGAGCGGTCGAGCGGTCCGTACGCGGCGAAGCCGGCGGACACCTGGCCATCGCCCGACACCACGGAGGCGCGGTTGGCCGGGGCGTTCGTGCTGCCCTCGGACGCCTCGCCCAGGATGTCCAGCACCTGCACGCCGCCGGCCTCGGTCCACCGGAAGGCGGCAGGCGAGCAGACGTCCCACAGGAGCCCGACCACGACCGTCCCGTCGTCGGAGAGGTCGAACCCGCCGCCGTTGTCGGAGTCACACCCGACGGCGAACGGGGACGCCAGATCCTGCCAGCCCGTCGCCTCGGTCCAGAGCCCGGCCTCGACGACCGGGGTGTCGTACAGGGCCGAGATGCGCCCGTCGGCCGAGAGCCCCGTGGCCAGGTTGCGGGTCGCGTCACCCAGGGTCGTCACGCTGCGCACCTCGTCGGTGACGGTGTCGAGGAAGAGGACCTCGCCCGCCAAGGAGCTCATCCGCTGGGCGACGGCACGGGTGCCGTCGGGGCTCAGATCCATCCCGCTCATGTCGTCGAACCACGCGATGCGCGCGGTGACGGGCGTGCCGGTATCGGTGTCGGTGTCGGTGTCGGTGTCCGTCTCGCCGGTGTCATCGGGGGCGCCCGTGTCCTTGGACGCTCCAGTGCAGGCGACGAAGGGGAGGAGGAGGAGGAAGGGGAGGGTGCGCATGGGGGCTCCGTTAGCTGAGGCTGGACTTAGTAACGCTGAGTCTATACTCAGTAGCGGAAGCTCGCCGGAGAGAATCTGCATGTCTGTGAACGATCAGGAAGACAGGTCAGAAGAGGGCTCGGAAGCACCCGCCGTGCCCCCGCGCGCGCCGAAGCGACGACGGGACTCCGCCCTCGCGCGCACCGCCGTCCTCGATGCGGCGCTCAAGCGCTTCTCCGCGCACGGCTACGTCGGGGCACGCATCGCGGACATCGCAACGGACGCCGGGTACAGCGAGGCGCTCGTCTACTTCCACTTCCAGAGCAAGGCAGGCCTGTTCCGCGAGGTCGTGGCGCGCATCGACGCGGGCTCGCGCTGGTTCGAGGAGGAGGGGACGCCCGAGTCCTTCGTGGCGCAGATGCGCGAGGGAGAGCTGCGCTACCACCTCGACGCGCGGTGGCGTGCCCTCGACCACGTCTGGGCCGAGGCGCTCGGTGGTGAGCGCGATCTGCTCGACCTCATCGGCCCCCAGCTGCGGAGCTCCGTCGGCGCGCTGGAGGCCCTGCTCGCGCGCTTCGACCGCGGGACCCACTCCGATCGGCGCCAACGCGCGCTGCTCCTCCTCGCCGTCTCGTACGGCGCGCGGGTGTTGCGGCGCTACGACCCCGACGCCGTCTCGCCGGAAGAGGCCGCGGACCTCCTCGCGTTCACGGCGCGCGCGGTGTTGAAGGATCTCGCGCGGGAGGGCCGTTCTTGATCACAGAAAGTTAGTCGCCCTCCATGAAGCGCGTCCTCATTTTCGGAGCCACCTCCGCCATCGCGGCCGAGGTCGCGGTGGTGCACGCCCGCCGCGGCGATCGTCTCCACCTCGTCGGTCGCAACGCGGGTCGGCTCGCCGCCGTGCGCGCCCGTTGCGAGGGCCTCGGCGCCACGGTGACCACGTCTGTGGCCGACTTCGACGTGCTGGACGCCAACGCGGACGTGGTCGCCGCCGCCGTCGCCACGCTCACGGGCGGCGCCCCGCTCGACACGGTCCTGATCGCCCACGGCGCGCTCGGCGACCAGCTCGCGACGGAGCGGGACTTCGCGACCGCCGAGGCGATCCTCCGCACCAACTTCTCGAGCGTCGTGTCCCTGCTGATCCCGCTCGTGAACCTCCTCGAGCAGCAGCGCGCAGGAAGCATCGGCGTGATCACCTCGGTCGCGGGCGATCGCGGCCGCCCGCGGAACTACACCTACGGCGCGGCCAAGGGGGCGCTCGGCCTCTACCTCCAGGGCGTTCGAACGCGACTCCACTCGGCGGGCGTGCACGTCACCACGCTGAAGCTCGGCCCCGTCGACACGCCGATGACCCGGGACCACACGAAGCACCCGCTGTTCGGGAAGCCGGCGGCCGTGGCCGTGGGGATCGTCGCCGCGATGGACGCGGGTACCGCGGAGGCGTACGTGCCGGGCTTCTGGCGCGTGATCATGCCCGTGGTCAGGAACATGCCGGAGGCGCTGATCCAGAAGCTGGGGTTCCTGTCGGGGCGGTGACGCGCGCCCTTGGTACACTCGCCGCATGCTGCTTCTCCTCCTCGCGTGTGCTTCGGACGATCCCTCCGCCGGCGAGCCCGGCACGAACGGGGTCGATGGGATGAATGGGGCCGATGGCGCAGGGGGTGCCAACGGGGCCGACGGGGCCGATGGCAGCAACGGCGTCGATGGTCTCGACGGCCGCGATGGTGTCGACGGGGTCGATGGCCTCGACGGTGCCGCGGGCGCCGACGCGTGCGTGAGCGTGCTCGACTTCGGCGGGGTTGGCGACGGCGTGGCGGACGACACCGTGGCGATCCAGGCCGCCATCGACAGCCTGCCGACGTACACAGCGGGAGACATCGCCTCGGGCGGCGCGGTGTGTCTCCCCGCGGGCACCTGGCGGGTGACCGGGACCGTCGAAGTGCCGGACTACGTCACGCTGCGCGGGGAGGGGATGTGGGGCACGTTGGTCGTGGCCGATCCCGCCTACGAGCCCATGTCCGTGTTCGCCGGAAAGCGGCCCAACGCCCAGAAGAACCTGCGCTTCGTCGACCTCGGCGTCTCGCTTACCGACCCGATGTCTGTGGCGTTCGACCTCAAATATGTCACTCGCGCCATCGTCCAGCGCTGCCAGATCGGGAACCCCACCTACGCGTACGGCGTCGTCGCCGCCGCCGGCACCGGCGTGTACATGGAGTCGGGCTCCGGCCTCTCCGGATACGACAACCGCGTGCTCGACACCGAGACGTACGGCATCGCCACCGCAGTCCACATCGGCCCGGGCGCGCACGCCGCCGTGCTCATGCGCAACACGTTCATCGGCGGCGACTGGGCGGTCCTGATCGACGACGAGCCCACCGACCCGCCCACCGGCGCGCGTGTCACCCACAACCGCTTCGAGGCGATGAACGAGGCCTTCGTCTACGCCGGCGGGCAGGACGCCGTGATCGAGGACAACTGGATGGAGGCCTACCCCGCCGACACGCTCGTGGCGGCCGTGGTGCTGGGCGGGCGTTGGAACACCGTCGGAACCAACTATGTCACGTTGTCCACCACGACCGCGGCCGAGGTGCTCGACGAGGGGACCAACAACGGCTGGGCCAGCTACTACACACGCGTGCTCGAGTCGCGCGTGGCGGGCGACAACCTCGAGCATCGGATCGTGCGGATGGGGGACGATCTGCCCCGCGGCCTCTCGATCGTGGGGAGCTACGTGCAGCTCGGCAGCACCGTGCGCCTCGAGTCGCGGATGGCCACCGTGGTGAGCGGGGAGGCGATCGATCCCTCGCTGGCGGCGCACGTGCACCTCGACGGGCCCGCGACCGGTGTCACGATCGGCACGACCGGCGTGGCGGCGGGCACGCTGCTGATGCTCACCGGCGACGGTGACACGGTCGAGCTCGCAAATGGCGGGACCGCCGACATCTCGGGGAGCACCATCACGCTCGGCCGGGGGAGCGGGAGCTACCCAGGCATCACGTTCATCTTCACCGGGTCGGGGCGGTGGAGCGAGGTCGGGCGGGGGGCGGAGCGGCCGTGACGGAGGGTGGAAAGAGGCGTCTCCCGGCGCCACCCGTCACCACCGCCCCTCACAAACCGGCACCCACCACGTATCGACCTTGAGCGCGGCCTGGAACGTGGCATCACTCTGGGTCGCCTCCCGTCGGATCACCGCGATCAGGCGCAAGTCCAATCCGGACCGGGCGCGCTCCCGCCACGCCTCGCACGCGGCGCCCTTGAGCACGGCCACGCGCACGTCGCCGGCGGTCAATGCCAACCCACCGTCGCGCTCTTCCAACACGAGCGGCGCGCCGAATGGCAAGCGTTCGAGCGCGCCGTGGGCCGGGGCGCTGGGGGGCTGACGTCCCAACCAATCGATCCAGAGCTCGTCGAGGCCGAGGAGGCCGTAGATGGGCCGCCGATCGGGCGCCGGCGGATCGGCGCGGGGGGCCGCCACGTCTGCCCGATCGACCACGAGGCCCTCGGGCAGGGCCGCGAGGAGGGGGTGCGGGCGGTCTCGCCGGACGACGAGGTGGAGGGTGTCCCGCGCGCGGGTCATCCCCACGTACAGCAGGCGGCGCCCCTCGTCGCCGGCGTCGCGCGCGCCGTCCCCGTCGTCCACGAGGAGGACGTGGCGCCACTCGAGGCCCTTGGCGCCGTGGAGCGTGCCGAGGCGGACCCCGTTGCCCAGGGTGCGTTCGCTCCGCTCGGTGGCGATCAGCTCCCACAACGCGCGCAGCAACGTGGCACCCAACGCGCCGGTGTCCCCGTGGGAGAGGTGCACGTCGTCCCGCCACCGGTCGAGGATTTGCCGCCACGGGCCCGGATCGGGGGCGACATGCGCCAGGAGCGTGTCGAGCGCGGACCCGGAGAGCACCTCGGCCACGCGTGTGTCGAGCGCGTCGAGGAGCCGCACCACCTCGCGCACGCGGGACAAGCCGATGCGCTCCTCGTGCCCGAGCGGCCATGCCACCGGGATCCCCGCCGCTTCGAGCGCCGCGCGCACGGGGGCCAGGGCCGCGCGGGTGCGGGCGAGCACCGCGATGTCCGCCCACTCCCCGCCGATGGCCTGGACGCGATCCGCCACGAACGCCGCGATCGTGCCATCGGCCACCCAGGAGCGCCGCACGGGCGCCGCGCGGATCCCACGCCGGGGGCGGTCGATCGAGAGTTGGACGTCGGCCTTGAGTCGCGCGGCGACCGGCCCGATCATCGCGGTGGCGGCGGCGAGGACAGGCTCCGTGCACCGGTAGCAGGTCTCCAACGTGTGGCGCTCCGCCCCCCACGTGTCACCAAACTCCCGGACCCAGCGGGCCGAGCCGCCGCGCCAACCAAAGATGGACTGATCGTCGTCCCCCACGGCCAGGATCGCGAGCCGCTGGTCCGCGTTGGTCTCGTCGCGGCCGGCGATCGCCTCGAGGAGGCGCACCTGGCGCTCGTCCAGATCCTGATACTCGTCGACCAGCAGGTGGGTCGCGCCGCGGAGCACGAGGTCGCGGATCTCGCTGGCGTCGGCGCCGTCGGGGAGGTGGTCGCGCTTCAGGATCGCGATCGCCTCGTCGATCAGCGTGTCGAAGCTGTCGTCCCGCCCGACGGGGGCGCGCGGGGACCGGCCGGTGAGCCGCAGCGCGAGGCCGTGCAGCGTGGTGACGGTGACACCGCGCGCGTCGGTGTGGATGAGCCCGGCGAGGCGTCGGCGCAGCTCCAGCGCGTTGGCGCGGGTGTAACAAACCACCAGGATGCCCTCGGGGCGCACCTGGCGGACGCGCACCAGCCACGCCACGCGGTGCACGAGCACGCGGGTCTTGCCGGAGCCGGGACCGGCGAGCACGAGCAGGTTCGCGTCCGGACGAGCCGTCACCACCCGGCGTTGGGCCGGGTCGAGCACCTCGACGATCTCCTTGTACGACTCCGCGGTGGTGGAGCGCGCCAACACCTCCTTTCGACCGTTGAACCAACGCTTGAGGAAGGCCTCGCGCGGCGCCCCGAACCAGTCCCGGGTGAGCGCCTGCGCCGAGTCGATCCGTTCGGCGCCGAGCCGCGCGTATTCGTGCACCACGTGGATCTGGAGGGTCCGCTCCTCCTGGTGGTGGTGGAGCGGCGCGATCGCCTCGGCCTTGAGCTGCCGGGGCGCCTCCTTCGGGCGGCGGAGCATCATGGCCTGCCGGAACACCGCGAGGCCGCCCTGCAGGGTGATGACGCGCGCGTCGTGCAGCAACAACAACGATTGATCCACGAGCGCCATCGTGTCGCGGATCTGTCCCGCCAGCAGAAGGCTGGCGCCGAGGGCCTTCGCCAGGTCCTCGAGCTCGAAGCTCACCATCACCGCCTTGCCGCGCGTGCCTCCTTCGGCGGCCAGCCGATCCAGCAGGTCGAGGACCGTCGTGACCGCCGCCTCGCGCAACCGCCCCAGGCGCTCCACTTCTGCCCATGGGCGGCGCACCCGCACCGCGAGGTGGTCCCGGCGCACGAAGCGCAGGTCGAGGCTCCGCACCTCGTCGGCGAGGCCGAACCCGTCCCGCTCCAGCGCCCGCAGCAGCAGCACCACCCGCTCGGGCCGCACGGACAGCGCGTCTTCGGTGGCGAGCAGATCCGCGAGGCGTTGCGGAGAGGCGTACACCCACTCGCGCGCGTCGGTTTCGGGGGAGAGCTCGGGGAGCACCCGTAGCAGTGCCCGCTGCGCGGTCAGGAGGCGCACGGCCTGGTCACGCGAGGGGTCGGGCACCCCCCACGCGACGAACGCGGTCAGGCGGCTGCCCGCCGTGAGCAGCCCGGCCGCGACCATCTGGTGGAGCAGGGCGAGCACCCGCGTGCCGCCGCCGATCGGATCGGTCTCGTCGTCCGCCAGCTCGGCGAGATCGTCGGCGGACAACCCCTCCTGTTCGTCCGCCGCGTAGAGCCGGCGGAGCAACGCGTGCCACGCCCGCTCCCGCGGCGGCGCCAGATCGAGGGTCGCCACGTGCTCCATCGCCGCTTCGAGCGTGGCATGTTTCGGCGTGCCCTGGAACACGTGGGTGTGGTTCTCGTCGCGCACGAACAGGCCCGCGCGCTCGAGCCAGGACAACGCGCTCGTCACCCGTGTGTCGGTCATCGGGTCGTGCGGATCGAAGCTGTCGGCCACGGCGTCCAGACGGGCGATCTCGCCCCGCGTGAGCACGCGCTCCTCGAATTCACCCTCTCCAGTGCGCGTCCGGCGCGCGGGCACGCTCTGGATGCCACGCCAGATCGCCTGGAGATCGCGGAGCGAGAGCTGGCCCATCGTCGCCATTCTGAACTGCTTGTCCACGTCGATGGGGGCGAACAACAACACACAGGTGGCCGGCGCGCGGTCCCGGCCGGCGCGGCCCGCCTGCTGGAGGTACGCCTCGAGGGAGTTGGGTACGCCGAGGTGCACGACCAAACGCACGTCGGGCTTGTCGACGCCCATCCCGAACGCGCTGGTGGCCGCGATCACCTGGAGCTCGCCGCCGAGGAAGCGGTCCTGCACGTCCCTGCGGGCCTGCGCGTCGAGGCCGGCGTGGTAGGCGCCCGCGGCCCACCCTTCGGCCACGAGCAGCTTGCCCACCTCGTCCGCCTCTTTCCGCGCCGCGCAGAACACGATCGCCGCGCCGGCACCCCGATCGGGCAGGTGTTCGACCAGCAGCTCCATCAGGCGCCCGACCTTCTCTCCGGGCGCGCGTTCCTCCACCCGGAAGGTGAGGTTGTCCCGCTCGGCGCCGCCGTCGAACACGGTCAGCTCCTGCCCCAACTCGGCTTGGAACAGCGCGCCGATCGCCGCGGTCACCGCCACCTGGCTCGTGCCGGTGAAACATTGGAAGGGCGGGATCGGCCGGCCCTGGGCGGCGGCGAGCTCGCGGGCGTATCGGGGCACGTACAGGTAGTCCGTGCGGAAGTCGTGCCCCCAATCGGTCAGGCAGTGGGCCTCGTCGATCACCCAGGCCCCGATCGTACGGGCCTCGAGCGCGCGGCGCACGCCCTTGTTCCGGAGCTGCTCGGGTGACAGATAAACGAGGCTGGTGAAGCCCTCCCGCACCTCGTCCAGGGCTCGGGCACGCTCGGGCGGCGTGAGCGAGCCGTTGACGGTCGTGGCGTGTGGATCCCGCTCACGAAGCTGGTCGACCTGGTCCTTCATGAGCGATTGGAGCGGCGAGATCACCACGGTGAGCGCCCCGGTGCGTCGATGCCGCGCCGCCGCCGGGATCTGGAAACACAGGGACTTTCCCGTCCCGGTGGGCAACACCGCGTACAGCGGTTGGTCCGCCATTCCCGCCGCCACGATGTCACGTTGCAGGCTGCCCCCCGACGGAGAGCTCGGCGTGCTGCGGAACGTCGGATACCCGAACAAGCGTTGGAGCCACCCCTCCGGGGTGTGTACGTCCTGGCAGTACGTGCACGCCACGTCCTCACACGGCCGGGCCCGCAGGGCGCCGAGCAGGGTGGTGGTCTGGGGGTGGGCGAAACGCGTCCACGCCGGCAGGGTGGACCCGGGCGGCAGCCGCGTCCACGCAGCCACGTAGGCCAGCGGCAAGGCCAGCGCCGGATCGGCCGTGAGCGCCCCGAGCGCCGTGGCGCAGGCATGAGGGGCCAGCGCCTGCCGGAGCGCCGCCAATCCGTCCGCGAGCGTGACGGCGGGCGTCTGGTCGAACACCTGGGCGTACCCGGGGTTGGAGAGCGGCGCGTGCGGGTCCGTGAGGGCGGCGCGACACCACGCGGCGAGGGCAGGGGTGTCACGTTGGAGCGCGGCGAAGGCGACACGTTGGTCCGCGAAGACGACGCCTGTCGCGCGGCAGTCGGCGAGCGGCGCCGGCCGGCTCTCGCGCACCAGGCGGTGCTCTTTGACCAGGCGATGGTACGGCCGCTCGGGGAAGGCGAGGGGCGAGAGCACGAGCGTGTCCGCCCACGGAAGCCGCAGCGCGGGGTGCCCCGGCGCGTACCGCGCGAGCCACGGGCGGTCGTGCCGCGCGAGGTTGTGGCCCACCAGCAGATCGGCCTGCCCGGCAAACGTGCCGATCCGACGCATGGCCTCCGGGACCGTGCTCGCGCTGGTGGCGACGACCTCCTCCCCGTCGGGACCGATGGCCGCGACGCCGAACAGCTCCCCGGAACGGGAGAGCTCGACGTCGAAGAGGAGGGTTCGGATCATGGATGCGGGGAGTATCGTGGCACGCCTTCACCCGCGCGCGTCGGGTAACGCGTTGCAATCTAGCGTTATCCGATTCTTTCGCGGCGTTGAAGGCGTTCTGTTCGGATGCGCTCCCGTTCGCCCTCCTTGAAGCGACCCGGAGCCCGAGGCACAAAAGGGGGACTCATCGGAGCGCCCCATGACCACCACCGACACCCCCTCTCCCGGCGGCACCACTCTCCTCCCTGGCAGCGGGGCCTCGCTCCTCGTCCGCTCGGAGCTGATGCAGGGCTACGTCACGGCCCAGGCCATCCCCACCGCGGGCGCACAGCTCGCCGCCGTGGCGAATTCCCAGGGCATCGTCCAGATCTTCACGCTGGGAGACGGCGGGCAGGTGTTCAACCTGTACCCCTCCGCGGACAGCCAGACGGGCTGGAGCGTGCGCCCCCTGCGCGTGCCGGTGGCGGTCCAACACCTCGCGGTCGGAACGGAGATCGACGGGACCGTGGTCGTGCTCGCGTGTGGCAGCGACAACGCGCTGTATTGGAAGACCGACGAGCCGTACAGCGCCTGGCAGAACCTGGGCCAGCCGTTCGGCGCGCTCACGGTGCAGGCGCTCCGGACCGGGTACGACAGCACGGGTCGCCTGATGTTCCAGGCGATCGTCACGTTCCCCGACCTGACGCAGGGCGTCGTGCGCGTGTACCCCCGCCGCGCGGAGTCACCGTGGGACTACGTGTCCCAGGCGATCGACGGGATGCTCTACGATTGTGTGCCGGGCGTGGCGGGCGGGGCACCGGGGACGTTCCTCACCTGCTCGGACACCGAGCGGAACAACACCAACCTGACGTTCTACGAGGAGCACCAGGTACAGGGGCGCACGTTCTACGCGGGGTCGATGGACGACATCCTCGCGCTCTCGGGCACCGTCAATCGTTCGGGTCGCACTGAGATCTTCGGTCTCTCGGAGGAGGGCGAGGCCTGGTACGTCGACCAGGACGCCCCCGAGGGACAGAACCTGGTCGGGCTCTCGACCAACTTCGCGGGCGAGCAGGTGACGTTCGGCTGCATCCAGGCCTGCCTGTTGCGCCCGGACGACAGCGGCCTGCCCGATGCCGTGCAGCTCCTCGGCGTGGCGCGCGACGGCACGCTCTACTTCGCCAACCAACAGGTGACGACGGAGAACGGCCTGTGGTGGTCGCCGCTCGTCTCCCTGGGAGAGGGGCTCCAAAGCAGCGCCGGCAGCCTCACCGCGTGCCGCGACGCCGGCGGGTTCACCCAGTGTTTCGCCGCGACCACGTCGGGCCAGCTGATCCACTTCTGGCAGGACGCCGCCACCGACTGGCACTCCTCCGTCGTCGCCATCAGCTACGAGGGCGATCTCGTCGATCTCGTCACCTACAGCTCGGAGGTGACGGTGCTCGACGCGTCGGGCTCCCCGATGCCGGCGCAACCGATGGAGGTGAGCGCCGCCGACACCCTGAACGTGACCATCAACGGGACCAACTGTGTCATCGGGCCCGGGCGGTCGTTCAGCTGCGAGACCAACGGGGCAGGCCGCGTGACGATCGTGACGCCCACGACCGACTTCGGCGTGGCGGCGTTCACCGTCGCCACCGCGTTGATCCCCGACGGCGCGCTCACCATCGCCCCCGATCGATACGTGCAGGACGCGCTCTACCCGGAGTCGCCGGAGGTCTTGGCGACCACTCTCTCCACTCAGACGTACGTCGACGCCAACGGGGCGACGCAGCCGCTCATCGACATGGGCCTGTACGGCGCGTACGTGCCGGATGTCTCCCAGGCCGTCTGGAGCAGCATGTCGCTCGCCATGCCCGAGCAGGGCGACGCCCAGGCCACGGCGAAGCTGGTGTCCAAGCGGGGGGACACGAGCGGCGTGCAGGTGATGGGGAGGGGCCAGCACGGCGGGCGGATCGACGTGAACCGCGTACCCGACCAATTCTGGCACCTCGAGTTCGTGGAAGGTGGCGTTCGGTACCACCGACTCCGCGACCGGGCGGAGTGTGACGCGGTGGCGGCGAAGTACGCTGTCAGCGGCGGCGCGCGCGCGACGCGGTCGACGGGATCCAAGCCCACGTGGGGCTCGATGTGGAACGCGGTCAAGCGCGGCGCGGCGGAGGTGCAGCACGTCGTGGTGTCCGTCTACTCCACGGTGGTGACGGAGACCGGAGAGATCGTCCGCCGCATCGAGTCCCAGATCCAGACGATGGTGAAGGGCATCCTCCAGGACTTCGCGAACTTCGTGGTCGGCACCATCAAGGAGGTGTTCGACCTGGTTCAGGGCGTGTTCGACGCGATCGCCGTGGGGATGGACAAGCTCCTCGGCTGGCTCGGTTCGCCGTTCGACTGGTCGGCCGTCCTCAGCACCCACGACACGATCTCCGGCTTCCTCTCCAACTTCATGACGACCCTGCTGCCGGGGATGGTCACCCAGGTCAAGGACGTGGTGGACGGTTTCCTGGACAACGTGGCAAGCGCGATCCCCGATCTCGGGGAGGGTGGGAACCAGAGCGTCGGCGCTACCCAGGCCGCGACGATGTCCCAGGCCGGCAAGGCGCCGGGGCCCTCGTCCAATTGGATGCAGAACCAGGTGCTCAATGCCGGCGGCGGGGCGCCCACGGCTGCGCCGAACGTCAACGCACCTCCGACGGACTCCGATCCGATTGGTACGTTCATCCAAACCGCGCTGCGTGACCTCGGCAGCACGTTCGACACGCTCGTCGCGGAGTGCAGCGCGATCCTGGCGTCGAGCCGGAGCGCGGGCGAGGTCACCCCCAACCAGATCCTCACCGCGTTCGCCAAGATGGCGGCCGAGGGCGTGGTCCTCTCCGTCAAAGCGGTGGTCGACCTCGCGTTCGACTTCCTGATCTTCCTGGTGGACTCCCTCTCGGCCGTCGCCACCACCCCCTGGCACATCCCGGTGGTGTCGAAGCTCTACAAGCGCCTCGTCGGCAAGGAGATGACGCTCCTCGACGTCACCTCGCTCGCGCTCGCGCTCCCCCTCACCATCGCCGCCCGCGTCGCCGGCATCGACCTCTCCGGCCTCACGCTCCTGTCACGGAACGTCCGCGCAATGGCGATGGTGCTGACCCCCGCGCAATGGTTCGGACGCGCCCCGGTGGACGAGGCGACCCGGTCGCGCCTGCGCGAGGTGGGCTTCGACGAGACGTCCTCCACGTTGGAGCAGATCTCGTACGTGATGGGGTTCCTGTACGGAATCGCCCAGCTCTTCTTCGCCGGGTTCACGTGGCTGTACGCCATTGACGCGTTCAAGAACAAGTGGGTCAAGTGTATCCCCGCGATCGTCGCGCTCGTCGTGCTGGCGTTCTCCTGCCCGCTCTGGCAGGGTTGGCCCGAGACCGGGTTCGATGCCGCGGCGCTCGCTTGCTGGGCGATCGCGCTCGTCCTCTGGGCGATCTGCCAGGCGCTCCCCGCGGGCGTGGGCCTGTTCGCCAAGTCTACGCCGGAGACCACGCCGCTTCTGGGTGGCAAGGCCGCTACCTCGGCGGTGGACAAGGTGACGGGCGGGGTCGGCACCGTCGGTGGCGTGATCCTGCTGGTGGCGTACGTGATCGAGGGTTTCTACGAGGGGGCCTCCGCGGACTACCTCCCGGGCGCCAGCACCGAGGAGCGTTGGCTGGACGTGGCTGCCAAGTTCGCCCAGAACGCGCTGGGCACCCTTCCCACGCTCGGCATGATGTTCTCCTGGAACCTCTTCGATCCGTACGGCAAGCCGGCCTACGCGCTCGCGTCGGTGGTGGGCGCGGGCGGCGCCGCGGCGATCGGCGTCATCCGCGCGGGCGTCAACGCGAACAACAAGAATCTCAACCACGTGATCTGACCGAACGAGAACCAACGACACAAGGAGGCAGGAAATGAGCACCGGAAAAGTTACAGTCATCAACCGCACCGGCGGGACCGTCTGGGTCGGCTTGGACAACTACGTGCACTCCTACGCACCGGGCGGCGTGATGCATGGGCGCATGGCGAACCGCCAGCTCGGGCCCGGGGCCAGCGCGGACATGACCGTGAGCGGCGCGGGCCCCGTCCAGGTGGGGTACGTGACCGTGATGTCGGGGTACCCGTCCGGCTACCAATCGTCGGGCGTCCGGGCGATCGTGCTGTACAACGTCTTCCCCGGGGCCCTGGTCACGGTGGCGACGGAGCTGGCGATGCCGGGCCCCACCACCAACTCCTCGGACTGAAGAGAAGATCCTGATGCACCTTCCCTCCCTGTTCGTCCTCTCCCTCCCGCGATCGCTCTCGAGCGTCGTGTACCACGCGGCGCGCGGCGCGCTCGGGCTCGCGGAGCCCACGTGGACCACGGACGGGGAGATCCTGAACCTCGATCGCCACGCCTTGCGGAGCGGGGGCCGGGACGAAGGGGGAGGGAAGTTCCTCGTCCCTGGCCGGGATCCAAACCGGGGGGACGAGGTGCTGGCGTACCTCGACCAGGTGGTCGCCCGGGAGGGGTTCGCCTACAAGGACGTGGTGCAGCCCTTCGTGTGCGCCCGGTGGCGGGGGATCTCGGCGCTGCGTGTGCTCCGGATCCGCCGCCCCCTGGCGGATATCGCCGCCTCCGTGCTGGAACGGGGGTGGCGATACCCCGCGCACGCCGTGGGCGCGGACGGGACCGACCCGGACGATGTCCTGCGGGGGCTGCTCCAGGCGGAGCGCGCCCTGGACAGCATCCCCGCGGTCGAGGTCGCGTACGACGACCTCGTCGCGGACGAGGCCGCGCTGGAGGGCGCGTTGTCCCACCTCTACGAGGGCGCAGTGCGGGCCCACTACATCGACGCCGCGTTCGTCGAGGTGCGCGCACGCACGCTCGCGCGCCGGCGCACCGCGGCGTACCAGGCCTTGGAGGCCCGGATCGAGGGGCTCCGGGCAGAGGTGTCACCTCCGCTGCGAATCGTGGCACCTCCGAACGTGGCACCTCCGATCCTGCCGCATCCAATCGCGGCGCCCTCGTTTGGTTCTCCCTCGATCGGTCGATCCCCGACAACCCGGATCCTCGTCATCGGCGACGGCAACGCCCCCACGGGCTTCGGCCGCGTCGTCCACAGCATCCTCGAACGGATGCCCGCGCGCTACGATCTGCACCACCTCGGCATCAACCACCGCGGCGATCCGCACCGCGCCCGCTGGCCGATCTACCCGGCGATGACGGGCGGAGATCCCTATGGCGTCGACCGTGTCCCCGAGCTCGTCGAGAGGCTCGATCCGGCCCTCGTGTTCGTCGTGTGTGATCCGTGGATCCTGACCCGCTACGCGGGGGCCCTCGCCCGGTACCGGCGCCGGATCCGCACGGTCGGCTACCTGCCCGTGGAGGGGACTCCCCTCGACCCGTCCGTGGCGCTCGGCCTGCGCCACCTCGACCGCATCGTCGCCTACAACCAATTCGGCGCGTCCGCGCTGGGCGAGGCGTTCCGGCAGGCGGGGGTGGACGATGTTTCGCTCGGCGCGCGTGACATCGGGATCATCCCCCACGGCATCGACACCAAGGTGTTCCACCCGCTCGGGCCCGATCTCGCCGACCGCCGCCTCGCCAAGAAGGCCCTGCTCCCCGACACGCCTGATTTCCAGGACTCGTTCATCGTCTTCAACGGGAATCGAAACCAGCCGCGCAAACGTATCGACATCACGATGAAGGGATTCGCGCGTTTCGCCCAGGGGAAGCCGAACAACGTCAAGCTCTACCTGCACATGGGGGTCGAGGACGCGGGGTGGAACCTCCTGGCGATGGCCCGCCGCCTCGGGATCGAGGACCGCCTGATCCTCACCTCCACGGCGCCGCAGCTCCCCTCGGAGCCGGAGGACAAGCTCAACCTCATCTACAACGTCGGCGACGTCGGCATCACCACCACCATCGGCGAAGGGTGGGGGCTCGTGAGCTTCGAGAGCGCGGCGACCGGGGCGCCCCAGATCGTGCCCCGCCACACGAGCTGCGCGGAGCTGTGGGAGGGGCACGCGGAGATGATGGAGCCCGCGTTCTCGCTCACCACCGAGCGCATCCTCCTGGACGGCTGGTTCGTCACCGAGGTGGCCGTGGCCGACGCGTTGGAGCGGCTGTACCGCGACCCGGTGCTGCGGGCTGAGCGCGGTCGCCAGGCGTACGCACGCGCGACCGACCCCGCGTTGTCGTGGGATCGCATCGCCGATCAGTGGGTGGGATTGTTCGACGAGCTGCTCGCGGAGCGTCAGGCGCGCTGACGCCCCCGACGGATCCCCACCAGCGCCAGCAAGGCGACGATCCAACCGGCCTGCGCGCCATCCCCGGTCGCGCACCCACACCCGGTCGCGTCGTCCTTGGGGACGCCGGTGTCGTCGGTGTCGGTGTCCGTGTCCGTGTCGGTATCCGTGTCCGTATCGGTATCGGTGTCCGTATCGGTATCGGTATCGGTGTCCGTATCGGTGTCGGTGTCCGTATCGGTATCAGTATCGGTGTCCGTATCGGTGTCGGTATCCGTATCGGTGTCGGTATCGGTATCGGTATCGGTATCGGTATCGGTATCCGCGTCACCCTCCGCCTCGTACACGTAGGCGCGGCCGGTGAGCCCGGCCTGGTTGGGGGCGCCGACGATCACGTCGTCGAGGCCGTCCCCGTTCACGTCTCCGGCGCCGGACACCGAGTAGCCGTAGGCGTCGTCCGCGGAGCCGCCCGTCAACGTGGTCTCGGGGGTGGGGGAGAGCCCGGCCGCCGACCCCGTGTGGAGCCAGGCGCGGCCGACCCCGGAGCCGGAGCTGGCGGGCGCGCCCACCAACACGTCTGCGTAGCCGTCGGCGTCGATGTCGCCCGCGCCCGAGATGGCGAACCCGTAGTAGTCCTCCGGCGCCTCCCCGGTCAGGATCAGCGCTGCGGAGCTGGAGATCCCGCCGGCCGACCCCGCGTACACATACACCTTGCCGGTGTTGGTGAGGGCGTACGGCGCGCCCACCACGATGTCGTCGAAGCCGTCCCCGTCGATGTCGCCGGCGCCGGACAGGGCCGCCCCGAACCGGTCGTACTCCGCCTCGCCGGTCAGTTGGAGCGTGGCCGTGGGGGAGAGCCCCGTCGGCGAGCCGTGGAACACGTCGGTTCGGCCGGCGTACGAGTCGTGCGCCCAGACGCCCACCAGCACGTCGTCGTAGCCGTCGGCGTCCACGTCCCCGGCGCCCGACACGGCGTACCCGAACACCTCGGTGTACAGGTCACCGTCCAAGGTGAGGGCAGGGGTCGCGGAGATGCCCGCCGCCGAGCCGTGGTGCACGTACACCGTGCCCCGGTAGGTGGAGCGATACGGCGCGGCGACCACGATGTCATCGTACCCGTCGCCGTTGATGTCGCCCACGCCGGCGACCGCGGAGCCGAGCTGGTCGGCCATCTCCTCGCCGGTGAGAGTGGTCGCGGGCGTGCCGAGCAGCCCGGCCGCGGAGCCGAGGTAGACGTAGGCGCGGCCGATGGCCTCGATGTCGCCGGTGCCGTAGGCGGAGGCGCCCACGAGCACGTCGCCGTACCCGTCCCCGTTCACGTCGCCGGCGGAGGAGACCTTGGCGCCGAACAACGACTCGGCCTCCTCCCCGGTCAGCGTGGTCGCGGGGGCCGCTTCGAGGCCGCTCGCCGTGCCATGGTAGACGTAGGCCCGGCCGGTGTTGGACGCGTATCCGAACGCGCCGACGATCACGTCGGCGTAGCCGTCGCCGTTGATGTCCCCGGCGTCGGACACCGAGAAGCCGTAGAAGTCCTCGGCCGCCTCGCCGGGCCAGGTGGCAGAGGCGGTGGGGTCGAGCGAGACGGGGGAGCGGGGGCCCGCGGCGAGCGTGTCGAGCCCCTCCGCGAACGCCCCGGCCATCGGGTCTACGGCGGGCCCACATACGACCAACAAGACGAGCACGGGAACGAGCATGCGGCCTCCTGACCGCTTGCGTCGTATGTCCTGACATCGCGTCCCGAGCGCGTGGGCAACATCTCGCTACATCGCGCTGCACGGGGGTGCGTCTCGTAGCGGGAGGGCACCGGGGGCGTGGTCGGCCCTGCTCCCAGGGCCGGGCACCGCGCCCCTCGCGGTCGCCCAGAGACCTACCGCAATGCGTCGACGATCGTGTTGAGCGTGGCGCTCGGGCGCATGGCGCGCTCGATCTTGGCGGCGTCGGGCTGGTAGTACCCGCCCATGTCGACGGGGGCGCCCTGCGCGGCGATGAGCTCAGCGTTGATCGTGGCTTCGTTCTCAACGAGCGCCTTCGCCACGCCGACGAAGCGCGCCTGGAGCTCCGCGTCACCCGACTGCGCCGCGAGCGCCTCGGCCCAGTAGGTCGCGAGGTAGAAGTGGCTGCCGCGGTTGTCGATCTGGCCGACGCGACGCGCGGGCGACTTGTTCTCGTCGAGGAACTTGCCGATCGCGATGTCGAGGGTGTCCGCGAGCACGGCGGCGCGCTTGTTCGCGAACGAGAGGCCGATGTGCTCGAGGGAGGCCGCGAGCGCCGAGAATTCGCCGAGCGAGTCCCAGCGGAGGTAGCCCTCCTTCGCGAACTGCTGCACGTGCTTGGGGGCCGAGCCGCCCGCGCCCGTCTCGAAGAGACCGCCGCCCGCGAGCAGCGGCACCACCGAGAGCATCTTGGCGGAGGTGCCGATCTCGAGGATGGGGAACAGGTCGGTGAGGTAGTCGCGGAGCACGTTCCCGGTGACCGAGATGGTGTCCTGACCCTTGCGGATGCGCTCGAGCGAGTACGTCATCGCCTCGACCGGCGTGAGGATGCGGATCTCGAGGCCGGTGGTGTCCAACTCGGCGAGGTAGGTCTCGACCTTCGCGATGACCTGGGCGTCGTGAGCGCGGCTGCGATCGAGCCAGAAGACCGCGGGCGATCCGGTGGCGCGGGCGCGGCGCACGGCGAGCTTGACCCAGTCGCGGATGGCGATGTCCTTGGTCTGGCAGGCGCGGAACAGGTCACCCTTCTCGACGGCCTGCTCGGCGAGCGTGGCGCCGGAGGCCTCGTCCACCACGCGGATCGTGCCGGTGCCGGTGCCGATGAACGTCTTGTCGTGCGAGCCGTACTCCTCGGCCTTCTGCGCCATGAGGCCGACGTTCGGGACGCTGCCCATGGTGGCGGGGTCGAGCGCGCCGTTCGTGCGGCAATCGTCCAGGATCGCCTGGTAGATGCCGGCGTAGCAGCGATCCGGGATCATCGCCTTGGTGTCGTGGAGCTTGCCGTCGGCCCCCCACATCTTGCCGGAGTCGCGCACGACGACGGGCATGGAGGCATCGACGATCACGTCGTTCGGGACGTGGAGGTTGGTGATGCCCTTGTCGGAGTCGACCATCGCGAGCGCGGGGCGCGTGGCGTACACGGCCTGGATGTCGGCCTCGATCTGGGCCTTCTCGTCGGCGGGGAGCTCCCCGATCTTCGCGTACACATCCCCGAGGCCGTTGCTCGCGTTGATGCCGAGCTTCGCGAAGGTGGCGGCGTGCTTCGTGAACACGTCGGCGAAGTAGACGGTGACGGCGTGGCCGAACATGACGGGGTCGGAGACCTTCATCATCGTGGCCTTCAGATGCAGCGAGAGGAGCACGCCGCTCGCCTGCGCGTCGTCGATCTGGGCCGCGAAGAACGCGCGGAGCGCCGAGGCGCTCATGGCCGAGGTGTCGAAGATCTCGCCGGCGAGCAGGCCCAGGCCCTTCTTCAGCACGGTGACCGTGCCGTCCGCCCCGACGAACTCGAAGCGCACCTTCGTGTCCTTCTCGATCGTGCGCGAGGTCTCGGATCCGTAGAAGTCCCCGTGCGACATGTGGGCCACGTGCGACTTGCTGTCGGGCGACCATGCGCCGAGCTTGTGCGGGTGCTTCTTGGAGAAGTTCTTGACCGCGGGGGGCGAGCGGCGGTCGGAGTTGCCCTCGCGCAGCACGGGGTTCACCGCGCTGCCGAGCACCTTGGCGAAGCGGGTCTGGAGCGCGCGCTCGGCGTCGTCCGTGGGGTTCTCCGGGTAGTCGGGAACGTCGTAGCCGTGCGCCTGGAGCTCCTTGATGGCCTCCTTGAGCTGGGGGATCGACGCCGAGATGTTCGGGAGCTTGATGATGTTCGCTTCCGGCAGGAGCGTGAGCTCGCCGAGCTGGCCGAGGTAGTCGTCCACGCGCTGATCGGCAGAAAGGCGCTCGGGGAAGTTCGCCAGGATGCGGCCCGCGAGGGAGATGTCCCGCGTCTCGACGGAGATGCCGGTGCCCTTGGTGAACGCCTGCACGATGGGGAGGAGCGAGTACGTCGCGAGCGCGGGCGCCTCGTCGATCTGGGTCCAGATGATGGTCGAGGTCGGGGTGGTCATGGCAGCTCTCGGGGTCGAGGATCGGGTTCGGGAGTGGGGGCCGGCGCGGTGCGCGTCGACAGGCGCGCCTTTTCTAGCACGATCCGCGGCCGTCGACGTGGGGGTTCGACGCGACTCTCGCCCGAGGGGGTCGATGAGGCCGAGGCGGACTCGTTAGGTTTACGCCATGCTCACGTTGCTCCTGGCTGCCTGCACGCCCGTTCCGAAGCCCGAGGAGGCCGCGGAGGCGCGCGAGACCGCCGCCGTGGACACAGGTGACACGGACACCGACACCCCGCCGGACACCGACACCGCGCCGGACACCGACACCCCGCCCGACACCGACACCCCGCCGGACATCGCCGCCGTCCCCACCGCGGCGCTGCCGTTCGTGGTGACGGGCTGTGGCTTCGACGACAGCGGCCCCGCGCTCGTCTTGACCCCGGACCGGGACGGCGACGCGGTCGAGGATCTCCTGCTCGTCGTGGACGCGGAGGTGGAGGTGTGGGGGACCTGGTTGGTGCCGTCCACGTCGTCGTCCGGCTTCTATTGGGATCAGCCCGTGTATTGGGCGGTGGCCGCCGCCGCGGGGATCCAGGCCCTCCCCGACCTCGATGGGGACGGGCTCGCGGAGCTCTTCGCGTACGACGACATGGCCACCGCGACGCAGCTCCTCCCGGACGGATCCCTGGGTGAAACCTGGGCGGACGTGCCGGCGCGCTTCGTTCCCTGGCACGACGTGGACGGGGACGGGCGGGACGAGCTCCTGGTCGGCGCCCCCGCCTTGTACGCGGCCGGCGCCACGGTGCCTGGATACGTCGGGCTCGTCTCGGCGGCGGGGGTGGATCCGGCGTCCTGGGCGCCGCTCGCCACGATGCACGACGATGCGGCGCGCGAGCTGGGCGCGGCGCTCGTCCTCACCACGCTCGACCAGGACGGCGACGGTTGGCCGGAGGTGATCACGACCGACTACACGCATGGGTACCTGCTCTCGAGCGCGGCGATCGACGCCGGCGCCACCCTCGCGGACGCCACCCTCGCGACCTTCGTGTACGGCGCCGGGCTCACCCCCGTCCCGCTGGGGGACGTCGACGGGGGCGGCGCCGAGGACTTCGCCTTCCAGTCCCCAGGGGGGTTTCCCGGCTACCTGTGGCTTTACGCGGGGGAGGCGCCCGACGCGCCGGTGTCCTTCGAGGACAGCCTGGAGATCTGGTCCGCCGCCATCGGCCCCGACGGCGCCGGCGGCCTCGCCATCTGGGCGCCACCCACCGTGTACGACCTCGCCGAGGCCCTCCTCGGCCGGTACACGATCCTCCGGCGCGACGCGGGCGTCCCCGCCGATCGGATCGCCGCCTCTCCCGACCTCGTCTGGGTCTCCCACGCCGAGGGGGGGCGCTGGGAGCCGAGGACCGTCGCGCGCCGGCTGGACCCCGCCACCGCGGACGGTGTCCTCGCCGAGGTGCAGGGCGGCGGCCCCGGGTACGGCGGGGACGTGAACGGCTACGGCCTCGACGAGATCGACGGGGACGGGGCGCTCGACTGGTGGCAGCTCGAGGACGGCGCGTTCCAGTGGGCGCCCGTCACCCCGGGGACCACGATCTCGGTGTGCGACGCCGACACGACTTCCCAGCCGGATTGGGCCGCCGCGGACCCGGGCAGTGATCTCGACGGCGACGGCGTGCCCGAGGTGACGTGGTGGGCAGAGCCCGACGCGATCGGCCTCTGGAGCGCCGCGGAGGGCGCGGTGGCCGAGACGGTGTTCGACGGCGCGCTCACGCAGCTGGGGTGTGACCTGACGGGCGATGGCGTGGGAGAGCTGGTCCTCAACCGTGGCTCCGTCATCGATGGCGCTACCTGGCTCCGCGTCGGCATCGGCGTGTCGGTCCTCGCGGACCTCCAGCTCCACGCGCTCTGTGTGGGCGACCTCACCGGCGACGGCGTGGACGAGGTCGCGGACGTGTACACCGACATCCGCGTGTACGACGGCGCCTCGATCGCGGCGGGCGCGCCGGAGGTGCTCTCGTATGTCGACGGCCCCACCGTCGGTCGCATCCAGCGCCTCGGGGACATCGACGGCGACGGCCTCGGGGACCTCGCGTTCCAATCGTTCGGTTATGACACGGAATATTTCGGGCATTGCATCGTCCGGGGCGCGGAGCTCCTGGCGAACCCGGTCCTCGCCGTCATGGACCTCACGTTCTGTTGGGAGAGCCCCACCTGGTACCGCGCGGCTGACATCGATCGCGACGGCGTGAACGAGATCCTGTTCTCCGACACCGACGGCTTGACCGCATGGTGGCCCGCGACCGGCGCGTCCGAGCGCGTGTGGGCCCCCGACGACGACACGCGCGACGAGCCGCTCCTCGACGTGGTGCAGGACGCCTTCGGCCCCGGCCGCGCGGCCGTGGTGCTCGGGCCCGATCCCATCGTGGTCTACGCGCTGGGGGAGTGATCCGGGCGACGCTGCGGAGCTACCCCATCCGCTCGATCACGGCGCGCATCCCCACCTCCCGCAAGAACCGGTGCCGCGGGTCGGCCGTGCGCCGGGGGTGCCAGACACACAACATGGGCAGTGTGGGCAGGGCGATGGGCGGCTCGATGGCGACGACCGCCGCGTTGGAGACGCGTACCAATTCCATCGGGACCGTCGCGAGCAGGTCGGTATTCGCCACGAGGTTGACCGCGCTCGGAAAGGAGGTCACCGTGGCGGCCACCCGACGGGTGTGTCCCTCGGCCGCGAGCAGGTCGTCCACGAAGCCGCGGCCGCCGCCGTCGAACCCCACGATGACGTGGTGGGCGGCGACGTACTCGGCGAGCGTGAGCGACCGGCGCGGGTTGCGCGCGGACGACACCACGACGAAGCGCCGCGTGTAGAGGTGCTTCACGACGAAGTCCCGATAGTCGACCGAGCCGGCGATCGCGGGGAGGGGCGACAGGTCGGGGCCGATGGCGAAGTCGAGCACGCCGCGGCGCCCCTCGTCGAGGCTGGCGGCGGTGAGCGGCCGCACGCGGATGTCGACGTGGGGGGCGTGCGCCCAGATCGCGCCCATGATCGCGTCGGCGAAGGCGACCTGCGCCTCGTCACCCAAGCCGATGGTGAGCTCACCCCGCGCGGTCCGCGGATCGAACTCGCCCGGAGGCGAGAACACGCGTTGTACGGCGCGGAGCGCGTCCGCGAGGGGCTCCGCGAGGGCGCGCGCGCGATCCGTCGGTACCACGCCGCGGCCCACGCGCACGAGGAGCGGATCGCCCAACGTGTCGCGCAGGCGCTGTAACGTCCGGCTCAATGCGGGTTGGGTGACGCCGAGGTCGCGCGCGGCCGCGGTCACGTTGCCTTGGCGCAGCAGCGCGTCGAGCGCCACGAGCAGGTTCAGATCGAGCGCGCGGAGATCGATGCCCTCCAATCAATGCCTCTCATGCATCGATCGTATACCAATCATGCATGGGATGCGAGCCTTCCGCCGACGTATCAGGGTCGTGCTGGAGGTTCTCATGTCTCTTCACGTCGTGTTCGGAGCGGGTCAGGTCGGCAGCGGGCTGGCGAAAACGCTGGTGGCGCGGGGCCATACGGTGCGGGTGGTGCGTCGGAGCGCCGCGCTTGTCCCGGGAGTCGAGGTGGTCGCCGGAGACGCGCGAGAGCCGGCGTTCGTGGCGCGGGTCACGACCGGCGCGGCCGCCGTCTACCACTGCATGAATCCGTCCGCGTACACGGGCGCGGCGTGGGAAGCCGAGTTCCCGGCGCTCGGGGAGGCGCTCATCGCGGGCGCCATCGCGAGCCGCGCCAAGCTCGTGTGCCTCGACAACGTCTATGCCTACGGCATCGTGGACGGGCACCGCACGGAGGAGACGCCCCTCGGCGCCACGGGGCGGAAGGGGCGCGTTCGCATCGCGTGGGACGCCGCGTTGCGCACCGCCGCACGCGAGCGGGGGCTTCGTTTCGCGGCGGGCCGCGCGGGCGACTTCTTCGGGCCCGGCGTGGGCGACCAGTCGCTGTTCTCCCCCAAGATGGTGGCCGGGCTCCAGGCCGGCAAGGCCGCCTGGCTCGTGGGCGATCCCCAGGCGCCCCACGCCTTCGGCTACGTGCCCGACGTGATCGCCGGCCTCGCCGCCCTCGGGGAGTCCGACGCGGAGGGTGTCTACCACCTGCCCACGATCGAGGTCGCGCCCGCCGCGCTCGTGGCGGCCATCGCCGCGGCCCTGGGGACCGTCGGCCGCTCGTACGCCATCCCCACGTGGGCGTTCACCGTGCTCGGGCCCTTCGTCCCGCTCCTGCGCGAACTGCGGGAGACCGCCTACCAGTGGGATCGCCCCTTCCTCGTGGACGATGGCAAGTTCCGTGCGCGCTTTGCCGGCATCGGCACGAGCCTCGACGTGGCGGCCAGGGAGACGGCCGCCACGGGCGCGGCCCTTCGCTCGGTTGCACCCGCCCTGGGGTGAAGGAACCGCCGCGACCTCCACGTCACGATCGGCCGGCAGCGGCCGCCTCCACGGTTGGCGCGGCGTCGATGGCGACCCCGGTACGCCGCCGGGGATCCAGGGTGCCCGCGGCCACGGCACGCGTCTTGCGAAGCCCTGGACACACACCTCCGAGGTACGCGTGAATCTGTGGGTCCTGCTCGCTCTGGTCGGCTGTGGCGTGCCGTCCGTCACCAACATCACCAACGTCTACGTCCTCCCCGAGCCCGACACCGGCGGGGACGAGGGGATCGTCCCACCGATCGACGCGACCACGACGCCCGACGCCCTGGCCCTGGACGTGCTCGGTGACGACGGAAACGTGTGGTGGATCGGTGTGTCCGCCGAGCAGCTGGAGGCGCTCAACGCGCCCTTCGGGGAGGGGGGCGGATGGGGGGCCGAAGGCGTCTACGAGGTAGGGGAAGACACCGGCTTCGCGGACACCGTCCTCGTCGCCAGCCCCGACGGCGACTGCGCGGACTTCGGGAAGACCAGCGTGCGCCTCGTGGGCCAGAGCACGGGTGTCGCGTGGACGCCCAGCACCATCCCCAACTTCCGGCTCGACAGCGACGACTACACGGAGGGCCAGCGGTTCGGCGGCGTGGAGCACATCCGTCTCAACAGTGGGCAGGTCGGCTCCCTGTTCGGCGAGGCGAGCTCGCTCGCGACGTTCCGCGCGCTCGGCGTCCCCGCGGCGCGGGCCAGCTACGCGTGGGTCGGCGGGAGCGGCTGGGAAGACCCCGACGTGCTCGTGCCGATGGTGGCGCGGGAGATGTACAAGGGCGACTTCTGCGAGCAGAACGCGGACCAACTCGGCGGGGGTTGTGTCAACGTCCGGGAGGGCGTCGGAGACGTGAACACGCCGGGCGTGTGGTCGAGCTTCGAGTGCGACTACGGCGACTGCGACGACACCACCGGGCTCGACGCGCTCGCCCAGGCGATCCTCGACAACTCGGGCGGCGAGGCCTTCGACGAGAGCACCGAGGCGTGGCTCGATTGGGAGGCCTTCCGCCGCTCGTCGTGTGTGCATTGGCTGCTCTGGGTCGGGGACGACTACGTGCACAACACCAACAACCTCGTGATCGCGGAGGGGAAGGACGGAAAGTTCCGCTTCCTCCCGTACTCCACCGACATCACCGCCGGATACGCCTGGGACGGCGCGTACCGCGACACCACCCTCTGGGGCTGGGCGAGCCTGAGCGCGGGCTGCCGCGCCGACACCGGGTGCCGCGAGGCCATGTACGACACCTGCGAGGCCGTGATCGACGGCTTCGAGGCGCTCGACCCGGTCTCCGTCATCGACGACCTCGCCGCGCGCCTCCGCGGCACCCCGGCGCCCTGGGGCGAGGCGTACCCCGACGGCATGTGGCGCGCCCCGGACGAGGACGCCTACGCCCACTACCGCGCCTTCTACGAGGGCCGCGCGGCGAGCGCCCGGGCGGAGCTCGAGGAGCTGCGCGCGGGCGGCGGGGACACCGGGGACACGGGCGGCTGGGAGACCGGCGGCTGGGAGACCGGCGGCTGGCTGGAGCAGAACGGGGGGTCGGAGCGTCAGGACCGGTAGGCGCTCCGCGTGGAGGGGGAGCGCTTGCATTTGCATCGATGGTTGGATACATCGATGAAATGATGCAATCGAGCCCCGACGCCCTCTGGCGGCACCTCACCACGCTCCGGCACCTCCTGGTCGACGAGATGCAGGCAGGCCTCTCGGCCACCGCGGCGCTCGACCTGTCGGTGCCGCAGTCCATCGCCCTGTTCCGGATCGCGGACGCGGGCCCGCTGACCATCTCGGCGCTTCAAACCCACCTCGGCCGCTCCCAGAGCGCCACGAGCCATCTCGTGAGCCAGCTGGAGCACCGTGGCCTCGTGGAACGGGGGATCGACCCGGAGGATCGTCGGCGCACCGCCGTCGCGCTCAGCGCGGGCGGAAAGGAGCTGTTGGCACGGATCCAGACCTTGCGGCGAGAGAGCTTCGAATCGGTCTACGCGCGCCTCCCACCCGAGGTCGCGCGGCAGCTCGAGGCGGCCCTCGATGCCACCGTCGTGGCCTTGAAGGGGGAGAAGTCATGATCGTCCTCGGTGTCCTCACGGTCGTTTCGATCGCCGCCAGCCTCCTGTTCCTGCCCGCCGGGCGGCTCGACCTGGTTTGGTTCTGGGCCTGGCTCGGGGTGTTCGCGGGGAGCGGCACGGCCACCAACGTGTTGCTGTCCCGGTTTCAGCCGGCTCTCCTCGCGGAGCGTTTGCGGCCGCCCTCCGACCGGGATGCCGCTACGCGCAAGGTGGCCGTGCCGTTGTTGGCGGCCCACCTCGGGCTGGCCGGTCTCGATGTCGGGCGGCTCGGGTGGAGCTCGATGCCGATCCTTCTGCAGCTGGTCGGGCTCTGCACGTTCGCGGCCGGCTTCGTGCTGGTGGTCTGGACCCTGCTCTCCAACCCGTTTGCGTCGAGCGCCGTCCGCATCCAGACCGAGCGTGCGCAGACCGTGATCTCGAGCGGACCCTACGGCCTGGTGCGCCATCCCATGTACCTGGCCGTCGTCTTCGTCTGCCTCGGGTCGGGCCCCGCCCTCGGGTCGTGGCTGGCCGCGCCCGTGTTGTGGCCGGTGATCCTGGTGTTCGTGCGCCGGACGCTCATCGAGGATCGGATGCTCCACGACGAGCTGGCCGGCTACGCGGCGTACGCAGGGACGGTGCGGTGGCGGGTGATCCCCGGGGTGTTCTGAGCGGACACCCCGGCGGCACCGGAGCTACGGCACCGCCACCCAGAAGCGCCCGGTCAACGTGTTCGTGCCGGTGGCGTCGATGTAGGTGCCGGTCAGCGAGCCGGTGACGACGGCGCCGGGGCTCGCCGCGGCGTCGAGGGTGACCACGCACGAGGCGCCTTCGTTGTAGCTGGAGTAGGAGGCGCCGTCCTCCGTCGCGCTGAGCAGCGCCATCGGGTAATCGACGAAGCCGCAGGGGTATTCGCCAGCGGGCACCGCGCCGGCGCTGGACGCGTCGTCGAGCCGCATCACCACGCCCTCGCGGGTCTCGTCGTCCGTGCCGTCGACGCGCAGGCTCGCCATCCGCGTCCCGGTGGTGGAGTACGCCACCGCGGCCGTCGGGTCCGTGTGTGCGTTTCCGTTGAGCACCCACTCGAAGGCGCCCACGGCCCAGACGGGGGTGGTGTCGGTGTCCGTATCGGTATCGGTGTCGGTGTCGGTGTCGGTGTCGGTATCGGTATCGGTGTCCGTATCGGTGTCCGTATCGGTGTCGGTGTCCGTATCGGTATCGGTGTCGGTGTCGGTGTCCGCCGGGTCGGCCCCGGTGTCTTCGGACGTGGAGGTGCAGGCAAGGAGGGCGAGAGCGGCGAGAAGGACGGGCATGGGCGGGGTCTCCGGTGCCCGCCATGCAGCAACCGCCGTGCCGAAGGGGGAGGCGTGTTTCGAGCCGATCAGGGCGTGACCGTCACGTGACGTGCGACGTGACGTGACGCATGCCCGCGTGCCCAGACAAGAACGGGAGAGGGTCGCCCCCCTCCCGTCCGCCTACGTCCACCTACGTCAGCCGCCTACCGGACCCAGGCGTGCACGCCCTCGACCGCGTAGTCGCTGCCCTCGCCGTGGCACACCTCGCAGCTCTCGCCGTACACGTCGTCCGTGTTGAGCGCGGCGTGGGCGTAGTCCGCGTCGCTGGTGTGGCACGTCATGCACGCGCGGGTCGAGGGGGTCTGCCACGCCGGGTTCTCCCCGTGGCAGGACTCGCAGGCCGCGACGCCGCCATCCACGCGCGGGAACGTGATGTCGTACGGGGTGCCGCCGCCCGCGTAGGGGGTGCCGAGCCCGGCGCCCGAGGAGTGGGTGCCGTGGATCACCGCCACGAAGTCCACGCTCACGGGGGGCACGTCGCCGTCCGTCGAGCCCGGGGTGTGGCATGTGACACAATAATCGACGCCCTTGCGGGAGCCGCCGTGGAAGCGGACCTCGCTGTGACAGGACTCGCAGGACGCGTCGGTGACGATGGAGTGGGGCTCGATCGTCGTCGCGTCGCCCAGGAGCACGTCCAGGCCGCCCGGCTCGGCGACACGCCAGCGCTCGCTGGTGTCACTGCCGCTGGCGCACGTCGTGTCCTCCCAAACGGACGTGTAGAGGAGCACCTCGACCCGGTAGGTGCCGGAGCGCAGCGCCTGGCCGTACAGATCCCCGTAGAGGTCGACGTACTCCGCCGTGTCGTTGACCTGGAGCGCGTAGGTCGCCGGGATGGGCTGGGCCGTCCCGTCCGTGTTCATGAACGTGTAGGTCCAGATCCCCGTGGTCGTGTCGACCGTGGACGAGCCGAAGACCGAGCCGACCGTGGTCGTGCTGCCCGCCGAAGGCGAGTACATCGTGCGCTGCATGTGGTCGCTGGGGCCGACCAGGACGGCGGTGCCAGCGCCGGAGATGGTCGGGCACGTGGACGAGGCCGCGCTGTACGCGAAGAACGACTGGGGGATGGGCGTCCCGTCGTCGTAGAGGACCGAGAACGTCGCGGTCACCGTGTCACCGGGCTGGAGCGTCGTCTCGCCATCGCCGTTGGTGACCGTGAGCACCGTGATGTTCACGCCGGTCTTGCCCGCGGCGTGGCCGTTGCTCTCCCACACGTCGCCCTGGTCGCGGGGATCGCCGTGCTCGGGCACGAACCCCGAGGAGTGGCACACGGCGCAGTTGGAGTCGTCCACCTGGGCGCCGCCCTCGTGGTTCTCGCCGGTCTCGAAGTCGAGGCTGTCGTGGCAGGAGCCGCAGGCGAGCCGGGTGGGCTTCTCCGCGACATCGCCGCCGGTGGCGCCCTCGTGGCAGGACGCACAGTCCGCGGTGGCGAGCGGCCAGCTCGGGAACACCACCTCGGAGAAGTCGTGCTCGTTGTAGTCGGGGTATCCGGTGGCGCCGGGGTCGCCGGGGAAGCCGTTCAGGAACACGCCGTTAGTGAGGTCGGCGCCCATGTGGATCTTGTGGATCATGGACGTCATGCCGACGGTCGCGCCGGGCGTCGTCGTGGCGTCGGTGGCGGAGTAGCGGTCCTCGGAGCCGTCCACGTGACAGGTGATGCAGAGGTCGAGGTCGCGGCGGCTGCCACCGTGGGCCTCGAACGTGTCGCCGTGGCAGTCGGCGCAGTTGTCCGCGAGCACGTTCTCGCGCGGCTCCACGACCGTGGCGGCGCCCACGAGCACGTTGGTCGTGACGTTGTCGGTCTCGACGTACGACTCCCCGTCCTCGTCCTCTTGGCTCAGGTACGCCCAGGCGCCGAGGATGTAGGTGCCGTCCACGAGCGGCAGGCCCCCCCAGTCCCCGTCGTCCACGCCGAGGTCGGGCGTGTCGTTGGGGACGGCGTCGTACACCGCCGGGATCGGCAGGTCGAACGTGTAGGTCCAGGTGCCGTCGTAGTTGTAGACCGCGGTGTCCACGACGCGCGCGAGGTCGGAGTTGTACACCACGATCTGCACGTGGCTGGTGGGCCCGGCGAGGTTGAAGTACACCGCGGAGAGCTCGGCCATGTCGTACTCGAAGCCGTCGTCGTCGGTCACGCCGAAGGTGATCACCGGGTAGTCGCCCACCTGGAAGGCGCCGCCGCCGCCGGTGGCCCCGGCGATCTCGACGATCTCCAGGTTCACGCCCCAGGGGCCATCTCCGACGTGGCCGTCGCGGCCGTCGATCCCGTCGGTGCCGTCGAGCCCGTCTGTGCCGTCCGTGCCATCCGAGCCGTCGAGCCCGTCCGTGCCGTCGGCGCCCTTGGTGCCGTCCTCGCCGTTCTTGCCGGGCTCGACGCCACACCCGGCGAGCGCGAGCAGCGCCCATCCGGTCGTGACCGTCATTTTCCATCGGTTCAGTTGCATCGAGACCTCGGTGTCAGTTGGAGAAGGGTGCGAGAAGCAAGGAGAGGGGGTGTCGTCACGGCGCGGCGGCCGCGCCGGCGTGGCCCAGGAAGCCTTGGGCGTGGCAATCGAGACACGAGAGGGTGCGCCCGCTCTCGTCCTCGGGGCGGATCCCGGCGTGGCAGGTTTCGCAGCCCTCCGAGGTGGCCGTGAAGCGGTGCACCTCGAGGTGGCGGCCGCCGTGGCAGTCGAGGCATTCGATGACGCGGCTCGTGGCGTCCAGGTGGAGGCGGTGCAGCGGGCTCTGGTCCACCTTGACCACCCACGGGCGCAGCTTCTCCGGCAGGGGCCCGGTCAGCGGCTCGTCGTCACCGGTCTCGGAGTGGCATTGCTCGCAGATCACCACGCCCACGTCGGGCTGGGGAATGTCCTCGGGCACCTGCGGTCGGTCGAACAACGCGAGGTAGAGGTTGTTCGGGTAGTGCCGGATCGGCACGCGGTGGCAATCGTGGCAGGTGGTGAGGCGCGCGTGGGCAGAGCGCTCCCAGGCCTCGTTGGCGTAGTCGTGCACGTGACAGTCGTCACAGAACCGCGCGTCCTTCCACATGTAGGTGTGCATCGCCGCACCGGCGGGCACTCCGCTGGCACCGCCCCCGACGAGCGCGAACACGACGACCGCGAGCGACACCGGGTGGAGCACCAGCCACGCCCTGGTGGATCGCAGCCACACGAACGCGGCGCGCAGACGTCTGCCCATCTACAACCCCCCGTGGTGGTACGCATCCAGCAGAAAACGCGCCTGCCCGAGGCCGGGGCCGAAGAGGAGGAAGCCGAGGAGGAACGCTGCGATCGCGAGCTTCACGGTGCGGGGCCACACGCTGGGCTCGGCCGACGGCGACGGTTCGACGGGGGAGGGGATCATGGGCTCGCTCCGAGCAGATCGTCGCGGCGATCGGGCTGGTGGAAGTAGCGGTACATCACGAGGGCCTCGTCGCCGTGGCACGAGGAGCAGGCCTCCTGCCAGCCGCCGCGCTTGCGCAGGTGATCCTCGCCGGAGGCCTCCGGTCCGTGCACGACGTGGCAGCTCTCGCACGCCAGATCCCCGTTGGCGCCGGGGGCCGCCGGAGCGCCGCTCGTGGTGTAGAGGGTGAGCCCGGCGAGGGGCGCCCAGCGGCTGCCGTCGGGGAGGAACGTGGGCACGGGGTGGTCCCAACTGGCGAGCTTGGTCGCCTTCGTGTTGGATGTTCCCGGGGCGTGACACGCGAGGCAACGGCTGCTGGCGGGATTGGTAATGCGCGCGAGGGCGGCCGGGGCGGCGGGCGCCCGACCGTGCGCGGGGTGACAGTCGAGGCACGTCGCGGAGCCGTGGCCTCCCCGGCTCGCAGCGGAGGCCTCGGGGGCGTGGCACTCGGCGCAGCTCCCGGCCCTGGGGAGGTCGGCGGCGTGGGCATCGTGGCACGTGAGGCAGGTGAGCGCGTCCCCATTCTCCAACGTGTGGCCGTCGACCGGGTGGCCAACGCGGCCGGGCGCGGCGCCGGCGGAAGCGCCGCGTTTGCCGGGCGCGTGGCAGGAAAGGCAGGCCGTCGGATCCCCCGCGGTTGTCGGGGTGGCGGTCACGAACTGGGCGTCGCGCTCGCCGCCGTGTACGTCGTGACACGCAACGCAGGTGGGGGCGCCGTCCCGCGCGAGTTTGGCGTGCCCGCTGCCCGCCAGATCGGTGCGCTCGTCGTGACAGTCGAGGCACACGGCCCGCCCGCCGGGGAGGGTGCGCACCAGGCTGATCTTCGCGTCGCCGCCGAGGTCGTGGCAGGTCAGGCAGCCGATGCCGCCGGCCGCGGAGAGCGCCACGTGGCTGCCACGTTCGCCGCCGAGATCCCGCCCGGCCGCGTTGCCGAGCGGGTGGTTGGTGGCCGGCTTCCCCATCGCCGGGTGACAGCCGAGGCAGGTGCTGCCGTCGTTCGGGTCGCGCGTGATCGCGTCGCCAGTGGCGCCGTGCATGGCGTGGCAGGAGAGGCAGCTCGCCAGGGTCGGGTCGGTCGGGCCGCCGCCGTCGCGGGACTTCAGGGCGTCGATCAGGGCCGGGCCGGTGGGGTGGCCGGCCGCGCTCCCTCCCAACGACGCCGTGCCGGCGTTGGTGTGCTCGTTCTCGGTGTGACAGGCGAGGCACAACGCGTCCGCGTCGGTGTCGAGGCGGAGGAACGGCGATCTGGCGCTCTTGTGGCGGATGAGGGGCGCGGCGGAGCCGGTCGCTTCTCCAGCGCCGACCGGGGCGTCCACGACGCCGTGTGGCGAGTGGCACGTCGTGCACACGATCTTGCCGTCCTCGAGCGGAAAGAAGGCGGGGAGGGGCCCCACGGGGACCATTTCGCGGGGGTGATGGCCGCGTGCCGGATCCCACACGTCGCGGCCGTCGAGCACGAGCCCGTCGTGGCATTGCACGCAGGCGGCGCCGTTCGTGCCCGCCGGGTCGGCGTCGGCGTCCACCAGGGTGGTGCGCAGCAGCGACGGGGGCGGGGCCTCCGGCAGCGGCCCCTGGAGCCGAACGAGGTGCAGGCGCGCGGGCTTCGCCTCGAGCACGGCCACGAGCGAGTCGTCGTCGACGCGCACGGCCACCGGATGCCCGAACACCAGCGCGGTCCCGTCGATCGCGAGGAGCCCGATCGTGTCCCCGTCGGCCTCGAAGGCCTGGACGGCGCCCAGCACCGAGTCGGCGACGAGCAGACCGCCGGGGAGCACCGCGGCTGAGGTGGGGCGGAACAGGTGACCGTCGGAGAGCCCGCGGCGGCCGAAGCCCGCGCCGGGCCGGCCGGCGGCGTCGACGGGGATGACGCGGGGGAGCAGGGTGTCGACCGCCACGACGCCGCCGTCCACGTCCCGCGCGAGGTCGACGATGCGACGCAGCGGGGCCGCGTCGACGCCGACGGCGACGAAGTGGGTGAGGGTGCGGGTGAGCGCGCCGGTGGCCGGATCCAGCCAGGACAGCGCGCCGGTGCGCTCGGCGATGAGCAGGTGCTTGCCGAGGTCGACCACGTCCACCGGGTGCAGCGTGGTGCCGTCGATCGCCTGGGGCGGGCGGATGGTGTCGAGCACGCCCTCGACCGTGAGGTGGAGGAGGAGCCCGGCGTCGCCTTCGTCCCCGGGCACCACGGCCCATACGCCGCCGTCCGCGGCGGGGGAGAGGCGCACGGCGCCCCCGAGGTTGGCGGCCTCGCTCCAGGTGCCGCGCGCCGCGCCGTCGGGGCCGAAGCGGAGGATGCGCCCCGCGTACCCGTCGAGCACGAGCAGCTCCCCGGTGGGGAGCCAGAGCGCGTCGGAGGGGAGCACGGCGTCCAACACGACGGTCGCGACCTCGTCGACCGGGAGGAGCGCGGCGGTCTGCGTGCCGCCGGGCGCTTCGGCGCCGTCACAGGCCGCCAGGAGGAGGGCGAGCGCGATCATGGGCCCTTTCCGTGGCAGGCGCGGCAGAGGGTGCCGTCCGCGGCCGGCAATGCCAGCATCGAGGGGTGGTCCGTGGCGGGGGGCGCGGCGGGGCGCTGGAGCGCTACGGTGAGGGGGCTGGGGGTGCTAGGCGCGGGGCTGCCGTGCGCGTGCACGTCGTGACACGTCCAGCACGCGACACGGTTGCCGGTGTCGAGGGGCAGCGCCTGGGCGAGCGCGGCCGAGAGCGGCGCCTGGACCTTGCCGACGTGTTCGGCGGCGCCGGCGTGGACCGGGCCGGGGTGACACGTGACACAAGCGTCGGCGGGCGCCGTGCGAAGGCGCGCCACCGCCGGGAGCGCCGCGGCCTCGGGCTTGCCGCTGTGGCAGGCCGCGCACGTTGGATCGCCCTCCGCGGTGGGCGTGGCCGGGTGGTGCGGATCCACCCGCTGCAGCGTGGTGGGCGCGTGGCACCGGTTGCAGAACTCCACCTTGCGGTCGGGGGTGCCGCCGCGCAGGAAGGGCCCGAGCTTCTCGCGGCCGGCGTCGCAGGAGGGCTCGGCGTGGCACGTGGCGCAGGTCACCAGCCCGTTCTCGAGCGGGAAGCCGGGGGCGATGACGATGTCGCGCGGCTTCACGTTGACGGGGTGCGAGTCGGCGTCGGCGTGGCAGCTCCGGCACGTGGCATCGACCGGCCGCACGGCGCCGGGGGAGGGGCCCGACGTTGGAGCGTGGCAGGTCGCGCACGCGCCCGGCGCGCCGTGGGGGCTCATCCCGACCCGCGTGGAGGCGCCGGGTGAGGCCTGGAGCGTCGGCGTGGCGACGATCGCGAGCAGGACCAGCAGCAGGAGGAACACCCTCACGGCGCCCCTCCGGTATCGGCCGACACGCCGTTGCCGCCGTGGCAGCTCGCGCAGCCCTGCTCGGTGTCGATGGGGCCGATCGCCACGCCGTCGATGCAGTCGTCCTGGTGCACGTTCCAGCGCTGGTGGCACTGGAAACACTCGGCGCGGCCCCACCCGGCGGGGTGTTCGGCCGCGGTGAGCGTGAGGCCGGCGGGAGAGTTGGAGAGGTCGCGCTTGTCCGCACACGGGTCCGGCGCGGCGCAGCCGCCCAACACCGAGAGCACGACCACCACCAAGCGGCTCATGGCGACCGCCCGAAGCCCGCGCCCGAGGCGTGGCAGCTGGTGCACTCGGCCTGGACGTGGCAGCTGTCACAACTCGCGGGGCCGGCGCGCGCGGCGATGCCGTGCACCGTGAGCCACGAGGATGGGTGCACCTTGGACGTGGCGTTCTCGCGCCGATCGTGGCACTCGGCGCAGGTGGTGCGGGTGTGGCAGTCGCGGCAGGTCACCGCGCTCACCGCCGCTTCGCCACCGTGCATCGCAAGCCAGCCGACGGCGTGTGACTCCGGCGCGCGCACGTCGGCGTGGCAGGTGGCGCAGGCCCGGGGCGCGCTGTTCATCCCGTCGCCGGCGCCGAGCTCGCCCTCGCCCGGCGCGTGGCACGTGTGACACGTGTCGTTGCGTGGCACGAGGAACGTTTCACGGAGCTGGGTCTGGGTGGCGGCCGGGCCGCTGGTCGCGCCGACCTGGTGGCACGCGGTGCAAGAAACGTCGGCGCGCTTCATCGGACGGGTGTGCGCGGCGTGGTCGAACCGCGCGAAGATCGCGGCACGTTCGGCCTCTCCGGCGAACGCCGGGAGCACCAGCACCACGAGCAGGAGGATCAGCAGGGCGCGCACGGCGGGCATCGTTCGCAGGAGTCCGCTCATTGGGTCTCCAACCGGAGCGCGAGCCACGCGCGCGGATCGACGGGCGCGATCGCGTCCCGCGCGACCTCGCCGCCTACGGAGAGCGACCAGAACGACGTGGTGGGGCGCACCTCGGCGGTGGCGCCGAGCACCAGCGCGGTGTCCCACGGGGAGTGTGGCTTTCGGTAGGGGATGACCGCGGCGTTCACCGTCAGGAAGAGCGGCTCGGGCACCGGCAGGGCGGTGGAGGCGCCGAACGATTGGTACACGCCGCCGGGGCCGGTCACGCCGTGCCAGGCGGGGGAGACACACCACGACTCGGCGGAGCAGGTCGGGCGCCACACCACCTCGGCGCGCGCGCCCAACTCGCGGTCCGCCCCCGCCTTCCAGGTCTGCATCGCGACGGATGCCCACAGCTCGGCGCGCCGCGCGTCGCTGCGCCCGAGGCCCACGCCGAGCTCGTCGGCGCCGTCGGGGGCGAACGTGGTGAGGATCGCCGGGCCGAGCGGGGCGGCACCGTGGGCCGATTGGCGGTGCTCGGCGTGCAGCCGCGCGCGGACGCCGGCCGCGGGGCGCACCATCACCTCGACGCGGGCGCGCTCGACGACGGTGGCCCCGCCGGCGATCCCCAGCGATCCGAGCGCGGTGATGTCGGGCCGGAGGGGCACGTTCGTGCTCCGCCAACGCAGGCGAAGGTCGGGGTGCAGCGCGCCGCCCTTGGTGAGCTTGGGCCCTGCTTCGGCCCAAACGCCCGCCACGCCGAACCAGTCGCCCGCGGAGACCGTTGCGGCCACCCGCGCGAGGGGGGCGCCCGACGTGAGGCCGTCGAGCCCGACGTGGCGCGCTTGCCCGGCCCACACCTCCAGGCGCACCACGTCCGAGGGCGACCACGCGAAGCGCCCGCCATCGAGCAGGCGGCCCCAGGTGGGCAGCTCGATCCGCTGGCGCCCGAGCGTCCAATCGATCCGCGCCGCGCCGCCGTCGGCCGTGAGCACGTAGATCTCGGGGACCACGGGCGAGTCGACCCCGGCCGGCCACCCGACCTCGCCGTAGCCCTCCAGCCGCGCGCCGCCGAGATCCCAGGTGCCCGACGCGGACTGCCACGCCGCCACGAAGGGGGCGCCGAGGGTGTCCGGGCGGGCCTGCACGACGGTGGTCGTGACGGCCTCCGGCGCGGCGGCCCAGGTCAGCGGTGCCCACACGAGCAGCATCATGGCGTGCCCCCGTGGCAGGTGGCGCCACACGCGGCGGGCATCGCGGCGGGGCCGTCGCCAGCCGCGTGGCAGCCGAGACACACCGCCTCGCCCACCTTGTCCGCGACCGGGAGGTGCCCGGCGAGCCAACCCTCGGCGTGCGGGTAGGTGGCGTGGCATTGGGCGCACGCGACGCCGCTGGTGCCACCCGTGCCGGCCGCGCCGTGGCAATCCGCGCAGGTGGTGAGCTCCGCGGCGCCGTGGGAGGCGCCCGCGCTCCACCCGGCCGGGTGCGGAAAGCCGACGTGGCAACTGGTGCACGAGGGGGCCGTGGCGGCGCCGGCGAGATCGGCGCCGTGGCACGCGCCGCAGGAGGCGGTCGCCGAGCCGCGGGCGAGGGTCCAGGCGCCGTGCTGGCCCGCCTCGGCCCAGTCGGGCGGATGTGGGTAGCTGCCGTGGCACGAGGTGCAGGCGGGGGCGGAGAGCCCGGTGGCACCGTGGCAGGATTGGCAGGCCGGATCGGTGGGGAAGGTGCCATGCACGGCGCCGGCGAGCCAGCCTTCGGCGTGGGGATAGCCCGCATGGCAGCTCGCACAGGTGGGCGCGCCCTGGTCGCCCGTGGCGCTGTCCTCGCGATGGCACCCGAGGCACGTCGCCGCGCCCGCCGCCGTCGTCTCGGGGCCGTGCACGGCGCCCGCCTCGTAGTCGGCGGCGTGGGGGAATTGGATCGCGCCCGTGGGCGAGTTGGTCGGGGCGAGCCCGCACCCGATCAGGAGCAGCACCATCATGGGAACATCCCGTCGAACGCCGACTCGAGCGCCTCGTGCGTCGCGCGCTCGTTCATGTCACCCGCGGGGCCCGGGAACGCACCATCCAGGAGCGCGTCGTTCCAGGCGTGGCATTCCTGGCAGGCGTTGGGGGAGAACGCGCCGGCGGCCAGGGTGTCCACCCCGGCGGCGTCGAAGGCGGCGAGCGAGTCGGCCGGGGAGATGGCGACGAAGCGGTGGCTGGCGAGGTCTCCCGCGCCCGAGCTCTCCCGCCACGCCGATCGGGCGGCGGTGAGCGGCATGTGACAGCCGGTGCACCGGCCGGCGCCGGGCGCCTCCCCGGGTTGGTAGAGGGCATGGCCGGCGTGGTCGGCGATGGCCGCCTCGGAGCGGTCGAAGCTCAACGCGCCGTGACACGACACACACAGCGTGTTGTCCAGGTGCTCCTGGTGCAGATCGGCGGCGATCGTGGAGCCGTGTGGATCGTGGCAGTCGGTGCAGCGCGCCGACCAGCCGCCGGTCGCGTGCGTGGACCGGGCCAATTCGTCGGACTCGGCGCCGGGGACGTTGGCCGCACCCGAGCTCCAGCCCGTGTAGGCAGAGGGGATGGCGAGGGCCTCGCCGGGTTGGAACAACGCGTGGGTGTCACGCCAGGCGTAGGGTGTGTCCTCGGCGCCGTCGAGCGCGGCGTGGCACTGGCCACACACGTCGTTCGCGCGGTCGGTGTCGAGGTGGGCGGGGTTGGTGATGCGGAGCGGCTTCTCGGAGAGCGGGCCGCTGGTGTGGTCCTCCCCGGCGCCGTGGCAGCGCTCGCAGCCCACGCCGGGCTCGTCCCAGCGCGCGTCGGCGCCGGACGCGGCGACCATGGAGACGCCTCCGTCGGAGCCCACGTCGAGGGTGAACCCGGTGACGTGGCAGCCGAAGCAGGCGGGCTCGGCGGCGCCGGCGGGATCGGGCGCACCTTCGAACGTGCCATCCGCGGTGAACCAGCCCTCCATGCCGGCGGCGGCCATGACCCAGCCGCCGTCGGACCAGCCGGGGCGGGTGGGGTCGGCGGCGACCCAGGCGACCGGCAGCGACCAGGCGACGCCGTCCCGCTCGGTCCACGGGACCGCGCCCCGTTCGGCGCCTCCGATCAGGCCGAGCACGATCCAGGTCTCGGACGAGCCGTCGGTGGCATCGAAGCGAACGACGGGCTCGCCGTCGACGCGGCCGAGCGTGGCGGTGGGCCCGCCGAGGTCGATCGTCGTGCCGCCGTCGAAGCCGATCGCGGGCGCGCCCTCGACCTCGCTCAGCGCGCGGCCGTGCGCGGTCTCGGCGAGGCTCGCGGCGGTGTCGGCGTGGCACATCGCGCAGAGCCGGGTCCCGACCTCGCGGGTGCCCTCCGCGGCGCGGCCGGAGAGGGTGAAGGCGAGCTCGGCGCCGCCGAGCATGGGGACGCTCACGTCGGTGGTGGTGCGCGGCCAGAGCCGGTCCGTCGGCTCGGCGACGGTCACGTCCACCACGAGGCCGGCGAGCCCGTACAGGGTGAGCTCCCCCGCGGCATCGGTCGTGCCGGTCACGGTCGTCGTGTCCGCGACGGCGGTGACGACGGCGCCGGTCCACGGGAGGTCGTCGGGGCCGGCGACGCGAAGGTACAGGACGCCATCCACCACGGGGGCGGGGCCGAGCCGCACGTCGAGGGGGGTGATCTCGCCGGCGAGCACGGTGACCTCGGCGGAGGTGGTGGGCACAAACCCGGGGGCGTTCGCGACGACGCGGTAGGCGTCGGGCAGGAGCCGGTCGAACCGGAAGCTGCCGTCCACCGCGGCGACGGTCTCCATGCCGCGCGGGTCGGTCGTGACGAGGGCGGAGGGGACGGGCGCGCCGTCCGCGTCGGTGACGACGCCCTCGAGCCCGCCCGCTGCGGTGGCCCCCGGCGTGAGCGGGCGGCTGTCTTCGCCGGGCCACTCCTCGTCCACCAGGCAGGAGGCGGACGTGCTCGCCCACGCGAGCATCAGCACGGGGAGAATGCGTCGTCGCGCGCAAAAAAGCACGGGCGGAGTCGCCATTGGAAAGAACAACTCCGGGGAGTTGCCCTCCTCTAGCGCGTCCGGACCGCCGTGATGTGGGTCACTTCACACACACCGGCGGTGTAAACACAAACGCTACCGATCGTTCCGTCGCTCACCGTGTGTTCTCGCACAGGAGTGGAACAGTTGGTCGTAAGTCGCCCCGGCGGACCCCTCACTCCGCCCCGGCCGCCCGCTGCAGCGCCGCGTCCGCACGCCACGCATCGTAGAGCGCGGTGGCCTCGTTGGAGCGGGCGCGGAGCAGCGCCACCTCCGCGTCGAGCACCTCCTGCATCGTGCCGCTCCCGGCTTGCTGGCGGGCTTCCTGGATCTTCAGGTTCTCCTCTGCCTGCGCGATGCTGCCCTTCGCGACCTCCCACCCCGCCACCGCCGCGGCGAGCGAACGCGCGCGCGTCCGCACTTCGAGACGCGCGCCGGCTTCGGCCGCTTCGAGCTGCGCGGCGATCTGGGTGGTCCCCGCCTTGGCCGCGCGCACGCCGGCGGCCGACTTGCCCCACGCCCACACGGTCCAATCCAGCGTGGCGCCGGCGTACATCGTGTCCGGCTCGCCGAACAGGCCGTTGCCCTCGGCATGTTGGTACACGGCCATCGCGGACACCGAGGGGAGGCGGCTCCAGGACTGCGCGGCGGCGGAGGCGCGCGACGCGTCGACCCGGTGGCGGAGCGCGACGAGATCGGGGCGCGTGCTCACCGCGCGCTCGGCAAGATCGGCCAGCTCGGGGGGCACGCGGGGCGCCTCGGCGGGGGCCTCTCCCGGGCGCGCCGGCTCGTCGAGCGTGCCGATCGCGAGGCCCAGGGCGCCGTAGGCCGCGTCCCGCCCGGCTTCCAGCTGGAGCACGCCCTGCTTCGCCTGCGCGAGCGCGAGCTCGGCGAGCAGCAGGTCGTTCCGGGTGAGGGCGCCCGCCGCGTGGGTCGCCTGCGCGGTGCGTACGCGCGTGTCGAGGCTCTTCTGCTGCGCTTCCGCGTTCGCGAATTGCCGCTCGGCCTGGAGCGCCGCGTACCACGCGTCCTCCGCGCGCCAGCGCGCATCGAGCACGGCGGCGTGGCGCGAGGCGAGCCCCGCGTCCCGGCCTGCCTTCGCCGCGGCGACCTGCCGATCGATGGCGAACTGCCCGGTGAGCGGCAGCGACGCCCGCGCGGTGATGCTCGACGTGACCTGCTCCCGGACCACCAGCTCCTGCCCGGGCGCCAGCTCGAGCACCTGCTCCTCCGGGTAGATGAGCACGTTCCCGGAGACCGAGAGCGACGGCAGCCGGGACGCCCACGACCCGTTCAGCTGCGCCTGGGCGGCCTCGACGCCGGCCTCGGCCGCGTGGACGCCGGGCGTGCGGGTCTCGGCGAGCAGGAGGGCCTCTTCCAGGGTCACCACCGGGACCTCGGCCAGCGCGGGCCCCGCGACGAACGACGTGAGGGTGAGGGCCATCCACCCGATGAACGAGCGGCTCGTGAGATGAGGCATGCCTTGCATCCGTGAGCCCGCCAGGTAATGTGTGAACGTCATTCACGTCAAGAAGGACGGCTCACTCATGGACCAACCCGACAAGCTCCCCCGCCGCGAGCGCGAGCGTCTCCGCCACCGGCAGGAGATCCTCGACGCGGCGCGCAAGATCCTCGCGGCACGCGGCATCGAGGGCCTCACCGTCGAGCAGGTCGCGCGGGAGGCCGAGTTCGCCGTAGGCTCGATCTACCGGCACTTCCGCTCGAAGGAGGAGCTGATCGAGGTCCTGATGACGGAGCTGGCGGAGCCCCTCTTCGAGGAGCTCGAGGCGCTCCCGGCCTCGGGCCTCGCGTTCGAGGAGATGCTCGCGGCGCTGGTGCGCACCATCCACGACACGCACCTCGAGAACCTCCCCGTCGTGAAGGTGTTCCTCGCCGCGCCAGGGAACTTCCCGTCGATCGAGGGGGAGCAGGGCGCCCGGATGCGCGCGTTCGGCCAGCGCTACTTCGCCACGATCGACGGGGTGCTCCGCGTCGGCCAGGAGGCAGGGACCTTCGCCCCCGGCGAGCGCCTCCCGATGGTCCTCGCCCTCTCGGGGATCCTGGAGAGCTTCAACAAGTGGGCCCTGTTCGGACCCGCAGGGCCCGTGGCGGACGCGCCCGCCTTCATCTGCCGCCTCTTCCTGGACGGGGCCCGTGCCCGTGGAGCTTCCGTATGAAACGCATGGTCCTGGTCGGTGGCATCCTGTTGGGGAGCGCCGCTCTGTGTGGGCTGACGGCATGGCGCGTGGGCGAGTCGGTGACGCGCCGGGACGACGCCGCGGAGGCCACGGCGGTGGCCGTCTCCGTCCCGGTGGACGTGATGGTGGCGGCCCCCCGCGATCTCGTGGAGACCGTGCGGATCGCGGGGTCGCTGCGCGCCCGCCACGAGGCGGACGTGGTGGCGGATGTGCCCGGCCGCGTCGAGGCGCTCCTCGTGGACGTCGGGACGCAGGTCCGCAAGGGTGACGTGCTGGCGCGCCTGGAGTCGCGCGACGCCTCGCTCCAGGTCGAGCAGGCGCAGGCCTCGCTCGCGATGGCCGAGGCCGGCCGCGACACGGCGCTCCGCGACTACGACGTGTCGCAGGCCGTGGCCGGTGTCGGCGGCGTGACCGACGCGCAGCTCGTCGCGGCGAAGAGCCGCTCGTTGTCGTCCGAGGCGCAGGTCCTCCAGGCCAAGGCGGCGCTCGGTTTGGCCCGCGAGCGGCTCGCGGACGCGACACTGCGCAGCCCGATCGACGGCGTGGTGACCCGCCGCGCGACCGACGTGGGCCGCATGGTGAGCACCGGCGTGGCCGCGTTCGTCGTCCAGGATCTCGGCGCGCTCGAGCTCGTGGTCTCGGTGGACGAGCGAACCGCCGCCCGCCTCGTGGCCGGCGGCGCCGTGACCGTCGTGAGCGATCACGCCGCGGATCTCCCCACCGCCTCGGTGCGGACGGTGTCTCCGGCGCTCGACGCGCAGAGCCGCAAGGCCGAGGTGGTCATCGAGCTCGGCCCCGCCGCCGGGCTCCTCCCGCACGGCACCGCCACCGCCGTGCTCCTGCTCGGCCAGCGCCCCGGCGCCGTCGCCGTGCCCGCGCGCGCGGTGCTCGAAGGGGACGAGGGCGCCTATGTCTACGTGGTCGACGGCACCGTCGCGCGTCGCACCCCCGTGCGCCCCGGCCTCCGCGACGGCGACTGGATCGAGACCGAGGGCCTCCCCGCCGGCGCGACCGTCGTGGTCGCCGGGCAGACCTTCCTCACCGACGGCGCGGCCGTCACCCCGCGCGTCCCGGGTGGGAAGCCGGCGGCGCCCGCCGCGGTCGCGACGGTGCCCTCGTGAACATCAGCGACATCGCCATCAAGCGCCCCGTCTTCACGACCATGGTGATGGTCGCGATGATGATCCTCGGGATGGTCGGCTACAGCCGGCTCGGCGTCGACATGTTCCCGGACATCTCGTTCCCCATCGTCACGGTCACGACGCCGTACCCGGGCGCGGGCCCCGAGGAGGTCGAGCAGATCGTGACCCGTCCCATCGAGGACGCGGTCGGTTCGCTCGAAGGGGTGGACTCGGTCCGGTCCTACTCGCGCGAGGGCGTGTCGCTCATCATCGTGATGTTCGACATCGGCACCGACGTGAAGATGGCGAACGTGGACGTGCGCGACCGCGCCACCGCCGCGCACCGCGCCATGCCGGACCAGGTCGAAGAGTCGTCCTACATGCGGCTGGACCCGTCCGCGGCGCCCGTCATGTCGCTCGTACTCTCCGGCGACGCCGACGCCCGCTCCGTGCGCGCCCTCGCGGACGACGTGATCAAGCCCATCCTGGAGCGCTCGGACGGCGTCGCGGCGATCACCGTCCGCGGCGGCGAGGAGCGGGAGATCCAGGTGCAGCTCTCCGCGGAGAAGCTCTCGCGCTGGGGGCTCACCGTGGCGCAGGTGAGCCAGGCGCTCGCGCTCGAGAACTCGAACGTGCCGACCGGGCGGCTCGATCAGGGGCCGCAGGAGGCCTCGTTGCGCCTCGTCGGCGAGGTCGAGCGTGTCGAGGACATCGCGGCGCTCACGGTCGCCACCATCGGCGGCGTCTCGGTCACCGTGGGGGACCTCGGCACCGTGGTCGACGGCTCGAAGGAGCGGCGCACGCTGGTGCGGGTCGACGGCAAGGAGGCCGTGGCGCTCGACATCATGAAGCAGAGCGGCGGGAACACGGTCGCGGCGGCGGAGGGCGTGGAGGAGATGCTCCCCATCGCCCGCGCGGCCCTGCCCCCCGGCATCGAGCTCGACAAGATCATCGACACCTCCGTGTTCATCAGCGAGAACGCCCACCACGTGCAGCAGGAGCTGATCATCGGGGCGCTCTCCGCCATCGGGATCATCTTCATTTTCATGCTCGACTGGCGCTCGACGTTCATCTCGGCGCTCGCGTTGCCGACCTCGATCGTCGCGACGTTCTTCGGGATGTACCTCGCCGGCTTCTCGCTCAACATGATGTCGCTGATGGGGCTCTCGCTCTCCGTCGGCTTCCTCGTGGACGACGCGATCGTCGTGCGCGAGAACATCTTCCGGCACATCGAGATGGGGGAGGACCCCTTCACGGCCGCGAGCAAGGGCACCAAAGAGATCGCCCTCGCCGTGTTCGCCACCACCGCGACCATCCTCGCGGTGTTCATCCCCGTCGGCTTCACCACCGGCATGATCGGACAGATGTTCCAGCAGTTCGCGCTCACCGTCGCCATCGCGGTGTCCGTGTCCCTGTTCGTCGCCTTCACGGTCGACCCGATGCTCTCGGCGCGCCTCGTCAAGCCCCACGAGGAGCACCCGCAGCGCTTCTGGATCACCCGCCAATGGCTCGGCATCCTGGACGGCCTGGACAGCGGCTACAAGCGCGTGCTCGCCGTCGCGCTCCGCCACCGCTGGAAGGTGCTCGCCGCCGCTTCGCTCGCCTTCGTCGCCAGCTTCGGCGCGATCTCCATGACCGGCTCGGAGTTCTTCCCGAAGGCCGATCGCGGCGAGTTCGTCGCGAACGTCACCCTGCCCCCCGGCACCTCGCTCGACCACACCACCCAGGTCGTGGCCGACCTCGAGGCGATCCTCCACGCCGACCCTGACACGCGGCTCGTCTACGCGACGATCGGGCCCAGCGAGGAGGCCCGCAAGGCGTCGCTCCGCGTCCGCATGGTCGACAAGGGCGAGCGTGACCGCTCGCTGGAGCAGGTCACCAACGACTTCCGTGCGCAGTTCGCAAAGGTGCCCGGCATCCGCTTCGCCTTCACCGAGGCGGGGCTGATGGAGGGGGACTCCGACGTGCGCCAGGCGCCGATCATGGTGAACGTGCGCGGCCCCGACTTCGACGAGCTCTCGCGCATCTCCGAGGAGGTGCGGGCCATCGTGGCGGCGACCCCCGGCACCACGGACATCGACACCAGCTTCGCCCCGGGCCTCCCCGAGCTCCAGGTGCACCTCGATCGCGACCGCGCCGCCGGCTTCGGCGTCACCGCGCTCCAGGCCGGCTCCGCCCTCCGCAGCGCCATCGTCGGGGACACGCCCACGCGGTTCCGCGAGGGCGAGGAGGACTACGACGTCCGCGTCCGCCTCCGCGAGGAGGACCGCGTGGACCTCGCCACCCTCGAGTCGTTGTCGCTCGCGACGCGCGAGGGCCCCGTGGCGCTTCGGCAGGTCGCCACCGTCGAGCACAGCACCGGCCCCGCCACCATCGAGCGCGAGGCCCGGCAGCGCCAGATCACGGTGTCTGCGGGCACCCTCGGGCGCTCGCTCGGCGAGGTGGTCGGCGAGATCGAGTCGAAGACCGACAAGCTCGACTTGCCCGAAGGCTACGCGATCCTCTTCGGCGGCCAGGCCGAGCAGATGGCGGAGTCGGGGGCCGCGTTCGGCGTGGCGCTCGTGCTCGCGATCATCTTCATCTACGTGGTGCTCGCCAGCCAGTTCGAGAGCTTCATCCACCCCATCACCATCATGGTGTCCCTCCCGCTCGCCATCGTCGGGGCGTTCGTCGCGCTGTTCCTCACCGGCAGCCCCATGGGGATGTCGACCTTCATCGGCGTCATCCTGCTCATGGGCCTCGTCACCAAGAACGCCATCCTCCTCGTCGATCGCGCCAACCAGCTCCGCGACGAGTTGGGCTACGGCGTGATGGACGCGCTGCTCGAGGCCGGCCCGACGCGGCTCCGCCCGATCATCATGACCTCGGCGACCATCGTGCTCGGCATGCTTCCGACGGCGATGAGCGACGCGGCCGGCTCCGAGTTCCGCGCGCCCATGGCGATCGCGGTCATCGGCGGCGTGACCGTGTCGACCGTGCTCACGCTCGTGGTGGTGCCGGTGGTCTACACGATGCTCGACCGGTTCACCGGGCGGGCGCGTGCGGCGCGGAAGGCGGAGGCGGGATCGACGCACGCGGGTCTGATGGACGCGGCGACGGCGAAGTAGGGGATCACTCCATCTCGTACCGCTTGAGCTTCACGTACAACGTCTTGTAGTCGACCCGGAGCGCCCGAGCCGCCGCCGCCCGGTTGCCGCCCGCGGCGAGCAGCGCGCCTCGGATGGCCGCCTTCTCCGCGTCCGCCGAGGCCGTCTCCGCGATGTCCTTGAGGGGGCGGCCGTCGTGACCGGGGGCCTCGGTCCGGTCCTCGTGGACGCGGAGGTGGTGGGCCTCGATGACGGTCCCCTCGGCCGCCAGCGCAGCCTGCCGCACCACGTTCCGCAGCTGCCGCACGTTGCCCGGCCACTGGCCCCGGCGGAGCACGGCCAGGGCGTTGGGGGACATGGTGCGGAGCGGGCCCGGCCACTCCGAGAGGATGCGTCGCACCAGGTGGGGGATGTCCTCCGGCCGGCTCCGCAGGGGCGGCAACCGCACGGTGTACTCCGCGACGCGGAAGTAGAGGTCGCGCCGGAAGGCGCCGGTCGCCACCGCGCGCTCCAGGTCCTCGTTGGAGGAGGCCACGAAGCGCACGTCGATGCGGAGCGGCTTCGCGGCCCCGATCGGGGTCACCTGGCGCTCCTCGAGCATGCGCAGGAGCCGGGCCTGGAGCCGGGGGGCGAGGCTGCCGATCTCGTCGAGCAGCACGGTACCGCCGGCGGCGCGGTGCAGCAGCCCTTCGTGCCGGTGGTGGGCCCCGGCGAACGCGCCCTGCTCGTAGCCGAACAGCTCCGACTCGAGCGCGGTCTCGGACAGCGCCGCGCAGTCCAGCGTCACGAACGGCTTGCCCCGCCGCGTGCTCAGGTGGTGCAGTGCCACGGCGACGAGGTCCTTTCCGGTGCCTGTCTCGCCGTGCAGGAGCACCGTGAGGTGGGTGTCCGCCACCCGCTGCACCGCGTCGACCAGGTCGCAGATACGGGCCGAGCCGCCCATCGCCTCGGCGAGCCCCGCGTCGTCCCCGGCGAGCCGCCGCAACGCGCTCACCTCGTGGATGAGCTGGGAGCGCTCCACCGCGTGGCGGATGCGGAGGAGCAGGGCGTCGGGCTCGAGCGGCTTGGACAGGTAGTCGAACGCGCCGAGCTGGATGCACTCGACCGCCGTCGCGACGTCGTTGTTGGCGGTGACCATCACGACGGGGACCGTGCGGTGGTCTCTCTGCAGCTCGCGCAGCACCTGGCGCCCGTCCATGCCAGGCAGGTGCACGTCGAGCGCCACCGCGGCGGGAGGGCGTTCGCGCACGCGGGCGAGGGCGTCGGGGCCGTTGGTCACGACCTCCACCTCGTACCCGCCGCGTTCGAGCACGACCTGGAGCAGCCGCCCGCCCGCCGGATCGTCTTCGACGGCGAGGATGAACGCGGGCGGGTTTCGCATGCGGACGAGCGTAGCGTCTCCAGGCCGTCCGGACAGGGGGCGGCGGACAGCGGAGCGCCAAGTCCTCGACCCCCGCTACTTCGCGCCCCCGGGCGTCCAGCCGACGGAGAGCATCCACCGCAGGTCGACCGCGAACAGCTCCCCGGCGCTCAGCACGGGGCCCGCCGCGCCGCCGCCGCCCACGGTGAACGCGCCGAGGTGCACGCCCACCCACGGTTCGAGGAGGATCGGCACCGACAACGCCGGGCCGTGGGTGAACTTGAAGGCGAGGGGGGCCACGAGGCCGAGCGTGGCGTCGAAGCGCGGGCGCCGCCAGCCGACCGCGGCGGCGGGGGTGACACCCAAGCCGAGATCGATGCCGCGCAAGAGGAGAAGGCCTGCGGCCGCGTGGACGTCGACGCCGAAGCCCGACGGCGCCCGCCACTCGGTGCGCACCCCGACCCACGCGCCCGTGGCGCCCCGCCCGAGATCGTCGACGTGGAAGGCGACTCCCCAGCGTCGATCGCGGTCCCACATGGCATAGCTGACCGAGGTGTTTGCCACGGCGAGGGTGTGGGTGGCGCTGGGCGCGCGGAGCGCGACGGGGTCGGCGTGGGCGAGCGTGGCGGCCAGGAGCAGCATCACTCCGCCTCTCCGAACGTGACGCCCGCGTGGTCCTCGAGGGGCAGCGCCGCGATCGTCGCGTCGTCCTCGGCAAACACCGCGTCCACCCAGCGGTCGAGCACGGCGAGCAGGTCACGACGGGCCTCGTCGACCGGGCGGGTGGCCACGCCGTCTCCCGCCTCGTCCCGCGCGCTGGCGCCGTCCGTCCAGCCGTAGTGGGTGAGCCCGTCCACGAGGCCCACGGGGGCGCCGAGCGGAGCGACGCCCGCCTGCACGTCGGCGGGGGGCGACGCGCCGTCCTCCGTGCCGACGAGCGCGAGCGCGTGGGTACCGGAGCGGGCCACGGTCCCGTCGGCGGGGAAGCTGGCCGCGAGGAAGAGCCCGTCGAAGCGATCGTCGTCCGCCCATACCAGGGCGCTCACGACGCCGCCGAGCGAGTGGCCGCCGACGACCGCGGGGGTGGTGGTCGAGACGAGGCCCGGCCAGAGCGCTTGGGGGCCGCTGTCCGCGAGGAGCCCGTCGAGCGCGGCCGACGCGTTTCCGGGCTCGGTGATCGCCAGCCGAAGCGGGCTGGTGGGCGCCGCCACCACCACGCCACGCGATGCGAAGTGGGCCCACAACCACGCGTAGCGGTCGGGCGCGACGAAGCCGCCGTGCACGAACACCAGCACGGGGTGGCCCTCGCCGACGGGCTGGCCCGCGGCGTCCGCCGGGTACACGACCGTGGTGGGGACCGTGTCGGTCACCCGGGCGGTGTACCGGCGTTCGACCGCGGCGGCGCCGAAGGGCCCGTCCCCACCCCCCAGTCCGTCGCGGGTGGGGTCGGGATCGAGCAGGAGGCGCGGGCCCGTGCAGGCGAGGAGGAGGAGCACGGGCCAGGGTTATGACGTTGCGCCGCGCCGCGCCCTCGGACGCTTAGGGCGAGTCTTCGCCGACCGGGACCTTCTTGCGGAGCTGCTCGGAGAGGTCACGAACGGACAGGTGGGTCCAATCGTGGTGGATGCTCGTGGACACCTTGCGGCTCACGTTGGTCGACAACGCCGCGCGGAGGTCGCCGAGGAAGCGGGGGGGCGCCACGAGTACGAGGTGCTCGAAGCGGTGCTTGAGGTCGGCGTCGTTGACCGAGTGCGCGACGGCGCGCGCGGAGCGCTCCGCGGACTCCTTGTGCGGGTCGGCCTCGGCCTGCTCGGAGTCGTGTCCGGCACCGGGGAGCTGCTCGTTGGACTTGTTGGTTCCGTCGTCGTGGCGAACGTGGCCGTTCGTGACGGTGATCGTGTCGACCAACACCAGCTCTTCGAGCTTGGCGTCGGACTCGTACACCTTGGCACCCGCCGCATCGCCGACCAGAACCCAATGAATAGACATGGTATCGTACCTCAGGGACCCGATGATTATCGGGTCGGGAGGGCCGAAATCGGCGTCGTGACGACGCGGCACCGAATGTCACGTAGTCACCACGATGCGCTACAAATAACATTCTGAAGGCGCACGTCCTCGCCCTGTCGCCCCGATAGGTCTACTGCAAGAAAGAGGGAGTTTCTCGATGCAGGTAAAGGACATCATGACGGCCGCGCCCGCGTGCTGCACCAGCGACATGCCGCTCGAGGCGGTGGCTCGCCTGATGGTGGAGTACAACTGTGGGTGCATCCCGGTCGTCCGGGATCTCCGGAGCCGCCACCTCATCGGGGTCGTGACCGACCGGGACATCGTGTGCCGCTCCCTCGCGCAGGGCGTGAATCCGCTCGAGCTCACCGTCGGCGAGTGTATGTCCACCCCGCCGGTCACGATCCGGCCCGACGCCACGCTCGACGAGTGTTGTCACGCATTGGAGCGGCACCTCCTCCGCAGGCTTCCCGTGGTGGACGAGCATGGCAACTGCGTCGGCATCGTCGCGCAGGCCGACATCGCGCTCGCGGCGAGCCAGGCGCGCACGGCGGACGTGGTGCGTGCGGTCTCCGAGCCGACGAAAGAGGCCGCCCGGGTTCACTGACCGGTCAGGGCTGGACGGCGGCGTCTCGTCGGCGAATCAATCCCAGCCCCGCGAGCCCCAGCCACCCGAGGGTCGCCCAGCCACTCGTGGACTGGGCGGCGCAGCCGCATCCGCCCCCGTCGTCCGGGCAGCCCTCGCCACACGCCGCGGGCGCGACGTGGCCGGGGCCGCCGTTTCCCATCTCCCAGGCCTCGTAAGCCGCGTCCGGATGGCAATCCGCGCCGGTCGACGTGATGCTGAGCCACGCGATGCCGTTCACCGACGTGACGTCGGGCGCCTCGAGCGGGCCGACCCGCGCGGACTCGCCCGGCGCGAGCTGGCCGTACTCGATCTGGTCGAAGGTCTCGGTGTCGCTTCCGAGCGTCACGATCACTCCCGACGCGGTCTCGGTGCCGTAGTTGGCGACCAGCGCCCACGCGCGGAAGGGGCCGTCACACACCTGGCAGTCGACGGTCATGTCACCCACGAGGCTGGCGTCGGGGCCCTCACACGTGGAGGTCACCGCACGGGGCGCCTCGAGCACCACCTCGTCACACTCGGGCACCTCCCAACAGTAGCCGGGCTGCACCCACGCGAGCTCGTTCCAGGTGAGGCCGTTCTCGGCGGCCCAGGCATCCAACTCCGGCAGATCCAACTCGGGGAGGTGCACCCCGTTGTCTGCGTCCCGCACGCGGGCGACAAGATCGGGCCGCGTGAGCCCGAGGAGGTGGCCGACGGCGCACCGGGTCCCGGCGGCGTCCTCGAAGATCGGGGCGCGCGCGCCGGCGCCGCGGAAGGCCCGGGGAGGGGAGATCCGCCGGGCGCGGGGGGTGACGGGCCCCTCGGGGCGCGGGAACCGCCCCGCCGCCGCGTAGGCCGCCAGCGCGTCGAGCGCGGCTGCGCGGGCGTCGGCACGGCCCTGGGGCGCGGGCGCCGCGCGCAGGGTGTTCACGACGTTGTGGAGGTGCGCGCGCACGAGAGAGTCGGTCATCCCGCCAGCATAGCCGTGTCCAGGCGGTTCCCCGCGCGGGGGATTGACATCGCCCCCGCGGATCTGTTCTGGTGCGCCGATGCAGCACATCCTCCTCCTTGGCCTCTTCGCCTGTACCGCCCACAAGCCCCCGGTTCCCGTCGTCAACGGAACCGCCATCGTCGACGGAACGGCCCTGGCGCCCGCCCCGGTGTGTGTCGGCGTGGTGGAGCCCACACCGGCCGGCTTCGTCGAGAGCGCCGCCGCACCCCCCGCGTTCGCCATCGGCGCCCCGGGCACGGGGGCGTTGTGTGAGGGGAAGGTCTTCACCGTCGAGGCCCCCGTCCGGGTGTACCGCGCCTACAGCGCGTCGTACGAGACCTCCAAGCGCGCGGGGCCCAAGGGCGCGTACTGGAGCCTCCAGGCGCCGACCGGGGACGCGACCGGCTTCCGTACCGCCTACGCGGTGTGTCCGGAGTGGAACGACCTCGACATGCTCGCCACGTGTACGGTCGATCTCGCCGCGACCGTCGTTGTCGGCCCCGGCCAGAGCGCGAAGTGCGCCGACGGCACCGTCCTTCCCGCCTCCGCGGCGAACCAGGTCCTCGTGGTCCGCGCGCCGGCCGACAGCCCCGTGCCGGTCGGCGATTGCACGCTGGAACCGCTCACGTGGGGCGCGGCCGCCGCGAACTGACGACGGGGCCGGGCCCTACTCCACGTACCCCAACGCCCGCAGCCGCGCGACATCCTCGTCGTCCAACGCCTGCTCTCGCACCGCGGGCGGCTTCCACGTGCCGGTTCCCAGCCACGCCTGGGCCGTCTTGACCAGGGCGCGGGCCTCCTTGGAGGGCGTCCCGACGAGATCGCGGAGCTCGCCCGGATCCGTCGCGAGGTTCCACGCGGAGGCGAGGCGGCCGTCGCGGTCGAGGAGCACCTTGGTGGCGCCGTCCCGCACGGCCCACCGCATGCGCTCGGCGCGCCCGACGACCGCGAGGTTCACCGGCAGGCTCCCCGGCGGCCGCGTGGTGGTGATGCCCTTGACGCTCGCGCCGTGCAGCCCCGCGGGGATGGGGAGCCCCGCGTAGTCGAGCAGGGTGGGGAGCACGTCCACGTGGTTGGTCTCCGCGGTGACATGCGCGCCGGCCGGCACGCGCCCGGGGCCCCACACCACCATCGGCACGTGCAGATCGGTCTCGTACAGGGAGCCGTGGCAGAAGGTGCGGCCGTGTTCCCCGAGGGACTCCCCGTGGTCGGCGGTCACGACGATGAGCGTGTCCTCCGCCCACCCCTTCGTCTTCACGTACCGGACGAGCTTCCCCAGCTCCTCGTCCAGATAGGAGATGTCGCCGTCGTAACCTGCCACGTAATGGCGGCGCTCCGTCTGGCCCTTGTCGAGCACGTACGGCGGGATGTCGGGGCTGCCTTCCTGCGCGGTGCCGGGCTTGAACGTGACGGTGTCGTTCTCCCAGATCGTGTCGCCCGTGAAACGTTTGCGTTGGTCCGCGGGCGGGCGGTAGGGGCCGTGCGGATCGAAGTAGTGCATCCACAAGAACAGGTTGTCCTCGGCGTGTTCGTCGAGGAAGGGGAGCACCTCCTCGGTGAGCTTCGCGGCGGGCACGTCGTTGGGGTGGTTGCGATAATAATGGAAGCCGCGGTTCAGACCGTAGCGGTTCGACAGGACGTATTGGACGTTGAACGCGGCCGTGACATAGCCGCCCTTCGCGAACAGCTGGGCCGCGGTGAGGAGCTCGCCGCCGATGGAGGGGATGTTGTCCACGAACCCGAGGCGCGTGGGGAGCAGGCCGGTCACCAGGGAGGCGAGCGAGGGGTGCGTGTACGGGGCCGAGGTCCAGTGTTGGTCGTAGGACGTGCCGCCGGCCACGAGGCTGTCGAAGGTGGGCGTCGTGAGGCGCGGGTAGCCGTAGGTGTGCACGTGGTCGCGCCGGAAGGTCTCGACGCTGACGAGCAGCACACGCTTGAGCGGCAGCGACGCGGAGCGTGAGGTGGCGCGCAGCTCGGAGAGGACCAGCGGGGCCAGCAGCAGGGCGCCGGGCTGGTCGGCCTTCACCATCTGGACTTCGAGGCACACGCGAGCGCCCACGGTGCCGACGGGCGCGGTGGCGCGCATGTCGACGGGATCCCAGCCAACGTCACCCACGTCGATGCGGCGGCGGGCGGTGTGGAGCACGCCGTTGGCGCCGTCGAGGTGCAGGTGCAGCGCGGTCACGTCCCCGAGGGCGGGCTCGCCGCGCACGGCGGAGGCGAGGGTGACCGTGGCGCCCGGCGAGACGGGGGTGCGCGGGCTGCACACGTGGCCCTTGGTGCCCGCCGCGTAGGCCACCCGCGCCACGTCGCCCCCGGGACCGGGCACCTTGGCCACGGTGATCGCGCCGACCGTCGTTTCGCGCGTCCATCCGTCGGGCACGCCGTTCCTGTCGGCGTCGAGCTCGAGCGGGGCGAAGGGCACGGCGGTGGTGGTGACGACCAGCGGGGTGGCGGCGAGGGCCGCGACAGCGAGGAGCACGAGCATGCCGCCATCGTACTCCAGGGGGGCGCGGCCCGCGGGCAGCCGCGGGGCCCGCTCACATCGACGGGAGCGCGTCCAGCACGGGATTGAGCGCCGACTCTGCGCGCACCAGGAGCCGATGGACCGGCTGCCACGGCATGTCGAGCCGGCGGGCCGCGAGCACGTGCCCGGCGCGCTCCCCGTCGGGGTGCGCCCGTGCCACGAGCCAATCCAGGCAGAGGCGGAGCAGCGCCGCACGGGGGCGGCCCTCCACGAGCGCGCGTTGGCCGAAGAGGTGCTGGCGGAAGGAGAGCGCCCAGAGCGGCCGGGTGGCAGGATCCTCGGGGGGGAGCGGGGCGCCGCCGTCGGCGGCCTCGGCCACGCGGAGCAGGGCGTCGACGATCTCGCGGGTGAACGGCGGCGCCCGGCCGCCGGGCTGGGACAGGGGCGCGGCGAAGATCTGGGCGAGGGCGCGCGGGAGCTCGGTGAGCGCGGCGCGGCCCTCCACGCCACGGGTCGGCGCGGAGAGGGTCGGGGGCGATGCGAACGCGGCGGCGAGGGCGTCCTGGGGGCCGGTCGCCGTGATCGGACAGCGTCGCAGCGCGAGCTCGGCAGCGGCGAACGTGGCCCCGAGGACCCGCAGCGTGTCCACCGGATGCGCGTCGTCCGCCACGCGCGCCACCATCGTGTCGAGCACCGGCAGGAACCACGCGAGGTCACAGGGCGCGCCGGGCGCGAGGTGGACCAACGGGTGGTAGAGCGCCGGCGGCGGGAGGAGGGTGCGCACCTCCTCCCAGGCCGCCTCGATCGAGGGGCCGCTCGCGGTGCTCGTGGGGAACGACACACACTCCCCGCCGTCGTACACGCGCAGCCCGGCGACCGTCCGCCACGCCACGATGGGGAACAGTTGGCAGAAGCCCGGCTTGGACGCGCCGCCGTGGCGGGCGTGGAGCCCGCAGCGCTGCCCTGCCTCCAGGAACACGCACGCGCCCTCGTCCGTGGTGCGGAGGAAGCGCTCCGCCCGCTCGCCGGTCGACCGGGACTCGTAGAAAGGGCCCGCGCCGAGCGCGAACGGCGCCAGGTCGAGCGCCTCCACCCGCGCGACGTCGGCGTCGGTGAGGGGGCCGAAGACATAGTTCCGGCAGCAGCCGCCGCTGCCCTGGCACGAGAAGCGCGCGCCCGGGAGCGTCACCAGGGGGAGGGGAGTCGGGGCGGCGCCGCCCGCCGTCCGCTGCGAGGCGCGCAGGCGCGCGCGATCGGCCTCGCCCGCGCCGTCGAGCATGTGCAGGAGCAGCAGCGTGCGCAGGATCTGCTCGGTGCGGGCGCCGTCGGCCACGAGTGTGTGAGCCGAGCGCCCGTCGAGCTTCGCCACGACATCGCCGATGCCCCCGAGGTCCAGGCGCCGACGCAACAGCGGATCGGTCACGACGAACGAGTCGGGACCGGACTCCACGAGCAGGTCGGCGCGGAGCCGGGGGACGAAGTCGGGGGCGGGCGTGGACATGGGAGCCTTCGGGGCGGGCCCGAAGCCTACCTCGTCCCCGGAGCCCCGCTGGGAGCCCGTAGTGCATAGCCCGGCCCTGCCGGGCGGTGCGGTCCGTCGCGAGGGGCACGAGCCGCGAGCGGAGGGCCACCCCCACAGCCGGCCATCCGGGAAGGCGTACCTCGGGTACGTCGAGCGGATGGCCGGCGAGGAGGTGGGCATACGCCGCGGATCGGGACCCGCAGCAGGACCGCAATGCACTACGGGCTCCTACGCCATCGCCATCGCGGGCAGCCGCTCCATCACCTGCTGGCACGCGCGCTCGCAGGTGCGGCAGGTCTCCGCGCAGATGCGGCAGTGCTCCATGGTGCGGGCGTGGCGCTCGCACTCCTCGGCGCACGCCACACACGCGGTGAGGCAGGCCTGGAGCTGGGCCCGCAACACGCGCGCGTCCGCGTCGTAGGCGTGGCTCAGCATCGTGGCGGTCGCGGCGCAGATCGCGGAGCAGTCGAGGTCGAGGCGGATGCAGCGTTGCAGCATCTTCAGCTTGTCTTCGGCGACACACGCGTCGGCACAGCTGTTGCAAACGATGGTGCAGTCGAGACACGCGGTGATCGCCGCGGCGAAGCCGGGGATGCTCTCCATGCGGGCGTGGTTGGGGTGGGCGTTGAGGATGGCGTCGATGTGTTTCATGGGGTGACCTCCGAGGGGCCCCCCAGAGATAGGCCGAGATTCAGGATCGTCCAGCTCTCAGCTCGACAGTTTTTCGTCCGCGATCTCGACGAGCCGGAACGGGGCCTGGCCGGGAAAGGTCGCGCGGAGGAGCGGCATCGCCACGTTGTAGACCGGCGTGCCGCTGCGCGTGTGGCCCTCGACCGTGCCGTGATGACAATGCCCATGGAACGCCACGACCGCGCCGTAGCGATCGATCGGCTCCTCGAGCCGGCTCGATCCGAGGAAGGGCCAGATCTGCGGCGCCTCGCCCTCCACCGTCTCCTGGATGGGCGCGTAGTGCAGCAGCACCACCTTGGGGTCCGTCCTGAGCCGCGCCAACGCGCGCTCGAGCTTCATGGCCTCGTCCACCGCCTCCTGCACGAACAGCTTGATCGCGTCCTCTCCCCACGGCCCCAACGCGCGCTTCCCGAACCCGCCGCCGAAGCCCTTGACCCCGACAAAACCCACGCCTCCGACGACACAACTCTCCCCGTCCAGCACCCGCACCCCCTTCGCGCGGAGCGCCTCCACCACGATGTCCACGCGGCCGCCCTCGAAGTCGTGGTTGCCGAGCACCGCGACCACCGGCACGGACAAGGTCTGCAGGTCGTCCGCGAGCGCCTCGGCCTCCTCGGGCAGGCCGTGATCGGTCAAGTCACCACACAGCAGCAACACGTCGGCCCGCGCGCCGATATCGGCGAACTGCCTACGCAAGGCGCCCCGGCTGTTCACGGTGTAGTGGAGATCACCGGCCGCGGCGAGACGCATCGGTTCCCTTGTTCGTCGCGTCGGTCACGTTGGCAGGCACGGTGTACCCCCAACGCTCCAGGTCGGGCTGATACTGCTGGTTGCTGAGCAGCGGGCCAAGGCAGTGCCGATCCAACGGGGGCTCGGCCCCGAGCTCACGTTGCATTCGTTGCGTCAGCTCCAGCATCACCCACGCCGGGATCCGGCGCCGCTCGCTCGGGTAGATGTACCCGAACAGCACGAGGTGCCCGTACAACACGCGCCAGTGCTCGCCGAAACGCTCCAGCAGGCGGTGCCAATCCATCCGCGGGCCGGTCGCGCGGAGCAGGTGGGCCACGTCGGCGCCGTCGAACCGCTCGCGCTCCATGATCCACGCCTTCGACCAGATCGTCTCCTCGGACGGGCAGAAGGACACGGGCACATCCAGCACGGTGCCGGGCAGGGAGTGCAGGAACCAACGGTCGTCCACCGTGGCGATGCCGTTGCCCGAGCTGAAGATGATGTCGATGAACAGGTCGTCGTACCAGGCCTTACCCAGCCACACGGGGTTGAGCACCTCGGTACGGAAGCCGGCCTCGGCCAACGTGTCGAGGACATGGTCGACCTGCTCCGGACGCACGAACAGGTCGAGATCCTTGGTGTGTCGCCACACGCCGGCCAGCTCGGCCATGCCCCAGGCGCCCCCGACCAGGAAGGGCACGTTCCCCTCGGTCAGCGCGCGCAGCGCCCGCTCGTAGACCGCGACGTTGTTGGGCGCGATCGCGAGCCGATCGTGCAGCCGATCCGTCTGACGCCCCATGACGCGCCCCCCGTGCACATAGAAGGCGCGTCGCGTCGGGTGATTCCCCGCCGGTACGGGGATGAGCTGCTTATCGGGTGACGGTGAACCGCGTGGACGCCCGGGCCCGCGCGTAGTCGAAGCCGACGGTGGCGGTGTAGCTCTCGGGGGAGAGGCGGCCCCAGCCCAGCGCGTCGCGCACACTGCCGCCCGCGGGCACGGTCCACGTCGTCACCGCGTCCCCGCACGCAACGCTGACGCCCATGCCCATGCCCGAGCTGTCGGACACGTCTGCGCTCACGACGAGGCACGTCGTCCGGGTCTCGAACGAGAGGTCGGTGTCGCAGGGGTTGTGGACGACGCCCACCATGAACAGGTCGTCCGAAGCGGTGAACGTGGTGCCGACCACGCCCGCGCCGTCCTGGATCTCGGCGGTGAAGGTGAAGTCGTCCTCGTTGCACACCGAGGGATCGGTGTCCACGTCGGTGTCGCCCGTGTCGATGTCGGGGTCGGTGTCGCCCGTGTCGGGGTCGATATCGGTGTCGCCCGTGTCGATGTCGGTGTCCGGGTCGGTGTCGCCCGTGTCGATGTCGGTGTCGTCCGTGTCCGTATCGGAGTCCGTGTCCGTATCGGAGTCAGTGTCCGTGTCGGTGTCGGTGTCCGTGTCGGTATCCGTATCGGTGTCCGTATCCGTATCGGTATCGGTGTCCGTATCGGTGTCCGTCTCCTCGCCCGTGTCGTCCTTGGCGGGGGCGTCGGTGTTGGCCGGGCAGCCGAGGAGGGTGAGGGGGAGGGCGGCGAGGAGGACGAGGCGGGAGAGGTACATGGGAACTCCAAGGGTCGAGGACGGGGAAAGCAAGAAGGGTGCCAGCGAGGGAGAACCACGCGAGTTTCCGGCGCGCAGGCGGGAGCGCGGCGACCGGATCACGGCGCGGCGGCCCCTTGGAGCGCCCGCATCACGTCGACCGGGAGCGGCACCAGTTGCTTGTCCCGGTTCACGCAGACCAGCTGCACCAGCCCCTCCACCAGGGCCGTCTTGCCGCCCACGCGCCACACCTGCTGGTTGAACACCGCGCGGTAGTCGCTCTCCGCGCGCACCGTCGTGCGGATCTCGAGGCTGTCGCCGAACACGGCGCCCTCGCGGAACGTCATCTCGCACTTGTAGACGACGAAGCCGATGCCCGTGTCCCGGTACAACCGCACCAGCGCGTCGACCCCGAGGAGGTGCTCCCGCGCGCGCTCGTAGTACTTGAGGTAGTTCGCGTGGTACACGACGCCCGAGAAGTCGGTGTCCTCGTAGTAGACCTGGACCGGATGGATGTGCGTCGTCATGGCCGCGCGTCTAACCGTCGGGGCGCTATACGGGCGCGATGAGCGCGCGTCCCGTCGGTCTCCTCGGTCACACCTGCACCGGCTGCGGCGGGAGCTGCATGGGGGTGCGCGTCCGCCTCGTGTCGGAGGAGGAGTCCAGGCGCGTAGCGACGCTCGGCGCCGAGCTCGGCGTGGACACCCCGGTCGTGGACGGGCGGCTGCGCTTCATCGACGGACGCTGCGTCTTCCTGGACAGCGCCGGGTGCCGCCTGCACGCCCGCTTCGGCGGCGCGTCCAAGCCCGCCATCTGTCGCCAGTACCCGCTGGTGCTCCTCGACACCGGCACGGAGCGCCGCGTCGGCATCGATCCCGGCTGCTACTCCGCCTGGGCCACGCGGGCGGCGCCGCCGCCGCCGCTCGACGGCGTGCTGGGCCACCACGTCCCGCTCGATCCGTCGGCCACCCGCCAGGAGGCCCAGGTGGGCGCGATCCTCGGGGCCCCGGGCGTCACCGTCGCCGGCGCGCTGGGGGCCCTCCTCGGCGCACCCGACCCCTCGCGCGCCGACCTGCCGCTCGGCTACGCGGGGCGGTGGATCCGGCGCCTCCAGGCCGCCGACCTCGGCGCCCTGCTCGCGCGCCCCGAGACCGGAGACGCCGTTCGCGTCGGCCTCGCGCCGATGATGGCCTCGCTCGCGCGCCTCGATCCCGCCGCGCCGCCGCCGTGGCCCGCCCTCGCGCCCGAACAGGACGCCTGGGCGGTCGAGGTAGCCGCGCGAATGGTCGCCCTCCGCCTGTGCTCGAGCTTTCCGTTCGTGCCCGGCGTCGCGCTCCTCGCGCTCGGCGGCGCCGTGGCGGTGGCGTGGGCCGATCCGTCGCCCTCGTCCTTCGGGCGCGGCCTCGCCGCGTGGGCCCGCGCCATGCGGGCGCCCATCTGGTGGCAAGCCGTCGTTCCCGGGCCCGAGGCGCTCCGCGAGCTGGTCGGCGGCTGAAGAGACGGCTTGGGCGGCGCCCCACGCTGGGATCCGCCCGGCGCCGCGTGCCCCGCGCTTCGAATGGCCCGCGCGGGCCGCGCGTCTACCGGATAACGAGGACCGACGTGCGCCCCTCCCGCCTGATCGCCTTGCTGGTGACGAGCACCGCCCTCCACCTCGCCGTGCTGGCCCCGGGCTTGCTGGCGTGGCGCCAGGGCGGCGCGGTGCCGGAGTTCGAGAACCAGGCCGACCTCGACATGTCCGAGGACGAAGAGGAGGGTGACGACGAGAGCGCCGTCGTGCCCCGCTACGACACGCCCTTCAACGTGTCGCTCTACGTCGAGCCCGTGCCCGTGCCCGTGGCGCGCGCCCACGTCGAGCCCCCGGCGCGCGTGGCGCCCACCCCCGCGCCCGTGGTCGACGTGCCCGTGCCGGTCGCGCTCCCGCTCCCCGCCGAGGTCGCCGTGGCGGTGCCCGCCGAGGAGCCCATCCCCGAGCCGTTGCCGCCGGTCGAGCCGCCGGTCGAGCTCGCCCTCACCGAGGCGGACCGCGACGCGCTCGCCGCGATGGACGGCGGCGAGATGACCGAGGGCACCCCCGTCGCCGACCTCGAGGACGACGAGGTCGTGGAGGCCGCGCCCACCCGCCGGCCGGTGCGCTCCATGAAGCGGGCCCGGCCCCGCACCGAGCGCCACGCGCGCCACGCGCCGTGCCCCGAGCCCACCACGAAGATCACCCGTGTGGCCGAGGGCGGCTGGTACATCGACCGCGATCTCATCGAGTACTACGCCACGAACATGGCGGAGCTCCAGAAGCTCGGCGTCGTGTACCGCCATCGCGACAAGCTCACGAAGGAGCCCGACGGCTTCAGCGTGCGCCTCTCGCGGTGCAGCGTGCTCCGCGAGGGCGGGCTCCGCAGCGGCGACATCGTGCACGACATCAACGGGCGCACCATCCACGGCGTGCCCCAGGCCATCCTCGCGTACTTCGCGCTGCGCAAGGAGCCCGAGCTGTTCGTGCGCATCACGCGCAAGGGCGAGCCCCTCGTGCTCGCGTACACGGTCGAGCAGCCGGTGAAGGGGCGGGCCGCCCGCAAGGCCGCGCGCAAGGCGCAAGCCGCGCGCTAAGCGGAGCGGGGCTCCCTAGACGAAGGCGCACGAACAACCCCCACAAACGGTGCGTGGGGGCGCTTGCGTCCCGCCGGTGTTGGCGGTAGCGTGTGCGCGCCCTTGGAGCGCCGATGCCCGACCCCACCCCTGCCGCACAGTCCCCGTCCTCGAACCTGCTCGATCTCACCGCCGGCCGTCGTGGTGCGCCTCCCCTCTGGATCGGCGCGGACGGCATGTTCCGGGACCATCCGGACGGCCTCGCGCCCGAGGGCATCGCCGCCACCACCGCGCTGGTGCGCGCCGCGCGCTGGATCTCCACGCGCCGCCTGCTCACGTTCGAGCGGCTGTTCCCCATCAGCGTGTTCCACCCCGACGAGCCCGTGCGCACCGAGCGGCTCGACGAGGGCCAGGCGAGGGGCCTGCTGCGGCAGGTACGCGTGGCGCTCGACGCCGCCGCGGTGGGCGGCCCCGCGGCGGTGGCCGACCCGAACGGTGTGGCCCAGCTCCGCTCGGCCTGCATCACCATCCTCGCGCACATCATCGCGACGGTGGGGCGCGATCGCGCGTACCGCCCCCACGCGGACGTCGCGGCCAGCTGGATCTTCGAGCTGGTCGACCGCGAGACCGGCGAGACCGCGCGCCCCGCGCTCGCCGCCCACGCCATCCAGCTGTTGCAGCTCCGCGGCCCCCACCTCGGCGCCGCCGACAAGGTGCGCGCCGCCACGCTGCTGCGCGGGCTCGTGCGCGCCGCGCCGCCGTACGCCGAGCTCGAAGGCACGTGGCGCTTCGCGATGTGCTCCGCGTACGATTTTCACGAGGGCGAATGTGAGGTGCTCACCGGGCGCCACGGCTTCACCGAGGTGGTGAGCGCGCCGCTGGTGGAGGGCATGCCGCGGCGCCGCTACACCGTGCTCGAGGCGCCGTTCCGCACCCCCGCGGGGGAGGCGATCCAGGTGTGGGCGCGCTCGGCCAGCCCGTCGGACGAGAACGAGGAGATGGGCGTCGAGGCGTTCGTGGGGGTGCTCGTGAACCGGCACGCCCAGCTCGGCTCGTTCGACATGCGCGCCTCGCTCACCCAGGTGGTCCAGCGCGGCTACAAGCTGATGATCAACGGCCAATGCGCCGGCCTCACGACGCGCTTCGCCATCGCGCGCCTCTTTCCGGACGCCGACATCTACTCCTCGTGGGACTCGACCTACTTCCGCACCTCGGGCGGGAAGGTGTCCGCCTCGGAGGCCGTGGATTGTTTCGTGGCCATCCTGCAGGGCATGTCCGCGGGGGAGGACCACCCCTCGCTCGCGCGGCGCGCCAAGAAGGCCCAGTGGTACCACGAGCAGCAGAGCCTGCCCGAGTTCGTGCAGTTCGTCGGCCCGAGCCACCCGATGGTCGTGGCGCGCTACACCGACCTGAACCACGACGGCAAGGCGGATCTGTACGATGGGTTCCTCGATCTTGACCTGCACGAGATCGCGGAGGACGTCCGCGCGTCGATGATCCCGCGGGATCCGCGTGTGGCGGCCTCCCAGATCGCGGGGGACGCCGCGCGCGGCCTGAATTGGGCGGCGGGGAGCCTGAACCGTGTCACCCAGTACTCCAACCTGTGGGACGGGCTGCCGGGCCGCGCCGAGCTCTTCTACACCTACCAATCCGCCGGCTTCTACAGCCACCACGAGCCGCCCGCCGACCTCCCGTCGCGCATCCATCTCGGCGATCCCGGCCGCCAGCCGTCGTTGTGTCGTTACACCCTCGCCCCCGCCACCCAGGCGGGCCTCGCTTGCGATGTCATGTTCCACAGTTGGTTGGCGCACGCCGGCATGGAGCTCAAGCGCCTGCTCGTCGCGGCGGACGCGTTCTGGGCCGCCGTGGACGCGGGCCACCTCCCGAGCACCGGCGCGTTGGCGACGGTCGAGGGCCGTCGTGGCATGATCCTGCTCACGCTGGCGGGCCTCCTCGAGTTCCCGTCCGACCAGAACTACATCGACGCCTTGTGGTCGCAGGCGCTGAGCGCGCTCAACTTCCCCGACATCTCGCGCAGCGTGGTGCGCGGCTGCATCACCGACGCCGATCACGACGCGAGCAACTACTACGGCTCGACGCGCGGCCTCACGCAGCTCCTCGGGAGCGGTCAGAACGGTGGCACGAAGGGCGCGCTCGCGGCGGCCGATCCGGTGGCCGATGCCCGTCTCCGTGATCCCGATCCCACGATCGGGCGGGCGCGCGGCATCGACGTCTGAGGCGCTTGGGGCGGGGGGCGAGCCCCCCGCAACGCCCCCCGAGGCACCTGGTTCTCGGGGGAGCGCGCGCTACCTGGCGCAGACGTCCCCGGCCGACTTCCCCCCGCCGTCCAGCGGCATCCCGCCGATCGGGCGGTCGCGCATGGCGGCGCTGTGCAGCTCGACGCGGCGGTTCTGGGCCTTGCCCTCGGCCGTGGCGTTGTCGGCCACCGGCTTGTTTCCGCCGAAGCCCACCGCCAGGATCCGCTTGCAGTCGACACCCCGGGCCACCAGCGCCCGGGCGACCGCCATCGCGCGCGCCTCCGTGAGCGCCTGGGTGGCGAAGGGATCGCCGTCGGAGTCGCTGTGGCCCTCGACACGCACCGTGGTGATGACCGTCTTCGCCTGGAGCCACGCCACGGCGGCCGCCAGGGCGCTCTCGCTCTCCGGGGTGATCGTGGCGGTGGCGGTCGCGAAGCTGATCGCACCGGGGAGCACCAGGCGGTTGCCGTCCAGCGTCACGGCCGCGGGCACGGGATCCTGCGCGGACGCGGGCCCCGCGAGCATGAGGGCGAGCGCCCCACCGAGGAGGAGGCGCCTCACTTGGCCGCCAGCGCGGCTTCGATGGCGGTGCGGAGCCCCGCGTCGTCGGGCGTCACCGTGGGCGCGAACCGCTGCTTCACCGCGCCGTCGCGGCCGACGAGGAACTTCTCGAAGTTCCACTTGATGTCGGCGCCGCCGCCGGCCGGGCTCCCGACCAGGAATTGGTAGAGCGGGCTGCGGTCGCCACCGTTCACGTCCTGCTTGGCGAGCAGGGGAAAGTCGACGCCGTAGTTCAGCTTGCAGAAGCTCTCGATCTCGGTGCTCGTGCCCGGCTCCTGGCCGGCGAATTGGTTGCACGGCACGCCCACGATGACGAGGCCCTGGTCCTTCAGGTCCGCCCACAACGTTTGCAGGCCGTCGTATTGCGGAGTCAATCCGCACTTGCTCGCGACGTTGACGAACAGGACCACCTTGCCCTGGAGCGCGGCGTCGGGGAGGGGAGCGCCGGAGATCGTGGTGAGCGCGGGGACAGACGACATGGTCGACACCTGGGGAGGAGTGGGGGAAGGCGTGGTGTGGGCGCACGCGGCGGGCGCGAGCAGCGCGAGGAGCAGGAGTGCACGGGACATGAGGAGGTTCCTAAGCCGCGGGGTGGTCACTCGTCGTCCCCGTCCCCCGCCTCCCGATCCACCGCGACCGCCGCCCCGGTCGCGCGCAGCGGCTTGCCATCGTGATCGAAGGTGCGCACGTCGCCCACCTCCGAGCCGAACAGGAGCACGCGCCCGTCGGGCGTCGCGGCGAGGGCGATGGGGCTTCCGAGGCCCTCCCGCGTGAGCCGGGTGGCCTTGCCGTCCGGGGCGAGGCGGAACAGCACGGGGCGGCCCTTTCGATCGTGGGTGAGGACGAACAGGTGGCCGTCGCGGCCGAGCCCGGGGCGGGTCGGGAGGCCGTCGGAGCAGCCCTCGAGCGGCGTGGACCACCGCAGAGTGCCGTCCCGCCCGTAGTGGTGCACGACGGCGCCGGTCGAGAGCCACGTGTCCCCGGTTGACGAGGCGACCGCGCGGGTGGTCACGGTCATCGTCGCGGTGGGGCGGTCGGCGCCGAGGTGGTCGGAGGAGAGCTCGGCGTGGGGGCGCGACACGAACATGCCGTCGTCGTCCTCGCCCGGGGGGAGGGGGCCCTTGTAGAGCGGCCAGAGGCTCTCCTTGGAGAACCAGCTCATCAGGCCCGTGCGCGCGGGCCACGTCAGCACCCCCGTGCCGTTGCTGTCGAAGCGGACGATCCGGTTCACGACCAGGGCGAGCACGCTGCCGTCGGTGTTCCCGACGACCTCGCAGGCGCCGCGCAGGTCCAGGTGGTGCGTTTTCGCGCCGACGGGCTCGGGGCCGCCGAGCGCGCCGAGGGCCGCGCCGTCCGCGCGCGCGTACCGACGGACATCGTGCCGCTGGGCGTCCACGTACCAGATCGTGTCCCCCACGACCGCCACGCGCACGGGGCCGAGCGTGCTGCGCTTCACGTCGACGCGCCAGCGCACGCGCAGATCGGCGTCCATGCACCACAACGCGGGGCGTACGCCCTCGAACGTGCCGGCGGCGTAGAGGAGCCCGTCGGGGCCGACGGTCACGTCGCCCTGCACGCCCACCGCGAAACGGGGGCTCGTTTCCTCCTTCTCGCTGGAGGCGGTCTCCTCCTCGTCGGCGTCGCCCTCGTCGTCCTCCAGCACCAGGAACCAGCGCTTCTGCGCGTGGACGGGGTGGAGCCGGCGCCACACGTCGTCCCCGAGCAGGCTCGTGGCCGTGCAGAACGAGCAGGTGACCTCGCGCGAGCGGCCGTCGATCTGGAGCGCGCCGGCGCATTGAGGGCAGGTGAAGGCGACGGTCTCGGCGAGGGCGGGCGTCTCCCGCTCCTCCCCCGCGAGGGCCACGACGCCGGGAAACAGGTCCCGCCGCATCTCCCTGGGCCGCTTCCGGCGGGCGCCGCGGGCGCGGCCGGCGTTGGCCCACCGAAGCTCGAAGGTGCGGCTGCCCACCTTCCGCGACTCGGTCAGACCGGCGCCCACGTCGTAGCTCCACGCATCGGCCAGCGCGCCCCCCAGCAGGTTGCTCCACTCCTCGGGGCTCACCGGGTTCTCGTGCAGGCACGACCAGCAAGTGATCTCGGTGGCCCAGCCGTTGAGGGGCAATGGATCCTCGCACCGCTCGCACGTGGTCCGGAGCTGCAGGGAGATCGGCATGCGCTTCCTCGCGTCACGCCGGTAACCGGCGTGCAAGCATCGCGATAGGGCCCGTCCCATGTCCTCCGTCGTCTTCCTCCACGGCCTCGAGAGCGGGCCGACCGGCACCAAGGCCGCGTGGTTGCGCGCCCGCTACGGCGCCTTCACGCCCGCGCTCGACACCACCTCTTTCCCCGCTGCCGTCGCGGGGGCCGCGGCCGCCATCGCCGAGCACCGGCCCCGCGTGATCGTCGGGTCCTCGTTCGGGGGCGCCGTCGCGGCCCGCCTGGTGCTCGACGGCGTCTGGACCGGGCCCACCGTCCTCATCGCCCCCGCGGCGCACCGCCTCGGCATCGACGCGCCGCTGCCGCCCGGCACGCGCGCTATCGTGATCCACGGAGAGCTCGACGATGTCGTGCTCCTCGCCGACTCGCACGCGCTCGTGGCCGGCGCGGGGGAGGGGGTCGAGCTCTGGACCATCGCCGGGGGCGACCATCGCCTGAACCAGATCCTGGACGACGGCACGCTCGCGCTCGCGCTCGAAAAGCTGGGCGTGCCGGTCCAACTCGCATAGCTACGCGGCGGGGGTCCAGCGCTCGCCGTCGAGGTAGGTCCAGCGGCCGTCGACCTTGCGGAAGCGGCTGTCCTCGCCGAACGAGGCGTCGCGCCCGTCCATGGAGAGCTGGGCGTAGAAGCGCACCCGGCCCGCGTCGCCCTCCTCGGAGGACGTGTGGACCGTCAGCCCGAGGAACGTCACGGTCGCGCAGTAACGACGCAGCTCCTCGGCCCAGGCACGCTCATCGGCGTGGCGATGCGGGCTGTCGGGGTGGGTGCTGCGGAGCAGGTGCCCGGTGTCGCCGCTGGCGTACGCGGTGTACCGGGAGCGCATGAGGGCCTCCGGCGTGGCGGCGGGCGCGCCTTCGAGCACGGGCAGGCAGCAGCCCTTGGCCTTCTTCGAGGAGCCGCACGGGCAGGGGGCGTTGGCGGGGGGGCGTGGCATGGGCGCATCTACCCCGACGCCGGGCCCTACGGCGTGACCGCGGTCGCCACGAGCGTGAACCCGAAGCACATCTCGTCGGTCGTGCCCTCGCCGAACGAGATGTCCTGGGGCGGGTCGAAGTGCTGGTTGGGGTTCGTGGCGCTGTTGTCCCACGTGCACCGGACCTTCACGCGGTCACCCGCGGTGAGCGGCACGGGCTCGAGGAAGTTGGCCGTGACCTGGTTGTGGTAGTCCCACGCGTTCATGCGCAACAGGCAGGTCTCCGAGCCGTCCGCGTGGGTCACGGTCTCCTCGAAGCCCGTGCCGAGCAGGTGCATGTGCGGCCACACGCTCAGGACCAGGGCGTCCTCGCCCCAGGTGTACATGTCGCGCGCGACCGCCTCGGCGTCCCCCGCGGCGAGCGTGAAGTTGGTCGACCCGGCGGCGAGGTTGACCGCCTCGTGCGTCACGGTGTCGGTCAGGAGCAGGCCGTACCCCGACTGGTCGGACTCCTGATCCGCGCCCTCGAAGCTGTCGAAGTAGTGCATTTGCAAGATGACCTGGGCGTTCGGCTCCAGGCGGATGCCCATGCCCTCGGGCAGGACCGTCGGGTTGGCGCCGGGGCCCCACGCCCCGATCGTGCTCCAGTTGCCCTGGCCGACGCCGCTGCACGCGAAGCCGTCGTGCGGATCACCGGCGTCCCACAGGTCGTCCGTGCCGTTGGGCTGGAACAGGACCACGTGGTGCACGATGCGGGAGTTGTCGATCAGGGCCTGCATGCCGCTGATCCAGGTGCGCTCCGTGTTCTCGACGTCGAGCAGGAAGCAGCGGTAGTCGTTGCCGTCGGCCGCGCTGAACGTGGGGGAGTAGGCGCTGCTCGCCCACAGCTCGACGTCGTAGGGCGCGAGGGACACGAGGCTGTCGTCCCGGGTGCCGGGCGCGTCCGCCTCGTTTCCCAACGGCGCCTCCGCGTCAGCCCAGGCGGCGATGGTGGCCCGCTCGGCGTCGGTGAGGGTGAATCGCTCCGACGCGCTGTAGTCGCGGCACTCCGGGTCCGGCGCGGGGGGCGGCATGCGCCCGCTCTGCACCGCGGTCTTCATCGCGGCCGCCATCCCCTGCGCGGTGGCCGCCTCGTCCATCGAGAAGGCGATGCCGCCCTCCGTGTGGCAGCGCGCGCACGACTTGTCGAGGATGGGCCGGACGTCGGCGTAGTAGGTGGGGCCGCCCTCCACCTCGGGGGTCGGCGTCTCTTTGGAGTCACAAGCGAACAACGCGAGCAGGAGCATGGCGCCAAGGTAGCTCCGACCGGCGCGATCGTCCGTTCCAATCGCGGATCTGCGGCGCGAGTCGCGGCTCTACTTCGGGAGGCGCAACGTGAACGTGCTCCCCTTGCCGATGTCGCTCGCGAGCGAGACCTCGGCTTGCATCGCGAAGCAGAGGTGCTTGACCAGCGCGAGCCCCAGGCCGGTCCCGCCGGCGTCGCGGCTGCGGCCCGGATCGACGCGGTAGAACCGCTCGAAGATGCGGTCGTGGTGGATCCCGTCGACCCCGATGCCGTCGTCCTTCACCGCGACGGTGACCGCGCCATCCCGGTCCTCGACGACGATGTCGATGCGGCCGCCGTTGTTCGTGTACTTGAGCGCGTTGTCGACCAGGTTGCCGAGCGCGTGCTCGAACGCCTCGCCGGCGATGCGCGCCTCGATCTCGGGCCCCTCCGCGAGCGTGAGCGAGATGTCCTTCTGGCGCGCGCGATCGCCGAAGCGCGCGAGCACCTCCCGCACGACCGGGCGGAGCGGCTCGGAGGCGAGCACGAGGTCACCCTGGCGGGCCTCGATCTTCGAGAGCTGGAGCACGTCCTCGATGAGGGCGGCGAGGCGGCGCGCGTTGCGGTTCATCGCCTCGAGCATCGGCTGCGACCACTCCGGCAGCTGGCTCCGGTCGTCGAGGAGGCTCTCCGCGTAGCCGACGAGCGCGGTGACGGGGGTGCGAAGCTCGTGGGAAACGTTCGCGACGAAGTCCCGCCGGGCCCGCTCGGCGGCGCGCACCGAGGTGATGTCGAGCACCACGCCCATGCAGCCGGCACCGTCGGCCAGCGGGATGCCGCGCACGAGCACCTCCCGACGGCCGACCGTCGCCACGCGCTCCGAGGGCTGGCGCGTGCGGCGCGTCTCGTCGATGACCTCCTGGAACTCGTGCACCGGGATGGTCTCGATGGGCGCCTTGCCGATGGGATCGGAGGAGAAGGGGAGGAGCCGCGCGAGCGCCGGGTTGAAGCGGCGCACCCGCCCGCCGGCGTCGGTGATGAGGAGCCCGTTCGGAGACTCCCGCACCATCGCTCCGTCCAGCACGCGCTCGGTCTCGGCGCCCAGGTGCCGTGTGCGGAGCTCGCCGACGAGCATGTTGATCTCCTCGGCGAGCTCGCCGAACAGGTCGCCACGCGGCACCGGCAGGAACCGGTGGACATCCCCCTTGTGGACCTGGCGGAGGAGCGCCGTGGCCTCCTTGACCTGCACGTCGCGGTCACGCAGCTGAACCTGCAGCATGAAAATACTGGCGAGGAGCAGCGCGCCGGAGGCGCCGGCGAGCAGGCGGAGGGTGACCGGGGTGAGGTCCTCCGGGATCATCCAGGCGAGGCCCAGCATGTAGGCCGCGACCAGCGCGGGCACCGCGAGCAGCGCGATCAGGTGTTTCGGTAGCATCCACGATCCAGAGAGGAGAGCAGTCTACTCTCCTACGCGTGCGGGCTTGCCGGGGGGGCGCCGGGCCTGTACGGTGCCGCGCATCCGAAACGAAGACGTGACGATTCCGAGGCGATCCCATGGCGTGGCTTCAACAGGCGATTCGTTGGTTTCTTCCACAAGAGGGTCGTTTCTTCGACTACGTGGCCGACGCGGCGAAGGCAGCCAACGAGGCGTCGCGCCTTTTCGTCGAGCTTACCCGCGCCGAGGGGCGTGACTCCCGCCTGGTGCTCGTGGAGCGCATTCGCGAGGCGGAGCACGACGGCGACAAGGCGATGAAGGACATGGCCGACCAGCTCGACGCCACCTTCGTCACCCCCATCGACCGGGAGGACCTGTACCACCTGACCGGGTCGCTCGAGAACGTGTCCGACTTCATCAGCGCCACCGCCAACCACCTCACGGTGCACCAGATGGACTCGCTCCCCGAGGGGAGCCGCGAGCTGGCCGACATCCTCCACAAGGCCACGACCCAGTTCACCGAGGCCGTCGAGGTGCTCCGCACGGGCGCCGGGGCCGATCGCATCCGCGCGCTCACCCGCTCGATCCACTACCTGGAGCACGAGGCCGACGTGGTGTTCCGCCTCCGGCTCGGTGACCTGTTCGCCAACGAGAAGGACGCGATCAAGCTCATCAAGCACAAGGAGTTCCTGGAGGGCCTCGAGAACGCGGTGGACCGGTGCGCCTCCGTCGCGACGGTCATCGAAGCCATCGTCATCAAGAACGGGTAGCCGATGACGACGCTCATGCTGCTGATCCTGGTCATCGTGGCCGCGCTCGCATTCGACTTCATCAACGGCTTCCACGACACGGCGAACGCCATCGCCACCGTCGTCTCCACCGGCGTGTTGCGGCCGCGTACGGCCATCCTCATGGCCGCCGTCTTCAACGTGATCGGCGCCTTCCTCGGCACCGCCGTCGCCTCGACCATCGGGAAGGACCTGCTCGATCCGCTCCAGGTCACCCAGCAGCTCGTGCTGTCCGCGCTCCTCGCGGCTATCGCCTGGAACCTGTTCACCTGGTGGTTCGGCCTGCCCTCGTCCTCGTCCCACGCGCTCGTCGGCGGGCTCGTGGGCGCCGGGTACCTGCACGGCGGATGGGGCTCGATCAACCCCGCCGGCGTGGAGAAGGTCGTGGTCGCGCTCGTCGTGAGCCCCTTCTTCGGCTTCGGCGCAGCGTTCCTCGGCATGATCGCCACCTACTGGATCGTGCGTCGCATGCGCCCGGCGCGCATCAACGTCGTGTTCCGCAAGCTGCAGCTCGTGAGCGCCGCGGCCATGGCGGTGTCCCACGGCCAGAACGACGCGCAGAAGACCATGGGCGTCATCACGATGGCGCTGGTGTCCTACTCGGGCACCATCGACCCCCTGGGCAAGTTCCCGGTCCCGACCTGGGTCGTCATCGCCTGCGCGCTCGCGATGGGCTTCGGCACCGCGGCCGGCGGCTGGCGCATCATCCACACGATGGGCAGCAAGATCTTCAAGCTGCGCCCCATCCACGGCTTCTGCGCCGAGACCAGCGCCGCGCTCGTGCTCCAGGTGGCCTCCCACTACGGGCTGCCCACCTCGACCACCCACTGCATCACCTCCGCGATCATGGGCGCCGGCGCCACCACGCGCCTCTCGGCCGTGTCCTGGGGCGTGACGCGCCGGATCCTCACCGCGTGGATCCTCACCATCCCGGTGTGCGCGGGCCTCGGCGCCGCCTGCTTCTCCGTGCTCGGGGACATCTAGGGAGCGCCACCTCCGAGCGGCGCCCCCCCGATGTCTACGGGGGCGCCGCGCGGCTGCCGGCGCGGTACTCGCGCTCGAACATCTCCACGAACCGCTCCTGGAGCCCGTTCTCGATGCACCGGGGCCCGCGCGCGGCGCGCACCTCGGCGATGGCCTCGGCGGCGGTGCGACCGACCGCGATGAGCGTGCACGCGGCGATGGTGCCCGTGCGGCCGAGCCCGCCCATGCAGTGCACGACCACGGGCTCCTCGAGGGCCACCGCTTCGAGGATCCACGCCACGGTCGAGAGGGCGTCGGCCAGCGGGGGGACCCCCTGGTCCGCGATGGGCACGTGGAGGAAGTCCAGCCCGCGGGCCTCCGCGGCGCCGCGCAGCCCGCCGACGCCGAACTCGTCGAGCTCGTCCTGGGGGACCAGGCAAACGAGCCTGCGTGTGCCGACGGCGACGAGCGAGTCGAGGTCGGCGCCGAGGTCGCGCCCCTTGTCGCGCCGCCCGGGGCACAAGGTGAGGCCCAACCGCCCGGCGCCCACCACGTGGTCCACCCGCAACATCCGCTCCGCGCGGAGCGTGGTCACCGCGTCCTCGGCGTGCCCGCAGGCGGAGGCCAGCGCCCACCAGCGCTGGAGCGGCGAGGACTCCACGAACGAGAGCGTCTGGGCCGCGTAGCGGAGCAGGAGCAGGTCCATCGTGGTGGGGTTGCGCTCCTCGCGGCACAAGCGGGCGCCGATGTGGCGGAGCACCCGCAGCGCGCGCCAGGCCCGGACCAGGGCCGGATGGTCCGTCGGGGGCGCCTCGGGCAGCGGCTCCCGCATGTCGGTGACCGCGCGCAGGGCCGTGGTGATCTTGAGCGCCTCGACCAGGTCGGCCTCGGTCTCGAGCGGCGTGAGGACGTAGAGCAGGTCGTTCTCGAGCTTCGCGAGATCCATCAAGACCGGGCCGGTGCCCGAGTTCGCAAAGTCGATGAGCCACACGTTGTCGCGCGAATCGACGAGGATGTTGGCGAAGTTCAGGTCCCCGTGGAGCTGGGACACGAGGTGGGTCTCGCCGGGGAACACCGGGAGCCCGGGCAAATCCTGCTCGTACCCGAGGCACAGGTTTCGGACGGTGTAGCCGCCGGGGAAGGTGAAGTTCTCCTCGGTGGCCGCGTGCCCGAGGATGGCCTCGACCTTCGCCCGCACCTGGGGCGCCCAGCGCTCGAATTCGAAGTGGTCGAGCATGGGGAGGCGCTCGTACCGGGCGGCGCTCCAGAAGGGTTCGAGCACCTCTTCGAAGGCGACGCGGAGCACGCGCTCGATCGTGGCGTCGTCCCCGCCCTTCTCCCAGATCGACTTGAACGTGCGGACGGGCCCCTGGCCCATCGCGGCCCACGCGTAGCGCAGGCCCGCCTGCTCCCCGAAGTCGACGTAGGAGCGGATGCTGGGCACGAAGTTGCCGAGCACCTCGGCGACCCGCTCGGTGGCGGCGCGCTCCTGGCCGAGCAGCGCGGACGGGCCGAGCTTGACCACGGTGTCCGCCTGGCGGCGGCCCTCGATGTCGTGGCTGCGGGCGCGGTACACCCGCGCGCCGGAGAACCCGCCCGCGAGCACCTCGAGCGACACCCGCGCGCTGTCGCGGAACAGCGCGCCGACCACGGCGTGCTCGGACTCGGTGAGCTCGACGTCGACGATCGCCTTGGGGCCCTTGCGGGGCGGCGGGGCGGCCGCCGCGGCGCTGGGGGCGAGCCACGTGGCGAAGCCGGCGACGTCGTGGAAGACGCGCACGCCGAGCAGGCGCTCGAGTTGGTCGAGCGCGTGGAAGTGGCGCGACCGCGAGCTGGACGCCGTGAGCGCGCTGCAGGTGGCGAGGGCCTCCACCCCGAGCCGGGTGGCGAGGTCGTAGAGCAGGTAGCTGACCTTGGCCTCGGTCCACACGCCGATGACGCCGATGCGGAGCGGCCCCTCCTCGGCGATGGAGGCGAGCACCTGGGGCAGGCGGGTAGTGGCGAAGTCGTTCAGACCCGTCGCGTCGACGATGTGTTCGTCGGGGCCGGGATCGACGTCGTTGTCCACGGCGAACCCGGCGCCGGGCGTGTCGCGCACGCAGTGGCCGCCGAAGGTGTCGAGGTGGGTGCGCTGGGTGGGATCGGCGGGATCGTGCCAGTCGCGGATGTGGACGAGGTGCAGGCCGGGCGCGCTCCGGCTCCACGCGAGGAGCTGGGCGAGCGGGCTGTGGGCGGGGTCGTCCCCGAGCAGGCGGCGGGCCTCGTCCTCCCCCACGTGCAGCTTGTTGGGGATGGGCTCGCCGGGGCGGATGGGATCGACGAAATCACGCTGCAGGCACTGGGTGATGAGGACGGTCGGCAAACGGCTACTCCCGGCCCATCTTCGCGGCGGCCTCCTCGGCGGCCGCGCGGACCATCGCCTCTCGTAGCTCGCGCGTGCGCCGCTCGCGCTCCGCGGCGTCCTTCAGGATGCGGGTGCGCGCCACCACATCCACCTGCGCGAGGCGATCCTCGGCCTCGGCCACGCTCTCCCCGCCCGGGCGGGCGCCGAGCGCGCGCAGGCAGCGCCGGACCAGCTCCTCGCGCCGCTCCTCGCTCGCCGTGCCCGCGCCCGTCGCGCCGACCACCACCGCCCACTCCGCGATCTCGTCGAACAGGCGCGCGAAGGCGGCGGTGCGGCCGGCCTCACCGGAGCGCGCGGGGGAGGGGACCAGCGAGGGATGCGAGAGGACCCGACAGGCCAGCAGCGCGGCGCGCAGGCGCGCACGTTCACCGTTGGAGGAGTCCCTGGGATCGAAGCTCCGGAGCACCTCGGGCGCGGCGCGCGCGCCGTGCCGCACGTACAGATCGGCCACGACGGCGCGCACGCGGACCACTCCGCCGGGGAAGCCCTCGGGGACGGCGTCGAAGACGGGCGGGGCGTCGGCGCACCAGCGCACCCAGGTAGCGATCGGGGGGAGCAGCGGTGGCGAGAGGGGCACGGGCGGATTGTCCGCGGAGGGGGGCAAGGGCGTCAACGGGGGCGCAGGTTCGTAACTTTCGGACGGGTGCGGCGACGGGGGCGCCCGCGAGGCCCATAGTGTGCCGCGATGCGCCTCTCCCTCCCGCTCCTCCCGCTGCTGTTCACGGCGGCGTGCCGCGCGCCTGTCGACAGCGGCCTGGACACGAGCGAGACCGAAGACACCGCCGTAGCCGGCGTCCGCGTCGACCTCGGCGCCTTCCGGCCCCGCAACGTCGTGGTCGTCCACGTGGACACCCTGCGCGCGGACGCCCTGCCGCGGTGGGGCAACACGCGCGACACGTGGCCCCTGCTCGAGGCGCGCGAGGGGTGGGTCAGCGTCGACCGCGCGGTGAGCACCGCGGCGTGGACCGCCCCCGCGACGGCCTCGCTCCTCACCGGCACCGACCAGCCTACCCACGGCGTGCGCTTCTTCGACGAGCGCGGCACCAACTACCCGATGGGTGCGCCCTCGTTCGTGTCGTACCTCGCGGACCAGGGCATGCGCACCGCGCTGGTGACGGGCAGCGAGATCCTCATGGGCGAGGTGTTCGAGCTCGCCACCGGTTTCGGCACGGCCCAGGGGGTAGGCGAGGAGCCCGGCAACGCCGCGGGCACGGTCGATGTCGCGGTCGACTGGCTCGACACCCTCGACGCCGACGAGCCCTTCCTGCTCTTCCTCCAGCCGATGGACATGCACGCGCCGTACCGCCCCGAAGAGGAGGACCTCTTCACCTGGGCCGACCCCGCGGACGTGCCATTCCACATCGACGATCCCACCGCCGCCCAGGTGTTCCAGATCGTCGAGGCGCTCGACGCGGCGACCACCGACGAGGAGCACGCTCGCCTGCTCGCGGGGCTCCGGGCGGTCTACGACGAGCAGGCGCTCGGGGTCGACCGCGCGATCGACGCGCTCATGGCGGCGCTGGAGACGCGCGGGCTCCTCGACGACACGCTGATCGTCGTGACCGCCGATCACGGAGAGTCCTTCCTCGACGGCCCGCCGGTGAGCCTCGGGCACGGCGCGAGCGTGCGCAACGAGCTCGTCCACGTGCCGCTGCTCTTCTGGGGGGCGGGCGTGGTGGACACGCACCTTCCCTGCGTCGCCAGCAACATGGACGTGTTCCCCACCATCGTGGATGCGCTGGGGCTGGCGCCGCTTCCGAGCGCCGAGGGCCGCTCGTTGCTCGAGGGATGCCGCGAGCACGCGTTCTCCGCCTTGTACTTCGCCTCCGCCGGCGTCGAGACGCTCGGCTACATCGGCGTGGAGTCGCGAGAGGCCCAGGTGGCCTACGAGTGCCAGGAGGGGGGCGTGCTCGCGTTCGACCTGCTCGCCGATCCGCTCGCGACGAACTTGCTCCCGTTGGCCGACGTACCGGGCGGCGAGGCGCTCGCGGACACGCTGGACGCCTACGTCGCCGAGGTGTTGACCACGCTCCCGGCGTTGAGCTGCGTGACCGCGCGATAGACCCGGCGTGGTCTGAACAGGCACCGGAACAAGAGAATCAGGAAGGCAGGAATAGAGGAAGGCAGGAAGTCGGAGACGAGCCGGATCCAGGCCTTTGCCTTGTTCCCGTTACCACGGGATGCGGATCCATCAATTACCCAATCCTATTGCGAACAATTTACTT
>JAZKFH010000009.1:337395-394005 GCA_040386535.1 Myxococcota bacterium | reverse complement strand
TTAGTGTTCACAGAAGTTTCGAATTCGCTGTCTCAATCATGTTGACACTTTCCGGTGGCTCGTCGAGCACGAGCGGGGCGGACACGGCGAGCCTGGTACTTGCCAGTCCGCGGGCAACGGCGTCCAGCGGCTCACGCCCCTGCCACACTCCCGGTAGCACCTGAGCGGCGCGAGCCCCGAGCTCCACGAGCGTTGGCGGCGGTCGCGCGAGCACCGACCATGCCGTCTCACGTCCCGCCTCCGCCTCGATGGCCGCGACATAGGCCGCCCCGACGCCGTAGACTGAAAACCACCCCTCGTTGGGGCGGACGAGCGCGACATCGACCCCCTGTTGCGCGGCAGAGAATGCGAGGGCGCCCGGCCCCCGTGCCGCGGAGCAGGCTCGCAGGCCGTAGACCACGGCCACACCTTCAGCGAGCACGCGTCGGGGCGTCTGGTCTAACGCCACGGCTCCTTCGTCCAGCGCCACGGTCTGGTCCTGCGTCGCGTGGACGAGCTCGTGCGCCATGGCACACGCGAGCACATCGTCCACGTGCCCGTCAAACGCCCGGTTGCCCGTAAACGCCGCCTCCCACACGTCCTGCATCACGTGGATCGTGCGGTCATAGTTGCTGTAGACCATCAACGCGCTCGGAGCCATCAAGTCGTCGAAACGTGGTGTCGCGTCCTTCGGCACGTGTTCCGTGTAGCCGAACGACAACGTCGTTAGCCAACGCGCACGTGCATCGAGGACATTCTCATTGAACGCCGCGACAGTGTTCTCCTTGATGCGGGGCAGCGCGACCATCCGCACGCCCGTTGCGTTCTCCACGAAGGGCCGCATCTCAGCGGCGAGGTGATCGATTTGATCGAGCGTCATGGCCGTAGCATGCCATGCACGCCACCGGATCAGGTGCGGGGTCCCTTCGGATCGCGAAGAACCACGCGCCGGGCACGTCCGAGGCTGCCTGCCTCAGATCCGCTCGAGCTCCGTGCGCGTCCGCTCGTTGACGACGTTCCCCGTGTTGAGGGTCGACTTCGGTTCGAGGAGCAGGCAATGGACCTCTTCCGTCACCGTTTCCGGACAGTGTTGGACTCCCTTCGGCACGATCAGGTACTCGCCTTCGTGAAGGAGGATGTCCCCGCCATCCTCGGGCCGTAGCTTCATCCGCAGCGCGCCCACGAGGACGAGGAACAGCTCATCCTCGTGCTCGTGGTGGTGCCAGTGAAACGTTCCCTTCAACTTCACAAGTTTCACGTGAGCATCGTTGATGTCGCCACCGATCCTCGGGGCCCAGTGGTCGGAGATGCGTGAGAATGCTTCCGTTAGGTTCACCTTGGCGAGCGTCATGCCCAGCCGTATCGCAGGAGCACCCTCCCCACCACCACCCTCCCCCGGGCGAGGCGACCGCAGCGCGGCGCGGGCCACCCCAAGTTCCAACCCCACCCAAACCTCCAAGCCCGCGCCGGTCGGCCGGCCCGCAGCCGGCCGACGGAGGGCGCATGCCCGACCGCGCAGGGCGCCGGCCCCGGACCGTCCGCGGGCCGGGGTCGCCCCCAGAGGAATCTGTTCCCCGCTACCTCGTCGCGGGGAAGGCCCACCGCTCCGACCCGCTCGCCAGATCATAGGCGACGAACCCGATTTGTGAGTCGCGGTCGACGAGCAGGAGCCCCCCGCACACCAGGAACCAGTCGCCGACGCCACGAGGGGTGACAGTGCCGAGCCGGTCGCCCTTCGCCGAACCGTAGAGCGTCCACGCGACCGTGCGATCGGCGTCAGGGCGGGCGTAGACGACGGCGAAGCTGTCGCCGTCCGCGGAGGGGATCACGCGGGTTCGATAGCCGGCGTCCAACTGGATGGCCTGGATCTGCTGCCCGGAGGAATCCAATCGGACCCAGGCATACGCGGGGAGTCGGCGACCCTCCGCGTCGGTGACATCGGGGGTGGAGACGACTCCTCCCGCCTGGGCCGACGAGGGGGCGACCACCCATTCGCGGCGAACGTCCGGCAGAATCAGTGGGCGTCCACCTCGTAGCCGAGGCACCTGGGCGCACGTGTGGACGTCGAGTTGGTAGGCGCCCGACGCGCTGTGCATGCCAACGACGCCGGGCCCGTCTGGAGGGGGTCCGGCCCCACCAGGGGCTGACCCGGTCGACCGTTCCGGCGGCGTGAACCTCTCCTCCCGACGCCACGAAACCAACACGACGCCCGCCGGAGCGCCCTCGGCCGCGTCGATCGTAGCCGTCCACGTCACGGTGATGTCGGGTCGCGGAGGCTCGGGCACCTCCCCGGGAACGCCCGTACAGGTCCGCAGGAGAGCGCCCGTGTTGGCGTCGAGCGTCGACAACGACAGGAGGTCGCCGGTGCCGGTGTCCTGCACGAGCAGCTCGTTCCCCTCCAACCAAAGGGCCGTCGTAGCGGGGCGGCGCCAGCGCACCCGCCCGGACGCAGCGTCGAGAGCGTAGAGTGCCCAACCAATCACGGACGCATACACCGAGCCGTGCGCGGCATCCCAGAAGAATATCGTGGGCGCGAAGCGCCCTGGCGGCGCGGCGGGAGACGCAGGTTCCCCACCCAACACGAGGCTCGCCAGGAACAGACACGAAGCGCGGCGGAGGTAGGGCATCTTTCCCGAGCGTAACGGGATTTCCCGCCGACGCGACCGGTCCGCCCGACCTACTCCAACGAAGGCGGCAACGGCGCCGGAAACGCCCGCCGCGCGTGCAAATCGAATCGCGAACCGGCGACCAGCACGTGGAGCCGCACGCCGATCATCTCGACGGGCTTGCCCTCGTCGACCGTCGCCATGGAGCTGTGTTCGAGGCCGCCCGCGTCCACCACGGTGATGCCGCCGCTGCCCACCACCTCGAGCTTGTTGTCGGGGCCGATGAAGGCGGCGGTGTCCTCGTCGAGGCCGAGGCCGATGGCAAACGGATTGTAGGCCAGCGCGGAGAGGAGGCGGCCCATGCGGTCACGTTGGCGGAAGTGTTGGTCGACGATGACACGGTTGGTCAGGCCGAGGCCCGGCACGAGGGTGGCCTGGCCGGCGATGGGCGAGCCGCCCTCCTTGCCGAAGGCGATCATGTGCTCGGAGAGGAACGCGGCCCCCGCGCTGGTGCCCGCGACGTGCACGCCCATGGCGTTCATGCGGCGGATGAGCCGCGCCACGTCGGTGCCGCCGAGGAGCGTGGAGAGGCGGAGCTGGGCGCCGCCGGTGAGGAACACGCCCGTGGCGTCGAGCAGGGCGGCGGTGGCGGCGGGGGCGTCCTCGCGGCGCTGGACGTCGACCACGGTGACGCTGCGCACGCCGAGGTCACCGAAGACGCCGCGGTAGCGGTCGGGGGTCTCCGGGTCGACCGAGGCGGTGGGGACGACCGCGATCACGGCCTCGTCGCCCCCGCAGAGCCGCACGAAGCGGCTCAAGATGGCCCGCGCGCTCACCTTGTCCTCGGCGCCGCCGATGGGGATGATGAAGCCGCGGCTGCCGGGGGTGTGTTCGGGCGAAGGCATCGGCGCGTCGTCTAACCGAAGCCGCGCCGCCCGGCGCGCCCCGCCGATCCGCTACCCGCGCCGCCGGGGCCACGCGAACAGCGCGAAGTCCTGGTCCCCGAGGCCCTCGGCGATCGCGTCGTCCATGGCCTTGGCGATGCCGGGGAGCACCACCAGCCCCTCGGGGCCGCCCGCGGCCTCGATCATCAGCCGCACGTCCTTGCGGGCCATGGACAACTCGAAGCTGGCGGGGACGGCGCCCGCGCTGACGACGCGCTGGCCGATGCCGGGGATGCCGTTTCCGGGACGGAACACGTCGAACAGCGGGAGCACGTCCTCCGGGGTCAGGCCCTGGGCGGCGCCGATGGTGAACAAATCACCCATGGTGCCGGCGAGCGCGATGAGCATGCCGTTGCCGAAGAGCTTGTGGATCGCCGCGAGATCGGGGCGATCCCCCACGTGCCACACCCGCCCGGTCATCGTCTGGAGGTCGGGCAGGAGCGCGTCGACCTCGGGCTTGGGGCCCGCAAGGAGCATGATGCCCGTGCCGGTGCGGGCGTTCTGCGGCGACATGAACACGGGCGCGTGCAGGTAGCGCACCCCGTCGAACCGCAGGCGCGTGTACCGCTCGGCGACGCGCTCCGGGAGGTTGGTCGAGTGGTCGAGGACGGGCGTGGTGGCGGCGAGGCCGGGGCGGAGGGCGGCGATCGTCGCATCCACCGCGTCGTCCGCCGTGAGGACGAGGTGCACCCGGTCGGCACCCTGGACCGCGCTGGCCGCGTCCGGAGCCGCCACGGCCCCCTTCTGGACGAGCGGCACGAGCTTCGACGCGGTGCGGTTCCACACCACCACGCGTTCGCCCTTCTCCAGCAGGTTCTCCACCATTCCGCTGCCGAGCAACCCGGCGCCCAACACTGCGACTGTAGCCATGCCAACTCCTTCCTGGGAGCGCGGCTTAACTGCTCGGGGAGCCCGCCGACGCTACCCCTCGCGCTACCCCTGCTCGAACAACCCCCGCACCACCGGCGCGCCGCCCCGCACCATCCACGCCCCCCTGGCGAGCACGTCGGTGACGTGTAGATCGGGGGAGAGCACCACGAGATCGGCGTCCGCGCCCACGGCTACGCGGCCCTTCTTTTGGAGGCGGAACAGCCGCGCGACGTTGGCGGTGCACGTTGCGAGCGCGGTTTCGAACGGCACGCCCAGGGTGACGGCCTCGCGCACCGCCACGAGCAGGGTCGCGGACGAGCCGACCTCCATGTGGAGGAGCACGCCGTCGCGGTCGAAGGTGGGGAGGCAGCCGCCGCCGTCACTGGAGAGGGTCAGGCGGGCGGGATCGAGGCCGGCCGCCACCCACTCGGCGAGGGCCTGGCCGCCGCTGGGCGCGTCCCCGTCGGCGTCGAAGGCGGACACGTCCACATGGAGGCCGCGCGCGCCGAATTCCGCGCCGAGCGCCTTGGCCTCCTCCCACAAGCGGCGATTGCGATTGGTGTGGGTGGGGTGGAACACGCGCGCGGGCAGCTCGGTGTCGGTGAGGGCGCGGCGGACGAGGGCGAGGCCGCGCGCTCCGTCACCGAGGTGGAGATGGAGCAAACCCGCTTTTCCTGTCATCAACCCGGCGACATGGGCGTCAGCGGCGACACGCACCAATTCGTCCCACGTGGGTTGGGAGCTGCGGTGGTCGGAGAGGGCGAGCTCGCCGACGGCCACGATGCGATCGACGTGCACCAGGTCCCCGCGCACGCTGCCGGTCAACGTGACGGGAGGCACCTCGTAGCCGCCAGTGTAACAAAGCGCGGTGAGGCCCAGCTCGTCGAGCGCGCGGGCCGCGGCGAGCAGCTCCGCGATCGAACGCGTGGTGCCGTCTGTCCCGAGCAACCCAATCGCGGTCGTGACCCCGGCGCGGGTGAACGACGTGAGCGGCACCGCCGGCACCTTGGTGCGCGCGCCGCCCTCCCCTCCCCCGCCGGTCAGGTGGGTGTGCGCGTCGACGAGGCCGGGCACGAGTCGGGCGCCGTCGAGGTCGACCACCTCGCAGGGCCAGCCCGCGGGCGGCGGCGCGAGATCGGGCCCGACGGCGGCGATGGTGCCGCCGGCGACGAGGACGTCACACCGGCCGAGGGGCTCGGGCGCAAAGACGGTGGCGTTGCGGAACAGCAGCATGCGCCCGCCTATCCGTTCTCACTCGTGCGCCGTGCCCACCCGCTCGCCCAACCACGGCGCCACGAACAGGACGAGCGCGCCGGCCGCGTAGCCGAACGCGGCGTTCATGGCGGCGCCGGGCGTGGTGACGAGCACGGTGTCCGCCACGCCCCACTCCCACCCGTGGATGAGGCCCACGGCGGCCAGCCCCGATCCGACGAGCATGCAGGCGGCGGCGCGTCGGAAGCGCCCCTCGATGACCTCGACCGTGGTGGCGGCGAGCACCATCGCGGTGAAGATGAAGCCCTGCTCGAGCGCGAACAAGCCGTCCGCGTAGATGTCGGCGCGGGTGAGCGCCACGCCCAGCTCGGGGCCGAACGTGCCGTCCGCCGCGCGCACGCCCGCCTTGACCATCATGGCGCCCCACGCGGCCACCCCGGGCAACAGGCCGAGGACGACGGCGGGCGCGTGGGCACGCGGGGTGGCGGTGAACGCTTGCGCGGTGATGACGATGCCGATCCAGAGGACGATCGCCATGCCAGCCTCGATCGGCACCGCCCACGCGATCCAACCGAGCGTGCCGGTGAGACACACGACGGTGAGGAAGATCCCGTTCATCCACGAGTACCCGGCGCGCGCGCCGAGCGCCTTCCACCCGGGGTGCCCGATGTAGATGGTGGTGGGAAAACACGAGCCGAAGATCGCCGCCACGATGGTGCCGAGCCCGTTGGCCGCGAGCGAGGGCACGGTTGGGAAGCGGTCGCCGGCGGCCTCGGCGCTCTCGAGGTTCTGGAGCGATCCCACGAGGTTGAACAGGCCCATCGGCACGATGACGCCGAGGTAGGTCCACACGTAGCCGCTGGAGAGGGCCTCCAGGAGATCGCCGAGGACCGGCACGGGGAGGTGGAGCCCGACGCTCGTGGGGGGCGCGCCGACCGGGGCGAGGCCGAGGATCCAGGCGAGGGCGGTGCCGAGGAGCACGGCCACGAGCCCGCCGGGCACGCCGCCCTTGAAGCGGAGGCGGCCGAAGTACGTGAGGCTCACGACCATGAACGTGGCGAGCCCCACGACCGGCGTGGCGTAGGTGCGGAACAGGAAGCCGAGGGAGATGAAAGTGAGCGCGATGCCGGCCAACGTGGAGAGCAGCGCGGCGCGCGGCACGTGGCGACGCACCCAGTCGGCGCCCAGGCTGCCCACGAGCTCGATGACGCCGCTGCCGAGGCAGGCCACCAGCCCGGCGTGCCAGGCGGCGCGCGCATCCCCGGTGGCGAGCTTCACGGGGAGCATGACGAGGAACACGTAGGCGAAGACGCTCGGCGTGTTGATGCCGTAGGGCAACGCGCAGATGTCGTCGCGGCCGGTCGCGCGGCCGAGGCGATGCGCTTGTAAGGCGTAGAACAGGTTTCCGACGAGCACGCTCGTGGCGGCGGCGGGGAGCACGCGGCCGAGGATCAGGGCGTCGTCGAAGCCGAGCACGTGGCGGCAGAGCGCGTCGATGACGAGCAGCTGGACGAGGTTGTCGAGAGCCAGCCCGAAGAAGCCGTCGAGATCGCCGCGGACGAACCAGCGCATGGGAACTCCGAACGCGGGGATCATAGACCCCTGGCGGCGCGGATTGACGTTCGGCAAATCCTGGTTACGCCGCCGCCGACCCAACTCACCGCGGGATCTCCATGCGTTTCCTTCGCCTCCTCCTCGTCCTCCCCTTCCTCGGCGCCCTCGGTGGCGTGCCCACCGCCGACGCCGCGCCTGCCAAGACCACCAAGGGCGCCGCCAAGGAGACCCCGCTCCCCAAGATCGAGGCCACGGGCATCCCCGAGTTCGACGCCGTGTTCATGAAGGCCAAGACCATCCACGAGACGCTCGACACCGAGGACAAGCACCTCGTCGAGGCGCGCGCCCAGGTGGCCGTGGCGCTCGGTGTCGCCGCCGACCAGCCGCTCAAGGTCGCGTTCGACGAGCTCAAGAAGCGCGCGAACGGCAAGCTCAAGGTGGCGCTCAAGGGCAAGATGCCCCGCCTCGAGGCGACCGACGCCATCCCCGAGAACGTGCAGACCGGCATCGACGCCGTGAACAAGCTCCTCGACGCGAGCGAGCACATGATCGACACCGGCGTGCAGCTCGTCCCCGAGGCCAAGGCCCTCGCCGACGCGTGCGTCGCGTTCCCCGGCCAGCTCACCACGATGGGCCTCGACCCGATGAAGCTCATGGAGTCGACCAAGAAGGTCGGCAACAACGTGAAGGCCACGGGCGCCACGCCCGACCGCGTCGATCGCCTCGTGAAGACCTCCGAGGGCGTGTTCCTCGACGCCAAGGCGACCTTCGGCGAATAAGCCAGGGAGGCTGGGGGGCTACGCCCCGGCATCAGAGCGGACGCCCGGTCATTCGACCGGGCGTTTCGTCGTTTGGGACCTGCGGTCCCCTCCCGTACTACACTCTCGTTCGTGAACGACCGCCTCGCTCCTGGCGCCACCCTCGGCCCCTACGTGCTCTCCCAGCCGCTCGGGCGGGGCTCGACCGCCACGGTGTTCCTCGCGCGCCGCGCGGACCGCGAGGTTGCGCTCAAGGTGCGCGGACGCGGCGACCCGGAGCTCGACCGCCGCTTCCTGCGCGAGTTCGAGGCGCTGCGCGGGCTGTCGGTGCCCGGCGTGGTGCGCGTGCACGACGCGGGGCTCGACGATCGCTTCCTCTGGTACGCGATGGACGTGGTGCACGGGCTGCCGATCCGCTCGTGGATCGAGGCCGGGGGCAGCGTCGAGGCGCGCATCCAGCGCGTCCTGCACGTGGCGCCGCCGCTTTGTGACGCGCTCGCCGGCGTGCACCGCGCGGGGCTGATGCACCGCGATCTGAAGCCCTCCAACGTGCTGGTGGACAGCCACGGGCTCCCCCACGTGCTCGACTTCGGCGTGGCGCGCGCCTGGGTCGACGGCGACCCGCTGACCGGCGAGGGCGGGCTCGTCGGCACCCTCCCCTTCATGGCGCCCGAGCAGGTGGGCGGCCAGCCGCTGACACCCAAGTGTGATCTGTTCGCGGTCGGGCTGATGCTCTACGAGGGTGTCGTCGGGAAGCGGCCGCGCCCGCCGCGCCCGCAGGACTGGCTCCGCATCCAGTGCCTCGACCGCCCGCGCCCGCTCGCGTCGATCGATCCGGTGGTGCCGCTCGACATGTCCGCGGTCATCGACCGCCTCGTGGCGTTCGACCCCCGCGATCGGCCGGACGCCGCGACCGCGGCCACGCTGTTCCGCGCCTGTGCGGAAGGAAAGGGGCGCCGGGAGTGGCCCGAACCACACGCCTACGTCGGCACCCCGGCGGTGCTCGCCGCCGCGGAGGCGTTTCTCAAGGGGAACGGGCCGCGCGTGCTCGTGCTCGAAGGGCCCGCCGGGAGCGGCCGGCGCCGCGCCGCGGAGCACATCCGGCGCCAGGCGCTCCTCCAGGGCACCCGCACCGTGCGCGGGCGGTGCCGCGTCGAGCGCCCCGGCGGCGCGATCGAGGAGGTGCTCGAGGCGCTCCTGGAGGCCCCCGCCGACGGCGCGTGGCGGCACAAGGTCGGCGGCGGCGACACCGGCCCGCTCCTGGAGATGTGGCCCCACCTGCCGCTCGAACCGCTCCCCGGCCCGGGCCTCGCGTCCACCGCCCAGGACGTCGTGCGCGCCGCCTCCGCCGCGCTCGGTCGCGCCGCGGGCGACGGCCTCCTCGTGGTGCTCGAAGACCTCGACGAGATCGACAAGTTCACCGCCCGCCTGCTCGACCGGCTGGCCCGCGTGGCCCCCCGCGAGCTCTCCATCCTCTGCATCGTGGACGATCGCCACGCGACGCGGCGCTGCCAGAAGACCATCAACGAGCTGGTCCACCAGGCGCTCGCGACGATCCACCACCTCCCCGATCTCGACGCCGCCGCGGCCACGCTCGTCGCCAGCGATCTCGTGCCCGACGGCACCGATCTGCGCGCGGTGGCCGGCTCTCCCCTGCGCGCCACCGAGGCGGGCCGTGCCGCGTTGGCGCGCCTGCGGAACGTGGCTCCACCCTGCCTCCCGCCGGCCGCCTTCCCCGCCGCCCTGGAGGCCCGCCCGCTGCACCGCGACGGGTGGCTCGCCCTCGGGGTCGACCCCGACGCCCTCGTGCTCGAAGGGGTGCTGGAGCGCGTGGGGCCGGCCGGGCCGTCGTCCCGGTACCGCGTCGCGAGTGAAGCGGCGCGTGCGCACGCGCTCGCCCGCACGGTCAAGCGCCCCGCGGAGGCCCTGCGGTTGGCGGAGGCCTGGGCGAAGGACCCCGGCCCCGAGCGGCATGCCGCCCGCGCGCGCGCCTTCCTGCTCGCCGACGACATCGCCGCCGCCTTCGCCCCCGCCGTGCAGGCAGCGTTGGAGGCCGAGCGCGCCGGCCGCTACCGCGAGGCCCGCGACTGGCTCGTGCTGGTCGACTCCCTCCCCCGCGACCGCACGAGCGACGCCTACGCGCGCCTCCGCTTCGCGCTCGCGGCGTGCCGCGCCTCGGTCGCGTCCGCGATCGGCTCGGAGCGCCCCCGCGAGGACCTCGTGGCGATGGCCGCCGCGCGGGCCTCCACCGACGTCGAGCGCGCCCAGGCCGCGCTCCTCGGCGCCGAGCTCGCCTTGCGCCATGGCGACGCCCGCACCGCGCTGGTGACATGGCTGACCGTCGCGAGCCGCGCGGGCATCGCGGCGGGGGTGGGCTCGCCGGAGGTCGCCGTACGCGCCGGCGTGCGGGCCGCGGCGGTGCGGGTCGAGCTGGGCGAGTTCGACGCCGCCACGATCGGGCTGGACCGCGCCGAGGAGCTGCGCGGCGGCTGGAAGGGCGACATCGAGCAGACCGCGTTGGACGCCGTGCGCACCGACGTCGCGATCGCGCGCGGCGATCTGCGCGGCGCGCTCACCTTGTGCCAGCGCGGGTTGCGGCTCGCGGCGGGCCTGGGCTACCTGCCCGGCGTGGCGGGCCACAGCCAGCGGCTCGGGCTGCTCTGTGCGTGGCTGGGGGATCGCGCCCAGGGCGAGGCCGCCATCGAGCGCGCGCGCCGGGCCCGCCTCGAAGCGGGCGAGCGGGGCGGGGCGGCCGAGGCCGCGGCGTGGCTCGCGTGGCTGCTCGTGGGGCGCGGAGACGCCGCGGCGGCCCAGCTCCTCGCGCAGGAAGCCCTGGTCGTGGCGCGTCGCCTGAACCTCCGGGACGTGCGCAGCCTCTCGCTGGCCGTGCTGCTCGCGGTCGCCACCACCCGGGGCGACATCGCTGGCGCCGCCCGCGTCCTCGACGAGCACGAGTCGCTCGGCACCTCCCCCTCCGACCGCACGGCCCACGGCCCCTTCGCCGCGGCGGCGACCCGGTGGTGGCGCACCCAGGAGGAGCCCTCCCGCGCGCTCCATGCCGCCGAACGTGCGCCCGCCCACGGCTACTACGCCGTGGAGACGCGCCTGGAGCTCACCCGCGTGCGCCTCGGGCGCCAGGACCGCACCGGCGCGCTCGCCATCCTCGACGATGCCCAGGCCGTGGCCGCCGCGTCCGGCTTTCGCGAACTGGATCTCTACGCGCGCGTGCAGCGCTCGCTGCTCGACCCGCCGTCGGGCCCGGTGTGGGCCGCCCTCTACGAGGAGGCCGCCCGCGCCTCGTGGGTGGAGCTGTTCTTGTGGGTGCTCGCCCTCGACGGCCACCGCCGCTCCGACCGCGGCGACATCATCGGCGCCCGCCAGCGTTTCCTCGAGCTCGCCGCACGGGCCACCGAGCACGGGCACCACCCGTTCCGGCAGGCGGCGGCGGAGGCGTTGGGGGGGTTTTAGGTCAACTACCCCCGCCCCGGCACCTGGATCACCCGCTCCTCCTCCAACAGGAACCCCGACAACGGGTTGCCATACACCGCCCCGCTGTCGAGCCCAACGGTGCGTGGGTGCACCTGGAGGCCGCGCACCGCGTCGTGCCCGTAGAACACGCGCTCCGGGCCCTTCCAACATTGGAACCAGAACGGATTGGTGGAGTCGAGATCGTCGGGCCAGCGCCGCATGGTGATGGCCATGGCGCGCGTGGTCCCTGCCACACCCAACTCGGGGTGCAGGCCGGCGTGCACGCCGATCCAACACGGCCCGTAGAGGAACAGGGGCAGGTTCGCGGTCCACCCCAGCGCCTCTTCGGGGAGGGCGCGGGCGGCGCGGTGGTGCGCGCTGTCCCCGGGGATGTTGAGCACGTCGAGCAGGCGCGCGTCGTGGTTGCCGAGCACGGCCTCGGCGCGGTGCTCGACGATGAGGTCCCAGACGCCGCGCGGGTCGGGGCCCTTGGCGAAGAGATCCCCGAGGAGGATCAGGCGGTCCGGCTTCGCCTCGGCGATGAGCGCCCGGAGCGACTTGGAACAACCGTGGATGTCACCGACCAGGAGTGTGCGCACGAACAGACTCTAACCGCGCCAGCGCGCACCTACCGCCTTCGCCCGCCTTCACTCCGCGACGGTCATCCGCTCCAGGCCGACCCGCCCGCCCGCGGCGTAGAGCGCACCGTCGACGACCTCCAGGCTCTCGAAGTAGACCTCCGGCTCGCAGCTGCCGGGCGAGTAGCGCCACTCGCCGCCCTCCTCCACGACGAGCGACATGTAGAACGTCTCGTCGGTCATCGAGAGCGCCCACCCGACGACCCGCCCGTCGGGAAGCGCACGCACGCCGTAGAGGCCACGTGGGGCGGCGGGGAGGGCCGTGACGCCGTCGGGATGCAACGCCAGCACCCGCGTGGGCGCCGGCTCCTCGGGCGTGCCGATGGTCCAGGGCACCCCGTCCACGAGGGTGCGCGGCGGGCGGATGGCGAGGTCGTCGTCGCCGGGCTGGTCGATCACCACGCCGGTCGCGAGATCCCGGACCTGGAGCGGCCGGCCGTCGCCCCAGGTCTGCCACCACGCGACGTCCGGGCCGACCGTGAGATCCGTCCAACCCTCCGTGGCCTCTACGATCCACGCCGCGTCGACCTCGCGGGCATGGTGGTCATGCAGGGTGAGCACCCGCGCCACGCCGTCGTCCTCCGCCTTCAGATACGGCGGGGCGCCACCGAGGCCCGGGTACACGAGCAACGACGGCGCGAACGCCAACGCGTCGGGCGTCGCATCGTCGGGATTCCAGGCATACACGGTGCGCCATCTCTCGCGCATCGGGCCGCCGTTGGCGGTGCCGAAGAAGCGCCCGGCCCCCGGCACGGAGGAAGATCCCCGCGCCCGCCCTGGGCGCCCTACCGATACCCCTCCGCCTGCAACCGGAACAACCGCGCATACCGCCCGTCCTGTGCCAGCAGCGCCTCGTGGGTGCCACGCTCCGTGATGCGGCCGCCCTCGAGGACCACGATCTGGTCGGCGCGACGCACGGTGGAGAAGCGGTGGGAGATGAGGATCGCCATCTGGTGTTTGGCTGTCTCCTGGAATTGCTCGAAGATCTGGGCCTCGGCCTCGGCGTCCATGGCGGCGGTGGGCTCGTCGAGCACGAGGATGTCGGCCCCCTTGCGCATGAAGGCGCGGGCCAACGCTACCTTCTGCCACTGGCCGCCGGAGAGCTCGCGGCCACTCTTGAACCAGCGCCCGAGGCGTGTCTTGAGGCCCTCCGGAAACGCCGAGAGGAACGACCACGCCTGCCCACGCTCGGCGGCTTCGCGCTGACGCGCCTCGTCGGCGATGGCGGCAACGTCACCCGCGCCGATGTTCTCCCCCGCGGAGATGTGGTAGCGCACGAAGTCCTGGAAGATCACGCCGATGCGGGCGCGGAGCGTGTGGATGTCCCACTCGCGCAGATCCAATCCGTCGAGCAGGATGCGGCCGCTCGCGGGTTGGTACAGGCGGGTGAGCAGCTTGATGAGCGTCGTCTTGCCGGAGCCGTTCTCACCGACGATCGCGAGCTTGGCGCCGGGCAGGATGTGGAGCGTCACGCTGTCGATCGCGAGCGCAGTGGCGCCCGGGTAGGAGAACGACACATTCTCGAAGCGCAAGCCGTCCGCCGGATTGGGACCCACCTTGGCGCCCCCCACCTGCGCGGCGACCGGCATCTCCAGAAAGGCGTAGAGATTGGCGAGGTACAGGCTGTCCTCGTACATGCCGCCCACCGCCGAGAGGCTCGCGGAGAGCGCGCTCTGGCCCTGCTTGAAGAGCAACAGGTACATGGTCATCTCGCCGAGCGTGATGGTGCCTGCCACCGCCGAGATCGCGATCCAAGCGTACGCCCCGTAGAACGCGGCGGTGCTCACCAGCCCCACGACAAAACCCCCGATGCCACGCCGGATGGTGAGCTTGCGGTCGGCTTGGAAGAGGGTGTCGAAGATGCCCTCGTAGCGCGACAGGAAGAAGGGGCCGAGGCCGTAGAGCTGCACCTCCTTGGCGTAGTCCTCCCGCGCCAGCACCGTTTCGTACCAGGCCTGCTCGCGCGTTTCGGGGGTGCGCCACGAAAATAGGCGGAAGGCCTCGCCGGAGTATTTCGCCTCGGCCCAGAAGGCGGGGATGGCCGCCAGCGCCAACACGAACACCGCCAATGGAGAGAACGGGACGAGCAACACGCCGAAGCCGACGAGCGACACGAGGTTCTGGAGGAGCCCGAACACGCGCCGCACGAGCGCGAGTGGCCGTGACGAGGCCTCGCGGCGGGCGCGGGACATGCGGTCGTAGACGGTCGCGTCCTCAAAATGGGTCAGGTCGAGGGTGAGCGCCTTCTTGAGGATGAGCACGTTGACACGCTGCCCGAGCTGGGCGCGCAGGAGCGACTCCGTGATCGACAGGCCGCGCTGGGCGGCCGCGAGCGCCACGATCAGCACCGCCTCGAGGCCGAGCGCGCGAAGCGCCGCCGTGGGATCGCCGTCGGCCGCGAGCACCCCGTCGACGATCAGCTTGCCCACGTAGGCGATGCCCGCGGGCAACACGCCCGCGATCAGGGTGAGCAGGGCGAGGGTGAGGGTAGCCCCGGGGCTGGTGCCCGCCACCAATCCAAGCGCACGCGCGACCGTACGCGGGACGCTCTTCCACGCCGCCCCGCCGCCGATCGTGCTCGTGTCAGCGGGGCGCTCGGGCGCGCCCTCCGTTACCGCCATTCTGTACCCGATGCGAGGGTTTCGAGGAGCATCGCCGCCTTCTATCCAGCGAGCGCCGACCCGGGCGCCGCGCCGAGATGTCACCGACCCGCCGCGGGGTGGGTCGAGCGGGATCCTGTGCCTACGTCCGGTTGAATCCAGGAGAGGACGATGCTGACGGGGCTCTTGTGCATGTTTCTCGGAACGGCGTGGGCCGGTGGAGACCCGCTGAAGAACGACTGGTCGGGGGAGTACGACAGCCCCGGCAACCTGACGATCACCGTGGCGCCGCTCCGCCTGGCCGGCCAGGAGTTCATGGGGCGGGGGTTCGGGCCCACCGGACCGATGGCAACGGGCATGCCGACGCTCGACATGACGGTCGAGTTCCGCGCGGGCGGGACCCGGAGCTTCGCCCTCACGGCGGCGACCAGCCTGTCGCGGGCCACCGACATCGTCGAGGACCTGCCCATCCCGGGGATCCCGGACGAGATCGGGGGCGAGCCGGGCGCCGGCGGAATCGAGCCGGGGACGGGACAGCCGGGGACCGGACAGCCGGGCACGCAACAGGATCCTGGTGCGGGACAACAGCAGCCGGACACACGCCAGCAGCCGGGCAGGGGCGGTCGCGGCTACCAGGGCGCCACGGCCCCGGTGGAGGTGGGGCTCCAGGTGCGGGACTACATCATCGGCGGCTTCGACAACGGCCTGTTCGTCGGTGGCCAGGTGGGCCTGACGAACCCCGACTTCCGCAACTTTCGCGCCGACCGGACCCGCTTCGGCCCCCTCGCTGGGCTCAAGTTGACGGTGTCGATCTTCACGATCGAGGCGCGCGGCGGCGCGGACGTGGGGCTCGGACCGGCGGGCTTCAGCTTGATGCCGCGGGTCGACTTCGCCACGGGCGTGACGTTCTGAGGCCAGGGCGTTCGGAGCCTCGTGCGCGCTCGCGAGAACCAGCGGAGCTTCCGCCGGTCGAGGCCTGCGTCACGCTTCCCAGCGCCCGCCCGTCGGATATACACGCGGCATGACGACCGAGCCGCCCCTCGAGTTCCCCCGCGCGCAGCAGGCACGCGGGCCGGACGACACCTACAGGGTCCTGTTCCTCGACAGCGCCGACAACGTCGAGCTGCTCAAGGCGACCTGCAAGGAGGACGGGTTCGTGGTGGTCGGCTCGGAGACCATCGCCGAGGCGATGTTGTTCCTCGAGGGCAAGGACCACGTCGACGTCATCGTGTGCGCCGCGCATCTGGAGAGCGAGTCGATGTTCGCCTTCCTGCGGCACGTGCGGGCGCACTCGACCCACGCGACGTCGATGTTCCTCATCCTGTCGCTCGAGGCGGGGACGCTCGGCACCTTCCTCGATCGTTCGGCGGCCCGCGCGGGTGTCGCGCTCGGGGCCAACGCCTACGCCATCATGCCCACGTTCGACGCCCTCGCGCTCCTGGCGCACATCCGCGAGCTCCAGCCCGACATCCCCACGCTGCTGCAGTTGGAGACGCCCGACGAGAAGTTGAGCCGCTCGCAGGCGGCCACCCGGGACGCCGTGCGGCTGGCCCGGGCGCGGAGCGGGGGGGAGCGGGGCGAGGAGTGAGGGGGGCGACGCGGGTGGCGCTGGTCGTGGCGCTCTTCTCTCCCGTCGTGCACGCGCAGTCCTGGACCTTCACCTGCCGCGAACTCTGGAGCCCCGGCCCGCGCGATCTTGGCGCCGTACCCGTGAACACGCGGTGGTTGCCCTTCGACGAGTGGGACGAGGGGCCCGTGCGTCTCCGACACACCGAAGGCGGGACAATCCCGGCGACCCTCCGTTGGGACGACACCTACGAGATGCTCCGCGTGCGGGGTTGGTTGCCACGTGACGCTTCCCTGACGGCACGCTCCGGGCGCTCGCCGGTGGGCACCTTCCAAACCACGGCGCCCGATCGTGTGGCCCCCACGGGCGGCGCGCTACGCGGCTTGATGGTGACAGAGACCGTCGGCATTCCACAGCTGGTGTTGCTGTTCGCGGAGGTCGTCGACACCAGCCCGCTCGCGGTGATCGTCGCCGTAGAGACGCGCTCCGAAACCATACGGTCTGCGACCACGGAGTTGGAGAGAGGGGGACCGGCGGGCCCCGGTCGCCTGGTCGTGGGCCTGGCGCCAAACGCTGGTGCCAGCGTGCTCCCCCACGTGCAGCCCGGCGACGTCCTCACCACGGTCATGTCGAGCGGCATCTGCATGGCACCGACGCATCGACGGGTGCCCGACCTGGGAGATGGAGCCCGCGTGACCGTGTCCTGGATGGACCTGGCCGGGAACAGCGGCGCGCCCCAAGGCCCGTTCCAAATCCCGGCCGGGGTCCCCTATGACACCTGGATCGACCCAGCGACCGCGCTCCCGTGACGGGTTCCGCGGACTCATGCCCGCCGATTGGTTCCACGAGCCGACCCCGTGGGGGCGGCACAGGAGAGGCTTGGGGCTCGAGCACCGACGGCCGCGGTGCCCGGCGCCTGCCACGTCGCCTTGATCGTCGACAACAGCGCGGCGCCGACCGCGGCCCGCTGACACGGGCGCTCGTGGGTGACACAGCCGCCGCCGACGCATCCCAGAAACGGAGCTCCCCCCCGGGCGCGGCGGCGCCGCCTCGGCGCCGGGCACCGCGCCCAGCGTTGGTCGCCCAGGCAGCTATCCGTCCCCGCCCCCCCGCTTGACCACCGGATGCCACCCAGCGATCACGAGGTTCCGCGGCGTGGCGCTGCGGCCGCAGAAGGCGCCGACCTGCACGTCCCAGCCGGCGTCCGCGAGGCGGAGCGCGCGATCGAGCACGAGCCACAACTCGACCGCGCGGCGGAGCTGGCTCCGCACCAGGCCGAGCGCCGCTACGATGCCCGCCCGCTCGAAGCCGGCGGCCTCGGCCCGAATTGGATCCCACCCCGGCGGGAGGGCCAGGGCGTGGGCGTTTGCCACCCCCGTGGCGAACGTGTGGAAGTCGCCATGCTGCCAACCGGAGGCCAGGGGCCCGATCGATGTGTAGGTGTCGACGCCGGTGGCCTCGCGCACCAACAAATCGAGCGCGAGGCGCCACGCGGCCTCCTGGCGGCGGCGGCGGCGCACGGCGGGTGGGGCCACGACCTCCTCCAGGGTGGGGAGGCGCAGGGCGGCGGCGTCCCACGCGAGGCCGGCGGCGCGGCCGGCTTCGGAGCGCGGGACGAAGGGCTCGTCGCCACGCGTGAAGTGGTAGCAACAGGGCGCGAGCAGCACGGCGCGGGCGTGCCCGTCGAGCGCGAAGGCCATGGCGGCGTCCGTGAGCGCGCCACAGGCGTGCAGCGACACCACGGCGGCGCGGAGCGGTGGGACGGCGGGCCAGCGGGTGGGGTCGAGCACGTCGGTGGGGACGAACGCGCAGACGGCGTCGGTGCCGGCGGCGAGGTCGCGCCCGGTGTGACACAGCTCGGGGTCGCGCTCCAACCCGAGCGAGACCACGCCGAGGGTGGCCGAGAGCGCGCGCCCGAGGTGGCCCTTGCCACAACACCAGTCGACGAGTAGCTCGACGCCTTCGGGCAAGGCGCGCTCGGCCGCCGCGACGAACGCCTGCACCTGGACCCGTTTCCGTCCGGAAACGCGCGGCACCGGATCGGGCAGCTCGACGAGCGAGGCGGCGGGGAGGCGGCCCACGTCGGTCAGGCGCGCGACCTCCGCCACGAGGCCGGGCAAAGGCCCCGGCGCCTCGCGGAGCCCGGCGGGATCGAGGTGGAGGGCCTCGACCCGCTCCGGCGACAACGCGCGCAGCCAGGCGGAGAGGTCGGGGTAGTCGGCCTCCCACGGCAGCGGCAGCCCCTCGAACGGGCGCATGCGCCAGAACGGCGCGGCGCGTTCGAGCAGATCGGTGAGCGAGGCGAGGCGCACCTTCAGGGCGTCCGGACCGTCGAGCGGCGCCGAGGGCACGCGGAGCACGGTGAGCTCACCCATGGGACATCGTCGGCATCGGGCCGCAAGGTAGCCGGCCGGCGGGCGGGAGGAGCGCCGCGACGCATGGTCTCGCGGAGGAAGCACCAGCCACGCGCCCCAGCGCCGGCCCCCTTGCACACTGCCTCACCCCGGGCGTAGGCTCCGCGCCGTGAGCAGCACCCCTTCGTCGTCCCCCTCGCCCGTCCGCGGCGTCCTGGGGCAGCTCGGCTGGGTGGCGTTCGCCGCGGGGGTGCTCGTGCTGGTGTGGGTGCTCCACCACCGGGCGGCGGCGCTGGGGTGGCCGTACCCCTACAGTGACGAGGCGGCGCACGTCTCGAAGACGGCGGAGCTGCGCGAGGCGCTGGCACGCGCACCGACCCCGTGGCGTCGGCTCGGCCTGTGGGTGTTCTCGGGCGACGCGTACCCCAACGCGGTCTACGCCGCGGCGATCGGGCAGGGCGCCACGACGCTCGCGGGGCTCCGTGCGTCGACCATCGCGTTCCTGATGACACACGTGGCCCTCGCGCTCGTGTTCGGGCGGCGGCTCTGGGGCGCGGCGGGCACCACGACCTACGTGACGTTGGTGGCGCTCACGGCCTATCCGTTGGCGTTCTCCCAGGGGTTCTACCTGGACGTGCCGCTCGTGGCGGCGGTGGGCGCGGGCGTGCTGCTGCTCGAGGCGAGCGACGGCTTCCGTAGGGTGGCACCCACGATCCTGTTCGTGCTGGTGGCGGCCACCGGGCTGTACACCAAGTGGATCTGGGCCGTCTTCTGCGTGGTGCCGTGCGCCGTGGCCGCGCTCCGGGCGCTCGAGACGCTTCCCGGGTGGCGCTCGCGGGTGGCCGGCGCCATCGGCCTGCTCGGGCTCGTGGGCGGCGGCGCGTGGGCCGTGCGCGCGTTCGGCATGACGGTGCCGGCGACAGGATCGGTGGACAACGGGCCCGCGCTGGCGCTCGTGATCGGCGCGGCGCGTGTGCTCGCCGGGTGGGCGGCGCTGGAGCTGCTCGCCGCCGTCCTCCCGTGGCTCCCAATTCGGGCGCCCGGTTGGGTGACACGTGCCGTGGAGCGGCTCCGCCCTTTTCGCCCGCTCGCCAACGCGGGGATGGCGCTGGGGTTGGTCGGCGCGCTGGTGGGGCCCTGGTACGGGCTGGTCTGGCCGCGCCTCTGGGAGCGCTACGCGCACGAGCAGGGCGCGTTCGTGGAGCGGCCGGCGCCCGTGCTGGTCGACGCGGAGCGGATCCTGATGGATCTCGTCCCCGGGGGTGCCGTGCTGGTCGCGCTCGGGCTCATCCTTGCGCTGGTGGCGCGCGAGGGGCGGCTCGCGTGGGCCACCCGCGTCATCGGCGCGGGCCTGGCCGCCACGCTTGCCATCTACTGGTTGCCCTCCGACACGCGCTACCTGCTCCCGGTGCTGCCGCTGCTGGCGGGCGCGATCGTGGCGGGGTGGCGACCGGTGCCGTGGTGGGGGGCGGTGGCCGGGGCGGTGGGTTGCGCCGCGATCGCTTGGGTGACAGCAGTGGGGCCGCTGCTCGGCCGCGGTCCGTTCGACGGGGCGCGGATCGTGGGGCCGCCCATCCACGGCGTGAACGTGGCGCGGCGCGAGGTCGCGGGCTTGCCGGCGCCCGTGCTCGTGGCGGCGCCGCCCGCGGTCGACACGGCCACGATGGAGGGGCTCGTGGACGCGATCGTGACGGCGTGTACCGGCTCCCCCGCGCTTCCAGGGGCCCAGCCCTGCCTCGTGCGGTGGGCGCCGATGCCGGGCTCGCCCATCGTGGCGCGGGGGGTCGTGGCGATGGCGCGGCTGCGCGGGGTGGAGGCGCAGGAGGCGAGGATGGGTCCGCAAGGCGCGTCTCCGGAGAGCGGGAACATGGTGAACGGCGGTCTCCAATGCGGGTTGAGCGCGCCGGGCGAGGCGGGGTGGGTGGAGAACACGTGGACCAGCCTCACGGCCGCGAACGGCTGCCGGGCGTGGGTGCGACGGCCATGATGAGAGTGACGTTGGTTTGGTTGCTCGCCGCGTGCGTGTCACCTTCCCCCACCAGTGCGCCCCTCCCCCCACGGGTGGCCACACCGGTGCCCGTGACAGGCCCGCCCCTGCCCGGCGGCACCTGCCCCGAGGAGATGGTGCCCGTGCCGCGAGACGCGCCGCGTTTCTGCATCGACGCCTACGAGGACCAGGTGGTCGACGGCGCCGCCGTGAGCCGCGCCGGGGTGGTCCCGACGGTGGGTGTCACCTACGACGAGGCCGCTGCCGCCTGCGCCGCAACGGTGGTCCGTGACGCGGCGGGCCTTCCTGTGGGGCACAAACGAATGCCGCTCGCGAGCGAATGGGAGGACGCGTTGGACGGCACGGTCGGCCCCGGCGGGCAGGCCTTTCCGTATGGCAGCGACGCGCGGCCGGGGGTGTGCAACGTCCCCGATCGGGACGGGGCGCACGCGCGCGGTCACGCTGGGGGAGGCGCGCTGCTGGCCACGGGATCCAAGCCGGGATGTGTCAGCCCCTTCGGCGCCTTCGACCTGCTCGGAAACGCCTGGGAGTGGACCGACTCGGGGCAGCGCCTGGACATCGCGGCGTGGCTCGACGCGCGGCGGGCCGAGGGGCTGCGGTTGGAGTGGGGGGAGGACCACCGTGTCCGATTGAAGGCAGGGAAGATCGGGGCCCTGCGGCTGGTGCTGAACGCCGTGCGCCCGGACGCCTTGCACGTCGCCGCGGACGGCTCGCTCCAGCTGGCCGACGGCGTCGGCTCCGCCGGAATGTTCCCCGCGGGGTTCCTCTCGGCGCATCCGTCCGGGTCCCCGCCCTACCTCCCCATCGTGGCGGCCCCCATCGATCCGGCCCGCCCCACCGGCCCCTGGGCCATCGGTGTGCGGCTCGAAGACGACGGCGCGCCCCTGCCCGACAAGCGCGGCTGCGCGTTCTACGCGGGGTCGGCGGACACGTGCCACGGCAGCGTGGCGGCGCTGACACACCCGCACGACTTCAATGGCACGATCGCGGCGCGCTGTGTCGCGGATCCGCTCGGGGGGTGACGCTCCCGGCCCGTGATCAGCCCCAGAGCTTGTCCGTGCTCGCGAGGGTCCAGTGCTCGACCAGCGCGGCGGCCTCCCAGGCGCGGAAGTCGGGGTCCGCCAGGACCGTGTCGCACCAGGCCTGCACGTCGATCGGGAGGACCACGCCGTACGTGCGGAAGCGCGTGGCGACGGGCGCATAGAACGCGTCGGCGGCAGACCGCTCGCCCACCAGCCAGGGGCCGCCGAAGCGCGTGAGCAGGCTGCTGATGAGCTCGACCGCGCGGGCGATGTCGGCGCGCGTGTCGTCGGGCCACGCCTCGACGAGGCAGCGGCGCCGGATGTTCATCGACAGGTCGCGCCGCAAGGCGCCGAAGCCGCTGTGCATCTCGGTCACGGCGGCGCGCGCGGCCTCGAGGCGCGTCGGATCCGCCGGCCACACGCCCGGGGCCTGCTCGGACGCCCACTCGGTGATGGCGAGCGAGTCGGGGATCGTCCGATCGGCGAGGGCCAGCGCGGGTAGCAGCCCGGTGGGGCTCACCGCGCGCACCGCGGGCATGCGGCCCTTCCCGTAGCCCTCCCCGCCGAGCGGGATGACGTGCTCGGTGAACGGGATCCCTGCCCATTTGAGGACGAGCCAAGGGCGCAGCGACCAGGAGGAGTAGTTGCGATTGCCGATGTGCAGGGTGTTCATCAGGGGGATCTAGCGTCTTTACGCGCCATCTGGTACCGTGCCGCGTTCCGACACCCTGGGAGGCCGCCGCTGATGCCCTCGTTGATCCCCTGTCTCCTGCTCTTTGCGTCCATCGCGCGCGCCGACGTGGTCGAGCCCGTCGGGACGTTCGGCGCGTCCATCGAGCTGGACGAGAGCTGGAAGCGGGACGTGATCGCGCCGGCGCTCGGCGCCGACCAGTTCCACGACGACACCGGGCTCTACATGGCGGTGACCGAGATCCGGGGGACCTTCCTCGACGCGGAGGACATGCGGCGCCGGATGAAGCAGCAGACGCTGGCGTTCGAGTCCCAGGCCGGCAAGCCGCTCACGCCGGTGAACGTCGCGGAGCGAGGCGGCGTCCTGCACGCGGAGCAGCAGTGGCAGCTCAAGGTTCGCGGCATCTCCATCGTCTACGACGTGCACATCTTCGCGCGCGGGGGGCTCGCCTATCTCCTGCTCACCTGGAGCGCGGAAAAGCAGGCGCTCCAGCTGCGTCGGGCGGGGAAGCAGCTCGTCCGGCGCTTCCACATGCCCGGCGCCGACAGCGCGTGGGCGCGCCTCGCGACGCCGGTGGTCGAGGAGAACGAGATCGTCGGGCACCAGATCCGTTTTGCCTACCCGCCGGACCAGCTCGGCCCCATCGACGAGGAGACGCGGTCGGACGCCTTCGCGGGCCTCACCTCTCCCGACAACATGTTGTCCGTCTACTTCCTCCTGGAGAGCTCCGAGACGGGGCTCGAGGGGCTGCTCGACGGCGCGGTGGCGGCCGCCAGCTCCCTCACGGTGTCGGTCGAGCACACCGAGCGCTTCGATCTGGTGATCGACGGGCGCCCCGCGAGGGTTGCCCTCCTGGACGGGACCGCGGCCGCCTCGCCGCTCTCCGCCGCCGTGGCGGTCATCCCAGTGGCGGAGGGCGTGTTCCTCGACGTGCGCTTCGTCACCTACGGGAAGTTCGCGTCGCGACGCGCCTTGTGGGAGGCCCTCGTCCGCACGATCGACGTCGAGGAGCGCCCCCGCGTCGACGCCTTCCCCGTGGTGGAGGCCAGACCGACCCCGATCCCCCTCGCGCCCCAGCAGCGGGCGCTCCTCGAGGCCTCCCGCTCGGTTGGCGTGGCCCCGCGCGCGAACGCGTGGCGCCTGTCGGGGACCGACGTGTACGCCCAGAGCTACCGCTCGGTGACGGTGATGTCGCTGGTGGACGGCGCGACCACCACGCTCGACCTCGGGGAAGAGGTGACCCCCAGCCTCCCGGCGACGCGGCCCGACGGCCTGTACGTGCCCGTGGGGGACGGGATCGTGGTGCGCCGCGTGGGCGAGAAGGACGAGCCCGTCGCGTTCTCCGCGAAGCTCGTGGCGGACGCCGGTGAGCACGGGCTCCTCCTCGTACGCGCCCCGGAGGCCCGCCTGGTGCCCGGCTTCGCTCCGCTCGCGGCCCCCACGGGGCAACGGCTGCTCCTGCGCGCCGACGCGGGCACGGAGCGGTTCCTCCTCGACCTGCGTGACCGCAGGGTCGATGACCTCGTGGTCGACCGGGGCGAGGCCCTCTTGGCCCTCTCGCACGTCGACCGCCCCTACGACGACGCGGAGCTCGTGATCGTCGACCTGACCACCGCCGCGACGCGCACGCTGGGCGGGGCGTGGCAGTCCGTCAACTCTGTCGCCGCGGGCCCGGACGGGTGGGTCGTGACGGGCGCGCCCCGGGACCAGACGGCGGGCGTCTACCGGATCACGCGGACCGGCGAGCGCAGCCTGCTCATGAGCGGCCGCCACGTCGCCGCCTTCCCGCTCGAGGCGGGCGAGCTCTTCCTGGTCACGACGTGGCACCCGCCCGATGTGCCCGCGGAGGAGTACACCCTCCTCGGCCTGCGGGTCCCCGCCGCCGCGCTCGCGGCCCACGGCCCCCGCTTCGACCCCCTCACCACCTCCCACGTCCGCCAGATGGCCGTCGCGGCGCTCGGCACCCTCAATCTTGCGTCCAACCCCACGGGCGTGATGGCCGACCCGGCGACCATCCGGCGCTTCGTCGAGGCCGCGAGCCGCGCGAGCGAGGCACGCGTCGGCGTGCCGCTCCCCCGCGACGCGGAGGGCATCGATCGCCTGCTCGCCGACGCCATCCGTGAGGGCCCCCTGGGCCAGGAGGCGTACCTGCTGCTCTCCGCGCTTCTCACCGACTACCTGCTCGCCCAGAAGGCCACGTGGGCGGCTGGCAAGGGGCAGACCAACCTCACCCTCGGCATCGATCTGGAGCCCAGCAACGATCACGCCCTGGGCTACCTGCCCCTCGAGCTCGTCCGCTCCACGCTCTACGACAGCGAGGGGTGGTGGAACCCCGCCACCACCATCCGCGACCGGCTGGACGGCCGAGCCCTGGTGATCGGCGTCGACCTCGACGCGGTGCAGGCCCGGGTGAACGCGGCCGAGCGGACCGGGCGCGACGCGCTCCTCGAGAACGGCAAGGTCGCCGAGATCGTGGCCTGGCTGGCCCTCGAGCCAACGAACGTGTACCTCCGCGACGAGGTCTACACCGGCCTCGCGGCGGTCGGCAGGGCCTCCGACCTCGTCGTGATCGCGGAGCCGTTCCTCGCCAAGGCCCCGCGCGCGTACGCCGACGTGCGGGCCAGCCTCGCGGGGCGCTTCACCCAGGCCCTGACCCCGGCGGGCCTCGATCCCGAGCGGTATCCCGCGCTCGTGGCCGATCTACGGGCGGCCATCGCCGAGTTCCCCGAGGCGAGCGCCCTGTACGTGCTCCTCGCGCACGTGTACGAGAAGGGCGGCGCCGCCGACGGGCCGCTGCTCGCCGCGGCCTGCTACCACCACGTCGACGAGGCGACGGAGTGGAGCGAGTTTCGCAAAGAGGTCAAGGCGGCGATCGCGCGGTTGGAGCCGTAGCGAACGCTCCCGGCTACCCCTGCATCAGCCCGCGAATCCGCCCTCCCGCGTCGACGTGGATGCGCCACGCGGCGGGCTCCTTCGGCAGGCCGGGCATGGTCTGCACGTCGCCAGCGAGCGCCACCACGAAGCCGGCGCCGGCGTGCAAGCGCAGGCCCCGGACGCGCAGGGTGTGGCCGGAGGGCACCCCGGGCACCCGGGCATCGTCGGTGAGGGAGAGCGGGGTCTTGGCGATGCACACGGGCAGGCCGCCACCGCCGAGCGCCTCGATGCGGGCGAGGTCGCGGAGCGCGTCGTCCTCGAGGTGCACGCCGGCGGCGCCGTGCAGCGCGCGGACGATGGCGTCGAGCTTGTCGGGGATGTTTGCCTCGAGGGGGTAGAGCCAGCGCGGTTCGCCGGCGGGCGCGAGCTTGTCGGCCACCACGTCGGCGGCTTCGAGCGCGCCCTCCCCGCCGTGGGCGAAGCCGTCGCACGGCGCGAACCCGACGGAGCGCGCGTCACACGCGGCGCGGATCGTGGCGACGTCCTCGGGCGTGTCGTCGCTGAAGCGGTTGAGCACGACCACCGCTTCCAGGCCGAACCGAGCGATGCCGTCGAGGTGGTGGTGGAGCTGCCCGAGGCCCTTCTCCAGGTCGCCGCCGCCGTGGTGGCGGAGCGCGCGCACGGTCGCGACGAGCACCACGCGCGAGGGCCACAACCCGGCCGCGCGGGCCTTGATGTCCAGGTACTTCTCGCCGCCGAGGTCGAACCCGAAGCCGGCCTCGGTGAGCACGATGTCGGCGTGCGCGAGCGCCATGCGGGTCGCGATGCGCGAGCTGCAGCCGTGGGCGATGTTCGCGAAGGGCCCGCCGTGGACGAACGCCGCGCCGCCCTCCGCGGTCCGCACGAGGTTCGGCATCGTGGCGTCGAGCAGCAGGGCCGACATCGCGCCCACCGCGCGCAGATCGGCGGCGGTCACCGGGCGCCCGTCGCGGTCCTCGCCGACGATGAGCCGCGCGAGCCGTGCCTCGAGATCCAGACGATCCTCCGCGAGGCACAACGCCGCCATCACCTCGCTCGCCGCGGTGATGTCGAAGCGGCTCTCGCGCGGCGCCTTGCCGTCCAGCCCCACCTGCACGCGTCGCAGCGCGCGATCGTTCAGGTCGAGCACGCGCGGCCACGTGATCCGCGCCGGATCGGGCCCCTTGCCGTGCTGCACCGCGTGGTCCACCAGCGAGGCGAGCAGGTCGTGCGCGCTGGTGATGGCGTGCATGTCGCCGGTGAAGTGGAGGTTGATGGACTCCGCCGGCTCGATCGTGGCGCGCCCGCCGCCCGTGCCGCCCCCCTTGCGCCCGAACACCGGCCCGATCGAGGGCTGCCGCAACGCCAGCGCGACCCGATGCCCCCGCTGGCGCAGCCCCATCGCGAGCGCGATGGCCATCGTGGTCTTGCCCTCCCCCGCGAGGGTGGGCGTGATCGCGGAGACCAGCACCAGCTTCCCGACGGGCGGCCCCGCGGCCTCCGGCGCGATCTTGGCGCGGCCGGGGCCCCAGGGCAGGACGTGGTCCGAGGAGAGGCCGAGCTCGTCGGCGACGGTCGTGAGCGTACGCATAGGCACCGGCTAACCGGTAACTCTCACTTCAACCGGAGGGCCCCGTCCATCCACGCGGCGCGGTCGAGCACCCAGGCCTCGAACCAGGCCACGTCGTCACCCCAGGTCTCCCCTACGTAGATGGCCGGCGGCACGGCCACCCCGATGACGGGCCACCGCGCGTGGTCGCGGACCTCGGCCTCGGCGAGGCTGGCGTACACCGTCGCGATCCGCGCGCGCAGCGCTTCGTCGTCCAGCACCCCGGTACGCAGCTCGCCCCAACGCTCGCGCAGGCGCAGCTCGTACGCGGGATCGTCGCGGAGCCGCGCCCACCAGAACGGGAGCAGCTCCCCGTGCCCGCATCGCGTGACCGTCTCGTGCACCCACCCCGTCACGTCGTGGGCCTCGCAGTCGCCCGTGCCACCGAAGCCACGGTCGAAGTCCCACAACGGGCCCGCGCGCACGCGGGAATCGACCGAACGATCGGACGCGTGGACGCAGGCGGAGAGCCGGTAGGCGTCCACGTTCGCGGCCAGCTCATTGACGAGCTGATGGTCGATCCAGGCGTCGACGTCCAGCCACGCGGCGTACCCGTGGTCCGGATCGGCGAACCCCGGGCCACTCAGCGCGGCCTCCAACCCGTCGAACACGCTCGTGACGTAGTCCCAGGTTGCCGGCGTCATCTCGTCCATGTCGGGGGTCACCCAGTCCATGCGCGTCCCGAGCGCCGTGGTGAAGCCGGGCCCGCGCGCCTGGTCTACCTTGACGATGAAGGCGCCCGTCGCCTCCCCGGTGATCGGGTCGCTGGGCTCAGGGAGGTCGAGGCGGCTCCCCTCCCCCGACACGCGCTCCACGAGCAGGTAGATGCCCTCGTACGCGCCGTTCAGCAGCAGCTCGACGTGTTGCGAGCGGGGCTCCCAACGCCCGGACGGCACCGCGAGCGCGCGGCCGAGCGTATAGGCCAACGCGTTGCGCATGTAGGTCTTGTCCGCGTACGGCGCGTGCAACACCCAGTCGCTCCCCGCCGGCAGGCCCAACAGCGCACAGTTGGTGTCCTCGCCCGCATGGTCCCGGCACTCGAACCGATACCCTGACTTGGGTTGTGTCATCGACGACGTGCCGTGCAGCTCGACCCCGATCGGCGTCGTGAGCGAGGGCGTCAACCCTCCGACGTCGGCGAGCGTCCCGTCGTGGTCGGTGACCACGACCAGCGTGGCATCGACCTTGTCGCCGTCCACGATCGCCTCGGCGGCGTCGATCCGCAGGAGGGGCAGGTGCGCGAAGCGCGGCGCGCTCTCCGCGTCCCCGATGACCTCGGCGGTGTCCGCGGCCGTGTCATCGGCCGCCTTGTCGCCGAGGGTGTTCACACAGGCGGGCAACTCCAGCAACGGCAGGAGCAGGGTCACGAGGGCGGGCGGGGGCGGCTTCACGCGCGCACCATGTACCGAGCGCGCAGAACTCGCTCGGACTTACATGTCAGGAGGATGTCAGGGTTGGCCCGGTGGACGCCCGACCGGCGCTCCCTCTCCGGCTCGGTGGGGATCGCCGAAACCCTCCCGGGCGCCCCGGCCCCCACACCGGCCAAGTGTGCCACCCCCTGGCAAAGGCCCCTATTCCACCATCTTGGCCAGGCTCGCGGGGTCGCCGCGCAAGCTGGTCAGCGCGCCACAGTCGAGGCACGCGACACAACTGATGGCGCCGCCTACGTTGAAGATTTTCTTCTTCAGGCTGGCACGCTCCAGACGAATGGCGGCCCCCTCGAGGATCGCTGACTCGACGTTCGCGGAACCACACGCGGTACACTTACGTTCCAAGTTCGCCTCCGGTCGGCGCACCATACCACGACACCCCCGCGAGGGACCCGGCGGGCGGCCGCGCGGGCGCGGACGGTTCGGCACCCGGCGCCGCGCGAGCGGCGGCGACGTGCCAACGGAGGCCGGAGGCCGACCCCGCGAGGGGCCCGGCCGCGCGCCGGAGCCGGCAGGCGGAGGCGCGTGGACGCGGCGCGCTCACCCAAGCGACCACCCTACCCCCGCAGCTGCAGCCGTATCCACTTGGTCAGCCGCGTCCGCGCCGCCGTACGCTCGCGCCGCGAATCGGTAGAGCCCGGCCGGGCGAGCGTGTGGTGCACGGACACCTCTGCCCCCGCGGTCACGACGGTGAGGGCGAACCCGACGCCGTCGTCCTCGTACCGATCCACGTGCCGCGCCGACCAGGTGCCACCGCCGGGGAGCGGCTCCGGCGCCGAGAAGTCGAGCAGGCGCGCCACGGCGAGGCGCGCGACGAGCCGGGACTCCACGGCATTTCGGAGCGCGCCGAGGCCGTCCTCGCGCCAATCAGCGCCGTCGGGACCCGGGACACGCCAAGCGAACGGACCGTGGTCGGCAGGATCGAGCGTCACCAGGAACCGCACGTGGGGCCACTCCGAGAGGCCGAGGTACCGCTCCTCCACGCCCTCGGCCCGCGCCGACCATCGCGTTCCGTCGGCGAGCAACCCCTCGAAAACCAACCCAGCCACGGGCAGCTCCGGCACGGCGCGGCCCTCTCCCAACCGATGGCGGCGCCGCGGCGTGTGCAGGCCCCGGAGCACGGCCTGCCACCCCTCCACGGTCTCGGGCGCGGGCGCGAGGTGGGCGAGCACCGCCGCGTCGTCGGCGAAGGTGGTCGTGTCGATGGGCGCGTCGGGGTCGAGCACGAGCGAGTCGTACGTGTGCAACACGAAGGCGCCGCGCCCGGGCTCGTAGGCCAGCCGTGTGTTGGTTTCGCGGTCCCCCCGCGTGGACTCGTACCCCTCGCGCAGCCGGGCAGCGACGGCGGCACGGAGCGCGGGGATGTCGTCGGGGTGGTCGGTCAGGGGGCGCTCAGGCTACCGCTGCCAGAGGCCATGTTGCACACCACCCTGGATGACGATCGCGAAGGTCCCCCGCTGTCCTTGGCGCGTCGGGGGATAAGCGATGGTCGCACCGTGTTCCTCGGCCTCTTTCGCTGCTTTCTGGATGTCCGCGACAGCGACGTACGTGCGCATGATCGGCTGCTCGTGTGCGGCAAGCGGCTTCCGGATGCCAACCAGACTTCCGTCCGCCCGAGTCGCAACGCGGGCCTGCCCGAGGTCCGGGTCCGGGGGGCCGAAGGAGAGCCCGTGCACACGCTGGTAGAGCCCAGCCAGGGTGTCAACGTCGGTGCTGACGATCTCGAGGTAGTCAACGGCCATCTTGGAATCCCTCTCTCTGTCGGGGTGAGACGGATGCCCTATACCCTGCCGATCGCTGGTTCGGCAGGCAGGCCGGTGTTCGGCAGCCAGCCAAACGAGACCCGGATCCCGCCTTGCCCGTGAGTTCGCGCGACTACATTCGTTCGAGGCGGGTATCCGAACGCGTCGGGTACCGTCCGCCCGAAAGGAGGGGGGTACAGTGGCGGTTGACACGAAGATCAGAGAGGCGCCGCAGACGGCGGGAGCCGCGAATACCGGCGAGGCCGCGGCCCAAGACAGGAGGCGGGAGATCGAGAAGCGGCAGAGGGCTCCGATCGCGACGCCGACCGACCTGAACGCCGAGGGGACCAAGGAGATCGGCGGCGCGCTGCGCATCGTCCTCGCGGACGTGTTCGCCCTCTACCTGAAGACCAAGAACTTCCACTGGCACATGAGCGGACCCCACTTCCGCGACTACCACCTGCTGCTCGACGAGCAGGCGGACCAACTCTTCGCGATGACCGATCCGATCGCCGAGCGCTCGCGGAAGATCGGCCAGTCAACCTTGAAGTCCACCGGTCAGATCGCCCGGTTCCAACGCATCTCCGACAACGACGCCGACTACGTCGAGCCCGCGGACATGATCGCGGAGCTCTGCGAGGACAACCGCGCGCTCACTGCGCGGCTCCGCGAAACCCGCGCACTCTGTGATCGACACGGGGACGTGGCGACGACGAGCCTGATCGAAGTGTGGATCGACGAAACCGAGCGTCGGGCGTGGTTCCTCTTCGAGACGAGCCGTCGGGCGATGAGCTCCGGCCACTGACGCGTGGCGCCCGGCATCCCAGGGAATCCCGCACCGCTGGAGTCATCGAAATGAGGCGCCTTCTGGCCTTCCTTGCCTTCGTCCTGGGCTTCGTGGCCGTTCTCACCTCGGTGTCCGCGGCAGTCCCGGAGGGCGACGACGCCATCGAGAACATCGTCCTGGTTCACGGCGCCTGGGTGGACGCCTCGGGCTGGAAGGCGGTCGATGAAATCCTCACCCGGGAGGGGTTCCAGGTCACCATGGTTCAAGAACCCCTGACCTCCCTCATGGACGACGTTGCCGCTACCAAGAGGGTCCTCGACCTTCAGGACGGCCCGACCCTGCTCGTCGGGCACAGCTACGGTGGCTCGATCATCACGCAGGCCGGCGTGCATCCCAACGTCGTCGGGCTCGTGTATGTGGCGGCCCATGCCCCCGATGCCGGGGAAGATGAGGCGGCCCTCGGCGCGAAGAAGCCAAGCGCGCTGGCCCAGACAGAGGGCGCGATCAAGAAAACGCCGGATGCGTTCACCTACCTCGACCCGGCGGTGTTCACCCGGCTGTTCGCGCCCGACCTGCCCAGAGCGCGGGCCGAGTTCATGGCGCGCTCGCAGGTGCTGGCCGCTGCAGACATCTTCAGTACGCCGCTGACCGCGGCCGCCTGGAGGACGAAGCCGAGCTGGGGCATCGTCGCCGAGGAGGACAAGATCATCGACCCGGCCTTGGAGCGGTGGTATTACGACCGGGCCCAGAGCGTGACGACCCAAATCAAGGGCGCCAGCCACTCCGTGTACGAATCTCACCCCGAGGAGGTGGCAGCCGTGATCGTAGAGGCGGCCCGCTCGGTCAAGAGGTGACCTTCGGTGCAGCTACTCGGCGGAGCGGCGGCTTGCGCGCGATGCCCGGAGGCGCCAGCCTCGCCCTATCCGCACCCACTCGACGACGGGCGCGCAACCGGCAACCACCCTACCCCCGCAGCTGTCGCCGTATCCATTTCGTCAACCGCGTCCGCGCCGCCGTCCGCTCGCGCTGGGGATCCGTGGAGCCCGGCCGCGCAAGCGTGTGGTGCAGGCGAACCTCGCCCGCCGCGGTGAGGATGGCGAGCGCGAACCCGACGCCGTTGTCCTCGTAGCGATCCACGTGGCGCGCGGACCACGTGCCACCGCCGGGCAGCGGCTCCGGCGCCGAGAAGTCGAGCAGGCGGGCGATGCCGAGGCGCGTGACGAGCCGCGTTTCCACGGACTCCCGCAGGGCGCCGAGGCCCTGCGCGCACCAGTCCACGTAGTCGGGGCCGGGCACGCGCCAGGCGAACGGGCCGGCCTCGGGGTTGACACCGGCGGGAGAACCAAGTGTCACGACAAACCGCACGTGGGTCCACTCCGAGATGCCGAGGTAGAGTTCCTCGACGCCGTCGGCCCGGGCGGACCACGCCACGCCGTCGGCGCCGACGCCCTCGAAAGTGAGCCCGTCTACTGGCACGCCGCGCAGAAGGCGCCCGACGCCGGGGCGGCCGCTCCTTGCTGTCATGATCAGGTCGCCGAGGACGGTGCGCCACCCCTCGGCGGTGGGCCGGCCGGGAGCGAGCCAGGCGAGCACCTGGGCGTCCTCGGCGAAGATGCGCGTTTCGATGGGCGCGAACGGATCGAGCACGAGCGTATCGTAGGTGGAGGCCACGAACACGCCCCGGCCGAGCTCGTAGGTCACACGGTAGTGGATCTCGCGATTACCGCCCGAGTACTCGTAGCCCTCGCGGAGGAAAGCGGCGATAGTGGCACGGATCCGGGCAATCTCGTCGGCATCGTCCGCCATGCTCTCCTCCAACGAGTAGACTTCTACCATGACTGTCACCCTCCTCCTCCTGTTCGCGTGCATCGACGATCCGGCCAAGCCCCCCGAGGAGGAGACCGGCACCGCGGGCGACTCGGGTGACACCGATGGTGAGGACACCGATACGGAGGAGACCGACACCGAGGAAACCGACACCGACACCGCCGGGGACACCTCGGAGGACACCGGCGCTCCCGCCTGGGAGCCCCGCCGAGGCGATCTGCTCGCGGCGGACGACACGCTCGACGCGACCGATCTCGGCCGCCCGGCGGTCGGGGACCTGGACGGGGACGGCGTCGACGAGCTCGTGTTCCCCACCGACGTGGAGGATGAGCCCTTCCGCATCGTGCGGTACGACGCCTACGCGGGCACAAGGGACACGATCTCGGTGATCGGCGTGAAGACGCGGATACAAGGAAAGGCCTGGATCGCGGGTGAGCATCTCATCCTCGGCATCTACTCGCTGAACACCACCTACGTGTTCCACGGGTTGCCGAGCGTGAGTACACTCGACATCACGACGGCACCCACGGTCTTCGCGTTCGGCGTCGACGACGTGCTGTCTGGAGACGACTTCGATGGCGACGGCGTCGGGGACGTGGTCCTCCAGGTGTCGGACAGCGGTGACCTCGCGTTCTTCGCCGGTCCCCTCCCCTCGGGGGAGCTCTCGCTGGAAGACGCCTTCGCCGTCGTGACCGGGTTGGACGTCCGAACGACCCGCTTCGTCGCCCCCGGAGACCTCGATGGGGACGGCACGCCCGACCTCGTGATCGACGGCGCGGTGCTGTTCGGACCAGTCCCCGAGGGGACCTCCCGGTTCGAGGACCTCGCCACCACGCCCATCACGTTCGCGTGGCCCTTCGAGACCCCATGGTACGGCGCGCTTGGGGACGGCGACGGGGACGGTCGCGACGATCTGCTCGTCGTGGACTCTGCCCGCATCAGCCTCCTTCACGGCGTGGACGCCGGCACGTCTCCGGTCGTGCCCGACGTGGCCCTCGAATGTGAGTCGGGAATCACCCGGCACTCCATCCAGACGCTCCTCGGTGGCATCGACGGCGACGCCGATGGCCTCGCGGGCCTCGGGTTCGTGGGCGTCGGCACCGACACGTCGCGCTCGCTGCTCGTCTGGCACGACGCGCCGGCGGCCAACACTTCCTGCGCCGCGCCCGACCTCACCTGGGTGGGAAGCGGCTCCGCCCCCGACTGGGCCGTGTCCGCGCGGCTCGGCGGGCCCGCCCGCGGCGACATCCTCTGGTCGGACGGCCGCACCATCTCGGTGATCCGCGGCTGGGGCGCGCCCGGAGCGGACGCCGACCGCGACGGCCACGGCGCCGACGACTGCGACGACGCCGATCCGACCGTGTTCCCGTTCGCCGCCGAGCGGACCGACGGTCGCGATGAGGACTGTGACGGCGTCGTGGACGACGGCGCGGATCGTGTGGAGGCGCTCGCCGCCGGCCCCGCGCTCGTGGGCGGCGCCGGAAACCAGCTCGGGCTCGGGCTCGCCGCGTGGGACCACGGCGGCGGCGCGTCCGACCTCGTCGTGGTCGGCGTGACGGAGCGGGGCCCCTCGGTCTGGATCGTCCCGCCGGACCGCACCCTGGGCGACGCCGCGGCCGAGCGCTACACGACCGCGTCGGGGCTCGAGGTTTCGCTCCTCGGGGACATCGACGGCGACGGCCTCGACGACCTCGGTGTGGCGCCCAACTACGGCGACACCTGGATCCTCCCCGGCGGCGCGCTGGCCAGCGGCGAGCTGGGCACGGGCGCGACCGACGTGGTGTGGTCGCTCGAGGAGACGGATTCGGACGCCGGCGAGACAGTGTCCCCCGCCGGCGACGTCGATGGGGACGGCCTCGCCGACGTGCTCGTGGGCGGGGCCTCCACCGAGTTCGCGGACTGGGGCACCTCGACCGTGTACCTCCTCCTCGGCGGCCCGCTCGGCGGCCGCACCGCGACGGACGCGGACGCCCGGTTCGACACGTCGGACGGGATGGCGGGCGGCACGCGCCGGGGCGCAAATGTGGGCGATCTCGACGGAGACGGTCGCGACGACGTGGCCTTCACCACCGGCACGAACCTCCGCGTGATGGCCGGCATGACCTCGGGCACCCACACGTGGGACGAGGCGACCACCACCTTCGAGACCGCGGACATCGCGTTGGCCGGCGGGGATCTCGACGGCGACGGCTTCACCGAGCTGTATGTGACCGACGGGTGGTCGTCGATCGTGTACGGGTTCACCGCGCCGCTCCCGGCCGGCACGCTCGACGCGAGCGCCGCCACGGTCACGATGACCTCCCGCGAGGGCGGCGACTTCGGGGCGACCCTCGCCGTGAGCGAAGGGGCATCCGGCCTCCGCCTGCTCGTGGGGGCCCCGGAGAGCGACGGCGCGGGGATCGACGCGGGCCGGCTGTGGTCCTTCGCGGGCCCGCTCGTCGGCACGCTCGATGACGACGACGCGGTCGCCGGCTGGGAGGGCGCCGACGCCGTCGACCTCGCGGGCACGAGCTTCGCGCCGCTCGACATCGACGGCATCCCGAGCATCGCGATCGGGGCGCCGCGCGCGGCGGGGGTGTTGGGGGATGATGGGGCGGTCTGGGTGGTGGGGCTGCGGTGAGGCACGCTGGAAAGCGGACGCTCGCCGCTGTCCTTGTCGTCGCGATCGTGGCCGGCGGCGTCTGGGTGTGGATGCCCGTCCCGAGGTTCGTGGTGGGGAGCGTCCCCATCGGGGTGGACGAGGCGATCCTGCTGACCAGACGCAACGACGACACCTCGCGGCACTGGGTGGAGCTCGTCGCGGCTGACGGGACGCTCCGATGGAGCGCCGAGACCACGCCGGTCGAGGTGGGCGAGGCGCTCGGCTTCACGGGCGCCATCGCCGCCGGTGAGCAGATCATCCTGCTCGGAGCACGACAGTACCCAAACCCCGAGGTGGTGGTGTTCGCGCTCGCCCGGTCCGACGGCCACCGACTCTGGGAGTCGACGCTGCCGGGCACACCGCCGATGGGCCGCGCTGGGCGGATCGGACCGATGCTGGTGGCGGACGCCGAGCGGGTGTACGTGGTCGACGAGATCGAGAGCGACGGCCGTCTCCACGAACGGCTACACACGCTCTCACTCGCGACGGGAGCCGTCTCGTGGGAGCGCGCTGCGCTCGACGGGCCGCCACCGTTGGGACATGGCGTGATGGTGACACCAATGAAAAATGACCGCCTGCTCGCCTCCAAGCCGTTCGAGAGCCCGGCTGTCGAGCTCGATCCCGCGACGGGTGCGATCACCCGGCGCGTCCCGGCCTCTCGGTTCCTGTGTCAGCTCCCCGAGAGTTGGATCGGGGGCAACCATGACAGCGTACTGTCGGTGCCGATGGACGCCACGCAGCCCATCCGGACGGTCGAGCTCGATGCGGGAGAGTCCATCCCCAACGAAGCGCCCTGCGGCGCCCGGGGTGACGACCTCATCCTCGGGGTGCGAACGCGCACCGGGGAGGACTTCTCGACCGAGGGGCTGGCGATCACGCGATTCGACGACGCGACGGGGCAGCGACGTTGGACCCTTCCCCTCGGGAGCCCCCTGTTCCAAGACAACGCCGTCCTCGACGGCCCGCTGCCACGTTTCCTCCCGATCGCGGTCTACGGAGGCGACGCCGCGGCGGACAGCCTCGGGATGACACTTCTGATCGTGGATCTCGACGCGGGAACGGTTGTGGAGCGGGTCGACGTGGGCGAGATGTATCCCACGGTGCTCGTCACCTCGGGGCGCGCCTGGGTCTGGTGGGGGGGCCGGGCGGTGCTTGTCGAGATCAATCCGGACACCGGCCGATTTGGGGGGGCGACCACCTACCCGGGCGTGTACATCGGCGAGCCACGCCTCGAGGACCTGCGCTTCGGCCAGCTCTGGGTCACGGGCTCGGGGTGGGCACGGCCACAGGAGCTGCCCTGGGACGTGATCGACCTCGCCACGGGCGCGCTCGTCGGCGCGAACGGCGGGCTCGTCGCGCGGGAGGTGCCCCTCTCCGAGCTGGGAGAGGGCTTCGCGAATCGGGGGCCATGAGGGAGCACCCCAAACGCCTACGTCCCCTCCTCCTTCTCCTCCATCCCCTCCACCACCACCGGCTCCGCCTGCTCCGGCAACCGCACGCCGAAGTCGATGAAGTGGCCCGAGCGCCGCGCCTTGGTCTCCAGGTAGAACTGGTTGTAGGGGTTGGGCGGCAACACGTGGGGCACGCGGCCGCTCACCCGGACGCCGAAGTGCTCGAGTTGCTTGATCTTGTTCGGGTTGTTCGTCATCAGTTGGATGGAGCCCAGCTCGAGGCTGTGGAGCATGTGCGCGGCGATGGCGTAGTCGCGCTCGTCGTCTCCGAACCCGAGGGCCAGGTTGGCCTCGACCGTGTCGAGCCCGCGGTCCTGGAGCGCATAGGCGCGCACCTTGTTCATCAGGCCGATGCCGCGGCCCTCCTGGCGCAAATACAGCACGATGCCGCGCTCCTGCTGACCGATCTTCGAGAGGGAGGACTCGAGCTGGTCGCGGCAGTCGCACCGGAGCGAGCCGAGGGCATCTCCGGTGAGGCACTCGCTGTGCAGGCGGGTGAGCACGTCCTCGCCGCCCCGCACGTCCCCCTTGATGATGGCGACGTGGTCCTTGCCGTCCCGGTTGTTCCAGAACGCCGCGATGCGGAAGTTCCCGAACCGCGTCGGCAGCTCCGCGACGCCGACGAGGCGCACGCACACGTTGTCGGCCCCGAGGCCGGGGCATTCGTGGTCACGGTCGCGATCGACCAGCTCGTCGAGCTCACTCATTCGTTCCTCCAACGATTCGTTCCGCCAGCCTCCGACCCGATCGGAACGCCGCCTCGGCGCCCCCCACCGGGTCGAACGCCTCGCCGGCGATGCCTATCCGTACGCCCCCGGGGAGCGCCAACCGATAGGGCGCGGCGAGCCCCGTGCCACGGTCCACCCGGGCGTGCCGCCACCGGTGGGCGACCGCGAAGGCCGGCGCCGATGCCCATGCCCCGAGGAGCGCGCCGGCCTCCGCGAGGAGCGTGGTGGCGACAGCGTCGTCAGGGGTCTCCAAGTGGCGCGCCGACCACGACGGCCGGGCCTGCAACACGAGCGTGCGCACGCGCGGGTGACGGCGCTTCGACGAATCGTGCACCACGAGCTGAAGGGCACCGTCGGCGGGGTAGTGGATCTCCGCGTCGAGGGGATCGTCGGGGCCGTCGTACCGCGCGATCACGGTCCAGCACGGGTGCGTGCGCACGGCGCCGAGCAACGCGCGCGGGCCGGCGAGCTCGGGCGTCCCGGGCACCGCCGCGAGGAGCGCCGCGGCCTGCTCCACGGGGAGCGCGAGGACGAGCGTCGGCGCCCGGATGTCCCCTCCGGCCTCGGTCGTCACCTTCACCACCCCGCCCACCACGGCGACCGTCGTCACCTTCGTGTTCGTGCGCACGTCGAGCCCGCCCGCGAGGTGCTTCGCGAAGACGTTGACCCCGTCCACGAAGGCGACACGTCGGGACGCGGGATCGAACGCGGCGGGGTGGCAGGGGGTGCCGCGGCCCGCGACGACGCGCGGCCAGCCGGGGATCCGCTCACCGTCCACCCCGTCGATCGCCGCGAGGAAACCGGCGTCGGTCCCGTGGAGGAAGCAGAGCCCGTGGTCCACCGGCTGCCCCTCGACGCGACGCGTGGCGCACCGCCCCCCGACGCCGCGCCCCTTGTCGAGCACGACCACCTCGGCCCCGGCGCGCGCCAACGCCCCGGCGCACACGAGGCCCGCGGGGCCGGCGCCGATGACCACGATGTCCGCCACTGCCGCTCCAGGAGGCCGGCAACGTACACACCAGCGTTCGAACCGGAAGGCTCATCCGGGCCGAATTCGGTCTACTTGCACACCCGGTACATCGAGATGTACGTGCTCGCGGGGAAGGTGGTCATGCCCTCCCAGCAGCTCGCGGACACGCCGTAGCCCTCGAACTCCGCCGCCACGTCGCCGGCGCACGTGTACGTGATGACGAGGCTCTCAGAGGTGGGCTGGCTCCACGTCCCGCCGCAGTCGGGCTCCTCGGGGATGCTCACGGTGCCGTCGCCCGCGAGGTCGGCGTCGAACGACGCGATCGAGCTCGGGAACAGCGTGCACTCGTAGTAGGAGGTGAGGTTGACCCCCGTGCAGTGATCGTTGGACACGGTGCCGCTGGTGAAGCTCGGCGCGTAGTTGCTCAGGGAGGCGGTGGCGGTCGAGACGTTGTTCGCGTTCGTGTCACCGGAGAGGACCGACGTGGCGGTGAACGTGAGCGGGCCGACGTTCTCGGGGAGCGTCATGTCGAACCAGACGCTTGCCGAGCGGTTGCGCTTGAGGCTCGCGACCGTACAGGTGATGACCGAGCCGGATTGGGAGCACGTGCTGCTCTTGGCACCGACGGTGCCCGTGATCGCCACCGGCGTGGTGTGGGTGAGCGGTAGCTGGATGGTGACGGCCGATGCGCCGGCGTTGCTGCTGCCGACGCTGGAGATGGTGACCGTGTAGCGCCCGCTGGCGTAGACGGCGGCCGATGGCACGCTGATGCTGGTGGCAAGATCCGCGGCGGCTGAGGCTTGGGCGACGAGCAAGGAGAGGGCGGTGGTGACCAGCATGGGAGAAGCTCCGTTGGGTGAGTCGGCGTTCGGGCACCTCCGACATAGCGGAGCGGGCCGGGGCCGTGAACCTGTCCGACTTCTGTCACCGGGCCCTGTGTCGTCGGCCGCGGTCGCCGGGCTATCTTCGAAGATGCTCCACGCGTCGGTTCGGCTCCTCGATCCCGCCGGTCACGAACACGACCTCGTCCACGGCGACGTGGTCGGGCGGCTGTGGACCGCGGCGCTGCAGCTCGATGATGGGCGGGTGAGCGAGGCCCACGCGATGGTGAGCCTCCGCGAGGGCCTGCTGCAGCTCATCCCGCTGCGCGGCGCCCTCGCGGTGGGCGGCACCCCGCAGAACCACGTGTCGCTGCGCCCCGGAGTCGAGATCGAGCTCGCCCGCGGGGTGACGCTCCGCGTGCTGGCGGTCAACCTGCCCGACAGTGTGCTCGGCATCGAAGGCCCGTCGTTGGTGCGCCAGATGATGCCCGGCGTGTGCTCGGTGGTGCTCGACCCCACCCCACGCGTCGTGCGTGGGTGGCGGGACGACAGCGCGCTCCGCGTCTGGACCACGGGCGAAGGGTGGATGGCCTGCTATCCGGGGGAGCCCCCGCAGCCGGTGGTCCCGGGCGCGACGTGGTCACTCGGCGCGGCGGTGGTCACGTTCGTGGACATCCCGCTGCACGCGGCGAGCCCGCAGACCACGCGGCGGGGCGGCGCGATCGACGCGCCGCTGCACATCATCGCGCAGTTCGAGACGGTCCACCTCCACCGCGAGCAGCAGGCGCCGGTCGTGCTCGCCGGCATGCAGGCGCGGTTGGTCTCCGAATTGGTCGCGCTCGGGGGCCCCGTCGCGTGGGCCACGCTCGCGGGGGAGCTCTGGCCCGACGAGGGCCCGGCCGTGCAACGCAGCCGGCTCGACACGCTGATCTCGCGCGTGCGCCGCCGCCTGCGCACCGTCGGCATCCGCGCGTCGCTCGTACACACCGACGGCGCGGGTTCCATCGAGCTGTTGCGCTACCCCCACGACCGCGTGGAGGACTGCACCTGATGGACGACGTGCCCTCCCACACCGCCCCCGCCTCGGTCCCGCCCCAGAGCGCGCTCCCGGCCGCGCCCGGCACCCTCGACCCCGAGGCCCGCCTCGGCCAGCCGGACGCTGCGCCCCGGTACGAGGTGGGCGGCCTCCTCGGCCGCGGCGGGATGGGCGAGGTGCGCATCGCGCGGGACCCCCGCCTGGGGCGGGACGTGGCGATGAAGACCTCGAGCGCCGAGCACCCCGACGGCGCCCGCCGGCTCGCCCGCGAGGCCGCGCTGACCGCCCGCCTCGAGCACCCCAACATCGTGCCGGTCTACGCCGCCGGCCGCGACATCGACGGGACCCCCTACTACACGATGCGCGTGCTCCACGGGCACACCCTGGGGAAGGCCATCGCCGCGGCGCCCGACACCACCTCCCGCCTCCGGTTGGTCCGCCACGTGCTCGTCGCCGCCGAGGCGATCGCCTACGCACACGGACGCGGTGTGGTGCACCGCGATCTGAAGCCCGCGAACATCATGGTCGGCGTGTTCGGCGAGACCGTCGTGACCGACTGGGGGTTGGCCTGCCTGATCGACGCCCAGGACGAGCGCGGCGGGGGCTCCCCCGGCTTCGTCAGCCCGGAGCAGGCCCGCGGCGAGCCGGTCGACGGCCGCGCCGACGTGTACGGCCTGGGCGCGACGCTGTACACGATCCTGACCGGGAAGCCCCCACCCGAGCCGCCCTCTGACGCCCCGCCCCCGCTCCGGAGCGTGGCGCCCGACGTGCCCCCCGAGCTCGCCGCCATCACCGATCGGGCGCTCCAAGCGGACCGCGAGGCGCGCTACCCCAGCGCCCGCGCGCTCGCGGACGACCTGCTCGCGTGGTTCGAGGGCCGGCGCGTCGCGGCCTACGGCTACACCTCCCGGGAGCTCGCCGTCCGCCTGTGGATGAGCTGGCGCCTGCCGATCGCGGTCAGCCTCGCCGGGGCGTTGATGCTGGCAACGGCGGTCGGGGTCGGGTGGTGGCGGACGGAGCAGGAGCGTGCCCGGGCCCAGGCCTCGGAGACCGCCGCCATCGCGGCGCGCGGCGCCGAGGAGGGGGCCCTGGCCCAGGCGCTGCTCGCCCAGGCCCTGATCGCGGCCCGCGAAGACCGCGCGATGGACGCGGAGGTGCTCGCCGTGAACGCCCTGGTCCGGCGCGAACTGCCGACCGCACGGGGCGTGCTCGCCCAGTTCGGAGACCGGCCGCGCCTCACGTTGCGGGGCCGATCGACGCTGCCAGGCTGCGCGACACGCGCGTTGAGCGCCGACGGCTCGCACGTGCTGTGCGTCCGCGCCGACGGCGTCGACGTGTTCGCCGCGCACGCGCCCGACCAGATCCTGGCGCACGCCGCCGGAGAGTGGGGGCGCGGCGCCTTCGCGGGCGAGAACGAGCGCCTCGTGCTCGTCGGGCGCGACGGCCGGATCGACATCTGGGAGCCGCCGGCGCTGCCGCGGACCGTCGGGCCCGTCGTCGGGAACCCCCTCTTCGGGGAGAGCGCGGCGCCCGGGAGCCTCTCGTTCGTCACGCGTTCGTCCAGCGTGGTCGTCGATGCGCGGGCGGGCCGGGTCTGGCGGTGGAGCGCCTGCGGCGTGGCCGTCTCCAACGAAGGGACCGCCATCGCCGCCGACGGCACGGTCTACACCACGTGCGTCGATCGGCGCGTCGTGCGTGGCGCGCCCGGCGAAGTGGGGGCCCCCTTCACCGCGCTGGGCGACCGGGACGTGCCGTTCAGCGTGGCGGTCGGCGCGCGTGGCGAGGTGGTGGTGGGCACCGTTCGTGGATCGTTGCTGGTGTTCGATCGGGACGGCCACCTCGTGCAGCGCCTCGACGACGGCAGCGAGATGGCCCGCTCCGTCGCGATCGCCGACCACTTCCTCGCGGCCGCCTTCGACGACGGCACCGTGCGGGTGTGGGCGCGAGAGAGCGGGCTGCTGGTCGGGGGGCTCCGGGTGCCGGCCGCGATCGTCCGCTGGGTGCGCGGTGGCGACGCGGGTGGTGACGCGGGTGGTGACGCGGGCGGCGACTCCGTGCTCCGCATCGTGAGCACCACCGTAGAGGACCGCCTGGTCTCGGTCAGCCGGAACCCGCACCGGGTGAGCGTCGGCGCGGGGGTCAGCGGGCTCGCGCTCTCGCCCGACGGAGCCCATGTCGCGGTGGGCCTCGGCAGCGGCGCCGTGCGGGAGCACGCGCTCGCGGACGGGCGGCTCACCGGCGAGTGGCGCTGGCAGGACGCGGTGATGAAGGACGTGGCCTATGACAGCACTGGGGCGATGCTCGCCACGGCGTTGATGACACCGGGCCCCCAACGCGTGCTCCCGCGGCCCGACGGTGTGCCGACGTTGTTGGGCGTGCTCCCCGCGGCCGGGCTCCGGCGTGTCACGTTCCTGGCGAGCGGCTGGGCGGTGGCCGGCTCCTACCTGCCCGCGGTGTGGGGCTGGAAGCCCGGGATGCCCGATCCCATCGCGCTCGCGCCCATCCAGCTGCGCGAGCTCGAGCGCGACGCCGCCGGCCGGGTGGCGCTCGGGCTCGACACGGACGATGGGATGTGGCGCATCACCGACGGGGATCCGCCCACGTTGGAGCGTATCGCCCTGGTGCCCCAGGCCCAGGCTGTCGCCGTGCTGCCCGACGGCGCGCTGCTGCTCGTGGACAAGGACGTGGTGCGGGTCGACGCGCACGGGGTGGAGCTCCAGCGCTACCCCATCGGGACGATCGGCATGGACCTCGCCGTGACGCCCGACGCCTCCACGTTCGCGGTCGCGGTCATCACTGGAGAGGTGCAGGTGTGGCGCATCGTGGGCGCATCGCCCATCGCGCGGCTCATCGGCCACAAGGCGCGGGTCGGCGAGCTCACCTTCTCCGCCGACGGACGTTGGCTCGTGACGGGCGGGTGGGACGACACCGTCCGGGTGTGGTCGATGTCGACGCTCGACACCCCGGCGGAGCAGCTCCGCGCGGCCATCGAGCGCGACTGGGGCACGGACCTCGCGGCGGTGCTGAAGTAGAGTTGGTCGGGGCCGGGCTGGAGAACACGGTGTGTCATCAACCGCGAGCGACGCTGGCCATCTCCCGTTCGGGATCGAGCCTCTCTCCGTGGAGGCAACATGCCGCTTGGCGTCCTCGCCCTCGTCGCCCTGGCACCGGGCTGCAGCCCCGCCCCCGCCCTGGAGGTCGCGCCCGGCGCCGACCGTACCCCTCCACCGGTCGCGGAAGCGGAGCACCCGCCGGACGTGCCGGTCGAGGAGCCGCCCCCACCCGACCTCGGGGACTACGACACGCTGTTCGACGTCTCCGTCCTCCAGGACATCCGCCTGACGCTCGCGCCCGAGTCGATCGAGGCGCTCGATGCCGACGGGCTCACGTGGGTCCCGGCGCAGTTCGAGCACGACGGGAACGTGATCGAGGTCGGCATCCACCTCAAGGGGACGACCACCTACCAACACTTCTCCGGCAAGCCGGCGTTCCGGGTCAAGTTCAACGAGCTCGTCCCCGGGCAGAAATACGCTTCGCTCAAGCGCCTCGCGCTCAACAACATGTTGACGGACCCGGCGCAGGGGCGCGAGGTGGTGGCGTGGCTCGCGTGGGGGGCGGGGGGCATGCCGGTGCCGCGCGCGACGCTCACCCGGGTGTATGTCAACGACGACTATTACGGGCTCTACGCGGCCATCGAAGGGATGGACGGCGAGTACCTCGAGCGCCGCTACGAAGATCCCCGCGGCGCGCTCTGGGCGGCCAACAACCACGCCGACCTGACGCCCGAGGGCATCCTCGCCTTCGACCTGAACAGCGGGGACGACCCCGAGCGCGCGACCCTCACGGTCGCCGCGGAGGCCCTCGACGGATGGTCGATCGACTTGCTCACGCCCGCGTCCACCGTGATCGACATGAAGCAGTACCTGGACTTCAAGGCGTGGGCGATGGCGACGGGCTGGAACGACGGGTACCCGTATCACTACAATGATTTTTTCGTGTACGCCGACCCCGCCGACGGAGGGCGCCTCGAATTCACCCCCTGGGGCCTGGACGAGGCGTGGAGCGATCTGTGGACGTTCGAATACGGCAACGGCATCCTCGGGTGGCGGTGCGCCCAGGACCCGGCGTGTGGGGACGCGCTTCGCCTCCACACCGACGCGGTGCTCGTCGTCTACGAATCCCTCGGTGTCGAGTCCATCGCGGAGACCCTTTTCCGCCTCTCCGAGCAGGCCACGGTCGACGATCCGCGCAAGGCCTTCTCGTCCGACGAGGTGCTCTCCGCGCGGGAGCGGCTCCTCGGCACGATCGCCGCCTGGCCCGACAAGGTGCGGGGCGCGACCGGGCTCTGAAACGGACGCGGCGTCGAATCGGGGCGCCGGGCCGGCCGTCGGTTAGGACGCGTGCCATCCCACGAGTCCCGCATGTCCCTCTACAACGCGTCCGTCCCCCAACTCACCAAGATGCTCGGAAGTATGGACCGTTGGCTCGACAAGGCGGCCGCGCACGCCACCGCCAGGAAGTTCGACGTCGACACGCTCCTCACCGCGCGCCTCGCGCCCGATCAGTACCCCCTCGCCCGCCAGATCCAAGCCGCGTGTGACGCCGCCAAGTTCGGCGGGGCGCGCCTCGCGGGCAACCAGCCGCCCGTCCACCCGGACACCGAGACCACCGTGCCCCAGCTCAAGGCGCGCATCCAGGCGGTCATCGCCTACCTCGCGACGCTGACGCCGGCCGAGTTCGAAGGCGCCGCCACGCGCCCCGTGACGCTCTCGTTCGCGCCCGGCATGGTCATGACCGGCACCGAGTACTTCAACGAGCTGGCGCTCCCCAATTTCTATTTCCATGCCACCACCGCCTACGCCATCCTGCGCCACAACGGCGTGGACGTCGGCAAGACCGACTTCATCGGCTCCATGCCCCTGCGGGCGATCTGATGTCGTTCGGCGCGCTGTTCCGCGGCAAGGGCGCGAGCGGGTTCGGATACGGCTCCACCGCGGAGAACGTGAGCGACGGCATCGATCTCTCCGGCCAACGGTACCTCGTGACCGGATCCAATTCGGGCATCGGCGCCGAGACCGCGCGGGTGCTCGCCCTGCGAGGCGCCACCGTGTTGTGCGCCGCGCGCACCCAGGCCAAGGCCGACGAGACGGCCCGCGCCCTGTCCCCCACCGCGATCGGCGTGGCGTGCGAGCTCTCGGAGCCCGCGTCCGTGCGCGGGTGTGTCACCGCCGTGCGTGCCATGGGCGAGCCCCTGGCCGGCATCATCTGCAACGCGGGCATCATGGCCCTGCCGAAGCTCGAGCAGAAGCACGGCTACGAGCTTCAGTTCTTTACCAACCACATCGGCCATTTCGTGCTGACGACCGGGCTGCTCGACCAGCTCGCGGCGGACGGACGCGTGGTCGTGCTCTCCAGTGCTGCTCATGCCGGGGCGCCGAGCGGGGGCATCGAGTTCGACAACCTCTCCGGCGCGCGCGGCTACACGGCCTGGCGCGCCTATGGGCAGGCCAAGCTCGCGAACCTCCTGTTCGCCCGCGAGCTCGCGCGGCGCCTCCCCGCGGGGCAGACGGCCAACTCGGCGCACCCCGGCGTCATCGCCACCAACCTGGGCCGCCATATGCCCGGCTGGATGAAGGCGATCATGGGCGCCACCGCCCCGCTGTTCCTCAAGTCCATCCCCGAAGGCGCGGCCACCCAGACCTGGGCCGCCGTGCACCCTGCGGCCGCCGCGCTGCGCGGCGAGTACCTCGCGGACTCCAACGTCGCGACCTCGTCCGCGCTCGGCCGCGACGACGCGTTGGCGGGGAAGTTGTGGGTGGAGTCGGAGAAGATCGTGGCGGGGTTGGCGGGGGTGTAGGGGCCAGCGGTCGAGTTACCCCTCCCGCCGCCGCCCCACCATCGCCCCCATCGCCACGATCACGCCGAGCGCCCACGGGGACGCCGGCGCCGCGACACACCCGGCCTCCTGGCAGTCGGGTACGCCCGGCCACGGCACGGCGACCGCCTGCTCGGCGCTCCAGTCGCTCGCCTGACCATCGTAAGCCACGGCTCGTACGGAGACGGTGAGAGATTGGGCGTCGTCCATGTTGGGGAGGTTGCCGGTGTAACAGGCACCCCACGCCAGGCTGACACCCGCGGGCCCGCCGCGCGCGTAGACGGGCGCGGCGCCGTCGACCTGCACGCGCGCCTCGACGTATCCGTCCACCACGGTCTCGACGCCGAGCCTGACGTACACCTGCTCCTGCTCCGCCCAGCGTGTGGATCCCTCGCAGGTCCCCTCCCCGCCGTTATCGGCCTCCGCCTCGACGGTCGCGACGGTGGGCACCCCGGGAACCCCGCTCTCGCCGATGTCGCCGGTGGTGAACGTGTAGGTGTCCCACGGGTCGGTCACGGTGTAGGTGACACCCGGCGCCAGGGGCGCCTCCGGCGTCAGGTCCCCGTAGACCGCTCCTCCGGCGCTCGGCACCCAGGTCACGGTCATCGGGACGATGCCGCCGTCGGCGTCCGTGAGCACCGGGGGCCGGTCCTGGATGGCCTGATCGGTGGCCCAGGAGATGACGACGTCGACGGGGACGTCGACGGTGCCGCCGTTCGGGACCATGCTTGCCGGAGCCACGGAACAGTCTGTGGCGGCGGCGGAGAAGACGAGGAGGAACAGCATGGGTGCATGGTAGCTTTTCGCGCGACGCACCCGGCGTCAAGAACTCGCCCGGAGGCGCGGCTTCAGCCCGCCGTCACCACCGACCACGGCGTGGTGTCGGTGCACAGCTCGCCCTCCACCGCGAGGCTGCCGGAGCCCGACACCACGTGGTAGTCGTGGCGCCCGGTCATCACGGTGAAGGTGTTGGACGCGCCCTCGAAGCTGTTGCCTGCGAACACCAGCACCATCGTGCCGGTCGCGAACGGGCTCGGGTGGATGAGCGCGAGGCCGGCCTGCGGATCGTCCCAGCGCTGTCCGCCGAACACGAACCCCTCGTCCGTGAACCGCACGGGCAGGCTCCCGTCCATCTCGGCCAACAACGGCTGGGTGTCGGGGTGCCCGACGACGAACAGGCTGGCCGTGCGCTCCTCCGCGGTCAGGTCGGCCGCGGCGCGCAGCTCGAAGCTGGCGAAGGTGCCCGCGAGCAGCTCGCTGTAGCTCTCCAACGTGTCACGCCCGAGTTGGGCGTCCTCGTCGCTGTTGCCATGCACGACGAACGCCTGCCCCCCGGCGACGATCCAATCGTTGAAACCTCCGGAGTGGGCCGCGCGGCACGACTCGACTGTCGCCCAGGAGGGGTCTACCTCGGTATCCGTGTCCGTGTCCGTGTCGGCGTCCGTGTCGGTGTCCCCGCCGCTCTTGCCCGTATCTCCGAGCTCGATGGCGCCGTCGGTGCACCCGATGACGGAGAGGAGGGGGAGCAGCAGCGCGTGTCGTACCAAGGGACCTCGGAGGAGTGGGGACTACGGTAGCACCGCATCAACGCACGTGACGGTGTCCCCCGCCGCGCCGCAGACCTTGTCGAGCGCGGCGCAGTCCACCGCCTGGACGAAGGACTGGTCCGAGCCGTCGCCCAGGAGGCCGATCGCGGAGCGGAACGGCTCGCAGGTGAGCACGACGTCGCCGTCGCAGATGGGCGCCTGTCCCTCGACGCAGGGCTCGACGTCGTGCGCGCAGGTGGCGTTGTTCTCGCCCACCTCGACACACACGGCGTTGGGCGCCTCGCACGGGACCTCGTTCACCTTGCGGTTCACCTGTTGATCGGCGCCCTCGCCGCACACGAGGAGCGTGTCGCCGTCGCAGCGCTCGTAGTAGGAGCAGTCGTTGTTGCAGGCGAGGAGGAGGGTCAGGAGGAACATGCGGACTCCGGTGGCAACCGATGTAGCAAGGCGCGTGCCCGCCCGGGCCGCCATTCCTCCCGGGCCGGCATCGCGGATCGTCGCCTCACGTCCCCGGACACGTACCGCTCGCGATAGCGTGCGCGCATGTGGCTCTGGCCGGCGTGTTCGAGCTGGTCGCCGCCGGGCCCGGCGTCGGGGTCGGGGCGCGCCCGGATCCCGCGGTTGGGCGCCGCCCTCGCGGGGCGCGGCCCGGCGACACACGCCGCGAGCAGGAGGAGGAGTGCGCTGCGGCCGATCACGGGCCGAGAGTACCCTGTCTCAGAGGCCGGGGCCGCCGAGGATGAGGTAGGCGGCGTAGGTGCGGCCGCTTCCGCAGGCACCCACGATCACGTCGTCGTAGCCGTCCGCGTTCACGTCTCCCGCCGAGGCGACGGCGCAGCCGGCCCCTTCTGACTCGTCCCTCCCGATCAGCTTGACGTCCGCCAGCTCCAGGTCGAGGTCGCCGCTCACCGGACCGTACACGAGGTAGGCGGCGCCCGCGAACGAACCACCTTCGCTGTCCGACGCCGCGCCGATGATCAGGTCGGCGTAGCCGTCCCCGTTCACGTCGCCGGCCGCGGCCACCGAGCTTCCGGCGCCGGAGCTCCCCGCGGTTTCACCGGTAAACCGGGCATCGGCGAGAGAGAGGTCCACGTCCCCACTGACGGGGCCAAGGACCAGGTAGGCGGTAGCGGCAAAGCTGCCGATGATCAGGTCATCATATCCGTCCGCGTTGACGTCGCCCGCGCCTGCCACGGAGTTTCCGACGATCCCGAGGTCTCCAATGAGCCTGGCGTCGGCGAGGGACAGGTCGATGTCGCCGCTGACCGGGCCGTATATCAAATAGGCGGCTTCTGCGAACGCCGAACCGATGATGAGATCGGCGTACCCGTCCCTGTTCACGTCCCCCGCCGATGCCACCGAATATCCAGCATAGTCGCCAGCATCCTCCCCGATGAGCCTGGCGCCCGCCAGTGACAGGTCGAGTTCCCCGCTCACCGGACCGTACACTACGTAGGCGGCGCCCGCACCGGAGCCGCCGTCGCTCACCTCCATCGAGCCGACGACGAGGTCGCCGTACCCATCCCCGTTCACGTCGCCCGCGGATGCCACCGAGTATCCGGCCAGGTCGTTGGTCCGCTCCCCGATGAGCTTGGCATCGGCCAGTGACAGGTCGAGATCCCCGTATACCGGACCGTGCACCACGTAGGCGGCGCCGGCGTTGAAGCCGCCGTCCCCGTCTCCATACGCGCCGACGAAGAGGTCGGCGTATCCGTCGCCGTTCATATCACCCGCCGAGGCGACGGAGAGGCCGGCCCAACTGTTGGCCTGCTCCCCGATGAGCTTGGCGGCCGCAGCGGACAGTTCCAGGCGGCCGCTCACCGGATGATACACGAGGTAGGCGGCGCCCGCATCGGAGCCCCCGTCGTTGTCTCCGTACGCACCGATGATCAGGTCGGCGTAGCCGTCCCCGTTGACGTCCCCCGCCGACGCTACCGACTCGCCGCTGTGATCTCCGCTGACCTCTCCCCGTATGCGAGCGTAGGAATCCGACAGTTCGACCACACCGTCCGGCCCGCATTCCGTCCCCGCGCTCCCATCACAATCGTTGTCCACTCCGTCACCACAAGCCTCCGCCTCCGCGGGGTTGGCGATCGCCGTCGTGTCGTCACAATCCCCCCCACTCGTGCTGTACCCGGCCCGCGCGTCGCAGAACGGAGTGCCGATGTCGTCTCCGTACCCATCCTTATCCGCGTCGCGGTAGAACGTGGTTTGCCCCGCGGTGGACTCATCCGCGTCGTCCGCGACGCCGTCGCAGTCCTCGTCGTCGTTCGCGGTGTCACACACCTCCGTCGCGGCCGGGCTGATCGCGCGCTCGGTGTCGTCGCAATCGTCGTCGTTTGCCACGTACCCGGCCGGCGGCTCGTCACAGCTCGCCTGGGTGGTGTCCGCAGCGCTGCCGTACCCGTCCGTATCCGCGTCCCGGAACCAACTCCCGTTCTCGTCGACCTCGCCGTCACAGTTGTTGTCAATCTCGTCGCACACTTCGGGCGCGCCCGGGAACGTGTCCCCGTCCCCGTCGTCACACTCGGCGCACGCGATGAAGGCGTCTCCGTCCGCGTCCGTCTCGTCGGATGGGAGCGAACCGTCGCAGTCGTTGTCGAGCCCGTCGCACGCCTCCGCGGCCTCCGGGTAGATCGCGCCGTTGGTGTCGTCACAATCGTCGGGGGAGAACCCGTACCCGGAGGGGATGTTGCACGCGATCACGGTCTCGCTGTCCCCGTAATACCCGTCCCCGTCGGCGTCCGCGTAGTAGAGGCGGCCGTCCTCCGGCTCGTCGTCCACCCCGCCCGAGCAGTCGTTGTCAACCTCGTCGCACAACTCGGCGGCGTCGGGGTTCACGGCGGCGGCGTTGTCGTCACAGTCGTCGGCGGCGAGAAAGCCGTCGCCGTCGGCGTCAGAGGAGACGGGCTCGCCTTCCTTGGGCGTGCACGCGCCGAGGAGGGACACGAGCAGGAGGAGGCGCATGATCAGCCGCCCATCACGGCGGCGACGACTTCCGGGTCACAGTCGTCGATGGCGCCCGTCAGGTCGTCGGTCGGGTAGGAGATCGACTCGGAGGCGGTGGCCTCATCCACGGTCACGTGGAGGGTGAGCGTGGGGTTGCCGAGCGCGACGGGGGTGCAGATGCCCACGACGTAGTTGCTCTGGGCGAGCGCCAGCGCGAGCTGCGACGTTTCTTCGAACGCGTCGCCCAGGTCACTCGACCCGTCGACGGGGATGAAGTTGGCCGGCGAGCTCGCGAGCTCCTGCAGCGCGGCCGCGTCGTAGTCGCCCTCGATGCCGATCGCGTAGATCGTGGCCTCGGACTGGGCCTGCGCCTCCAACGCCTGGCTGCGGAGGTTCGCGCTGTCACCCGCCTCGTGGGTGCCGTCCGTCATCACGACGACGAACTTCTCGACCACCGCGTCCTCCGCGCCGCCCGAGCCCTCGTTGGCGACGAGCGAGAGCCCGTACATGTAGGCGTTGTAGAGATCGGTCGTGCCACGGCTCCCGTCGGAAAGCGCTTGCGAGAGCGCGCGTTGCAGCTCGTTCGGATCGTCGGTGAAGTCGGCGATCACCTCGATCTCGGTCGGCCCGCCGAAGGCGATGAGCGCGATCTGGTGGTCCAGCGGGTAGTCGGGCGCCACGAGCGTGGCGTCGATGTAGGCGAGCGCGCCATCCACCACGTCCTCCTCGGCCCCGGCGTCGAAGATGGACGAGGAGAAGTCGAGGGTGAGCACCGAGTACATCTCGACGTCGGAGATGACGCCGAGGCCCGCGACGGCGCCGCCCTCGCCCTCGTCGAACGGCAGGCCGTCCTCGTCGTTGATCACGACGATGTCCTCGGACCGGAGGCCCCGCACGGCGTTCCCGTCGCAGTCGCGCACGCGGAAGCCGAGCGAGATGCCGGCGGGCGGCACGATGTACCCGTCCAGCCGATCGAGCTCGAGGCAGGTCACGGGCTCCGTGCCTTCGGAGCTGGTGTCTTCTCCCTCCTCGTCCTCCTTGTCCTTTCCGCCGGCGCACGCGAGGGTGAGAAGGAGGAACACGAGCGAGCTGTGGCGAAGAGAGGACATGCGGCTCCAAACAGCGTGTGTGTGCGATGTGCCATCGGGTGCCGAAGCAGCTCCCAACCCGCACGCGTCGGGGTACCCTGCCTGTCACCCCTGCGTCGGCCCCTAGCTCTCTTCGGTGTTCACGCCGTGTGAACACTTTCGGCGCGGGTCAGCCGCGCCAGGGCACGCGGCGGGCGCCGGCGCGGCGCACGGCACCGCGACAGGGGCCGTCAGCAATACGGACAGGACGGCATGCCCGGGTTGTCGGCCTCCATCTGGTTGTAGATCGCGCAGTTCGCGTCGGCCTCGTCGTCGGAGCCGCTGCACCGGTAGTTGTACGCCGCCTTGCAGAAGCTGTCGGATTGTACGTCGTACTCCGGGCCGGCATACCCGGCACCGCAGGAGTCGCTCCCGGTGCCACTGTCACCGTCCATGCAGATGTCGAGGTAGCTGCACCAATACAAGTCCGGGTGGCAACAATCGGACGCGCACTCCGGATTCGCGGAGCATGCCGCCCCATCCGGCTTTTCTCCGGCGCCGGCGCACGCGAGCGTGAGCAATACGGGCACGACCACCAAGGCGACACGAAACAACCTCATTTGGCTCCTCCATGGGCTGAATACCTGCCACGACCGCAGCCGACCACCCACGACGGCCGCCCGGACCGCAGCAAGCGTTCACCACCGGTGAACACTTCCGCCCCAGGCACGCCTCGCGTAGGATGCCGGGATGCGCCTCCCCTTGCTCCTCCTCGCCGTTGGTTGCTCGGACTACGATGTCACCAAGGTCGAGGAGCCGGTGGACGACCCGGTCCCCGACACCGCCCCGATCGACACCGCCGTGGATTCGGCGATTGTCGAGGATCCCACCTGCGCCGGCTTCCTGGGGCCAGACGCGCCGTCCGTGCCCGTCGATCCCGCCTGCCTCAACGAGCCGGTGCCGGGCACGTTCGATCCGGTCGTGGAGTGGACCACCGAGGGCACGATCGAATTCGCGTCGGAGCCCGCCTACAAGCACCCCTACGTCATGCCCGCGGTCGCAAACCTGACGGACGACAACGGCGACGGTGTCATCGACACGAACGACATCCCCGACATCGCCTACACGATGTTCTCGAGCACCACGACCGACACGTCGCTGCCGGGCTACCTCCGCGTCGTCTCCGGCGACGGCAGCGCCGAGGTCATGAGCGTGAGCGGGTTTACCGTCGACAGCGTCGCGTACGCCGTGTCCAACCGCGGCGGAGTGGCGATCGGTGACCTCGAAGGCGACGGCCGGCCCGATCTCGTGACCATCACCAACACCGGCGGGATCGTGGCCTTCGAGGCCGACGGCACCCCCAAGTGGGTGTACACGGGCACCGCGACCTCGGTGTACAGCTACCCCTCCCTCGCCGACCTCGACGGGGACGGCCTCGTGGAGGTGGTCGTGGGGCAGATCGTGCTGAACTCGGACGGCGCGGAGCGCTGGATCGGCGCCGGTGGCCTGGGGCGCCCCGACTCCAACGCCGGCTGGGGCAGCATCTCGGTGCCGGTCGATGTCGACGGCGACGGCGCGATGGAGATCGCCGCGGGCAACACCCTGTACGACACCGATGGCGCCATCCTCGCCCAGAGCGGCCGCCCGGACGGCTTCTCGGCCATCGGCGACATCGACGGCGACGGCGGGCCCGACATCGTCACCACCGTGCACAGCGTGGGGGAGGTCTACGTCTGGAAGCCCGACGGCACGCTGATCTGGTCGGTGAGCACCGGCGCCGGTGGAGGCGGGCCGCCCACGGTCGCGGACTTCGACGGGGACGGCGCCGCGGAGATCGGCGTGGCCGGGCGCACCGCGTACACCGTGCTCGACACCGACGGATCGGTGTTGTGGAGCGCCACGATCCAGGACTATTCGTCGTCAGCGACCGGCTCCTCGGTGTTCGACTTCGACGCCGACGGGGCCGCCGAGGTCGTGTTTGCCGACGAGGTGGCCCTGTACATCTTCGACGGCGCGACGGGCGCGACCCGGTGGCAGGACGACGGCCACATGCACGGCACGGCGTGGGAGTACCCCGTCATCGCCGACGTGGATCACGACGACCAGGCCGAGATCATCGTCGCGTCGACGAACAATGGCTCCGGCAGCGGCTGGAACGGCATCACCGTCATCGGCGACGCCAACCTGTCCTGGGCGCCCGCCCGCCCCATCTGGAACCAGCACGCCTACCACATCACCAACATCGAGGGCGACGGCGGCGTGCCGGCCGTCCAGGCACCCAACTGGGCGACCTGGAACAACTTCCGGGCCGGCGGCACCGAGCTCGGCCCGTCGCATTGGCTCGCCGACCTCGTGCCCGCGGCGCCCGACGTGTGTGTCGAGACCTGCGCGCTCGACCGCGTGGAGCTCTGGCTGCCGATCGCCAACGCCGGCCTGGTCGACGCCGGCGCCTTCGACGTGAGCTTCGTCCGCGAGGACGGCGTGGTCGTCCACACCGAGCGCGCCGCCGGTGTCGCGACGGGCGCCGGCACCGTCCTCGGCCCCATCGTCCTCGAACGGGTGGAGTGGGGCGCCGGGGTCCTCACCGCCACCCTGGACGCCGCGGGCGAGGTGGCCGAGTGTGTGGAGGACGACAACGTCGTGACGCTGGGGGCGTGGCCCTGCCCCTGATACTTCGGGGTGATACATCGATGATACATCGGCGACACACCGGTTAATGCAGGGGGTATCTCGGCCGGCCGGCCTACTTCTTTCCGTACGCCAGCCAGGCCTGACCTTGCAACGAGCCGGGATCCCACGCGGTCACCAGCAGATCGGCGGCCCCGTCACCGTTGACATCGAGCGCGCCCGCGATGCCCTCCCCCTCTTCCTCGGTGCTGGCACCCTCGATCGACGCCCAGGCGTCGGCGATTGTCCACTCGCCGGCGATCGACGCCCGGCCACCGAACAACCAGACGTTCCCCGACGCGATGTCGTCGCCGCGGGCGTTGCCCGCCGCGAGCTCCGGATAGCCGTCCCCGTCGAGATCTCCCACCCCCGCGATCGAGCGCCCCAAGCCTTGTCCAGGCTCCATCCCGAGAAAGCGGGCGGACGCGGCGCCCGCGATTGGGCGGCCACCAGTGATCACCGGCGCGCCCCGGAGGAGGTAGACGCCGCCGGTTCCTCCGTCGAGCCCGGATGCGCCGAAGGCCGCGTCCTCGTGGCCGTCTCCGTCCATGTCTCCGAGCCCCACCATGGTCTCGAACGTGTCGCCCTCCACCGGGCCGGTGAACACCTCCGCCTGCGGTCCAGGGTCCCCGGGCGCCAAACGGTCCCCACTGCTGACAACGAGGTAGGCGCGATGGGCCGACTCGGACGAATCGACGAGGGCGTCCCAGATCGCGAACTCGGTCAACCCGTCGCCATCCAGATCGCCTAGCCGGCTCGTCTCGTGCCCTGCGTCTTCGGTGAGCGTGGTGGCCTGCAACCTCACCACCCCCTCCTCCTCTACCCCGATCTCCCGCCCGCCCCCGGCGTCCGACCCGTAGTAGAGGAACGCGGCGCCCGTGCCGTCGTACAGGTAGTCGCCGACGAGCCAGTCGCCGACGCCGTCGCTGTCGAGGTCGCCGAGGAGGGTGACCGCCACGCCGAAGGAGCCTGCGGTGCCTGGCCCGACCAGGACGAGGGCTGCGTCGCGGCTGTCGAGCCCGCCTGCGAGCGCGGCGGCGCCGTCGGTGAAGAGGTAGGCGCGGTCTTCGTTGATGGCGCTGACGAGCAGATCGCAGGTGCCGTCGCCGTTGGTGTCCTGGCCCCCGGAGACCGCGTACCCGAACGCCCCCTCTGCCACGACGCCGGAGAGGAGCGCGGCGTCGGCGTCGAGGTCGTACTCGCCGAGATAGAGCCCAGGGCGGCCCGGGATCAGCGCGACCGCGCCCGTGAGATCGTCCTTGCCCGGGCGCGCCACGACGAGCTCGTCGTCTCCGTCCCCGTCGAGGTCACCGGCGGACGCCACGGTGCGCGCCACGTAGGTCTCGCTGCCCGACACCACGAAGCGCGCGCTCATGTCGGCGGCGGTGCTCTCGCCGGGCGTGAGCCCGCAGGGGGCCTCGACACCGTCACAATTGCCGTCCACCCCGTCCTCGCACACGTCGGTGGCGTCGGGATGGCGGGCGTCGTCCACGTCGTCGCAGTCCCCGCCGAGCGCGGCGTAGCCGGGGGGCGGCGAGCACACGAGATAGGTGGAGTCGTCGTCCCCGTAGCCGTCCTCGTCCCGGTCGAGGTACCAGGTCACGGCGGGGGCGTCGTCCACCGTGCCGTTGCAGTCGTCGTCGTAGCCGTTGCAGGCCTCGGTGGCGCCGGGGTTGGCGCTCGCGTCCGCGTCGTCACAGTCCCCGTCCTCTCGCGCCGCGCCCCCCGGATCCGTGCAGCCGACGACCGGGGTGCCGGTGCCGTAGCCGTCCGCGTCCGCATCCGTGAACCATTCGAGCGGCTCGACCTCGGCGGGGTCGTCGACCTCGCCGTCACAGTCGTCATCCAGCGTGTTGCAGCGCTCCGCGGCCCCCGGGAAACGCGCGGCGTCGGTGTCGTCACAGTCCCCGCCGAGGTCGACGAAGCCCTCCGGCGGGTCACACGTGAGCAGGGCGCTCCCGCCGCCGAACCCGTCACCGTCCGCGTCCGCGTACCAGTCGGCGTCCGCCACGTCCTCGTCGATCTGCCCGTCACAGTCCTCGTCCGCCCCGTTGCAGCGCTCCGTCGCGCCCGGCCCCACGGCCGCGTCGGCGTCGTCACAGTCCCCATCCACCTCGGAGGCGCCGTCCCCATCGTCATCGGTGAGGGCGGCGCGGCGCTCCTCGTAGCCGGCGCGGTCGATCAGGCATCCAACGAGCAGCAGCAACAACATCGGGAAGCGGGCCTCGACCTTCCCTCTACTCCGGACCGTGCCCGGCCGCACCGCGATGCAACATTGCGGTGTGTCGGTGATACATCGG
>JAZKFH010000009.1:245550-337295 GCA_040386535.1 Myxococcota bacterium | reverse complement strand
CTGATACATCGGCTGATACATCGGCTGATACATCGGCTGATACATCGGCTGATACATCGGCTGATACCGCGTCTGATACGTCCGGTGGACGCGCGCCCCGGATGTCCCTACCGAAACGGGGGAGGCGCGGGTTTCATGGACGAAGACGCTCCGTACGACGTGCCCACGGTGCGAGAGGTGGCGTCCTTCGACCGCAAGGTGCGGTTCGAGTGTGCCCGCTGCGATCGGCTCGGCATGGTCGCCCCGAAGGGGGTACACCGGCGCTTCCGGGTCCGGATGGCTGACGCCGACGGGGAGGAGCGCGACTACTGCATCGTGTGCGCCTCGATCCGAACCGGAGTGCGGCAGGGCGTGCTCATGGCGCTCGCGGGCACCGGCCGCGTGACCGGTTCGCTCCCCGCGGTCGCCGGGTGGTGCCCGGTCGACGGAGCGCTCGCGCAGGGTGACGACGCGGTGTTCGAGGCGCTCGCGGCCGCCGTGTTCCAGGCGCGCTTCCGGCCCGATATCGTGCGCGCCCGGTGGCCCGCGATCCGCGACGCCTTCAGCGGGTTCGCGCTGGACGAGGTGTCCGCCTGGACAGACCTGGAGGCCGATCGCCTGCTCGCGGCCCCCGGCATGATCCGCAACCCAAAGCGCGTGCTGGCGGTGCTCCGCAACGCGCGCGCTCTCGCCGCGGTGTCTCGGCAACACGGCGGCTTCGCGACCTACGTGGCCTCCTTCGCGGGCGACCACGACGCGCTGGTCGCGGACGTGGACCGCTGGGCCCACTACGTCGGCGCGCCGTCCATCCGGTGGTTCCTCCGCTGCGTGGGGGTCGAGGCGCCGGGTGCGATCCGCCCCAGCTCCGAATGATCGAGACACCGGATCGGTGGGTGTCCGTGTCGGCGGCTTGTGCTCCAGCACCGGGATGTCCACGGGGGCGCGGTCGGCGCCGCTCGGGGCGTCGAGGCACCGCGCCCAGCGCCGGTCGCCCAATGTGCCTACATCCGGTCCGGAGGGCACCATGGCTTCGAAGAAGGACGACCGGTACAAGGAGCTGCGCGGGGGGCACGTGGCCGCGGACGAGGACGCCGACCGCGCGGTCCCGGCGGACAGGCCCCCGGACATGAGCGGACCGTACGTCCCGCACATCCCGGGCTTCTCCCCCGGAATCTCGCATGGTGACGACCTCGGCGACATGGGTGGGCGCTCCGGCGTGAACGCCAGCGCGAACGCGGGTGCGCCCGGCGCCCCGGAGTCCGAGCCGCGGGAGACCTACGAACCGGCACATCCGCCCGTGGGCCGCGGCGTCGGCGAGGGGGATCGCGGCGTGGCCGGGGGCGGCGGGCTCACCGCTACGCCGGGGCAGCCGGCGGGGGAGAAGGGCCGGAAGCGGCGTTGAAGGGGGCGCGGCGAAGGGAAGGTCGCTTGCGAGCGGCAACAACTCGGGGGGTGTGATCCACTTCAGTCGGCGGGCCAGCGCCAATCCCGCGCCGCGGACCAGAGTCGAGAGATGCTCGGTCATCGGCCGACCCCGGTCCTCCCAGGCGGACCGCAGTCGCGAGATGCTCGGTCATCGGCCGCCGGCGGTCCTCCCAGGCGGACCGCAGTCGAGAGATGCTCGGTCATCGGCCGACTGCGGTCCTGTCCGCGATCCCTGGTGCCGACCAAATGTGCTGCTTGGGCGCGCCCCGACTGAAACCGATCACACCCAACTCGGGGGCTCGATGGCGAGAGGTCGAGTTGTTGCCGGAATTGTTGCCGCGTCGAGGTGCGGCCGAGCACGGGATACGTTGAGACGACGAATTCGCGACGTTGGACCAGCGCGGATGCGGCGCCGGGCGCGGGCGAGCGGCAACAACTCGGGGGCTCGATGGCGAGAGGTCGAGTTGTTGCCGTTGCGATAGGTTCCCCCGAACTTCAGCTCGGCACCGTGCACCAGAGAGACCCAGAATGAATCCGGAGATCTGGGGGGTGTTCCACGACGGGAGCATCGAGGCGATCACGGGTTCGGTGCCCGGTGTCGTCGAGCTGCGCATCGACATCGAGTATCTGCGCGACATGTTCGACGGGGGCGGCACGCACCTCCGCGTGCGCCTCGGTGGCTGCTCGAGGCTCGAGTACCGGCAGTACGACGCGCAAGCCACGTCCGATTTGGGGGTAATTGCGTTCAGGGAGCCCGAGGTGCTCTCCGTCTATCGCCTGGAGCCGCTCGTTCTTGGTTGGCGCGAGGGCGAGCTCGAGCGGGCGTACGACACCATGGAAATCTTCCTGGACACCGGAGCCCCACTTACCGAAGAGCAGCTGAGAGGCACGTGCGAGCGCTATTGGGACGACTGGGACGCACGCCGCCCCTGACGCCGCTCGACGCGTCCGTAGGCTGACACCTCCAACACCAGGGCGCCGGACGGGGCGCGGATGTCTGTCCGAGCCTCCGCGGGGGCGCCACCCGACGCACGCCCCCCCCTCACAGGCACCCGTCGCCATGCCGGCAGGCGACGAGCGCGCCGCTTCCGGGTACGAGCCACGCCTCCAGGGAGTTGGTAGGCCCCGCGCAGTCACACGAGCCACCACAGGCCGCGTGGCTCAGGATCGACACCCGAAGCGTTCGTGTATCAACCGAGAAGAAGCCGGTGATGTCCTCCGTGCCACACGCGCCCGAGAGGCCCGGCCGAAAGAAGACGACCTGCTGCCCTTCGGCGAGAGTTGGGGGCTCCGCCAAGCCGGCGAATCCTGCCTCCTCCCAGGTCCGCACCAACTCTCCCTGCTCGGTGACACCCAAGATCGCGCCCGGAGTGAGGAGCTCACCCGCGACATCGGTGCTCACCAACCGTGCCGCTTCGAGCTTCGCACCCACCCCCTGGCACTCGTTGCTGTTGCAGGCGGCGAGGCCGATCGTCAGCGACCAGAGCCACCAGATCCGTGTGTCCCAGCGCGCCAAGATCACCTCCCGTCCGAACTCTACAGGAACGGGTCCCCGCACTCGTCCGGCGTCTCCACCGCCTCCTTCGTCTCGCAGACGTAGGCGGCGCTGGTGAGCCAGGCGGCGCACGTCTGGAGCCGGCACGGATCGATGTCCTCGAGGATGGATTCGTCCGTGACGAAGTCCCCACAGCTGGGCACGTCGCCAAAAAGTCCGAGGCACTCCACCTGCCATTCGCAGTAGGCGCCCCGGATGTCGGCCTCCAGGTCGGACTGGTGGTAGTCCGCCCCGCAGACCACCGGGTCCGGGGTGGTGTCCGTGGGCGCTTCGGCGCAAGCGAGCAGAACGAAGATGTGGAGCACTATCGGGTCCTGGCGAGCGTCGTGACCTATCACGCTTTGCTCGCGACGAGCCGGGTATACTCCTCCAGGAGACTTCCCGATGTGGCGCTGCTGTCCGATGATCCTGCTCGTCGGCTGCCGCCCGCCCGATGAGGCGCCGTGCCCCACCTTCGCGGAGACCGAGCTCGTCGACGAGGTCGGCGATCCGGACGCGCTGGAGGAGGTGCGGCAGGCCTTCGCGGACTTCGCGAGCTGGACGAGCCGGCCGGGCCTGTGCCTGATGGAAGTCGCGCTCGTGGACGAGGTGCCCATCGACGCCGCCTCCGGCCTGTACGTCGGGGACCGGGTGCTCGTCGAGCCGCACGCCGTCTCCGTTCGGGAGACCACCCTCCACGAGTTGTGCCACGCCTGGGACTGGACCGAGGGGAGGCCCTCGGCCGAGCGGCCGGACCTCTTCCCGCCGGACTCGGTCCCGGAGCACCCCGCGTATCCGACGGAGGACGACCGCACCGGCGAGGCCTTCGCGGGGGCCTGCGGGCTCGGAGCCCGCGCAGTCGCCGAGGAGGAGCTCGCCGCCACGCTTTGCGGCGCGGCCTCCCCCGTGGGGGACGCCGAGGCCTGGGTCCGCGCGCACGTCTACGATGCGTTCGTGGACGAGCTGGGCGTGGACGTGGCGTTCGCGCCGATGGCGATCACCCGCGCCTCGTTGTGGGGCGACGGCACGCTCACGGACGTGACGCACTCCGTCGCGGCGGGCGACGTGCTCGCCGTCCTCACCGTCGATGCGCGCACGGCAGTCTCGCGCCTTTGGCTCGTCGATCCGGTCACCGCCACGGTGACCGAGGTCGCGCTGCCCGCCGAGGCGGACGGGCAGTCCTTCGGGCTCCTCGGCAGTGACGGCGATCCGATCGTCTGGTCCCCGAACCCGCTCCGCGCCTGGCGCATCGACCCTGCCGACGGCTCGGCCACGCCGCTGTCGCTCTCCCAGGACCCGGAGACGCGCTTCCTCTCCGGCTACGTCCATGGTGACACGGCGTGGCTCCAGCCCTACCACTCGGGCGCCGCCGGGACGCCGCACACGCTCGATCTCGCGACGGCCGCGGTCGGCCCCCTCTTCGCGGCGGACGGAGCCGCGCTGGAAACCCAGGTTTGGATTTACGGCAACGGCGAGTCCGTCATGATCAACGTCGAGGGCCGGATCGAGACCTGGTCGTTCGCCGAAGCGGCCTGGCGCTCGGTTGCCCACCCCTCAATCCTGACGAGCCATGCCCTGCCGCTCGCGGACGGCCGCATCGCCGGCAGGTACATGGCCCGCACTTGCGCCGAGACACGCTCGATCCCCGTCGTCAGCAGCGTGGACCCGCCCGTCTGGACCTTTCCCGACACGCCCTGCGACGTGAACGAGTGCGCCGGCGGGGAGCTCGTCACCGTGGGGGACGTGCTCTACGGGCTGGCGGGACGGGACTTCGGCGGCGTCGAGCTGATCCGCGTCCAGCCGTAGGCCGGGAGATCGGCTCCCGACCTACGCCGGCCGCCGAATCTCCTGCAACTTCACCACCCGCAGCTCCCCCGCGCGCAAGCTCCGGATCGCCGCCGGGAGCACCCGCGCCGCCTGGAGGTTGGTGACACAGGGCACGCCGAAACGCAGGCCGGCGAGGCGCATGGCGGCCTCGTCGTACTGGGCCTTCTTGCCGAGGGGGGTGTTGATGACGAGCTGGATCTGGCCGTTCTTGATGAGGTCGACCACGTCGGGGCGGCCCTCGCGCACCTTGTAGACGCGCTCGACCTCGACGCCCGCGGCCGTGAGCGCACGCGCGGTGCCGCCGGTGGCGAAGATCTTGAAGCCCATCTGGCGCAGCGCGCCGGCGATCGGGGGGGCCTCGTGCTTGTCGCCGTCGCGGAAGGACATGAAGACGCCGCCCTCCGTCGGGAGCGTCATGCCGCTCGCGATGAGGGCCTTGGCGTAGGCCTCGCCGAAGCTCCAGCCGGCGCCCATGACCTCACCCGTCGAGCGCATCTCGGGGCCGAGGATGGTGTCGACGCCGGCGAAGCGGCGCCACGGGAAGACGGGCGCCTTGACGAAGTACATGCCGCGACCCCACGGGCGCAGGTCGCCGAGGTCGGCGATCTTCTGGCCGAGGAGCAGGCGCGTGGCGTAGCGGGCGACCGGGATGCCCGTGGCCTTGGCGAGGTAGGGCACCGTGCGGGACGCGCGGGGGTTGACCTCGATGACGTAGACCACGCCGTTCTGGACGGCGAACTGCACGTTCACGAGGCCGAGCACGCCCACGTCGAGCGCGATGCGATGGACGATGTCCTCCATCTCGCGACGGTTCTCGGCCGAGAGCTGGATGGCGGGGAAGATGGTCGTCGAGTCGCCGGAGTGGACGCCGGCCTCCTCGATGTGCTCCATGATGCCGACCACGTGCACGTCGGTGCCGTCACACAGCGCGTCGACGTCGTACTCGACGGCGCCTTCGAGGAAGCGGTCGATGAGGAGGGGGTGGTCCTCGCTCACGCGGATGGCCTCGTCGACGGCGGCGTGGAAGTCGGCGTCGTCGAAGCAGATCTTCATCGCGCGGCCGCCGAGCACGTACGAGGGCCGCACGAGCAGGGGGTAGCCGAGGCGCGCGGCGGCGGCCCAGCTGCCTTCACGGTCGGCGACCATCTCGCCGTCGGGCTGGCGGATGCCGAGGCGGTTCATGAGGGCGGAGAAGCGCTTGCGATCCTCGCACACGTCGATGGCGTCGGGCTGGGTGCCGAGCACGGTGCCGACGCGGTGGGAGAGCTTGAGCGGGGTCTGCCCACCGAACTGCAACACGACGCCGAGGGGCTGCTCGCGCCGCACCACGCCGCGCACGTGCTCGGCGGTGACGGGCTCGAAGTAGAGCTTGTCGGAGGTGTCGTAGTCGGTCGACACGGTCTCCGGGTTGCAGTTGACCATGACCGCGGCGTACCCCATCTCGCGCACGGCATACGCGGCGTGGCAGCAGCAATAGTCGAACTCGAGGCCCTGGCCGATGCGGTTCGGACCGTTGCCGAGCACGACCACGCGCTCCTTGGGGAGATCGCCGGCCTCGTCCTCGTCCTCGTAGCTGGAGTAGAGGTAAGGGGTGTGGCTCTCGAACTCCGCGGCGCAGGTGTCGACGCGCTTGTAGACGGGGTGAACGCCGAGCGATTCACGACGCGCGGTGACCTTGTCCTCGGAAGCGCCGGTGAGGCGGGCGAGCGCCGCGTCGGTCACGCCGGCGCGCTTGGCGTTGCGGAGCTCCTCGGCGGAGAGGGCCGAGAGGGGGCGCCCCTCGAAGCGGCGCTGTGCGTTCACGAGCGCGGCCATGCGCTCGAGGAACCACGGGTCGATGCGCGAGGAGTCGTGGATGGACTCGGCGGTGAAGCCGCGGCGGAGGGCCTCGAGCAGCGCGGCGAGGCGGTCGGGCGTCGGGAGCGAGATGCGCTCGCGGAGGAGCTCGTCGGTGAGGTTGGTGACGTCGGGGTAGCCACCTTCGAGCGACGCGATGGCCTTGCCGAGGGCCTCGTCGAAGGTGCGGCCGATGCCCATGACCTCGCCGACGCTCTTCATCTGGGTGCCGAGGCCGCGCCCGGCGCCGGGGAACTTCTCGAAGTTCCAGCGGGGGATCTTGACGATGACGTAGTCGATCGCCGGCTCGAAACACGCCGGGGTGACCCGGGTGATGTCGTTGTTGATCTCATCCAGCGTGAGGCCGACGGCGAGCTGGGCCGCGATCTTGGCGATCGGGAAGCCGGTGGCCTTGGAGGCGAGCGCCGAGGAGCGCGACACGCGCGGGTTCATTTCGATGACGCGGATCTCGCCGGTGGTGGGCGAGATGGCGAACTGGATGTTGCTGCCGCCCGTCTCGACGCCGATGCGGCGGATGATGCGCAGGGACAGGTCGCGGAGGGCCTGGTACTCGCGGTCGGTGAGGGTCTGCGCGGGGGCGACCGTGACCGAGTCGCCGGTGTGGACGCCCATCGGGTCGACGTTCTCGATCGAGCACACGATGATGACGTTGTCGGCGAGGTCACGCATGACCTCGAGCTCGAACTCCTTCCAGCCGATGACGCTCTCCTCGACCAGCACCTGCCGGGTCGGGGACAGATCGAGGCCCTGGCCCACGATGTCGCGCAGCTCGTCGAGGTTGTAGGCGATGCCGCCGCCGGAGCCGCCGAGCGTGAACGAGGGGCGGATGACGGCGGGGAGGCCGATGTCGAGCACGATGGCCTCGGCCTCGGCGACCGTGCGGGCCACGCCGGCCTTCGGGACGCCGGCGCCGATCTCCTCCATCGCGGCCTTGAACAGCTCGCGATCCTCGGCGACCGCGATGGCCTCGGGCTTCGCGCCGATGAGCTCGACCCCGTACTTGGTCAGCGTGCCGCGCTCGTGCAGCGCGAGGGCCAGGTTCAGGCCGGTCTGCCCGCCGACCGTCGGCAGGATCGCGTCCGGACGCTCGCGGGCGATGATCTGCTCCGCGAAGTCGGCCGTGAGCGGCTCGATGTAGGTCGCGTCCGCCACGTCCGGATCGGTCATGATCGTGGCGGGGTTCGAGTTGAGCAGGATCACCCGGTAGCCGAGCGCCTTGAGCGCCTTGCAGGCCTGGGTGCCCGAGTAGTCGAACTCGCAGGCCTGGCCGATGACGATGGGGCCCGAGCCGATGACGAGGATGCTCTGGAGATCGGTGCGACGCGGCATCTAGGAGTCCTTCCGGGAGGTGCCGGCGAAGCGCAGGAAGCGGTCGAGGATGAGGTGGGCCGAGTCGTTGGGGCCGGGGGCGGCCTCGGGGTGGAACTGCACGGCGATGACGCCGAGGTCGGCGTGGACGAAGCCCTCGAGCGTCTGGTCGTTCAGGTTCACGTGGGTGATGCGTGCGCCGGCGCGCTCGACCCCGGCGGGATCGACGCAGAAGCCGTGGTTCTGGCTGGTGATCTCGACCCGCCCGGTCTCGCTGTCGCGCACCGGGTGGTTGCCGCCGCGGTGGCCGAAGCGGAGCTTGAACGTGTCGGCGCCGAGGGCCAGCCCGAGGAGCTGGTGGCCGAGGCAGACGCCCAGCACCGGCGTCTTGCCGAGGAGCTTCTTGACCTCGCGCACCATGCCCGGAAGCGCCGCGGGGTCACCGGGGCCGTTGGAGAGGAACACGGCGTCCGCGCCGTCCCGGAGCTCCTCGGCCACGGTCGTCGAGGGGAACACCTCGACGTGGCAGCCGGCCTGCGCGAACAGGCGGAGGAGGTTCCGCTTCACGCCGCCGTCGAGCGTGTGGATGCGCGGCGCGCCCACGATGCTGTTCTCGGCGAACGTGTAGCGCACCTTCGTGGAGACCTCGCTCACGAGGTCCCGCCCGACCATGCCGGGCCACGCCTCGATGCGGGCGCGGAGCTCCGCCTCGTCCAGGCCCTCGGTCGAGATGGCCGCGCGCATGGCGCCCTTGGCGCGGATGTGGCGCACGAGCGCGCGCGTGTCGATGCCGTGCACCCCGGGGACCCCGGCGGCGGCGAGGTAACCTTCGAGCGTGCCGGTGCTGCGGTGGTTCGACGCCATCGGCGAGAAGTGCCGGGCGACGAAGCCGGAGACCTGCACGGCGTCGGACTCCACGTCCTCCCCGTTGACGCCGTAGTTTCCGACGTGCGCGGTCGTCATCACCACGATCTGCTCGCGGTACGAGGGGTCGGTGAGGACCTCCTGGTACCCGGTCATCGCCGTGTTGAAGACGATCTCCCCCACCTTCGTTGCGGGAGCGCCAAATGCGTCGCCCCGGAAGGAGCGTCCGTCTTCCAAGAGGAGGATGCCACCCATGCTGACCCCGAGAGCGCGCGCCGCTTAGCTCCCCCGGGGGGGTGGGGCAACCCGTCGGGCACCGGCAGTGACGGGATGTGGAGAGTGGCGGCGGGAGTAGCAGGCGCGCTCCTTCGAACAGAACTGTTCGGACCCGAGGCGTCCGCCGCCGGGTAGAAGCCCGCCGAGGTGTGGAATGCCTACTACACCTACGAGGACGTGAGCGCCCTGCGGGCCGAGCTCTCCGACGCTCCCGACCGGGCGGACCTCGACCAGGCCGTTTCCCGGGCCGCCCAGTACGACAACGAGGCGGCCCTGGCGTTGCTGCTCGACGCGGGGGCCGATCTCCGCGCCGAGAGCCTGCCCGTCGAGCGTCGCCAGTGTGCGATCGTTGGCCAATCGCTCGCGTTCGTCCGGGTCGCGTTCGCGCACGGGGTGACGCCCGCCACGTGCCCGAACGGTGAGAACGCCATCTGGGAGGCGGTGAAGTGGGGCAAGGAGGACGACGCGGCCAGCGCGGAGCTCGTAGTGCTGCTCCGCGCCGCGGGGTGGTCCGCCGCGGCGACCGGCGACGAGCAGACGCCCGTCCAGATTGCCACGGCGAAGGGCTGGCCGGCGACCGCGGCGGCCCTCACGGCACCGTAGGGCCGAGGACCAGGGGTGGGCGGCCCTCCGGCGGCTCGCGCCCTACCGCGCCGAGTCGCCCTGAACGGCGGCGGCGAGCGCGGAGTCGAACGCCCGGGTGTCCGTGGTGATGTACATGCAGTCGCCCAGGTCCGCGAAGCGGCGGACGAAGTCGGCGGTGACCTGGATGTAGCGCGAGCCCGGGAGCATCGTGACGCGCAGGAACCGCTCGCGGTTGCGTTGCAGCCACATCGCCCAGTCCTGGCTCACGCCGATGGACGCGCCGCGAGTGTCCCTCGTGTCGATGAAGAGCTCCAGCGGGCGCGCGTCCGCGAGGTCGGACTCGAGCGCTTTGAACGGGGCATCGCCGAGCTCGCCGACGTCGGTCCCGCTGATGGTGACGAGGACGACGCGGTCCCGCGGGCGGGAGATGTCCAACGTGCAGTGCACGCCCTCGAAACGTCGGCCCGGCGTGGTCATGTCGGTCATGCGCGAGATCCCCTCGGAGATGTACTCCGGCGCGACGCGCGGGGCCGCATCGGCGCGCGCCTACATCTCGAACGGCGGGATCCACCGGCCGTCGACATCCGTGACGACCTCGGCGAGCGGATGCCGCGGATCGAGCAGTGCCGCGAGGCTTACCGCAGCCGCACCATCCGGCACGCCTGCTTCGGCGAGAGCCCGACCTCTTCCTGGAACGCCTGTTCGTCGGGCACCACCTGCTCCTCGATCGGCTCGGCGAGTGTCTCGCAGCCGAGGAACACGCGCTCGACGTAGGCGGACAGCGCCGCCCCGGGCGGCAGGTCCGCGTTGCCGGCCTGCGGCGCGTCGGGGGGTCACGAGCCACGCTGACCCGGCGCGCAGCGACACGCGGGCGCCGTTGCGATTCACGCGCTCGATCGGCTGCATGCGGCCCCAGGGCGGGAGGGTGACCCGGCCCGGGAGGCCGCTCGGAGGACCCGGGTGCTCTACCGGGCGCGGTCGGCGCGGCTCGGGGCGCCGAGGCACCGCGCCCAACGTTGGTCGCCCAGACGGCTCCCAAGTCAGCCGACGGATACCCCGATTCATTGCAGCCAGGTCCCTCCGAGCCCCACCGGCTCGGTGAAGCGCAGGCTGTGGAACGCCCTCGTCTGCGCGTCGTTCCCGCCTGACTCCGTGATGGCGGTGATGTCGTGGAACACGAACAACACGTAGAGATTCGCGGCGGGATCGCGGTGGAGCACGTTGAGGGTCAACGCCGGCCGGCCGGGCCAGTCGGCGACCGTGCTCCCCGAGAGGCCCCAGTGGGCGTTGAACTCGAGGCGGACGGGGAGCGCCGGGAACGCGCCCATGACCATCTTGTCGGGGGGGATCTGCGCGACGTTTCCGAGCATGGCCCAGGCCATCGATTGCTCGATGCGCAGGAAGTCCGCCGACACACACCCGGGTTTGTCCTGGCACTCGTCGCTGGTGTCCATGAATTGGCTGTCATCCCGAAGGGCGTACCAGACCTCCACCCGCCCATCGTCGGAGCGGATGGCGAACTCGGGCTGGAACCGCGGGTTGTCGGGCGTCGGGATCACGTCGAAGCCGACGGGCATGTGGAACGACGCGCCGAGCTCCTCGAGGCGCCTGGTGAACGCGGGCGGCAACGTCACGGAGACGACATCCGTGGGGGACGCGGGCGCGCAGAGGTGGGGGAGGCCGAGCTCGCAACCGGTGGCCCACAACGCGCGCGCGTCCTCCGGGCGTTCCAGCGCGAGCTCCCAACCCCCGACGGCACAGGCGGCGGGGAACTCCTGGTCCTGGCAGAGACGCCTCCACGCGGCTGCGCGCTCCTCGGGCGTCGCGATGTCGGGGTGCGTGTTGGCGACGAGCACCGCGGCCTGGGCGGCCACGGGATGCTGGAGGGCGGCCCGCGACGACAGATCGATCGCCTCGCGGATGCGGGCGGGGCTCGGCGCCTCGCCCTCCAGCATGGCGACGAGCTGCATGCAGCCCCCGAGATCGCCTGCGTCACAAGACGCGCGTTGCTCCGCCTCGCCGGGGGAGGTGGCAGCGGCTCCCGCGGACGGCGGGCGGTGCGGCGCGCAGGCGAGAAACAAAAACGCGAACATCAGGGACTCCGATCGCCGGCACTATGGCACACACCCCTCCAGAGGGTGGCCTCGAGCCGCGCGGCGTCGTGCAGGCGCCGTGGCCGCCCCCGGAGGAGGCGACCGGGTCTTCCCCCACTCCGCGAGGTGCCTACTCCGAGGCCATGAACACCCGTGTTTCAGCCTCCGGGAGCCGAGTCCCGAACACCATCGCACGGCTGATCTGCCTCGTGACGGCCGGGGCCTGCGCCGCGCCGGCCGGGGCCCCCTCGCCCGGGCCCGCTGCCCCCGACCCCGAGACGCCCTCCGCCGTCGCCCTCCCCTCCCCCGGCCCCTCGCCTCGCCCGACCGACCGGCCCCCCTGTGATCCGGACAACGGCGGAATCACGCTGCCCGCGGGGTTCTGCGCCACGCTCTTCGCCGACGGGGTGACCGGCGCGCGGCAGCTCGACGTGGCGGCAAACGGGGACGTTTTCGTGGCAGGCGAGGACGGCAACGGGGTGTGGGCGTTGCGTGACACCGACGGCGACGGCCACGCTGACGAGAAGGGAAAGTTCGCCGATGGGTTCGGGGCCTCGCACGTGGCGTTGTTCGAGGGCCACCTGTATGTCGACCACCAACCTCCCAACCCGGAGACCGAGCCGACGATCATCGAGCGTTACCCACGCCACCAGGACTCCCTCTCGCCCGAGGGCCCGCCGGAGACCATCGTGGCAGACCTCCCCAGCGGGGCCCCGGGCCACAAGACACGCAACTTCGCGATCACGCGCGACGGCAGCATATACGTCAACGTCGGCTCGCCCACGGACGCGTGTCAGCCGGCGGAGCACGACCGCGAGCCCGACGTCGCGGGGCTCGACCCCTGCCCCCAGCTCGACACCACCGCGGGGATCTGGCGGTTCGACGCGCGGATGCCCGGACAAACACAGGCCGGGGCCGAGCACTTCGCCAGGGGCATCCGCAACGCCGTCGCCATCACCACCAACCCTGACGACGACACCCTCTGGGTGGCCCAGCACGGACGCGACAACCTGGGAGAGTGGGAGCACCTCGAGTTCACCGCCGAGGACAACGCCGAGGTGCCCGCGGAGGAGCTGTTCCAGGTGAACCGCGGAGACGACTACGGCTGGCCCTACTGTTACTTCGACCCCCGTCTGGAGGCGCGCGTGCTCGCCCCCGAGTACGGCGGGGACGGCGTCACGGTGGGGCGATGTGTCGCGTTCGACCAGAACGTGGGTTGGTTCCCGGGGCACTGGGCGCCGAACGCGATGATGTTCTACACGGGCCGCATGTTCCCGGACCGCTACCAGGAGGGCGTGTTCCTCGCCTTCCACGGCTCGTGGAACCGCGCGCCGTTGACACAGGGCGGCTTCAACGTGGTGTTCCAACCCCTCGGGGACGGGCACGCCACCGGCCCCTTCGAGGTGTTCGCCGACGGCTTCGCGCCGAACCCGAACGACGAGGACGCGCCGGAGAACAGCCGCCCCACGGGGCTCGCGCAGGGACGTGACGGAGCGGTGTACGTATCGGACGATGCGCGTGGGCGGATTTGGAGAATCGTCTACGTCGGGGAGTGAGGAGCCGGCGGCCGCTCGGATTGGGCGCGGATGCGATCGTGTATCCTCCGCGCCCTTCTCCCACCGAGGTCTGCCATGCCGAGCCTGCTTCTCCTCCTCCTCACCGCCTGCACGCCGAAGGACACCGAGGACACCGCCGCCGAGACGGATACGGATACGGACACCGACACGGATACGGATACGGATACGGATACGGACACCGACACCGACACCGACACCGACACCGATACGGATACCGACACGGACACCGACATCCCGGTCGAGGGGGATCTCACCCTCACCATCGACCTGGACCCGAGCTTCGCCCCCGCGGATCTCGACAGCCTCGCCGCCCAGCTGTTCTATGTCGACCTGGAGGAGGGCCCCGGGGATCCGTTCGCCGGGGGGCGGATCACCGGAGAGGTGACCGCGCTCGAGCTCCCCGATCCCGAGCTCTCCACCATGATCGAATCGCCCGACTACCCCGGGACGTACATCGGCCTGTACACCATCACGCTCGTGGACGACACGAACGACGACGGCGCCTGGAACGTGGGCGAGACCTTCGTCGGTGCCTCCGCCCAGCAGCTCGCGCTCAACCTCGGCGGCACGCTGCACCCGGACCTGGAGGCCGCCGGCGGCGCCCTCGGCTGGTACACCATCGACCTGACGACGGGCGCGTTCGGCAGCGCTGAAGTCACCTTGCCGCTGAACCTGCTGGCGAGCTCGCTCTCGGTCATCGGCGGCACCGTCTCGCTCGACGGCGACACCGCGCGGCGTCGCATCGCGCTGGTGAGCGCGATCGACGAGCTGGAGGGTGCGACCCCCATCGCGGACCAGGCGTACACCGACCCGTGGAGCATCGATCTCCCCACCGTCCCGCCGGCGGACAACATCCTGACGGACCCGGACCTGGGCGGGATCTCGCTCGCCGCGGGCCTCGTCATCGCGTACGACGATCTGGACGGCTCGGGCGGCCTGAGCGAGGGCGACGACGGACGGGGCCTGCTCTGTGACACGTCGGACATCCTCGCGGTCGCCTGGGTCGACGCGCCGGTCACCGTGACCGAAGCGACGTTCCTGGCGACGTTCGGGATGCGCGCCGGCTGGCAGGTCGGCGTGGCGGGCGGCGAGGGTTCGGTGCTCTCGCGGATGGTGGACGACGCGGACGCGTCGATGCTGGAGATCTCGGACAGCTGCGGGGCGCCGTAGGGTCTACGACGCTCTGAGCTCCACCCCCGCCCGCTCCCCCATCAGCCATGTACCGGTCCCATCGTCGACCAACACGAACGCCCCCGCCAGCCGCGCGGCAGTGGCGGGGCTCACGCGGATGCCTCCCGGGCGGCTGCCACGCTCCATCGCGGCGGCGCCCGTGACGGCGTCGCCCCAGAGGTCGTAGGCGAAGCGGGTGCGCCCAATCACGCCGGCCACGGCAGGGCCGGTGTGGATGCCGATGCGGAGCGCCGGCCCGATCTGCTCGGCGACCGCGCGCATCTCGAGGGCGAGCCGCGCGGCGACCTCGGCGTGGTCGGGGCGGGCGCGGGGGACGCCGGCGGCCGCGAGCCAGGCGTCGCCGAGTGTCTTGATCTTCTCGACGCCGTGGGCCTCGCACAGCGCGTCGAAGCGGCCGTACAGGCTGTCGAGGAGCGCCGCGATGGCCTCGGCGGGGAGCCGGTCGCACAGGGGGGTGAAGTCGACGATGTCGGCCAGCACGACGGTGACCGACTCGTAGCGGTCGGCGATGACGACGCGCTCGCCCCCCGCGTCGCGCAGGCGCTCGGCGACGTCGGCGGGGAGGGCATTGCGCAGGAGCACCTCGGACCGCGCGCGGGCCTCGGCCAGGAGCTGCCGCTGGGCGAACTCGCGCCGGCCGAGGGTCTCGAAGGTGCGGGTGGTCCAGGCTCCCGCGAGGTTCATCACCAGGCCGAACGTCGCGAGCGCGGGCGCGATGCCGGGGATGGGCGGCGCGCGCAGGAGCAGGACCAGCGAGAGCAGGGAGGTGCCTAGACCGAGCGCGACGGCGTAGCCGAAGCGGAGGCGCGAGAAGCCGTACACGCCCATCAGGCACACCAGGTAGCCGAGCCCCGCGACCCACACCCGCTGCGGCGTGGCGCTCGGCGCCATGACCCAACCCATCGCGACCATGCCGCCACATCCGACGCTCGCGAGGGCCAGGAGGTACTCCTGGATGTAGCGCCGGAGAAGCGGCACGGCGCGCGGCCAGGTCGCGGCCACGAGCGCCACCAGGAGGCTCGGCACGACCACGCCGAAGCGGATCGCCAGGAGCTTGGGGAGCTCGTGGGGGAAGAGCGCGAGGTCGTTCAGGACGAAGGCCGAGAACACCACGAGGAGGATGAGGACGCTGACCCGCGCGGAGTTGCGGATCTCGACCGCGAAGTCGGCCCAGCGCGCCCGCTCGACGTCGGCGTTGGCGAACGTGAGCCAGAGCGGGTGCTGGACGAAGCGGGGATCGACACGTTCGGGCGCGGGCGAGGACTCGCTCATGTGTCGCCCGGGGGCTCGGCGCCGTCGATCCAGAAGGTCTCCACGGCGCCTTTGCCCTTGAGGAACACGGCGCCGCGCGGCGCCACGACGTAGGCCGCGCCGAGCTTCCCGGCGGTCGCCGCGCTCACGTGGATCCGGTCGGGGTGACCCGAGACGTCGAGCCTCGCGGCCATGTTGGCGGTGTCACCCCAGCAGTCGAACGCGAACCGCTTGCGGCCGATGACCCCGGCCACGAGCGGTCCCGACGCGATGCCGACGCGTAGCTGGAGGTGCAGGCCCTCGCGGCGGGCAGCGCCCCGCATCGCGTCCCGCATGGCGAGCGCGAGGCGGGTGGCGGCCTCGGCGTGGTCGGCCCGCGCGTCGGTCACGCCCGCCGCGGCCATGTAGGTGGCGCCGATGGTCTTGATGCGCTCGACGCCCTCGACCGTGGCGAGCGCATCGAACGTCGCGACGAGGCGATCGAGCAGGACGACCACCTGGAGGGGCGGATGGTCCGCCGTGGCCTCGGTGAACCCGACGACCGTGGCGAACAACACGGTGGCGTCGGGGAGCCGGTCGACACACGCGCCGCCGCCGGCGGCCGCGAGCCGATCGGCGTATGCGCGGGGCATCACGTTGAGCAGGAGGGCCTCGGATCGGCGCCGCTCGTGGTCGAGCTCACGCGCACGCTGGAACGCGCGCCGCCCCTGATGCTCCATCGACCAGCTCACCACGAGCCCGATCGCGTTGACGCCGACGCCGAACGTGAGGACGGCGAGGCCGTACCCGGCGGGCGGATCGCCGCGCACCTCGGCCGCCAGCGCGAACAGGGCGGTGACGGTGAGCGACAGCGGCGCCGCGTAGCGGAAGCGGAGCCCGGTGGCGCTGCAGAGGCCGGCCACGGTGAGGCACAACGCCATCAGGGGCGCGTACGCGCGCTCGTCGGTCAGGACGGGTGCCAGCACCCACCCGATCGCCCCGAGGCCGGTCAACGTGACGAGGCAGACGTAGAGCAGCAGCTCCTGGCCGTGGGTCGCCAACAGCTCCTTGGAGCGGGGCCCGAACAGGGCGGGGACCGCCGCGAGCATCAGCGCGATCGTGAGCAGGCGGATGGCGAGGAGCGTGCCGGCGGCCTCGGGGTACATCTCCCGGTCGAACGGGATGAACAGGACCATCGCACCGAGCAGCACCACGATCCCGCCGCGGAGCACCCGCGCGCGCTCGGCGGCGAACCAGATCCACCAGTCGCGCTCGAGCGCGGGATCGGCGAAGGATAGTGCAAGGCGACGGAAGAGCGAAGACACGGCGCTGCGAAGTAGCACGTCGCACCGCTCGAATCACCCTCCCGCGCCGACCACCGCCTCCTCTACGATCTTCGCCATCTCCTCGTACAGTGCGTGGCCCTCTGCCGCGGACGCCGCCGCCGGCTGCCCGAAGTAGCCCTGGGCCGCGCCCATCTCCTTGAAGTCCTTCGCCCCGGCGCGCAGGGCGGCGGCCAGATCGATGGCGACCTCGGGGAGGGCGTGGCGGTCGTCGCCGACCAGGTCGGGGCGCACGGCCAGGACCAGCGAGGTCTCGAAGGAGCCGGCGTGGCAGGCGCCGGACTGGAACTCGGGGCCGAGGCGGGCGGCGTAGCGGCGGGAGGCGAGGTTCGGGTACACCACGGGGAGGCCGGTGCGGACGCGCACGGCGTCCACCGCGGCGAAGAGCGCGCCGATGTGGGCGGGCTCGAAGTGGGAGTTCACCAGCACGAAGCCCCGGGCGCCCTGCGTCGCCGCCGAGGCGAGGATCTCCGTGATCAGAGCGGTGACGACGGCCTCGGGGATCGTGAGGGTGCCCGGGAAGGGGCCGGCGCTGGTGGTGACACCATACGGGAGCGTGGGGAGCACCACGGCGGGGACGCCCCTCTCCACGAGGCGGCGCGCGGCGCGCACGGCCATCTCCTCGGAGATGCGGACGTCGGTGTCGAGCGGCAGGTGGGGGCCGTGGGCCTCGCACGAGCCCAGGGGGAGGAGCGCCCAGGCCCCGCTCAAGCCCGCGTCGGGGGAGCGGCGTTCGGCGAGCTTCATGAGGTCCGGCATCAACACAACCGCTTGAGCTCGGCGCGCGCCACCTTGCCGCGATCGTTGCGCGGCAACACGTCGAGGAACCGCACGGATCGCGGGTACTTGTGCGGGGCAAGCCTGGACTTGACGTGCTCTTGGAGGGCGCGGCCGAGCGCGTCGTCCCCCGCCCGCGTGGCCACGACGAAGGCCACCGTCGTCGTGAGGCCTTCACGCTCGACCCCCACGATCGCGCACTCGCGCACGGCCTCGTGGGTGAGCAGGCAATTCTCGACCTCGGCCGGGGACACGAACACGCCGCCCACCTTGAGCAGATCGTCGGCACGGCCGCAGTACACGAAGAAGCCGTCGGCGTCCTGGCAGAACTGGTCGCCCGTGGTGGTCCACTCGCCGCGGTAGGTCACGCGGCTCTTGGCGCGGTCCTGGTGGTAACAGATGGCGTTCGACGGGCCCTTGACCCACAAGGTGCCGATCTCGCCGGCGGGCACGGGGAGCTCGTCGTCCCCGACGATCTTCGCCTCGTAGCCGGGTACGAGCTTGCCGAGCGTGCCGACACGCACATCCCCGGGGAAGTTCGTGATGTAGATGTGGAACAGCTCCGCGGAGCCGATGCCGTCGAGGATCTCGACGCCCGTGCGCTTCATCCAGCGCGTGTAGAGCTCGGCCGGGAGCGCCTCTCCCGCGGAGAGCACGAGGCGGATCGAGGACAGATCCATCGTGTCGCAGCGCGGGTGCTCCAACATGCGGTGGATCATCGTCGGGACGTTGGTGACGATCGTGGGGTGGAACCGCTCGATGTTGGCGATCACCTCGTCGACGGTCGCGCGCTCGGAGAACAGGCACGTGGTCGCGCCGACGGCCCACGGGAACATCAAGTTCGTGCCCGTCGCGTAGCCGAAGAACAGCTTGGGGACGCCGAGCGTCACGTCGTCCTCGCGGATGCCGAGCACCTGCTTCGCGTACATCTCGGTGTTGAAGATGAAGTCCTGCGCGACGTGTACACACGCCTTGGGCGCACCGGTGGAGCCCGACGAGAACAACCACACCGCGGGATCGTCGGGGCCCGTGTCGCCGTACGGGCACTCGGCCGAGCGGGCGCGGATCAGATCGCGGTCGGCGTCGACCCGGATCACCGCCGAGAGCTGGCGCCCGAGCGCCTCCTCGATCGCGCTGGCGTTGGCCTCGGCGAACGCGGTGGTGGTGACGAGCACGCGCGCCCGTGTGTAGCGTAGGTAGTACGCCCAGTCCTTTGGAGGCACACCCGGGTTCATCATCGCGACGACCGCACCAATCCGCACCACGCCGAACCACGCCATCGCGAAGTCGGGGGTGTCGTCCAGGGCTAGCAGCACGCGGTCCTCTTCGCGGACGCCCAGCGCGCGCAGGTGCGTGCCGTAGCGGCAGCTCGCCTCGGCCATCTCGCCGAACGTCCAGGCTTCGTCGCGGTAGCGGAGGGCAACCTTGTCGCGACGGACCGGGAGGTTTGCATCGAGGAAGTAGGCGGCGAGGTTGGATGCGGCGGGGTCGGAAGCGGCGGGGTCGGAAGCGGCAGGGTCGGAAGCGGCGGAGTAAGCGAGGATCACGAATTCTCCAGCCATCGCGCGGCGATGACGGTCTTGAGCACGTCGGTGGCGCCCTCGTAGATGCGGAGCGGGCGGATGTCGCGGTAGAGCTGTTGCACCACGCTGTCCTCCTCCACGCCCAGGCCGCCGTGGAGCTGCACGGCGGAGTCGATGATGCGCTGGGCGGCCTCCGTGGCTGTCACCTTGCCGACTGCGCTCTCGTAGCCGGTACGCTCGCCGAGGCCCGCCGTGTCGCGACGCCAGCACGCGTGCAACGCCGTGAGCGTGCCCGCTTCGAGCTCCAGCGCCATGTCCGCTACGCGCGCCTGCACGACCGGCATGGCCGCGAGGGGCGCGCCGAATTGGCGCCGTGCCAGCACGTGCCGCACGGTCTCGTCGAACGCTCGCTGCGCCATCCCCATCGCCGCGAGCCCCACCGACGGGCGGCAGCGCTCGAGCGTGGCGAACGCGAGTCCGAGGCCCTTGTTGGACACCAGGCGCGCCGGGGTGTCCACGAAGTCGAACCGGCCGATCGAGTGCCCCGCGACGCGCTGCGGCGTGGCGGCCGGGCCCTCGACGAGGAAGCAGGCGATGACTCCCTGGGCCGACCCGTCGTCGAGGCGCGCGAACACGGTGGCGCGGTCGGCGTCGGGCGCGTTGGAGATGAAGTGCTTGACGCCGGTGAGCCGGTACCCGTCGGCGGTCTTGACGGCCCGCGTCGTGAGCGCGCGAACGTCGCTCCCGGCTTCGGGCTCGGTCAGGGCGAACGCCACGACGGATCGGCCCGCCCGCGCCTCGGCCACCTCGTCGGCGAACCCTCCGGCCGTCATCAACGGGAAGGTGCCGAGCTCCTGGATGATGAACGCGAGGTCCGTGAGCGCGTCCGCGTGGGCGAGGTGCCAGCGGGAGACCGCGAGCCCGCGCACGTCGGTGGGGTCGAGCAGGCCGGCCGCGGAGAGCGCCGCGACCCGCTCGCGGATGGTGCCGGTGCCCCGGAAGGCCGCCGCGGTGGCCTCGCGCGCGGCGTGGGCGGGACCGAAGAAGTAGGGGTAGCGCGCGGTGAGCATGGGCCAGAAGTCTACCCCGTCTCCGGTCCGCTACCCGCTCACTGATCGAGCTCCAGACGCAGCCAGTCGAGGCCCCCACGCCCAGCCGCGCGCGGCCCCCCGAGCGTGTACGCCCCGAGCAACGCCCCGAGCGGGCTGGGCGCGCCCTCCGCGCCGGCGTGGACGATGTCCGTCCCGCCCGCCGCGTGGCTCATGCCCAGCGCGTCATCGTCCGTGCGGCGACAGTACGGCGACTCGACGAAGTAGGGCTCGACGAGGCGGCGATGGAAGCTGATGGCCGCGGCCCGCTCCTCCGGGTCGAGCGGCTCGAGCGCCACCGCCATGGCGCCGAAGAGGGCGTCGAGGCGCGCCCGGAGCGGCTCGCGCCAGGCCTCGACACACCTTTCCTTCGCCTCGAGCAGGGCGACCGCGTCCCCGCACACGACGACGAGGTTCTGCCACCGGACGTCGAGGTTGCGGAGGGTCAGGTACATGTCGAGCGCGAGGCGATCGAAGGTGCGCGCCGCGTCGGGGGAGCTGGGCAGGGTGGCTCCTTGCTGCGGCCCCGCGTATGGCGGCGCAGGCGCGCGTCCCCGCACGAAGCGTTCACACCCCGTGAACACTTCTTGGTGGCGCTCCGGGCGCTCGGTCGCGCGTGCCCTACCGGATCAGCGTTCCAGCCACACACGCCGACGAGCCGGCCGCGGCCGCGAGCGTCGTGGGAGCGGGCGGCACGGGCGAGCTGCCCGGCGGGGTCGCCGAGGGGGTCCACGTGACGGTGACGGTCGCGAAGTCCGGCGAGAAGGCCAGCGCCGCGTCGCCCTTCTGCTTCTGGTCGTTCTCCCACCGGAGCGTGGCGCCACGCTCCCCGGCGGCGGCGAACCGCGTCATCGTGCCGATCGACTTGTCGTTCGCGGACCCGCTCGCGGCGCCGGCCCCGAGGAGGCTCGCGTAGATCACCGTGAAGGAGTCCTTTCCGGGCACGATCTTGAGCGCAACGTCCCGCGCCTGGGGCGTGGACACGCCGTCCGCACCGACACGCGGCGGAAGGGACTCAGTACCGCAATACCAGGGCTTCATGCCCGCGATCCAGGCGGTGGTCGGCGAGGGGGGCGGCGGCGCGGGGCTCGCAGGAGGGGTGCCGCACCCCACGAGGACGCCGGCTCCGATGAGCAACAGCTGAGCGAGACGCGTCATGCCTTTCCCGACCTCATTGGTAGCGCGGACGGCGCTTTTCCTTCCACGCCACGTGCGCCTCCCGGAAGTCCGGGTGGAGCATGCAGATCGCCTGGGCTTGTGCCTCCATCTCGATCGCGGCGTCGAGCGAGACGTCCATCTCGCGGTCGAGCTGGGTCTTGGTGATGCCGTTCGCGAACGCCGGGCCATCGGCGATGCGGCGCGCGATCCCCAGGGCCTCGGGGAGGAGCGCCTCGGGGGCGACGACCCGGTTGAGGAAGCCGATGCGGTGGCCCTCGTCGGCCCCGATCACGTCGCCCAGGTAGAGCAGCTCGGCCGCGCGGCCCTGGCCCACGATGCGCGGGAGCAGGTGGCAAGCGCCCATGTCGGCGCCCGAGAGCCCGACCTTGTTGAACAGGAACGACACGCGCGCGCTCGTGCTGCCGACGCGCAGGTCGCTCGCCATGGCGATGATGGCGCCGGCGCCGGCGGCCACGCCGTTGATCGCCGCGACGATCGGCGCGGGGCACGCGCGCATGGCCCGCACCAGCTCGCCGGTTTTCCGGGTGAACGCGACGAGCCCGGCAGCGTCGAGATCGAACAGGCGGGAGATGATGTCCTCGACATCGCCGCCCGAGCAGAAGCCCTTGCCCGCGCCCGTGATGACCACGGCCCGCGTGCCCGCGGGGGGCGCGCGGAACCAGGCGGCGAGCGCCTCGTAGACGGCGAAGGTCAACGCGTTGAGGCGATCCGGACGGTCCAGCGTCACGAGGGCCAGCCCATCGTTCAGCTCGACCCGGAACGGGAGCTCTTCCGGGGGCGCGCTCACGGACACACCGCGGTCGCTTCGATCTCCACCATCGCGCCCTCCTCGAGCAGATCGGCCACCTGCACCAGCGCCATCGCGGGGTAGTGGCGGCCGAAGTGGGCGCGCCACGCCGCCCCCACGGCCGGGAGGGCCGCGAGGTAGGCGCGCTTGTCGGTCACGTACACGGTCACGCGGCCGACACGATCGGGCCACACGCCCGCCGCATCGAGCACGGCGCGCACGTTGGCCAGGGCGCGATCGAACTGCACGCCGAAGTCACCGGCGCCGACGAGCCGCTGCTCGGCGTCCCACGCGATCTGCCCGGCCACGAACAGCTGGTTGCCCAGCCGGTAGCCGTTGCTGTAGCCGCGCGGCCGGGCCCAGCCCGGAGGTTCGACCGGGCCGTCCATCAGACGTTCAGCGCGCCGCCGCAGATGGGGATCGCCTGCCCGTTGACGCCACGCGCGTCGTCACCGGCGAGGAACACCGCCATCGACGCGACCTCGGAGGCCTCGAGGAAGCGGCGCTGCGGGTTCTGGGCCTCGAGCTCGGCCCGGACCTCGTCCAGCGTGCGGCCGGTCTTCTCGACGATGTTCTGGATCGCGCCGGTGAGCAGCGGGGAGTCCACGTAGCCGGGGCAGATCGCGTTCACGGTGACGCCCTTGTCGGCGTACTCGGCCGCGAGCGCCCGCGTGAGCCCGATGAGGCCGTGCTTCGAGGCGCAGTACGCCGCGAGGTACGGGTAGCCCTTGAGGCCCGCCACGCTCGAGATGTTGATGATGCGCCCCTTGCCGCGGCTCGCCATGCTGGGGAGCACCTTGAGCGAGCAGAGGAACGAGCCCGTGAGGTTCACCTTGAGGTGCTCCTCCCACACGCGCACGTCCGTCTTGAGGACGGGCGAGGAGCGCGCCACGCCGGCGTTGTTGATGAGGATGTCCACCGGGCCGGCCGCCATGAAGGCGGCCTCGACGCTGGCGGGCTCGCCCACGTCGCAACGGATTCCATACCCGCCGACCTCGTCGGCGATCTTCTCGACCTCATCACGGGTGCGCGACAGCACCGTGATGCGGTCGCCCATGGCGGCGAAACGCCGCGCGATCTCGGCGCCGATCCCGCGCCCCCCGCCTGTGATGACAACGTGCCTGCGAATCGCCATACGGTCTCCGAACGGCACGGTATATGCGCGACCGAAGGAGCCGTGTCAAGGCGAGGGTCGGCCGAGGCCGCGTGGATCCTGGCTTCCGTTCGTAGCGGCTGGCCACGGGCGGACGCGGGAAAGGTGGCGCGTCCGGAGTGCGTCAGGACAGGAAGGCGGCGAGGTGGGCGGCCAGCGCCCGCGGCGCGTCGAGCTGGGTCATGTGCCCTGCACCCGGCACATCCCGCACGACGAGGTCGGGGATCGCCGCTTCGAGGGCGGCCACGTCCGCCGCGCCGAACAAGGAGCGCTCCGGATGGACGGACAGCACCGGACAACGGATTGCGGCCAGAAACAGCCGATGGTGATCTTGACGGTACGGGACAGGCGCGCGGACCAGGTGGCGCGGGTCGTAGCGCCACACGAAGCCCTCCTCGACCGGGCGCGTGCCCCGCTCGGCGAGCTCCACGGCCCAGTCGGGATCGAGGCCCGACCACGTGGCGGCGAGGCGGGCTGCGGCGGCCGCGAGCGTCGGGTACGGGCGGTGGGCCCGCACGCGGGTGATGCCGTCGAGGAACAGCACCATCCGGTCGCGCGCGGCGCCGGCGGCGTCGGGGATGCCGATCCCGTCTACGATCGCGAGGCGCGCCACGGCGTCGGGCCGCGCCCCCGCGTACATCGACGCGACGGTCCCGCCCATCGAGTGGCCGACCAGGCGCACGCGCCCGCCGAGCGCGGCCACCAGGGCGTCCACGTCGGCCACGTACTCGGCGAAGTGGTAGCTCTCGCCGGGGCCGGCCCAGGTCGAGTGTCCGTGCCCGCGCAGATCGAGCGCCACGACGTGCCCGGGGAGCCGCTCGGCCACGCGGGACCAGCTCCCGGCGTGGTCGAGGAACCCGTGGAGGAGCAGCGTCGGGACCCCGTCCGCGGCGCGCGCGCCCCATTCGAGCGTGGCGAACGGCAGGCCGCGGAGGGTGTAGCGCGCGTCGCGGGCGGGGCGGGGCGCGGGGGCGGCTTCCGTCGCATCGGGCAGGGACGTCATGGTTCCTCGGCGAGCCGGAGCCCGATCTTGAGCCGCCCCGAGAGCGTGTGAGACAGGCGCAGGGAGGCCCGCAGCGCGGTGTGCGCGAAGCTGCCGCCCATCACGACGCGGCCCCGGTCGGGGCGGTCCCGGTAGCGGCTCGACGTGCACTCGAACGCGTCGCCGATGGCGCCGTACAGGCCGCTCCCCTGCGGGTAGGTGGAGACGGGCGCCGTCGTCTCGCGCCCTGCTTCGGCGGTGTTGGCGCGCGCCGGATCGAAGCGGTCCCCCCACGGGAAGTAGCGGCCGTCCCAGCCGCGCACGGCCTTCTCCCACTCGTCCGCCGTCGGGAGGCGGGCGGCGCGGTTGGAGGTGGAGGCGGCCCAGGCCGCGAAGGCGTCGCAGTCGTCGGGACGCAGCATCATCACGGGGTGGTCCGCGATCGCCGCGGGGCACCGCCCGTCCCGCCAATGCGAGAGCCGGAGGAGCCACGGCGGGCGCGGCCCGGTCGCGTCGAGGAAGGCCTGGAAGGCGGCGTTGGTGACGGGGCGGCGCGCGATCTTCACGTCGCGCGTGAGGTGCCTGATGACCAGGGGGCGCTCGTCCGCGCCGCGGGCGCCACCGCTCACGAAGTTGCCCTGGGGCACGGAGATCCAGTCCTCGTCGTACTCCCAGGCCGTGAACGCGCCGGCGAGGAAGGCGCGCATGGCCCCCGAGAGGACGAGGCCGGTGAGATCGTCCGGGCCTTTCCCCTGCCCGGCGGCGAGCCGACGCGCGAGGCGACGCGCGACCAGGGCGTCGTAGAGCGATCGGTGCCCGAAACGGAAGCGCCCGTCGAGATCCTCGACGAAGAGCCAGGCCGGCAGCCCGCGGAGCTCCTCGGCGCGGAAGGAGCCGCCCTCGTGGGACAGGTCACGCTCGACGAGCGAGGCCCACGCCAGCGCCTCGAGCGGCTCGATCGCGTCCGTGGGGCGCAGGTGGTCCTCGACGAGCGCGGCCGGCGTGGCGCCGCGGGCCCCCCGCAGCCAGAGCGAGAGCAGCACGGCGTTGTCGCCGCAGAACGCCGGCGCGTCGGGGGGCACCGGGTAGGGCGCGATCTCCACCATCGGGAGGTGGAGGCAGTCGACCTGCCCCGGGTCCGGATCGGACAGGTCGGTGCGGACGTGGCCGGGGCGGCTGGTGAGGACCCAGCGGCGCACGCGCGTGGTCAGCCACGCGAACATCTCGGCGGCGCCGAGGTCGTCGGGGCGGCCGATCTCGTCGAGCCCGTCGAGGATGGCGGTGTCCGAGCCGTTCAGCAGCGTTGCGAGCGTGGCGGCGCGGTCCTTGGCGCGGGCGACGACCCGGAGCGGGATGACCGGCACGGAGAGGCGCGCGCCGACGCGCCGGGCCATCTCGGTCTTGCCCGAGCCGAACACGCCGAGCACGACGAGGCCGGTGCCGTCGCGCAGCGCGGCCTCCACGAGCGGCTCGAGCGGGCCCGCGGGGACGCGTACCAGCGCGGCGCCCTCGCGGCGGATCCAGGTAGCGGTCGGCGTGAGCCAGTCCATGGGTGGGGGGCTAACGGGAAACGCGCCCGATAGAGAGCCCGATGCTCGCGCTCGAACCCCATCCCCTCCTCGCGCTCGGCGCCTTCACCACCACGTTTCCGGCCCCCATCGGCGAGGTCGCGACGCCCGCCGAGATCCTCGCCTTGCTGAAGCCGGACGCACCCGCGCCCCTCGCGAGCGACGACGCCACGCGCGCCGCCATCCGCGACCTGTTGCGCCACGGCGGGTTCAAGCCTACCGGCCGGAGCAAGCCCGCGAGCGAGTACCTCCTCAAGGCCGCCGCGGAGGGTTTCCTCGGCCCGATCAACGTCGTGGTCGACACGTGCAACGCGGTCTCGCTCCACAGCGGGCTCCCCATCAGCGTCATCGACCTCGACCGTTCCACCCCGCCCCTCCGCGTCGGCATCGCCCCCGCGGAGGCGACCTACGTGTTCAACGCGTCGGGGCAGACCATCGACATCGGCGGCCTGCTCTGCCTGTTCGACGCCGATGGCCCCTGCGCCAACGCGGTGAAGGACGCCCAGCGCACGAAGACCACCCCCGACACGCGGCGCACCCTCTCGGTCGTGTGGGGGAGCGCCGCGCTGGGAGACCGTACGGAGCGCGTTGTCGCGTGGTACCGCGCCCTGTTGGAGGGCGCGGGGGCGACGACGACGGCGCTCTGATCGTCAGCGGGCGCGGGCCCGCCGCGTCGAACGCGGCCACCGGGGCGTGAGCCGCCCGCTCACCACCATGCGCACCGGCGAGGGGATGGGATCGTCGAGGACCTCGCAGGCGAGCGCGGACAGGGCGGGCTCGCTGCGCGCGGCGCGGGCGAGCACCTCGACCTCGTCGTGATGGCCCTCGGCGCGGAGGACCTCGATCGCCATCTTCCACACGAGCGGCTCCATCGGGCGGGTGGCCACGAGCTCGCGGGCGCGCGTCACGCCGGTGCCGATGCCGGCCACGTGGGACAACCAGGCGAGGTAGCCATCCCAGAGCAGGCCCCGGTCGGGGTGGTGGAGGGCGAGCCACATGGCCGCCTGGATCCCGACGGGGGCGAGCCGCGCGTCGTTGGTGGCGAGGGCGAGGAGCAGCTGCGCGGCGTCCTGCTGCGCCTCCGGATCGTGCGCGGACGCCTCCCAGAGCCGCGCGGCTTCGGCCACGACGTCGCGCCCCTCCTCGACGCAGGCGCGGAGGGCGTCCGCGTCGAGCTCGAGCGCCACGAGGGCGTGATCGGCGGGCACCCGCGCGTACTCATGGTCGAGCGCGAAGAAGCACACGGAGACCCCGGCGTCCTGAAGGCGCCCGAGCGCCGTGCCCGCGGGCGCCCAGGAGGCCTGGGGCTGGCTGCCGAGCACCCGACGGTGGTACCGCTCCGCCGAGAGCCATCCCGTGCGCCGCGTCGGGAGGAGCTCCGTCGCGTCGCGCGCCACCGTGCCCCGCCGGCTCCGGCGCGGATCCTTGGCCACGCGCACCTGCGCCATCACGTCCTCACCCGCGAGGAAGCGGCGCCAGCGCGACGCCTCCGCGTGCCCGGGGCACACCCCGAGCGCCTGCTCGACAGCATCCCGCGCGGCGTCGACCCGCCCGAGCGGCAGGAGCAACGCGGCAAGATCACAGCCCGCGTCGGCGCGCGCGCCGGGCCGACCGCCGCCCTGGAGGCGCTTCGTGGCCCGCTCGATGCCGTCCGGGCTCAAGAACGTGGCGAGCGCGTCGGCCTCGACCCCGCCGAGCCGGAAGGCCTGCTCGAACAGCCGCTCGGCTTCGACCGGCCGGCCCAACACGGCGAACGCCCGCGCGGCGACGGCGTAGACATCCCCGCGGCTGCCCAGCGGTGTCGAGGCCTCCGCGGCCTCCAGCGCGTCGAGCACCGCGCTCGGCTCGCCGAAGGTGGCGGGCATGTACAGGTCCCACCAGGGGTCGATGGGCATGAAGTCGGGGAGTATGGAACGTTCGGTCACGATGCCTCCAGGGATGGCACGGCGACCCTGAGCAAGCGGCGGGCCACGGACGAACGCACGGAATCCGCGTGCCGGCTGACCGTTTTCCGTCACCCCCTGACGGACGTCGGTCGGGCTCCCGTCAGGCGAACCGCGTCAAGGGGCCCCACGAAAATGTTCGCTCGGGATATCGGCCCCCGCCCCGTCTCCCGCGGCTCGCCCCCCGCACCTCGCCCCGCCCCCAGACCCGGAGTCGCCATGCTTCCGCTCTTGCTCCTCCCGCCCGCCCACGCGGCTTGCGCCGTCGAGCAGCTCGAGAGCGCGGACGGTGTCGTCGTCGTGATCCAGGCGCTCGACGAGCCCGTGGGGTGCCGCACGGTCACCCTGGAGTCCGATCGCCCCCTCACGCTCGACGCCACGCTCTGGACGCCGGAGGAGCGCCGGGTGCGGCTCACCGACGACAACCGGCGCCAGCTGCCCGGCGGCGGCTGGGAGATCGGGCTGCCCGCGCTCGTGGTGGGTGGGCGCGCCGAGCTGGACGTGGGGGTCGCGGGCGAGAGCTTGACCGTGCGCCTCGGGCCGGCGGAGGTGCCGCCCCCCGCCGAGACCGCGCACGAGGTCCGCACCCTCACGCTCGATGCCCGCCACCCCGGCTGGGGGTTCGCGGATCCGGCCCGCGCCTCCACGCGCGTCGAGCTCACCGTGACCTTCGCCGACGACGCGGCCGCGCGGATCCTCCCGCTCCCCCCGGGCGCCACCGAGATCGACGCCGGGGGCCTCACCGCCGTGCCGCTCGGCCTCGTGGTCCCCGCGGGCACCCGCACCGCGACGGTCCGCTACACCGTCCCGGGCGCCGAGCCGCTCGGGGCGCGCACGCTGCCCGCGGGCTCGCTCACGCTCGTAGGCCCGGCGGTGGAGTGGGTCCCCTCCCCCGGGCCCGGCGTCACCTCCACGCCTGTCGCCGGGGGCATCCGGTTCGACGCGCCCGAAGGCGGCGTGGCGCGGTGGCGCGTTGCACGTGCCGGTGGCGCCGCCGTCGTGCCCGACACCGCCACCTTCGTGGCCGGCCTGGACTGGCGCTTTGCGCGGCTGAGCCTCCCCGAACCGGCCGTGCCGGTCAGCATCCGCGACCGGCTCGACCGCCCCAACCTCTACCTCCAGCTGATGGACGAGGTGCGCAAGCTGCGCCACGGCGCACTCCCTGGCGAAAATCCGCTCAAGCCGCGCCAGCTCAACAAGGCGTGGCGCTCCGGGTGGGCCACCAACATCGAACGGGCGCTGATCCTGCACCGGTTCTTCGGCCAGGAGAAGCTCCGCGCGGGCTGGGTGCTCACGGGCGAGCAGGCCGACGCGGTGTCCCTCACGGGCTTCGACGCGATGTTGTTGATCCTCGAGCTCGAGGGGAAGACCCTCTGGGTGGACCCGAGCTGCGAGCCGTGCGCCACCGGCGAGATCGGCACGCGCTGGCTCGGCAAGGCGGCCGTCGGCGCGGCCGCGGAGGTGCCGACGGCGCCCGGTCGGCTCACCCGCACGCTCGAGCTCTCCGGGGAGGAGTTCCGCGTCCGCTTCGGCGCGACCGGCGCCGCCGCCTTGTGGCTGCGGGAGCGGATCGTGGGGGTAGAGCCGGGCGCGCGATCCGATCGCATCGGGGCGGCGCTCGGCATGCCGGGCGCCACGCTCGTCAGCACCACCGGCTTCGCGGACGCGGGCGGCCCCCTCACGGTGGAGCTCGTCGCGACGCGCGCGCCGCGGGATCCGTTCGAGGGAGAGACGCCCTGGACGGGCGGATGGGGCGACGCCCTGGACGCTCCCCTGCCTTCCACCGAGCCTTCCCCTTGACAAGCAGGCCGAAAGCATGGCGAGGGGCGTCGCGGATGGATAAGCCCCGTGCCGCCGTCCTCACCGTACGGAATGGGAGCAGTGGATTTTGACCCTCTTCGAGCTGTTGACGACCGGGAAGATCGAGGAATTCAACGCGAAGCGCGGCGCTCGCGTCACGCTCGACTTTTTCGCTGCGGATCTCTCCGGGCTCTCCCTCGTCGGAGCGGACCTGTCCGGCGCCAACATGGAGAAGGCGGACCTCTCCGGCGCCGACCTCACCGGCGCCGTGCTCGCCAAGGCCAACCTCTGTGGTGCGGACCTCACCGGCGCCACGCTCGACAAGGTCGTCGCCATCAAGGCGCGGCTGCGCGAGGCGTACCTCGGGGACGCGAAGGCCAGCGGCGCCGAGTTCTCGGGGGCCGACTTCTGCGAGGCCGACCTGACCGGCTTCCAGTGCGACCAGAGCCGCTTCGCGGGCGCCCGCTTCAAGGACGCGGTGCTCACCCGCGCCACGCTCACGGGGTGTGACTTCACCGAGGCCCGGTTCGCCAACGCCGACCTCCGGGACGCCGACCTGACCGGCGCCATCCTCGTCAACGCCGAGCTCCTGCGCGCGAACGGCAGCGGCGCGCGCCTCGTCCGCGCGGATCTGACGGGGGCCCGCCTCGCGGGCGCCGTGCTCAAGGGCGCCCACCTCGCCGGCGCCAACCTCACCGGCGCCGACCTCTCCGGGGTCGACCTGACCGGCGCCGATCTCACGGGCGCCAACCTCGAGAAGGCCGACCTGTTCGACGTTGTGGCCGAGCCCGAGGCGCTCAAGGTGGCGAAGATGCCCCCCAGCGTCGAGCCCACCCCGGCCTCCGCGGCCTCCCAGGCCGACGTCGAGCTGCACTTCGAGGATCCGTCCGTCGCCGTTTCCGTCGGCGGCGTGGCCGTGTTCTGGGAGAACGCCGACGGCGAGGACACGTTCACCCTCCGCGCCATCGTCTCGGGCTCGTCCAAGCCCTTCAAGGGCGCCTCGCAGGCGCTCGCCATCCCGATCGAGCAGGTGCTCTCCCGGGCGGTGATCCCCACGCCCACGGGCTTCGACTGCGCCGTGTTCCTCGATCGCCCCGCCGGCGTCGAGCTCTCCGTGCTCTCCCTCGACGCGAAGGGCAACTTCGGCCCGCCCCGCGCCGTGCGCCTCGGCTACACGCCCGTCGTCAAGCCCGTGATCGTGCCCGACGGCGAGGGCTTCCTCATCTACGGCATCGGCCGCCAGGGCGCGCTCTCCGTGCACCGGTTCGACGGCACCGTGCTCCACGAGCTCATGCGCGCGCCGGCCGGCACCTACCGCGGCTTCTGCGGGCGCCTCGATCCGATCCTGCTGGGCAAGGGTGGCACGGTGGCCGCGGTCCGCAAGGACGGCATCGGCAAGCTCATGACCGCCCCCGCGGGCTACCCGGGCCGCCTCACCTCGGCCGCGTACCGTGCCGACGGCGAGCAGATCGCGCTCGCGTGGGCCGGCAAGGGCGAGAAGGGCCTGCGGTTCCAGGCGCTCGGGGTCGACTCCGAGCCCACCCGCCTCGACATCAAGTCGGACATCGGCTCGATCGACCTGCGCGCCATCGGCGACCGCTGGCTGCTCGTCTACACGCGCGAAGCGGTGGGAGACGACGACATGACGCTCCCCATGGGCGTCTGGCTCCCCGGCGGCAAGCCGTTCCCCCTGCTCGACGGCCTCGATCGGGTCGACATCGAGGACGTGCGGCTCATCCCCGGTGACAAGCCCCAGGTCGCGATGATCACGCTCGGCGAGGATCTGGTCGTGGTCGACGTGTTGGCCGAGGGCGGCGCGGTGATCGCGCGCTTCGGGGACATGGAGATCGGCGCTCTCTGAAGCGGCCCGCGGGGGCTGTTTCTACGGGCACCGGACGGTGGTCTTGCTCTCGCAGGACGCGGCGCAGATCGCCCGGCGCGTAGCCAGGTCCGTATAGTTCTGCGCCACGAGCCGCGCGTCGACCGCGGCGCACATCTTGTGGCGGCCCACCTCGAGCGCGCGCCACGCCAGGTCCTCGACCTGGAGCACCTCGCCGGTCCAACAGGTTGGATCGGGTAGGTCGACGAAGCAGAACGCGGGGCTCGCCAGGGCGGGCTCCTCGAAGCAGTTGATGTACGCCTTGGCCTGCACCACGTCCTCGCACGCGCGGAACTGGCTCTCGTCCGCGAGGGTCATGCGGGCGAGCGCGGCGGCGATAGACCGATCGACCACGCGGGTGAGCTGCTTCTGCAGGGCGCGCTCGGCGGCCTTCTCGGACGGGCCGGCGCCGCTCGCGACGACCTCCGCGCGGAGCGCGCAGCCCTCGACGGGTCCGGTCCAGGTGGCAACACAACGCGACGGGCCAGCGAGGGCGGCCGCGACCAGGACCAACATCATCCGCTACCGATATCCGACGCGCCTCCGGATCCACCAGCTCAACGAGACGAACAATCCGAAAGCCAGCGGGACGAGCGGCGCCGCGTAAAGTGGGGTCTCCGTGCGGTCCCGCACGCGACGGCCAGCCTCGGGGTCCCGCAGCGGCGCGGTGGTGTCGCCGGGGGCGACGTACAGGCCGCCCGTGCGCGTGGCGAGCGTACGCAGGAAGGCGCTGTCGGGCTCGACCTCCTCCAGCTCGGGATCGCGCGTGGTGACGGCGTAGGCGGTCTGCGCGTCCCCCACGACGGCGCCACCCGCGCCACGCGCCATGACCTTCACCCGGTGCGCGCCACGCTCGGCGGCGGGCAAGGCCAGGGCGACGCTGCCGTCGGCGCTGGTGACCCCCTGGAGGGTCTGCCGGCCGCCCGGACCGTCGATCGTGATGTCCACCTTCGCGTCGACCACGGGGGCGAACGAGACGTTGCGCACCTTCGTCGTGATGCGGACCTCCTCCCCGACCTGGTAGTTGTCGCGGTTCGCCTCGACCACGACGGGCTGATCCTCGGGATCGCCGATGAGCCAACGCGCCGCGTTCTTCCAGAAGCGGAGGTAGGACTGGTTGCCCTTCCCCTCCCCGGCCTCGGAGAACGACCAGCGCCACGACGAGTCGCCGAGGAGCGCCATCGACCGGCCCGCGCCGTACTCCCCTACGGCCAGCACCGGGAGCGCCTTGCCGTCGTCCCCCTTCAGGCTCGGGTGCTCCAGGAGGACGGCCGCGCCCGGGGACGCGCCGCGGGAGAGGTTCAGCCCGTCGAGCGCGGAGAGCCCGGTCCAGAGCCGCTCGTTCTCCGCCGGATCGCCCACGATGTGGGTGATGGGGTGGCGCCCGCCGCTCTCGGTGAGCCGCGGCGAGAAGGGATCGGCGTTGATGGCCTCTCCCGTGACGCCGAGCTGCACCGGGAGGATGTCCGCGATGGGCGTGCCCGCGTAGGCGCCGAGATCGAAGCTCCGATCCCCGCCCATCATCACGAAGGCCTTGCCGTTCTCCTTCACGTACCGGGCGATGTTGCCGAGCAGCTCGTCCGCGTCGTTCGCGAAGTAGGGCCGGTAGTCGAAGTTCTGGAAGATGACGAGGTCGAACGACCAGAGCTCGCTGGAGAACAACTTCGTGTACGGGAACTGGATCAGGGAGAGCTCGGAGCTGTCCCAGCCGGCGCCCATGTCGCGGTCGGTGCGGAGGATGAAGAAGGACACGAGATCGACCGCCGGATCCTCCTTGAGGAACAGGCGGAGGAACTTCTGGTCGAACGAGGGCGAGCCGCTCACCTGGAGCACGCGCACGCGGTCGCGGACGACCCGCACGGCGAGCGAGAGGGCGTTGTTGGCCGGCACGGCGTCGCCATCGGCGATGGGGGTCGAGGCCTCGTAGATGAAGCGGCCGACGGCCTCGGGCGTGACCTCGAAGCGGGCGGTGCCCCTTCCCTCGGCGTCCAACGTGACTGTCTTGTTGCCAGCGGGCTGCCCGTCGCGGGAGAGCTGGACCGGGAGCGTGCGCGGGCCGCCGAGTCCGATTGGGCCGACGGCGCGCACGTCGACCTCGATGGCGAAGGGGGCGCGAAGGAAGGCGAAGCCGCCCGCGCGCACGTCGGTGACGGACACGTCGGTCCGGCCGCCGTCGTCTCCTACCTGGTACAGCGTCAGCGGGCCGTTGAGGCGCGGCAGCACCGCGTCCGACTCGCCCACCACGCGGCGCCGCAGCCCGCCGCGGTCGATGCCGTCGGTCAGGACCGCGATGCCCTCGAGCTTCTCGCCCGCGTAGCGCTGCGCGATGGCGGCGAGCGCCCCGCCGAGGTCGGTGTCGCCGGCATCGTAGGCGGGCGGCACGCCGGGACGCAGGCCGTCACCGAAGGAGTAGACCTCGGCGCCCGGCAGCTTCGCGAGGCGCGCGGCGACCTTGTCGGAGCGGGGCTTCCCGTCCCCGTCGAGCACCTGCATGGATCGCGACGCGTCGACCAGCACGACGTAGCGGCCCGCCTCGATCCGATCGCCCTCCTGGACCCACACCGGCCCGGCGACGGCCGCGAGGAGCACCGCGCCGGCCGCCGCGAGCAACCCCACCTCGGCGAACCGGGGGGCGCTCCGCGGGCGCGGGCGCGCGGCCAGCACCAGCGCGAGGAACACACCGAGGGCAGCGGTCCCGACGATCCACGGCTCCGTCGTGAAGACGAGCGTCCCGCCCGGCCCACAACACCCGCCCAGCAGCCAATCGAGCAGACGACTCATTCGAGGCGCCCCTCGCGGATGAGCTGCTCGACGTGGGCCTGATCCTGCTTGTAGTTGGAGGTGAGCCCGTACATGAGGATGTTGATGCCGAGCTTGACTGCCTCGCGCCGCTGGAGCTCGCCGCCCGGCGTGCACGGCAGCGCGTTCGAGCCGTCCGCGCGGCGATCGAGCGCGCCCGACACGTCGTCCCGGCTGTACAGCAGCGGGTGCATGCTCCCCTGCGCGACCCCTTCGAGCGTGCGGTGCAAGGCGACGCGCCCGACGGGCTCACGGAGCAGGAAGAACGCCCGGTACACCGAGTGATCGGACGGAAGCGTGGTGAGCGGGCGGGTCGGGAACAACCGCCGGATCATGGCGCGGACGCTGGTATCGAAGGCGCTCTCGCTCTCGCCGCTCGTGTCGTCGATGAACAGGAAGCCGCCGTAGGAGAGGTAGCGCACGAGCTGTTGCGACGCGGCCTCGGAGAGCGGCGGGAACGCGTCGTTGCCGGTGAGCACGGCGAACGGGTGGCGGAACAACGCGGGGTCGTCGGGGGCGACCTGCACCACGCGCGGCTCGGCCTCTACCGACGTGCTCTGGAGGAGCTCGAACAGCAGGCGGGTCCACGCCTCGGGCCGAGAGACCGTACCCGTGGAAAGCTGGATCTCCGCGATGTCGACCTCGGACGCCGGGCCCACCGCGAGCGCGCGAGCGGCGAACGGCAAGGACAGGGCGCCGGCGAGCACGGCGCGGCGGGTCGGATTCGGAGCGGGGCGGGGAGCGGGGCGGGGAGCGGGGCGGGGGTCACGGCGGGAGTCGTCACGCATCTTCACTCCGGCCGCGCCCGAGCAGGCCGGCGCCGAGCAGCAGGGCCACACCGGCGCCCACGAGGGGTAGGTCGAGGTCGAAGGTCCGCCGGAGCCGCTCGGGGGCGATCTCGGCCTGGACCTCGACGAGGCTGGTCCCGCGCCGAACGTCGGACTCGGCGCTCGAGGTGTTGACCGCCACCCACGCGAGCGGCGGGAGGCCCGTCGGGACGGCGGCGTACGCGCCGGGCACCGCGGGGCTGAAGCCGAGCGTGCCGATGCCGCGGTCGGAGGCGACGATGCCGCCGTCGGGCCCGGTCACCTCGGGGTCACCCCCGGCGGGCGGGAACGACAGGGTCACGGGGGTGTTCACGACGCCGTCCGCGGTGGACGCGGCACCGCCGGCATCCCCGCCGAGGTAGCCGGTGAGGCGTTGGACGAAGGGCATGAACACCGCCTGGAGCGGCAGGTTGCTCCAGCCGAGATCGAAGGTCGAGGTCCAGAGGAGCACGCGCCCGTTGCCGATGCGGCGCTCCAGGAGCGCGGGCACGCCGTCGTCGTAGGTGAGGAGCACCTGGGTGTCGTCGGCGGTCACCGGGTCTGTCGTCATCACGCGGCGCGTGTGCACGCGGGAGAAGCTCTCGCGACCGGCGCGCGCGAAGGGGCGGAACAGCTCGAACGACTCGACGTCGGGGGGGCGGAGCGGGGCGCCGTCCTCCTCGGTGAGGCTCACGAGATCCCGGGTCTTGCGCAGGGGCGCCGGCAGGAGCGAGGCGAGCGCGGTGTCGTACCGCTCGGCGGTCACGTTGTCGCCCATGCCGATGACCAGCCCGCCGCCGCGCCGCACGAAGTCGACGAGCTGGGGCGCCTGCGCGCCGGGATCGGCCACGTTGGCGAGGAACGCGACGCGGTGCGTGTCGGGATCGAGGCGCGCGAGGCCGGAGGGCGACACCACGTCCACCGCGATGCCGGCGGCCCCGCCCCAGGGTGCCAACGCGCGCTCGAGGAAGTAGACCTCGGAGCGCGTCGGGGTCGAGCCGGGGTCACCGTCGACCACGAGCACGCGGCTCGCGCCGATGCGCGGGAGGTGGAAGAACCGGGCGTTGTCTAGGGGGAGATCAGGGTCGTCGATCTCGACCCGGGCCACGCCGCCTTCGGCCTGCCGCGGCACGGTGAAGCGGGACTCGGCGGTGCCGGGACCACCGTCCGACGCGCCGGGAACGGTGACGAAGGCCGTGATCTGGGCCCCGTCGGGGAGGTGCACGGTCGCGGGGACCTCGCGCTCGTCGGCCCCCCAGTTGGCGAGCAGGACGGTGACGGTGCCGCCTTCGAGGCCGTCGCCATAGCTAGCTTCGACGGGCGCGACGTTGCGGCGCGACTCGGGCCCGTACACACGCGGCAGGATCGAGGAGCCGAGCGCGAGCAGGCGGTCGATGTCGCCGGCGCTCGCGTCGACCACGCCGACGCCGGACTCGTCCGTGTAGACGAGGATCTCCCCCGCGGCGCCCTCGAGCGTGGCGCGGGCGAGCGTGAAGGCCCCGCGCAGGTCGGTGCCGCCGTAGGACTGCTCCACCCCCTCCACGAGCGAGGCGGCGAGCGACGTGTCGGCGGTGAAGCCGGCGGTGAGCAGGGTTGCCGTACCGCCGACGCGGATGACCGCGACCCGCACGCCCGGCCCGAGCGCGCGCACCTGGGCGGCGGCGTCCTTGCGGGCGAGGGCGAAGGCGGGATCGCCGAGGACGCGCTGATCCATGGACAAAGAGTCGTCGAGGATGACGATGACGTTGCCGGTGCCGCCGAACGTCGGGGGCCCGCCGGTCCACTGCGCCTGGGGCCGGGATGCGGCGAAGACGACTGCCGCGATCGCGAGGATGCGGAGGAGGAGGAGGAGACGGTCCTGGAGGCGTCGGCGCCGGTGCAGGCGGCGCTGGAGCCGCTCGAGCAGGAGCAGGGCACCGAACGGGCGGCGCTCGCGCGGCTGCTGCTTCGACAGGTGCGCGAGGATCGGCCCCGCGAGGAGGGCGGCGAGGGCCAGGGCCGCGGGAGCGAGCAGGACGAAGTTCACGCGCCTCCCGCGAGGAAGCGGGCGAGCACCGCCGCGAGATCGACGCCCACGGGCACATCGTAGTGGCGCCCGCGCCGGGCGTGCACCGCGGTGCGCACCTCGGTGAAGAACTCGCTCACCACCTCGCCGAACAGGGCGCGAGCCGCCGACGGATCGACGGGGAGCTCCTCGTTGGTCTCGGGGGAGCGCAGCTTGAGCGGCGCGTCGTAGCGCAGCTCGAGCTCCGCGGGATCCCACACCTGGAACGCCCGTAGATCCACGCGCTGACGGGTCAGGGCGGCGAGGGCGCCGGTCCAGGTCGAGGGCTCCTCCATGAAATCGCTGACCACCACTACCAACGATCGGGCGCCGAGGTGCGCGCCCACCTCGCGGAACAACGAGTCGAGACCGGCGCGGCCGGAGGGGCGCACCGAGGCGAGCAGCAGGAAGAGCTGGGCGAGGTGGCGACGGCCCCGGCGCGGCGGCAGGCGGCGGATCGTGACGCCCTCCCCCGCGCCGATCGTGAGGCCCACGGGCTCGCCGTCGAGGTGCAACAGGTAGGCCATCGTGGCCGCGGTGCGCAGCGCCATGTCGAGCTTGGCGGGGGTGGAGCCGAGGTCCCCCGAGGCGTCGAGCACGATCATGACGGGGAGCTCGGTCTCGGCGCGGTAGCGACGCACCACGAGGCGGTCGGTGCGCGCGAGCACGCGCCAGTCGACGTCGCGGAGCGAGTCTCCCAGGTCGTAGGGTTTGTAGTCGGCGAACTCGACGTCGTGGCCCGTGTGGATCGACCGCTGGGTGCCGTGCCACAGGCCGGCCACCGCCTGCCGCGCGTGCAGGTGAAGGTGGCGGACGCGCTCGAGGACGCGGGGATCCCAGGGGCCGTTCACCGCTCCGGGACCGTCTCGAGGAGGCGGCCCACGACGTCGGCGGGGCGGAGGCCCTCGGCCTCGGCGGTGAAGTTCAGGAGCACGCGGTGCTGGAGCACGCTCCGCGCCACGTTGCGCACGTCGTCCTGGTGCGCTGTCTCCCGGCCGGCCAACGCCGCGCGCACGCGGGCACCGAGCGCGAGGAACTGGCTGGCACGGGGGCCGGCGCCCCACTGCACGTAGCGGCGCACGGCCTCGGGGGCGTCGGGACCGGGGCGCGTGGCGCGCGCGAGGCGCACGGCGTAGCGCGTCACGTCATCATTCACGGGGAGGCGCCGCACGAGCCCCTGCATGGCGATGAGCGTGTCGCGGTCGAGCACGGGCTCGGGCGGCGGCCCCTCTTCGCCGATGGTCCGATCGACGATCTCGACCTCCTCCGCCTCCGAGGGGTAGCCCACGTCGATCGAGAACATGAAGCGATCGAGCTGGGCTTCGGGCAAGGGGTACGTGCCCTCCTGCTCGATGGGGTTCTGCGTGGCGAACACCAGGAAGGGCGGCTCGAGCGGGTGGGTCTGGCCGCCCGCGGTCACCTTGCCCTCCTGCATCGCCTGCAGCAGCGCGGCCTGCGTGCGTGGCGGCGTGCGGTTGATCTCGTCCGCCAGCAGCAGGTTGGTGAAGATGGGCCCCTTCACGAAGCGGAGCACGCGGCGCCCGGTGGTGCGGTCCTCCTCGAGGACCTCGGTGCCCGTGATGTCGGCGGGCATCAGATCGGGGGTGAACTGGACGCGGCCGCTGTTGAGGCCGAGCGCCTGCGCGGTGGAGGTCACCAGCAGGGTCTTCGCGAGGCCGGGCACGCCCACGAAGAGGCAATGACCGCGCGCGAACAAGGCGACGAGCATCTGCTCGACGACGTCGTGTTGCCCGACGATGCGCCGGGCGATCTGCTCCTCGACGCGCTTGCGCACCTGGCCCAGGCGGTCGAACAGCTCGCCGTCGTCTACGGGGGGGCCGCCGCCGAGGGCGTCCGTCGGGGAATTCATCCGTCGTCTCCGTTTGCGCCCGGTCCACGGGAACCGGGGCTTTTTGCACCTGGGGTGGCGCCGCCGAGTGCGAGAATTCCCCTGTACCGCGCGTGGCGCGCCGCGAGCGTCGCGTCGCCGAGGCTCGTGTAGAGATCGGCGAGCGCCGACTGCACGTCGGGATCGAAGGGGTTGATGTCGGCGCTGGCCCGGAACTGGACCAACGCATCCGCGGCTTTACCCTGCGAGAGCAGGATGCCGCCGAGGCTCTTCCGAGTGGTGGCGTACTCGGGATAATCGTTGACCGAGGCGCGGAGCGTCGCGAGCGCCTCGTCCGTGCGGCCGAGCGTAAGGAGCGCCTCCGCCATCCGCGAGCTCAACGTGGGGGGCGCGGGCTCGCCCTCCGGGATGGCCTTGCGGTACTCGACCAGCGAGGCCTCGGCGCGGTCGGCCTCGCGGAGAAGGTCCCCGAGGCGGGCGTGGCCGGCGAGATCGCGGCGGGTGGCCAGCACCGGGTCGATGCCGAAGTCGTCCTCGCCGGGGCCGAGCACCGTCGGCATCGCGGCGAGCTTGCGGCGCACGAGGTGCATGTCCGCGAGCATGGTGCGCCAGCCGGTCATGAACGCGCCTACGTCGCCCGCGGTGCCGACCTCGGCGGTGGCCTTGAGCGCGTCGGTGCCCTTGCGCACACGGTCGAGCACCTTGGAGACCGCGTCCGTGCCGGCGACAGCGCGGAGGTGGACCATCATCGTGCTCACCTGGGCGAAGGCCAGCGCGGCCTCGTCGGCCGAGTCGAGGAACGCCATGCTCGGGTGCATGCGCTCGAGCGGCACGAGCTTGTCGCCCGCGAGGGCCTCCGCCAGGAGCGACTGCTGGTAGGGCTGGAGCGCGGGAGGCTGGTCCTGGTTCCACAACGACTCGTGGGAGCGCGCGATGCCCTCCTGGAGCCACACGGGGGCCTGGTCCTTCGTGCGCCAGGCCACGATGTAGTGGATGTACTCGTGCGCGATCGTGTCCTTCCACGCGTAGCCGCGGCCGAGCGCGCGCGGGCTCGTGACGAGCAGGCGGGTCCACTTCGAGAGCGCCACCACGCCCGTGGTCTGCACCGCCTCCGTCGGCAGGCCGCTCGCCTTCGTGAAGCGCTCCGCGGTCGGGTAGATCTCCATCCGGACGCCGCCCGGGGGCGCGCCGCCGAGCAGCGGCCCGATGCGATCGTGCGCGGCCTGGAGCGCCTCGAAGGCCTCGTCCACCAGCACCAGATCGGTGCCGGGCAGGTAGCGGATCTCGACGTCGCCGCGCTTGCTGGTGACGAAGCCGTCCGTCGCCTCGACGGTCGCCCGGTAGAGCTTCAACGTGCGCGCCATCTGCTCGTCGCTCGGGCGCGCGGCCGAGGCGAGCTCCATGAGGCGGAGGGCCTCCGCGAACTCGGCCCGCGCGAACGTGACCTCCGCCCGGAACGCCTGTGCGTCAGGGCTCTCGCCAGCGGTGGCCGCCGCCGCGCTGGCGCAGGGCAGGTCGGAGGCCTCCAGGCACGCGCGCCCGTCGGCGAGGGACGCCCCCCACGCGGAGCCCGCCCCCAGCAGCTGGCTGCTGACGAGCAGGCCGCGGGTCAACCGACTACTGGCGAACCAGTTCTTCATAATACCTACGGTTCAAGGTCTTGTACTCCTCCGGCACGTCGCCCTCCATCCCCTGGAGCAACGCGCGCCGGTACTCTTCGGGCGTCCGGAACGCCTCGGGCGCCGGCAGCGCCATCTCGTCCCCGAGCACGTCCGGGCCGTCGCCCGACTTGTCGCCGCCCTCGCCCTCCTGCTCGCCCTCCTTCTTCTCGCCGCTCCCCTTGCCTTGCGACGCCTGCTGCATCTGCTGAAGGTTGCGGGAGGCCTCGTCCAGGGCGTCCTGTGCCTCCCGGAAGGCGTCCTCCGCGGCGCGCTGGCCGCCCTCGGCCGGCATGGGCTCGCCGTCCCGCATGGCCTGGGCGGCGCGACGAGCCTGCTCCGCGCCGCGCTTCGCCCCCTCGGCGAGGCCCGGGGCGTCCATCGGCAGGTTCTCCGCCACCTTCCCGGCGCGCTCCGCCGTCTGCCCGGCGCGCTCGGAGAGCTGCTGCTGTTGCTGGGCCATCTCCTGGAGCTCCCGCTGCAGCGCCGGTGAGGTCTGGGACTGGCGGTCCGCCATCTTCTCCAGGAGCTCGCGCACCTTCTGGACGTTCTTCTGCTGGTTCTCGACCACGCGGAACGAGACCGCGAGCGCCGTCGCGTCGGCCTTTTGACGCCGCTGGGACCCCGTGATCCGGCTCCCGAGCATGCGGAGCTGGCCGTAGAGCTGGTCCGCGCGGAGGAGCGCGGTCTGCAGATCCCGCGCGCGCGCCGAGTCGTGGAGCCCGGAGGCGTCCGCCTGCACCTCGCCCAGGACCGACCCGCCGCTCCAGGACGAGGACGTGAAGGGCTCCAGCGCGGGATCGAGCCGGCCGAGCTGCTCGACGATGGTGGCGGAGAGCGACTCGATCTCCTTCCAGCTGTCGACGGCCTCCTTCATGTCGTCGCCATGCTTCTCGCGCGCCGCTTCCGTCTGCTCCCGGAGCGCCTTCTGGTCCTTCTCGAGCTTGGCGAGCTCGCTCTTGACCTGCTCCATCGCCTTCTGCAGCTCTTCGCCCGACTTCTCGCGCTGCTCCTGCATGCCCTCGACCTGGTCGGCCATCTCCTGCATGGTGGCGGCGAGCCGGTCCATCAGCTCCTTCGCGTCGTCCATCCGGCCCTCGCGGATGGCCTTGCGGATCTCGTCCATCAGGCTGTCGACCTGCTCGCTCCGGTCGTTCACGAACTCGCGGAGCTGGCCCTCGTCGAGCTTGGCGGCCTCCCGGGCGAGCTGCTGGTACAGGCGCTCGAGCTGGTCGAGCCGCGCCAGGGCCGAGGACTTGTCCAGCGTCTGGAAGTCCGCCTTGAGCTCCTGGGCCTCCTTGGCGGCCTGCACCACGAGCTCCTCGAGGTTGGCGAGCGCGGCGGCGCGGATCACCTGGTCGAGCATCAAGATCGCGTTCTCCAGCGTGCCGACGTGCTTGTCCTGCAAGGACACGAACAGCGCCAGATCACGCTCGCTGATGCGCGTAGCGGTGCCGAGCCCGTTGGCGAAGGAGAGGAGGCCACGACGGTCCTCACGGAGCACCTGCAGCAGCGTGGTGTCGAACGTGTCGGTCTCGGCGCCCCCCCACGCTTCCTGCACGAGCTGGTCGAAGCGCTCGTAGCGCCCGCCCGCCGAGGTGGCCCAGGTCGGCGCGTCCGCCCCGACCATCACCGCCGGTGCAGGATCGAGCACGTAGTCCGCAAGGACGAGGACCAATGCGTCCCTCAGGAGCTTGCGGTACTTCGACTGCCGATCAGCGCGCCCGCGGGGACCGAGCACCTCGACCTCGATGACGGTGGAGTAGCCGGCCTTGCTGCCGGACACCGCGTCGTTGTCCCAGGCCGCGATGCGGAGCTTCGCGCGGCTCCCAGGCGCGAGCCCGAGCTCCTTGGGGGTCAGCGTGAGGGTGCCTCCGAGGTCGCGCGGCACGTCGACCGGGACGCGCACGGACACCTCGCGCTTCGTGCCGTCCTCGTCGACCTCGACCACGACGCGCGCGATGCCGAAGTCGTCCCGCGCGGTCCACTGGAGGGCAACGGCCTTGTCGACCGCGAGGGAGAGCACGCGCTGGGGGCTCTGCACCGACACGTCCGGCGGGAGGTCCGGGTCGGGGACGATCGCGTAGTCCGGCGACGGCAGGGTCCCGAACAGGACGCGCCAGGCGCCGGCCCCCTCGACCAGGAAGCTGGCGCGCACATCGCGCCCGTCCACCAGCTCGATCGGCGTGGGCGCGCCCTCATAGACCACCAGCGCGGCCTGCTCGTAGACCTCACCCGTGCGCGCCCGCACCTCCACACGCGTGCCGGGGGGCGCGTGCACCTCCCCGTTGGAGTTGGGGACCTCGAAGGGCTCCCGGCCGGTGTAGGTCGGGTACAGGTAGCGGAGCGTGATGTCGCCGAGCAGCGCACGCGGGCCGTCGGGCACCACGACCGCCTCGGCCGTGGGCTCCACGAGGGGGGAACGCAACGCCGCGAGGGCCTCGAGCGGGCCGCGCGGGAGCAGCAGCCCGGCGAGCGCCAGGAGCACCGCGGACAGGACCGCGAGCACGGCCACACGGCGCACGGTGTCCATCGGGTGCACGGCCGCGGGGGCGACAGCGTCGACCGTAGCGGCGGAGCGGGCGGCAAGCCGCGCCAGGAGCGACGGCGACCCGCGGGGGCGTGCCTCCCGGTCGAGCACGGTGAGCAGGGCGCCCTTGAGCTCAGGGCGGAGCGCCTCCACGCGGAGGGCTTGCAGGCGGGCATCCCGGGCGGCGCGGAAGCGGCGCAAGGGCCAGACGCCGGCGATGACGCCCGCGAGCACCAGGCCGCCGATCCAGGCGGGCGCGGCGCTCCGGGAGGCTACTTCGTAGCTGACCGCCGCCGCGAGCCCCGCCCAGGCCAGGCACCACGCCGCGAACGCGGCGAGACCGGCCTGCAGGAGCAGGTTCCGCTGCTCCCGCCGCGCGAGACCGCGGAGGGAGGCTTGGATTCGGGCCAGGGATTCAGCCACACGCTTCCTATACGAACCCGGCTGGCCGGGAAGGTGGTCCTACCTAAACCGAAACGAAGGGCCGAGCAGCGGGCGGATCGATGTCCGGGACGACGGGGATCCGCAAGCTGAACACCGCGCCGGCCCCCGGCACGCTCGACACGTCCAGCCTCCCTCCGTGCTGCTCCAGGATGCGGTGTGACACCGCAAGCCCCAATCCCGTTCCCCTCCCGGGCGCACGGGTCGTGAAGAAGGGCTCGAACAGGCGCCCGATGTTCTCGGCCGGAATTCCTTCCCCGTCATCGACGCAAGCGATCCGAACCATGCCCTCGGCCTCGCTCGCTTCGAGCCGGATCGTGCGCGAACCCGCATCCGCCGCGTTGAGCAGCAGGTTCACCAGCACCTGGTGGAGCTTGTCCGGCTCGCCGTTCAGGCGCGGCGCGCCGGCGACCTCCATGTCGACGCGGATGGCCCGGAACGGGCCCTGGAGGCGCACGGTGCGCACGGCCTCCTCGAGCAGATCGCGCACGTTCACCTCGGTGACCTGCGGCTCATCCTGCCGCGCGAAGTCGAGGAGGCTGCGCAGGATGCGGTGCATCCGCTCGACCTCGACCTGGCAGCGCTCCACGACCTCGTCGGCCCCGGCGGAGCCGGGCGCGAAGTCCCCGCCGAGCGAGAGCAGCTCGATGTAGCCGCGCACGGCGGTGAGCGGGTTTCCGAGCTCGTGGGCGAGCCCCGCGGCCAGCCGGCCGACGCTGGCGAGCTTCTCGCTGCGGAGCAGGGCGTCCTGCGTGCGCCGCAGCTCCACGTTCGCCGCCTCCAGGCGCGCCAGCTGCTCGGCGGTGCGGGCGCGGTAGCCCGCGAGCGCGGTCGACATCGTATTGAGCGCCTCCGCGAGCTCCGCGATCTCGGCCGGGGCCTCCTCGCTCACCTGCAGCCCGAGCTCCCCCGCCGCGATGCGCCGCGTGCCGTCCCGCATCTGCTCGATCGGCTTGAGCAGGCTCCCACGGAACAGCACCAACCCGAAGACCACGATCAGCACGGCCGAGAGCACCGCGTGGGCCGCGATCACCGCCCAGGCCGGCGCCGCCGTGACGGTGAGCGGCAAGCCGACCCGGAGCACGGCCTCCGGAGGCCCGGGCCCGCCCACGGGCGCGACCACGACCACGCGCCCATCGACCTCGTCCACGGAGACCTCCCGCGTGAAGAACGCCGCACGCACGTCCGGCCCCGGTGCACCCTCCTCCCCCACGCTCCCCTCGCCCACGATGACCTTCCCCGACGGGGCATACAACGTCAGCTCCCGCGTGCCGGCCCGCCGCCGGGCCTCGATCACCCGCTTCCACCCGTCCGGCCCCGCCGCCGCCAGCTCATCGACCAGGATGTCGGCCGTGCCGACCGCGAGGTCGGTAGCCGCGTCGCTCAACACCCGCCGGGTGACGAGGAAGAACACGCCCGCGTCGAGCACCGACACGGCGACCGTGAGGAGGGCGAGGTTGAGTCCGATCGCGGCCCAGAGGCCGGGGCGGCGACGCGACATGCCACGAACCTATGCTGATGCGGGATCGGAAGCTGCTCGTGTCCCGACGTCAGCCGCGGACGCGCCGGTACACGCCGACCACGACCCCGAGGATGTCGCACTGCTGCCCGGCTTCCACCCAGATGGGCTCCATCGCGGCGTTCGAGGGCTGGAGCCGGATGCGCTCCTTCTCGCGGTAGATGCGCTTCACCGTCGCGTCCCCATCCACCATCACGACCGTGATTTCGCCGTTCCGCGCGGTCTCCTGCTTGCGCACGAAGACGTAGTCCCCATCGAGAATGCCGTCCTCGATCATGGAGTTGCCGGTGACGGTCAACGCGAAGGCGGGCGCGTTGTGCGGGAGCATCGCGCTGTCGATGTGGAGGGTGCCGGCGTAGTTCTCCTCTGCCAGCACGGGCGAGCCCGCCGCGACGCGCCCGATGAGGGGCACCGCCACGGTCGCCTCGTCCCGGAAGCCACCGCGCGCGGACTGCGACACGCGCACGCCGCGGGACGAACGCGCGTCCCCCACGCGCTCGAGGTAGCCCTTCTTGACGAGCGCCTTGATGTGATCGCTCACGCCGTTGGTGCTCTTGATGCCCAGGGCCTCCCCGATCTCACGGATCGTGGGCGGGATGCCCTTCTGGTCCTGGTAGGAGGCGATGAAATCCAGCAAGGCCCGCTGGCGGGGCGCGAGGTCGTCCATTTTCCCAACGTACTGAACGGGCGTTCGGTTGTCAAGGCATTCAGTCCCCCTGATCCGCGATGCGCGCCATACGCGCCGCGCGGCTTGTTCTTCGAACGCGAATGGCTCGCAAACGTGGGGCGTACCCCAACCGTGCGGCAACCTGACCCGCGCACGGAGACACGATGACCTCGAGGATGCTCCCCACCCTCCTCGCCACCCTGGTGACCCTGTTCACCCTCGTGGCGCCCTCCGCGGCCCACGCCCGCAGCCACCGGGGGCACGACAGCTACGGCCCGCCTCCCGGGCGCGTCGTGGTCACCAACCAGTCCGGCGGCGAGGTCACGATCTCCCTCTCCGGCCAGCCCGCTCGCCGCCTCCCGGCCTGGCAGACCACCGAGGTGGTGGCCGCCCCCGGCGACGCCACCCTGCGCGCCAGCTACGTCCAGTTCGGGGCCGAACGCGTGCTCCAGACCGATCGCCTCGTCGTGGTGCCGAACCGCACGATCGGCGTGACCCTCACCCCCGAGGACACCGCCCGGCTGCTCGTGACGAACCAGAGCGCCTTCTACGCGCAGCTCGTGGTCGACGGCAAGGCCGACACCACCTTCCACCCCGGCGAGGCCAAGGTCGTCGCCATGCGGTCGGGCCGCCACGACCTCGCCCTCACCGCCGACGGCCGCACCCTCTCCCGCACCCGCCTCGATCTGCGCCCCTTCGAGGAGCCCCGTTGGCTCGTCGAGATGCCCCGGGTCGGCACCCTCGTGGTGACCAACCCGCTCCCCATCGCCATCGAGCTGGTGTGTGACAAGGGCCTCGTCCGCACCGTGGGCGCGTACGGCCAGACCACCTACGCCACTCTCCCGCTCGGGGGGTTCCGCCTCACCGCGCGCCGCACCTCGGGCGAGTTCATCGACGGCGAGACCACCGAGATCCGCCCCGGCGCGACCACCAGCTGGCGCGTGGACGCCCCCCGCACCGGCCTCGTGAGCCTCGACAGCGACCACTGGATGGGCACCAAGATCGAGATCGACGATCGCACGATCGCCGAGCTCGCGCCCAACGGCGACCGCCGCATCGACCTGCCCGTCGGCTGGCACGAGGTCGAGGTGCGCGACGAGCGCGGCCGCGAGATCCTCGACACCTGGATCGAGGTGAAGCCCTTCGAGACCGCCCGCGTGTCCTTCGGGTCGCCCCCCCGCCAGCGTGCGGACGAGGGCCACCACGACCGCGACGACCGCGACGACCGCCGCAGCGATCGCGACGACCGGGACCACCACGGTCACGACCACGGCACCGCGGTCGCCGACAACGAGAGCTGCGGGATGCGCTGAATCTCCCGCGGAGCCCCAGCGGATTGCAGAGGGGCCGCACGGTGCACGCCGCGCGGCCCTCACGCCGTTTTGGCCTCGGCCCACCGGAACGCGTGCGGTCGCGGTAGAGTCGCACCCCTTGGGATCGAGACGTGCGCCTCCTCTCCTTGACCGTCCCCCTGTTCTTCCTCCCCCTCGCGAGCGCGGCCACGGGCGGCCCCGACACCGCCGGGGTGGTCTTCACCGACTCCGACGAGCCGCTCGGCCCCTCCCACGCCTGGCTCGACGCGGCGGGCGGGGACGCCTGGCCCCTCGGGGACGACGAGCTCGTCACCATCGACCTCCCCTTCCCGTTCTCGTTCTACGGGACGGAGTGGGAGGAGGCGACGATCTCCGCCAACGGCGTCCTGTTCTTCCGCGGCGCGAGCCCGCTGTCGACCGGCCTCTGCCCCGGCGGCACCACGTGGACCGGCATCGCGGCCTACTGGGACGACCTCGCCGCGAGCACCGTTCACACGGCCACCTACGGCACGTGGCCCTCGCGCACGTTCGTCGTGTCGTGGGATGGCGTGGCCCACGCGACGGCCGGCGGGGACGGCCGCTTCCAGATCTGGCTGCTGGAGGGGCGCAACGAGGCCGTGGTCGTCCTCGACGACACCACCTGGGGAGACGCTGCCCACGACCGCGGCGCCACCGCCACGATCGGCACCAACGGCCCCTCCGGCGGCCTGCCCTGGTCCTGCAACGACACCTTCGCCGACGCGACGACCATCTGGTTCGGCGACAACGACGCACGCCCGGGCCGCGCCTCGGTCGAGACGGATGACCTGGACGACCCGTGGACCGGCCAGGACACCTTCGACTACGCCGGGCGCGCGGTCGGCGCGGGGGACGTGAACGGGGACGGAACGGAGGACCTCCTCGTCGGTACGCAGGACCGCGACGCCGGTGAGGTGGCGCTGATCTACCGGCCGGATGCGCCGGGTGAGCTGTCCGACGCCGACGCGATCTTCGCGGGCGAGATGCCGGACGACGCCTTCGGGACCGCCATCACCAGCGCGGACGTAGACGGTGACGGCCAGGACGACATCCTCGTCGGCGCGCCTGCCAACGACGACGCGGCCAACCGCGCGGGCAAGGTGTACCTCTGGGAGGGCGGGAGCTACGGCGGCGCGGTCTCGGCCGACGACGCGCCCGCCGCGTGGACCGGGCCGACCTCGGGAGCCGCGGGGGCCGGCACGGCGCTCGCCACGGGGGATCTCGACGGGGACGGCTACCGCGACATCGTCATCGGCGCGCCCACCGCGGACGAGGGCGGGACGGACGCCGGCGCGGTCTACGTCGTGTACGGCATGAGCATCGCCTCCGGCACCAGCTCGTTGACTGGGGCCGACGTGACGATTCTCGGCCTCGACCCATCCGACCAGCTCGGCGGCGCGCTCGCCACCGGCGACCTCGACGGCGACAGCGCCGACGACCTCGTCATCTCCGCGCTCTACGCCGACGACGGCGCGACCAACGCCGGGACCGTCTACGTCGTCGCCGGCGGCGCCCTCGCGGCATCGGCCGACATCGACATGACCGCCACCTGCCAGTTCTCCACCCCCGGTCCCAGCGCGCGCCTCGGCTCCGCCCTCCTGCTCGCCGACATTGACGGCAGCGGCCTGCTCGACCTGTTCGTCGGGGGCTCGACCGAGGCCGCCAGCGCCACGAACGCGGGCAAGGTCTACGGGAACTACGACCCCGGGCTCACCTGCGTCCCGGCGGCGAACCTCTCCGAGACCATCGTCGCGGGCACGGCGGTCTCCGCGAACCTCGGCAGCACCCTGGCGGCCGGGGATCTGGACGGCGACGGCACCGACGATCTCGTGGTGGGCGCGCCCAACATGGGGCTCGCGGCCTCGAGCGGCGGCGTGGCCTACGTGTTCACCACGGCGCCCGTCGGCAGCGTCCTCGCGTCGACCGCGGACCATGCGATCGCCGGCTCCGGATCCGGCGCCGCGCTCGCCACGGGCCTGGTCGTGGCGCAGAACGCCGGCGATGTCGCGACGCTGTTCGCCACCGCGCCGTTCGACAGCGTCCACTACTCGAGCGACGGCGCGGTCTACGCCTGGGCCTTCCGGCCCGACTTCCTGGACCTGGACAGCGACGGCTTCGTCGCGGCCACGGCGGGCGGCAACGACTGTGACGACGCCGAGGCCACGGCCCAGCCCGACGGCACCGACACCCCCGGCGACAGCGTCGACGGCGACTGTGACGGCTGGGTGGACGGCGTGGTGCGCGTGCGCGACGACGCGGCCGGCTGGGCGTGGGACCTCGCCGATGTGGGCGCGGTCGCCACCGACACCTACGGGTTCGAGACCTACGCGGACGACGACGACGTCACGATTTACGGGGACCTCGCCTTCGCCGGCGACATCACCGCGCTCGCGACGGTGTACGGCACGGCCCCCGTGGGTGAGCGCGGCGCCCGCGTGCTTCCCGGGGACACCAACAGCGTCGGCATCGCGTTCGCTGACGCGGTGGACGGGCTCGCCGTGCGTGTCCTCGATCCCGACGACACCTTCACGCTCGTCGCCACTGGGCCGAGCGGCTCCGTCGTCAGCGGCTACGCGTTCGACCTGTCCGGGGAGGACCGCACCGGCGGCGTGTACCGCGGGTTCGTCTTCGCGGACGAGGTCACCGCCGTCACGCTCACCGGCGCCACGTCGGACGGCTTCGGCCTCGACGCGCTCGAGATCGCCTGGGCGGCCGACAGCGACCGCGACGGCGACGGCTTCAGCGACGCCGAGGGGGACTGCGACGACGGGGATGCGACCACCTCCCCCGACGCGCCGGAGGTCCTCACCGACGGCGTCGACAACGACTGTGACGGCGTCATCGACGCCGGGGACGCCACCGCCTACACCGACCCGAGCACGTGGGCGGCCGCCGCGGCGCTCGCCGACGCGTCCGTCATCGACTTCGAGATCGTCGGCGGCGGCGAGGTCGTCCGCAGCCAGTACCGCGACGTGGGCGTGGCGTTCGACGGCGGGCTCGTCGGCGCCAGCGTCGTCGGCGGGACCTCCCCCCACGACACGCGCGCGGCCCAGGTGAGCGCGTCCTCGACCCGGATCGTGTTCGACGAGGACCAGCCGGCCCTGGGCTTCTACGTGCTCGACGGCAGCGTGTCCTTCAGCGTCTCCGCCTACGAGGACGGCGTCCTCCTGTACTCCACCACGTTCACCCCCTCGACGCTCGACGCGTTCTACGGCCTCACCTTCGACGTACCCATCGACGAGATCGTCGTCTCCGGCGTCGACACCTGGGGCCTGGACGACCTCGTCTACTCCACTCTCGGCCTCGACGACGCCGATGGCGACGGCCTCACCGAGCGGGACGGCGACTGCGACGACGCGGACGCCGGGACCTACCCCGGCGCACCGGACGCCTGGTACGACGGCGTGGACGCCGACTGCGCCGGCAACGACGACTACGACGCGGACGCCGACGGCAGCGACTACCTGCTCGATTGCGACGACGAGACCGCCACGACCAACCCCGACGCCACCGAGATCTGGTACGACGGCGTCGACGCCGACTGTGACGGGCTGTCCGACTACGACGCCGACCGCGACGGCCACGACGACGTCGCCTTCGGCGGCCTGGACTGTGACGACGGCGACACGACGGTGAGCCCCGACGCCACGGAGGTCTGGTACGACGGCGTCGACCAGGACTGCGCGGGGGACGACGACGACGATGCCGACGGGGACGGCTTCCCCATCGACAGCGGCTCCGGCACGCTCGACTGCGACGACACGGACGCGACGATCAGCCCGGACGCGGTCGAGGTCTACTACGACGGTGTCGACCAGGACTGCGCGGGCGACACCGTGAGCGACTACGACGCCGACGGCGACGGCTACGACGCCATCGCCTGGGGCGGCGAGGACTGCGAGGACGCCGAGCCGACCGCGTATCCGGGCGCAGATGGTGAAGTCTGTTACGACGGCGTGGACACCGACTGTGACGACGCGGACGACAACGACTGCGACGGCGACGGCTACGCGTCCGACGCCCATGGCGGCGACGACTGTGACGACGCCGACACGGCGGTGAACCCCGCGGCGGACGACGCCCTGGGCGACGGCATCGACACCAACTGCGACGGCGGCGCCGAGTACGACTACGACGGGGACGGCTACGACGGCGTTGCCGACGGCGGCGGCGACTGCGACGACACCGATCCCACCGTCAGCCCCGGCGTGGACGAGGTCTGTTACGACGGGCTCGACGCGAACTGTGACGGCTGGGACGACAACGACTGCGATCTGGACGGGTACGCCTCCGATCTGCACGGCGGCGCCGACTGTGACGACACCGTGTTCGCCATCCATCCCGACGCGACCGACTACCCCTACGACGGCATCGATCAGGACTGCGTGGGCGGCAGCGCCGGCGAGTACGATCTGGATGGCGACGGACAGGTCACCTCCTGGTACGGCGGCGAGGACTGCGACGACACCGACGCCACCGTGTTCCTCGGCGCACCGGACGCCTGTTACGACGGCGTGGACAGTGACTGTGGCGGCGAGGACGACGACGACTGTGACGGCGACGGCTACGCGGCGGACGGCGCTGGCGGCCTCGACTGTGACGACGGCGACGCGGCGATCTCCCCGGCGGCCAGCGAGATCGAAGGCGACGGGATCGACCAGGACTGCGACGGCGCCGACGTGCTCCTGTGCGACGACTGCGACGGGGACGGCTTCGACGCCGACGCCGACTGTGACGACACCGACGCCACCACCTTCCCCGGCGCGGCCGACGCCTGGTACGACGGCGTAGACAGCGACTGCGACCTGGCGAGCGACTACGACGCCGATGGGGACGGCCGCGACGCCATCGCCTGGGGCGGCGGCGACTGCGACGACACCGACGCGTCGGTCTCCCCCGACAACACGGTCGACGACTGCGGCGGCGGCGACCAGGACTGCGACGGCACGGTCGACGAGGACTGCGACTACGGCGAGCCCGCCGACGACACGGGCACGCCCGCGGACACGGGGCCGGTGATCGTCGACACGGACACGCGCGACACGGCCGAGGACTGGCGCCCCGGCCCCGATGAGATCAGCGAGCCCGACTACCTCGAGCAGGACTCGGGGTGCGGCTGCGCCACGCCGGGAGCCCCGCTCTCGGGGCTCGCCGGGCTGGCGCTCGCGGGGCTGGCGCTCGGGCGGCGGCGCCGGTGACGGGCTCCCGGCGAGAAGGACTCACTCCGCCTGAAGCGCCCCAATCGCCTTCAGGAACTTCTTGTCCGCCCGAAGCGTCACGAGCACCGACTCGGTCACCTCGTCCCCGGGGCAGCCGCCGAGCGTCGCGGGATTGGCGCACCAGCCCACCTGGGTGGGCCCGCCCTTCTTCTCGGCGCGCGTGAGCGCGTCGCCGAGCGCGGCCCGGAGCACATCGCCGTCGCTCCCGAGCGCCGCGAGGTAGGCGTCCTTGAGCGCCTGGGCCTTCTTCACGTCGTCCTCGGTCGGCTCGTCCGGCATCATCCGGTCGATCTTCGACTCGAGCGCGTCCTGGCGCGCCTTGACGTGGGGGCCGATCAGCGCCTCGGCCAACGCACCGCCGGACACCCACCGCGCGGTGCCCGTGAGCGCGACGACCGGCTGCGCGGCCTTCGGCGCCGCGAACGTCGGCCACTCCACCGACGCGATGTCGGCGAGCTCCTTGCCGAGCGCGGCGTCGGCGTCGAGGGCCGCGCCGAGCTTCGGGTTCAGGTCGGTGCCGGGGCAGTCCTTCTTCCCCATCATCGCGAGGACGCCGGTGGCGCCGCACTCCTTGACCTCGAACCCCTTCCCCACCGTCGGCAGCGCGCGGCTGACCGCGGCCCCGAACACGCGCCCGTAGTCCTCCTGCAGCAGGTCCACGTGGCGCTGCAACCGGAGCGTCTCGCCAACGACCTTGCGACGCGTCGCCACAGACCAGTCGCGCACCTCCGCGGGCGCGGCGGCGCCGAGGAGCGCCACGCCCAGCTCGAGCTCCGCGAGCGCGGTCCCCAGCACCGCGATGCGGCCCTGGCGCTCCTCGAACGCGGGCCCCATCGTGTCCGCGACCTTGGCGAACACGGCGCTCTTCTTCGCCACGTCGTTGGGGTGGTAGTGCGCCGTCTCCGCGGCGTGGGCAAACGCGGCGAGCGCCGCGACGAGGGCGATCACGAGCGCCCCATGCGCGCACCCCAACCCGGGTCGACCAGCTCGATCGAGATCGGCGGCGGCTCGGAGTCGGCGACACAGCGGTACTTCGTGAAGTCGGTGATGCCCTCCTCGGCGAGCACCTCCTCGTCGAGCCACGCGCGGAACCGGCACTCGCGCGGGTCCCGCTTCAGCAGCGCGATCGTTGCGTCCGAGAGGATGTCGACCGTGCGCCACTGCGCGTCGTCGCCCATGCCGAGGTTGACGGTCGCGGCGGTCTTGATCGCGGCCACTGGCCAGAGCGCGTGCGCGGCGATGCCGTTGTCCTTCTCCTCGGCGTCGATCGCCATGGCGAGCATCGTCATGCCGAGCTTGGAGACGAGGTACGGCGCCTTGCCGACGCAGCCCGCGGGTGCGAACGGCGGCGACATCATCAGGATGTGGCCGAAGCCCTGCTTGCGCATGTGGGGGATGGCGGCGTGGGCGAGCGCGAACGACGCGCGCACGTTGACCCCGAACACCAGGTCGAACTTCTTCTGCGGCCAGTCGGCCACGGGGGCCCAGAAGATGGCGCCCGCGTTGTTGACCAGCACGTCCACGCGGCCGAAGCGCGCCATGGCCGCCTGGATCACCCCGTCACACTGCTCCGCGTCGCGAGCGTCGAACTGCACGACCTCGGCCTCGCCGCCGACCTCCTCGACCATCCGCTTGGTGTCGAGCAGCGTGCCCGGCAGCCGCGCATCCGGCTCCACCGTCTTGGCGGCCAGCACCAGCTTGGCCCCCTCCCGCGCACACGCCACCGCCACCGCGGCCCCGACGCCACGGCTGGCCCCGGTCACGACGACCACTCGATCCTTCAGACTCGGCATGGAGCTCCCAACGAGCGTCCATCCTAATCCATCAGTGAATCCAGTCGCCCGGCCCCCCGCCACCCTTCGGCCGCTTCTCCGCAGTCCGCCCGCCCTCGATGACTTCGAAGCGCGCGAGCTTGCGCTCGACCTGCCGCTTCTTCCAGCGGAGCGACGCGCGGCGCATCCCGCCGCCCCGCACGGCCATGAAGATGGCCGCCCCGGTCCACGCGAAGAACTGGAGCGAGGACGACAGGTCGCGGGAGTACAGCAGGAACAGGAAGCTCATCAGCCCGGTGCCCCACGCGAGCCAGATGGCGCGCACGGGGATGATGAACATGAGCAGGAACTGGGCGTTCGGCATCATGAAGCCGAACAGGGTGATGAAGACGGCGACTACCGGCCCGAGGCCGAGGAACGGCGCGTTGACGAAGCCGGCGGCCAACAACAACGAGGACACGACGACGCCGACGGCCCACGACACGCCGAGCGCCTGGAGCATGCCGCGGCGGCCGAGCAGGTTGTCGACAGGGGCCAGCACGAAGAACAGCACCAGCCAGCTCAGGACGGCGCTGAACGGCGACGGGCCGAGCAGGAAGGACGTCACGACCTGCCAGGGTCGGAATCCGCCGCCGAAGGGCTGCCACGCGAACAGCGTCTCGACGACGCCCCCCGAGAGGAGCTGGATGACGTAGATCGCGAACAGCGTCACGATCACGTTGCGTGTGAGCGGGGTCCAGTTGGACCCGAGATCGAGGCCGGGGAGTCCGTTCGCCATTCGCCTTCCTCCTATCTGGTAGCCCCCGCGCACGCCCTCGGCGCGGCTCATTACGCACAGCCTCCACCTTCGTCTCCAGAGGCGTCCCCGGCGGCGTCCCGATCGGCGCTCCCCTTGCGGCGCGAACGGGGCCGGGCGAAGCTCTGCGGTGCTTCTCCTCGTGCCCCTTTTGTACGCCCATCCCGGCTCGGCCCCGGGCGCATCCAGCGCGGTGCGTGACACGGTCGGGCATCGCGTCTCGCTGACCGTCGGCGCGCACGACGTCGAGCTCCGCTACGTCGCGGAGGTGCCCGAACGCCGCGTGTTGGAGGAGGCCCGCGCCTCGGGCGCGCCCGGCTACGGCGAGCAGCTCCTGGCCTCGCTCGCGGACGGCGTGCGCCTCACGTGGGACGGCGCGCCCCTGCCCGCCACGCCCCTGATCGTCTCCGACGGAGTGAAGGGCGGGGAGCCGGGGTTCCTCGACTTCACGGTGGCCATGCGCGCCCCCCTCCCCTCCGACAGCGGCACGATCGGCGTACGCAACGGCAACTTCCCGGATGTCGACGGCTTCTTCGCCACCTCCGTCACCCTCGACGGCACGCTCGTGGCGGAGGAGACCTCGCTCTTGAAGGTGAAGCAGGGCCGCATCCGCGACAACTGGCACGGCGCCTGGGTCAAGGACGAGTCGGCGCGCGAGCCGTGGGTGAAGATCCGCCCGGCCGGCTTCCTCGAAGGCGCCGGCGAGCCCCAGCCTCTGCCCCAGCGCATGGTCGGCATCGTCGGGAGCGAGCCGCCCCCCTGGCTCATCGCCGTCCTCGCGTTCCTGCTGATCCCGCTCGCCTGGCTCGGGCGCTGGCTCGGGCAACGCGCCCGCGCCGCCCGTGAACCCTCGTGATGCGATGACGCGCCGATGAAGGGCGCGGGCGGCGTCGCGGCCGCGAACCTGCTCGCCCGGGTCACCGGCATGGTGCGCGAGATGGTCGTGTCCGCCGTGTTCGGCGCGGGCGCGGTCACCGACGCCTTCAACGCGGCGCTGCGGGTTCCCCAGCTCCTCCGCGAGCTGTTGGCCGAGGGCTCGCTCCAGAACGCCTACGTCCCCGCCTTCGCCGAGGCGACCGAGAAGGAGGGCAACGCGGGCGCCTGGCGACTCGCCAACGCGTTCCTGGGCGTGCTCCTGCTCGTGCTCGGCGCGGCCACGCTGCTGTTCCTCCTCGGCGCCCCCCTCTGGGTGCGCGTCGTCGCCAACGGCTTCGCCGACGATCCCGCCAAGCTCGCCCTCACCGTCACGCTGACCCGCTGGTTGTCGCCCTTCCTCGCCGGCCTCTCCATCGCGGGCTTCCTCGGCGCGATGCTCAACGTGAAGGGCCGCTTCTTCTGGCCCGCGCTCGCCGGCAACGTGCTCAACCTGCTGGTCATCGCGGGGGCGCTCCTCTCGGGCCCCTTCGAGCGGCTCACCGGCCAGCCCGCCATCCTCGCCGTCGCGATCGCGACCACGCTCTCAGGCTTTGTGCAGGTCGCCATCACCGTCCCCCCGCTGATGAAGCTGGGATGGCGCCCACGCCCCTCCCTCGGCGGGCACCCGGGACTGGGCCGCATGTTGCGCTACCTCGGGCCCGCGCTCATCGGCATCTCCACGGTGCAGTTCAACCTGCTCGTCGAGACCCAGTGGGCCTCCACCTACGGCGACGGCGCCCTCACCTGGCTCACCCTCGCCTTCCGCCTCGTCCAGCTCCCCCTCGCCGTCGTGTCCGGCAGCATCGCGACCGCCGCGCTCGCCGCGCTCGCCCACCACGCCGCCCGCGGCGAGCCCGACGCCGTCGGCGCCGCCCTCACCCAGGCCCTGCGCGTCAACGCCTTCTGGGTCATCCCCAGCGCGGTCGGCCTCGGGGTGCTCGCCGAGCCGCTGTGCCGCCTCTTCTTCGAGCGCGGCGCGTTCACCGCCGCGGACACCGTCGGCACCGCCGCGATGCTCCAGATGTACGCGATCGCCGTCTACGGCATCTGCTTCCACCGCGTCGCCGTCCCGGCCTACTACGCGATGGGGGATCCCCGCACGCCGATGCGCCTTTCGCTCGTCGCGATGGCGGCCAAGGTGCCTGTCATCCTCCTGCTCACGCGCGGCCTCGGCATGGGCGTCGAGGCGCTGCCACTCTCCCACGCGATCACGGTCACGGGCGAGGGTGCGCTCCTCGTGTGGGGCTTCCGCGACAAGGTGCGCGGGCGCGGCCTGCTCGGCGCGCACCTCAAGATGCTCGTCGCCGCGGCGGTGCTCGGCGGTGTCGCCCTCCTCCTCGTGGATCGCCTCCCCGTCGTCATCGTCTGCGCGCTCGCCGGCGTCGCCTACCTCGTCGTGGCCCGGCTCCTCGGCGTGTGGGAGGGCCTCGGCCGCCCCCGTGGCCTGCCCCCCTTTCTCGACGCCGACACCCGCGCCGGCCTCGAGGCCCTCGCCGCCGGCCCCGTCGTCGCGATCGGCGATGTGCTCGTCGGCACCACGGGCGCGTGGCAGATGGTCGTCCGTGGCGGCGCCATGGGCCTCGTCCCCGTCGAGGGCCCCGCCGCCGCGCCCACCACCCCCGCCCCGCTCTCCATCATCGTGCGCGTCGGCCCCACCCCGTCCATGCGCGGCCTCCAGGTCGGCAACCGCACCTGGGGCGTCGTGAACGGCGCGGTGCTTGAAGGCCCGTGCGAGGGCCCGCGGATCCCCGTCCCGTGAGCGTGATCGACCGACTCCGCACCGCCTCCGGACGGAGGTTCGGGCAACGCTGGCTCCTCTGGCGCGCCCGCCGCCCCTACGTCCGCGAGTGGGGCGATCTCCCGCTCCTCGTGCTCCCCGGCGTCCTCGATCCGGTCGCCACCAAGGTCGGCGCGTGGCTCGCGGGGGTCGCGGCGGCCCACGCGCGCCCCGGCGAGCGCTGGGTCGACATGGGCTGCGGCACCGGCATCGTCGGGCTGGCCCTCGCCGAGGCCGGGGCCGTCGTGACCGCGATCGACATCGATCCCGTGTGCGTCCGCAACGCCCGTGCGAACGCGGCCCTGCTCGGCCGCCCCGTCGAGGTCGTGGAGAGCGATCTCTTCTCCGCCTTCGCCGACTCCGCCTTCCCCGACCCCGGCCGCCGCTTCCACCGCGTCGTCTACAACGTCCCCTTCTGGCCCGGCCCCGTCGCCGACGCCGCGGGTAACGTGCGCCCCTTCGGCCGCGCGATGTACGCCGGGGCCGACTTCGAGGCGATCCGGACCTTCGTGGCGGCCTTCCCCACATTTGCCGACGAGGCGTGGGTCGTGCTCTCCGAATTCGGGGGCGACTTCGCGGGCGCCCGCGCCGCCCTCGGCCCCGCGGAGCTCGTCACCCGGGCCCTCGTCGAGGGCGAGTGGCTCTCGTTGTTCGCGCTCACACCCCGCCCTCGGTAAACCGGGTCACCCCGTACAGGTAGCGGCGGCCGCCGTCGGCGGGTACCCTCTCCGCGAAGCCCAATTCCCGCAGCTGGAGTCCGCTCGATGAAGGTCGCGATGATCAGCCCCACGCCCATGGACCATTACAGTCCATGCATCCGGACGCTCACCGGGTACCTGAAGATGCACGGGCACAGCGTCCGCCAGATCTTCCTGCCGGCCGACACGTACGGGAACCGCTTCAAGGCCTCCTGGCGCGCGGACACCTGGTCGCACATCATGCAGATGCAGCAGCCCATGGTGGAGGATCTGGTCGAGCTCGTGAAGGACGCCGACGTCATCGGCGTGAGCTTCCTCACCGCCATGTTCGACGTGGCGGTCCAGGCCACCCGCGCCATCCAGGCCCGCTACCCGCAGAAGATCATCGTGTGGGGCGGCTTCCACCCCACCACCATGCCGCAGCAGGGCCTCGAGTTCGTCGACTACGTGCACGTGGGCGAGGGCGAACACAGCTTCCTCGAGCTCATCGAGCGCCTCGAGGACGGGAAGGACACCTCCGACGTGCGGAATTTCTGGATCCGCAAGCACAACGGCAAGGTGGTCGGCAACCCCCATCGCCCCCTCATCCAGGACCTCGACTCGCTCCCCTTCCAGGACTTCAGCTTCGAAGACGACTGGACGTATGACGCCAAGTCGAAGAACCTCGTCCGGCTGGACTGGAGCTTCTACCGGCAGATCATGCCGACCTACCCCGACCGCAACGGGGAGCTCCGGCCCGCGTACAAGACGATGATCACCCGTGGCTGCCCGCACAAGTGCAGCTACTGCGGCGTGGCGTTCAACCACGATCTCTACAAGGGCCAGTCCTATCTGCGCCGCCGCTCGGTCGAGCACATGATCGGCGAGATCAAGCTCGTCACGAAGCAGCACCCCGACATCGGCATCGTCCACTTCCAGGACGACGTGTTCTTCTCCACCTCCACCGAGGAGATCCAGAAGTTCTCGGACGTGTGGCAGAAGGAGATCGGCCTCCCCTTCCGCGCCCAGTGCTCCCCGACCACGATCAACGAGGACAAGTACAAGGCCCTCATCGACGCGGGCCTCTGCTTCACCGAGCTCGGCATCCAGACCGGATCCACCGAGACCATGAAGATGTACAAGCGCGGCATGACGAACGAGCAGCTGCTCAAGGCCGTCAACATCATCAGCAAGTACCGGGATCAAATCCAGGTGCCCGACTACCACATGATCCTCGACAACCCCTGGGAGTCGACCGAGGACGTGATGAAGGGCCTGCGCCTGCTCTGGACCTTGCCGCCGCCATACAACCTGCTTCCTTCCTCGCTCATCCCCTACCCGGGCACCGAATTCTACCACAAGAGCATCGAGGACGGCTTCGTCACCGACGAGTACAACCAGATCTACCGTCGCGGGTTCCACACCCCCAACGGCAGCTACCTGAACTTTCTCTTCTTCATGACGTTGTTCAACAACCTCCCGAAGGAATTCGTCCAGTTCCTGGCGAACGATCGCTTCGTGCGCATCTTCAACCAGCGCAAGTACGACTTCTTCTGGGGCAAGGCCTACCAATACGGCGAGTACGTCCGCCAGGCGCAAAAACTCTCGACCTTCGCCGTAAAGGGCAAGCTGTTCGAGATCAAGAGCATGCGCGAGCTCAAGCGCGTGGCCAACCAAATCAAGTAGGGATTGGGCCTGGGAGCTCTTGGGGCTGGAGAGTTCTTGGGGCGGGGCTCCGCCCCGCAACGCCCGGAGGCAGGCGGTTCAAGGCTCCTCCGCCAGCCAGCGCCTCGCACGCGTGAATAGGACGGGTGACCACGGCCGAGTGTGAGGTACACTCTCCGCGCCCCGGAGCCGCCCATGCGCCTGTCCACCCTCCTCCCCGCTCTCTCCCTCCTCTTCCTCGGCTGCACGCTCGACGAGCCCGCGGGGACGAAGCCCGCGAACGAAGCGGATCCCGAAGACGAGAACGAGGTCGACCCCGAACAAGATGACGACGGCGACGGCCTGACAAACGTCGAGGAGGCGGACCTCGGCACGGATCCCGAAGCGGCCGACAGTGACGGGGACGGCTTCGACGATGCCGACGAGCTGGACGCCGGCACCAACCCGTCGTGGGAGTGGTCGCACGTCTATGAAGACGGCGACTACCTCATCGGCTCCTGCCCCGTCGCGCCCGACCTCGACGCCGCGGGCCCCACCGGCACCGGGTCGTACGACACCTCGTCGTGGGACGCGTACCGCGAGGGGGACATCCTCGCGAACTTCACGGCCACCGACAAGTTCGCCCAGGAGGTCACCCCCTACGCGTTCTGTGGCAACTACACGCTCATCACGATGGGCGCCGAGTGGTGCGGGCCGTGCCAGTCCCTCGCCAGCGCGATGGCGTCGGAGACGGACGAGATCCGGGAGACCTACCCGTAACTTCACCTTCTACGAGTTCCTCTACCAGGACAACTACGGCGCCGAGCCGGACGAGGAGGTGCTCCGGAACTGGATCCGCGCGTTCGACCTGCAGGGCATCCCCGTCACCTCGCCGCGGAACAACGGCGCCCCGTGGGTGAATCACCTCAACGCCACGGGCAGCATCCCCGCCACGGTGCTCCTCGCGCCCGACATGACGGTCATCTGGTCGGCGATCGACAACCCGTCCGAGTACTACCTGTACGACGCCGCCTCGATCATGGCGGCGATCGCGGAGTACGAGGGCTGATTCTCCGGGCCCCCCCTTCGTGAGGCATAGTGAGAGCCCATGCTCCTCGCCCTGCTCGCGACCGCCCACGCCGCCGGCTTCCACCTCGTTCGCGCTGAGCTCATCGGCGGGATGAGCTCCGGCGTGCCCGAAGGAGGCGTAGGCGCCTCGCTGGTGAGCGACCTGGCGAACGGCTGGGTCACCTTCGGCGATCCCGCCGCCGACGGCCACGTGGTGCGCGCGTGGCGCCTCGACTCGAGCTTCCACGGGCCGGTGCTCGGCGTCGTCCCGCCCGCGTTCCGCGGGATGGTTCGCCCGCACGACGTCCGCTTCGCGCTGCCATGGCTCCACGCCCACGTCGGCGGGGACGCCGCCTCCGGCAAGCTCGTCGAGGCCGATGTCTCCGGGCACTACCTGTTCAGCGTGCCAGGGCTCTGGGAAGTGGATCCCCGCCGCGCATACGTCGGTCCCTCAGCCGGGCTCGGGCTGAACGGCACGTGGTGGGAGGGCTGGCGGGGCGCGCCGGAGGGCGTCGTGATGACCGGCAAGGTCACCGGCGAGGCCGGCGTGCTCGCGGGGGTGACCGTGCGCGACACCTGGTACGCGCAGGGGCGGGCCGTCGCGTCGGTCGACCTGTTCGGCGTCCACCAGGCCAACCTCGGCGTGGCCGCCAAGACCGGGGTGTTCCTCGACCGCGCCGGCGTGCCCGTGGGCGTCGAGCTGCGCGGCGAGCTTGACCGCGGCAACGACACGGTCACGACGTTGCCCACCACACGCTGGGCCGTGCGGCTGGGGGTGCTCTGGAAGCTCACGCCCCCGTTCCAGACGCGCATCGAGGAGGGCCTCGAACGCCGCCGCAAGGAGACGGCTGCCGCGGCCGCCGCGCGGGGTCCGGGGGAATGACCGGCCCTGTTCGCCCGGGAGGATTGCGCCGGATCTCGATCACAAGGACCCGAGGACGTTAGGCAGGGGCGCATGAACACCGGAGACGAATGACGCGTCACCTCTCCGAAGTCGAGCGGCGCGCCCAGATCCTGCGCGCGGCCCGAGCCATCTTCATCGAGCGTGGCTACCTCGCGGCCCGGGTGGAGGATGTCGCCAAGCGCGCCAACCTCTCCAAGGGCGCGGTCTACTTCTACTTCGAGAGCAAGCGCGCGATCTTCGACGCGCTGGTCGACGAGGAGCACGCGATCACCATCAGCTTCCTCGAAGAGGCCGACCGGGACGCGCGGCCCGCGGCGATCAAGCTGGTCGAGCTCGGGCGCAAGTACCTCGACTACTTCGCCGGCCTGAAGACCCCACCCCGGTTCTTCCTGCTCATGAGCGAGATGGCGATCCGAGATGAGGATATCCGGAAGCGCGTGAACGCCATCCATCAGCGCTTTGTCGACCGTATCGCCGCCGTGGTCGAGCAGGGCATGAAGGAAGGCGTGTTCGAGACCTACGATCCGATGGCCGTGGGCCTCGTGCTCAAGGCCCTGATCGACGGGCTGGCCGGCCAGAGCGCAGTCGGCGTGCGCCCCGATGTCGAGCGCCTCTCGACCGACGGCCTGCGGTTCATCCTCCACGGGCTCCTGCCCAAGTCCATCGCCGGGGCCCACGCCAATGCAAGCTGAATCGTGGGTCGCGCGCGCCGATCGTCACTCCCGCCTCCGTTGGCTCGGGGCGCTCCTGTTCCCCATGGCGGTGGTCGTCTTCGTGGCCGGGGTGGCCGCGATCGCGGCGGGTCTGATGCCGTTCCGTACGATCTTCCTGTGCCTGTTCGCCATGGGCCTCTCCCTCGGCAGCTTCGGCACCAATGACGACACGGCGCTGCACGCCCTCGCCGAGCTCTCGCGCCGGGGCGGTGTCCCCGCGAACCACAAGGCCGAGTGGGATCGCGAGCGCGCCGTGCGTGGCGCGCGCCTCGCCACGATCCACACCCACCCGAAGACCGCGTGGATCCTCCCTCCCCTCGCGGTGATCGCGCTCCTCTTCGCCGCGTCGCGTGTCGGCGCCGCGTGGGGGCTCCTCTCTTGAGCCGTCTCGCGTACGTCGGGCTCGACCGTCAGCTCTATGTCACGGACGTGTCCGAGGCCGGGGCCGGCAAAGACCCGATCGCCCTGACCGCGCCGGTCCCTGGAGCGGGCGCCGGGTCCTGGGGCGTGGCCGCGCGCGCCTCCGAGTCGTGGTCCTGGCCCACGTGGTCCCCGGACGACGCGTGGATCGCCGCCTTCGCGGTCGAGGGCAGCGACACCGAGTCCGGCCCCGTGCGGGTCGTCGCGCTCTCGCTCGACGGCGTGCGCCAGGTCGAGTGGGCGCACATCCCCAACGTGTCGCCGATCTACCTCCAGTGGCACGTGAGTGGGGACGCAATCTCGGTCCTCCTCCAGCAGGGCTCCGAGCTCGCGCTGTCGCTTCTGCGCAAGCAGCGGCTCGGCCAGGTGCGCCCCCTCGAGCAGGGCGTGCCGTTGTTCTTCAACTGGACGCCCGACGGGCAGCGCGTGCTCATCCACGTCGGCGGCAAGGACGATCCGGGCGGCCGGCTCGTGTTGCGGGACCCGATGGGGGACGGCGAGGACATCCTCTTCGACCGCACGCCCGGCAGCTTCTGCGCACCCGTGTTCCCCGCCGGCCGCGCCGTCGTCGCGCTCCGCCACGAGGACGGCGGGTCCGAGGTCGTCGCCTCAGCCGCCGACGGAACGGACCCCACGTCGTTGTTCGTCCGCCGCGGCCTCCTCGCGGTGGTGCCGGCGCCGAACGGTGCCCCGTGGATCGCGGTGTCGTCCGCCCCGCGTGGCGAGGGCACGCCCTACCGCGGCATCGATCTCGTCCACATCGAGACCGGCGAGTCGCGCGAGGTGAGCGTCGGTGACTGCCTCGCCTTCTTCTGGTCCCCCAAGGGCGACTACCTGCTCTACGCGGTGGTCGACTCCGAGGCGAACTGCCTGTTGTGGAACATGGTGTACGTCGACGGGGGGCCGTCCATCCCGCTCGGCAGCTTCTGGCCCACGCGGGACATCCTCTTCTACCTGCACTTCTTCGATCAGTACGCCCAGAGCCACCCCATCATCTCGCATGACGGGCGCTACGTCGCCTTCGCGGGCTACCCCGCGGGTGGCGGCCAGGCCGACCTCTCCAGCCCGCCCCGCATCTTCGTGAAGGACGTGACGGACCCCGACCGTCCGCCCGAGCTCGCCGGCCGGGGCTCGTTCGCGGTGTTCGCGAACCACGCGTGAGGCACAGCCCCGGCACCGAGTTCGCGCTCCTCGCGCGGGCCCCTGACGAGGCGCTCGACCTCGAGCGGCTCGTCATCTCGGTCGCGCGGATGGGCACCCCGTCGCTGGATCCGGCCGCGGTGTCCGCCACGCTCGACACGCTCGCCGAGCAGATCGCGGATGACGTCCGCCCCTCCGCCCCGCCCGACGAGCTCGCCGCCGCCCTCGCCGCCACGATCGGGGGCCGGCTCGGCTTCCAGGGCAGCCCCGAGGTGTTCGGCGGGGCCGAGGGCTCCTACCTCGACCAGGTCCTCGAGCGGCGCACCGGCCTTCCGATCCTGCTCGCCATCGTGTGGATGCTGCTCGGTCGCCGCCTCGGCGTGCCCATCCACGGGATCGGCTACCCGGGCCACTTCCTCGCCGCGATCCAGCTCCCCGGGGTCCGCCTCTTCGTCGACCCCTTCGCCGGCGGCCAGCCGCGCGAGGCCGCCGATCTGCTCGCTCGCCTGCCGCCGGGCGCCGGGCGTGGCTTCCTCGACCCCTCGCCGACCCGCGCCATCGTCACGCGCGTGCTCGTCAACCTGAAGCACCTCTGGATCGGCGCGTCTGACCACGAGCGGGCCCTCGGCGCGGTCGACCGCATCCTGCTGCTGGGCGGCGAGGTCCCCACCGAGCTGCGCGATCGCGGCCTGCTCGCCCTCCGTGTCGGCCGCACGAGCGAGGGCCGGCGGGACCTGGAACGATACCTCGTCGTCGCGAGCGGCGCATCCGACCGAGCCGACGTCGAGAAGGTGCTGGGGCGCATCAAGTAGCGCCGGGCGCTGTATCGGTGGCTGTATCAGTGAGACATCCCCTGCCTCACACGCCGAGAATGTGGATGTATCAGTGTTGACCTGGCAAGAGCCCGGTGATACATCGGCGATACATCCAGAGTGGAGTGATACATGGCCATCCGCGACGTCTTCGCCTCGCGCCTCGCCGGCCCCGCCGGCCGCGTGCTCGACGCACCCATCCGCGACATCGTGCACGAGATCCTGCGGGAGCACGGCTACGCCAGCCCCGCCGAGGTGCAGGCCCTGCGCGACGAGCTGCGCGACCTGCGCATGCGGGTGGACGGGGTGGACCGCCGGGTGTCCGACCTGTCCGCGATCGCCGAGGGCGCCCGCGCCGAGGCAGCCACCGCCCAAGCCGCCGCAGCGGCCGCCCGGACCGAGGCCGCCACCGCGCAAGCCGCGGCCGCCACCGCGCAAGCCGCCGCGGCGACCGCGCGCGCCGAGGCCACCCCCCGTCCCGAGCCGATCGTGTCGGACGCGGGCCGTACCGCCGCCCTCGAGGTCCGCGTCTCCGAGCTCGAAGCTGCGCTGACCATGGCGCTTGCGCCTGCCCCCGCGAGTCCCCTCGTCACCGATCCGCTGGTGCTCGCGCTCGAAGCGCGCGTGCTCGAGCTCGAGGCCGCCCTGGCCGCCCGCGCCACGGTGATCGCTCCCGCGCCGGTCGCGGCCGCCCCCGCGCCGCCCGCCGAGAAGGCACCCGCGCCGCCCGCCGAGAAGGCCCCCGGCCAGGAAGCCGCAGCGAAGGCCCCCGAGGCCAAGGCACCCGCGAAGGAGGCCGCCGCCCCGCTCTCGGCCGAGCCCCGCGGCACCTGCAAGGTGCCCGACTGCGACGACGCCGTGCGGTCCAAGGGCTTCTGCTCCCCGCACTACCAGCAATGGCGCCGTGGCACGCTCAAGGGCTTCGTGAACGCCGACGGCACCGCGCTCGTGGACGGGCGGGTCGTGCACCTCGCGACGGACGCGATCGGCGCCAGCGTCACCGCGCGAGACGGCCGCCTCTATGTCGACGGCAAGCCGACCAAGGAAGTTCCCGCTTCCTGAGCGGCTACTTGAGCTCCTGCCATCCGAAGTCGCCGCCGCCGCCCGCCGCTTCGGGCGGCCGCGCCGCGAGCGTGTAGGACGCGCGCCGGTTGCGCGCTTCGTCGACCTCGTCCCCCGTGTCGACCGCGGGGCTGCCCTCGCCGTAGCCCTGGTAGTAGATCGCGCCGGGGAAGCCGCTCTTCTTGAACCACGCCGCGATGGAGCGCGCGCGCGCCATCGACAACTTCTGGTTGGAGGCGCTGTCGCCCACGGTGTCGGTGTGGCCGCCCACGTACAGCTTGATGATCACGTCGGCGCCGTACTTGTCGAGCACGCCGCGCGCGTCGGTCATCGCGGTGGCGAGCTTGGGCTCCTCCCCCGCGCCGATGTCGGAGGAGTTGGTGGCGAACACCACGTCCTCGTGGGGGATGCTGTAGCTCCAGGGCACCAGCTCCAGCTCGGACCAGAACCCGTCCGTGTCGAAGCCCCGGATCTTGAGCTTGATCACCTCGCCGCCGTCCTGTTTCCACTCGACGTTCACCGGCGTGTTGGCCGCCGCCCCGACCGGCGCGAGGCCGTACCCGACCTGCGCGCCCTTCGGCCCGAGCGCGTTGATCTCGACCTTGCTGGTGGCGCGGTCCATCACGACGTCGAGGCTGTGCTTCTGGAGATCGAGCGAGCCCGCCCGCAGCGACATCCCCATCGGCCGGTGCACGGTCACCGTGAACGACAGCGGCATCTCGCCCTCGCTGCCGTCGGCGAACGTCCCGATGAGCGAGCCGCGGCACGCGTGGGTGCCGGCCGGAGCGTCGATCTTCAGCTCGATGCGCTCGCCCGATCGCGCCGGCCCGTCGCGACCCACACGCGTGCCGCCGCAGTCGAGCTTCACCACGAGGGACGGGGCGTCCTGGTTCATCTGGAGGACCAGCGCGGGGGCCGAGGTACCGATCTGGCCGGCCTTCACGACCTGCATGGACACGGCGTCCTGGGCGTGGGCGGACGCGAGCAGCGGGAGCAGCAGGAGAGCGTGCATGCCTCCTTGTATCCACCCTCGATGAGCTGGACGAAGGGCGCCGCGAGCGCCGATCTCTTAAGAGAGCGTCCCACCTCCGCTGGAGCCCCCCATGACCGATCTGTTGTCCCGCCTCGGCCTCGTCTCTTCGAACTCCGGCGCGTGGGCCGGTGAGGCGCTGCCCGACGCCGGCCACGGCACCGTCGCGAGCCGCAACCCCGCCACGGGCGAGATCGTCGCCGAGGTGCAGCTGGCCTCCCCCGCGCAGTACGAGCAGGTCGTCGCCAAGGCGGTGGCGGTGCAGAAGTTGTGGCAGGCCTACCCGGCGCCCAAGCGCGGGGAGATCATCCGCCAGATGGGTGACGCGCTCCGCTCCCGGTGTGACGACCTCGGCGCGCTCGTCTCGATCGAGGTCGGCAAGATCCGCGGCGAGGGCGTGGGCGAGGTGCAGGAGGCGATCGACATCGCCGACTTCTCGGTGGGCCTGTCCCGCCAGCTGTACGGCCTCGCGATGCACTCCGAGCGCCCCAACCACCGCATGTTCGAGCAGTGGCACCCACTCGGCACCGTGGGCGTCATCACCGCCTTCAACTTCCCGGTCGCCGTGTGGGCGTGGAACGCGATGATCGCCGCCGTCTGCGGGGACGCCGTGGTGTGGAAGCCCTCGCTCAAGGCCCCGCTCCTCGCGATCGCGACGCACCGCATCTGCGAGGACGTCCTCGCGAAGAACGGCTTCAGCGGCCTGTTCGGGCTGGTCATCGGAAACGACAAGGACGTGGGCGAGACCATGATCCGCGACACGCGCCTGCCGCTCGTGAGCGCCACCGGCTCGACCCGCATGGGCCGCTACGTCGGCACGGTCGTGGCCGAGCGCCTCGCGCGCACGCTGCTCGAGCTCGGCGGCAACAACGCGATCATCGTCGAGCCCGACGCCGACCTCGATCTCGCCCTCCGCGGCGTCCTCTTCGGCGCCGTCGGCACCGCGGGCCAGCGCTGCACCACCACGCGCCGCCTGTACCTGCACAAGGACATCTCCGCGCGGTTCACGGAGCGCCTGGTCAAGCTCTACGAGCAGGTGCGTATCGGGGATCCGCTCCAGGATGGCGTCCTGATGGGCCCGCTCATCGACGAGGACGCGGTGGTCCAGTACGAAACCGCGGTCGCGGAGGCGACCCGCCAGGGCGGCACCGTGCTCACCGGCGGCAAGCGTGTCGACGGGCCGGGCCACTTCGTGCGCCCGACGATCATCTCGGCGGATCCGGCGATGGCCATCGTGAAGCACGAGACCTTCGCGCCCATCCTCTACGTGATGGAGTACTTCGATCTCGACGAGGCGATCCGCCTCCAGAACGACGTGCCCCAGGGCCTCTCCAGCTCGATCTTCACCAACTCGTTCCGCTCGGCGGAGACGTTCCTCTCCCCCCGCGGCAGTGACTGCGGCATCGCCAACGTGAACATCGGCACCTCGGGCGCCGAGATCGGCGGGGCCTTCGGCGGCGAGAAGGAGACCGGCGGCGGCCGCGAGTCGGGCAGCGACGCCTGGAAGGCGTACATGCGGCGCCAGACCTGCACGCTCAACTACGGGAAGGACCTCCCGCTGGCCCAGAACCTCCGCTTCGACGTGTGATCGGCCGCCGCGCCGCCGCCTCGACGGGGCAGCGCGACCCGCCCTCCGCACCGCGACCGGCGCGCCCCACCCCTGGGGGGCGCCGATGCCCCACGGCCCGATGACACCGTAGACAGCGGGCCGATCGTCCCTCCGCGGGGCCCTGGCACGCGAGTTGCTCTACCCCAGCACGAACCCTCAGGAGCCTCCATGATCAGCCAGCTCATCCGCGACGAAGAAGGCCAGTCCACCGTCGAGTACATGCTGCTCATCAGCGTGATCGTCATCGCCATGGTGGCCGCCGCCTACGCGTTCGTGCCGGTGTTCAAGCAGGGCGTCGAGGACCTCGCGCAGGACGTGAAGAAGATCCTCTCCACGGGCAAGATCGGCAGCATCGGGACCTCCCGCTAACCAGCCCGCCGATCGAACGAAGGGCCGCCGCACCGAGCGATCGGTGGGCGGCCCTCCTCGTTTTTGCCCGCGTGCGGTCCGCGCGACCGTCTACAGCTCGACCACCTTGAGCGCGTTGGCAACCGCGGCCGCCGGGGTGGAGCCCTTCCACTCCTTGTTGTACCCGAGGGGGCTCACCACCGCGCGCATACGCCCCAGGCGCAGATCGCTGCCCAGGTGGGTGTGGCCGGCGATCGCGAGCACCACGCGCGGATCGGCGCGGATCACGTCGCCCATCGGCAACGAGCCCATGAACGCGTTCACGAAGCGCCAGCCCGGGTGCTCCTTGCGGTGGATCTGGTCGATGAACGGCAGGGTGTGGGTCGCCACGACGATCCGCCGCGTCGTCAGCAGCTTGAGGTGGGCCTCGAGCCGCTCGCGGAGCACGCGCGCGACCTCCTCCATGGCCATCGGCACGCCGTCCGGGCCGTTCCACACCGCGTAGGTGTGGTCGGTCCAGCGCAGGCCGCCCCAGACCCCCTCGCGATACGCCTCCATCGGCGCGTCAAGAATATGTTCGCGTGTGGTGAGGTCGTACCAACCCAACGACCCCGCGAAGCCGATGCCGTCGATCTCCACCGGGCCCGCGTCGAGCAGCTCGGCCCCGGCCTCCGCACACAACGCCGGGAGCAACTTGTCGAGGCGCACCCACGAGTCGAGGCCCTTCGCGAGCGCCTCCGGCGCGGTCCAGACGTCGTGATTGCCGGCGACCACGAGCAGGCGCGGCGCCGTGGTCTTCAGGGCGAGCAGGGTGCTCAAATAGGTCGCGGCGCCCGTGGCGATGTCCCCCGCGATGATGAGGACGTCGGGCGCGACGGCCCGCGCGCGCGCCACCAGGGCGTCGAGCACGGCCTGCCCGTTCAAATCGATGTGGATGTCGCTGGTGAACGCGACGCGCATGGTGCTCCCTGGGAGACCGGCCTATCCCGCCGAAAGGACACGAGGAGGTGACGGCCGGGTGTCCGCGTTCGTCTCGGCGTGTCGGTGTTCGTGACCCCATTAGGGCTTGCGAGACAAAAGTTGAGGGGCTAATGTGCTTGGGCTCCGCGGCCTCCCCCCGGCACCGGAATCTCCAGGAGACGTTTGCCATGACCCTTTTCGACAAGAGCCTCAAGCTCGCGCTGCTCGCCAGCGTGGCCCTGCTGACCGCGTGCCCCGAGGACAAGGACGAGGACACCGCGCCCCCGGCGGACACCGACACGGACACCGACGCCGACACCGACGCGGACACCGACACGGACACCGACGCTGACGCCGACACCGGCCTCGCGCAGTTCTACTTCCTCGCCGACTTCACGACCGACGGCGCCGGTGGCTACGTCGACGCGAACTTCGGCTACGGCATGTACGGCATCGTCGGTCAGGACTGGGCCTGCACCGTCATGGGCAACCTGCCCTACGAAGGGGAGGCCTCCGCCGGCTGCCCCGAGTGTGACTGGGCGTTCAACCTCGGCCCCGCGACCGGCTCCACGGTCGACGGTCCCTACTGCGACCAGTTCTTCGAAGACGGCTACGTCGACGGCTCGTTCGACTACGAGTGGGGCTTCTCCGACGTTTACTACTACGACTACGAGGGCACCCCCCTCGCGCTCGAGAACGTCATCCACCTGCAGTACGAAGGCGAGTGGATCCAGTTCGCCTTCAACTACGGCGGTCGTGACTGGGTCACCGGCGACGCCACCTCGTCCTCGCTCGCGCGCCCCATCTCGGACGGCACGTCCTACCTGTACTACTTCTACTACCTCTAGTAGTTCCGGCAGCTCCGCCCGGTTCCAACTGGCCCGGGCGAGCCTACCCTCCTGAAAACCCCGCTCCGGGCCTCGTGCCCGGGCGGGGTTTTCTCGTTCCCGAACCACCTCTCGATCAGCGGCTCCAGCAGCGCTGGACCAGAGCCCGATCAGTCCTTCCGCGCGGTCCAGGGCAACAGGTGCGAGAGCTGCCGCAGCGGGCTCGTCCGCGTGTGTTCGTAGTCGGCCTGCAGCGCGGGGAGCGCGTCGGTGCGGCCCTCGGCGGACGCGAGGTACCAGGCGCTGGCGATGAGCTCCGGGTCGTCGATCACGTCGTACCCGTCGAGCACGAGGTGCGCGGCGGCAAAGTCGCGTTGGTCGCTGTGCACGCGGACGCGCACGGCGTCGCTGTCGACCCCCTCGAGCACGCTCTGGGGCCGATCCTCGAGGAACCCGGCGGCCTCGGCCGTGTAGCCCATGCGGCGCAGCGCTTCGGAGCGGATGTGGCGCACCTGCTGGCCGTTCCGCATGCGGCGCACGTTCTCGAGCGCGGCCATGGCGGCCGGCGGGTTGTCCATGTCGAGCCAGGCCTGGGCCTGGAGGCGGCGCAGGTCCAGGCTGGGCCCGTCGTTGCGCTCCCACGCCTCGACCACGAGGTCGAACGTGTCGAGATCCCCGCCGCGGAGGGCGAGCACCGCGCGTGCGTAGCTGGACGCGTCGCGCTCCGGCCAGAGGAACAGGAGCTCGTCGAGCGCCTCGGCGGCCCCGGCTTCGTCTCCGGCGGTGGACAGATCGAGCGCCAGGTTGGTCAGGGCGCGGGCGCTGGTGGGATCGAGGTCGACGGCGATGCGATCGAAGTAGATGGCGTCGTCGAGCAGGCCCATGCGGCTGGAGCACGTGGACGCGGAGATCGCGGCGTCCGCGCCGAACGGCAGCGTGCCGACGTAGGGCCACAAATGGTCGAGCGCCTCTTCACAGCGGCCCATGCGCGCGAGCGCCTTGCCGAGCCCGATGTGCAGCGCGGTGGAGTCGGGGCTCGTTTCGAGCTGCTTGCGGAACGACGCGACCGCGGCGCGCGGGCTGCCTTGGCGCAGGAACATGTTGCCCCGCGCGGCCCGCATCCCGCCGGCCTTCCCCTTTCCGCCCTCCCCTTCGGCGCCCCCCTTGCCCCCGGCCTTTCCCTCGCGGCCGCCCTTTCGGGCGCGCGGCTGCCCTGGGCCCGGCTTGCGCTTGCCACTGATCTCTCCGCCGCCGCCACGCTTGGGCGCGTCGGCAGGGGGGCTGCTGCCCATCAGCGTGAGCAGCCCGAGCAGCAGGCCGGCCCGCGAAAGGCCCCTCACTTGGGCTCCTTGACGGATGTGGTCCCAGCGACGGGCGCCTTCGGCGACTTCGTCTTCTCGGCGGCGCCCTTCGTCTTCTCGGCGGCGCCCTTCGTCTTCTCGGCGGCGGCGGCCGCGATCCGCTGGGCCTCGATCCGCTTCTCGTTGGCGGTGTTGGCGGCGGCGAGCATCTTCATGCCCTCTTCCCGCTTCCCCTCTTTCGCGAGCAGGTTCGCGTTCAGGAGCAGCACGTCCGGATCCTCCGGCGCGATGAAGAGCGCGGCGTCGAGCGCGGCGCGCGCGGCGGCGTACTCGGCGAGGTTGAAGAAACACTGGGCGAGCGCGCGCAAGGCGATAGGATCGTCGGGATTGGCCCGCGCCAGGAACGCCACGTGCTCACGTTGATCCAACCAACGTTGGTCCTCCGCGTACATCCGTGACAACAAGCGCCGTGCCATCTGGTTCCCCGGGTAGTCCCGGACCTCGGCGTCGAGCAGATCGTAGGCGTCCCCGCGCACGCCGGCACCGAGCGCGAGCAGCGCGAGTTGGGCGCGTGCCGCGCGGCGAGGGGTCGGGCCGCTCACCGCGAGGCGAAGGTACTTCTCCGCGTCGAGGAAGTTCTTGTTCGCGAGGTGGTGCCGGCCGAGCAGGGCCGCGACGCCGTAGTTCTTCGCGTCGGCGGTCATGGCCGCCGTGGCCTCGGCGATGGCCTCGTCCACCCGGTCCAGGCCGAAGAGGGCCTCGACCACGGCCTCGCGTGCGGCCGCCTCGGTGGGCTCGGCTTCGACGGCCTTGCGCGCGTACACGAGCGACTGGGCGAAGTCCCTCTCCTGCTTCGCCATCGTCGCGAGCGTCAGCCACACGCGGGCGCGGCCCGGGAACATGGCCGCAGTCTCCTCCGCGAACACCTTGGCCTCGGCACGCTGCTCCAGCTTGGCGAGCAGCGGGAGCCGGCGCATGCGCAGCTCGAAGGCGTCCGGCTTCAGCACGAGGAGCTCGTCGACCTTCTTGAGCATCTCCTCGGGGTTGCTCGCCGCTCCGCCCCGCTCGAAGCTCGACACGCCGGCGATCAGCGCCTGGAAGTCCTTGGGGTCGGGCAGCGTGAGCGGATCGACGTCGTCCCCGCCGCCGCCCGTCATGTAGCCGAGGGCCGCGAGCTGGGAGAGCGTGTCCGCGTCCATCGAGGCCTGCTTCGCGCTCGGGGGCTTGGCGCCCATCGCATCGAGCTTCGCCATCAGCCGTGCCACGTCGTCCGGGCGGCTGGCGGCGAGGTTGTTGGTCTCCTTCGGATCTGCGGCGAGATCGTACAGCTCGGGCCGGGGCGTCGCGATGAGCTTCAACGTCCCGTCGACCACCGCGCGGTGCGGCGCGAGGCGAAACCGGTCGGAGAGCATGTAGCTCTCGGCGTACGGGGTCACGGGCGAGCCCGGCTGGGGCTTGCCGTCGAGCCCGTCGGGGACCGGGATCGAGAGCATCTTGAGCAGCGTGGGCGTCAGGTCGGCGGAGCTGACCGGCTCCTCGACCACACCCGCGGGCACCCCGGCGCCCGACACGATCCAGGGGATGTGTTGGGTGGCGTTGTAGGCGAACAGGCCGTGGGAGAGCTCGTCGTGTTCGCCGAGGGACTCGCCGTGGTCGCCGATCAGCGCCCAGAGCACGTTGCGCCCGTCGAACGCCTCGACGAGCCGCGCGACCTGGTCGTCCACGAACGCGAGCTCCGCGTCGTAGGGCCGATCCTTCAACGTCTCGGCGTACGCCCCCCGCGCCTCGAAGGGGAAGTGGGGATCGTACAGGTGCACCCACAAGAAGACCGGCTGATCCACCGGCTGCCCGGCGAGCCAATTCAGCGCATCGTCGACCACGAGATCGCCCGAGCGCTCGTTGTGCCAGTAGTTGCGATCCCGCTCGGCGCCGCCCTCCCCCTCGGGCATGGAGTCGAAGTACGCACCGAAACCCTGGGAGAACCCCCACTGCCGGGTGGTGACGAACGCCGCCACGCTGGCGGCCGTGGCCCAGCCTTCCTTGCGCAGGATCTCGGCCAGGGTGGTGAACTCCGCCCCGAGCACGTTGTCGCCGTTGTTCCGGATGTGGTGGTTGTACGGCAGGAGCCCGGTGAACAGCGTGGCGTGCGCGGGGATCGTGAGCGGGAGCGGCGAAAAGGCGTTCTCGAAGCGGATGCCCTCGCGGGCGAGCCGGTCGATCGTGTCGGTCTGCGCGAGCTCGTATCCGTAGGCGCCCAAGCGGTCGGCCCGGGTGGTGTCGAGCGTCACGACCACCACGTCCGGCCGGGGGCCCGCGAGGACCGGCGCCGTCGTGATCTTCGTGTCACCGCCGGAGCATGCGAACAACAGATGGAGCAACAAGTCGGACCCCGAGCGGCGCGCACCGTAGCGCCACGGTTGGGCGCGAGCAAGCAAAGGTCTGTCACGGTCCGGGGGTGCCGGTTAGGGCGGCGCATGCTGCTCCTCGCCACCGCCGGGCTCGCCATCTCCGGGCTCGCCGCGCCGCTCGCGCCCTCGGGGCTCCAGGCGGCCGGGGTCGAGGTTTCCGCCTACACCGGGGGCCAACGGGCGTGGCTCCGCGAGGACGGGTGCACCGGAACCGCGTGTGACGCGTGGCGGGCGGACGTGCTGGTCGGGGGTGAGGTCGCCGTCACCCTCGTCGCGCCCTTCGGCATCTACGCGCACGCCGCCTACGTCACCGAGACGATGGACGCCGCGTTGTACGCCGCCGAGGGGTACGCGGCCGGCGCGGGCGCGCGCTTCACGATCCCGATGAGCCGCGTGCTCGCGGTGAACGCCTGGGTGGGCGTCGAGCACCAGCTCACCGCCAACGCCGACCTCTCCGAGCGTGCTTCCGCCTGGGCGGTCGACGCCGGCGCCACCCTGCGGGGCGGCCGCGCCGACGAGGGCGTCCAGGCCTGGATCGGCGTGGGGGTCGTCCCCTGGTCGAAGAACCCGGCGACCGTGCTCGACGGCGACGCGACGCTCGCCCTCTCCGCCCGTCTCCCCGTCGAGGGCGTGGCAGGCATCATGTTGGCCTCCGAGCCGCTCTTCGGCCCCTGGAACGACCGCACGCGCCTCGCCGCGGGGGTCTCCGGCACCTACGGGTTCCGCTCGGGCGTGACGGGGTTCGTGACGCTGCTGCACTGAAGCGGAAGAGGAAGAACGAATCAGGAACGCAGGAAGTTAGGAAAGCAGGAGGAGAACCTCCGGAAGAGGTAGGAAAGGAAGCACGGAGTTCGGCCACTCCTCCTTCCCCCGGCCCAGGCTTCCGGCAGGGGTGCCAGTCCTGCTTTCAGTTCTTTCTCCCTCTATTCCTGCCTTCCTCTATTCCTGCCTTCCTGATGCTTCCGGCTTCCGGGTCCGGCTCCTGCTGCTTCTGGCATCTCGCCTTCACGGCCACCCCACCTCGATCGTGTGCGCCCACCCCGTCCCGCTCGCCTGCCCCGTCCACTTGCCCGCCTCGGGCGGCAGCGTCGCCGCGTCGTCGAGCAGGATGATCCAGTCCGCGGCCTCGTCGGCGGCGCGCACCTGGCCGGCCGTCGGCACGTCCGCCGTGACGGGATCGAACGCGAGTCCGTTTGCCGGCGCCGCGCCCACGAGCGTGAGCGCGGTCGAGAGCTGCGCCGTGGCCCACGTGCCCGTGCCGCCCATCACCGCGCTCGGCACGTCGGCGTCGCAGTCACGGAGCTCGATGCCCGCGGTGAGCTTGAGCCCCTCCGCGGTGTAGGTCACGGCGAGGTTGTCCTGGCTCGCGTCGGTCGCCACCTGGAGGGTGCCGAGCGTGCCGTCGATCCCGACCTCGGCGAAGGTCCACGTCTGGGTGGTCTCCTCGCGCTCCACCGTCGCGACCGAGACACCGAACGCCACGGCCGAGCGGCTCACGAACACGTAGTCCTCGACCGAGGCCACGCCGCAGGTCTCCGCGAGCAGGCCCGCCACCGCGGTCATCGTGCGCAGGGGGGCTTCGGCGTCCGCCACGGCGCGATCCGCGAGCGCGGCGGAGACGGTCTCCAGGGTGGACGGCTCGGTGCACGCCACGAGCAACAGGAGGGTCATGGAGATCCTTCGAGCAGCCCGATCAGCGCGGTCTCGTCGAGGGTGGCGACCCCGAGCTCGATCGCCTTCTCCAGCTTGCTCCCGGCGTCGGCCCCGACCACCACGTAGTCGGTCTTCTTCGACACGCTCCCTGTCACCTTGCCTCCCGCGGCCTCGATCTTCGCCTTTGCGGCGTCGCGCGAGAGCGTGGGCAGCGTACCCGTCAACACGAAGGTCTTGCCGGCGAAGGTGGTCACGTTCGCCACCCGCGCCACGGCCGGGAACTGCACGCCGGCCGCCTTGAGCCGCTCGATCTCCTCGACATTGCCGGGCTCGTCGAAGAACGCGCGTACGGCCTTCGCGACGTTCTCGCCCACGCCGAACACGCCCGTCAGCTCGGGCACGGACGCCGCCACGATGGCGTCGATGCTGCCGAAGTGGCGCGCCAGGTCGCGCGCGGTGGCCTCGCCGACCATCGGGATCCCGAGCGCCATCAGGGCGCGCTCGAGCGGGCGCGACCGGGACACCTCGATGGCGTCGATCAGGTTCTGCGCCGAGAGCGAGCCCATGCGCTCGAGGTTGACCAGCTGCTCCTTCGTGAGCGTGTAGATGTCGGACGGGCGCTTGACCAGCCCGTGCGTCACCAGCTGATCGATGAGCTTCTCGCCCAGCCCCTCGATGTCCATCGCGAGGCGCGACGCGAAGTGCCGCAGGGCGCCGCGCGCCTGGGCGGGGCATCCGAGCTTGTCGGGGCATCGGATCAACACCTTGTCCAGATCGTCCGGGTTCGGCTCGCGGACGAGGTGGGCGCCACACTGGGGGCAGGTCTCCGGGTACGCCACGAGCGGACGCGCCTCCCGCCCCGGCTCGTCGATCGCGCGGAGCACCTCGGGGATCACGTCTCCCGCGCGGCGCAGCTCGACCAGGTCCCCCTCGCGGAGCCGCAGCACGCGCGTCATCTGGTGCTCGTTGTGCAGCGTGGCATTGCGCACGGTGACCCCGCCGACGCGCACGGGCGCGAGGTTCGCGACCGGGGTCACGGCGCCGGTGCGGCCCACGCTGAACAACACGCTGTCCAGCCGCGTCTGCGCGGTCGGCGGCGGGTACTTGAACGCCGTGGCCCACCGGGGCGAGCGGGTGACGAAGCCGAGGGCGTCCTGCAGCGCCGCGCTGTCCACCTTCACAACGGCGCCGTCGATCTCGTAGGAGAGGTTGGCGCGCAGCCGCTCGATGTCCGCCACGGCGGCGATCACCTCCTCGAGGCCGTTGCACACACGATTGAGCGGGTTGACCTTGAATCCCCAGCTCGCCGCGCGGGTGAGCAGCTCGTGGTGGGACGGCACGCGCTCGGACATCACGGCCGCGGAGTGTGCGTAGAAGTGGAGCGGGCGCCCGGCCGCGCTCTTCGGATCGAGCTGCCGCATCGTGCCCGCGGCCGAGTTGCGCGGGTTCTCGAACCGCCGCTCGCCGGCGGCCTCGCGCGCGGCGTTCATCCGCTCGAAGCCGGGGAGATCGAAGAGGACCTCCCCCCGCACCGAGAGCTTCGCGGGCGCCGAGGGAGGGAGCACCTTCGGGACGGACGGGATGACGCGGAGGTTGTGTGTCACGTCCTCGCCGGTCACGCCGTCCCCGCGTGTGCCGCCGCGCACGAAGCGGCGGTCCTCGTACACGAGCTCCATCGCGAGGCCGTCCAGCTTGGGCTCGACGACGTAGGTGATGACGGCGGGCGCATCGGCGCCGAGCACGCGGCGGACGCGCTCCTCGAAGTCCCGCAGGTCGATCCAGGGATCCTCCTCGGGCGGCTCCCGCTTGTACCCGTTCTGCAGCGAGAGCATCGGCACCTCGTGCACGAACGGCAGGAGCTCGGCGATCGGGGCGCTCCCCACCTTCCGCGTAGGGCTGTCCGCCCGCGCCAGGTCGGGGTTCGCGGCCTCCAGCAGCTCGAGCTCACGGAACAGGGTGTCGTACTCCCAGTCGGTGATCTCCGGCGCGGAGAGCTCGTGGTAGAGCCGGTTGTGGCGTTCCAGCTCGCTGACGAGCTCGTTGATGCGGGTGGCGGTGTCCACGGCGGTCCCCTGACGTGCGGAAGGCTGACGGATGGGCGGAAGCCGCATAACTTCCGTCGAACGCCTCTCGCCATGGCCGACCGCGCGCGCTACGCTCGCGGGCGATGCCTACCACGCAAGAGATCTTCGCGGCCTTTCCGAGCCGTTACATCGCCGGCCGCATCGCTCGCCCCGTCACCTACTACTTTTCGGTAGGAGACGACAAGTACACGGTCAAGCTCGACGCGGCCGCCTGCACGGTGACCCCCGGCAAGACCGAGAACGCGGACTGCGTGATCAAGGCCGATCCCGGCGTGTTCCAGGCGCTCGTGCTCCAGGGCAAGGCCCCGGGCGCGCTCGACATCGCGCGTGGCCGCTTCAAGACCAACGATCCCTCGCTTCTCCTGGCCCTCAAGGACTGCTTCCGCACCCCCTGACGGCGCCTCTCCTCTCCGGGCTCTGCCCCCGCCCCCCGGCCCTCCGTTCCGCGCCCCGCACTCCCCCGCGGGCCGACGCAGGCCACCCCCCTGCCACCCCCACATCCCCCATGCCGCTCGATCTCGGCTCTCTCCGGAGCCAGTCCATCGCCGAGCTGATCCATTCGGCCCGCACCTGCAACATCGAGAACGCGTCGAGCCTGAAGAAGCAGGACCTCGTCGCGGCGATCTTGCGTGCAGGCGGCTCCTCGGAGCACGGGGGCGCCACGTCCGACGGCTCGGGGGTCCTCGAGATCCTCCCCGACGGCTTCGGGTTCCTCCGCGCGCCCGAGTACAGCTTCCATCCCGGGTCGGACGACGTCTACGTCTCCCCCTCGCAGATCCGGCGCTTCAACCTGCGCACCGGCGATCTCGTCGGCGGCCAGGTCCGCGCCCCCAAAGAGAACGAGCGCTACTTCGCGCTCATCAAGGTCGAGCGGGTCAACGGCGATCCGCCCGAGTCCGCGCGCGAGAAGGTGCTCTTCGAGAACCTCACGCCCGTGTGGCCCCGCCGCCGCCTGCACCTGAAGGACCCCGCGCTCCGCCTGCTCGACACGTGCGCGCCCGTCGGCTTCGGCCAGCGCGCCCTCATCGTCGGCACGCCGCGCACCGGCCGCTCCACGCTGCTCCAGCGCCTCGCCGTCGAGATCTCGCGCGCCCACCCCGACGCGGCCTTGTTCGTCGTCCTCATCGCCGAGCGCCCGGAGGAGGTCACCGAGGCCGAGCGCACGGTCCCCGGCACCGTGCTCGCCACCACGTTCGACGAGCCCGACACCCGCCACGTCCAGGTCGCGGAGATGGCCATCGAGCGCGCCAAGCGGCTCGTGGAGCACCGTCGCGACGTCGTGATGCTGTTCGATTCGCTCGATCGGTTCGCGGCCGCCGCGGGTGGCGCCGCCGGCACGCTCGAAGCCGGCGCGCTCCTCCGCGTGCGGCGCGTGTTCGGCGCGGCCCGCGAGTGCGAGGAGGGCGGATCCTTCAGCCTGTTCGCCACCGCCGACACCGACGGCAACGTGGCCCGCGCCCTTCGGGACGCCGCCACCTGCGAGATCCGCCTCGACGCCGAGATGGCCCGCCGCGGCGTGTGGCCGGCGATCGGCCTCGCCGAATCGGGCACTCTACGGTCCGATCGCCTCCAGGGCGCCGACGAGGCGCGCCTCGCGACCCACATCCGCCGCGCCGGCAGCGCGGACGCCGCCCTCCCGTTGCTTGACAAGGTCACGGCAACGGGTGAATAGCGCGTCTTTCGCGCGGGACCCAGCGCAGACTCGAACCCCCGCAGGAGACCTCATGAAGGACAGCATCCACCCCAAGCTCAACAACGTGATCTTCGTCGACACGGGCGCGAACACCGAGTTCGTCACCCGGTCCACGCTCTCGTCGAAGAACACGCGCGACATCGACGGCGTCGCTCACTACGTCGTCTCGGTCGACATCTCGTCGGCGTCCCACCCCTTCTACACCGGCAAGCAGCGCGCGCTGCAGGCCGAGGGCCGCGTGCAGCGGTTCAACAAGAAGTACAACCTCGCGGCCACGCCGCAGGAGTAGCGTCGCCGGTCCGCGCCGGGTGGCCGCGGGCTGCGTGAACCCCACCGTCTCGGTGAACCCCACCGTCCGGGTGGGGGAGCGTGGCGCACCGTCCCTCCCGCGTAGCTGAACGCGCGGGACTGACGGGGGATCGCCTGCTGTCGTGCGCGTCTCGGGTACCCCTCGGGTCACCCCTCCGGCCGCACCTGCTCGCTCGCGGGAGGCCACGTACGCCCCCGCGTGCGCCCCGTCCCGTACGGGCGCGCACATTGCCAGGACCTCGCCATGTTCCTCCGTCTCGACGACATCGAAGCCCGCCACGCCGAGCTGGAACGCCAGCTGATGGACCCCGCGATCGCGGGCATGCGGGACAAGTACCGCAAGGTCACGCGCGAGCACGCCGAGGTCGGCCGCATGGTCGAGCTCGCGCGGGAGATCCGCGCGCTCGAGGCCGAACGCGCCGAGCTCGCCGAGCTCCTGGCCGATCCCGACATGCGGGAGATGGCGCAGGCCGACAACGAGCGCATCAACGCGCGCCTCCCCATCATCGAGCAGCAGCTCCGCCTGCAGCTGCTCCCGAAGGACCCCTACGAGGGCCGCAACATCCTCCTCGAGATCCGCGCCGGCACCGGCGGGGACGAGGCGGCGCTGTTCGCCGGTGACCTGTTCCGAATGTACGCGCGTTACGTCGAGAAGAACGGCTGGAAGCTCGAGGTCATGTCCGCCTCCGAGATCACCGTGAACGGCGCGCAGCAGGGCTACAAGGAGATCGTGTCCCAGATCAGCGGGGACAACGCCTACTCCCACCTAAAGTACGAGGCCGGCGTCCACCGCGTGCAGCGCGTGCCCGCCACCGAGTCGCAGGGCCGCATCCACACCTCCGCCGCCACCATCGCGGTCATGCCCGAGCCCGACGAGGTCGAGGTCAAGATCGTCGACAAGGACCTGCGCATCGACGTGTTCCGCGCCGGCGGCCCGGGCGGCCAGAGCGTCAACACGACCGACTCGGCCGTCCGCATCACGCACATCCCCTCCGGGCTCGTCGTCATCTGCCAGGACGAGAAGTCCCAGACCAAGAACAAGGCCAAGGCGATGAAGGTGCTCTCGGCGCGCCTGCTCCAGAAGCAGGAGGACGAGCAGCACGCCCTCGAGGCCGCCGACCGCAAGGCCCAGGTCGGCAGCGGCGATCGCAGCGAGCGCATCCGCACGTACAACTACCCGCAGAACCGCGTCACCGATCACCGCGTGACCACGGGCGAGGGCAACACCTTCACCCTCTACAAGCTCGAGCAGATCGTGAGCGGCGAGATGGACGAGCTCATCACCGGCGTCACGAGCTTCTTCCAGGCCGAGCTCCTGCGCGAGGTCGAGGGGCGGTGAAGCCGCTCGTCGAGATCCTCACCACCACCGCCGCCTGGCTCAAGGAGCGCGGCATCCCCTCGGCGCGGCTCGACGCCGAGCTGCTCATCGGGCACGTGCTCGGGTTCGACCGCGTGAAGGTCTACTTGAGCTACGACCGCCCCATCACGGACGAGGAGCTCGAGCGCCTCCGCCCCCTCATCCGGCGCCGCGGCAATCGCGAACCCCTCGCCTGGGTGCTCGGCCACAAGGAGTTCTACGGGCGTGACTTCGTCGTCACCCCCGGCGTGCTCGTCCCGCGCCCGGACACGGAGACCCTCATCGAGGCGGCGCTGGAGTGGTTGCCGTCTTCCGGATCTTCTGGGGGCGGGGGGGAGCCCCCCGCAACGCCCCCCGGAGCCGTGTCGTCCGGCCCTCGCGTGCTCCCGTGGGCCGCATCCGACGCGCCCGCCGCCTCTCCGGACGCGGCCCCCGCCGAGGCCGCCTTCCCCTCCGACGAGCCCCCCGTCTACCTCGCCGACATCGGCAGCGGCACCGGCTGCATCGGCCTCACGCTCGCGTTGGAGCGCCCCGCCCTCCGCCTGTTCGCCGTCGATCGCAGCGAGGAGGCGTTGGCCGCCACCCGCGCCAACGTCGCGAAGTACGGCCTCGGACAGCGCGCCGCCGTGCTCCGCGGAGACCTGCTCGCCGCGATCCCGGCCACGCGGACGCTCGACTGGATCGTCTCCAACCCGCCGTACATCCCCACACGCGACATCGACGGGCTGCAGCCCGAGGTGCGCGATCACGAGCCCCGGCTCGCGCTCGACGGCGGCGATGACGGCCTCGAGGTCTACCGCCGGCTCGTCCCGGCCGCGGCCGCGCGGGCGCGTCAGGGCGTGTTGTTCGAGGTCGGCGCGGGCCAGGCGGCCGATGTCGCCGCGCTGCTGACGGCCGCCGGGATGACCGAGGTGCGCGTGTGGAAGGATCTCGCGGGGATCGAGCGCGTGGTCGGCGGGCGGAAGGTCGTTCCGCTGGAGCAGGTTCCGCTGGAGTAGAGTGCGGGCTGGAGACGCCCCATGTTCCTCTTCCTGCTCCTCGGCTGCCCCGACACCGACTCCAAGGTGGACGACACCGGCGCCTGGGTCCCCGATGCGGCGAGCAACCTCTGCGGCACCATCGTGCGCCCCGTGGGAGCCCCCGCGGAGACCTCCATCTGGGTCGCCGAGGTGCTCGACGGCCAGACCGCGTGTGTCGGCGGCGACACCGGTGGCAGCGGCTGGTGGGGCGATGTCATCGCGGAGCCGGAGGCCGAGGGCGACCACTTCGAGGCCACCGTGCCGGTCGGCACCTACGGCGTGGAGGTCTCCGCCGGTATGTACAGCGGCTGTGTCGGCGCCGAGGTGCTCGACGAGACCACGTGTGTCGCCGACGTGCTCGTCGAGCTCGGCTACGCGGTGCCGGTCGACAAGCCGAACGTCTACCTCTACCCGACGGAGAAGGCGGACATCGCCGTCACCATCCCCGCGTGGCGCAAGATCACCGAGTCCGAGCCGCGCTACCCCCTGGGCGGCTGGCGCGTCACCGCGTTTCCGGACGGCCGCCTCGCCACGAAGGCCGGCCCGCGCGACTTCCTCTTCTACGAGCTCCTGTTCGACGTCGAGCGCTTCCAGACGGAGGGGGGATGGTGTGTCCCCGGCACGCTCGCCCAGGCCACGATCGAGGACGCGATGGGCGATCTCGGCTTCCTTCCCAACGAGATCACCGATTTTGCCGACGCCTGGGATGACAGCTTCCCCTCGGCGGAGTTCATGACGATCTACCCCCAGGTCGAGGGCCTCTCCGCGCTCAAGATTGACCCCGCCCCCGATCACCTGCTCCGCGCCTGGTTCCTCGTGGCCGAGGGGTGTGAGGCGGTAGTCCCGCCCCAGCTCGAAGCCGTCCCGCGCGTCGGCTACCACGCCTCCGAGTGGGGCATCGCGTTCCGCGCGCCGCTCGACCGCGGCGAGATCGTGGTGGAGGGCTGGCGATAGCCATGGCGACCTTCTCCCCTGCCCTCTTCGAGTTTTTGACCGAGCTCGCCGCGAACAACAATCGCGAGTGGTTCACGGCCAACAAGAAGCGCTTCGAGCGCGACGTGAAGGCGCCGCTCCACACGTTCGTGGCGGCGCTCGCGCCCAAGCTCGCCGTGGTCGACCCCGAGGCGATCTGCACCGACAAGAGCGTGTTCCGTATCTACCGGGACACCCGGTTCGGCGCGAACAAGGCCCCCTACAAGACCCACGCCGGGCTCCAGTTCCCGCGCGCGTCGGGCCTGGGAGCAGCGGCCAAGGGCCCGAGCGCCACCGGCTACTACCTCCACCTCGAGCCGGGCGCCTCGTTCCTGACGGGCGGCCTCTGGTTGCCGGAGCCCGCCGTGGCCGCGCGGATCCGCGCCGCCATCGACGCCCACGCGCCCCGTTGGGTGGAGATCCGCGACGCCCTCGGCGGCCTGGACACCGGCGAGTCGCTCGTGCGCACGCCCAAGCCCTTCGCCGCGGATCACCCGCTCGCCCAGGATCTCCGCCGCAAGAGCTTCACCGCGTCGGTCCGGCTCACCGACGCGGAGGTGTGCGCGGACGACTTCGTGGAGCGCGTGGCAGCCGGGTGCGGGCGGCTCGTGCCGTTGGTGGGGTTCCTCGGGGAGGCGGTCGGGGGGGCCTGAACATGGCCGCGATCGTCACGGGCAGGTGACCATGATGTCGTACAGCTCGTCCACCACGCCGTCGCCGTTGGTGTCGGCGTCGATGGTGTCGGGCCAGGCCGCGTCGCCGTCGTAGTGGAAGGTCTGGATGTCCTGCCCCAGGCCGTCCATCCCTCGATCGTCGACGGTCTCGACCACCCGCCGCGCCCCGTCGCGCCGCCAGGTCATGTACCGGTCTTCGAGGTGCCCTCCGCGGTCGTGCGTCATCGTGACGATGTCCCCGAGCGCGTCGTGGGTGTAGGTCGTCTCCCAGTCGGCGTCGCCGTCCATGTCGTAGTCGAGGCGCTCGGCGAGAGGGGAGTCCGCGTCGTACCAGGTGTACGAGATGGCGGAGTCGTTGCTCCACCGGTCGTCGAGGTCCGTGACGCGCAGCTTCAAGCGATCGTCGGGGTAGTACGTATTGATGTAGCTGGCCTCGTACACCGAGGATTCGGTCTCGCCCTCGTCGGGGTCCCACCCGTCGTGCGTCTGGACGGTGGAGATCAGCTGGCCCTGCGTGTCACAGCGGCTGCTGGCCGTCGTGACCCCCCAGTGCTCCCCCTCGATGACCGCCGTCGTGAAGCCGACCCGGCAGTTCCCCTCGTACACGTTGTCCCACACCTGCTCGCCGGCCCACCACAGCTGCTCCCAATGCAGCACCCTCCCCTCCCCGTCGTGGGTGGCGAAGTACGTCTCGTCCTCCACACCGTCCAGCCCGATGTCGCGGCTGTAGGCGTACGTGCAGTCGGCAAGCGTCGGGAGCGGGGCCGTACCGGTGTCCGCCACATCGGGCCCGCATCCCAGCAGCGCCAACAATGGAGACGAGAGGAGCATGAGCCTGACTAACGCACGTCGTGCGGGAGTCGCCCAGCCAGACCGGGCAGAGCCGACCCACCCTGCCGACCATCGCGACGCACGACGCGCAAATCACGACCGCCGGGCGCGCCCTCGGGTTCGAGACCGTCGGGGTCTGACCGCTCCCCGACCCCGGCGCCCCCGTCGAGGGGCGCGTGATTCGGTGTCACCAACCGTGCGCCGCGCCGAACAAACGCCCACACGTCGCAACGGGCCGCGGACCGGCCAGCCCCGTACGGAAGGGGCTGGAGGTCGTATGCAGTCACCACGGGAACGGTTCCAGGACATCATCGAGAAGTTCGACATGGCGATGCTGGTCACGACGGCGTTGGACGGTTCGCTCCACGGGCGCCCCATGTCCATCGCCCAGATCGAGGAGAGCGGGCGCGTGTGGCTCGTCACGGGCCGGCACTCGGGCAAGATCGACGAGGTGACGTCCAACCCCGAGGTGGCGATCACGTTCCAGAACGGTCAACGATTCGCGGCGTTGGCCGGCCGTGCGCGCGTCGTGACGGACGCGGCGAAGGTCAAGGAGCTCTGGAGCGAGCCCTGGCGCGTGTGGTTTCCCGACGGTCCCGAGGACACGAACCTGGTGCTGCTCGACATCGAGACGTCCGCCGGCGAGTACTGGGACAACACGGGCGTGAGCGGGCTCCGCTACATCGTGGACGCGGCGAAGGCCTACTTCTCGGGCACGACCCCCGCGAAGGAGCAGCTGGAAGAGGATCCGGCCGGCCACGGCAAGGTCACGTTGTGACGCGCGCGCCCCCCGGTCCCGCTTCGGTCCCGGGTTGAGCCGCACCCCCCCGCGCGCTATACGGCGCGCCCTCTGGGGGTCCCCCGTGCACGTCCTCCTCGCCTTCTCCGGCGGTCTCGATACGTCCTACCTTCTTCGCCGCTTCGTCAAGGAGGGGCACCGCGTCACCGCGATCACGGTCGACACGGGGGGGCTCACCCCGGCCGAGCGGGAAGCCATCGCGACGCGAGCGAAGCAGCTCGGCGCGGCCGACTTCCGCATGATCGACGCGCGGCAGCGCGTCTACGACCAGCACATCGCCTGGCTTGTCAAGGCGAACGTGCGTCGCGGCGGCGTCTACCCGCTGTGTGTCGGCGCCGAGCGCGTCGTGCAGGCCCAGGTGGTCGCCGAGTCGGCGGGCGCCATCGGCGCGGACGCGGTGTGCCACGGCTCGACCGGCGCCGGCAACGATCAGATCCGTTTCGACGTCGCGATCCGTACGCTGCTCCCCGGCGCCCGGATCCTCACGCCGATCCGCGACGAGCGCATCACCCGCGCCACGTCCGCCGCGTTCCTCACGGAAGAGGGCTTCCCGGTCTCCGCCGAGAAGCGCGACTACTCGATCAACGCCGGGCTCTGGGGCGTCACGATCGGCGGCCGGGAAACGCACGACCCGTGGCAGGTGCCGCCGGAGTCGGCGTACCCGACCACGACCACCCCCGCGAAGGCCCCGGCCGAGGGCCACGATCTGGTCCTCCGCTTCGAGAAGGGCCTCGTCGAGGGCGGGCTCGACACCGTCGAGGCGCTCAACACCATCGGCGCCGCCCACGGCGTGGGCCGCGGCATGCACCTCGGGGACACGATCCTCGGCATCAAGGGCCGCATCGCCTTCGAGGCGCCCGCCGCCGCCATCCTGCTCGACGCGCACCGCGAGCTCGAGAAGCTCGTGCTCACGCGCTGGCAGCTCGTGCAGAAGGAGCAACTCGGCGCCTTCTACGGGCAGATGTTGCACGAGGGCCAGTGGTTCGATCCCGTCATGCGCGACGTCGAGGCCTTCCTCGACAGCTCGCAGCGCGTCGTCACCGGCGACGTGAAGGTGCACCTCGAGCAGGGCCGGGTCGAGGTGCGCGGCGTGCGCAGCCCCTTCTCGCTCGTCGACGAGGCCGCCGGGCGCTACGGCGAGGAGAACGGGCTCTGGACCGCCCAGGACGCCCGCGGGTTCTCGGCCGTCTACGGCCTGCAGGGCGTGCTCGCCGCCCGGGCGCAGGCCCGCGCCGCCTCCACCGACAACAAGTCGTAAGGGGTCGAAATGAAGGTCCTCCTCAACAAGATCGCCTCGGGCACCCGCAACGCCCGCCTCCCGCGCGAGGTCACGCTCTCGGACACCATCGTGGCCGAGGAGGGCTCGATCGTGTGCGTGCGGGCGCTCGACCGCAAGAACACGTACAACGAGCTGGAAGACGAGCACGGCCGCATGGCGACCGTGAACCAGGGCGACATCATCGCCGGCGTGCTCGGCGAGCGCCGGGCCCTCCACGGCTACACGGGGATCATCCCCGAGAAGATCGCCGTGGGGGACATCCTTCACCTCCTGAATCTCGGCGGCGTGGTCGGGTTGTGCACCTCCGGCAACCCCGACGTGGGCCCGCCGTGCCGCGCCGAGGTGCTCGGCCAGGTGCTCTCGTTCCCCCACCTGGGCGAGCGCCGCGGCACCCCCGCGAGCATCCGCACCAACGCGCTCCCGCAGTTCGAGCAGCTCCCCGGCTCGGTCCCCATCGTGTACGTGAGCGGCACGTGCATGAACGCGGGCAAGACCTTCGCGGCGTGCGAGATCATCCGCGGCCTCACCCTCCGTGGCCTGCGCGTCGGTGCGGGCAAGCTCACCGGCGTGAGCCTGCGTCGCGACACGTTGAAGATGGAGGACGTGGGCGCCATCCGCGCGCTCAACTTCAACGACCTCGGCATCGTCACCACGCGCCCCCAGAGCGCCCCGCCCGTCGCGCGCGGCCTCATCCACGCCCTGAACGACCCGATGCTCGGCCTGAAGCTCGACTGCATCGTGCTCGAGCTGGGGGACGGCATCATGGGCGAGTACGGCGTCTTCGAGATCCTCTCGGCGCCCGATCTCATGGCGCCCGCCCGGGCGCACGTCATGTGCGCGAACGACCCCGTGGGGGCCTGGGGCGCGGCCGAGTGGCTCAAGACCGAGCTCGGCATCGGCATCACCGTCATCACCGGCCCGACCACGGACAACTCCGTCGGCCGGGACTTCGTCACCAAGAAGCTCGGCCTGCCCGCGGTGAACGCGCGCACGGACGGCGACAAGCTCGCGGGCGTGGTGGCGGATGCGCTCCGCTGACATCGTAAGCGTCAGTGTGCTCGGCGCGTCCGGGTACACCGGCGCGGAGACCCTGCGGTGGCTCCTCGGCCACCCGCGCGTGCGCGTTGTCGGCGCCACGGCCAACAAACACGCCGGCAAGCGGCTCGACACGTTGTGGCCCCAGTTCACCGGCGCGACGGATCTGGTGCTCGGAACCGAGGCCCCCCCGTCCGACGTGACCTTTCTGTGCCTGCCCCACGGCGAGGCCTCGAAGATCGCGCCCGGCCTCACCGGCACGGTGATCGATCTGTCGGGTGACCACCGCCTCCCCGAGCCGGCCCACTCCGCCGCGTACGGCTTCCCGCGCGCCACGGACCCGTGGATCTACGGCCTCCCCGAGCTCGGCCACGAGCGGATGCTCGGCGCCACCCGCGTCGCGAACCCGGGGTGTTTTGCCACCGCGTTGGCGCTCGCCCTCCTCCCGATGAAGGGCGCGCTCCCCGCCGTCGTGAGCGCGTTCGGCCTCACCGGCTCGACCGGCAGCGGCGCCACGCCCACGCCCACGACGCACCACCCCGCGCGCGCCGAGAACCTCCGCCCGTACAAGGTCCTCGAGCACCAACACGTGCCCGAGGTCGTGGCGGCCTGCGGGGGCGACTTCGCGCTCGACTTCGTGCCGATGTCGGCGCCGCTGCGCCGCGGCATCCTCGTCACGGTGCCCCTGCCCGGCGCCACCTTCGAGGCCTACCAAACGTTCTACGCGGGCAACCCGCTCGTCCGCGTCCTGTCCTCGCCGCCCGATCTCCACGGCGTCCTCGGCTCGCCCCGCGCCGACATCGGCGTGGTCGCCGGTCCCGATGGGCGCGCGGTCGTCTTCTGCGCGATCGACAACCTGTGTCGCGGCGCCGGCAGCCAGGCCGTCGCCAACCTCAACCTCGTCATGGGGTGGCCGGTCGATCTCGGCCTGCGCTCGCTCCCGCCGGTGCCCTGACCATGGATCTGTCCCCCCTGCAAGCCTCGGCCCTCCTCGACGAGTGGTCCGCCACCGCCACCACCGGCGGCGATCGCGAGTCCGACTGGCAGCTCGCCACCTACGACAAGCTGCCGCTCACGCTCGTGCGCGGCGAGGGCTCCCGCGTCCAGGATGTCGACGGCAACTGGTATTGGGACCTCTACGGCGGCCACGCCGTCGCGCTCATCGGGCATTGCCACCCCCTCTGGGCGGCCGTGGTGGGCGAGCAGGCGCGGCGCCTCGCGTTCTACTCCAACGTGGTCTACCAGCCGCTCCGCACCGCGGCGTGCCGCACCATCGTGGAGTTCGCGCCGAAGAACCTCACCCGCGTGTTCCTCTCCAACTCGGGCGCCGAGGCCAACGAGGTCGCGCTCAAGATGGCGCGCCACCACACCGGCCGCAAGACCGTGATCGCGTTCGAAGGCGCGTTCCACGGCCGCACGGCCGCCGCGCTCGCGGTCACCTGGTCGGAGAAGTACCGCAGCTACTCCCAACCCGGCTTGGGTTACACCCGCTTCGCCGCCTGGGGGGAGATCCCCGAGCTCGACGACGACGTGGCCGCCATCATCCTCGAGCCGATCCAGTCGCTCGCGGGCATGCGCACCGCCACCAAGGAGTGGCTCCACGCCCTGCGCGCCGCGTGTGACCGCAACGGCACGCTGCTCATCCTGGACGAGGTGCAGACCGCGTGGGGCCGCCTCGGCACCAACTTCGCGGCCGACTACTTCGACGTGCGCGCCGACTTCATCACCAGCGCCAAGAGCGCGGGCGGCGGCTTCCCCGTGGGTGTCACCCTCGTGGACGACGCGGTCGCCCAGCAGGCCAAGAACGGCGACCAGGGCTCCACCTTCGGCGCCGGCCCCCTCGCCTCCGCCGCGATCCTGGCGACCCACCACGTGCTCCAGGCCGAGGGCCTCGTCGATCGCGCCCGCCGCCTCGGCGAGCACGCCCGCACCGTGCTCACCACGGCCCTCCCCACCTGCGAGATCCGCGGCTCCGGCTGCCTGCTCGGCGTGAAGCTCGACCGCCCGGTCAAGCCCCTCGTGCCCCAGCTGCGCGAGCTCGGCTTCATCGTCGGCGGCAGCGACGATCCCGCCGTGCTGCGGCTCATGCCTCCGCTCACCCTCCCCTTCGACACGCTGGACGCCTTCGCCCAGGCCCTCCGGAGCCTCCAATGAACACCCTCGAATCCCGCCTCCACGCCGCCGTCGCCCGGGTCCGCGAGAATTGGCGCGGCACCCGCTTCATCGACGGGCTCGAGCCCGGCCCCGCCGGCACCAACGCCCTGCTCGACGTGGCGCGCCTGTACCGCGCCAACCGCCTCGAGATCGGGCGCCTGCGCCTGCTCGGCGGCCGCGCGATCGCGGGCCTGTTCTTCGACCCCTCCCTCCGCACCCACACGTCGATGGAGGTCGCCACCGGCCGCCTCGGCGCCCACTTCGTGTACCTCCAGGCCGGCCAGGGCGGCGGCGGAACGTGGAACATGGAGTTCGAGGACGGCGTCGTGATGAACGGCACCGCCCAGGAGCACGTGCGCGAGGCCGCGCCGGTGCTCTCCTCCTACGCCGACGTGCTCGCCGTGCGCGCCTTCCCCAAGGGCGACGCCCACGATCGCGAGGAGCGCGTCATCCGCTCGTTCTCGGCGCACGCCGGCTCGCCGCTCATCAACCTCGAGAGCGCGCTGGCCCACCCCTGCCAGGGGCTCGCCGACCAACTCACGCTCTCCGACCTCGGCGGCGGCAGCTTCGCCCGGCGCAAGGTGTGCCTCACCTGGGCGCCGCACCCGAAGCCCCTCCCCCAGGCCGTGCCCCTCTCCGTCGTCCGCGCGGCCGTGCTCGGCGGCGCCGACCTGCACGTCGCGGCCCCCGAGGGCTTCGATCTCGACGCCGAGGAGATGGAGCGCGCCCGCAGCTTCTGCGCCGACACCGGCGCGAGCATCACGATGACGCGCGATCCCGACGCCGCCGCCAACGGCGCGCTGGCCGTCTACGCCAAGGGCTGGGGCGCCGAGCGCCGCGACGAGCACGCCGAGCGCGTCGCCGACCTCGGCCACTGGACCGTGGGCGCCGCCCGCATGAAGAACGCCACGTCGTTCCTCCACTGCCTGCCGGTGCGCCGCAACGTCATCGTCACCGACGAGGTGATCGACGGCCCCAAGAGCCGCGTGGTGCCGCAGGCCGCGAACCGCGAGCCCGTGCAGGCCGCGCTGCTGTTGGCTTGGCTGCTCTGAGCGGCACGGGGGCTTAGCAA
>JAZKFH010000009.1:0-245450 GCA_040386535.1 Myxococcota bacterium | reverse complement strand
TCGGGCGCGTAGCAATCGGGCGCGTAGCAATCGGGCGCGTAGCAATCGGGCGCGTAGCAATCGGGCGCGTCCCGCGCGGACGCGGGCCGGGCCCTTCCAGGGTCGGCTTCGCCCGCGCCACCTTCCAGGCCCCCTCGCGCGGCGGGGTGTCTCGGGTGCGGACCAGGGGTGGCCACCAGGGGGGCCGGCGCGTCGGCCCGACTCGGGGCGCTCTGAGCGTCCGAAGCAGGAGGATGCCTGCTCATCCCTGGACTTCGGCCGGAAATAGCGTCCGAAGTCAGGGGATGCTCGCCCATCCCTCGATCTCGGCCGGACATAGCGTCCGAGGTAGGAGGATGCACACTCATCCCTTGACTTCAGGCGTCGGATCGTACGGACTGACTGTATATTTGCCACGGGCGCGTCCCGCGCGGACACGGGCCGGGCCCTTCCAGGGTCGGGCTCCGCCCTCCGTCGTCCCGCGCGCGCGGGCCGACTGGCGCGGGCGTTGGAGTTCGACGCGGCCATCGGCCCCGGCATCGACGCGCCCGCGCCACCTTCCAGGCCCCTCGCGCGGCGGGGTGTCGCGCCGTGACCAGCCTCGCTACGCGTTTGCGCGCAGCCACATCACCGTGCCGGCAAGCACCAGCATCAACATCGGAGCGGTCACGATCCATTGCACCCACACCTTCCCGGGCGGCCGCGGGGCCAAGGTCAGCACGAGATTCACCAGGGCGAGACAGAGCAGCGTGAGGCCCGAGTAGGGGTGGCCTTGGGGCACGGCCCCGCCGCGCCAGGCCGGTACGTAGACGCTCAGCAGGCCGCCAAGGACGACGAGGCTCGCGACGAAGGTCGAGGCGCGGAGAAATTGCATATCCAACCCTCCTATTCGATAAGGCGCACGGCGCGGTTCCGTGGAGGGAACGTCGAGCCGACCGACCGCGGCGCCGGCGGGCGAGATCGTGCGGGTGGCTGCGCGCGGCTGGTTGCGTGCGGACGTCGGCCTCGCTCGATCTCGGCCGTTCGAGGTAGGAGGATGCACACTCATCCCTCGACTCTACACGGTGCCGAACGCGAGGGGTGGCGCCTCACCCCGGCCGTTCGGCACCGGGAGGGTGCCGAACGCGAGGGGTGGCGCCTCACCCCGGCCGTTCGTCACCTGCAAGAGCGTCAGGGGTCCCTCCGTGGCCGCCGCGCGGCCACCGCACCTTGGAGGCGGCGCTCCTCCCCCGGCCGCAGCCACGAGTTTGCCCAGCACGAGTGAAGGAACGCCCGAGCAAAGCCCACCAATCCCCCGCGCCAGGCGCCCGGAGGGCGCGCGGCCGCTCGGGGCCGCGCGGTCCGGCGCGCCCTCCGCCGCGGAGGGCGCGCCGACCAAGGCCGCAGGCCGCGCCCGCAGGGGACCGACGCCGGCGCTCGGGCCGGCGGGGCGCCCGGATCGTGACGCTCCACCCGATCGAGCCGCGCCGCACGATAGGCAGGGGCATGCTCCTGAACCTGCGGACCCACGGTCGTGCTGCGCTGGTGACCGGGCTCGGGCTTCTGCTGGCGCTGGGGCTCCAATGCGTGTGGCTCGCGTGGTACACGAGCGACTTTTCGTTCGACAGGGACTGGTCGCAGGTCAACCCGCTCCTGCCCTTCACAACGCCGTTCGTCGCCTGGTTCGTGGCCCGGCCGGACATCCCGGGGCGGCGTGCGGGCGCGCTCGGGTTCCACGCCCCCGCTCGAGCTGATGCGCCGCGAGCTTTTCGAGGTGCTGCGGATCACGTGGTTCAGCGGGCACCTGCTCATCCCCATCAGGGGCCTCACCTGCTGGCTCGCGTGGCGCGCAGCAGGACGCTCGGCCGACCGTGCACGCCCACCCCGATCGGCATAAGCCGCGCGCCCGCCCGGATTGCACCATGAACCGCATCGCTCCCCTGCTCGGCGCCCACCCCTACATCCGCCTGTTCCGCGGCCGCACCTTCGTGATCAAGGTGTCCGGCGCGATCCTGGCGGACGAACGCGCGCGCGGCGCGATCGCGGAGGACGTGGCGCTCCTTCACCACGTCGGCATCAAGGTGGTGCTCGTGCACGGCGGCGGCCCGCAGCTCGACGCGATGTGCGCCAAGATGGACGTGAAGCGGGAGGTCGTCGCCGGCCGCCGCATCACCGACGCGCGCACCCAGGAGCTCGCGCGGATGGTGTTCCGCGGCCAGCTCAACACCGAGCTCGTCAGCGCGATCGCGGCCCAGGGCGTGCGCGCCGTCGGCCTCTCCGGTGGCGATGGCGCGACGATCATCGCGCACCGCCGCCTCCCGCGCACCGTGCGCGACCCGTCCACCGGCACCGAGCAGCTGGTCGACTTCGGGTTCGTCGGCGACATCGACACCGTCGACTCCAAGCTCCCCAAGATGTTGCTCGACAACGACATGATGCCGGTGTTCTGCTCGCTCGCCGCGATGGCGGACGGCACGCTGCTCAACGTCAACGCCGACACCATCGCGTCGCAGGTGGCGATCGCGCTCGGCGCCGAGAAGCTCATCGTGTGCACGTCGGTGCCCGGGCTGCTCGAGGACAAGGACGATCCGCGCCGCCTCGTCTCCTACGGCGACCTCGGCACGGTCGAGGAGCTCGTACGCTCCGGCGCCGTGAGCGGTGGCATGTTGCCGAAGCTCGCGGCCGTGTCCGACGCGCTCCGGGGCGGCGTCCCCCGCGTGCACATCATCGACGGCACGCGCCCGCACAGCCTCCTGCAGGAGGTGTTCACCAACGAGGGCTGCGGCACGATGCTCGTGGCGACCCGGCGGGACGAGGAGTGACCGACCCGGTCGCGTTGCTCCACGCCCTCGTCGCCGCGCGGTCGCCCTCCCGTGAGGAGGGGCCGGCCGTCGACGTGATGGAGGCGTGGCTGCGCGCGAACGCGCCCGACGCCGAGCGCATCCGGGCCGACCGCAACCTCGCGGCGGTGCTGGACAGCGGCGTGCCCGGGCCCACGCTCCTGCTGGTCTCGCACCTCGACACCGTGCCCGCGACCGCGGCGTGGACCCGCGATCCGTGGGCCCCCACGATCGAGGGCGGCCGCATGTACGGCCTCGGCGCCAACGACGCGAAGGGCTGCTGCGCCGCGATGGCGATGGCGTTCGCGAGCGCGCGTCCGAAGCGCGGCAAGCTCGTCCTCGCGACGGTGTGCGAGGAGGAGGTGGGCCGCGGCGGGCTCGAGATCTTCCTCCCGTCGTTGCCGCCGGCCGACCACGCGATCGTCGGCGAGCCGACCGGGCTCGACATCGCGGTGGCGCAGAACGGCCTGCTCATCCTCGACTGCGAGGCGAAGGGCCGCGCCGGCCACGCCGCCCGCCCGCACCTCGCGGACAACGCCATCTACAAGGCCGCGCGCGACATCCTCGCGCTCGAAGGCCTCGTGCTCGACCGCGTGCACCCCGCCGCCGGCCGCACAACCCACGCGGTCACGGTGGTGGCAGGCGGCGATCGCCACAACGTCATCCCCGACCGCGTGCGCTACACGGTCGACCTGCGCACGACCCCGTCGTACACCCACGCCGAGCTCGCCGCGATCGTGGGCGCGGCCGTCGGCGCCGACGTGACGGTGCGCTCCGACCGCTTCCGCCCCGTCGAGACGCCGAGCGACGCGCCGGTGCTCGCCGCAGCCCTCCGTGCCCGTCCGCAAGCGCGCACGTTTGCATCCCCCACCCTCTCCGACTGGGCACACCTCGTGGGCGTCGCCGCGATCAAGTGGGGGCCCGGCCTCTCCGAGGTCAGCCACACCGCCGATGAGTGGGTCGAGCTCGCGCTGGTCGAGGCGGCGGTGGGCGCGTACGCGGCGGTCGTGGCGGATCTGCTGGGGTAGCCCTACGGCGCTGACTCCACCCGCGGCGCGCTACGGGCCGGGGCGATCGCGCGGTAGCCCTGTTCGATCAGCGCGGCCGCGCACCACGCGAACAGGAAGTTGGACGACGTGGTCTCGATGAAGTGCCACCAACGCACCTCGGGCGGCATGAGGGGGTTGGGGAGCAGGTGGAGATCGTTCTGCACCAACGCCATCATCGTCGCGAAGAGCAGCGCGCCGGCCCACCAGGGCCCGCGGGACCAGCGCAACACGGGCCAGCCGATCGCCACCCAGAGCAGCCCGCGAATCATCTCGAACGGGAGCAGGAAGGGATCGCCGGCGAACGTCTCGGCGAGGTGCCGCAGGATCGGCAGCGGCACCGCGGCGCCGCCATAGTAGGCCCGCACCGCCGGGTTCTGCCACGCGATCCAGTACCCGGCGACGAAGAAGAAGATCGGGTAGAGCACCACACCGGCGACCGCCACGCGCACCGCTAGCGCGGCCGGCGCGATGGTGACGGGGCGCCCCGGCGTGTCACCGCGTGGACCGAGCCCCCAGACCAGCAGCGCGGGCCAGATGACACACAACGGGAGGGTCATCGCGAACAGGCTCGGGAGCATCTCGGGCGGCACGTGGGCGGCGTCCACGAAGTACCAGGTCTCGAGGTTGCTCGAGAAGGTCTTGACGCCGTACATCACGAGGGATGTGACGGCCCAGAGCCGCCACCCGCCGAACCGCGCGCGCGCGACCCACACCCCCATGATCGCGAGATCGATGGCGGCCACCACGAGCGTCATCCCGAGCGATGCGGACTGCTCCGCCGGCGTCAACGCGTCCGGAGCAATCTCGGGTCCGAGCGCCGCGGCCCCCGCGAGAAACAACACCACGTACGCCATGTACAGCAGCACCAGGATCCCACCGGCCCGAAGAGAGCGCATGAAGCCTCCGCGGCGTCCCGCTGCAAGAGCCGGACCAGCCGCCGCCGTGCCCGTCCCCGGCGCGAAGGAACCCGACCCGCCACCCTCGACCGGAGCCACCGCCGCCTCCACCGCAGGGCCCCGGAGCGGCCCCGCCGGCTGCCCCCGTGATACGCCCGCGGCCCCTACCGAGGCCCCCGTGAAGCTCTGGGACAAAGGCGAACCCCTCGACACCCTGGTCGCCGCGTTCACCGTCGGGGAGGACCCCGTCACCGACCTCGCCTGGGCGTGGCACGACGTGGTCGGGTCCGCGGCGCACGTGCGCGCGCAGCTCGCGGCCGGCATGCTCGATCGCACCGACGTCGACACGCTCCTCGCGGGGCTGGCCGACGTGGCCGGTGACATCGAGCGGGGCGACTTCACCATCGTCCCCGAGCAGGAGGACGTGCACACCGCCGTCGAGTCGCTCCTGTCCGCGCGGCTCGGCGCAGTTGCCGGCAAGCTCCACACTGGGCGCTCCCGCAACGACCAGGTGCTCACCGACCTGCGCCTGTGGCTGCTCGAGGAGCTCGATGCCGCCGAGGTCGAGTGGCGCGCGCTCGCCGCGGCGTGGCTCGCCTTCGCCGAGCGCCACGGCGACCTGCCGGTGCCCGGCTACACGCACCTCCAGCGCGCCATGCCGTCCAGCTGGGGCCTCTGGGCCGCGGGGTTCGCGGGCGCCCTGCTCGACGCGCTCCCGCTCCTCGATGCCGCGCGCGCCATGGCCGGCCGCAACCCGCTCGGCTCCGCCGCCGGGTACGGCTCCCCCCTCCCCCTCGATCGTGCGCTCACGGCCCGCCTCCTCGGCTTCGACGGCGTGGTCGAGCCCGTCACCGCCGCGCAGCTGGAGCGCGGGCTGGTCGAGAGCGCGGCGCTCGGAGCGCTCGCCGCAGCGTGCCACGTGGTCGGCCGCTGGGCGGGCGATCTGTGCCTGTACGCCACCACCGAGTTCGGGCTCGTGAAGCTGCCGCCCGCGTTCACCACCGGCTCGTCGATCATGCCGCAGAAGCGCAACCCCGACGTGGCCGAGCTGCTCCGCGGCCAGGCCCGCCGCGTGCGCGCCGCCCAGCGCGAGATCGAGGATCTCGCGGGGGCCCTCCCCTCCGGCTACCACCGCGATCTGCAGCACACCAAGGCGCCGCTGCTCCGCGGCGTGCGCACCGCGCGGCTCACCCTGCGCGTGGCGGCCCACCTCGCCGCCGCCGTCGAGCCCCGCGCCACCACGCTCGACCCCGAGCTGTTCGCCGCCGCGGAGGCCTTCCGGCGCGCCCAGGCGGAGGGCCGGCCGTTCCGCGAGGTCTACAAGGACGTGGGCGCCGAGGTCTTCGCGGGCACGTTCACGCCCCAGGAGCGCGCGCCCGCGCCCACACCGGACCTCACATCGCTCCACGCGCGGGCCCGGGCGCACACCCGCCCCGACCGTCGAATCGGCTGGCGGGCGCTGCTCGAGCCCACGTCCGCTTAGTCCGGGAGCCAGTCGAGCTCGAAGGCCACGTTCTCGGTGATCACGTGGCACTCGTCCGCGCCGACGTGCACGCTCGCCATCTCGCCCGCGTGGCCGCCCGCGTCGGCGTAGATCTCGAGGTCGCCCGCCACCTCCGTGCCGCAGGTCCAGCTGCCGCCCGACCCCTCGGAGCACGGCTGAGGCGCCATGTCGGCGTCGCGGTAGCCCCACGACACGGACACGTCGCGGAGCTCCTCTCCGCCCGATCCGGCCACGGTGGCGACGACCGAGGCCATCTCGACGTCGGTGCAGTCGACATCTTCGGGCGCCAACACCACGGCGAGGTGCTCCTGGACCACGTGGCACTCGCCCTGCTCGACGAACACGCTCCGCTCGAAGGTCTGGTACCCGGGGGCCTCGACGCGGACGAGGATGTCGCCGGCCACCTCCCAGCCACAAACGTACTCGCCGGTCGCGCCGAAGTTGTCACAGGGCTTCTCCGGCTCCCCGGCGGGCGCGAACGTCACGACCGCGGCGGACACGTCGCCCGCGTCGGCGGCGGACACCGTGAGGGAGACCGAACCCGAGGCGCTGGCGTCGCAGTCCTTCTCGCCGTCGAGCACGAAGATGCAGCCGGGGAGCGAGGCGAAGAGGGCGAGCAGGGAGAGGGTGCGGATCATGAGGACCTCCGCCAACCCTGTAAGCAATGGGTATGCCACGTGCCGACGCGCCGGTCGGCGGGCGGGCGCCCCGTTCCCGGAAAGTGTCCGATACACTCCCCACGTGCTGCTCCTCCTCGCCCCGCTCGCCCACGCCCTCACCTGCACCACGATCGTGGAACGGGTCGCCGCGACCGTGCCGACCGCGATCGTCGTGGACACCCTCCAGGAGGCCGGCGGCGTGCCCGCGGGCACCGCGGCCTGCCTCGCGCGACAAGGCGCGCCGGCCCCCGTCGTCGACGCGGCCCGTGCGGTCGAGCTCCCTCCCCTGCCCCCCTCGTACGTCCGGGCCCGTGCCTTGGCCGAGGCGGGTGAGTGGGACGCCGCCCACGCACACCTCCTGGGCGATTCCACGCTCGCGGGGCGGTACCTGGACGGCGTCGCGCTCACCCACTTGCGGCGCTACGGCGAGGCGCTGGACGCGTTCGCCGCCGTGGGCCGGACCGTGAACGCCCAACGCGGCGAGCGGGTCACGCGGGTGCGCGCCGCCGAGCTCGACAACGACCGGGAGCTCGCGGTCCTGGGCATCGCGCGGGTGTTCCACGCGGCGGGCGACTACCCGAGGGCGGGCCACTGGTACGCGAAGATCGGGAAGCGCTCGCCGTCCTGGGCCCAGGCGCAGCTCGAGGCGGCGTGGGGGAGCTTCCTGTCGAACGATCTCGTGGGCACACGAACGCGTCTCGCGGCCGTGCGCAGCGCGGGCGGGCGGATGCCCGGCGTCCTCTGGTTGGATCTGCTCGCGACCCACCATCTCTACCAACCGGAGGACGAGTGCCGTGACACACCGCCCGCGGTGACGTGGGAGCAGCTCCAAGCTGCCCATGCCACGTTTCGAGTCGAGCTCGGGGCGATGCGGGACCGTTTGACGGACCCCGCGACGCTTCGGGAGGTGGAGGACGCGCTGCTCGGAGAGACCCGGCTCCGCGTCGATGCGCCGAGTGGGAGATCTCCGTGCTACCGATGAGGCCCCGACCGATACGCGGGTGACCCTCAAAAGCTCCCGAACACCATGATGCCACTCGTGGTGGGGCCGAAGCCCACCTCGGCAACGGCATTGTCGTCACCGCGAACACCGAGCTGCACCATCCCTGCGCCCGCGGCCCCGGCGAACAGGCCGAGCCCGCCGTAGATGAAGGGGTCGGGGCTGACGTACCCATCGAGGTCGGCCGTGGCGACGTAGGCCCCGGCACCGAACGTCGCGGCGCCCAGCCCCGCGAGTCCCCAGCCCAACGCCACCGGCACCGCGCTCGCCCGACGGCCACCTCTGCGGTCGAGCGCATTCATCCGCGTGGCGCCGGCCAGCGTGATGACCGCACCCGGCACCAGCAGCACCGCCCCCACCCCGCCCGAAACCAGCACGAGGCCCATGTTCCCGCACCCGTCGACACACCCGCCGTCGCTACGAGAGCCGAGGGCCAGCGCCGCCGACGTGCCGAGCAGCACCATGCCGGCCCCGCTCATCGACGCGCCCGTGATGGTCACCTTGCGGGCCCGCGCCGAGGTCGCGAGCTGCTCGTCGTCCGCGAGGGCTGCGCGCGGACCGAGGAGCAGGAGCGCCAGAAGAAAGCCCGACATTCTCGGAGGCTACCACGTCGCGCCGTCCCCGGCTGAGCACCCGCCCCGGTTAAACGACCGCGTGACCGTCGAACCCCTCCGCCTCCACCTCCCCCCCGCCCCGCCCACCCCGCGCCCCGGCGGCGAGTTCGTCCTGTATTGGATGCAGTCGACCTTCCGGGCCCACCACAACTTCGCGTTGACACACGCGGTCGACGTGGCGAACACCCTGGGCGTCCCGGTGCTCGTGTATCACGGGCTGCGCCGGGACTACCCGCTCGCCAACGATCGGCTTCACACCTTCATCCTGGAGTCGGTCGTCGATCTCGGGGCGGCGTTTGCCGCACGGGGGATCCAATACTCGTTCTGGCTGGACCAGGACCCCGCGCCCGGGGTCCCCTGGGGGGATGTCACGACACAAACGACGCCGCCACGCCCGCCTTCGGCGCTCCAACTCCTGGCCGATCGTGCCGCGCTCGTCGTCACGGACTTCCTCCCCACCTTCATCCACCCCCGCCAGATCAGCGGCCTGCGTCGCAAGACCACGACGCCCGTGGTGGCGGTCGACAGCGCCACGGTCGTCCCCATGCGCTTCCACGACCGCGGCCACCTGTCGGCCGTCGGCATCCGCAACGTGTTGATGAAGGCGCTGCCCCGTTTCCTCGTGGCGCCCCAGGAGCCCGAGCCGAACGTCCGCCGCGCCATCGACGTGCCGTTCGTACCCACGGTGCCGACGCTCGCCACCATCCCGGCGCTGGTCGCGGGGTGTGCCATCGATCACACCGTGCCCCCCGTGGCCGCCACCCGCGGCGGGACCCTGGCTGGACAGGCCCGCCTCCGCGACTTTCTCGCCACGGGCCTGCCGCGCTACGCCGCCGAACGGGGGGATCCGAACGCGGGCGCGACGAGCCGCCTCTCGCCCTACCTGCACTTCGGCAACGTGTCCCCCCACGAGGTGATCCTGGCGGTGCACGCGGCAGGTGCCGGAGGAGACGGCGCCGGCGAGAACACCGCCAAGTTCATCGACGAGGCGCTGGTGTGGCGGGAGTTGTCCCACAACTTCTGCTTCTACGATCCGAAGCACCGCACGGCGGACGCGATCCCGGGTTGGGCCCAAGTGGAGCTGGAGCGGCATCGGGCCGACCCGCGCCCCGTGCTCTACACCGACGCGGAGATCGAGGGCGCCACCACCGGCGAGCCCCTGTGGAACGTGGCGCAACGCCAGTACCTGCGCGACGGGTTCATGCACAACTCGCTGCGGATGTTGTGGGGAAAGGCGGTGCTCGCCTGGACGCCGGACGCGGCCACGGCGCTGCGCATCCTCGAGCACAACAACAACAAGTACAGCCTGGACGGCCGCGATTCGAGCACCTACGGCGGCATCCACTGGATCTTCGGCAAGTTCGACCGCCCGTTCTTCCGACGCCCCATCTACGGCACCGTTCGCTTCATGTCCCTCAAGACCGCCAAGGACAAGTTCGACGTGGCCGCGCTGCTACGCCGCTACCCAGCCTGACGCCTCCCAAGTCGGGCCTCCCAAGTCAGGCCTGTAGATCGACCACGATCGGCGGCTGGATCGGCTGGTACTCGAGGTTGCACGCGCACGCGTTCACGAACACGGTGCCGTCCCGATCGACGCGCCCGTAGCCCTCGTGGATGTGGCCGAACACGTGGAGCCGCGGCCGCACCCGGGCCACCGCGGCGGACAGCTCCTCACACCCGACGTCGAGGCCATCCCAGGTCTTGTCGAGCAGGCCGTGCGGTGGGCCGTGGGTGAGGAGCACGTCGATGTCCCCGGGGACAAGGTCCCACTTCTCCCGGAGCGGCGCGCCGCGGTCGAGGTTGAACGCCCAATCGAAGAACCGGGGTTGCCAGGGGCTTCCCCAGATCTTCAGCCCGGCGACGACACACCCCTCGTCCTGCAGGTAGATGGCGTTGGTGATCCACCCGCGCGCGGCCGGATCGCGCTCGAAGCAGAAGTCGTGGTTGCCGGCGATGACGACCTTGTGCGGGTGCGGGAGCTCCCCGAGCCAACGGTCGAACGAGCGGACATCGTCCCGCGAGCCGCGCCGCGACAGGTCCCCGGTGTGGACCAGCAGGTCCCCGTCGGGCACCACGACCCGGTCGTGCAGCGAGTGGGTGTCGCTCACGCAGACGATGCGCATCAGGGCGCCCCGGCTTCGCGGAACACGGCCGCGTCGACGAACTCGCGTCGAAAGGTGGCGTGGTCGACGAGCAGCTTGTGCATACGCGCTTTCTAAACGGGGGGACCCCTTTCGTCCCGTACGGATGCGCCATACCGGCCCTCCGCACTATCTGGGCGCATGCGAACTCCGCCAGACCCCGACCTGCTTCTGCGCGCCCTGAAGTTCACGCGGATCCCGGGGAAGACCGTTGCGGAGGCGTGCACGCGGTACGGGGTGTCCCGGGGAGCCCTCCAACGCGCGCGGCGGGAGCGGGCGGCGGAGCTGGTCTACACCGAGCGGGAGCGCCTCCTGACCGCCGTGGCGTGGTTCGACGGGCGGGCCGCCCTCCCCCAGATCCTGGGCTTCCTCGATTGGATCGACCACTCTGTCTACCAGGACGCGGAGGTGCGGCCGATCCTCGACGAGCTCGTGGCGACCGGGCTCCTGGAGGCGGTGGACATCGACACCTGGGCGCTGCGGGCCGAGTGGCCGTGACGCGCCGCGCGCGAACGCGGATGACCGACGTGGGTGGGCCCGGTTAGCTCCCGCGCATGTTCCTGCTCCTGCTGGCCTGCACCCCGAAGCTCCCCGTGATGTACGACGTGGCCCCGCCGCCCAAGGCAGAGCCCACCGGCGCCTACGGCCCCGCCATGCCCACGCCCCCCGACGCCGTGCTGGAGCCCCTCTCCGTGGACGTGCCGATCGCCCCCACCGCCGCGTCCGTCGGCCCCGCGGACGCGAGCGTGGTCGTCGTGACCTACTCCGACTTCCAGTGCCCGTATTGTGCGCACCTGTTTCCGCAGCTCGTCGCCCTGGCCGAGCGCCGCCCCGACATCCGCTTCGTCTTCGAGAGCTTTCCCCTCAACAGTGAGTGCAACCCGCTGGTGGAGCACCAGATGCACCGCTTCGCGTGCGACGCCGCACTCGCCGCGTCGTGCGCCAACGAGCAGGGCCGCTACGTGCCGCTCGCGGAGCTGTTGTACCAGTACCCCGAGCACATCACCCCGCCGGAGCTCCCCGCGTTCGTCGAGCGCGCCGCGCTCGATCCCGTGGCGTTCGATGCGTGCTTCAACGCGCCGGCCGCGCGGGACACCCTCCGGGAGCACGTCGCCACGAACGTGACGCTCGGCATCGGCGGGACCCCCACCGTGTACGTGCGTGGCCTCGCCGGGCAGGCCGGCTGGGTGCAGGTGTCCGGCGGCCCGGCCGCGATCCTGGGGACCTTGGAGGCCGCGCCGCGGTCCGGGAAGGGCCGGTAGGCGCGCGACCGGCCGCGTTACAGCGGCCCCAGCGCCGGAGCGCGTCGATGGGTAGAAACCTGGAGCTCGCGATCGGTGTCCTGAACGGGACCGTGGGCGACTACCTCGCCCGGACCGGCAACGGCCTCGCCACCGAGATGGCGATCATCCACGACGGGGCCCCCCTCGCGCTCGATGCCGCCTCGCTCGCGCGCGCCTTCCCGGCGGCGACGCCGAAGATCGCGCTGCTGCTGCACGGCCTGATGAACACCGAGCACGTGTGGGCGTTTCCCGCGTCCGCGCAGGCGGAGGGCGGGACCGACTACGGCGCCAGCCTCGCGCGGGACCACGGCTTCACGCCGCTGTACCTCCGCTACAACACGGGCCGCCCCATTCCGGACAATGGCGAGGCGCTCGATCGCCTGCTGATGGCGCTGGTCGCCGCGTGGCCGGTCCCCGTCGAGGAGCTGCTGCCCGTCGGCTACAGCATGGGCGGGCTGGTCGTGCGCAGCGCCAGCCACGTCGCGAAGCTCGCGGAGCACGCCTGGCTCTCCCACGTGCACCGCGCCTTCTACATCGGCACCCCCCACCTGGGCGCGCCGCTGGAGCGTGTCGGCCGCGTGGTGTCGCGGGGCCTGCGCGCGGTGCCCGATCCGTACACCCAGCTCATCGCCGACATCGCCGACCTCCGCAGTGACGGCCTCAAGGACCTCGGCGACGCCGACGTGCGGCACGAGGACCGCGCCCGGCGGCTCCACCGGGTGAGCCTGCGGGACCCGCACCACCCCGTCCCGCTCCTGCCCGAGGTGCGCCACTACCTCGTCGCCGGCACGCTCTCGGCGATGCCCTGGGCCGCGGCGTTGTTCGGCGACATCATGGTGCCCGTCGGGAGCGGCACGGCGTCGAGCGCGGCGCTGCCCCCCGAGAGGGTCGCGATCCTGCCGGGGATGAGCCACGTGGCGCTGGCGCACCACCCCGCCGTGTATCGCCAGATCCACGCGTGGTTGACGGAGGCGGCATGAGCACGACGACGAAGCGCCTGCGCGGGCTCGCGAACATGGTGCGCGACGCGGTGGAGCACGGGTCTACCGCGGTGCAGCGCGTGCATCTCGCCACGGCGGCGCGCCCGTTCCGTGTGCTCGAAGCGGTGCCCGGCGTACAGGAGCCCGCGAAGGTGGCGCACACCGTGTACGACGCGGTGGTGTCGCTCACCTACGCCAACGTGCGGCTCGTGAACAAGGCCGTGGGCTTCGGGATCGACTTCGCGCTGGACCAGGCCGAGAAGCAGGAAGCGGAGCACGCCTCCCCTCCCGAACGCCGGCCGACGCAATAAGGCGGGCGGATGCTCGGTCGTCACGCCGCCAACGAATTCCAGACCTACGCCAGCCTCGCCGCGGAGGAGCTCCGCGAGGGCGCGGCGCTCGCGAAGGAGCTGGGCGCCGCGATCGCCGCGGTGCGCGCCGAGCGTGACGAGCTCACGGTGCTGCTCGCCAAGGTGTACCTGCCCGAGCTCTCCGAGGCGGCGCTCGCCGAGGCGGAGCGACGCACCGGCTTCCGCGGCTTCACGACGCGCCGGCCGCTCGATGCGTTGGCGAAGGAGGAGAAGAAGCTCCAGGCGCGCGTGGTCGCCCTCGAAGCGGACGAGCGCTGGCAGAAGCGGGAGCAGCTCACCGGCCAGCACGGGACCTACACCCGCGCCCTCGCCGAGGCGAAGGACCTGCTGGAGCCGTGGGAGAAGGATTGCCTGCGCTTCGAGGAGCTCGACCAGTTCCTCGACCTCGTGAACATCGGGTACGACACCCCCGCGTTCGAGGAGCGGTGGTGGCAGCCCCACTACTGGCGCCACTGGGCCGCGGGGGACCGTGTGTGTGAGGCCCTCGGCCTCGATGACTTCGGGGACGACGTGCTCCCCGCCTACGAGGCCGCGCGCGGGCCGCGGGACAAGTGGCGCGCCGAGGTGGCGCGGATCCAACAGAACATCGCGGGCGTGCACGACCACGTGCAGGACCACGACCGCGTCGTGTGGCGCCTCTCCAACCTCGGCAGCATCTACCTCGAAGAGTGTCAAGGCGTCCTGGCCCGGCACCTCGAGCGCGCCGACGTACCGCTGCTCGCCGCGTGGGCGGGGGACGACCGCGGCGTGACCGTGCACCTGAAGCGCCTCTCGGGCCTAGCGGCCAAGATCGAGATGTTGCAGGAGATGATCACGGGGTGGCTCAAGCCGGCGCAGCAGGCGCTCACCGAGGCGCAGGAGAAGTACACCGCCAAGTCGATCAAGCTGGCGCGGCCGAAGAAGGCGGGGATTGACGTGCTGATGCCGGCGGGCGTGCCCGAGAAGATGGCGGCCCAGCGCACGCGGCGCGACAAGGCACGCACTTACGTGCAACGCATCGTGCGGTACGACGAGTACGACCGCTTCGACCTCGCGCAGCCCCCCGAGACGTGGTGGCTCCACATGCACGACAACCGCCGCCCCGGCCTGTTCACGCCCGGCCTGCGCACCTGGTACGATCGGCATCCCGACGTTGTCGTCGTCGCTGACCCCTCGTGGGAGGCCGACCGCGGCGACGCGTTGGCGGCGACCGGGGCGTTGGCGGAGCTCGGGGACATCTCGTAGGGATGACCGACCGCCTGTCCGCGCTGCTGGCCGCCCACCTCACGCTGCCCGCGTCCTGGCCGGCGTCGATCGCCGCCGCGCTCATCGTGCTGATCGTGGGCCTGTTCGCGTTCGAGTGGGCCTTCCTCCTCCTCGGCCGGCTCGCCGAGAAGACGAGCACCACGCTCGACGAGGTGCTGCTCCGGCGCATGCGGCCCCCGGCGCGCCTGCTCGTCGGCCTCGCCGCGCTGCACGTGCTGCTCGCGTTGCGCGGCCTGGGCGTGGAGGGCGGACGCAATGTCGTGACCGCGGTGGAGCTCCTGCTCCTCGCCTACCTCGTGATCGAGACAGCGGAGACCTTCTTCTTCCACTGGTGGCTCCAGGAGCGCAAGCAGATCCCCGTGCCGGCGGTGGTGCGGCACCTCGTCCTCATCGTGCTCTACACGGGGGCGCTGCTCACCGTGCTCGGCACCGTGACGGGCCTGAACCTCGTCCCCTTCCTCGCCACGTCCACCGTCGTGACCGTCGTGGTCGGCCTGGCCCTCCAGGACACGCTCGGGAACCTGTTCTCCGGCCTCGCGCTCCACATCGAGCGGCCGTTCGACCACGGCGACTGGATCCTGGTCGACGGGCTGGAGGGCAAGGTGACACATCTCGGGTGGCGGTCGACCCACCTCCTCACGCTCTCGGGCGACATCGTCGCGATCCCGAACGCGCTCGTCGCGCGGGGCCGGCTGCAGAACTTCTCGGCGCCCGACAAGCACACCTCGCGCCTGGTCGAGGTCCCCGTCCGCCTCTCGGCGGCGCCCGAGAACGTCGAGGCCGCCCTCTCCGCGGCGTGCGCGGCGGTGCCCCGGATCCTCACGGACCCCGCCCCGAAGATCTGGCTCGTCGCGACGACACCCCTGTTCCTCCGCTACGTCGTGAAGGTGTGGGTGGCCGACTTCGGTCACCACGACGACATGGAGTCCGACTTCCAGAAGGCCGCGTGGCGCGCGCTCCGCGCCGCGGATCTGCACCTCGCGAACGCCGCGATTCCGGCCGTGACGGTGAGCGGGGAGGTCGGGGCGGCGCTGACCGTTCCTACGGACGTTTCGCCCGGAACGTGACCGCCTCCATGAGCTGGAAGCCGTACGCAACCAGCGTCGCGACGACACCCATGCTGACCTCCATTCGGGAGACGAGCGTGAGCAACACCACCAGGGCGATAAGCGCCGCGCCCACGACCGCCGCCCCCAGGCCGAGCACCCAGCGCCACACCCGCGCGGAGGGGTCCGCCCGCCACATCCGGGCGCTGACCAACGCGCCCAGCGCGTAGATCGGCACCAGGACGAGCGCGGGCAGGGCGTGCAGGAGCTCGATCCCGGAGATCGATCCGTAGTGGATCATCAGGTAAGGGCCGCCGCTGCCACCCTCCCCCTCCATGTAGGGCAGGAACAGGGCGACCGCCGGCACGAACGCCCACAGGTAGAGCAGGATGGCGGGCTTCTTCTCGGGAGGGGGCGGCACCGGGCGGCGTGGGGCCGCGACCGCGTCTTCGCGGAGGATCGCGTCCGCGAGGGCGTCGATCGCGAGGTCCATCACGGGCGCGTCGTCCGCATCGGGCACGAACCGATTGGGCGGCACGTAGAACGTATAGGGGACCCACTCGACCGCGTCCGGGTCGTCGGCAGAGCGCACGACGCCCCGCCCCGCCCACGGCACCTCCTCCGGTGCCGCGATGGCGAGGATCTCCACGTCGTCCAGCAGGGCGCGGAGCTGGGTCAGGAGCGCGCTCGTATCGTCCGAGCCCATCGACACGAGCTCGAGCAAAACCACCTGCCCGTCGACGCCGAAACGTTCGACGCGGGCCAGCGCGCAGGGGACGAGCGTGTCGCCGTCGAGCAGACGTCCCGAGCTCGTGAAGAAGAGCCGCTCATCGAAATCAGCCTGATCGGGGGCCACGGCGGTCACCCGCCCGATGACGCCATCCCTCCGCATCCCCCACGCGATCACGGCTTCCGCCAGCTCCGCGCGCCGCGCCAAGGGTACGGTCTGATCCCACCATCCGGCGCGCACGCAGAGCCGCCAGCCCTCCGGCGAGAGGCTGCTCCAGCCAGCGTAGGAGGGCTGCCATCCCGGGATCGTCCACTCGGGCGGAAGACGTATCCGTGAGTGATCACAGCGATATTCGAGCGTGGACGCGCGCATCGATGTATCACCCGTGTATCAGCGTGTATCGCCGGATGTATCACCGGAAGGCGTCAGCCCTGCGCCTTCCACCCGAGCTGCGCGAGCAGGTCGTCGGTCATCGCCGCGAGGTCCCACTCGGGCGCCCAGCCCCAATCGGCGCGGGCGGGGGCATCTTCGAGGGCGCGGGGCCACGAGTCGAGGATGGCCTGGCGGAAGTCGGGCACGTAGCGGACGGTGAAGGGGCCGACCCGTTCGGCGAGGGCCGCCGCGATGTCCGCCGCCGAGGGCGACATGGACGCGACGTTGTAGGTGCGGCGCGAGAGCTTCGCGGCCGGCGCCTCGGCGAGGCCGATGATCGCGCGCACGGCGTCGGGCATGTACATGAACGGGATGGTGGTGTCGGGCCGGCAGAACACCTGCACGTCACGCTTGCCCTCGGCCGCCGCGAAGTACATCAGGTTCGCGAAGTCGGACGAGCCGCCGCCCGGAGGCGCGGTGTTGAGCAGGCCGGGGAAGCGGATGCCGCGGAAGTCGACGCCCTGCTTCGCCGCGGCGTAGCTGCCGAGCAGCTCGTTCACGACCTTGGTGATGCCGTACATCGATGTCGGCAGCATCGGGTACACGTCGGGGGTGACCGCGGGGGTCTCCGACTGGCCGGGGAGCGGGCCGAACGCGGCGATGGACGAGGGCACGACGAGCCGCGGCGCCACGGGGGCGCCGAGCTTCGAGAGCGTGCTCATGACCTCGCGCGTCGTGTCGACGTTGATGCGCCAGCAGAGGTCGGGGTCCTTCTCGCCGGTGGCCGAGAGGAGCGCGGCGAGGTGGTAGGTCACGTCGGGGCGCAGCTCGCGGATGAGCCCGGTGAGCGCGGGGGTGTCGAGCACGTCGAGCCGCTGCCAGCGGCTCCGCACGCCCTCGGCCCCGAGGCCCTTCTCCAGCACGTCCCACCCGGCGGTCTCCTCCGGCGGAAGCCGGTCGGCGAGCACGACTTCGTGCCCCTGCGCCACCAACGCCGGCCCGAGCTCCGACCCGATCTGCCCCACCCCAATCACCAGGATCCGCGCCACGCCTGCCTCCGCGCCTCGCCATCCGCCAGGGGATGCCGGGCCCCGGCCGTGTAGCCGTTCGCAGGCGCGCCGACCATGGGAGACGTGCACGACGACGCCACCTCGTCAGCGCGGGCAGGCCACGACGAGGTCGGCCGGGCGCGGTCCGTCGTATTCGAGGTCGGCGTTCAGGGCGTCGCCGCCGGGTTTACCGTCCTGGCCGAGCGACAGGAGTCGGTAGGACCATCGGCCGGCGGTACAGGCCGGGAAGAACAGGAGGGCGTTGCCCCAGACATCCGTCGTTCCGTCGGGGACGATCCCGCGCGGAAGGTCCGCGGGAGAGGCGGGCAAGGGTGTCGCGGCGTCCAGCACATGGGCATCGAGCGCTTGCGCGAGCTTGACCAGCGGGATGCGGTTGGCCTCGACGTATGCATTGTCGAGCGACGGCCCGCTGACCGGCGCGAGGCACACCATGGTGAACCCGGCGAACACGACGAACAGCGCGAGGCCACAGCCGATGTCTCTCGGGCTCCACGGCTTGCCGAACATCCACATCCCTGGCTCCAAACGGCTCTATCCGCTGGGCTCGACCCACCTCCAAGCCGTGACACATCCGGACCATCCCCTCGCCCGCGATACATCGCCGCCCATGAAGACCGTCCGCGTCCTCGGCTACGCCATCAACGGCCGCGGCATGGGGCACCTGACCCGGCAGCTCGCCATCCTCCGCTGGGTGCGGCGCCTCGCGCAGACCGCCGGGGTGAAGGCGGAGTGTTGGGTGCTCACGTCGTCCGAGGCCGACACGCTCGCGCGGCGCGAGGGCATCCCGTCGATCAAGATCCCGTCGAAGTCGTCGATGCGGGACGCGGGGCTCGAACCCGCGCGCTACCTCGCCGTCGCGCGCGGCTGGGTGTTGCAGGCGGTCACGACGCTCCAGCCCGACGTGCTCGTGGTGGACACGTTCCCGGCGGGCAGCTTCGGCGAGCTCGCGGCGGCCCTGGAGCTCGTCCGCAGGCGGGTCCTCGTGCGCCGCGCGATGAAGCCCGAGGCCGCCAAGGAGGCCGCGTTCGACGCGCTGCTGCCGCTCTACGATCGCGTCATCGTGCCCGACGAGGTGGCCTCGCCCATCCTGTTGCGGGAGCGCCCGGAGCTGCATTCGCATGCCGCCGCGCGTGCCGCCCTCGGCGTTCCCGACGGGAAGCGCGTGTGTTGGGTGGCGCTGGGCGGCGGGGGCGATCCGAGCACGACCACGGTGCTGCCGCGCGTCGTGGACCTGGTGCGCGCGGCGGGCTGGCACGTCGTCGTGGCCGCGGGGCCGCTCTACGTGGGGCCCGAGCGGCGCGGCGACGGCATCACGTGGCTCGACCGTTATGCCAGCGTGGAGCTGCTCCCGGCCGCGGACGTGGCAGTGTCTGCCGGGGGCTACAACAGCGTGCACGAGCTGCGCTTCGTCGGCATCCCCACGGTGTTCCTGCCGCAGGAGAAGCTCGCTGACGATCAAGGCGCCCGCGCGCTGGCCTCCGCCCTCGGGCCTGTCGCCCGCCGCCTCGAAGACGTGCCCGATCTGCTCGCCGCGCTCGCGCCCGTCGCGCCCGCCGGACAGAACGGCGCCCGCGCCGCCGCCGCCGCCGTGCTCTCCCTCGCCCTCGATCCGGCCGACGTCGCCGCCGCCCTCGCGCGCTGGGACGACGAGACGCTCGGCGCCCTCCTCGGCGCCCGCCTCGGCAACAAGGGGATTGACGACGAGAGCGCCCTGGCGCTGCTCCGCCTCTTCGGCGCCGAGCCGCCTTCCGTGACGAGCCGCCGCCGTGCGGTCCTCGCGGACCTGCGCGACCGCGGCGTCGACGTGCCCGACCTGCGCGCGGCCCCCGGGGCCTCCGTGCCCCGCTTCGTCGCCACGTGCGAGGCGAACGGCGTCCGCGTCGCCCAGGCCCTCCCGGTCGCCGAAACGCTCGCGCGGCGCTTCCCCGCGGCCGGCCCGGTCGACCTGCTCGCGGCGTGTGTCACCCTGTTCCCCGCGTTCGCGGCGTGGTCGGACTGGATGGGCGTCCTCTCGCTGCTGCGCGCGCTCCCGACGCAGCGGGAGTACGCGCTCACGGCGTTCGCCACGGATCTCGTGCCGTGGCTCGGCGACGCGGAGGATCCCTACGAGGCGCTCAAGCGGCTCCACGCGCTCGAAGGCGGGGGCGCGCGGCCGCTCGCCGAGGTCATGCGGATGAAGTAGGCTCCGCAGCACCCCGCGGCACGCATGAAGAACGTCGACACCGTCCTCGCCGGCATGCGCGCAGGCCGCCCCGCCACCGGGCCGCTGCACGTGCACATCGACGTGACGAACACCTGCAACGCCGCGTGTGTCACGTGTTGGGACCACTCGCCGCTGCTCGCCACCGCGCGCCCGAACGACTGGAAGCGGCGCCGCTTGCCGGCCGCCCGCTTCTACGCCCTGCTCGACGCGCTCGAAGCGCTCGGCTCGGTGCAGTCCGTCGTCGTCTCCGGGATGGGCGAGCCGCTCACCCACCCCGACATCTACGAGATGTTGGCGGCGGTCAAGGCGCGCGGGTGGGGCCTCACGCTCATGACGAACCTCGTCGCGGCCGACATCGATCGCCTCGCGCCCATCGGGATCGACCAGGTGTTGGTAGGCGTGCAGGGCGCGACGCCCACGAGCCACATGGCGTTCCACCCGGGCTGGACGGAGGACCACTTCTTCAAGATGTGCGCGCACCTGCGGGCGCTCGGGCGGTCGAACGCGCGGGTGCGACACGTGCACGTCATCAACCGCGACACCGCCTCCGAGGTGCCCGAGATGGTGCGGTTCGGCCGGCTGTTCGGCGCGGATCGTGTCAACTTCAAGCTCGCCAGCCTCGCGGACGGAACGGAGGCGTGTGCCATCACCGAGGACCAACGCGCGTGGCTGCTCGCGGAGGGGATCCCCGAGGCGCGGCGGCTCGCCGAACAATGGAGCGTGCCGACGAACCTCGACCTGTTCGAGCGCCAGGTGCGCCCCGGCGGCCTCGTCACCGTGCCGATCGCGGAGGTGGGGTGCTGGATGGGGTACGTCTACACCCGCGTGACGGTCGACGAGGAGGTGCTCTACTGTTGCAACACCGAGGTGAAGGTCGGCAGCCTGCGTGACACCGAGCTCGCCGCGTTGTGGGAAGGACCCAAGTGGCAGGCGCTGCGACACACGCTTGGCGCGGGGCACTTTCTGCGCGGCTGCGAGCGGTGCGGCAAGTTCGAACAGAACGTGAAGTGGGCGGCGCGCCTCGCGGAATCGGCGTGACCGTCTCCCCCACGAGCGGGGCCACGAGCGGCCACGAACGCACCATCGAGTGGCAGGTTGCCGGGGCGTGCAACTACGACTGTTCGTATTGTATCCAATCTCCCAAGTATCGGCGCGGCCGCCCCGACGCGGCCCAGGTGGACCGTGCCATCGACACGTTCGCCGCCCTCCCCGGCGCCTGGGAGATCAAGTGTTCGGGCGGCGAGGCGTTCGCCCACCCCCTCTTCCTCGACCGGATCGTCCCCGGGCTGATGGACCGTACGCCGCACACCCTCTCGGTGCTGACCAACTTGTCGGCGTCCGCCGCGGAGCTCGCCCGGTTCGTCGCCCTGACCCGCGGCCGCCTCCACGTCTTCTCGGCGTCGCTGCACCTCGAGTTCGTGACGGTGGGCGCGTTCGTGGAGAAGGCCCGCGCGCTCGTCGACACGTTGGATCCCGGCGTGCGGTTCGTCGTGAACCAGGTGGTGTTCCCCGGGCGGGAGGCCGAGGCGGGCGCGTGCAAGGCCACGGTCGAGGCCGCCGGCTTGCGTTGGTTTCCCCAGCTGTACAAGACCAAGGGTGGCGTGGCCGACTATCCCGACGCCGCCGCGCTCCGCGCCCTGCTCGGAGACACGCCCGGGCCCCGCGAGGCCAACCTCGCGCCGAGCTACCGCGGTCGCCGCTGCTGGTCCGGCGTGGACTACTTCACCGTCGACAAGGACGGCGCCGCGTGGTCCTGCCGCACGGCCAAGCGGCACGGCGCGGGGCGGCTCGGCAACCTTTTCGACGGCACGCTCCGCCTCCGCGACACCCCGGCCCTCTGCCCCTGGGACATCTGCCCCTGCACCGTGCCCGCCAACCGCGGCATGATCGAGGGCATCGGCCCCTCGCGTGAGCTCGACGCGTGACCGCGGCCCTGCCCTACCCCCTCGAAGGGGTGGTCTCGTGGAACATGAACACCACGTGCAACTACCGCTGCACGTACTGCACCCAACGGTTCCTCGACGACCGCTCGCGGTGGGCCAACGATCTCCCCGCCTTCGTGGCCGCGTTCGCGCGCCTGCCCGGAGACTGGGAGATCAAACTTTCGGGCGGCGAGCCCTTTCGACACCCCGGGTTTCTCGGGTTGGTCGAAGCGTTGGTGACACAGGGGCGGCGGGTGAGCGTGGTGACCAACCTCTCGGCCAAGGAGGACACCCTGCTGCGTTTCGCCGCGCTCACCGCCGCGCGCCCGGGGGTCATCTCCGCGTCGCTGCACCTCGAGTACGCCGATCCCGAGGCCTTCCGCGCGAAGGCGGCCCGCCTCGCCGCCGCGCACGCGGGCCGGCTGTGTGTCACTTGTGTCGCCACGCGAGCCAACCTGCCGCGCCTCGCGGAGCTGCGCGCGGCGTTCGCGCCCCTCACCTTCAAGGTGCAGCCCGAGAAGCAGGACCGCGAGGTCATCGACTACGGCGCCGACGAGCGCGACGTGCTCGAAGCGCTCGGCGGCCACAACGGCACCGGCGAGATCGCCCCCGACTTCGAGGGGCGGCCCTGCTGGGCGGGCGCCCGCTACTTCATCGTGGACGACCGCGGCGACGCCTTTCGTTGCTACCCGTCGCGACGCGTCCGGGCCGAGCGGCTCGGCAACCTGCTCGACGGCACCTTCCGTCCGCGCTTTGCCGCGGAGCCGTGCCGGTATACCTACTGCAACTGCACGGTCCCGCGCGAACGCGGGATGGTGCGCGGAGGCTCCTGATGTTTGCTGGCAAGATGAGGCTCACCACGTTCCTGACCGCCCTCGTGGTCGGCGGCGTGTGTGGTGTCGCGGGCTTCGCGTTCGCGACCTACACGATGGAGCCCGCGCCCCCGCCGCAAGCGACCCTGTCGTTGACGCCCGTCGCCCCCGTGCCGGCCGAGCCCACCCCGACGGCCGCCGTCGACGCCGTCCCCGAGGTGCCCCCGGCGGCGGCTGCCGCGGCCCCCACGGCGCATGGCACCCGCGAGATCGACATCACCGTGTTCAGCTACGTGGGCCGCGACATCGGGTCGGACAAGCTCAAGGACGTGAGCAAGGGCAAGCCCTTCAAGGTCAACGTGTACCAGGACCCGGGCTCGCCCACCGCCAACCGCGTCAAGGTCGACCTCGATCGTGACGAGAAGTGGGACGAGAAGTTCACGTTCAAGGACGGCACGATCACGCGGGACGTCGCCCCCGCGGACGACGAGGCGTACACGGTGTCGTACCGGTGGGATGGCAAGGAGTGGGTGGCCGGGGGCTGACACTCGCGGTTCTGCACACGCGTGGGCCAATGCGCTCGACCCTTCCGCCCTCCCCACGGCGACGAACGGGCGGTTGCGCGACTATAGGGAATGCATCACCCGGACCCTGATGTACCGCTTCGCCCTCACGTTCCTCCTGCTCACCGGCTGTCCGGCTCCCGAGACCGAGGACACGGACGACACACCGTCCGACACGTCTTCCGACACCGCCGAAGACACGTGCGACACGATCCAGGACCGGGCCGCCGACCTCCCGGAGCCCTACCAGGCGTGCACCGTCGAGGTCGGGTGCGAGGTGATGGACTTCTCCGAGCTCGTCGGTCCGAACAGCTGTTTCGCGCGGTTCCACTGCGCCGAGGCCTTTCCGGTCGGAGCGGACCTCGCCCCCCTGGCCGAGGCGGCCGCGGACCTCACCGCGGAGCGGGACGCCGCGGCCTGCGGCGACTGCCGGGACGACGTTCTGTGCGCGCCCGCCGAGGAGTTTCGCGCCGAGTGCAACGAGAGCACCGGACTGTGTGAGATCGTAGAGGCGTAGTCCGAGTCTCAGCGAGCCGCGCGACGACGCCCCACGCTCACGACGATCCCCAGCCCCAGGATCCAGCCCGCCACGCCGTTGGCGGTCGAGTCGCATCCGCACCCGCCGCCCTCGGCCGCGTCGGCGCCTGTGTCCTCCGGATCCCCTGGTACGTCCGTGTCACCGGTGTCCCCGCCTACCTGCCACGGATACGCGAGCCCCTCCCCTTCCAACACCACCGCGGCCGCCACCGCTTGCAGGTACGCGGCGTCCGGCACGGCCTCGGGCGCGTCGAAGCCGACGGGAGACTCCCCCGTGAGGCTGGTGTAGATGACACACGCGGCGAGGTAGGTCCCGCGTTGGGACGGGTGGCTGCCGTCGTCGATGTACAAGCCGTAGAAGGGGCTGGTGGGGTCGAGCGGATCGAGGCCGCCGGCCACCACGTCGTCGTAGACCCGCGCCCACGCGAGGCCCACGGGCGCGACCCACGCGTCCGAGCCGTCCTCCGAGGCGCGGGCCACGTAGTCGAGGTACCCGGCCGTGAGCGCGGCCTGCATGGTCTCGAAGTCCGGGTAGGTGTCGGGGTTCTGGTCGTCGCCCGCGCGCCGGCCCCATGTCATCAGGAACATCGTCTGCGCGCCGGTGCTCGCCGCGTAGCCGTCGAGCGTCACGGCCGCCTCGCGGCTCGCCACGAGATCGGCCTGCCCCTCGGGGAAGCCCGGGATCTGGCTCTGCTCCTGCAGGAAGACCCAGGCCCGCGGCTCCTCGAACGCGACCTGCCACGCGCTCCCGTCGGTCTCGATTGCGCCGACGTGCTGGGCGAACGTCCACCCGGGCTCGGCAAGGCGCTCGGCGGCGACCTCGTCGCCCGCGGCCGCGAAGACCCCGACCACCGCCTCGTCGAGGGCGCCCATGAACGTGTAGGAATTGCCGAGGAAGAGCATCACGCCACCCGCCCGATCCAGCCGCCGATCGCTGCCGCCAGGGGGCCCGCCATCCGCGCGGTCTTGTCGGGCGCGATGACCATCTCGACGAAAGGGTCCCACGGGTCGGCCACGAAATCGCGGCGGATCTCGACGCAGAGCGTGCGGCCGGGCCAGCGCGCTCCGTGGTGGAAGCCCCAGGTGCTCGGGTGGAGCGGGTAGGTGCGGCCGTCCGCGACCTCGATGCCGAGGGCGCCGTAGCCGGCGGACAGGTCGTGGAGCAGCGCCTCGTCGACCATCGACGCGCCTTCGAGCGAGCGCCCGATCACGTCGACGACGGGGCGGAGCGGCCAGGTCTCGACGGTCTCGGGGCGGTAGGCGGCATGCAGGCTGGCGACGATGTGCTCGTCGACCTCGACGCCCACGGAGCGGGGCGCGTAGGTGTGCAGCATCAGGGCGACCCCGCCCGCGCCACACACGGCGTCGATCATGGCCTGCGCCGCGCCGACGTAGGCGGCATGGGCCTCGCGGAGCCGTTCGAGGTCGTACGGATGGCGGATCCACGGGGGTACGCCGGGCGTGACCTTTCCCTCGCGGAACGCCTCGGGCGCCGCGTCGATCACGCGGTTGCAGTCGATGAAGGTGCGCGGGATGCGGCTCTGGATGACACACACCGCGCGCGTCGGGTGCGCGGCCACGAGCGCCGCGGCCACCGCGTCCGCGAGCTCGGGCGAGCCCACGTCCGTGTTCACGTGGAAGAAGTCCACCAGGTCGTCGTCATAGGCGCCCTGGAGCTGCGCCCGCACCCGATCGTAGTCGGCCGTGCGGGTCGCGCCGTGGGGCAGCTCGATGGCGAGATCGGGAAAACGCGAGGGATCGGCTGCGGCGCCGCGGACGATGCGGACGTCACACACGCCGTCGATGGAGGAGAACAACGACATCCCGAGGACGTACCGGGTGCTCGGGCGGCCGACAAGCGGCGGCGCCCCGACTTCGGTGTTCCGGGCGGCATGGAGATCGCGGCGCGGCTCCGGAAAGGGTTTCCCCCGCGGCGCGCTCGTGGTTCCATCCGCGCATGCGCATGGTCCTGGTCCCGCTGCTCCTCGCCGCCTGCAAGGGCCAGCCCCTCGACGCCCCGTGGTGCGCCGACGAGGACACCGGGGCCGCGCCGACGTCCGCGGCCTCGACGTGGTGGACGGACATCGCGCCCATCGTCGAGCAGAAGTGTCTCGGCTGTCACGACGCGGACGCGCACGCGCCGCTCACCTTCGAGACCTACGCCCAGGTCGCCTCTGCCCAGGCGCTCGTGCGGGACGCGGTGATCGATCGCCGCATGCCGCCGTGGTTGGCGGCCGAGTGTTGCACCCCCTGGTTCCAGGACTTCGGCTTGACCGAGCTCGAGCGCGCCACGCTCATCGACTGGATCGACGCCGGCGCGCCCGAGGGGGATCCGGCCGATGCTGGAGAGCCGCGGCCGCCAATCGGCGGGGTGTCGCGGGTGGACCTGACCCTCACGATGCCCGAGCCGTACACCCCTGATCCGCCCGACGGCACGATCGACGAGAACCGGTGTTTCCTGCTCGACTGGCCCGTGGAGGAGGAGGTGCGCATCACCGGGATGGCGCCCCGGCCCGGCGCGCGGGACGTGGTGCACCACCTGATCGTCGCCTCCGTGGGCGAAGCGGACGTGGCGGCCATCGAGCGGCGCGACGCGGAAGACGACGGCGCGGGCTTCGACTGCAGCGGCGGCATGGGCGAGTTTCCGACCGCAACCCCCCTCGGCGGCAGCCTCCTCGGGGGCGACTATCCGCGCGGGATCGGCTCCGTCGTGTCGCCCGACTCGCGCATCCTCCTCCAGATTCATTACAGCGCGTCGAGCGACGATCCGCCCGCCGACCAGACCTCGCTCGACTTCCGGCTCGACACCACCGCGGTGGACGCGCGCTCCATCGTCGTCGGGAACGCGGCGTGGCTCGTCGGCGAGGCGATGCGCGTGCCCGCCGGGGAAGAGGACGTCGGCTTCTGGTACCGCTTCCAGCCGTTGTTGTTCACGGGAGGCCAGCCTGTCGATCTGCAGGGGGTCACCCCCCACATGCACCGGTACGCGAGCCGCATGCGGGTGGTGGCGGTGAAGCCTGACGGCTCGACCACCTGCCTCTTGGAGATCCCGCGCTGGGACTTCGGGTGGGAGCAGCCCTACTGGTTCGACGCGCCGATCCGGTTCGAGCCCGAGGACGAGGTGTACATCGAGTGCCGCTTCGACAACTCGGTGGCCAACCAGCCGGACGGCCAGGAGCCGCGGGAGATCGCCTGGGGCGACAACGATCAGGACATGTGCGCCGCGTTCATCAGCTTCACCGACGTGGAGCAGTGACGCGCGCCCTGGTCCTCTGCGCCCTGATCCTCCAGGGGTGCGCCGCCGCCATGGACCTCGGGCGGGCCACGACGCTGGATCCCGGCGACGTCCGCTGGTCCGGTGGGCTCGAGACCTCGGTGCTCCGCGCCGGGGTGCGGAAGGAGCAGGAGTCGCCCATCCCCTGGGTCCAGCTCGAGACGGGCGTGCATGTCGGCGTCACCGAGAAGGTGGAGGTCGGCGCGCGTGCCTGGGGCTTTGGCTGGCCGGGGCTGGTCACGACGTTCGGGGTGGCGGCGGACTCCAAGCTCCAGCTTCACCGCGCGCGGTTCCGGGGCGACCCGCACCTCGCCACGGGGCTCTCGTTGTCCTGGCACAGCCCCGCCCTCGGCAACCAGCCGTGGACCGTCCTCGGCGCCACCGTGCCGCTCCTCGTCGGCTTCGACGTCGGCAAGAGCCAGCTCGTGTTCGGGCCCCGCGCGGTCGGCTGGTACGTGGGCTCGTACGGCCAGGAGCCGCTCTGGACGGGCGCGGTGGGGGTGGGCGTGGGCTGGTCGATCCGCCTCGGGCGCGCCGAGCTGTTCCCCGAGATGGTGTGGATGTACAGCCCCATCCAGTTCGCGGGCGCGATCCACACGCCGGAGCGGACCGGCGCGGAGGCCTTCCACGCTGCGCTGGGCTTCGCCTGGCACCCGGACCACCGGTGATACATCGCTGACACATCCGTGATACATCCGGGCATGATCCGACTGCTCCCTGCCTTGTTCGCGCTCATGCTCACGACCGGCTGCCCCCTGCCCGAGGACGAGAAGGACACCGCGGCCGACACGGGTGAGGGCGACTCCGGGGACACCGACACCCCCGCGCCGCTCCTCCCGGCGGGCTTCGAGGCGATGCTCGACACGACCGGCGGCTGCTCCGACACCACCATGCACGCCTGGGACGGCGACGGGACCGTGGGCCTGCGCGTGTACCGAGCGGGGATCCTCGCCGCCGTCACGGCGTCGGGCGAGCCGGTCACCGAGACGCTGTTCGTGGGTGTGGACGACGTGGATGTGTCGGTGGAGATCGCCGATCCGGTCGCGATCAACTACTGCACGGACGCGCTCAGCGCGCGCACCGTCTTCGAGCAATGGGCCGCCGTGTCGGGGACCGTGATCCTCCACATGGACGTGCCCGCCTCGGAGTGGGCCGACGGGGTCCTCGACGTGCAGGTGATGGACCTCGTCCTGCACGACGACGCCGGGCACACTGCGACCGTCGCGGAGGCCTCGTTCATGGATGTGTCGATCATGCGCGTCTGGGGCGGGTAGGGCGCGCATTTTGCCGTCGCATCCCGGGCCGCTGCAGGTACACTCCGCGGGCCCCGGGAGCCTCATGCGTGTCCTGCCATTCTCCGTCCTTTGTGCCCTCGTCGTCGCCGGTTGTTCGATCCAGAGCGAGCTGAACCCGAAGGACAAGGACCGCACCGACTTCGACACCGGAGACACGGACGATGTCCCGACGGACACGGACGACACCGACCCGCCGGCGGTCGAGGAGTGCAACGGCACAGACGACGACGGCGACGGCCTCATCGACGAGGGTTTTCCCGACGCCAACCTGAACGGCCGGGCGGACTGCCTGGACGCGGAGTGCCCGGCGCTCGAGCTCGGCGCGGAGGGGCCGATCGCCATCAACGCCGAGTGCCAGGGCGAGACCTCCGGCGGCGGCGCCGAGGTGGTCAACCCCTGGGCGGTCCGCACCCAGTGGACGTACCGCGGGCACATGAACTCCTGGATGACGCCCGTGATCGGCAACCTGGACGACGACAACGGCGACGGCCGCATCGACGAGGACGACTCGCCCGAGGTGGTGTTCACCGCCGACAACTACGTCGTCGCGCTCGAGGGCTCCACCGGGGTCGCCAAGTGGACCTACCCGGGCAACAGCTACGCGGGCACGCTCATCGCCGACATCGACTCCGACGGCGCGCCCGACGTGGTCTCCGCCGACAGCAGCGGCCGGACCATCGCCCTGGAGGGCGACGGCACGCTGAAGTGGACCGCGAACGACATGCTCTCGTCCCTCAACTACATGATCCACAACGTCGCGGACCTGGACGAGGACGGGAACCCCGAAATCCTCCACGACCAGAAGGTGCTCAACGGCGAGGACGGGACGAGCGCGTTCGACATGTTGGTGACCACGGGCGGCTTCAACTACCGCCTCCCCGCCATCGCGGACGTGGACAACGACGGCGACCAGGAGATCGCGCTCGAAGGCGCGCTCTACGACAGTGACGGCACCCTGCTCTGGGACACCGGCGAGGTAGGCACCTACGGCTTCTGGCCGGTCATCATCCAGGCCGACTCCGACCCCGAGGCCGAGATCGGGTTCGTGGGCGCCAACTGGACGCTCTGGAATCACGACGGCACGCAGATCTACAGCGTGAACTACGGCACGCCCGCGCAGCCGGGCCCCCCGTGCGCCGGCGACTTCGACGGGGACGGCGAGGCCGAGGTGGCGTGGCCGTCCTACCAGAACTTCGTCGCGTACGAGCTCGATGGAACGCAGATGTGGTCGGTCCCGATGGACGACACGTCGGGCCTCGCCGGGTGCTCCGGGTACGACCTCAACAATGACGGCGCGCTCGAGATCCTCTTCGCCGACCAGTCGAGCTTCACCATCTTCGACGGGAGCACCGGCGCCGAGCTGTACTCCGACACGAACCACGCCTCGCCGACCATCTTCGAGTACCCGACCGTGGCCGACATCGACGCGGACGGCCACGCCGAGATCGTGGTCGCGCACTACGGCTCCGGGTTCGCGATCACCGCCTACGAGCACGACGGCGACGGCTGGCCGGCCGCGGGCACCACGTGGAACGTGCACGACTTCGCCATCACCAACATCAACCCGGACGGGTCGGTGCCGCAGGAGCCGGAGGCGAGCTGGCTCAAGTACAACGTGTACCGCGCGCGCGTCGCGGCGGACGATCCCTCCACGCCCGATCTCACCGTCTCGATCACGGACGTGTGCGTGGCGGACTGCGATTTCGGGCCCATCGCGGTGGGCGTGCAGGTCGGCAACGAGGGCGGCGCCGACGTGAGCGAGGGGGCCCTCCTCACGCTCTACGCCGAGGAGAAGTCCGGGCCGCGCCCGGTCGCCACCTACCCCCTCCCCGCGATCCCCGCCGGCACGGTGCTGGCGGGCATCGAGTTCGAGCTCACGCCCGACGATGTCGGCATCTACGGCTTCTCGGCCGCGGTCGACTCCGACGACACGGTGAGCGAGTGTGTGGAGACCAACAACGTCGACGAGTGGTCCGACGCGTCGTGCCCGTAGGACCTACGCGGTAGCGGCCGCCGCGGTCCGGACGAGCTCGACCTCGATGGCGATCTCGACCTTCTCGCCGACGACCACGCCGCCGGCCTCGAGGACCTGGTTCCAGCCAAGGCCGAAGTCCTTGCGGTTGATCGTCGTCTTGGCGGAGTAGCCGAGGCGCTGGTTGCCCCAGGGATCGGTCACGCGGCCGCCGAAGTCGGCGGCGAGGGTCACCTCGCGCGACACGTCGCGAATGGTGAGCTGGCCCGTGATCTCGAGCGCGCTGTCGTCGATGCGGCGGATGCTCGTGCTCGCGAACGACATCGTCGGGAACTTCTCGGTGTCGAAGAAGTCGGGCGAGCGGAGGTGCGCGTCACGCTGCGCCTCGTTCGTGTCGATGCTCGCCACCTCGATCGCGGCGGTGATGGTGCCCGGCGCGTTGCCCTCGGCGTCGAGCGCGAAGCCGCCGGACCACTTCGTGAAGCGGCCGTGCACCTTGCTGATGACGAGGTGGCGGATGGAGAACGTGATGCTGGAGTGGACGGTGTCGAAGTTCCAGGAGTCGGTGGACATGGGGTGTTCCTCGGGGGGGGTGACGGTCTTGCAGTCGGGGAAGGGCCGGCGGCCCGTCGACAACGAGAAGGTAGGTCGCGCTCCCGACGGATACAATCCCACCGAATTGGGACACGGAGTTGCCGGAATGGAAACCTACGACCTTGCCGACCTCCGCGCGTTCTGCCTCGTGGCCGACGTGGGCTCGATCACGAGCGCCGCGCACACGCTCGGAGAGACAAAAGGCTCGGTGAGCCGCCGAATCACGCGATTGGAGCGGGCGCTCGGCGTGATGTTGTTGCGTCGGAGCCCGCGCCGCGTGGAGCCCACCGAGGACGGCGCCGCCTACCGGGCCCGCGCGGGAAAAGCGCTGGAGCTGCTGGAGGACGCGGACGCCGCGCTTCGCGACACCGGCGCCGCGCCGAGCGGAAACCTGCGCGTCACCGCGCCCATCGACCTGGGCGCCACCCTGCTCGCGCCCATCATCACGGCGTTCGTGGCTGCGTACCCCGCGGTTTCAGTCGAGATGGTGCTGACCGAGCAGGTGCTGGACTTCGACGGCCACCAGATCGACGTGGCGTTCCGCGCCGCCGCGAGCCTGCCGGACTCCTCGCTCGTCGCCCACAAGCTGCTCGACCTCGCCGTGGGGCTCTACGCGGCGCCCGCCTACCTCGCCGGGGCCGCCAACATCGACACGCCCGACGCGCTGGCCGACCATCGCCTGCTGCTGCACCGCTCGGCCAACGCCCACGGCGTCCTCCACCTCCAGCCCGACACGGGGAGCGTGGTGCCGGTGCGAGTGCGGGCGAACATCCTGGCGTCGGACTTCTCGTTCCTGCGGGCCGCCGCGCTCGCCGCCGGCGGGGTCGCGCCCCTGCCGAGCTTCCTCGTCACCGACGACGTCGCCGCCGGCCGCCTCGTACGCGTGCTCCCCACCTACGGCAACGTGGGGACCCCGCTCTTCCTCCTCACCCAGGGCACGCGGTTCCCCTCGCCCAAGGTGCGCGCCTTCCGCGCGTTCGTGACCGACTGGCTCAAGCGGACGTGCCCGTCCAAGCAGTGACCGTCACCGCCGCCGTGCCCGCCGGAGGAGGACCCCCTGGATGACGACCGTCGGGAGCAGGATCCCCACGAGCCCGTACAGGAGCCACCGCAGGGGCCGGCCCGACCGCCTCGTGTCCTCGGCGATGGCCTGACGCTCGGTCCGAAGGAACCCGTGAAGCGCCGTGCCGAGGTCGCCTTGCAGGGCGTCCCCCACGCCGAGCAGGACGTGCTCGGTGGCCCGCCGGAGCGCGGGACGCGACGGTTCGGTGGCGTTGGGATCGAGCAGCAGCGTGTCGATCACGGCCGTCGTGACCGCGCGGGTGATGTCGGCGAGCTGCGCCTGCGTGCCCGGATCGGCGAGCTGGGCGAGGGCGCGTTCGACACCCCGCGCGAGCTCTCGGCGGAGCGCCGGCCCGATGTCCGTCTCGAGGCCGCGGGCGAGCGCCGGGGCCATCCCCTCCACGAGATCGGCGCTGCGCTCACGCAGGAGGGCCTCCCACTCCGGCCGCCCGAGCTCGTCGTGCGCGCCGGCGAGCAGGGCCCGGGCGAGGCTCTCGATGCTCTCCCGCATCTCGGGCGCCGAGAGCACGCGCTCCACCACCACGGCGACGTCGGGCTCTTGGGCCCCCTGCCCGCCGCCGCCCGCCGCCGCGACGAGCGGTTCGGTGACGGCCCCACATGCCGCGACGCCGATGAGGATCGGGAGAAGCGCTGCGCGGAGCGTGGTCATGCCTGTCCGAACATAGGCACCCCGTCTGCGGGCTCAGCCGAGGGCGCCGCCGATCGGCTCCGCGGTGGTGAACGCGGCGGGATCGACGTCCGCGAGGGCGAGCAGGGTGGCGCCGAGGTGCGCCGAAGTGAGCGGGGTGCCGTCGGCGTCGAGCTCTCCCGACGCGAGATCGACCGGCTCCCCCACGAACACGTCGTCGTACCCGCCGATCACGCGTCCGCCGGCCACGCCGGCCCCGATCAACATCGCGGAGGTGTAGGTCCAGTGGTCCTTGCCGCCGGCGCCGTTGAGCTTCGGGGTGCGGCCCATCTCGGAGAGCACCACCACGGTGACCTCGTCCGCGAGGCGCCCGCCGCCGGGGCCGGTGCGTGCGTCGAGCTCCGCCATCAACGTCGCGAGGTCCTGGAACAAGAGCTCGAAATGGGTGCCCTGCATCTCGATGTCGGAGTGGGAGTCCCAGCCGAGGTCGCAGAAGCCGCCGTGTTGCACGATGGCGGAGCGCGAATACCCACGCTCCAGGCAGGCGAGCGCCGGGCCGAGCGTGTCCGACACATCCACGCAGCCGTTCGCGCCGCGAGGCACGAGATCCACCTCGCCCGCGATCGCGTCGACCCGCACGGCCTGGTCGAGCGCCGCCCCGTACGCGTCGAGGAACTCGCGCTCCCGGCCCGCGGCCGCGCCGACCGCCATCGTGTCCACGCGCGCACGCACCCGCGCCGCCACGCGCTCGTTCACGGAGGCCGGCAGCCCGACGAGGGGGACGTCGGCCCGCGCGAACGCGGTGGCGTCGAGCAGCTGGCCCAGCTGGCCGCTCGATCCGACGCGCACCGCCGCGTCCCCGAACGTGGAGGTGTAGGACGGCCCGGAGAGCACGAGGTGCGGCAGGAGGTAGCCGCCCTCGCTCCGCGACGGGCTCCCCGCCACGATCGACGGCCAGTCGTCCGCGTCCGCCCCGCTCGACCCGGTGAGGAGGATGCGGCGGCACCGCTCATGGGTGACGGAGCGCACCTCGAACCCGTTCAGGACGCAGGTGCGGTCGGCGTACGCGTCGAGAAACGTCCGCACCGCGGGGCGGCTCGCCGCGTCCAGGAAATCGATCCCGCCGATGTGGGAGGCGGTGCCGAGCGGATCGACGTCGATGCTGTCGAGCCCCACCTTGGGCGCGAACACGACCGTCGGATCCCACCCGCCGACGCAATACACGAAGAGGAACTTGCGGTCGGTCACCGGGGCCGCGGCGAGCCCACGGCGGGGCCGGAGGAGGCCGCCGAGCGCGCCACCCAGCCCGAGGGCGCCGAGCTGACGACGGGTGAGCATCAGTAGCTCCCGAAGGCGGGGTCGCGGAGCCACGCCTGGACCAGGGCCGCCCACGCGCTCGGTACGTCGCCGGTCAGCGCGAGGACCTCGTCGAAGAGGTCGGCGTCCGCGGCGACGTCGGCCTCGGTCGGCCGCACCGCGAGCAGGCGCCACCGCGCCGCGGCGACCTGCTCGGCGAAGGCCGTGGAATCGGCCCCGTCGGTGGACGAGACCCGATCGAGCAGCCACGGGGAGTCGTCGTCGAGGTCGTGCGTCGCGATCGCCACGCCCGCCGCCTCCGCCACGCGCGCGAGCACGATGGACCACGTGAGGCCGGGCAGCGGCTGGGCGCGGCTCACGTAGGTCCCATCGACGCCGCCGCCGAGGATGCGGTAACCCCAGGTGTCGTTGCGGAGCTGATCGTAGCCGCCCCAGGTCCAGGTGAACCCCGCGAGGTCCTCCAGCACGGAGCCGAGCAGCGTCACGTCCATCGTGCGGGCGGTGTTCTCGTCGGGTCCGCCGTCCGCGGTGGCGCCCCCCGCGCGGTACGGGGCCGTGTCGGTGACCGCGGAGACCACATCCTTGAGCCGCGCCCCGCCCTCCACGTACACGGCGCGGAGCGCCTCCACGCGGTCGAAGTCGTCCAAAGTCACGTCGCGCCGCCAATACATCTCGGCGACGGACTGGGCCGCGCACCGGGCGAAGCGGGGGTCGGCGGCCACGTGTTGGCCGAGGTCGGCGAGGCCGGAGATCGGCGCCCCGTACCAGGCGGGGGAGACGCCGAGGAGCGACTCCCCGAGCAGCTCGCGCTCGGGGTGGTAGGTGACATTTTCGATGCCGCTGTACTCCTGGGGCGTCCAGAAACCAAACAAGCCCGCGGCGACGGCGTCGAGCGAGGAGTGGCATCCCATACAATAGGGGTTGGTGCGCAAGGCGCCCTCGATGCCGTCGGTGTCCGCCAATGACACGACGCCGTCGAACGACACGGGGCGGGAGAGGTAGTCGACACACAGGAGCAGCTTCGCGACCGCGCTCACCCGCATGCGGTTGTAGTTGGAGAAGGTGGTGTAGTAGCGCCACCACAGGCCGTTCGTGGCGAGCACCCCGGCCGCCGGCCGCCCGTCGGTGTAGGCCACCTCCTGCCAGCCGGAGGCGCCGTCGGGGTACTCCACCGGCCACGCCAGCGCGAGCACCTCGTTCGCCATCGTGGTGTCGGCGGTGACGATGTCTGTCCACGGCCGGTCCTCGGCCGCCACGCGCGCCATGAGCCGGAGCGGCTCCTCCCCCACCGCCCGCTCGAAGCGGTACTCGTTCGTCCGGTCGGCCCCGAGCTGCGGGAACTCACGGTACTCGATGAGGAACTCGTCCACCTTGGTCAACCAACGGTCGCCGAGGTGCTCGACCAGCCGCTCCTCGAAGCGGGGATCCTCCAGGTAGGCGTCGCGGAGCTCGGTGATGGCAAACGGATCCGCCTCCACCGCGTCGAGCTCGGCCGCGGAGGGCAACGTGCCACGGAGATCCAGGCTCATCCGGCGGAGGAGGCGCGGCGCCGGGAGCGGTTCGAGGCGGGCGTCGAGCTCGGCCACGGGGGTCCAGGTGCGGGCGTGGGACCGGGCTTGGGGGGCGCGTTGCGGCTCCTCCGCGACGGGAGGCGCGCACGCGATCCAAATCAGCAGGGTCACTTGGGGCTCCCGGTGTCGGAGCCAGGTGTGACATCCCCGGCCAACGTCGCTGTCACCATCCCCTCCAACGCGCTCCCCAGCCCGACGCAGGCGCGACCGAGGTCCTCGCCCACGTAGGTGAGCGGACCACACCCGCTGCAATCCTCATCGAGATGGATCGAATACCACCACCCGCCGGGGTCGCGCACCGCGATCTCGCCCGTCGCGCCCGGGCACGTCTCCGCGTCCCACGCGACCTCCGAGAGGTACACCGCGCCGCCGGCGAGGCTCATCCCTCCGGTCAGCGCCACGGACGTGGCATCGCCCACGGCCCACACCGCCACGCTCGGGCCGGGCCCGGTCCAATCGTCGTCCCCGGCGCCGCCCCACGTGCCCGACACCGCGCTGTCGAAGGCGCCCTCCGCCGTGACCACGAGCGAGGTCTTGCCCGCCGCGATGAACGTGGCGCCATCCACCTGCGTGACGGTCGCGTCGGCCTCCAGCAGCACGTCGAGCGGCGCGTCGGTGCCCTCGGTGTAGACCGCGTACCCGGCCCACAAGCGCCCGTCCGCAGCCCGGCACCCCTCGAACGGCGCGACGATGCTGAACGGCGCGGTGATGCCTGGGCAGGATTGGGACACGCCGATGAACTGGTCGCGCCAGTCCTGGAGCACGTCGGCTGCGTTGGGGAGCCACGGGAGCAACGCGGCGGCCTCGGCCTCGACCCCAGCGGCGTCGAAGGCGGGCGGCGGCGGCGCCGAGGTGAACGGCGGCGCGGTGTCGGTCGGCGCGGGCTCCGCGTCGGGCAACGCCTCTTCCACCGGCGCGGCGCAGCCGAGGGCGAGGGAGCAGCCGGCGAGTCGGACGAGGCGCATCGTCGCTACGATACGCGACGCGGGCGCCGCGCGCGCCTCAAGCTTCCTCGTCTCCCACCAACGTGCCCGCGAGCCAGGCCAGCCGGGTAGCCGCGCGCCGCACCTTGCCGCTGCTCGTGCGCGGGATGCCGCCCGCGGGGAGCAGCACCACGGCGTGCACGCCGGCGTCGAACGCCTGGGCGATCGCGGCCACGACGGCCTCGGTGATGGGCGTCGGCTCGGGCACCCGCCGCGCGTCGACCTCCAGGACGATGACCAGGCGCTCCTCACCCTCGATCTCGACGCCGAAGGCGGCGCTCGAGTTGCCGCGCAGATCGGGGTGCGCGGCCTCGGCGGCCACCTCCAGATCCTGCGGGTACAGGTTGCGGCCGCGGAGCAGCACCAGATCCTTCTTGCGGCCGGTCACGAACAGCTCGTGCCGGGCGAGGAACCCGAGGTCACCCGTGTGGAGCCACCCGTCGGTGAAGGCCTCGGCGGTGGCCTCGGGGCGGCCGAAGTAGCCCGCCGCCACGGACGGCCCGCGCGCGAGGATCTCGCCCACGTGGCCCTCGGAGAGGGTCTCGCCGGTCTCCGGGTGCACGATGCGCAGCTCGGTGTCGAGCGCGGCCGGGCCGCAGCTCACGATCTCGGTGTCCCCCGGCGCCACCACCATCTGCGCGAGCGCCTCCGACGAGACGCGCGCCATCGTCGGGCCGCGCCGATCAGCCACGCCGGCCACGAGGAGCGTGCCCTCGGCGAGGCCGTAGCAGGGCAGGAACGAGGTGGGCCGGAAGCCGCAGGGGGTGAACGCCTCGGCGAAGCGGGCGAGCGTGGCCGGGCGCACGGGCTCGGCGCCGGTGAAGGCCACGTCCCACGCGGACAGATCGAGGGTGGCGCGCACCTGCTCGGACACGCGCCGGGTGGCGAGCGCCCACGCGAAGTCGGGCCCGCCGCTGACCGTGGCCCGCTCGCGCGACACCGCGGCGAGCCACGCCGACGGGCGTACGAGGAACGTGGTGGGCGCCATCAGGGAGCACGGGAACTGGGCGGCCATGGGGGCGAGGATCCCGCCGATCAGACCCATGTCGTGGAAGGGCGGGAGCCAGATGACGCCGCGGCTGTGCGGCCCGAGGCGGAAGCGTTCGAGGATCGCCGCGAGGTTCGCCAGGAGGTTCGCGTGGGTCACCATCACGCCCTTGGGGGTGCCGGTGGAGCCGGAGGTGTACTGGAGGAACGCCAGTGTTTCGGGCGCGACGACGACCGGCGAGAAGGCGCCCGGATCGTCCTCGGCGTCCTCCGCGACCCACCGGAGGCCCGCGAGCTCGGGCTCGGGCGCGAGGCGGGCGGCCATGGCCACCGTGGTCACGGCGACCTCGGAGCCCGCGTCGGCCATGATGGCCTGGATGCGCTCCAGGTTGCGGTTCATCCGCGGCGGGTATGCGGGCACGGGCACGGCGCCGGCGAGGAGGCAGCCGAAGAACGCCGCGATGTAGCCGTTGCCGGGGGGGTGGAGGATCAGCACCCGCGCGCCCGGCGCGACATCGAGGCGGGCGGCGAGCCGGGAGGCCCGCGCGTGCAGGGCCGAGGCGGTGATGTCGTCACTGTCGCCGTCCCGCGCGCCGAGGAAGCGGAAGGCGAGCGCGTCGGGAGCGCGCTCGGCGCGGATGTGCAACAGGTCGGCGACGGTGGACATGCGGGTCAAGGGGCAGGCTCCGGCGTCGGTGGAGCTAACCCGCAGCGGCCCGCCGGGTGCGGCGCTTCACCTTCCCTGGAAGTCGGCGGGGCGGCGCTCGAGGAAGGATCGGAGGCCCTCCTGCGCGTCCTCGGACACCATCAGGTCGCGGAGCTCGGGGAGGAGCGCCTGGAGCGCGGCGCTGGGCCCCTCTTCCCGCGCGAGCCGGGCGGAACGGAGCGTAGCGGCCACCCCGAGCGGCGCCTGCGCGGCGATGCGCTCGGCCATGGCGATGGCGCGCCCGAGCACCTCGTCCGGCGGGGCCACCTCCTGCACGAGGCCGATTCGCAGCGCCTCCTTCGCATCGAGCGTGTCGCCCGTGAGCATCCACCGCATCGCGTTGCCCCAGCCCACCCGCTCGACCCAGCGCACGGTGCCGCCGCCGAACGGGAAGATGCCGCGGCTCACCTCCATCTGGGAGAACCGGGTGTCGGCGCTCGCGATGCAGACCTCGGCGTTGAGGAGAAGCTCGATGCCGACGGTGTAGCAGAGCCCCTTCACCGCCACGACGAGCGGCTTGGACAGGCGACGCCCCTGGGTGCCCCAGGGATCGATGGCGCCGTCGGTGAAGAGCGGCGCGCCCTGGGCGAGATGAGGCGCCACGTCGGCGAGATCGAGGCCGGACGTGAAGTCGGAGCCGTGTGCGTACACCACGCCCACGCGGAGCGAAGGATCGGCATCGAGGCGGGTCAACGCGTCGGACAGGCCGCGGAGCATCTCGATGTCGAAGGCGTTCTTCTTGCGGGCGCGGGAGAGCCCCACGAGGAGCACGGCGCCCTGCACCTCCTGGGTGATGCGGGGCTCTACGACGACGGCGGCGTCTTCCATGCGGGGCCTCGGTTGCCCTCGGTAAATGGGCCCCGGCACGCTCGGGTCAAGGGCGTGGATCCCGCGGTCCGGTCAGACCTGCGCTTGGAGCCACGCCCACACGAACGCCGCCCCGCCCGAACACATCACGAAGCTCCCGCTCGCGGCCGCGAACAGCGCCCCCATGATGTAGCGGGGCTGGAAGTACGTCCCCGAGTTGTACCGGAAGATCACCTGCCGGATCTGCTGGAGCGGGCCGTACCGCATCATCTCGACCTCGACCATGCGCTGCGCCTCGTCCGCGAGCGCGCCGGCGGTCGGCGGGCCGCGGCGGGGGCCGGAGGGGGCGCGGCGCTGGGGCGTCGTGGACGGGGAGATGCGTCCGGACGGGCGGGCGGTGACGCCGGTGGGTCGGGCCGCGGTGGCGGGGCGGCCCGGGGTGGCGACCGCGGGGGCCCCGCCCCCGACGACGAAGGCCACGCCCTCCCGATTGGCGAGGACGAAGCCGTCGCCCGCCTCGAGCTCGACCGGGGCGGTGATGGGGGTCACGCGGCCGCCCTGGCGCGTCACGAACACCACGGCGCCGGGCGCGCCCGGGTGCAAGGTCCACCCGCCGGGCCGCTCGGTCACCCACGCGTGCAGCGGCAGCACGCCGAGCTCGGCGCTGACGAGCACCTGGCACTGCGGGTCGCTCCCGACGGACACGTTTCCGCTCGTGAACGGGCCGAAGCGGGTGCCGCCGAAGGCCAGCGTGGTGGTGAGGACGGTCGGCACGCTACGTCGCCTCGGCGACGCGCCACACCGGGTACTCGTCCCCGGCGGCGGGCGCGGCGATCAGGCCGTTCTCCACGGCGCCGTCGTCGCTCTCGGGCTCGCACAGGTAGACGGCGATGGCCCCGAGCGGCTGTGCGGTGGCGACGATCGACCAGCCCGCGGGCGCGTCGCGAGTGGACCGCGCCCAGGACACGCGCAGCTCGCCGACCTTGGCCGCTTCGAGGATCTTGCGGCCGCCTTCGGTTTCGAACCCCTCGACCGTCGCGACCTCGACCGTGTACGTGCCCGCCGCGTCGGCCACGGTGAGCCCGTGGAGGACGAGGTGGGCGGCCACCGCGGGGGGCACGAGGTAGGCGAACGGGCGGTCGACCACCGCGGTGCCGACGAAGCGCGCGAAGTACGGAAGGGTCACCGCGGTCGGCGCCCCGTCGAGCGTGCGCGACGTGCGGGTGAGGATCTCGACGGGCTCCGCCAGCGTGTCGAGCCGGTAGCGCACGGCGATCCGGTCGCGCGGCGTGCGGCTCCGCGTCACGATGTCGAGCACGTCGCCCGCGTGGGCCGCGACGTACCGGAGCGTCTCGAGCACGAACGCGTACGCCGTGCGGACGCGCTCGGCGAACGGGATGTAGGAGTAGCACTCCAGCAGCAGATCCATGCGGCTGGTGAGGCCGCGGTAGTTGCTGCCGAAGCGCGGGTGGTGCGGGTAGGTCATCCACCCCTCGCGCACCGGGGTGGTGGGGTCGGCTTCGCCGCGGGCGTCGAGCACGCGCTCGTCCTCGACGAAGTTGCCGTACCAGCCGGCGTCGATGCCGTGGTTCTGCTTCATCGCGACGGTCACGGGCGGGAGGAGCCGCTCCCGCACGTAGTCCACGGGCTCCGCGCGGCCGCTCTCGACGGTGTGCGGCACGTCGTAGGTCATCGAGAACCGGTGCACCGAGCCGTTGGTGGCGTGGTTGTCGATGGTGAGCTCGGGCTCCCAGACCTGGATCACGCGCGCCTGGAGCTGCCGCATCTCCGGCGATTCCTGGCGCATGTAGTCGCGGTTCAGGTTGACCCCGGAGGCGTTCACCCGCGTCCCCACGCCGGTGGGCGGCCCGATCTGGCCCTCCAGCTTCGGCAGGTGCAGCTTGCGGTTGCCGACATCGATGGCGTCGTTCCCGTCGGGGTTGAAGAGCGGCACGACCACGAGGGTGAGCTGGCCGAGGATCCCCGCGTCGACGGTGCCGTCGAGCAGGTCCCGCACGAGCATGAGGGAGCCCTCCTTGCCCTCGACCTCGCCGGCGTGGATGCCGTTGAGCACGAGCACCACGGGGAGTCCGAGCGCGCGCGACTCGGCGGGGGTGCGGACGCCGCGCGACGAGAGCACCAGCAGCGGGAGGTCGCGCCCCTGGGGGCTCGTGCCGAAGGAGCGGACGATCAGACGTGCGTCCCCTCGCGACGCGAGGGCCTCTACGAAGGCCATCACGTCGGCGTGGCGGGAGGTCTCCTCGTAGCGGGTGGCTTCGGCGCGGGTGAGCGGGGTCAGGGGAGCCTCCGGGGCAACCGGTCCTATCCGATTCGCCATCGTTCCTTACGTTCCGTCACGAACCCCGGGCTCGAGAACTTGCTAGAAAACGCCCATGAACACCCCCCTCTGGCGCCTGTTCCGGCGCCTCCTCCTCGGCGCGGTGGTCGAGTCGATCCTGCCCCTCGACGTCGACCTCGACCTCCACACCCTAGAGCTGCGTTTTGACGACGAGAGCGCGTTCAAGATGCCGCGGCTCGACAACTTCCTCCGCTTCGTCGGCACCGCGCGCGGCAAGCTCAACACGCCGATGACCGAGGACGTGCGCGTCCGGCTCCTCACCGACCTGTGCAAGATGTGGCCCGAGATCGTCAGCGTGCTCGACATGCCCATCGGTGACACCCTCACCGTGGACAACCACCACGTCACCGTCACGACCACCGACGGCTGGCTCGAGATCCGGTTCGACCTGTCGGCGGACTGACGCCGAGGTTCAGCGCAGCCCGTCGAGGTGCGCCCACCGCCCCGCCGGCACCACCTCGTCGTCTCCTGCGGGCCCGAGGTCCGGCAACGCACGCCTCTCCAGCGTGCCGCGCATCGTGTTCGCGACGATCAGCTCGCCGCCCACCACGCGGAAGCGCAGCGGCCCGAGCGACCCGTCGATGCCGCGCCACGGCGGCGCGCGCAGCGCCTCGATCGCGACGCGGCCGGCCTCCACGAGCGTGGCGTGGTCGAGCGTCACGAGGTCCTCGCCGTCCTGTGCCACGATCCACCCCTCCCCGGCCACGAGCGCGACGAACCCTTCGGGGAGCCGCGCCACCTCCGCCAACGTGGCGTCCCGTGCCGCGCCGCCGGCCCACACGCGGTCTCCGTCGGGGATCAGGGCGAAGGTGGCGGTGGGCTCGTCGAGGGGGAGCGCCGCCTCGGGATCGGTCACGGCGTAGAGCGTCTCGGTGCGGGGCTCGAAGGCGAGGACCGCGCCTTGGACGGCCGCGACGTCGAAGTGGTGGAGGTCGCCACGCACGGGGAAATCGCCGAGGTCGACCACGCGGCCGTCGGTCCAGCGGACGCTCCCCGTGTGCGGGTCGCTGTAGACGACGGCGTCGCCGTCCGCGGCGGCGGCCACGAGCGTGTCGTGGCCCGTGCACAGGCCCTCGGCGCAGACGGGGAAGAAGGTGTCCGCGACATCCATGGTGGCGCGCACCTCCAGCGTGATCGGGTCGAGCGTCCAGACGTCGCCGTCCTCCTGGCAGGGCACGACCAGCCCCGCGGCGACCGGCACCGCCACGAAGGGCCAGCCGCACACGGTCGCGACGATCGCCCTTCCGTCGCGCGTGACGCGCCACACCTCGTCGGTGAGATGGCTCCCGAAGACCAGGGCGCCCTCGACCTCGGCGAGGTGGTCGACGGTGAGGCCGAGCGGCTCGGTGCGGAGGACCTCGACACCCGCGACCGGATCGATGGCGGAGAGGCGCAACGCGTCCTCGTTGGCCGCCCAGAGGAGGACCCCGTCCCACGCGAGGAAGTGGATGGTCTTGTCGAGGGGGACGGACCATCGGGGGGTGAGGTCCGCGTTGAACGCGGTGACGAGCGACGGATCGCCCTGGTAGGCGCCCGAGCTGGGGAGCGCGGCGCCCTGACGGTTGGTGACGAGGAGCCCGTCGCCGAAGCGGTCGACCTCGAACGTGTCCGAGCCCGTGTGTAGGCGCGCGATCTCGGCGCCGTCCGCCAGCGCGATGACATGGCCCCCGACGCGCTCGGTCACGTACACGCGCCCGTCCAGCAGCGCGATGTCGTTGAGCGCGCGGCCGGGCACGTCGGCCTCCCACGCGACGGCGCCCGCGCGATCGAGCACGGCGACACGCTCGTCCGGGCCCATCAGGAGCGCGAAGGTGTCGCCCTCGACGTCGAGCGCGCTCGCCCAGCCCGGCGCGGGGATGGTCTCCACGAAATCGGTGCCGTCGTGGCGGAGGAGCGCAGTGCGCGTCGCGACCCATAGATCGCTCCCGCTCACGGCGATGCCGCCGCCGAGCCCGTCTACGTCGACGGGATCGAGCCATGCCCCCTCGGCGTGATCGTAGCGGCAGAGGCGCCCGGCTTCGGTGTCGGTGATCCACAACACGTCGCCCACGACGAACAGCCGCGGGAAGAACGCGTGGTCGCCGCAGCCCTCGCGCAGGTCGACCGCATCGAGCCAGGCGCCGGTGGCGGCGTCCACCACGGTGAGGAAGGGCACGTGGAGGTTCGAGACGTAGACGCGGCCGGTGCCGGGCGGCGCGGCGATGCCGTAGATGCCGACGGAGGGCGCGGGTGGGCCGAGGCGGACGACGCCGGGGCCCTCGATGGCGGGGGCGTCGGGCGGCGCGGGCACGGGCCGCTCGCAGCCGACGAGGAGCCCGAGGGCCCACCAGAGGCCGGACGGTGGCGGCACGCGCATCGGGACGATGTACCGCACGAAGCGGGGGGAGCGCTACGCGGGAGGCGGTCGGCGCCTCACGGCGTGGCGCCGAGCTCCTGGGTCTCTGTCCCTCCCTCCGCTTCGCACACCACGTCCACCACGCGCTCGATCGCGACGCGACGCGTGAGCAGCCCCACGTGGCCGATGTCGGCGAAGTCGATCGCGCGCGCTCCGGGCAGATGGCAGGTCTCCTGCGGATAGACGATGAGGTCGTGCCGCGCCGCCACCGTCGTGAGCGCGGCGCTGACGGGGAAGCCGGGGAGCTCGGAGAGGAGCGTGGAGCGCCGCCCCAGGTTGCGGATGGAGCCGCCGAGGGGGAGGCCGCGCCCGCTGGCCGTGCCCGCGTGGGGGCTGGCGAGGGTGACGACGCGGCGCAAGTGGGGCGCGAGGTCGGGGTGCTGGGCGAGCATCATGCGCAACACGACGCCGCCCATGGAGTGCGCGACGACATCGACGCGGCCGTCGGGCGAGTCCGCCGCGAGCTCGCGGAAGGCGCGCTCGAGCGGCGGGACGTAGGCGGCGAGGGGGCGCCCGAACAGGCCGAGGGAGACCGCGCGCGTGGACCGCCCGCGCCGGGCGAGGGCGCGCCGGATGCCCCAGAGGTTCGAGCCGTTCTGGGTGATGCCGTGCACACACAAGACCGGCGGACCGGTGACCGGGCCCCGCGGATCCCGCCGCCCGTCGGAGAGCGCGGCGCGGACGCGCCACCAGAACAACGTCAGCATCGCCACGCCCTCGAGCAGGCCGTACCGGACGAACGACCTGACCGGGAGCGGCGGGGCCTCGATCTGCTTGTAGCGGTAGTAGGCGGCGCGGCGGAAGTACATGAAGCTCAGCCAGGCGCCGATGATCAGGGCGGGCGAGGCCGCGAGGATCGCGAGAAGGACGAGGAGCGGGCCGGCGGAAGGGAGGCTGGTCACGACGCCAAGCTTAAGCGCAGTCGTGGCGACGATGGACACGTTTCGTCCCCTTCGGGGGTCGGGCCCTCCTGGAACCCCGTTCGGCGCGCTGCGTTAGCCGTCGCCATGCCCGACACCCTCTACGACGCCATCGGCGGAGACGCCGCGGTTCGCCGGCTCGTCGACCGCTTCTACGACCACATGGACGTGCTGCCCGACGTGGCGACGCTACGCGCCATGCACCCGCCAGCCCTGGGCGAGAGCCGCGACAAGCTCTACTGGTTCCTCTCGGGCTGGCTCGGCGGGCCCTCGCTCTACATCGAGCGCAAGGGCCATCCGCGCCTGCGCGCCCGTCACCTCCCCTTCGTGGTCGACCGCGCCGCGCGGGACGCGTGGATGCGCTGCATGGACCTCGCGCTCGCCGAGGTCGTGGCCGACGAGGGCCTGCGCACCGGGCTCTCCGACGCGCTCGGGCAGGTGGCCACCCACATGATGAACCGGGAGTAGCCGTGGCCGAGGCTCTCAAGCACTTCTTCGACGCCGAGCGCGTGCGGATCATCGGCGCGATGCTGCGCGGGGCGGACCCGACGTTTCCGCTCGACACGTTCGTGGCGGAGGCGACGGACGGCCTCGAGCCCAAGGAGCTGATGGGGCGCGCCCAGCACATCGCGGCCGCGATGGCCCGCGCGCTCCCGACCGACCGCCTCCGCGCGCTCGAAATCGTGGTGCGCACCCTGGGCGAACGTGCTGAACTGCCCGGCGCAGGCACGGGCGGGATGTCCTCCTTCGTGTACCTGCCACACACGATGTTCGTCGCCGCCCACGGCATCGACCACCCCGACGCCGCGCTCGACGCCCAGCACGCGATCACCAGGCGTTTCTCCTGCGAGTTCTCGATCCGCGCCTTCCTGGAGCGCTGGCCGGAGCTCACGCTGGCGCGGCTCGCACTGTGGGTGTCCGACCCCGACCCGCACGTGCGCCGGCTCGTGTCCGAGGGCACCCGCCCACGCCTCCCCTGGGCCTCCCGGCTCCGCGCGCTCCAGGCCGATCCCTCGCCGATCTTCCCCCTCCTCGAGGCGCTCCGGGACGATCCGTCGGAGTACGTGCGGCGCTCGGTCGCCAACAACCTCAACGACATCGGAAAGGACCACCCCGCCGTGCTCCTCGCGGTGTGCGGCCGCTGGCTGGTGGACGCGCCGCCGCTCCGTGTGGCGCTCGTGCGGCACGCCCTGCGCGACCGCGTGAAGAAGGCCGACAAGGCGGCCATCGCGCTCCTCGGGGCGGGCGGTGGGACGATCGACGTGCGCGGGGAGCTCCCCGCCACCGGGGCCCTCGGGGGCACGCTCCCGGTGGTGGTGCACGTCCGAAACCCCGCTGCGACGGCGACCCGCGCGGTGGTCGACCTCGCGGTCGTGTTCCCGGGGAGCAGCGCGGCGGGCCGGCGCAAGGTCTTCAAGCTGCGCACGGTCGACCTCGCGCCGGGCGAGAGCGTCGTGTTGCGCAAGTCCATCTCGCTCCGTGACCACACGACCCGGCGCGCCATCGCGGGGCCGCACTCTCTCGCGGCGCAGATCGACGGCGTGGAGACGCACCTCGGGGTGGTCGAGGTCGCGTAGCTCGGCCTCGTCAGCGGCCGAGGTTCTCGGCCCGGATCGCCTCGCCGAGGTGCTCGACGTCGTGGAGCAGGGCCTCGCCGAGGTGCTCGACGTCGTGGCGCAGCGCCTCGCCGAGATGCTCCACGTCGCGACGCACCAGCTCGCCGAGCGCGCCCACGTCCCGGAGGACCACCCCGCCCATCGCCTCGACGTCCCGCACGACGGCGACGAGCGGATCCGGGCGCGCCGCCACCGCGGCCAGGGGGCGCAACAGCCCGTCGACCACGTCGTACATGCGGAGCGGCGCGGCGTTGTCGGCCACGGCGTAGGGCGAGAAGATGCGGAGCGGGCCACCCGCGACCAACCCTCTCTCCTTGCGACGGTGGATGTGCCCGTGCAGCACCGACACGTTGTCGCGCGCCTCGAGCAGCCCGGTGACCTCTTCGTGGTTCAACAGCCCGTGCACCCACTGGTGCATGACCGCGTACGGCGGGTGGTGCTGCGCGATGACGACGGGGCGCCCGGGCTCGCGGTCGGCAATGGCACCGACGTGGTCGAGCGCGTGGGACTCGACGCGGCCCGAGGAGCGCAGGAAGGTCTGCGGGACGGCGCTGGAGACGGGCACGATGACGCAGTCGTCCAGCCACGCGGCGCCGCCCTCGCGGCTGGTGGCGGCCCAACGGGCCAACGGGCCCTGGATCGCGACGTCCCAGGGCATCGCCGTCCCGTAGGCGTCATGGTTGCCGGGCAGGAGCGTGATGCGCTCGGGCGGGATCCCGCTGGCCTCCAGCACGTCCGCCAAGACCTCGTACTGGACGAGCGCGCCGTCCTCCGTCAGATCCCCCGTGATGACGAGGTGGTCGAACCCGTGGTCTACCGCGGCGCGCAGGGCCTGCTCGGCGCGGGCGCGGCGCGCGATGTAGTCGAGGGAGCGCTTCAGGGAGAGGTAGTGCACGCGGAACCAGTCGCTGCCGCGGCGCGCGCGGACGGCGGGCTCCAGGAGGTGCAGGTCCGACAGATGGGCGATGCGGGTCATGCAGACATTCCCCTACCCGCCTAGTGTCGCGGGCATGTCACGGGAGCGCAGTACTTTCGTGCTCCCATTTGTCAGGGGACGAGCGACGCGATCCACCCCACCGCCGCGGCCCCGAGCAGGAGCCTCACGACGCCCACTTCGTAGCGGAACACCGCGATGGCCGCCGCAATCCCGATGACGATCGCGAGAAGGTCCGGCGATGCGCCGGTCCCCTCCGGAAACACGGCGTGCAGCGCGAAGAACACGGCGAGGTTCACGATCACGCCGACTACCGCCGCCGTGACGCCGGCGAGCGGCGCGGTGAGCCGTGGCATGTCGCGGGACGCCTCGACGAGCGGGCCGCCTGCCAGGATGAACAGGAACGAGGGCAGGAAGGTGTAGAACGCGGCGACGCACCCCCCGGCCACAGCCGAGAGCCAGACCGGCATCCCCGCGACGGGCACCTGCCAGCCGCCGAGGAAGCCGACCCAGGCCACGATCATGATGAGGGGGCCGGGGGTGGCCTCGCCGAGCGCGAGGCCGTCCATCATCTGGGGGCCGAGCAGCCACCCGTGTGTGTCGACCGCGCCCGCGTAGACATAGGGCAGGACCGCGTACGCGCCGCCGAACGTGAGGAGCGCCGCCTGGGTGAAGAAGCGGGCCATCTGCGCGAGCGTGCCGTCCGAGCCGTCCACGCTCCACACGGCGGCGTAGCCGGCGAGCCCGAGCGCCAGCGTCACCACTACCTGGGCGGCCAGGCGGACCGGCGAGAACCGCGCCCACGTGGGGAGCGGCGTGTCCTCGTCGAGCACGGCCTTGCCGGCCTCCCCGACGACAATGGGGCCGTGGCCCCCGCCCACGTAGAAGGCCTTCGGCGCCACGCGCCCGCCGATGGCCCCGATGAGCGCGGCGCCGAGCACGATCCACGGGAAGGGCACGTCCAGCGCGAAGATCGCGATGAACGACGCCACCGCGAGCGCCGCGAGCGCGGGGTGGCGCAAGGTGCGGCGGCCGATGCGCCACGCGGCGGCGAGCACGACGGCGACCACGGCGGGGCGCACGCCGGAGAGCACGGCGGCCACGACGGGGAGGTCTCCGTGCAGCACGTACAGCCACGCGAGCCCGATCAACATCCCCAGCGAGGGGAGCACGAACAGCGCCCCCGCGGCGATGCCGCCCCAGACGCCGTGCAGGAGCCACCCGATGTAGGTGGCGAGCTGCTGGGCCTCGGGGCCGGGCAGCACCATGCAGTACTGCAGGGCGTGCAGGAAGCGCCGCTCGCTGATCCAGCGCCGACGATCCACGAGCTCCCGGTGCATCACCGCGATCTGGCCCGCCGGCCCGCCGAAGCTGACGAAACCGAGCCATAGCCAAAAGCGCAACGCCGCCCCCTGGGAGGGCGGCGCCGGTGCTGTCGTGTCGACCGCGGAGCCCAGGACTAGACGGTGCCCCACTTGCCGATGCCGACGCTCGGGATGGCCTTCGTCAGCGTGCTCTTGAGGATCTCCGAGAGCACGGTCACGCCGCCCAACATCTCCATCAGCTCCTCCCGGCCCTCGCTCTTGGAGAGCTTGCGACGGATGAGGTCGGGGCGGAGGTAGAAGTTCATGTACGCCTTGGTGCGGTACTGGCGCAGGCGCTCGGCGGTGAACGTTTCGGTCTCGAGCTGCGGGATGGGCCCGCCGCCGTTGATCGTGTAGCGGCGCCAGAAGTCGCCATCGACGTAGCCGCGCTCCTGCGCGATGCGGTACAGGTCGGTCGCGGGCAGCGCGGTCGCGACGGAGTAGCTCGCCCAGTCCAGGCCGATGTTGGCGGAGAAGCGGATCATCTCCTCGACGTCGTCCGGGGTGGCGTCGTAGTAGCCGACCATGAAGTAGCCGCGGGTCTCGATGCCGACCTCACGCGCGATGCGGAACGCCTTCTCCGTCTGCTCGCGCGTGATCTGCTTGTTCATGATCTTGAGGACGCGGTCGGTCCCGGCCTCGACACCCATGTGGATGCTCTTGAGGCCGGCGCGCTTGAGCAGCGTGAGCGTCTCGCGGTCGACCGTGTCGACGCGGGCGCGGATGTTGAACTTGACCTTGAGGTTGCGCCGGAGGATCTCCTCGGAGAGCTTCCGCATGCGCTTCTTGCCGATCGTGAACGTCTCGTCGAACATGACGATCTCGCGCACGCCGTAGGTCTTCTCGAGGTGCTCCATCTCGTCGACGACGAGCATGGGATCGCGGAAGCGGAGCTTCTCGCTGTACACCTGGGAGCAGTAGCCACAGTGCCAGGGGCAGCCGCGCGTCGTCACCATGGTGGCGAACGGCTTGAGCAGCGTCAGGCAGTTGTAGCTGTTCATCGGGAGCAGATCCCACGCGGGCATCGGATACCGATCGATGTCCTTGGGAACGGGCCGGCTCGGGTTCTGGACGATCTCGCCGTCCTTCGTGCGGATGACGGTGCCCGGGATCTTGTCGAGATCGGAGCCGCTCTCGACGTGATCACAGATGTCGAGCATGGTCTCTTCGCCATCGCCGACCACGGCCATGTCGAAGCAGTCCCACGTCATCGACTCCTTCGGGTAGATGGAGAGCTGGGGACCACCCACGACCACGAGGGCGCGGGGGTACTCGGCCTTGACCATCTGCGCGATCTCGATCGTGGCGGGCCAGCCGAGGGTCTTCGCCGTGAGGGCGACGATGTCCGGCGCGAAGTCGCGCACGCGGCCGCCCGCGTCCTTCGGGTAGAGGTTCTCGGCGTGCAGGTCGATGAGGCCGACCTGGTAGCCGTGGTGCCGGCACCACGCCGCGAGCTGGGCGAGGGCGAGGGACGGGAAGATCCCGAGCTTCTCAGCTGCCTTCTTGCTCAGCGGCTGCTGGTCGGCGGCCTCGTGGTATTTGATGAAGAGGATCTTGGTCTTCTTCTCGGACACGGACACCTCGGCAGGGAGAATGGGAATCCTACCACCTTCCGCCCGCGTTCGGAGCGAGGACCCATCGAGGAACCTTAGTCTCGGCTACCGGAGCGCCGGTCCGGTGGTACACTGACCCGATGCGGACGACGCTCCAGGGCCCGCCTCGGCGCTTCGTCCTCGTCCGACCTTCCGGTTCAAGGTTTCCGCGGAGCCTCCGCGCGCCTACCAGGAGGACGGTGGCCCCCGGGCCCACCTCCTGCGCTGCCGTGACCGAGGGGGCCTCCCCCCGATGGAGTTCTCGATGACCTACCTGCTGCCGTTCCTCCTCGCCTGCACGAGCACTGACGTCTCCGTCGGGGACGACACCTCTCCCGGCAAGGACAAGGACACCGATCCTTCCTCCCTCGTGGCCCCCACGGTCGTCATCAACGAGTTCCTCGCGATGAACGACTCGATCAACGCCGACAGCGCGGGCCAGTTCGACGACTGGGTCGAGATCTACAACACCGGCACGACCATCGTGCAGTTCGACGGTCTGTACATCTCGGACGACCCCGCCGAGCCGCTGAAGTGGGCGCTCCCCACCGGCCAGGGCATCGACGCCGGCGGCTACGCGCTCTTCTGGGCGGACGACGATGACGGCGAGGGCGACTCGGGCGCCCCGAGCCAGGGTGACCGCCACATGAGCTTCAAGCTCTCCAGCTCCGGCGAGTCCCTCCTCCTCAGCTACGCCGAGGGCGGCGAATCCGTGCGGGTCGACGCGATCGAGTACGGCACCCAGCAGCCGAACATCTCGGCGGCCCGCAAGCCCGATGGCAACGAGGACCAGCCGATGCAGTACGGCGCCCCGACGCCCGACGCCACGAACGGCACCTGATCCTGGGCGTGCGGCGCTCGCTTCTCCCGTTGCTCCTCGTGCTCTCGGCCTGCCCGCCTCCGGCGGAAGGGCCGGCGGCATCCGACGAGAGTGAGACGCTGATCATCGGGGTCCCGGCGGACGTGAAGGACTTCCTCCCGGTCCTCTACCAGTCCCCGGGAGATGGCAACGTCGTCTCCGCGCTGAACGTCCCCCTGCTCGAGACCGACTTCGACTGCGCGCTCGACTTCAAGCCCGCGTGGGCGAAGTCGTGGACCTTCTCGCCGGATGGCCGCACGATCCGCATGGAGCTGGACGACAGGCTCACCTGGCAGGACGGCACCGCGGTCACCGCCGAGGATCTGCGCTTCGCCTACGAGCTGGTGGCCGACCCCGCGGTGGCGAGCCCCCAGGCGGAGAACCTCGCGCGCGTTATGCCGGGCGCGGCGCCGCGCATCGTGGGGCCGACCACCATCGAGTTCGAGTTCACCGAGGCCTACGACCGCACGCGCATGCTCTCCCACATCGGGAACCTGCCGGCCGTGCCGAAGCACCTGCTCGACAACCCCTCCGTCGCGCGCCGCTCCTTGCGCGAACATCCGCTCGACGCCCAGACCCCGATGGGGAACGGGCCGTGGAAGCTCGCCCGCTGGGACAAAGGCGCGCGCCTCGTCCTGGAGCCGAACGAGCGCTTCACCGGTCCCGACGAGATGCGTCCCCGGCTCGGGCGCGTGGTCCTCGAGGTGCTCCCTGACTACGCCGCACGCCTCGAAGCGCTCAAGAGCGGCGCCATCCACCTGATGGCCGACGTGCTCGTGGCGGACGCCGACACCCTGGCGGCCCCGTCGGCGCTGGGCGGCCGGGGCGAGCTCACGCTGCGCCGCCGCGGCTGGCGCACCATGGACTACGTGGCGTGGAACGGGGTCGGGCGGCGCGGGGACGCCACGAAGGCGGGCGCGCAGGGAGGCGCCAGGCCGGACACGAGCCCGGCGCCCCATCCCTTGTTCGGCGACCGCGAGGTGCGGCGCGCGCTCACGATGGCGATCGACACCGACGCGCTCATCCGGGACCTGTTGACCTCGACCGCCACCGGCGAGGTGTACGGGCGCCCGGCCGTGGGGACCGTCACACCCGCGTTGTGCGGGGTCCACAACGACAGCATCAAGCCCATCCCCTACGGCCCCGACGACGCGCGCGCGCGGCTCCTCGAGCTGGGATGGGCGGACACGAACGCCGACGGGTGGCTGGACAAGGGCGGCGTGCCGTTCCGCTTCGGCCTGGCCTACAACGACGACAACCCCCGGCGCGTCGGCGCGGCTGAGCGCGTGGCGGCCAATCTGCGGGCCGTGGGCCTGGACGTCCTGCTCGAGCCCCTCCACGGCGCCGTGTTCTTCGCGCGGCTCCGCACCGGCGACTACGACGCTGCCTTGTCGGGCTGGTCCGCCTCGCTCTACGTCGATCCCTCGGTGATCTGGGCGCCGGACAGCGAGTTCAACTTCACGCAGTACCGCAACCCGGAAGTGGCGCGCCTGCTGGGCCAGGGGCTCGCGGAGCCCGACGGCGCCCGCTCGGCCGTGACCTGGCAGGAGCTGCAGCAGGTCATCTATGACGACCAGCCCTACACGTTCCTCTACTGGACGGACGAGATCGTGGCGGTCGACAAGCGCTTCGAGGACGCGAAGATCGACGTCCTCGGCGCGTGGCGCGACCTCGCGTCCTGGCGGGTCGCGGAAACAACAGACCGGCATCCGATCGAGAACTGACCCGCGGCGCGGCAGCCGTGCAGGGGTGCGCGTGTCTCGTTCTCCCCAATCTCGTGCGCGGGCCGTCACATAGACGTTAAACGACGGCCTTCGGAGGAAGCAATGGCATCCGCGAGCTTCAAGTCGGTCGTCGAGATGTTCCACCATCGCATCCGCTCCACGCCCGACACGGAGGCCATCCACTTCCGCAAGGACGGCGCCTGGCACGTGATCAATTGGAAGGAGGTGGGCACGCGCTCCCGCGCGGTGGCCTGCGGCCTACGGGCGCTCGGGATCAGCGCCGAGCAGCGGGTCGCCATCCTCTCCAACACGCGGATGGAGTGGATCCTGGCGGACATGGGCATCCTGTGCTCCGGGGGCGCCACCACGACGATCTACCCGTCGAACACCCCCGAGGAGTGCGCGTACATCCTCAATGACTCGGGCTGCCGCTTCGTGTTCGCGGAGAACCAGAAGCAGCTCGACAAGCTCTCTTCGGTGCGGGACGAGCTGCCCGGCGTCGAGCACGTGTTCGTGATCGAGGGCAAGGGCAGCGCGGACGGCTGGGCGATCTCGCTCGCCGACCTCGAGAAGAAGGGGCACGCCTGGGACCTCGCGAACCCCGGCCAGTACGACGCCGTGGCCGATGCGGTGGGTCCGGACCACCTCGCCACGCTGATCTACACCTCGGGCACCACCGGCAAGCCCAAGGGCGTGATGCTGACCCACGACAACTGGGTCTACGAGGGCGAGGCCATCGACAACCTCGGCATCATCACCCCCGCCGACAAGCAGTTCCTCTTCCTGCCGCTGGCGCACTCGTTCGCCAAGGTGCTCGAGATCGCGTTCATCCGCATCGGCGTGCCGACGGCGATCGACGGGGACATCGACTCGTTGGTCGACAACCTCGGCGTGGTCAAGCCCACCTTCATGGGCGCCGTGCCGCGCATCTTCGAGAAGGTCTACAACAAGGTCGTGAGCAACGCGCGCGAAGGCGGCGGGGTCAAGCTCAAGATCTTCACGTGGGCGATGGGCGTCGGCAAGGAGGTCTCCGCGCTGCGCCAGAAGAAGCAGGAGCCGACCGGCTTTCTCGCGCTCAAGCTCTCCGTGGCGGACAAGCTCGTCTTCTCAAAGCTGAAGGACCGCTTCGGCGGCCGCATCCGCTTCTTCATCTCGGGCGGCGCGCCGCTGTCCCGCGAGATCGGGGAGTTCTTCCACGCTGCCGACCTGTTGGTGCTCGAGGGCTACGGCCTCACCGAGTCCAGCGCCGGCACGTTCATGAACCGGCTCGACGACTACCGCTTCGGCACGGTCGGCCCCCCGGTGCCCCACACCCAGGTGAAGTTCGCGGAGGACGGCGAGATCCTCATCAAGGGTCGCGGCGTCATGCGCGGCTACTACAACCTCCCCGCCGACACGGCCGAGGCGCTCGACGCCGACGGATGGCTCCACACCGGGGACATCGGCGAGCTGCGCGAGGGGGGTCTGCTCGCGATCACCGACCGCAAGAAGGATCTCATCAAGACCTCCGGCGGCAAGTACGTGGCGCCCCAGTCCATCGAGAACAAGCTCAAGGCGCGCTCCCCGCTGATCTCGCAGGTGCTGGTGCACGGTGACAACCGCAACTACTGCACCGTCCTCCTCTCGCTGACCGAGGACAACACGAAGAGCTGGCTCGCGCAGCAGGGCATCACGGTCAACAGCTACGCCGAGCTCACGACGCATCCGAAGGTGCTCGAGGAGATCGGCCGCGTGGTCGACGAGATGAACCGCGAGCTCGCCAGCTACGAGTCGCTGAAGAAGTTCGCCATCCTCCCCAAGGATCTGTCCCTGGAGGACGGCGACCTGACGCCGAAGATGAGCGTCAAGCGCAAGGTGGTCGAGAAGAAGTATCGGGCGCTCCTCGACAAGTTCTACGAGGGCACGGTGGCGTCGCTGTCCGGCTGATCCCGGTGAGCGGCGAGCACGTGTGGGTTACGAGGCGCCGATGTCGTCTCGTATCCCCGGCTTCTACCGCCTGACCCCCGAGGCGCGGCGCGCCGCCGTCGGTGCCCACGTCGGGCTCACCGAGGCGGAGCTGCTCGCGTACACCGACGCCGGGCTCTCCCTCGCGCGGGCCGACGCGATGATCGAGAATGTGGTCGGCCTGCTCGCCCTTCCCTGCGGCGTGGCGGTCAACCTCGTGGTCAACGGCCGCGACCGGCTCGTGCCGATGGCGATGGAGGAGCCGAGCGTGGTGGCGGCGGTCTCCAACATGGCCCGCATCGCGCGGCCGAGCGGCGGGATCGTCGCCGAGGCCGACACCAGCGAGATGATCGGCCAGGTGCAGATCATCGGCCCCTCCCCCGGCGCGGCCGAACGCCTGCGGCTCGCGATCCCGCAGCTGACCGAGCAGTGTCGGGGCGTGCACGTGCAGCTCGAGCAGCTCGGCGGCGGCGTGCGCGGGATGGAGGTGCGCGAGCTCCGGTACGACGAGCCCGGTGAGGTGCCGGAGGACATGGTGGTGCTCCACTTCTGGCTCGACTGCGTCGACGCCATGGGCGCCAACATGGTGAACACGCTCGCGGAGCGGCTCGCGCCCGATGTCGCGCGCATCTGCGGCGGCACCGTCGGCTTGCGCATCCTCTCGAACCTCGCCGAGCGGCGCCTCGCGAAGGCGACCGTGCGGCTCCGCCCCGAACACCTCGATCCGGACGACGGCGCCGTGATGGCCGAGGGCATCGCCGCCGCCTACCGCTTCGCCTACGCCGACCCCTACCGCGCCGCGACCCACAACAAGGGCATCATGAACGGCATCGACGCCGTGGCGATCGCGACGGGCAACGACTGGCGCGCGATCGAGGCCGGCGCCCACGCGTGGGCCGCGCGCACCGGGAGCTACAAGCCCCTCTCCTCCTGGAAGATCGACAGCGAGGGCACCCTCGTGGGGGTGCTCACCCTCCCGCTCCAGGTCGGCACCGTGGGCGGCCCCATCCGCGTGCACCCCACCGTGCAGGCCAACCTCAAGGTGGCCGAGGTGTCGGGCGCGCGCGATCTCGCCTGCCTGATGGCGGCGGTGGGCCTCGTGCAGAACCTCGGCGCCCTGCGGGCCCTCGCGACCGAGGGCATCCAGGAGGGCCACATGCGCATGCACGCGCGCACCGTGGCGCTCGGTGCCGGCGCGGAGCCCGCCGAGGTGGCGGCCGTCGTGCAGGCGCTCGTCGCGACGCACGAGTTCACGGCCGAGCGCGCGGAGGCCGAGCTCGCGCGGCTGCGCGCGGGCTGACGGCGTGGGCCCGTGGCGCGGGGCGGCCCCCGGCAAGCTCATCCTCTCCGGGGAGCACGCCGTCGTGTACGGTTACCGCGCCGTGGCCGCGGCCGTGTCCCTGCGCACCACCGTCACCCTGACCGCGCGCACCGGCCCCTCGGCCCTGGAGCACAGCGCGATCCGGGACGATCGCGTGTGGCCCGCGCTCGCGACGCTCCTCCCCACGGACGGGGTCGGCGTCTCCATCGAGTCCGATCTGCCCGTCGGCTGCGGGATGGGATCGAGCGCCGCCCTCGCCGTCGCGACGATCCGCGCGCTGGCGGCGCGGGAGGGCCGGGACGCCGACTTCGAGGAGTGTTTCGAGAAGGGGTTCCTGCCCGAACGTGTGCTCCACGGCACCCCGTCCGGCGTGGACCACGCGGTCAGCGCGCTGAACCGGGTGGTGCTCTACAAGCGCGAGGGGCCCGAGATCGTAGCGATCGACGTGCCGACGCCCCTGCACCTCGTGGTCGTGGACACGGGCACCCCCGGCGACACCGCCGCGATGGTCGCCGGCGTGCGCGCGCGCGCTCCCCACGCCGACCTGCGGCGCATCGGCGCGCTCGCGGAGATGGTCTCGGCGCGGCTCCAGCGCGGCGAGGACCCCGGCCCCCTCTTCACCGAGAACCACCAGCTGCTGCGGCGCATCGGCGTCTCGACGCCGGCGCTCGACCGCGCGTGCGCCGTCCTCCTCGAGGCGGGCGCGTCCGGCGCGAAGCTCGCGGGGGCGGGCGGAGGGGGCGTTGCGATCGGGGTGGTGGCGCCCGAGCGTGTGGCGGCGGTGCTCGTGGCGGTGGGAGCGGCGGGGTTTCGAGGGTTCGGGGTGGTGGTCGGCGGGTGAAGCCGCGCCGACCGGAGGCGCCGCCGCGGGTCCATCGCGATAGGAGCCGGCCGTGTCCATCGCCACCGCCATCGCCCATCCGAACATCGCGCTCTGCAAGTACTGGGGCAAGCGTGATCGCGCGTTGAACCTGCCGGCCACGCCGAGCTTGTCCCTCACGCTCGCGCCGTACGCCACCCGCACCACGGTGAACTGGGGCGCCGAGGCCGACGAGGCCTGGCTCAACGGCCAGCTGCTCGACGGGAAGGAGGCGCGCCGCGTCTTCATGAACCTCGACCTGCTCGACCCGTGGCGCCCGCGCTGCGTCGTCACCAGCGAGAACAATTTCCCGACGGCGGCGGGCCTCGCGTCGTCCTCGTCGGGCTTCGCCGCGCTCGTGCTCGCCGCCGACGCCGCGTCTGGACGCGGCCGCCCGGTCGAGGAGCTCGCCGTGTTCGCACGCCGCGGCTCGGGCAGCGCCACGCGGAGCCTGTTCGGCGGCTGGGTGGAGTGGCCGATGGGCAGCCGCGCGGACGGCACCGACAGCCACGGCATCCCCCTCGCGCCGCCCGACCACTGGGACGTGCGCATGCTCGTCGCCGTGCTCGCCTCGGGCCCGAAGGGCACCACCTCCACCGACGGCATGGTCCATACGCAGCAGACCTCGCCGTACTACCCGGTGTGGACCGAGTGCGCGCCGCGCGACGTGAACGAGGCGCGCGCCGCCGTGCGCGCCAAGGACATCGAGGCGCTCGGCACGATCGTGGAGCGCTCCTCCATGCGCATGCACGCGAGCATGATGGCCGCCGATCCCCCGCTCTGCTACTGGCGCGCGGGCACGATGGCCGCGATCGACGCCGTGAAAGGCCTGCGGGCCCTCGGCGTCGGCGCCTGGTACACGATGGACGCGGGGCCGAACGTGAAGGTGCTCTGCGAGGCGGCGGACGCCGAGCGGGTGCGCGCCGCGCTCTCCGCCGTGACAGACCGGGTCGAGCTGCTCGCGCCGGGCGGGCCGGCCCACCTCGAGTGACCGGAGAACCCTGCGAATGAAGACCATCCTCGCGCCCGGAAAGCTCGTGCTCGTCGGAGAGTACGCGGTGCTCGACGGCGCCGGCGCCATCGTCGCCGCGGTCGACCGTGGGGTCCGCTGCGTCGTGACGCCAGGAGACGAGATCGTCACCCCGGGCGACGATCGCTTCGTCCGCGCCGCGCTCGTGGGGGCGCCGGCCGCCACGTACACCTTCTCCGACTGGAACCCGGTCGACCGGCGGATCTTCGCGCGCGGCGGCGACAAGCCCGGGTTCGGCGGCTCGGCCGCGGCGGTCGTGGCCGCGGCGATGGCGGCCGGGTTGCCCGCCCGGCGCGCCTACGAGGCCCACGCCGAAGTGCAGGGGGGAGGCAGCGGCGTGGACGTGTTCGCGTCGCTCCTCGGTGGCGTGCGCCGGTTCCCCGACGGGGCGGAGGTGGCCTGTCCGACCTTGCTGGCGGTGTGGTCCGGCACGAGCGCCCAGACCGGCCCGCGGCTGGCGCAGTACCTCGCCTGGACCAGCCGCGCGTCCTTCGTCGCCGCGTCGCGGTCCCTGGTGGACGCGTTCGAGAAGGATCCCATCACCGTGATCCGGGAGGCCTATCTGCTCCTCCGGGCGATGGCGCAAGACGCCGGGATTGCCTACGACACGCCCGCCCATGCGCGCATCACCACCCTGGCGGCGTCGGTCGGGGGCGCGGCCAAGCCGAGCGGCGCCGGCGGGGGCGACATGGCCGTCGTCTTCCTGCCGGACCCCGAGGCCCGCGAGCGTTTCGGCTCGGCCGTCGCCGCCGAGGGGTTCGCGCCGCTGGCCGTCTCCATCGCCACCGGCGCCTACCCCGGGGCCCGGAGCGCCATCGCCGACGCCCTCCCTCCCCCGCGCCAGGAGGCGTGAACGGATGCCCGACACCAAGCCCTCGCCGGGCGTCCCCGACATCGCCGCTCGCAAGGCCGATCACATCGCGCTCTGCGTCTCCGACGACGTGGGCTTCCACGCCAAGACGACGCTGTTCGAGGATGTCGAGCTCGTCCACGACGCGCTCCCCGAGCTCGCCCTCGACGAGATCGACCTCTCGTGCTCGTTCGCCGGCAAGCGCCTCCGCGCGCCACTCTTCATCGCCGCGATGACCGGCGGCACCGTCAAGGCCGAGGCCATCAACCGTGACCTCGCCACGGTGGCCGAGGCGCTCGGCGTGGGGCTCTGCTTCGGCTCGCAGCGCCCCCTGCTCACGCGCGGCATCCGCGACGGGTACTTCGTGCGGGACGTGGCGCCCACGGCGCCCATCTTCGGCAACATCGGCGTCGTGCAGGCCCGGGAGACGACCACCAGGGCCCTGGCCGACATGCTCGACGCGTGCGGCGCCGACGCCCTGTGCGTGCACCTGAACCCCGCGATGGAGGTGGTCCAGCCCGAGGGCGACCAGGACTTCCGTGGCGGCCTGGAGGCCATCCGGCGCCTGGTGGCCGAGCTGCGCCAGCCGGTCATCGTCAAGGAGACCGGGTGCGGCCTCTCCCGCCGCGTAGCCGAGCGCCTCGTCGGCGTGGGCGTGCGCTGGGTCGACGTGAGCGGCGCGGGGGGTACCTCCTGGGTGGGGGTGGAGGCGCGGCGCGCCGCGGCCGGGCAACGCGCGCTCGGCGAGCGCTACTGGGACTGGGGCATCCCCACTGCGGCCTCCGTGGCGCAGCTGACGGACCTGGGGCTCGGCATCATCGCGACGGGCGGCGTGTCGGACGGGCTCGCGGCCGCCAAGGCGATCGCGCTCGGCGCCACCTGCGCGGGCATCGCGCGGCCGTTCCTCCAGGCCCAGGCGCGTGGGCTCCCGGCGCTCCACGAGGCCGTCACCGCCGTCATCGACGAGCTGCGGTTGGCCCACCTGCTCACCGGCAGCCGGGACGGAGACGCCTTGCGCGCCGCGCCGCTGGTGATCGGTGCGCGCCTCGCCCGGTGGGTGCCGCGCGGCACCACGTTGCGCGAGCGGGCGATGCTCGACTGAAGCAGCGCGCGGCCGCTTCCACGGCCACGTGCACGGTTCAGGCCCTCAGAACGAGACGCCCCACTCCCGGCCGCGATCCAGCGCCGCCACGACCCGGGCATCGCGCAGGTCGAACCACACGAGCAGGTCGCCGCCGTCACGGACCACGAGGGCCGCGAGGAGCTGGCCGCGCGGCACCGCGCCGAGGGCGTGCACCACGGTCGCCGCGACGAGGGCGGTGCGGACGTCGTTCGCCGCGAGGAGCCGCGCGCGGTGGCTCTTCCAGAGGGGGAGCTGCACGCCGCGATCGTCCACGAGCACCGCGGACGCCACGTAGAGCGGGGAGCCCGGGAGGGCCGCCCGGATGAAGGCCTGGGCGTTGTCGGTGAGGCCCTCGACCGGGGTGGCGGGCGCGACGACGGGCGCGGCGGGCGCCGCGGCCGGCGGCGGCGGCGCGGGGCGGGCGGCCTCGGTGGCGCGCGCGGTCTCGGCGATCCGCGCGGCCTCGAGGGCCTCGGTCGCGGAGAGGGTGCGCTTCGGAGGCGGCGCGCCGAGGGCGCCGAGGCGGCCGGCCGGGGCCGCGGGGGTGGGCGCCGGTGCGGCCGCGGGCGCCGGGAGCGCGCCGAGGCGCCCCGCCGCGGGGCGCGGCGGGATGACGGGCGCCGCGGGAGGCGCGACGGGGGGCGGCGCGGCCACGGGGGCCGCGGCGGGCTTGACCGCGCCGGCGGGCGAGGCCACGAGGCGGCCCGGAGGCCCGGCGGACGGGAGCGCCGCGACGGGGGGGGCGACGGGCGGCGCGGCCACCGGAGGCGCGGCGACGGCGGGACGGGCGGCCTCGGAGGCGCGGGCGGTCTCCGCGACGCGGGCGGCCTCGAGGGCCTCCGTGGCGGAGAGCGAGCGCCTGGGCGGCGGCGCCGCGAGCGCGCCGAGGCGGCTGGGCGGGGCGACGGGGGCCGGAGCGGCGACGGGCGCCGGGAGCGAGCCGAGGCGGTTCGCCGGCGCCGCGGGGCGCTCCGAAGCGACCGCCGGCGCGTCCGGCGCGGGAGCGGGGCGCGAGGGGGCGCCCGCCTTCGCGGCGGCGGCCTTGGCGAGGATCTTGGCGAGCTGCCGCGGGTCGGGCCCCGGCGCGGGTGCGGGCGCGGGGGGAGGCGCCGGCTTGGCCACCTGCGCGAGCCGCGGCTCGGGGGCGTCGGCGGACGAACCCTTCGGCGTCTCGTCGCTCACGTCGGGCAGCGGCCGTCCCGGCCGGGCACCGCCGGAGCCATTCGCGCCCGGTGCACTCCCGCCCGGGCCGCCGAACATGCCCGATAGGGGGTCGTATTCCTTCTTCGTCGCGCTCATCCACTCTCCAACCGGCCAGCGCCGGCGCGCGAATGATAGCCGGGCGGGCACCGTTCGACGGGATGGACACCACCCTGACAGCATCTTTGCAGACCCCGCCCGCCCACGCGGGGCGCCTCCTGCTCATCCGCCACGGGCAGACCGCCTGGAACGTCGAGCGTCGGTTCCTTGGCCGCACCGATCTGCCGCTCGACGCCGTCGGGCTCGACCAGGCCGCGCGCCTCGGCCGCCGCTTCGCCGGCACCCCGATCGCGGCGGTGTGGACCAGCCCGTTGGCGCGCGCCCGCCAGACCGCCGCCCCGCTCGGCGTGGCCCAGCCCGAGCCCGGGCTCGTCGAGATGGACATGGGCGAGCTCGAGGGGCTCTCCGCATCCCTCTTCGCGCAGCGATACCCCGACCTGGTGGTGGCGTGGCGCGATCAGCCCCACGCCGTGCGGCTCCCCGGCGGGGAGGTCCTCGCGGACGTGCAGGCGCGCGGGCTCGAGGCCATCGCTCGCATCGCGGCCACCGTCGCCCCCGGCGAGACCGTGGCCGTCGTCACCCACCAGCTCGTGCTCGCCACCGTCGTGTGCCACCACTCCGGCGCGCCGCTCTCCACGTTCCGAACATTCATGCATCGGAACACGGGCGTCACCACGCTCGCGCTCGACGGGACACCGCACATCCTGACCTTCGACGACGCGACCCACCTCGACGGGTGAGAACCGGGCGCCTTCGACGTGCGCCACCGGGGCAGGTCAGACCGGCGGCCCGCCCATCTCCAACAACAGCGCGCTGAGGCCCTCGGCGTCGACCTCGTAGCGCTCGTTGCAGTAGTGGCAGATGACCTCGGCCTGGCCCTGCTCGGCCAGCATCGACGCGATCTCGCCCTGCCCGAGCGCCCGGAGCACCCCCACCACCCGGTCCTGGGAGCAGGTGCACTGGTAGCGCACGTCGATCGCGCCGAGCACCTCGATCGGAGCGCCGACGAGCTGCCCGAAGGCGAACTGGGTCATCAGCTCCTTGAAGTCGCCCTGGAGCGAGCTGTCGAAGAGGGCCTCGAACTCCTCCCGCGGCATGTCGGGGAGCCGCTCCACGAGCAGGCCCGCCGCGAAGGCCACCGCGCCGTCGGCGTCGAGCTCGGCGTGGATGCGCACGCGCCCGTCGACCTGCTGCGAGGTCGTCAGGTAGCGCTGGAGCGCGCCCTCGAACTTCTCGCTCTTGACCTCGGCAACGCCCTTGTAGAGCTCCTTCGGGCCGAGCGACTTGAGCACCGACATCATCCCCGAGAACGCCCGGTTGGAGTGCAGCAGCTCCGGGGTGAAGCGAGCGCGGAGCGTGCCGTCGCCGTTGACGTCCGCCAGGAACGCGAACGGGGGGCGCTCGCACCGCACGTTGATCGTCAGGCGCTCCTCACCCTTGACGTGGGCGGAGAGCAGGAGCGAGGCGATCAGGCCCTCGGCCCCCAGGATCGCCGCCATCGACTTGAGTCCGTGGCGCTGCCTCAGCTCTTCGGCGGGGCCTACCGCCACCACGGCCATCACGCGCACTCGGCCTTCGCACGCCAGCGCCGACACGAATCGGCCCCCGGGTTGTGTATCCATCCGCCCCTCCTCGATCAGAAACCGCCGCCTATCGTTCTTGGGCCATCGGCGTGTGGCCCGCGGTCGTCACGCCCGCCCACCCCACCGCGTTCGCCGGGTAGTCGCGCGGGGGGAGCTCCAGCACCCGGAGGAGCGCCTCTTCACGCAGGCGCAGCCCCGGGTTGTCCGCGGGCACGTGCATCATGACGCTCCAGGTCAGCTCGCACGCCGCGCGTCGCGGGGTGAGCGCCAAGACGGCCGCCTCGACGCGCTCCCGCTCCAGCCGCGCGAGCTCGGCGGGCGTGACGACCTCCCCGCGGAGCAGGCGGGCGGCCTCCCGCTCGTCGCGCCACTTCATCACCTCGACGACGGGGCCGATGCACTCCCACTCGTCCTTCTCGTCGCTCGAACACCCCGCGGCGAGCGGGGAGAGGCACGCGACCAGCCCGGCGAACCCAAACGGGGCGCGCCGGGGCGGGGGCATCAGGCGGACTCGGCCGTGGTCGCTTGTTCGGTCGAGGGCGCTGGCTCGGCCGGAGCGGCGGGCACGTGCCCGAGCCACCGGGCGATGATCGGGGTCACCAGGACCGCGAACGCGATGCGCGGCACCTGCATGGCCTTGTAGAGCGCGTAGGCGCCGAGGAACGTCGTGCCGTCGGCGGGCAGGTACTCCACGATCCAGGCGGGCAGCTGATCCTGGAGGCCGAACCGCAGGAGCATGTACGCGAAGCCGAACGTGAGCAGGCAGAGGACCACGTAGATGGTGATCCCGAGCCGCCCGTACAGCTCCATCAGGTCCTTGAGCTTGGTCTTCATCCCTTCGCCTCCAACGCGGCCTGCATCTCCTTCACGAAGTCCTCCGCCTCCACGAACCCCACCGTACCACCCAATCGCCGCCCGTCAGGCATCACGAACACGACGGTCGGCAGGCCGGTGACGCCGTACTTCTTCTGAACGGCGTCCACGACGGGGTCCCCGCTCTTGGTGCAATCGAGCATCGCGGGGACGAACCCCTCGGCGGCGGCGATGACCCGCGCGTCCGTGTAGGTGTACTTCTCCATCTCGTGGCACGCGGCGCACCACTCGGCGGTGAAATCGATCATGACGGGCTTCCCCGTGCTCTTCGCAAGTTCCAGCGCCTCGGCCTCCGTACGCACCCAGTTGATGCCGGGTTGGGCCTGCGCCGCGCCGCCCCCCGCCGAAGCGAGAGAAACCGGGGGGAGGATGAAACCGTCCTTCACCAGCGTGCCGAGGAGCAGGTACGCGCCTACGAGCCCGCCGACGATGCCGTAGAGGCGGCGCAGCGAGACGGTGAAGGGGCCCTCGCCGTCATCGGGGTGCGGCCAGCCGAAGACGGCGGTGACGAGGAGCACCGCGGAGGTCGCCAGCGCGGTCACGGTCGGGGAGAGGTGCGCGGCCGCGTAGTAGATGGCGCCGAGCCAGAGCACGATGCCGAAGCCCTTCTTGACGGTGACCATCCACGCGCCGCGGCTCGGGAGCCAGCCGCTCGCCGCGCCGGTGACGAGGAAGATCATCCCCATGCCGAGCGAGAACGCGAACATCAGCATCGCGCCGAACGGCAGGTCGCCTTCGGTGCCGATGAGCGCGAGGATGCTGGCGACCACGGGGCCCGAGCACGGCCCGGCGAGGATCGCGCCGATGACGCCGAGCCCGAGCGCGCCGCCGTAGCCGCCGCCGGCCTTGCCCTGCAGGCGGCTCGCCAGGAAGCTCGGCACGCCCACGTCGAAGAAGCCGAACATCGAGATGCCCATCACCACGAAGAACGCGGAGATGGAGAACACGATCAGCTGCGACTGGAGCCAGCTCCCGAACAGCATGCCGGTGACGCCAGCGGAGACGCCGAGCGCGGTGTAGACCGCGGCGAGGCCGAGCACGTAGGTGGCCGAGAGTGAGAACGCCTTGGCCCGGCTGCCCGCGCCCTTCGCGCCGATGAGGCCCATCGTGATGGGGACCATCGGGAGCACGCAGGGGGTGAAGCTGACGCCGATGCCGGCGAGGAAGCAGAGGAGGATGAGCGCCCCGACGCCCTTCTCCTGGGCCGCCGCGAAGCCCGCGCCGCCGCCCGTGGAGGCGGTCGCGACGGAGCCGTTTGCGGGGGTGCCCGTGGACGCGGAGGCGCCGGTCGACGCGGAGCCGCCCGGGGGGGCCGACGGGTCGATGACGACGGGCACGTCGACAATCATCGTCTCCGGCATCTTGCAGAGCGAGGCGCCCTTGCAGGCCTGGAAGGCGACCTCGACCTTGACCGTGGCGGGCCCGGGCGGGCCGCTGATCGGCACGACGAGGTCGAGATCGTGGACGTAGTCCTCGCGCTCGGAGAACGTGGCGGCATCGCCGCTCTTCTCGCCGGCGGGGAGCACGGGCTCGCCGAGGGTGTAGGCGCCCGCGTCGACCAGGGCGAAGGCGATGAACGCCTTGTTGACGTGCCAGTCACCCCGCAGGTCGAGCGCGATGCGCGCCTCGTTGGGGGCGCCGGCCTTGCCCGTGAAGTTCACGTCGAGCGCCGCCGCATCCCCACCCGCGGGAACGGCCGCGCCGGTGGCGCTGGGAGCGACCGGCGCGCCTTCGACCGTGACGACGGCGGTGTAGTCGTCCTCGAACGGCATGTAGCAGAGGGCCTTCTTGCAGCCCTGGTACCGGGCGTGCAGGCCCACGGTGAACTTGCCGGGCGTGGCCGGGGCGGTCACCACGAGGTCGACGTAGACGTCGGACTCGTACGTTTCCCGAAGGGTGCCCGGCGCCGCCGGATCGTCCTTCATCATCCCGCTCGGGTACGACGGCGCCCCGATGGTGAGCCCGGCGGGGTCGGTGATCGCCACGTCGACCCAGTCCCGGTAGGTGTGGAACCCGTCCGGCACGGCGAAGATGACCCGGAGCGTGCCCGTACCGCCGGGCGCGACGGTGATGTCGGCGACCTCGATTCGATAGGGACTGTCAGCCGGCGCGGCGTACGCGGAGCCGACGAGGAAGCAGAGGAGCTGAAGGAAGGACGCGAGCACGGCGGCACCCTGGCGCGACGGCAACCCCTATCGTACCCGCGAGCATCCGGCCGGACCCCCGCGGCGAACACCAGCGGAGACGGCAGCGGAGGACACCGACGCGCCGGCCTCCGCCGCGAATTAGTGGGCCGCGCTTGCGCACCGCCCTGCTCATCCCCGTGCTCGACGAAGCGCTGGCCCTCCCGGTCGTGCTCGGGGAATTGCCGCCCCAGTACCGGGTCATCGTGTGCGACAACGGGTCGACCGACGGCAGCGCGGACATCGCGCGGGAGCTGGGGGCCGAGGTCGTGTCCGAGCCGACGCGTGGCTACGGCGCCGCCGTGCTCGCCGGCATCGCGCTCCTCAAGGCCGATCCGCCCGACGTCGTCGTGGTCCTGGACGGCGACCACTCCATCTGGGTCGAGGATCTCGCGGTGATCCTCGGCCCCGTGCGCGAGGGCCGCGCCGATCTCGTCATCGGCGAGCGCCTGACCCTGGGCGACCCCGACGCGCTCACCGTGCCGCAGAAGTTCGGCAACCGGCTCGCCACCGCGATCATCCACGCGCAGACCGGGCACCGCTACCGCGACATGGGACCGCTGCGCGCCATCCGCTGGGGCGCGCTGATGGACCTGGACATGGGTGATCCGACGTGGGGCTGGAACGTCGAGATGCAGCTCAAGGCGCTACGATCGGGCGTCCGGGTGCTCGAGGTGCCCGTGCGCTACCGAACCCGCATCGGTACGAGCAAGATCAGCGGCACGGTCAAGGGCGTGGCGCGCGCGGGCGCGAAGATCCTGTGGGCGTGCTGGAAGTATCGATGATGAACCCGGTGTACGCGAACGTGGTGGTGATGGCCAAGGTCCCCACCCCGGGCCGGGCGAAGACGCGCCTCATCCCCCACCTCGGCCCCGAGGGCGCGGCGGGGTTGTGCCGGGCGATGACGGCGGACGTGTTCGCGACCGTCCAGCTGTCGGGCAACCCCTGGCGTGTCGCGCTGGACGGCGACCTCGACGATCCCTGGGTCTCCACCATCCCGGTGCCCTACGAGCCCCAGGCCCCCGGCGATCTCGGCGCGCGCCTCCGCCACGCCCTGCGGGACGGCGGGATCGCCGTCGGCACCGACTCGCCCACCGTCCCGCGGCAGGTGCTGTCCTGGACAGCGAACCTCCTCCTCGAGTACGACGTCGTCTTCGGCCCCGCGTTCGACGGCGGCTACGTGCTCGTTGGCGTGCGCGATCCGGCGGTAGCGGGCCCCGGCGGTATCTTCGACGACATCCCGTGGTCCTCCACCGAGACATACGCCGCCTCGATCGAGCGCGCGCGGGCTCTCGGCCTGCGCCACTCTTCGCTCGCCTTCTGGTACGACATCGACGAGCCGCGTGATCTCGCGTTCCTCCGCGCGCAGCTCCGCGTGTTGCCACAAAACGTCGCGCCCGCTACCCGCGCCTTCCTCCAGGAACACCCCCATGCCGCTCCTCACCGGTGACCTCCCCGCCGACCTCAAGCGCATCCACGTCATGGGCATCGGCGGCACCGCCATGGCCGCGCTCGCGGGCATGCTCGTCGACGCCGGCTACGCCGTGACCGGCTCGGACACGGGCGTGTACCCGCCGATGAGCGACTACCTCGCGTCGCTCGGGATCGAGGTGATGCTCGGCTACAACGCCAAGAACCTCGCCCACAAGCCGGAGCTCGTCGTCGTCGGCAACGTCATCCGCGCCGACTATGAGGAGGCCCAGGCGCTCCTCGCCTCCGACCTGCTCTATTGCTCGTTTCCCCAGCTCCTCGGCGCGATGTTCCTCAAGGACCGCCGCAGCATCGTCGTGGCGGGCACCCACGGCAAGACGACGACCACCGCCCTGACCGCGTGGCTGCTCGAAGCCGCCGGCAAGGGCCCCGGGTTCCTCGTCGGCGGGCGCATGAAGAACTTCGAGCGCACCGCCCGCACCGGCACCGGCGACACGTTCGCCATCGAGGGCGACGAGTACGACACCGCCTTCTTCGACAAGGGCCCCAAGTTCCTCCACTACCGGCCCCGCACCGCGCTGATCACGAGCGTGGAGTTCGACCACGCCGACATCTACCGGGATCTCGACCACGTGAAGGAGAGCTTCCGCAAGCTCGTGTCCATCGTTCCCGAGGACGGCCTCATCGTCGCGCGCTGGGACCACGACGACGTGCGTGACGTGTGCGGCGGCGCCACGTGCGAGGTGCGCAAGTACGGCGTCGGCCAGCAGTGGGACGGCCGCATCGAGGGCGTCGACACCGAGCGCGGCGTGATGACCTTCACGGTCCTGCGCGACGGCAACCCCTGGGGCCGCTTCGAGAGCTCCCTCGTCGGCGAGCACAACCTCTACAACCAGGTCGCCGCCGTGGCCGCGCTGGAGCGCGAGGGCCTCACCCCCGAGGCGCTCGCGGTCGGCTTCGCGAGCTTCGGCGGCGTCAAGCGCCGCCAGGAGGTCATCGGCGAGCCGCGCCGCATCACCGTCCTGGACGACTTCGCCCACCACCCGACCGCCGTGAAGGTCACCCTCGAAGCCCTCCGCCTCCGCTACGGCAAGCGCCGCATCTGGGCGATCTTCGAGCCCCGCAGCGCCACCTCCCGCCGCGCGGTGTTCCAGGAGGCCTACGCGGGCGCCTTCGACGCCGCCGACGTCGTCGTCATCGCGCACCCGCACGACCAGTCCCGCATCCCCGAGGACGAGCGCTTCGACAGCGCCCGCCTCGTCGAGAAGCTCCGCGCCCGCGGCCACGAAGCCTTCCACTACGCCGAGGTCGAGGAGATCGTAGCGGTCACCGCCGCCAACGCCCTGCCCTGGGACGTGCTCGCGATCTTGTCGAACGGCGGCTTCGGCGGCATGCACGCGAAGCTGTTGACGGCGCTCGGCTAGCCGCCGCCTCCCTTTCCCCTCCTCTCCCCTCCCCTCGTTTCAAGGGCAATGACTGGGGACGGAGAACCCCGGGCCGCGCCCGACGTGCCGCGACGGTCCCCCCGGCCGGGAAGGCACCGACGTGCAGCCGGGTCCGGCGGTGGGGCCCCTTGGGGGGAACCGCCGGGGGCCCCGGCTGCGGTTCTCGTCGGTGCCTTCCCGGCAGGCCACCGACGCCTCGCGAAACAGCTACCCGCCGTTCTCCGCCATCCACTCGTCGTGCGCCTTGAAGATGTCGTCGATCCCGACGAGCTGCACGCTCTCGACCGTGTCCTCGCTGGGCTGCACCGAGAACTCGGACTCCGACCAGACGGCCATCATCCGCAGCGTGGTGTCGCCGTCCCGCGGGACCCAGATCTCGAACGTGTAGGACTGCCAGATGGTCGTCCCGCCGTCGTCCCCGAAGCCGGGCTCCGGCATCCAGGAGCGCGCCGCGAGCGCGAGGCGGCCGTCCCCGAGGTCCGCCCAGCGGTAGTCCTTGTCGAGGCGGTAGGTCACGTCCATCAGGAAGTTCGTCTTGTTGACGTCGTTCTGCGTGCGGAGGAACACGCACTCGTGCTCCGCCCAGCAGTCGGCCCCGTCGGTCAGCGTGCGCGCGTACAGGTCCGGCGAGTTCGGCTCCATCGGCGACAGGTCGTCGCGCATCGCGACCGCCACGTGGCTCGCGATGGCGAAGTCCGAGTTGCGCGCGAGCGCCACGGGGGGGATCGCCAGGCCGGGGTCACGGTCCGGGTGCGTGATGCCCTCGATCTCCTCGCCGGTGAGCACCTCCAGGGAGAGCGCGCGGTCGGCCGACACGTCGGAGGTCATCTCCAGCGAGCTGTCGATCTCGGCCTCGAGCGCCAGGATGGGCGCGGCGAGCGCGTCCTCCTCGGGGTCGTCGAAGTGCTCGAGGCCGTACCGCGCCGCGTCCGAGAACTCGGGCGCGGCTTCCTTCGGATCGTTGCAGGCAAGGAGAACGAGGAGCGTCATTGCGAAAGGATACCGCCTTTTCGAGCGACACTTCGAATGACCCTCCGCGAAACCGCCGTACGTTCGCTGGCGGTCAGCCGCCGACCATCACCCCGTCCTTGTAGAACGCGAGGTCGTTCACGTACTTTTCCCACATCGCGTTGTCCATGAGGATGACCACGAGCGTGTTGACCTGCCCGGGGACCGCGTTGGTCAGCGGCCACGTCCCGCTCTGGTTGTAGGCCAGCTCCCCGAGGATCGCGCCGTTGACGATGACCCGGATGCCGTCGTCCACCGGACCCGACGAGATGCTGTAGCGCGAGGGGTCGTCGCTCGGGTCCATCCAGAAGTCGCACAGGATGTAGCTGAACGAGCCCTCGAGCATGTCGGGCAGCTCGCTCGGCGCGAAGAACGACAGCGGGCCGGTGACGGGCGTGGGCCCGCCGGCGCGGGTGATGACGTAGTCGCGCAGGTCCGCGAAGTCGGCGGCCACGTCGGCGCTGGCGGTCATCCCGTGGTTGCCGGACGGCTCGTACCAGTAGGCGTCCGGATCGCCGTCGTAGTCGACACGGTAGGTCGAATTGCTCGTCAGATCGTAGGGGGTGTCGTCGTTGACGATGTACCAGCCCGTCGTGAAGCCGGTGAATTTGGCGGCGCCCACCTGGGTGGCGTTCACCCGCGGATCGTCGGGATCGTTCGAGTCGACCACGAGCGTGCCCTGGTCCGCGCCCTCGTCCATGGGCGTGTACTTGACTTGGGTGACACGGCTCTCGCCCGGCTGGAGCACCCACGGGAGCTGGCCGTTGGTCGCCTCGTCCGCGTTGAACACGAGCTCGACGGAGGCCGTGTCGTAGCGGAGGTTGGCGACCTCGAGGGGCTTGAGGCCGACGTTGGTGAGCGTCACGGATTGGGTGGTGGACAACCACGGGTCGCCCTCCCCGAAGTCGTGGAACGACGGCTGGACCTCGATGGCGGGCGCCGGGGAGACGCGCGCGGGCGGCAGGGGCCAGGGAGCGTTGGGATAGGCCGGGCCGGGCTCTACGAGATCACGTTCGAGCTGGTAGTCCGAGCAGGCCGACAGGACGGACAGGGCCAGGAGTGTCATGCAGCACCTCGGGTTGGGTTGTTCCCATCCTACAAGGTCCGACTCCGCTACGACACCGTCAGGCTGCGGATCGTCGGCTCCCCATGGCCCTCCCGTCCCTCGGAGCGACACGACGCGGTGCTCCCAATCCAAGCCGGAGCACGAGAATGAAACTCAAGGCTTGCTATCTCGTCTACGGCTGGATGCGCACCTGTAAGGGGCGCTCTTCCATCCGGCGCAAACCTGCCACGCCAAAGCGTCCGCCGACACCTCCGTCACTTTCTGTCGCCTGGGGCCCGTCCGCTCGCTCCGCGGGGGCGCGTGCCTCAGCCCGCGCAGCCCCGGGCGTCCGGCGTGTCGTCGAAGCTCGTGTCGACGCGGTCGGCGATGATGCCCTCGATGTGGAGCGCGAAGCAGGCCTCCACACCGTCGTCACACGCGACACATTCGCCGCCGAGGTCGGCGACGAGATCACACCCGTCCACATCGCCGAGCGCGGCGGCGAGCTCCCGCGTGTCGAGCTCGGCCGCGAGGGTGCCGTCCCGCCACGCGGTCCCCGACTCGTCGAACACACCCGAGAGAAGGAGCGAGCGGAACGTGGCGGGGTGGCCGCCGAAGCTCGTGGAGAGCTCGCCCGGGCCCACGTCGAACACGGGGTTGGCGGACCAGTCACCCTCCGGGAAGGCGCGCACGGCCTCGCAGAGGTCCTGCTCGCCGTCCGTGCCGGCCAGCGTCACCGCGAGGTCGATGGTGGAGGACGTCGCATCCGCGACGTACACGAACACGTCCCGATCGAGGACCTCGCCGAACAGGGCGTCGAGCCCCGGCGGCTCTGTCACCCGCATCGACGCGCGGTCGATGACGAACAACGTGTCGTCGAGGTTGGCGGACGTGGCGGGGAGCGTCTCGTCTACGCTCGGGTCCGTGCCCGGGTCCTCGGTGTCGTCGGTGGCGGGGACGCTCGGATCGTCCTGCGTCGACCCGTCGACGAAGCCGTCCGGCGTCGGCGTGAGGCCGAAGCCACATCCACCGAGCAACGAGACCATCAGGGAGGAGAGAGCCACCAGGGAGAAGGCGCGCATCCGGACCTCGAGGCGGCGCCCATCTACAACCGGCCGAGCCCGAGGTCAACCCCCCATGGCGGGATCGACGTACGGCACCACGATCGCCGCGTCGAGCACGGACGTGCTCCCCGATTCGTAGCCTCCCGTGACGAGGATCGACCCGTCGAGGAGCACGGACAGGCCGCAGCCGGGCCGCGCGCGGTCCAGGCGGATGGCGGGGCCGCTCACCCCCTCGACCGGGGAGACGAGCTCGAGGGTGTCCTCGCCGACGGTGCGCGTGCTGTCGGTCCAGCCGCACCCCGCGGCGTACCAGCCCGGCGTGATCCAGGGCGCCACCTGCGGCGCGAAGCGGGGCTCCGCGAAGCCCCCCACGGCGACGAAGCGGCGCACGTCCGGGACGTAGAGCCGACCGTCCGAGTACACCGCGCCGGTCCCGACGTCGGCACCGCCGAGGATACGGATGCTGCCGTCCTCCTCGGGGAACAAGGAGGCGCCCGAGACGTACCGGAAGTCTCCCGCGTTGCCCTCGTTCGTCGCGACGAAGGCCTCCGCCGGATCGAGCTCGCTGTTGCCGCCGTCCCACACCCCGGTGGACGCGGCGTCGCTTCCCTGCACGAACACGCGCCCGTCGACCAGCACGTCGCAGCCGGTCACGGCGCCCGCGTCGAAGTCGCGCATGTCGAGCGGGGTGAACGCCCAGAGGCCGCTCTCCTCGTCGGGCTTGAGGTAGTCGGCGCCGCCGGCGGACCCGCCGAGCACGATGCCCTGGCGCTCCCGGAACATCGCGACGCAATGCCCGTTGCGCCCCTGGGACAACGGCCCGGCCTCGCCGAACGTGCCCATCGTGTCGTCGAACACCGCCGCGTCCTCGACCGCAACCGGCGTGCCGCCGAGCACCGCGTAGCCGCCGACGATCAAGGTCTCCCCGCCAGGGAGCGTCGCGAACGAAGGGGACGCCACCGCGGGGCTGGAGAACGGGGAGTACTCGGCGAAGGTGCCGAGGACCGGATCGAAGCGCTCCGTGGTCGCCGTGGCGCGTGTGCCCTGCGGATCCACGCCGCCGATCAACACGACGGAGCCGTCGCGACGCGTGAGCGCGAGGTGGCGCGAACGGTCGGTCAACATCGGCGCGTCGAGCGCGAGGGCGCGGTTGACCGGGAGGAACAACAGCGGCACGGAGAGCGTGGCGTCGGGCACCAGCACGATCTCGGCGGTGCGGCCCGCGGAGAGCACGCGGCCCTCTTCGAGGCCGAACAACGAGACGCGGATGACGCCGAAGCCGGTCAGGTCCGGCAGCGTCACGGCCTCGTCCGGGTAGGCGAACGTGTCGGTCTCGACGACGACGTCGTTTACGCTCACCTCGAGCCGCAGCGTGTCTACGTCGCGGAAGCCGTCACACGCGGCGCACGAGGTGGGGTTGGTGACGACCACCTCGAGCGCGGTCGAGACCCCGGGAATGACCTCGATGACGGGCTGATGGCAGGCAAGGAAGAGCAGGAGCCAGGACACGGCGGCACGATACCGTCTCCGCGGGGGTCGGGCAAACGCGCAGTCCCGCTCCGGGAGGCGCCGCGGGGCGCGGGGAGCCCGATGGATCGCGTTAGATCGGCCGGCCCGAGGTTTCCAGTGACCGGCGACGAACTCCCCCAGCTCCGCACCGCGGTGCCCGGCCCCGCCTCCCGCGCCTGGGTGGACCGCCTGGCGCGCCACGAGTGCCCGGCGATCACCGCGCGCCGCGCCCGCCGCGCCGTGTCCATCGGCGCCGCCGACACCGATCCCATCGTGTGGGACGAGGCCGTGGGCGCCAACGTGCGCGACGCGGACGGGAATGTCTTCGTCGACCTGTGCGCGGGCTTCGGAGTGGCCTCGGTCGGCCATCGCCACCCCGCGGTCGTCGCCGCGGGCCAGGCCCAGCTCGGCCGCCTCCCCCACGCCATGGGCGACGCGTTCCCCGATCTGCGCCGCATCGAGCTCCTGGAGCGCCTCTGCGCCGTGACCGGGATGGACCGCGTGATCTTCGGCTCCTCGGGGTCCGACGCGGTGGAGGCGGCGCTGAAGACGGCGCGGATCGCGACGGGGCGCGGCCGGGTGCTGGCGTTCACCGGGGGGTACCACGGGCTCGCCGCCGCCTCGCTCGCGGCCATCGGCTACCACGTGGAGGCGTTCCGCGGCCCTTTCGCGGACATGCTCGGCCACCACGTCGACCACGCGCCCTACGGGGGCGATTGGCCCGACCTCGCGCCCTACGCCGCCGTGCTCGTCGAGCCCATCCAGGGCCGCGGCGGCATGCGCGAGCCGCCGGCGGGGTGGCTGGAGCGGCTGCACGCCGCGGCGCGCGCCGCGGGCGCGCTCGTCATCCACGACGAGATCTACTCGGGCCTGGGGCGCTCGGGCCGCCTCCTCGCGGCGGGTGAGCTGCGCCCCGACCTGCTCTGCCTCGGCAAGGCGCTCGGCGGCGGCTTCCCGATCTCGGCCTGCCTCGGCACCTCCCGCGCGATGGACGCGTGGGGCGCCTCGACCGGCGAGGCCATCCACACCCAGACCTTTCTGGGCAACCCCGTCGGCTGCGCGATGGCGCTCGCCGTGCTCGACGTGGTGGAGCGCGAGCAGATCGTGGCTCGCGCCGCGAGCGAGGGCGCCCGGTTCGCCGCGGCGCTCGCGCAGGTGCCCGGGGTGCGCGGCATCACCGGGCGCGGGCTGATGCTGGGCGTCCACCTGGAGGACAGCCTCGGCGTCACCCGCAAGATGCTCGACCGTGGCTACATCGTGCTGCCGTGCGGGGAGCGCGCCGAGGCGCTCGGCCTCACGCCGCCGTTGACCATCGCGCGCGCCCAACTCGAAGGCGCGGTCGCCGCGCTGGGGGAGTGCCTGTGACCGCGCCTCCGGCCGCCGCGATCCGGCGCTTCGTCGAGACGGGGGAGGGCGACTTCTCCGCGCTGGCGATCGAGCTGTTCCATTGGCAGGTGGCGAACAACCCGACCTACCGCGCCCTCGTGGACGGCGCGCGCCCCACCCGCGTGGACGAGATCCCCGCCGTCCCGGTCGCGCTGTTCCAGAGCCTCACGCTCATGTCGTTCCCCGTCGAGCAAGCGACCGTGACCTTCCGCACGAGCGGCACCACCGGGTCCGTACGCGGGGTCCACCGCTTGCGCGACACGACGCTCTACGACCTCGGGGCGTGGCGGCACTTCGCGAAGAGCGCCGTCCCCCTCCCCGCGCCGGCTCCCGTCGGGCAGGTCGTCTCCTTGTGCCCGGAGGACGCGGACTCCTCGCTCGGCCACATGGTCGGCCAGTTCGCGGCGCGCCTCGGCGGCGCTCCCCTCCCCCTGTTCCAGGGCGGGGGCGTGGTGCCCGACGCGTGGGCCCGGCTCGCCGCCGCCGCCGCCGACGGTCCCGTCTTCCTCGCCGCGACCGCCTTCGCGCTGGACGCCCTGTTCGCGGTGCCGGGCCGCGTTTCCCTGGGCGCGGACTCCCTGGTGATGGTCACGGGCGGCTTCAAGGGGCGCGAGGTCCGTCTCGACGCCGCCTCGCTCTACGCGGCGGTCCCCGAGCGCCTCGGCGCGCCCCGGGTCATCGGCGAGTACGGCATGACCGAGCTCTCCAGCCAGCTGTGGACCACACCCGTCGCCGCCGGCGAGCGCCCCGACGCGTTCGTCGCGCCGCCCTGGCTGCGCGTCTACACGGTCGACCCGATGAGCGGCGAGCCGGTCGACGGCGAGGGGCTCCTGCGCTTCGTCGACCTTTGCAACGTCGACAGCGTGCTCGCGATCGAGACGATGGACCTCGGCGTCGTGGCGCACGCCGCGACGGGCGACGCCGTGACGCTCCGGGGCCGGCTCGCGGGCGCCGAGGCGCGCGGGTGCTCGATGCGAGCGGAGGACTTCCTCGCGGCGGTGCGGGGCGCCGGCACGGGCGAGTGACCACGAGTTCTTCCTTCTCCGAGTTAGATCGCTACATGTCGTTCCCCCTTCGGTTCGATCTCGCCGTCGACCTCGAGCATGCCCTCGCCCGCCTCGCCGCGCTCGATCCGGCCACGTGGGGCACCGGCCTCTCGGAGCCAAACGCGCGCGCCTGCTGGGCCGCCGCCGTTGGGGACCTCGATCCCGCCGCGCTCACCGCCGAGGTGTCCGGCACCCCGCCGCGCGCCGCCTTGATCGTGTGCAGCGGCAACGTGTTCACGGCGGCGCTCCCGTGGATGCTCCACCTCGCCGCCCGCGGGGTCCGCATCATCGTGAAGCCCGCGTCGGGACAGGAGGCCGCCATTGAGGCGATGGCGGACGCGATCGGCGGCATCGAGGTGCGGGCGTGGCGCGGGGGGGATGTCGAGGCCGAGGCCGACGCGTTCGCCGAGGTCGACGGCGTCATGGCCTTCGGCGGCGCGCCGGCGATGTTGGCCATCCGGTCGCGGCTGCCCGAGGGCGTGGTGTGGCTCCCGTTCGGGCCGCGCTTCGGCGTGGGGGTCGTGTCCGCGCTGACCGAGGCCGCCGTGGACGACGTGGCGCTCTACGATGGGCACGGGTGCATGTCGCCCGCGGCGTACTTCGCCCGGCACGTCGATCTCGACGCCGCGGCCGCGTGGATGGCCGCCGCCGAGGCGCGTTGGCCCCGCGGCGACCTCGATCCGGCCGACGCCGCGCAGATCCGCGCCCGCATCATGCTGGCGCGCGCCGCCGGGCGGAAGGTGGTCGGCACCGGGTGGGCGGTGCTGGAGCTGCCCGCGGACCACTTCACGCCCATCGCGTTGCCGAGAGTGCTCGTCGTCCACCCGTTCACCGACGTGGAGGAGGTGCGCGCCGCCGTCGCTCCGTGGCGCGATCGCCTCGGCACCGTCGCGACCGACCTGCCCGGCCTCTACCTCGGCGCGCCCCGCATGTGCGGGCCCGGGCGCATGCAGCACCCCGCGTGCGGGCGCTTCCACGACGGCGTGGACGTGCTCGGCGCGCTCTGGCGCCAACGCGTGCCGCGCCCCGACGGCACGGCGTGATGGCAGCGATCTCCGAGGAGGCGCACGCGCTCCACGCCTCCGCCCTCTTCGTCGACCTGCACTGCGATCTGCTGCTCGCCTCCAAGCTCCTCGGCTGGGACTGGCGCCGCCGCCACGCGCCGAACCCGCTCTTCGGCGCGCCGCTGTTCGGGCACTGCGATCTGCCCCGGCTCAAGGAGGGCGGCATCGGGGCGATGGCGCTCGGCGTCGTGATCAACCCGATGCGGCGCCGCTCGGGCCCCGCCGCCATCGACGCCGACCTCGCGCGGATGGCGCGCCATGCGAGCCAGTCCCCCGACGAGCTGGTGGTGTGCGGCACGGTCCAGGCCATCCGCACCGCCAAGGCGCAAGGGCGCATCGCGTGTTTCGCGGGTCTCGAGGGCGCGCACGGGCTCGACACCCGGCTCGAGGACCTCCCGCGGTTCCGCGCCGCCGGGCTCCGGTACGTCGGGCTCGCGCACTTCACCGCGAACACGGCGTGCCGTCCGATGGTGGGCTGGGGCGCGGACAACGCCGCGCCGCTCTCGGACTACGGGCGCGCGCTGGTCGACGAGCTCGGCCGGCTCGGCATCCTCGTCGACCTCGCGCACGTCGGGCGCGCCGGGGTCATCGAGGCCGCGGCGCGCGCGAACAAGCCCGTGATCATCTCGCACACCGCGTGCACCGCCATCCATCCCAGCCCGCGCGGCATCGACGACGGGCTGCTCCGCGCCGTGGCCGACACCGACGGCGTCGTGGGGGTGATCTTCGTGACGCCTTTTCTCGGCGCGGGCGGGGTGCGCCAGGTGGTGCGCCACCTCGACCACATCCGGCGCACGGTGGGCGTGCGGCACGCGGCGATCGGCACCGACTGGGAGGGCTTCGCGCTCTACCCGCGGGACCTCGACTCCGCCGAGAAGTTGCCCGGCCTCACCCAGGCCCTGCTCGACGCGGGCTGGCCGCCCGCGGACGTTCACGCCGTGCTCGGCGAGAACTTCCTGCGCGTGTTCGGGGCGGTCTGCGGCTGATCCGTGACCTTACGCGGGGACGATCTCCGCGACGACCGGGCGGTGGTCGGACACGCGGTACAGGTTCTCGACCGGCGCGCGCGGAAAGCCGCGTGCGCGCTGCGCGACGAACGAGTCGACGGCGTGGAAGAACGCCACGTCACCGAGCGCGGGGTCCCGATCGAACGCGAACGCGCGCGGCGCCCCGACGAAGCGCGCCTCCTCGGACGCGGCGACGTGGTCGATGATCTCGCGGTCGAGCCACGTGGTCCACCGGTCTCCCTCGGGGAGGATCGGCGCGGGCCACGCCCACCCCGGCAGGCTCCGCAACGGCGCGATCGAGGGATCGTCCTCGCGCGCGTTGAAGTCCCCGAGGACGACCCGGGCGCCACCCCCGGCGTGCAGCGCGCCGAGGGGGCCGAGCGCCTCGCCGCCCAACCAGCGGGCGAGGTGCCCGGATTCGCGGAGCCGGAGCGCCGCGGAGGCGTCCGCCAGGGGGACTCCCATGAGCCCCGACTTCAGGTGTACGGCGGCGAGCGAGATCGACGCCCCGTCACGCCGATCCCGGAACGTCGCCAGCAGCGGCGGGCGTAGGGCCGGGCCCCCACCGAGCGCGCCCCAGGCGATCGGCTCGACGGTGCCGGCATCCCAGACGTACACCACCTTCTGGAGCGCGTTGTCCGCGAGCTCCTGGGGCCGTGCGGACGTGACGAACGTGTCGGCCACGCGCACGCGGAGGTCCCGCCCACACAACACCCCGGCCGCCTGGACGACACGTTCCAGGCGTGGGAGGTCGCAGATCTCCTGGAGGGCGAAGACATCGGCGTCCAAGCGGGCGAGCACCCGGGCGACCAGCTGATCGTCCTCGGGGGCGCGCTCCACGATGGGGCGGGTGGTTCCGAACCAGTAGACGTTGAACGTGGCAATCCGCATACCACCCCTTAACGACGACGGGCGCCCCGGAGAGGGGCGCCCATCAGGAAGGGCCTCCGAGCGGGCCCTGGGGGACGAGGACTACGCCTCGCCCGGCTCGCCGAGCACGAGGCCGCGCAGGTCGCGGATGCCGGACTGATCGCGGAGGCGGATGAGGGCCTCGCGCTCGATCTGGCGGACGCGCTCGCGGGACAGGCCCATCTCCTTGCCGACCTCGGAGAGGGTGCGGAACTCGCCGTCTTCCAGGCCGTAGCGGCGGGTGAGCACGAAGCGCTGACGCTCGGAGAGCACGCCGTGGAAGGCCTTGCTCATGCGAGACAGCTCCTGCTGCTGGATGCTCTCGTCGTCCGGGGAGACGGCGTCGTCATCCGACAGGAAGCGCTCCAGGGGACGGGGGCGCGGGCCGTCGTCCACCGGCTGCTCGAGCGAGATGGTGTTGCCCTGCGACAGGAGCAGCTCGGCGCGCTCCTTGTCGATGCCCACCTCGTCCGCCAGGTCCGCGATGTTGTACTCGATGCCGGCGGCCTCGAAGCGCTTCATCGCCTTGCGCAGGTTGCGGGTCTGCTCGACCGCGCAGCCGGGCAGGCGCACCGGGCGCCCGGTGTGGTCGATGGCGCGCGTCATCTGCGCGCGCACCCACCAACGGGCGTAGGTGGAGAAGCGGATGCCACGGTCCGGGTCGAAGCGCTTGGCCGCGCGGAGGAGGCCGATGTAGCCCTCCTGCACGAGATCCTCTTCGTCCATGAACGGGCCGGCGAGCTTGCGGGCCTCGCCGTGCGCGATGCGGCGCCCGCTCATCGCGAGCCGCCAACGAAGCTCCTCGGCCTGCTGCCACGCGCCCTGGGCGCGGCGAGCCATGAGCTTGAGGCCCTCTTCCTTGCGAGCGGCGCGGCCGACGGCGCGAACGGCCTCCTCGAGACGGTCCACCGCGCCGGCGCGGGTGCGCTCCGCGCGGTCCGGGCGACGACGAAGGATGTTCTCCGCCGCGTCGATGCCGGCAACGGCCTCACGGGCGGCCTGCTCCGCCTTGCGGATCTCCCGCGCGATGGCCTTCTCTTCTTCGGCAGTCAAGCGCTCCGAACGGCGACGGGCGCCGTCCGATGCAGAAGAACTCCGGATTCGCAGCGACATGTTCACTCCTGACTCACTATGCAGCAGGTCATTGCAGCTTTCGATCTGTACTGGAAACGATACCGCGAGCGGTTCGAGTCGTTCGGAATGCCGGGGGACAACACATTATTCCGAGGCCGGGGCGAAACCCCGGCTGCGAGCCCCCTCGGGATTCGAGACCCAGAGCTTGAGGCCTGGGAGTTGAATCCGGGGACGAAACCCCCGGCTCGAGCACCGAGGTGCACGACACCGAGGACACAGACCGTTCGAGACACAAGGGCATCGATTGCCACCTGCAGGACTTGGGGACCCTGCCGTGGCGAGCGCATCTTTATAGATCCGTTCACGACCCCGCATTGTCAAGAACCTGTCAAAGCCACTGCTGCTGCCTTGCCGCTCCGAAGAAACCGCGACTGTATGTGGAACCAACACGGATGGGACGTGCAAGATTTCGTTCCTGTACAGCGCGACGAGAGCGTCGTGCTGGCCGCGCTCGGCGCATGTGGCGACACGTGCCCGCCGGCGACGGAACCGTGCCGACCCCGCGGCGCGCGGCGCGCGATCGGACCCACGCCGCGCGGGCGGGAGGGTGCCGAAGGGCGGAAACGCGGACTCCAGGGGGCGCTCGGGCAGGGCCGGACTTGTACGCGAAGGTGCGCGCGGATGCTACCCTGTCCGGCACGATCCGGAGGAAAGGTGCATCGTTCCATGCTCGTAGTATTGTCACTGTTCGTCGCGGGGTGCCTGCGCACCTCGGAAGACACGGGCTCGGGGGGCAAGCCCGATCCCGACGGCGGGGAGTGCGCCTCGGACGGGGACTGCACCTCGACCGAGATTTGTGAGGCCGACGCGTGTGTGGACGGCGACCGCAACGACGAGACCGAAGGCGCCGAGAGCCTGTTCTGGGCCGACACCACCGATGGGGAGATCAACCCCGCGGGGGACGTGGATTGGTTCGCCGTGACCGCCGAGGGCGGCGAGTTCTTCCGCGTCGCGGTGGTCACCGCGGAGGCCGAGGGCGGGCTGGACAGCGTCGTGAGCGTCTACAACAGCGCCGGCAAGCGCCTCGTGTGGGAGGACGAACATCCGGCGGGGAACGTGTCCTCCGCCGACTCCATGTGTTTCGGCTACTTCCCCGAGGCGGGCACCTACTACCTGAAGGTCGAGGACGCGGGAAGCTTCTACGAAGCCGATCCCATCGGCGGCTCCGGCGAGTCCTACACCCTCGAGATCACCGAGTGGAACTCCGTCGGCGTCGAGACCGACAGCTCCCAGGAGGCCGGGCTCGACTTCGGGGCGCTCTCGGCGAACGTGCTCTACTCGTTCCCGGTGCTCCTCGCGGAGCCCGGCGACACCGACTGGGCGGCCCTCGATCTGCCCGCGTCCGGCGCGCCGATCTACGTGGTGGCGCTCCAGAACGCCGACGAGAGCGAGGTCGTCGCGCGGGTGACGATGAAGAACGCCGACGGCGACGACGTGCTCGCGCTCACCGATCCGACGCTCTCCGCCCCCGCCCTGCTCCCCGACCCCGTCGGCACCCGGTACGTCATCGGCGCCACGGACGTGTCGGGCGGCGGCGGTTCCGACTACTGGACGTGGCTCTTCTTCGTCGTCCGCGATCCGGGGAGCGGGAATCCGCCCGGCCGCGAGCCGGACGACACGCTCGAGGAAGCCAACGTGCTGATCCTCGACGACCAGAACCCGGACTCGGGCGCGCTCTACGCCGCGTACGGCCAGGGGCGGATCGACACGGAGACCGACGCCGATCTGTTCACGGTCGACGTGCCGTTCGACGACGCGTTCATCAGCGTGTACCTGGGCGCCCAGCCCTACGGCAGCCTGCTCGTGCCGCGGGTGGAGCTGCTCGACGCGACCGGCGTGGTGCTCGAAACGGTCGACTCCGCGGTCGGCACCGACGCGGACGCGTTGAACCTCGGCCCCTACCCCCGCGGCGACTACTCGCTCCGCGTCACCGCGGCGCCGGAGGTCGGGGCCATCGGCGGCGAGGGGTACTTCTACCTGTTCGGGTTGTTCGCTTCGTCGAGCGAGCTGTAGTAGACGACGGGCTGGGCGTGTTCTCTCGCGCCCGGCCCCCCCCGAAAGAGGCCCGGTACGAGCCTACCGACGCTACGCCGCGACTGAAGCCAGGGACGCGGCGAGCCGATCGAGCGAGTCGCGCGCGGGGGACGGGGGGAGCGGGCGAAGCGCGCGGCGCGCCGCCCAGGTCTCGCGGATCATCGCTTCGCGGCCGGCGCCGACGCCGCCGAGGCTGCGGACCCGATCGGTGAGCTCCGTCGCGACCGCGTCGTCGTAGCCCGCCGCGCCGAGGCGCCGCCACAAGGGCTCGATGTCAGGGTCCTTCGCGTTGGCCCAGGCCACTGGGAACACCGGGCGCGCCGCGGCCGCGTGGTGCGCGAGCTGGCGGCCGCCGGTCGCGGGGTCGAACAGGGCGAGGTCCTCCGCGAGCTTCCACGCGATGCCGACGTGCCGCCCATACCGGCCGAGCCCGGTGATGGCGGGGCGCCCGGCGCGCACGAGGTGGCCGCCCGCGCGGCAGGTGAAGGCGAAGAGCGCGCCGCTGTGCTCCTCCGCGAACAGGAGCGCGTCCGCCACCGTGGCGGGGCGGGTGCGGAGGGCCTCGCCGAGCGCGTGGCCGGCGCCGACGTCGCGCAGCAGCTCCAGGGTCTCGCCGAGGATCTCCGGCGCGGGCGCGCGGCGCGCGAGCTCGAGCGCGCGGAGCGTCAGGTGGTTCGCGCCGAGGAGCGAGCCCGCGCCGCGGAGCACCACGCGCGCGGCCCGGCGCCGACGGCCGTCCCGGCGCCCCAGGGCCATGTCGTGCAGGCGGATCGCGCCCTGGAGCATCTCCGCGATGGCGGCGACCTCGAAGGCGGCTTGAGGGTCGGCCTCGCGCTCGGCGGCGGCGCGCCCGGCGAGGACCACGAGGATCGGCCGCATGCGGGGCATGCCGCCCTCGAAGAGCACGTCGGGCGTGAGGCCGGGCGGCAGGCCGTCCCCGTCCACGAGGCCGATGATCGCCTCCTCCAGGCCGCCGAGGGGGCCGCGGAGCTCGCCCGCGAGGCGCTCGACCTCGGCCAGCAGGGAACGCCGTGCGGTGCCGGCGGACCAGACGCGACGGTCAGCGCCAGGAGCGGGGTCACGCGGTCGTGGATCCGGAGATCCGAGGCGAGGCATGGAGTTCAGCGCCAGACGTGTGCGAGCGGAATGCGACGGCCGCTCCCGAAGGCGCGAGCGCTCACGCGCAAGCCGGGGGCCGCCTGCCAGCGCTTGTATTCACTTCGCACGACCATGCGCACCACGCGCTCCACGATGTCCCGCGGATGGCCGCGCGCCACGATGTCGGCCGGGTCGACCACGCCCTCGACGTAGAGCCGGAGGATGGCGTCGAGCTGATCGTAGGACGGGAGCGAGTCCTGGTCGGTCTGGTTGGGCGCGAGCTCGGCGGACGGCGGCTTGGTCATCGTCGCGTTCGGGATGACCTCGCCGTCCCGGTTGATCCACCGCGCCAGCCGATACACGTCGGTCTTGAACACGTCCGCGAGCACGGCGAGCCCGCCGTTCATGTCGCCGTAGAGCGTGCAATACCCCACGGCCATCTCCGACTTGTTGCCGGTGGTGAGCAGCAGGTGCCCGAACTTGTTGGACAACGCCATGAGGAGCGTGCCGCGCACGCGCGCCTGGAGGTTCTCCTCGGTCACGTCCCGCGCGACACCGGCGAACGGAGGCGCCAACACGTCGAGAAAGCTCTCGTACACCGGAGAAATCGGGAGCTTCTGCCAGTTGAGGCCAAGGCGCTCCGCAAGGGCCTCCGCGTCCGTGACGGAACCTTCCGAGGAGAACGGGCCCGGCATGCCGATCGCCCAGATGTTCTCGGGGCCGAGCGCGCGCGCGCCCACCACGGCCACGAGCGCGCTGTCGATGCCGCCGGACAAGCCGAGCACCGCGGTCTTGAAGCCGCACCGCGCCGCATAGTCGCGCACGCCCATCGTGAGGGCCTCGAGCACCTCCTCCTCGAAGGGGAGCGCCGTGTACGGGACCGCCGGGCCGTCGAGATCGACCACCCACGAGCCCGTGCGGAACTGCGGTGCCTGGAACAGCAGCCGCCCGTCGGCCGCGACCACGAGCGAGCCGCCGTCGAAGAGCAGCTCGTCGTTGCCGCCCACCTGGTTGCAGTAGACGAGCGGCGCGCCGACCTGGAGCGCCTTGCGCTTGACGAGGTCGAGCCGCACCGCGCCCTTCGCGGCGTGGAACGGCGACGACGACAGGTTGAGCAGCACGTCGGCGCCGCGCATGCGCTCGACGGGATCCGCGTCGTAGCGGCGCCCGGAGCCCACCTCGTTCCAGATGTCCTCGCAGATGGTCACGCCCAGGCGCAGCCCGCCCACGTCGACCGGCCGCGGATTGGACTCGGGGACGAAGTACCGGTGCTCGTCGAACACGTCGTAGGTCGGCAGCAGGGTCTTGTGGCGCACCGCGACGATCTCGCCGCCGGCCGCGATCACCGCGCTGTTGCGGATGCCGCCGTCCTCCCAGGGGGCGCCGAAGACCGCGATGACGTCGGTGCCGGCGGTGGCGCGGGCCACGTCCTCCGCGGCAGCGCGACAGGCGCGTAGCAGGTCACCACGCTCGAGCAGATCCCGCGGCGGGTAGCCGGACAGCATCAGCTCGGACGCGAGCAGGATGCGGGCGCCCTCGGCCGCGGCGGCGTGGATGCCCTCGATGCAGAGGGCCGCGTTCCGGGCAACGTCCCCGACGATGGGCGCGGCCTGGAGGATCAGGACGCGCACGCGCTTAGTAGCCGTCGGTGTGTTTCCAGGCGGTCGCGTTGAGCGCGACGAGGATCGGCGCGCCGAACAGGATGCCGAACACGGCGAAGGGGAAGTAGTCAGTGGGGGCGATGTCCCCCACGGCATCCCAGCCGGTCTGGGGCAGGTTCACCGCGATGGGGCCCCACGGCGTCGCGAAGGCGAACAGGAGCGACACGAGACCCACCGCGAGGAGCAGGCCGCCGAGGATCCACAAGAGGGTACGAGCCATCACGTTCTCCGCGGCGCGAGGATAACCCGGCGCCCGGGTGCGTCGACACGGCGGCGCGATTCCGCCCACGCCCCGCTCCAGGAGCGGGGCTTTCGGGAGACAGCGCGCGCCACTTCGAAATAGGAGGGCGCGCCAGGAGGCTGTAGATGCGTCTGTTTCTGACGGGCTGGGTTGCCCCCACGCTGTTCCTGTTCGCGTGTGGCGGCGAAAGCACGGCGCCCGCGGCCTCGAGTCCCCCGCCTCCCCCCGCGCCGGCACCCGTCGCCGCGCCCCCCGCCACGCCCGCGACCGCGTTCGCCTGCTGCGCCGACGACGCCTCCGGTAAGGTGGTCGGCGCCTACCTCGACGCGCAGGCGGCCCTCGCGAAGGACGACAACGCCGCCGCCGGCGCCGCCCTGACCTCCCTCCAGGCCCAGGTCGACGCGGCCAAGGCCACGCCCGGGCTCGACGAGGCGGGCACGCTGGCCCTCACGGCCATCGCCACCGAGACGAGCGCCGCGCTCGCCTCCACGGAGATCGAGCCGCGCCGCACCGCGGTGAAGAAGCTCTCCGCGGCCGTGCTCCCCTACGCCCGCGCCCACGCGGGCGGCAGCCGCACCATCACCGAGGCGTTCTGCCCGATGGCGGACGCGAGCTGGCTCCAGGAGGGCGGCACCATCGCGAACCCGTACTACGGCGCCTCGATGCTGACGTGCGGCTCGTTCAAGTGACCCCCGCTTCGGCCCGATGACGGTCTGGCTCGTCGGCGCCGGGGGTCGTACCCCCTTCGTCGGCCACCTGCGCGGCGCACGTGACTTCGGTCCGGTGCGGCTCGCGTGGGCGGGCCGGGTGGCCGGAACCGCGTCCGTGGTCGAGGGGTGGGACGCCGCCGAGGCCGCCCGCGACGCGCTCGCGGACCTGCGCGCCGAGGGCGACCTCGCCGCGGTGCTCTTGGCCGCGTGTGGCGCGCTCCAGCGGCTCGACGCGCGCTGGCTCGGGCGGGACGACATGAGCGTGCTCCTCGTCGCCTCCGACGCACGGGGCGCGCGCGCCGCCGCGTCGGGCCTCGGCGGCATCTTCGAGCGCCACGGCGCCGCGTGGCGCCCCGCGGTCCCGGCCGGCCACGCCCTGCTCGGCGAGCCCGGCGCCCCCGACGGCACGAGCTGGCCGGTACCCCTGGCGGACGTGTGGGTGGGCGTGCCCGCGGGGCTCCCCTTCCCCAAGCTCGACGTGCCGGGCGCGTGCGGCGTGCACGCATGAGCCGCCTCCTCGACGGAGATCTCGTCGGCCTCGATCTTCCGGCCGAGCTCCCGCGCCTCCTCGCCATCGTGCGCGACGCAAAGGATCGCCCCCTCCAGCCGCTCTTCGCCGCCCTCGCCACGAAGGACCCCGTCGCGCTCGCCGAGGTGGTGTGCGGCTCGCGCGCGCCCGGCGGCGCCACCGTCGTGCGCGCCGCGTTCCCGCACGTCGCCGCCCTCGAAGCCACGCTCTCGCCCCGCGGGCTCTACCCGCGCCTCCTCGACCTCGCGGGCGAGGCCGCCACCGAGGTGCTCGCGCTCGCCGCTGCCCGCCACCCCGCGGCGAACTGGCTGGTCCCCCTCTCCAAGAAGGCGGAGACCTTCGCCGTCGGCCTGACCCACCTGATGGCCGCGGCGCCGCACCCCGCGTTCGCGGCCGTGTGTCGCGCGCATGCCGACGCCGGCCACGTCGACGGCCTCGTGTTCGTCGCCGCGGAGACCGGGCGCGCGGAGCCCGCGGCCGCGCTCCTCGGGGTGGACCTGGGCGCCGCCCTCCGCGCCGCGGGCGCCGCGCTGGATCACGACCCGACCACCCCCATGCTCGCGCACCTCGCGGCGGCCTGGGGCCCCGAGCCGGACCTCCTCGTCGTGCGCCTGATCCCCGGCCTCCGGAGCCGCGCCGCGGCCGAAGCGCTGCTCGCCTCGGCGCGGCACCTCCCCCGCACGGCGGCCACGCTACGCGCCGTGCTCCGGGGGATGGTCTAGTCCGAGCAACAGGGGTAGTCTTCGCCCGCGGAGGCGACGAGGCTGATGGCGATGACTTCAGAACAAGCGACCTGGTGTCGCTCGAACGAGTGTCTGGCGGGCCTCCTCGCGACGGTCGAGGGCGGGCGCATCGTCGCCCTGCGCGCCGACACCGAGAACGTGACCGGCCGCCACGGCACCTGCGCCTTGTGCACCGCGTCCGCGGGCGCCGCCGAAGATCCGCGCCGGCTGCTCCGCCCGAAGAAGCGGGTGAACGGCAAGCTGGAAGAGGTCTCGTGGGAGGTGGCGATCAACGAGATCGGCGCGAAACTCAAGGAGATCCGCAAGCAGTCGGGCCCGCGCGCCATCGGGATGTACGCTGGCGCGCCCGTCGGCCTCGACTCGCGCGGCCTCACCCGTACGATCGCGACCGCGCTCGGCCTCGACACGCCCAACCTGTTCTCGCCCCTCGCGTCGCGCGGCGGGCCCTGGCTCCGCGCCGTCGAGCTCGTCGTGGGCCACGCCGCCGCGCTCCAGCGGGACGTCGGGCGCGCACACTACGTGGTGCTGCTCGGGGCCAACCAGGAGGCCGACGGCTGGGGCCCCCTCCAGGGCGGGCGCAACCTCGGCACGGACCTCGCGTTCAGCCGCAAGACCAAGGGCACCAAGGTGGTCGCGGTCGATCCGCGCAAGACCCCACTCGCGGCCGGCGCCGATCTCCACCTGCCCATCCGGCCCGGCACCGAGCTGTTCTTCGTGCTCGGCATGATCGACGCGATCCTCAAGAACGACTGGCGCGACGTCCAGTACACCGACGACTACTGCACCCCCCTCGGCCCGCTCAAGGAGGCCCTCGCCGCCTGGCCGCTCGAGACCTGCGCGGAGATCTGCGGCATCCCCTCCACCGACATCGGCGGCGTGGCGCTCAAGTTCTCCCGCGCCGCGATGGCAGTGTGTGCCCCGGGCAACCAGGCGCTCCAGAACGAGCACGGCACGCTGACCGCGTGGGCGTTGCTCGTGCTCCACGCGCTCACGGCCAACCTGCTCCGCCCCGGCGGCGTGTTCGACAACAAGGGCGTGATCGACGTCCACCCCCTCGCGAAGCAGCTTCCGACCGACGGCGCGCCCCGCACCCGCGTCGGCGATCTCCCGCTCCTGCTTCTGCAGGCCCCCGGCGCGCTGCTGGCCGACGAGATCCTCACCCCCGGCCACGGCCAGGTCCGCGCGCTCGTGTCGCTCTACGGCGATCCCGCCCGCGAGCTGCCCGGCGGCCCGCGCCTGCGCGAAGCCCTCGGATCCCTCGATCTGCTCGTGGCTGTCGACCTCGCGGACAACGACACCACCGCGATGGCGCACTGGGTGCTCCCCGCGACCCACCCCTGGGAGCGCGAGGATCTGCACCTGCACGACACCTCGATCCTCCCCTGGCGCTTCTCCCAGCACACGCCCTCGCTCGTGTCGCCCCCGGGCGAGGCGCGCGATCTGTCGGACATCCTCCTCGCCCTGTTCAAGAAGGTCGGGCCGACCCTCCGCGGCGGAGAGTTCGGCGCGCACCTCCGGGTGCTCGGCAGCTTCGTCGCGACCGCGGATCTCGAGAAGTGGGAGGCCCGCCTGCTCGACACCTCGGGCGTCGTGTCGATGGCCGAGCTCAAGGAGGCCCCGCACGGCTGGTTCAGCGGCGAGGTCGACCGCGCCACCTGGCGGCTCACCACCCCTTCGGGCCGCTTCGAGCTGCTCCCCGCGCCGATCGCCGCCGCCCTCGCCCAGGTCACCGCCCCCAAGGCGCCCGCTGGCCTCGGCCGCTGGCTCCTCACCTCCGCGGTGCGGGACGCGGCGCTCCGCCCGTTCGATCGGCCGGTGGCGATCGACCCCGGCGTGACGCTCCATCCCGCCTCCGGGTTCGCCGAGGGCGCGCGGGTGCGCATCCGCACGGGCGCCGGCGCGGTCGAGGCGACGGTGCACCTGGACGCGACGCTCCGCGAGGACGTGGTCGATCTGCCCGCCGGCCACGTGGTCGACGTGATGGCGCTCGTGCCGACCGATCGCCTCGATCCGTTCACCGGAACGCCCGCGTCCAACGGCCTGCCCTGCGTGGTGGAGTCGCTCTGATCCTCTTCGCGCTGGCGGCATGCCTGCCGGTAGCGCCCGCGCCGGCGCCCGCCTCAGGGGGCGCCCCGATCACGTCGAGATCGCCCCTCAACACGCAGGAGGACCTCTCCGCGGCCGGCAGCCCCACGCTCCGGGGCATCCTCCGCGGCGCGTGCGGCGGCCCCGTGCGCCTCGAAGCGGGCTCGCCCAACCAGAGCCGCCCGCTCGCCGGCACGTCGGTCGCGCCGGGCCCCTACGACTTCCGTGTGCCGCCGGGCGTCGCGTTGACCCTGCGGTGGGGCTGTGACGCCGACGGGGACGGCACGATCGCCGGCATCGACGTCGCCGAGGCCCATGTCGGGACGCTCGCGTGGGACGTGCCGCTGGATCTCCAGCTCCCCGACGCCGAGCGCGCCGCCCGCTTCGCGCTCGTGGCGCCCAACACTCGCGCGGCGCCCGGCCTGCACGTCGTGCCCGGTGGCCCCGGCGCGACCCCGCAAGGCATCGCCCCCGCCGACGGTGCGGTGGGCCCCCCCTTGCCCGACGGGCCCCCGGCAGACGCGGGGCCGCCGCCGCCGACGGGGAGCGCGCCGCCGACGGGGAGCGCGCCGCCGACGGGGAGCGCGCCGCCGACGGGAACGCCTCCGGCTGCGCCTCCGCGCTAACGCGCCTCCTTGGCCTCCTCGACCTCGCCGAAGCCCTCCGCGAACAGGGCGGCGTAGGCCCCGCCGCGCGCGAGGAGCTCGGCGTGCGTGCCCTGCTCGACCAGGCGGCCCGCGTCCATCACCACGATACGGTCGGCGTGGATGACGGTCGAGAGGCGATGCGCGATGACGAGGCAGGTCTTCCGCGCGAAGATCCGCTCGATGGCCTGCTGGAGGAGCTGCTCGGTGACGGGATCGACGCTGGCGGTGGCCTCGTCGAGCACGACGATTGCGGGGTCGCGGGCGAGGGTGCGCGCGAGCGCCAGGATCTGCGCCTCGCCGGCCGAGAGGTTCGCGCCGCGGTCCCGCACCTTGTGATCGAGGCCCTCGGGGTGGCGCATCGCGATGGCGGCCGCGTTGGAGAGGGTGATGGCCTCCTCCACGCGTGCGGGATCGAGCGAGGGATCGCCCAGCGTCACGTTGAAGCGCAGCGTGTCCGTGAACAGCTGCACCTCCTGGCGTACGGACCCGACGATGCGACGGATGGCGGCCGGCGCGATGCGGGAGAGCTCGACGTCGTCGACCAGGATGCTGCCTTGGTAGCCGTCGTGCACCCGCGCGAGCAGACGGACCAGCGTGCTCTTGCCCGAGCCCGTGCGGCCGACCACCGCCACGACCTCGCACGGCGCGACCGCGAGGGAGATGCCGTCGAGCACCCAGGGGCCATCGGCGCGGTAGCGGAACCGCACGTCCTTGAGCGAGAGCCGGCCGGTGGCGCCGGTGGGGTTCGCGTCGCCAGGGGTGATGCGCTCGGTGACGCCGAGGAGCCAGAAGATCTTGTCGAGCGCGGCGACGGCGCGCTGGAGGAAGGTCACCTTCCCCGAGAACTCGCGGAGGGGGCGGAACAGCCGATCGACGTAGTCGACGAACGCCACGACGAGGCCCACGCTGACGGCGTCCGCGCCCACCGCGCCCACCCGGGTGGCGCCGTAGGCGAGCATCAGCGCGATGCAAACGCTCGCGAGGCCGTCGATGATCGCGTAGAGCGAGGCGTCGTAGTAGTTGTTCTCCACATTCGCGTCACGATGCGCCTCGTCCAGCGCCCGCATGCGCGCCTGCGTGCGCTCCTCCTGCCCGTAGAGCTGGAGCACCTCGATGCCGGAGAGCCGCTCGGCCAGGAACGCATTGAGCGCGGCCAGCGCGTCCCGCACGCGGCCGAACAGAATCCGCATGCGACGCCGGAAGAACTCGATGGTCGCGGCGAGGGGCAGGCCGATGCAGAGCAGCAGCAGCGTGAGCCGCACGTCGAGCACGAACATCGCGGCGAGGGTGCCGCCCATCACGAGCACGTCGAGCAGGATGCTGATGCTGCCCGCCGTGAGGGCCTCGTTCAGCGCGTCCACGTCGGAGGTGGCGCGGGTCATCAGCTGCCCGGTGGGCTGGCGCTCGAAGAAGCGTTGGGAGAGGCCGAGCGTGTGGCGGAACAGCGCCTCGCGCAGGCGCAGGATGCTGTTCTCCGCGGCCGTCGCGAGCAGGAGCGTGTACGCCGCCTCGAACACGAAGGAGAGGAACACCACCGCGAGGAACGCCGCGGCGACCGCCCAGAGCCCCTCGCCCTTGCCGGCGACGATGTGCTCGTCGAGCGCGTTCTTCAGCAGGAGCGGCTGGACGAGGCCGAGCCCGGCCACGACGGGCGTGAGCGCCATCGCGACGCCGAAGCGCACGCGATCCGCGCGCAGGTAGGGCCACAACGCGCGCAGCAGATCCAGCGCGGACTTGTTCTCGGCGCTCGGGCGGGCGGGGGTGCTCACGAGGCCTCCCGCTGGGCGGACCAGGCGTCCTGGTACGGGCCGGGGCGCGCGAGGAGCTCGACGTGGGTGCCCTGGTCGACCAGCCGGCCCTCGTGGAACACCAGGACGAGATCGGCCTGCTCGAGGGCGGAGAGGCGGTGGCTCACGATGATGCGGGTAGGCTTGCGGCCGTCGGCACGGCGGGCGCGGAGCATCGCGAGCAGCTCCTGCTCGGTGTGGTGGTCGACCGCGGAGAGCACGTCATCCAGGAGCACCACGTCAGCGTGGCGCGCCAGCCCGCGGGCCAGGGCCACCCGCTGGCGCTGGCCGCCGGAGAGCGCGATGCCCCGCTCGCCGACGACGGTGTTGAGGCCGTCGGGGAGGGCGCGCAGGTCGACCGAGAGCGACGCGGCGGACGCGGCGGCGACGACCGCCTCGGGCGGGGCCCCCAGGCCCACGTTCTCGGCGATGGTCTCCGAGAAGAGGAACGGCGACTGGGGCACCATCGTGATGCGGCGGCGCCAGTCGGCGAGATCGACGCGGGTGAGATCGACGCCGTCGACGAACACCGAGCCCTCCGGGGGATTGTCGAGGCGCGCGAGCAGGCGGAGCAGCGTGCTCTTGCCGGCGCCGGTCCGCCCGAACACGCCGACGGTGGAGCCACCGGGGAGGACCACGTGCACGTCCTGCAGGACGGGGCGGTCCGGGGCGTCGGGCCATGCGTAGGTGAGGTGCCGCAGCTCGATGGTGGGGCCGGTGGCACCCACAGGGAGCGGGACGGCGCGCCCGGCGTCCGGACGGGTCGGGACCGCGTCGAGCACGGTGTAGATGCGCTCCAGGGACGCCTCGGAGCGCTGGAACACCGGCAGCAACACGCCGAGGAGCCGCAGGGGCACGAGCAGGTAGGCCACGAGCGCGATGAACGCGGCGATCTGCCCCGCGGTGAGCGTGCCCGCGAGGGCCATCTCGCCGCCGAAGGAGATGAGGATGAACACGCACGCGCCGCCGGCCACGGAGAGCACGGGGAACACGAGCGCGCGGAGCCGCGCCATCTCGAGGTTCGAGGTCTTGAGCGCGCTGGCGTGCCCGACGAGGCGCGCCACGAAGGGCTCCTCGACGGAGAAGGCCTGCACGGTGCCGACGCCCTGGAGGGTGCCGAGCAGATCGTCCGCGAGCGTGGCGAGCTGCGTCTGCGCCTGGCGCTGGAGGTCGAACATGCGCCCCACGCCGCTGTGCACCACGAGGAACCCGATGCCGACGGGCACCGCGCACGCGAGCGTGAGCGAAGGCGAGAGCACCACCATCTGCCCCACCGCCATCGTGAACGCAGCCACCACGTTGATGCCCTGGAGGAGGGCGAAGCCGGCGAACGCGCGGGCGAACGTCACGTCGCTCGTGGCGCGGGAGAGCAGATCCCCCGTGGTGAACTTCGCGTAGAAGTCGGGCTGGAGCCGCAGGAGGTGGGCGAACAGGTCCTCGCGGAGGGCGAACTCGGCGTGGCGCCCGGGCGAGAAGAACAACACGCGCGAGAGCGTGCGCGTCGCGATGATTGCGACCCCGAGGAGGCCGATGTGGACGGCGGCGTCGCGCACGCCGGGCGTGCCCGCGCGCAGGGCGTCGAGGCCGTGCGCCATCTCCATCGGGACGCGCACCGACAACCAGTTGGTCAGCAACACCAGCAGGGTGCCGGCGACGTACCACCGGGCGAGCGGCCGGACATAGGCGCCGAGGAAGCGGCGGGTGAAGGTCAGGGCAGCTCCAAGGAGGCGGCAGGCGCCGCACGGTCCGACCGGCCCATCTATCCGGGTGCGGGGCGGGCGGAGTGGAGACGCGAGCTCAGCGCCGCGATACGGGCGCCGCCCAATGGACCTTGCCGGCGCCCAGCGCTCCCTCGAATGGAGGCAGCACCTCCTCCGTCGCCGCCTCCGCGAGCTCACCGCCCGCACGCCGGTGGTCCGCACGGAGCTCCGCCTGCTCTCCGCGGCCGGCTACCCGTTGGCGGCCCGCATCACCCGCCCGGACACGGCGCAGGCCACGCTCCCCGGGGTGGTCATCAGCCCGGCCATCCACCACGGCGTCGCGGAGGTCGACACGTTCGCCTCCGCCGTCACCGCCGCGGAGGTCGCGCGCCTCGGCTACGCGGTACTCACCTTCGATCCGGCCGGCCGCGGGGACAGCTGGGGCGAGGAGGACTTCGGCGGGCCCGAGCACCAGGACGATCTCCGGGTCGCCATCCGCGCCCTGATGGACGCCCCCGACGTGTCCGGCGTCGGCGTGCTCTCCCTCTCCTACGGCATCGTGGCCGCCGTCCCCACGCTCGCCCACCCCGTCGAGCGCGGCATCGACGATCGGCCCGTGCGCTGGCTCCTGGACTGGGAGGGCCCAAGCGACCGCGAGATCATCACCACCGGCGGCACCCGGCTCGTCCCCGCGGCGGGGCACGGGCTGGACGACGAGGACTACTGGCGCCCCCGCGAGCCCGTGCGCCACATCGGGGCGCTGCGGTGCGGCTACATCCGCCTCCAGGCGTGGCCCGATCACGCGCAGCCGGGCGAGCTCCGCCACGCCGAGCGCATGATGGACGCGGTGGCGAAGGGCACCGCGCCGTGGTTCCAGATCAACGACCACCCGCGCGGCACGCGGCCGCCCCGCCCGAACTGGCTGGCGCCGGGGCCGTGGAGCGCGAACGTCGCGATCCTGCGGAAGCTCTCCGACCTGCGCGGGCGCTGACTACTGGGCCGGCGGAGGCGGAGGGGGCGTGCCGTCACCCGCTCCACCTGCTCCGACGGGAGGCGCGCCACCCGCTCCACCCGGAGGCCCCCCGCCCGGCCCGCCCGTGGGCGCGCCACCCGGCGCACCGCCGCCCTGCGCACCCGACGTGGCCGACGCCCCGCGCACCTCGGCCGGCTGGAGCACCTTGGTGAGCCCGTCGGCGAGCAGGAACGTGTTGCGTCGCTCCGCCGGCAAGGTGGAGAGGAAGTGGATGAACGCGTCGACCGAGTGGCGACGGTAGGTCTCCCACGCGTCCAGCGTGCCCTGGGTGATGTCCTGGTACCCCTCCTCCCACTTCGGCTGGGTCAGGTCGAGCCGGCCCACCGCCGCCACCGAGCCCGCCAGGGCCGACTGGTACACGAGGTACTGGGCGTGCACGTCGATCTTGCGACGGAGCACCTCCTCGATCTCGGTCGCGTCGAGGTGGTCGGTCGCCGTGCGCGCGAACGGGTTGCCGGTGCCGGTCATCGGGTGGGACGCGACGAGCTCGACCAGGATCGGGGGTTGGCCGAGACGCAGGCGTGTCGCCATCTGGTCGGGCGTGAACACGTCGAAGAACGCCAGGACCGTGTTGATCTGCTCCTCGACGAGGGAGCGCTCCGCGGCGACGAAGGCGTGCGTGCGCTCCTTGAGCGCATCGGGCTTCACGCGGTCGAGCAGGGCGCGGGTCAGGCGCAGCTCCTCTTCGCGCACCAGGGTCTGCTTGCCGTCCTCCCGCACGACCGCGTCGAGCGCCAAGGTCTTGAACAGCGGGAGCTGCGCGTCCGTGATGTCGGGACCCCAGTTGGTCTCGAGGAACCGAGGTCCGAGATCCAGGAGCCGGAAGCCGTCGGGGGGCTGGGCAGCCGGGGCCTCGCCGCTCGGCGCGCCGGGACCGCCCGGACCCTCCGCGCCGCGGCTCGAAGGATCGCGGTTCGCGGGGTCGTGGGCCGACGGATCGGTGGGCGCGGGGGGCGCATCGCACCCGGCGGCCGAGAGCGCCATCGCCGAGATGACCAATAGAACCGTAGACTTACTCAACAAGCACGCCCCCGTCGTCGGGTAGAAGATACCACGTCTGCACACACGCTCGCGGATCGCCGAAGGTCGCGACCGGCGCCGTGCCGTGCACCTCGAACATCGCACGCATCCGCGCCGATTGTGCGCGGAATCGCCCACCTGCCCGCGGGGCCACCCCCTCCGCGCAACGCACGTCGACGAGGCCGTGCACGCGCGTGGTCTCGCCCCCGGCGCGCCCGTCGTCCGTCCAGAGCACCTCGGGGGTCACGACGGTGACCCTGGGGCGGCCGGATAGGAACAGGGCGAAGGTGCCGCCGTCCTCCCAGGAGGGGTTGAACAGGCCGCGGGTCGCCAGGACGAAGCAGCGCGCCTGCGAGTCGTCGCGGGTGACCGCGCACATCTGGTCGACAACGGGCAGCACGGACTCGACCGCCACGGGGTTCCAGTACACGCGCAGGTAGTTGAGCGGCCCCGGGTTCGCGGCGGTGCGGAGCACGGCGGGGAGGCGCGACACGAGGTCGTAGCTCAAGAGCGGCGGGACCTGGAGGAGCAGCGCCGCGACGACGCCGAGGGCCACGACGCCGGGGCGTGCGATCGTCGGCAGCGCGGCGGCCCCGATTCCGGCGAGCACGGCGAGCGCGGCCCCGGCGACCGGGAAGTTGTCGGGCCCCACGCGGAAGACGGCGATCGCGACCCCGGCGCCCACGATCCACACGAGGCACAACCCGGCGACGAGCGAGGACAGATCACGGCGTCGCAACGCAAGCGCACCGGACAGTGCGAGCGGCACCGCCAGGAGCAGCGCGGGCAGCCCGAGATCGTCCACGATGGAGGCCCAGGGTGTGGTCACCGACTGGGCGTACCCCTCGGCCGAGCCGGCCTTGTTGCGCACGTAGACGAGGAGCGTGGGGAGGTACCAGGCCGCGCCGGCCACGACCCCGAGCGCCACGGGGAGCAACGTTCGGCGCGCGCCCCGGCGCCATGCCACCGCCAGGATCAGCACCCCGAGCGGCACACCGAAGGGGATGCCGGTCTGCCGGATGGTCTCGCCGAGGAACACCAGCGCGGCCACGCCAAGCGCCTGGCCCCAGCGCGGCAGGGCGGGCGCGGCCAGCCAGAGCCCAAGCGCGCCGAGGAGCGCGGCGGCCTCGGGGTGGTGGATCCAGTGGGTGCGGGCGAGCACGTGCGTCTGCGGGAAGGCGACGAGCGCGAGAGTGGTGACCGCGCCGGCGACCGGACCCGAAACCGCACGCGCGGCGAACGCCGCCCCGAGCAGGAGCACCAACAACCAGAGGGTGTCGACCCCCTCCATGAACGCCACTGTCGGGGTCCGGAGCGCCCCCATCGTCGCGAGCAGGAGGCTGTACGGCGTGTCCACGATGCGCCAGTTCAGCTCGCCGTGCAGCTGCCACCACGCGAGCGTGTTGCGGAACGAGATGTAGTAGTGGCCCAGATCGGTCGGCGCCCGATCGTCGAGCACGTGGAACCGCACCTGCAACACCATCGCCAGGGCGATCGCCGCGAGGGTGACGAGGTCCGCGCGCTTCACGACGAAATCACGGCGCGGGCACGGACGAGGGTGCCGCCGTCATCCCCAGCTCGGCCTGGAGGAAGCTGTACATGTCGGCGCTCGACTCGATCGACTTGGACACCTGGTCCGCGCCGCCGTGCCCCGCGTTGCGCTCGATGCGGAGCAGGGTGTGGCCCGCGCCGGCGTCCGCGTGCTGGACCCGCGCCACGAACTTGCGCGCGTGCATCGGATCGACCCGATCGTCGTGATCGGAGGAGAGCATGAGGAGCGGCGGATAGTCCGTGCCGTCGGACACGTGCTGGTACGGCGAGTACGCCCGGATCCCCTCGAGCTGGCCGGCATCCTCGGCGCTCCCGTACTCGGGGATCCACGTGCGCCCGCTGCCGAACCGGTGGTACCGCAACATGTCGAGCAGCGGCACCGAGCACACCACGGCGCCCCAGAGATCGGGCCGCTGGGTCATCGCGGCGCCCACGAGCAGGCCGCCGTTGCTCCCGCCGTAGATGGCGAGCTTGTCGGGGCGGGTCCACCCCTCGCGCGTGAGGTATTCGCCGGCGGCGACGAAGTCGTCGAACACGTTCTGCTTGTTCGCGCCGCGCCCCGCGTCGTGCCAGTCCTTGCCGTACTCGCCGCCGCCCCGCAGGTTCGCGACCGCGTAGATCCCGCCCGCCTCGAGCCACGGGTAGATCGACGCGCGGAACGAGGGCGTGAGCGACACGGCGAAGCCGCCGTAGCCGGTGAGCAGCGTCGGGTTGGTGCCGTCCTTCGGCGCGTCGCGGCGGTGCACGAGGAACATCGGGATCGACGTGCCGTCCTTCGACGGGAAGCGCACCTGCTCGACCACGTAGGGCGTCGGGTCGATGGGGAGGCGCACCTCGGCCCAGAGCTCCACCGCGCCCGTGCTCACCGAGGTGCGGTACACCTGCCGGGGCAGCGTGAACGAGCTGAACTGGAACCAGGCATCGTCCTTGTCGCCCAGCCCGGAGAACGCGCTCGCGGTGCCGACGGAGGGCAGCGAGACCGTCCGCACCGGCTTGCCCGCCAGCGTCGCGATGCGCAGCTCGGACGCCGCGTCCCGCAGGTAGGACAACGCGAGGTGCCCGCCCACGATCGTCATCTCCTCGAGGGTCGCCGTGGGATCTTCCGGCACGATCTCGACCCAGTTGGCGCGGGCCAGCTTGTTCGCCGGCGTGCGGAACACGCGGCCCCGGGAGGCGCCCTCGTCGGTCCAGATGTAGAGCTGGTCCTTCCACGCCGTCGGCATGTACCGCGCGTTCGCACCCTTCACGAGGGGCTGGAAGTCCTTGCCGCCCTTCAGATCCTTGACGTAGATGTCGTTCTCGCTCCACCCCCGCGCGATGTCGACGAACAGGTACCGCCCGTCGCTCCCCATCCACGCGCCGAGGAACGTGGCGGGATCGTTGGTGCGCGGGTGGACGAGGCGGTCCGTCGCGGGGGGCGTGCCGAGCGTGTGGAAGCGGATCTCGGTGTAGCCGGGCCGCGCGTCGACCGGGATCGTGGGGTCGGTCGGCAGCCACTCGTAGTAGAAGCCCGTGCCGTCCGGGGTCCAGTCGGGGCTGGCGTACTTGGCGCCCGCGATCGTGTCGATCGTGGAGACGACGCCCGTGTCGACGTCGATCACGTGCAGGATCGCCTCGTCGGCCGCGTTTGCCTTGCGCATGAAGGCGACGCGCCGGCCGTCCCAGGAGGGCGACCAGTCGCCGAGCGACACCGTGCCGTCCGCGCTCCACTTGTTCGGGTCGAGCAACACGGTCTCCGCGCCGTCGGCGCCCGCGCGCCAGTACAGGACCGCCTTCTCCTGGTCCGCCTGGCTCCGCACGTAGAACAGGCGCGATCCCCGCACGAGCGGCGTGGACACGGCGTCGACGTAGTAGAGCGCGCGGAAGCGGGCCGCGAGCGCGTCGCGCCCGGGGAGCCCCCGCAGGACGCCGCGGGCGTGCACGTCCTGGGCCTTCATCCACGCCTGGACCTCGTCGCTCGTCTCGTCCTCCAGCCAGCGGTACGGGTCGGGCACCGCGACGCCGCCGAGCGTGTCCACGACATCGTCGCGCCGGGTGGCCGGCCAGGACGGCACGACGGGCGCGGGCGGGGCGACGACCGTCACGACCGGGGCGGGCGCGCTCACCGGGCGTGCACAGCTGAAGGACGAAGTGGCGAGGACGCCCGGTACGAAGACGCCGAACACGAGGGACGGAGGAGCCAGGAACCAGCGCACGCGCGCCTCGGAGCGACCCGCGGGCATAACTCGGGTGTATGGCATCAGCGTTCGGATCTCTGTTACCCTACGCCGCATGACCGAACGGCTGCGCGGCTCCTGATGTTCCTCGCCCTCGTTACGGCCGCCATGGCCGTGTCCCCTCCTACGTTCGACGCCCCCGCCGCGTCGGGAATGCGCAGCTCGAAGGACGCCGCGGTCGTCATCGCCGTGGAGGACTTCGGCCAGCTCGTGGACGCCACGGGCACGCTGAAGGACGCCGCCGCGATGCGCGACTACCTCGTCGTGACGCGCGGCATCGACGAGAAGCGTGTGGTGTCCGTCAACGACGCGACCGCCGCCTCCGCCCGCGCGGCCATCGTCCTCGCGGCGAAGACCGTGAAGGGCGGCGCCACGTTGTGGATCTACTGGGCCGGCCACGGCGCGGTGGTCGACGGCAAGCGGGTGCTGCTCGGCGCCGACGCCGATCCGGGGGCCCTCGGCGCCGCGGCCCTCCCGCTGGACGAGCTGGTCGTCCTCGCGGAGAAGTCGAAGGCGAAGAAGGTCGTCGTCGTGCTCGACGTGGGCTTCGGCGGCGTCGGCCGGGACGGGGAGGTCCTGTTCCCCGCGCCCGAGGCGATCGCGCCGCTCCCCGTCGTGACCGACAGCAAGGTCAGCATCTGGAGCGGCACCACGGCGGCCGACCCCGCGTACCGCTACCCGACTGCCGGGCACGGCGTCTTCAGCTACTTCGTGGTCGGCGCGCTCCGCGGCTGGGCCGACGGGCAGATCGGCGCCCCGGCGGACGGCACGGTGAGCCTCCAGGAGGCCCAGGGCTACGTGGCGCGCGTGGTGCGCCAGGTGGGCGGCGGCGAGCAGAAGCCCGGAAAGGAGACCCGCGCGGACGTGACCGCGTGGGCATTGACCACCGGCGCGCTCGAAGCCGGCCCGACCAAGGAAGACCTCGCCGCGCTGGCCCTCGCGGAGAAGGCGCGCCGCGTCCGCAAGGCCGAGGGTGACCTCATCGCGAAGGCCAAGGCCGACTGGGCGGCGGTCGATCCGGCCACCGTCACCAACACCCCGGCTTCCGTCGCGGCGCTCAAGGCGTTCCTCGAGCGCTACGACGCCGCCACCGTCACGGTCGACGGCGCTCAGGTGGCCGTCGCGGTGCCCCAGGTGGCGGACGCGCGGGCGCGCCTCGACACGTTCTCGCGCGTCGCCGCGAAGGCGCAGAAGAACAAGAAGAAGAAGCGGACGAGCGCCAAGAGCCCTCCCCCGGCCGCCCCGGTGCCCACCGCCGCCTGCCAGGATCTCCTTGCGCTCGAACCGAAGGCGATCACGGGCGAGCTCACCCCCGATCTGACCGCCTGCCTCGAATCCCGGATCGCGGAGGAGAAGGTCCTCACCACCAAGGACAAGCTCTCCCGGATGTTGATGATCGACGCCGACGCCAAGGGCAACCTCCCCGAGTGGATCCGCCTCACCGCCCGGCACCTCGAAGACTTCGATCGCTCCGATCCCGACCTGTGCTTCAAGTTCGCGCTCGTGCTCTCCCGCGGCGACATCGAGGACGCTGAGCTCGTGCTGCGGTGGGCGGACTACGCGCTCGAGAACAAGCACATCTGGGACGGCCCGACCTACATGTCGCGGGTCTACAACCTCCTCCGCCTCCGCGCGGAGACCGCCGTGCGCATGTGGCACGACGGCGAGGCCGACTTCATCGAGGAGCGCTCCGAGGAGAACCAGGCCGCGACCGACCGCTACCGCGGCCTCGCGAAGGACTTCGCGCGCGAATGGCTCGACTACGCACGGACGAGCGGCCAGCCGGTCGACCGCGCGGTGGCGTTGTGCGAGAGCGCCTCCGGCAACGCGGCGTTCTGCGCGGCCGGCTAGCGCGCCTACGGTTCCGCGGGTTCGCTGAAGGGGAGGGACGGGGACCGGCGTGATAGACGCCGCCGATGCCTCGTGTGTACATCAAGACCTTCGGCTGCCAGATGAACGAGTACGACAGCGGCAAGATGCGCGCTCAGCTCGCGCCGGCCGGCTTCGTGCCCACCGAAGACATCGACGACGCCGACCTCGTCATCGTCAACACGTGCTCGATCCGGGACAAGCCCGAGCAAAAGCTCCACTCCTTCCTCGGGCGCATCCTCCCGCAGAAGAAGGTGCGCCCGTTGACCGTGGCGGTGGCCGGCTGCGTGGCCCAGATGGACGGCGGCAAGATCTTCAAGAAGTACCCCACGCTCGATCTCGTCTTCGGACCCGACGCGGTGAGCCGGGTGCGCGACATGGTGGAGACTGCGCGCACCCGCCGCGTCCTCGACACCGAGTTCTTCGGCACGGACGGCTACCCCTTCTCCTCGGACCTCGATCCCGACGCGACGGGCAAGGTCGGATCGTTCGTCACCATCGCGAAGGGCTGCGACAACCGCTGCACCTTCTGCATCGTGCCGACCACGCGTGGCGACGAGGCGAGCCGCCCGGCCGACCAAATCCTGGCCGAGGTCGAGGGGCTCGTGGGCCAGGGCGTGCGCGAAATCACGCTCATCGGCCAGAACGTGAACTCCTACGGGCTCAAGGTCCCGGGGATGCCGACGTTCGCCCAGCTCCTGCGCGAGGTGCACGCCATCCCCGGCGTCGAGGTCATCCGCTACACGACGTCCCACCCCCGCGACATGGGGGACGACGTGGTGGCCTGCTACGCCGACCTCCCCAAGCTCGCCTCCCACCTGCACCTGCCCGTGCAGAGCGGGTCGGACCGCGTGTTGCGCCGCATGAAGCGCTTCTACACCCGCGCCCGCTACCTCGAGGTCATCGAGAAGCTCCGCGCCGCGCGGCCCGAGATCAACTTCACGACCGACTTCATCATCGGGTTTCCGGGCGAGCAGGACAACGACTTCGAAGACACGATGACCCTGCTGGACGCCGTCCGGTTCGAGGGCTCGTTCTCCTTCAAGTTCTCGCCGCGCCCGGGCACGCCCGCGCTCCGCCTGATGGACGAGGCGGTGCCCGACGGCGTGGCCCAGGCCCGCCTCCAGCGCCTCCAGGATCGGCAGCGTGACCTGCAGATCGAGGCCCACGCCGCCCTGGTCGACCAGACGCTGAGCGTGCTGGTCGAGGGCCCCTCCGCCCACGACGAGGGCGTGGTGTGCGGCCGCACCAGCACGTTCAAGATGGTCAACTTCCCCGGCGATCCCGCGCTGTCCGGGCAGTGGGTGGACGTGAAGGTCACCCGCGCCTTCGCGAACACGTTGCGCGGCGAGATTGTCGCCTGAAGCCCCGGTCGCGGCGCTAGAAGTTGCCGCCGGCCAGCATGATCGCGACGAAGAAGCCGATGTAGATGACCACCCCCGCGACGAACAGCAGCGACAGCGCGAGGCTCACGCCGCCGGACACCAGCCCGGCGATGTTTGCCAGGTCGTGCCCCGCGCCTGCGGACCCCGCGCTCCGCGCCCGCACGCCGTAGTAGACGGACACGATGGAGAGGGGGAGCACCATGACCCACGGCGCGTAGCAGAGGCACGGGGCCACGGCGCCGAGGATGAGCGAGGACACACCTGTCCACAAGCAGATCGCGGCGTCGACGGGCGCGCCGCCGCCTCCCGCCGCATCGTCCGCAAAACCGTAAGGATCGGTAGCCATGCGCGAGCCTACCGCGGAACGGGCGGCCGCGTCCGCTGGGAGCGCCCCTAAAGCTTGTAGTTGACCGAGCGCGTGAACAGCAGCGTGGGCTTGGCGGAGGCGGACGTGGCCTTGCTCACGTTGACCACGATCACGCCGGCGGTGGCGGGCACGGGCGTGAACAGGCGGAAGAACTGGACGGACGGGCCCTTGTCCGCGATCGCGTCCCGCGTGATCTCGATGCGGGACTGGGCCACCTTCTTGCCGTCGGCGTAGGCCTCGGCCACGAGCCAGTAGGCCACGCCGTCGAACTCGCCGCGGTTGCGCGCGTAGAGCACGGGCAGCTCGACCACGACCGCGTCCTTGTCGGCCACGACCACCTGGGGGCCCCAGTTGTCGCCGAGGAGATCCTTGCCCACGACGTCGAGCGGCATGGTGGTGTTCGAGCCGACGGTGGCGCGGGGGTCGACGTAGGCGGAGAGGTCCTTCTCCTTGTCGACAGCCTTGGTCTGGGCGCTGAACGTGGGGATGTCCAGATCGTCCTCGTCCTTGAACGACGTCGCGTTGGGGATGTCGGCGTTGTTTCCCTTGGACTCGCCGTCGTCCTTGAACAGGTCGTCGTCCTCTTCCTCCGCCGCGAGGACCGGCTCGGCGGAATCCTCGGCGAAGGCGGGAAGTGCACCGAGCGCCAGGATCATCAGGAGGGCGTTGCGCAAGGGAGACTCCGAGACGAGGGTTGCACGTGGGCGCCGAAGCGAGCCGCCGGTGCGGGTGAGCGGCAACTACTGTAGACGAGGTGAACAGAATGTCAAACCGGACCAGGGTTGGCGCCTTCCCTTGCTGGTGTGTCTCTGTCACCGCCCTTACACCCTCTGCGACCTCTCCAGGGGTGGGGCCCGAACGTCGGCCGCGATAGGTGGGCGGCCCATGGAAAAGAACCCGTACCGCCTCTCGGATCGCCGGCAGCGGCGGGCGCGGCACCGCGTCGAGGGCCCGCTCGCGCGGCTCGCCGGGCTCGCGCCGCTCGTGGGGGCGATCGCGGCGGTGTGGCTCGCGCGCGACCTGTACGGCACGCTCCTGGCCGGCGGGGAGAACGCGTGGGCGGCGGGCTTCACGGGGGTGACCGCCCGGGTGGGGCTCGTGGTGGCCGCGCTCCTCTCGCTCACGACGTACGACGCGCTCGTGCGCGGGCCGGACCGCGGGGTCATCGACATCCATCCCCTCCTCCCGCGGCCGTGGCTGCTGGCGCGCACGGAGGGCCTCGTCCGCGATCGGCTCCCCTGGCTCTTCGTCGCCATCGTCTTCCTCCTGCCGATGCTCCCCCGTACGGACGCCTTCGCGCTCGGCGCCACCGTGCTCCTGGGCGCGTGGTCGGCGGGGCTCGCGGTCGGCCTAGGGGTCAACCTCGCGGCGCCCGGCCTCGCCACCCGCCCAGGCCTCGCGGGCCTGTTCGACGCAATCCGGGGGCCCAACCCGCGGCTGCAGGCCGCCCTGCTCTACGCGCCCGGCGTCGCCCTCGCGCTCTCCGGCACCGCGACCGTCGCGGCGGCCTGGGGCGCCGGTCGGGTGCTCCTCGGCGATCCCTCCGGGTTCGTCGGCATCGCCGCCCCGTTCGTCCTCGCCGTGGCGGGGCTGGTGCTCGCCGTGCGCTCGGCGCCCGCGATGGCCGGGATCGGCGCGGTCCTCGGCGAGATCGAGGCCGCGTGGGCCCAGAGCGAGGACCCGGAGGACGCCCGCGCCGTCTACCTCGAGTGGACCGTCCGCCTCGCCCCCGCCCCGCTCCGGCTCGCGCTGCGCAAGGAGCTGCGCCACCTCTGGCGCGCCCATCGCACCTGGGTCACCGGCTCCTGGGGCCTCGCGTTGCTCGCGGGGATCGCCGGCTGGACCGCGTCCGCCGACGGCCCGGCCCGGCTCGCCCAGGTCGGCGCCGCCGCGCTCGCGGCCCTCGGGTACGTGGGCGTCCGGCTCGGCGCCACGGATCCGCCGTGGCTCGACACCTTCCTGCCCCTGCGCGGGCGCGTCCTGGCGCGCGCCACCGCGGTGTTCGCCGCCATGCAGGTCGTCGTGGCCGTCGGCACCGCAACCCTGCTCGTTCGGCAGGGCCTGCCGGCGTTCGGCGCGCTCCTGCGCCTCGAGCTCGTGGCGCTCGCGCTGGCGGGGGTGGCCGCGTGGTCGGGTGACACGCTACGGGCAAAGGGCGGCCTGGTCTATCTTCCGGCGGCGCTGCTCCTGTGGGCGGTGGGAGGCATCGCGTGATCGAGCTTCGGGGCGTACGCAAGGTGTACGGGCGCAAGGTGGCGGTCGACCGCATCGATCTGACCGTGGGCGCCGGCGAGCTGGTCGGCCTCATCGGACACAACGGCGCGGGCAAGTCCACGGTGCTCAAGATGCTGGCGGGCCAGCTCCTCCCCACCGAGGGCACCGTGTCCGTCGGCGGGATCGACGTGCGCCAGGATCCGGCCGGCGCGCGGACGAAGCTCGGCTACGTCCCCGAGGAGCCCGCGCTGTACGACTACCTCACCGCCCGCGAGTTCCTCGAGCTCGTCGTGGCCGTGCGCGGCGGCGGCGACATCGAGGCCGCGCTCGAGATGACCGGCCTCGGCGAGGACGCGAACCGGCTCATCCGCGAGTACTCGCAAGGCATGCGCCGCAAGACCGCGCTGGCCGCGGCGGTGGTCTCCCGCCCCCCGGTGCTCGTGCTGGACGAAGCGCTGAACGGCCTCGATCCCCCCAGCGCCGCGCGCATGAAGAACGCGCTCCGCACCCTCTGCGACCAAGGCACCACCGTGCTCCTCTCCACCCACATCCTGGAGACGGTCGAGCGCGTCGCGGGCCGGGTGGTGATGCTCGCGCACGGGCGCGTGGTGGCGGACGAGCAGATCGCGACGCTCGGTCCCGAGGGGCTCGAGCGCATGTTCCTCCAGCGGATCGCGGAGACCGCCGCGGGCTGATCACCGTAGTTGCTTGAAACCTACGATTGCGACGCCGCCGCGCGCGCCGTACAGTCCGACGTGCCAATCCTGCCCGCTCGATCCCCGCGTTCCCCCTGTCTCCTCGTGCTCGTCGGTCTGGCTGCCTGGGGCTGCCAAGCACCGGAGCCGGTGGTCACGCCGGACGTGCTCGCGCCCCGCGCCTCGGCGGATGACTGGCAGCGTGCGCTCGACGAGCGCTTCGCCGCGGAGGCACGCGCCATCCGCCCGAACGAGGGGGCCTTTCGCGCGTCGGTGCCGGGGGCCGACGCCGGCGCCCGCTTCGATGCCGCGGGGGTCCAGTTCACGGGCCGGGCCGGCACGGAGGCCTGGTCGCTGCGCACCGTGGCGTGGGGGCGCGACGACGCCCACGATCCGATCGCCCCGCGCGCGCCGACCCTCGGCGCCTGCACGAACGCCCAAGCGGTCGACGGGCGCTGCATCCAGCGGCTCGAATACGACGCCCCCGGCATCACGGAGTGGTGGACCGCGCGCGACCGCGGGCTCCAGCAGGGCTGGCGGGTCCCCACGCCCCCGGCGGGCACCGGCCCCCTCCACATCGACCTCGCGATCGAGGGGTCGCTCGCGACGGAGGTGCGCGCCGATCACGCCGAGATCACCGACGGGGCGGGGCGCGCCTGGCGCATGGGCGGCCTCGCGGCGTGGGATGCGACGGGCGCGGCGCTTCCCGTCTGGCTCGAGCCCACGGACCAGGGGCTGGCCGTACACGTGGACGACGCGGGCGCGGCGTACCCCGTCGAGATCGACCCGGTCTACGAGACGGCGGCGTGGAGCGCTTCCGGCCGGCCGAGCACCTCCCCCAGTTTCACCTACCGGGTCGCGTCGGCCGGTGATGTGAACAGAGACGGCGTCGAGGATCTCGTCGTCAGCAGCTACGACTATTGGTCGGGTTTCGGAGCGGCCTTCGTGTTCTACGGCCGGGCCGGGGGGCCCTCCTACGACGCCGTCACGCGCCTCGACGGGGACTACATGTTCGAGTTCGGCCGCGACGCGGCGGGCGCGGGGGATGTCGACGGGGACGGCTACGACGACGTGATCGTCGGGGCGCGGCGCGACGGCACCGGCGGCCGCGCCCACGTGTTCTACGGATCGGCGAGCGGCATCTCCAGCGACGCCGGCACGACCCTCGGCACGGCGACCTCCCTGGAGTTCTTCGGTAGCGCCGTCTGTTCCGCGGGCGACGTCGATGGGGACGGCTACGCCGACGTGGTCGTCGGCGCACCCCGGGTCGGGCGCGTGGACCTGTTCCGCGGTGGCCCCGCGGGAACGGAGACGACGGCCACGACCAGCCTCTCCGCCAGCGCCGCCACACAGTTCGGCCTCACGGCCTGTGGCGTGGGGGACGTGGACGGGGACGGGCACGACGACGTGGCGGTCAGCGACGATCTCGGAAACGTCCGGGTGTTTCGGGGCGGCGCCAGCGGGCTCTCCACCACCTCCCTCGTGAGCTTCTTCCCGGGCTCACGCGAGTCCCTCGCCGGCTACCCGGTGATCGGCGGCGACGTGAACGCGGACGGCTTCAGCGACGTGCTCGTGGGCGCCAACGGCTGGCTGAACGTCTACCACGGTGCGATCACCGGGCCGATGGCCGCGGTGTCCACCCGGATCGCCGGCGGCATCGACGAGACCACTTTCGGAGACGCGCTCGCGGCCGGCGATGTCGATGGCGACGGCGCCGACGACGTGCTGGTCGGCGTGTCGGGGCGGACGGCCGGCGCGGCGCTGTTGTTCCTCGGCGGCCCGTCTGGGCTCGACGCCACGGTCGACGCGAGCCTCGTCGGCGAGACCACCGGCGACGAGTTCGGCGCCGCCGTCGCCCTCGCGGACGCTGACGGAGACGGCCTTCTGGACGCGGTCGTGGGCGCGCCCGCCTACGACATCGAGGCCGGCCGCATGTACCACTTCCGTGGGACCGGGAGCGGCCTCTCCACCGCGGCGGCGGCCACGGTCACGGGCGAGCCCGATGGGAACAAGCTCGGCTATGTCATCGGCCCGGCCGGCGACGTCGACGCGGACGGCTATGCCGACGTGCTCGTGACCGCGCCCGGCTACGAGAGCTCGACCGGCGCCGCATTCCTGTTCCACGGCTCCGCCACAGGGCTGCTGGACGAGCCGACGACCACGCTCGTCGCCGCGGGAGCTTCCCAATTCGGCTACGCGGCGGCCGCCCTGGGGGACTCCGACGCCGACGGCTACGATGACGTGGCCATCGGTCACTACGGGCAGTTCGAAACCCCCTCCGTCGTGCGCGTCTACCACGGCTCCGCCAGCGGCCTCGAGCCCGCCCCCCGCGTATCCGTGACGCTCGCGACCGACGCCACCTCCACGTTCGGCAACGCGCTCGCCGGCCCGGGAGACGTGAACGGCGACGGGTACGATGACCTCGTCGTCGGCGACGTGAGCTCCTCGGCCCGGGTGGGGGCGGGCTACGTGTTCCTGGGCTCGGCGAGCGGGATCCGCACGTCGTCGTACACGGTCCTCGCGCGAGGCCTGACGACCCGCGGGCTCGGCGACTACGTGGGCCGCGCGGGCGACGTGAACGGGGACGGCTACGCCGACGTGCTCGTCGGCCAGCCGAGCCACGAAAGTTCTACGGGCCGCGTGGTCGTGTACCTGGGCTCGAGCACCGGCGTCGACGAGACGGCTGACACCATCCTCTTGGGCGAGGCGACCGGCAACTGGTTCGGGATCTCCTTCGACGCGGCGGGCGATCTCGACGGCGACGGTTTCGACGACGTGATCGTGGGCGAGCCGCGCTCCGGTCTCGGGCGGGCGCTCGTGTTCCACGGGTCGGCGTCCGGGTTGTCGGCCACCCCCGCCGCAACGATCACCGGCACCACCACCAACGACACCTTCGCCTACGTGCTGGCCGGCGCCGGCGACCTCGACGGGGACGGCTACGACGACGTGGTCGTGCTGGACACCGGCACCGGGTCGAGCGGCATCGTCGGCATCTACGGCGGGTCGGCGAGCGGCCTGGACACCACGGCGCGGCGGACCCTCTCCTCGCGTGATCCCACCCAGATCGACGGCTACGGCTTCACGCTCGGCCGAGCGGGCGACGTGGACGGCGACGGGTTCGACGATCTGCTGATCGGCGCCGCGGGGGACGACCGCAATGCAGGCCGGGTGGACCTCCACCTCGGGTGTGCGGACGCGGATCGCGACGGGGCGTGCGCCCCCGTGGACTGCGACGACGCGGACGCCACCACGGCGGGCGTGTTTACGGCCTATCGCGACGGGGACGGCGACGGGTACGGCGCGGCGGAGGTCACCGTCTGTGCGCTGACGCCGGGCTACACCACCACCCGTGGCGATTGCGACGACGACGACGCCACCGTGCACCCCGGCGCGACGGAGCGGTGCGACGCCGCCGACTTCGACGAGGACTGCGACGGGCGCGCCGACGACGCGGACGACGCCCCGGCGGGGCCCACCACGGCGTACCTGGATGGCGACGGCGACGGGTACGGGAGCAGCGCCGCGACTTGGTGCGACGTCCCGGCCGGCTACGTGGGGGTCGGCGGCGACTGTGACGACGGCGCTGCCGTGATCTCCCCCGGCGCCCCTGAGCGCTGCGACCCGGCCGATGTCGACGAGGACTGCGACGGCGTGGCGGAGGACGCCGACACGAGCGCCACCGGGCAGACCGCGTACGTCCTCGATGCCGACGGGGACGGCTACGGCGGCACCACCCCCGTCTACGCGTGTGACCTCTCCCCGGGCATGATGACCGACTCTACCGATTGCGACGACGCCGATGCCGGCGTGAGCCCCGCCGGGAGGGAGGTCTGCGATCCCGCCGACCGCGACGAGAATTGTGACGGCCTCGCCGACGACGCCGACCCGAGCGCCACCGGCGCCTCGCGCGCCTACGCCGACGCCGACGGTGACGGGTTCGGTGGCTGGCGGACCGCCTGGATGTGCGACCTCGCGGCCGGCTACACGGCCACCTCCCTCGATTGCGACGACACTTCCGCCGCGATCTCGCCCGCCGGCAGCGAGGTGTGCGACGTGGCGGACGCCGACGAGGACTGCGACGGGCTCGTAGAGGACGCCGACCCGAGCGCCACAGGGCAGACGACGGTGTACCGCGATGTGGACGGGGACGGCTTCGGCGGCGTGACCGCCAGCGCTTGTGACCTCGCGAGCGGCTACGCCGCCGTAGGCGCGGACTGTGACGACGCCGACGCCGCCTTCCACCCCGGCGCGGCCGAGCCCGACTGCACCGACGCGAACGACTACGACTGCGACGGGGTCTCGCCGCGGACCGACGCGGACGCCGACGGGTGGGCGGCCTGTGTGGACTGCGACGACACCGACCCAGACGTTCATCCGGAGGCCCCCGACGCGGCGGGCGACGGAATGGACAGCGATTGTGACGCCGTGGAGCTCTGCTATGTCGACGCCGACGAGGACGGCTACCACGACGAAGACGGCGCCACGATCCCGTCCGACGACCCGTCCTGCTCCGGCCTCGGTGAGGCGCTCGCCACCGAACCCGCCGGCGACTGCGACGACGCCGACCCGAGGTTCCACCCCGCGGCCGAGGAGTCCGACTGCGCGGACTCGGCCGACTACAACTGCGACGGCTCGGTGGGGTACGCCGACGCCGACGCGGACGGCTTCGCAGCGTGTGTGGAGTGCGACGACGCCGACGCCGCGGCGCACCCCGAGGCCGTCGAGATCGCCGGCGACGGGATCGACCAGGATTGCGACGGCGCCGACCTCCCCGCGCCGGGCGACACCGCCGACGAGCCCCCAATCGACCCTCCCGCGGCGGGCTGCCCGGGTTGTTCCGGCGCACCGGGGGCGGGCACGGGGATCGCGGTCCTGCTCGGCATCGTGGCCTTGTCACGCCGTCGGACCCGGGCCCCCGAGGGTGCCGCGAGGGTGCCGCGAAGCTGAACTTTGTTCCGAATCCCGGCCGCGCAGCCAGTGATTAGATAGGGCGCCCCTCCCCGACCACCGCCGAGATGGCCCCCATGCGTTCGTTGCTCGTCCTCCCGCTGATGCTCGTTGCTTGTGTGGACGACAAGCCGCCTGGGGCGCCGGTCGTCCAGCCCGAATGTGAGCTCGCCGACTACCCGGCCGCGTACACGCTCCAGGCCCCGATCGACGTGCGTCGCGACGATCGGAACATCCCCCACCTGTACGCCCAGAGCGACGCCGACCTGTTCTACGGGGCCGGCTACCAGGCCGCGACCGACCGCCTGTTCGAGCTCGACACCTTCGTGCGCGCCGCCAAGGGCACCCTCTCCGAGGTGCGGGGCGAAGAGTCGTGGGCGGACGACGTGACCGCGCGCACGTTCGACTTCGGGCGCTACGCGTGCGACAGCCTCGCGTGGCTCGCGGAGGAGACCCCCGACGACTACGCGCTCCTGGTCGCCTACGTCAGCGGCGTGAACGCGCGCATCGCGGAGGTGCACGCCGGCGCCGTTCCCCTCCCCTGGGGCTTCGGCCCCGCCGAGCTCGACTACCTGCCCGAGCCGATGCAGGTCGCGGACGTGGTCCGCATCGGCCAGCGCATCAACCTCGGGTACTCGAGCACGATCGAGTACGACATCCTCTACTCGCTGATGACGCGGCTCAACTCGAGCTACGCCGACATGCCGGTGTTCGACCCCGCGATCGACCGCTTCATCGCCGCCGAGGTCGCCCCCACCGGCGCCGCCCGCCCCGCGCCCGAGGCCAAGGCGCCGCTCACGTGGTCCCCGGCCGAGGCCACCGCGTTCCTCGACGGCGTCCAGGCGCTCCGCTCCTACACCTACCCGGGCGAGGGCAGCAACAACTGGGCGGTCAACGCTGCGTTCACCGACAACGGGCGCCCGCTGATCGCGAACGACCCACACTCCAGCTTCCACGATCCGAACACGCTCTACATGCAGCACCTCAACTCCGCGGACGCGGGCGGGGCGTTCGACGTGGCGGGGTTCTCGTTCGTCGGCGTGCCGGGTGTGCAGCTCGGCCACAACGCCACGCTCGCGTGGGCGGCCACCACCCACTTCCCCGATCAGACCGACCTGTTCGATGTCGCCATCAGCGACGGGAAGGCGAACATGGGCGGCACCCAGGTGCCGGTCAGCGAGCGGGAGGAGCTCATCCGCGTCAGACTCGCGGACGGCACCTTCGAGGAGCGCCTGCTCACCGTCCAGGAGGTCGACGGCTACGGCGTCATCCTCCCGGAGGAGCTCATCCCGGTGCCCGAGGCCCTGTTCGCCAACGGCAAGGTGATGGTGAGCTGGGTCGGCTTCGCCCCCACCAACGAGCTGCGGATCTACTTCGACCTGAACCGCGCCGCGACGCTGGACGAGTTCGAGGCCGCCATCGATCACCAGCGCGTCGGCATGCACAACTGGATGGGCGCCACCGCCGGCGGCATCCGCTACCACACGCACGGCCTCATCCCCGACCGCGGGCCCGTCGCCACACGTCCGGCGGCGAACCAGGTGCTCGACGCGTCGGACGCGAGCACGCTCTGGACCGGCGAATACCTCTCCGCCGACCGGCTCCCCCACCTCGACGGCACCCAGCCGTTCCTGGTGTCCGCGAACAACGACCCGTGGGGCCACACCGCCGACAACGACCCGTTGAACGACGAGTTCTACTACGGCAGCTTCTTCTCGCCGGGCTTCCGCGCCGACCGCATATCGAACGAGCTCGAGCGCATCATCGGCGCCGCCCCCGCCACGCCCGCGGACATGATGGCGCTTCAACTCGACAGCTACAGCACCATGGCCGCCATCCTCGTGCCGCTGCTCGAGGTCGCCGCGAGCCGGATCGACACGGACGAGTCGCTCGAATCGTTCCGCGGTCGCGACGATCTTCTCGCGGCCGTGAGCCGCCTCGCCGCCTGGGATCGCCGCATGGTGCGCGCCTCCGAGGAGGCCGCGCTGTTCCGCGCGTGGCAGGGCTTCGCGTCCAAGCGCACGCTCGGTGGCGACCTCTCGCTGCTCTACCTGCCGGTCGAGGCGTCCTCGCCGGTCACCATCGCGAAGATCAACCTGCTCGCCCAGGCGAACGGCATCGAGTCCGTGCTCGACGGGCGCGGTGACTTCGACCTGCTCGCCGGCCTGGACGACGCCCTGACGTGGGCCGCGGAGCGCGCCGCCACCGAGGGCCTCGCGGGCTGGTCCTGGCAGGACATGCACCGCGTCAAGGTCCACCCGACGTGGGGCGAGCTCCAGTACCTCCCGGTCGACGGCGACGAGTCCACGCCGAACGTGTCCGGGTGCAGCTTCTGGACCGACAGCGGGGAGCCCGCCGACGAGTGCGTGGGAGACGAGGGCCCGATCTTCCGCACCGTCACCAGCTTCGGCGAGGACGGTGTCCCGGAGACCTCGTTCAACGTCTTGTACGCCAACGACGCCGACGCCACGTTGTGGCTCGACGGCGTGTACGACGCGTTCGCGTTCCGTCGCGCCGAGGTCGATGCCCGCACGATCGAGGTGGAGACCATCACGCCGGTCGAGGTCGATCCGGGCTGATCCTCTACGCGGCTGGCGCGGGCGCGGGCGCGAGCTTCTGGAGCATGCGGTCCACGATCGGCGCGAGGCCCGCGGTGGCGTCGTGGAACACGAAGCGCGCGGCCAGGGCGGTCGCGCGGTCCTGGTCCCCGATGCCGATGAAGTGCCCGGTGGCGCCGTGGCGCAGCAGCACCTGCGGGTCGGGGCGGGCGCCGTCCTCGCCCGTGGTGGACGCGGCGAAGTGGTAGCCGAGCACCTCCTCCGCACGCGCGAGCCCCTTGCGGTCGCGCGACGTGACGATGCCGAGCTGGGCGACCTCCGCGAGGCGGGACAGGCGCGCGGCGTCGACCCGCGGCGCCTCGGCCTTCCATCCCCGCAGCTCCCACAACATCCGCGCGCGGCTGTCGAGATCGCCCGGGTCGCCGCCGCACTGGTTGACCACCACGCGCCAGCCGCCTAGCGGGAGCGGGCGGGGCCGCCCGGCGCGCACCCAGGTGCCGGCGGCGCGCGCGATCACCCAGGGATCGTCGTACTCGCCGGTGGCCTCGAACAGGGCCACGTCCGCGGGGGTGGCGGTCGAGAGGGCGTGGATGACGTGGAGGCGGCCGGCGCGGGTGTCGAGGAGGGCGTCCTCGAGGGCGAACACGAGCCAGGGGCGACGGCGCTGCGCGACCACGGCGGACGGCTCCACAGCGGGGGGCTCCGGAGCGGGGGGCTCCGGAGCGGGCGGCTCCAGGGCGGGCGGCCGCGCCGCGTCGTTCACTTCTTTCGCGCCGCGACGACGTGCACGAACCGGATCCGGTAGCCGCGGTCGTAGTCGCGCACCACCTGGGGCACCCGGTCCTGCTGATCGATCACCTGCAGGCCGAGCCCTTCGAGCGCCTCGAGCAGCTCCTCTTCGGGGGGCGGCGCGGTCTCGGTGGGCGGGGCGGGCGCGTCGTACGCGGTCGTCACGGTGAGCACGCCGCCCTTCTTGAGGATCCCCTCGCAGGCCACGAGCACGTCGGCGACCTCGTCCCCCAGCTCGTCCAGCACGTCGCCCAGGTGCACCCAGGCGAAGGAGTCCGGCGGGAACGGCGGGCGCGCGGCGTCCGCGACGCAGAACTGGAGGTTCGCGGTGATGGGCTTGAACGGCACCTTCACGCGGCGCAGCCCGCGGCGGGACGTGGGGATCAGCGTCTGTTGCAGCACGCCGCAGAGGAGGCCGCGGGCCAGCAGCACCGCGTCCGACGAGCGGTCGAAGGCCCAGGTGGCGCGCCCGCCGGTGACCATGCGCCGTGCCATCGTGCCGACGCCGCAGCCCACGTCGAGCGCGGGCCCCGGGGGCGCGTGCTTGGTGGCGAAGGTCATCGCGAGCGCATCGGGACTCGCGTCGCCCAGGCTCGTGAGCCACTGCCCGAAGCCGCCCGGCGCGCCGAACAACGACGGCGGGAGGTGGGGCGTGATCGCGTCGGGCAGCCCACAACGCCCAGGCTCGGCCGTGGCGGTCGAGCGGGAGGGCTGGGACGAGAGGAAGGCGACGGGATCGGTGAGGAGGACCGGCACACCATCGATCAGCGGGTAGGTGACCTGCCCGGCGACAGAATGCCAGTCCTTGAGCGGACCCCCAGTCCGAGGACAGACGTACATCCCGGTAGTGTCCCACGACGCGGGCCCCAACGAAAGCGGGGGCCCGCGCCTGGCAGGCCGGCCTACACCCGCCGGCTCACCGGCACCCACAACAGGCCGCTCCGCAGCACGCGGACGTCGTCCCGTTCCAGCCGGATCTCCTTCTCGACCGTGGCGCCGAGGGCGCGCCCCTCGCGCTCGCGCAGCGCGGCGATCTTGTCTTCGAGCTCCTGTTCGAGGGCGTACACGGCCTCGCGCGCCTCGGCGAGCTCGGCGTCCGCGGACTCCACGCGCTGTCCCGCCGCCACCACCTGCCGCCGCCGCGTCGCGACGGCCGTGAGGCTCTTCTTGCGCCCCGTGAAGAAGGACAGGACCGTCTCCCCGACGTTCATCCACTCCTCCGCCTGCTTGCCGGCGTGGGCGGTGGCCTCCTGGGCCCGGCGCTCGTCCAGGCGCCGGATGCGGTCCTCCAGCGTATCGACCTTCTTCTCGTACGTGGCGCGCAGCGCGCCGACCTCGTCGTCCACGCGCGCCTCCACCGCCGCCGCGCACCGGGCATCGAAGTCCGCGCGGCTCTCGCCCGGCCGCCCGTGCAGCTTGAGCGTGGGGTTGGCCCACATCCCGCGCGACTCCTCGGCCACCACCCGCGCCACCACGTCCTTGACGAGCTTCTCGAGCTCCTTGGGCTCGTCCATCCAGTCGGGGAGCGGATCGTAGAGCCCATCGGCCAGCTCGTTCCGGTCGCTGCCGGTGTCGACGAGGTCGGCCTCCTGGAGCGGCAACACCAGCGGCGCCATCGGGAGCGCGTCCTCCAGCGGAAAGAACACCCGGCTCTCCTCCTGCTCGTCGATGTACCCGGCGCGCTCCTCGTCAAAACGCAGGCGGAGCTGGACGAGCAGGGCGGGGCGCAGCCGCGTGCCGTTCGTGTGCGGCTCGGCGTACGGGGTGAAGGCGCCGTCCATGCGGGCGGAGAAGACGGCTCTCGGGTCGAGGGTCCAGGCGATGCCGGACCAGAGGGGGGCTCGGGATCCGTGGTTCGGGGTCATCGGAGCGCGCCCTGGCAGGGGTGGCCCGCCTGCAGACGGGTCCGCCGGTGGGGCCCCCTTGGGGGGGACCGGCGGGGGCCCCGACTGCGGTTCTGGCGGGCCAGCCCGGACGCTGCGCTTGGATAGAGCCCGGATCTGCGGCCTCGTCAGCGGCCCCGCCAACCAGACCCGCGTCCACCGCGTATCAAAAACCCGCGGCCCCTTCCCCGCCTGCTGAAGCACGAAGCGCCGCGGCGCGGCCTGGTCCAGGAGGGCCTCGGCGTCCTTGCGCTCCATGCCGGCGCCGGTGAGGCCGTCCGCCACCCGATCGCGGTCGTTCTTCGTCTGGAGGCGGCCCACGAACCACGTGCCCGCGTTCGAGAGCGCCTTGTAGTCGAGGTCGACGGGGTTCTGCGTGGCGAGCACGGTGCCGACGCCCACGGATCGCGCCTGCTTGAGCAGCGCGAGCAGCGGGCGCTTGGCCGGCGGGTCCTTCGGATGCGGCGGGAGAAAACCCCAGATCTCGTCGAAGAACACCAGCGCGCGCAGCTCGCTCGAGCCGCCGAGCCCTCGCGTCCACGCGGCGATGCGGTCGAGCAGGATGCCGACGAAGAAGTGGCGCTCGGGCTCCGAGAGGTGCGCGAGCGTGAAGACATGCACGGGCACGCGGCCGTCCGTCTTCGTGAGCAGGGCCGGGATGTCGAGCGTGGCGCCGGTCGACCAGGCCGCGAACGCGGGGCTCGCGAGCAGCGCGTTCAGCCGCATCGCCAGCGCGAGGCGGTCGTCCGGCGGGAAGAACTTGTCCGTGGGAAAGACCCCGACCTTCCCGAACGGCGGATCGACGAGCGCGCCCAGGAGCGCCTCGAGATCGGGATCGTCGCCCCGGGCCCACGCCTCCTCGAGGATGCGGGAGAGCACGATGTGCGCGGGGCTGCGCACCGGGTCCGCGGGCTCGCCGACGAGGCCGAGCAACGCGCTCACCGAGCCGATCACCAGCTCGCGACGCACCTCGTCGTCCAGCTCCCCGGTGGGCCGCCGGAGCGACGCGAGCACGTTCACGCCGAGCCCCGCGTCCGAGCCCGGGGTCCACAGGTGCACGTCCACGTTCGCGGCCCACCTGCGCACCTCGTCGGGCGCGATGCCCCACGACGCCTGCCCCGCGCGCCACACGGCGGCCACGGCGGCGTCCGGCTCGGTGAGCGCGAGGTTGGTGAGGTCGCCCTTCGGATCAATCGCGATGATCGGCACCCCGGCGTTTGCCACCTCCTCCAGGAGGCCCACGCACAGGCCCGTCTTGCCGCTCCCGGTCATGCCGACACACACCGCGTGCGTCGTCAACGAGCCGGTGGAGAGGGACACACGCGTGCCGTCGCCCGCTGTCTTGCCGAGCCAGAGGTCTGCCACGGGATCTCCTTGGGGTCTGCCCCTAGTGAAGCCTTCGTATCCGGGGGACGAACCCCGCCGCCTCGGCCGCCGCGCCGAACGTACGCACCGCCGCGACGTCGAGCCGCCGCCCCTGCGCGAACGGCGTGTTCCTGCCGATGCGCGCGGCGATCAGCGGCTCCAGGAGACAGGCGTAGACGCTGCTCCAGCCGTAGCCCGCGACGACGTGGAACAGGTGCCCCCACCCGTCGCGCCGCCACCCCTTCGGGAGCGCCACGGACTCGCCCGCCAGCACCACGACGCCCGGCGGCGGCGGGCCCGACAAGGTCGGCGGGAGCGCCACGTCGATGAGCGTCGCGCGGGGGTGCAGCGCCGCGGGGGCCAGCACGCCCCCGGTCGTGTGCGCGCCGACGACGACCTCGTACCCGGACACGTCGTCGGGATCGAGGGCCACCGTGAGCCCGTCCGCCGCGAGCACGTCCGCGACCGCGCGTCCCACCGCGCCCCGGCCCCCCAACACGGCGACCGGCCGCCCCGCTGCCACCTGGCGCGTGACCGTGGTGGCCGCCCACGCCGTCGCGGCGTTCCCCGTCGTCACCGGCAGCCCGCACGCCTCGGCCAGCGCGGTGCCGCGGCCCGCCACCACGGCGAGCACGCTCCCGAGCCCCACATGCCCGACCGGCGCGGCGATCTGGACGCCCCGCTCCATCCACGCGAGCGCCCGCGCCTGGTCGGCGAGCAGCTCGTCCGGCAGCAGCGGCACGCCCACCACCACGCCCTCCACGTCCCCGAAGCCGAGCCGGCAGATCACCGCCACGTCGTCGATCGTGGGCCGATCCGTGGTCAGCAGCCGCAGGCGCCCTGTGCGGAGCGCCGCGAGCCGCCGCGCGGCCGGGACCAGCGGGTGCACGAGGAACACGAACCCGGGGCGCGGAGAGCCGGCCACGAGGTCGATCAGGCCTTCGCTGCGCGCAGGCCCGCGACGACGTTGCAGAAGGTCCCGACGCGCATGAGCGAGGACACCTCGGACACCTTGAGGCCGGGGCGGAACTCCTCGCGCGGCACCTCGGGCATGTGGGCCGCGAGGCGCTCGAGCGCCACGGGCGTGAGCACGCCGTTGATCTCGTAGCTCTCGCCCTCGGCGAGCCCCTCCTTGCTGGTGGCCTCGATCCCGCCGCGGGGGATGCGCACGTCGAACGCGCGCTCGAGCCGGAACGCGATGTCGAGGAAGTCGAGCGACTCGGCGCCGAGGTCCCCGATGAGGCGGGAGCTGTAGCTCACCTCCTCCGCGTCGAGCCCCAGGGCCTCCGCGATGCAGGAGCGCACTTTCTCGAAGAGGGCTTCGTCGACGCCGGAGGCCAGCGCACCAGGGGGGAGAGAAGACAACGTCGGCTCCAAGGGGCGCGGATTCTAGAACGAACGCGCGCCCATGTCACCCTTTCGAACAATCCCCTGACGAGCCTGAGAGATTAGGGCCGAAACAGGTGGATTCCGCCGCCCCGCACGTCGAGCAGCCCCGCGAGCCATTGGCGCGCGAGGGCAACGGGAACCGCGGCGGCGCCGAGCTCACCGAGGTTCGACTCCGCCCCGTCGACCGAGGGGAGCGCCGCGGCGACGCGCGTCTTGCCGACCTCTCCGGCCACCAGCACGAGGAACGCGGCCCCTTCGCCACACGGCGCGCCGAGCAGAGCTTCCGCGCCCACCAGCGCGTCCGCCCCGCCCGCCACCGCCAGATCCACGCGCCCCTCGGCCACCGCGTGCACCGCGTTGGTCAGGGCGATCGACCCGCCGAGCCGGCCGTCGCACCAGTTGCCGTTGTCGCCCTGGAAATCGAACTGCGCCGAGGCGTACCCGAGGATGTTGTTGGACAGGCCCTTCACCAGCCACAGCGGCGGGATGAGGGGCACGCCGCGCTCGGCAAAGCCGCCGAGCGTGAACGGGGTGCCGGCCGCGGCGAGCGCGGGCTCGATGTCCTCGGCGTCGCCCTGCTGGGGAGACGCGCCGACGTAGAGCCCGCGCCGATCCGCGGGGACCGCCCGCCACGTGGGCCAGTCCTCGAGCGCCGCGTACACGGCCGCGCAGCCGAGCTGCACCGCGCGTGTCATCGTCTTGAGGTGCTTGCGCGGCACGCCGTGCACGTGGGGCGCAAAGCCAGGGACCGGGCCGGGATCGCCGGCGCCGGTGCCCGCAAAACCGATGCCCGCGGGGCAGAAGAGCGAGGCGGCGACGAGCGAGACAGGCCTCAAACGGCACCTCCTTGAAGCGCGTCGGCATAGGCGACGACGGGGAACGATCGATCGATGCGTTTGCCGAGCCCGGCGAGCGTCTTGCCCGGCCCCACCTCGATGCACCGCTCGGCGCCGAGCGCCTTCATGTGGTGCACACACTCCACCCACCGCACCGGCCTGACCACCTGGGCGACGAGCCGGGCGCGGATGCCGTCGACCGTGTCGGCGACGTCGGCGTAGGCGTTCTGGACGACGGGAAAACGCGGCGGGTGGAGCGTCACGTCCGCGAGGGCGGCGGCGAGCGCGTCGGCGGCGGGCTGGAGCAGCGAGCAGTGGAACGGCGCGCTCACGGTCAGCCGGCGGGCGCCCGAGCCGACGGCCTCGCACACCCGGTCCACCGCGCCGACATGCCCGGCGATGACGGTCTGCCCGGGGCAGTTGTGCCCCGCGAGCTCCACGATCTCGCCCTCGGCGTGCGCCTCGCACAACGCGCGCACCTCCTCCGTGTCCAGGCCCATGATCGCGGCCATCGTGCCGACGCCGAGCGGCACGGCGTCCTGCATGGCGCGCCCGCGCAGCCGCACGAGCCGCACGGCGTCCGCGAAGTCGAGCACCCCGGCGACCACGAGCGCGCCGTACTCGCCGAGGGAGTGGCCGGCGGCGAACGCGGGCACCAGGTCGGGCCGCGCGCGGCCGAGGGCGCGGGCCATCGCGATCGAGGTCGTGAGAAGCGCGGGCTGGGTGATCTCGGTCTGGGCGAGCCGCTCCACGGGCCCCTCGCGCACGATGGCGGAGAGCGCGTACCCGAGGGCGTCGTCCGCCTCCTCGAACGTGGCGGGGTCGAGCCCGGCGTCCATCCCGACGGACTGGCTCCCCTGGCCGGGAAAGACGAAAGCGACGCGCATGGGCTCCTCGAAGGGCCGGGATTGTACAGGCGGCGGCGGCGCGCACAACTTGCCGTCCTGAATGCATGCGGCGTCACGCGGGCGGCGCCCCGGCGGCCGAGCCGCCGTCGGGTGCCTCCGGGCTCGCCTGTCGGCTCGGTTCGCCCGAAGCGGGCGGAACCGGCCGCGAAGCGCGGCCGCCCTCCGGCCCCCTGGCGCGGGCGCGGGCGCGCGCGTCGAATTCCCCGCCCCGGAAGCCTCCGCCCTTCCGACCTTTCCAGCCCTGTTTCCTGCGAAGCTCCTCTCCCCTTCCTGCCTTCCTTTACTCCTGCCTTCCTGCTCTTCCGGGCTCCGGAAGTCCAGAGAATCAGGAACGCAGGAAACTAGGAAAGCAGGAAAAGAGGGGACGAAAACGAAAACCCGAAGTTGCTTCCCCCTTCCTGCCTTCCTCTATTCCTGCCTTCCTGCTCTTCCGGGCTCCGGAATTCCGGAGAATCAGGAAGGCAGGAAATTAGGAAAGCAGGAACGGAGGGGAGGAAAACGACAATCCGAAGTTGCTTCCCCCTTCCTGCCTTCCTCTATTCCTGCCTTCCTGCTCTTCCGGGCTCCGGAATTCCGGAGAATCAGGAAGGCAGGAAATTAGGAAAGCAGGAACGGAGGGGAGGAAAACGACAATCCGAAGTTGCTTCCCCCCTTCCTGCCTTCCTGCCTTCCTGCTCTTCCGGTTTCCCGTCTCCGGTTTCCCGTCTCCGGAGACTACGGAGCCCCCACCACCACCGCACAATTCTGCCCCCCGAACCCGAACGAATTCGACAGGATCACCCGCGGCCGCTTCTGCACGTCCGCGACGAGCACGTTGGCCGGACAGTCGGGATCGGGCTCTTCGAGGCCCACGGTGCGCGGGAGCACGCCATCGCGGAAGCTCGCGAGGCACAAGGCGAGCTCGACCGCGCCCGCCGCGGCGACCGTGTGGCCCACCGCGCCCTTGAACGAGCTCACCGGCACGTCGCCGAGGACCTTGCGGATCGCGAGCGACTCGGCGCGATCGCCTACGGGGGTGCCGGTGCCGTGGGCGTTCACGTAGTCGATGTCCGCCGGGGAGAGGCCCGCGTCGCGGAGCGCGCGCGCCATCGCGAGGGCGGCGCCGTGGCCTTCGGGATGGGGGGCGGTCACGTTGTGCGCGTCCACGCTCGTGCCGGCCCCGAGCCAGCGCGCGAGGATCGGGGCGCCGCGGGCGCGGGCGTCGTCCTCGGCCTCGAGGCGGAACACCGCCGCGCCCTCGCCGATGAGGAAGCCGTCGCGCCGCCGATCGAACGGGCGCGACACCGTGGTCGAGAGCGCGCCGAGCACCACGAACGAGAGCAGGCCGATGGGGTGGATCATCGCGTCGTGTCCGCCGGCGAGGGCGATGTCGACCTCGTCGCGCGCCACGGCGCGGGCCGCCTCGGCCAGGGACATCGCGGCCGCCGCGCACGCGGAGAAGCTCGTCTCCGCAATGGACGCGCCGTACGCCCGCGCGATCACCTGCGTGACCCGCTCGGGCAGGTGCCGCCGGGGCGCGGGGTGGTCGGCGTCGAGGTCCCGCGCGAGCGAGGCGCGATCGAAGCGCCCGTCGCGCAGATGCGGGTACAGGTCACGCACCAGCTCGTCGGGCGTGAGGCTGGAGAGCCCGGTGCCGAGCCACACGCCACGGCGGCCCCCGGCGGCCACGCCGGCCATCGCGTCGGCGGCGGCCGCCCACGCGAGCGCACCCTTGCGATCGTCCGGGAAGTCCGGGTGGTCCGGCACGCCCTCGACGCGCGCCACGAGCGGCACGCCGAGCGCCTCCGCGTCGGGATCGGGGCGGCCCCACGAGCGGTCCGGCAGCGCCAGGACGGAGCCCGCGGCGCAGCGCAGGCCCACGGCGGTGATGACGACGCTACGCATGGAACGCGGCGCGCGGGCTCAACGCACACACTCCTTCGTGCCGCCGTCGAAGCACGTGTACGTGCCCGCCGTGGCGCCGGACACGTCGCTGAACAGGCGCGTGCGGTCCTTGAGCATCACCTTGACGGCGCACGAGGTCGCCGTGGTGGCCGCGAGGCCGACGCTGTCGGTACCAACGGCCTCCACGCCGTCGCAGGTGACCGTGATCTTCGCCGTGTCGGGCGCGCGCGAGACGAAGGTGATCCCGCCGGCCGTGGGCGTGCCCGCCATGGTGGCGGCAGCGCTCTGGGCGGCGGTCCCGGTGGTCGACCCCGCGGGCGCGCCGGTGATGGGCGTGGCGGTCGCGGGGATCGGGTCGACGGCGGGCGTGTCGGCGCCGTGGAGGAGCGCGCCGCCCACGAGCACGACGCTCACGAGCGCCGCGAGGGCGCCGAGGACGAGCACCACGACCACCGGGATCACCCAGCCCCGGCGGGCGGGCGGCGGGTCGTCGAGCGGATCGTCGTCGTACGCGACGGCGACGCGTGGAGGCGCGGCGGGCCGCTCCTGCGGCATCAGGACCGGGGCGCGCGGAGCAGACGGAGCGGGCCGCGACACCTCGACGTGAGGCGCGCGCACCGGATCGGAGGCGAGCGGCGCCGCGCCACGGGTGCCGGCGGGGATGCCGTGCGCGGTGGCGTCCGCAGAGGCTGCCGGCGGGGGGTGGGCGATCGAGATGGGCGCGACCGGCGGCGGCGCGACGGGCGGCGGCGCGACCGCGACGGGCGCGATCGGGGTCGGCGCGACGGCGACAGGCGCGACCGGCACGGGCGCAATCGGCACGGGCGCAACCGGCGCGGGCGCGACCGTGATGGGCGCGGGGAGGGCCACCGGCCGCTGCTCGCGCGGCGGCACGACGAACGCCTGGGTCGGCGCGTAGTCCTCGTCGACGTCCGGGATCATGGTGGGGGCAGGCCGAAGCGCCGCGAGGGCGGCTGCCGCGGAGGAGCCAGCCGCGGGCGCGCTCACCGTCTGCGCGGCGGGACGCGCAACGGGGGCCGGCGCGGGAATCGGCGCGGGGGTCGGGGCGGGAATCGGCGCGGGCGCGCCCTGGGATGCGGCCGGCGCGGGCGCGCCCTGGGCGCCGGGGCCACGGAGCGTCTTGAGGTAGGCCGCGCTCGGCGCGTCGAGCGCGTTGCCGACGGCCGCGATGCCCGGCGGCGCCTTGCCCGGCGCCGCCTTCGCCGGGGCGATCGCGGGCTTGGGGGCGCCCGTCGCCGCGGCCGCGACCGGGGCGATCGGCCCCGCGACCGGCGCGGGCACCGCCACCGGGGGCGTCGCCGAAGCGTCCACCATCTCGTCGATCACCTCGATGTCGTCGTCCGGGCGGCCCGTGTACGTGGCGTCGGCGTCCGCGTCACGCGCCTGGATCTCGGAGAGGGCGGCCCTGCGCAGCAGCTCCCAGCGCTCGTCCGTCATCGGGATCACGGCGGGCACCGGATCCTCGGCGCGCAGCACCACGCCGGCCTCCTCCGCGGACTCGACGTACGTGTCGTCCGCCTTGAAGGAGGCGCTGTCCTCGGTGAGGATCGAGTCGGTCAGCGGGTTCGGCTCGCGCGGCTCCTCGCGGCTCGCCTTGAGGAGCGGCGGAAGGACGCGCTCGGCCCACTCGCCGAGCCCTTCGCCCTCGAACCCGCGCGCGAGCGCACGGCACCGTTGCACGCAGTCCGCCGCGGAGGGGCGCTGCTCGTGTCCGTACGCGCACATCTGCCCGATGAGCTCGATGACGGCGTCGCCGCTGATACCGGGCAGGTCGCAGCGCGTGCGCAGGAACTCGAGGCGCTCGGCCACGAAGGCCGCGTGTTTCTCGGGGCGCCCCTTGGCCTTGCCGAGCTTCTCGAGGGCCAGGAGCTCGTAGAGCGTGGCGCCGAGGGAGTACACGTCGGAAAACGGGGTCTCCGGCTCGAAGAACAGGCGCTCCGGCGGCATGTAGTCGACCGAGCCGAACTGGAGCTCCTGGGTGTGGCTCTCGCGCGAGTCGAAGTCCGCGCGCGCCACGCCGAAGTCGAGCACCTTCACGGTGCCCGACTCGTCGACCATGATGTTCGACGGCTTGATGTCGCGGTGGATGACCCGGAGCGGCTTCTCGCCCTGGTAGGGCGGCCGGTTGTACGCGGCGTCGAGCGCGCTCGCCACGAAGGCGGTGGCCTCGAGCGCCACGCGCGGCGGCATCGTCTCGTTGGCCTCGATCGTCTGGTTGATCGCACCCTTGAAGTCGATGGCCTCGAGGTACTCCATGATCACGGCGACGCGGCCGCCGATCGTGGTCAGGTCGATGACGTCGACGATGTTGCGGTGCCGAAGCCAGCCCAGGAGCCGCGCCTCGTCGCGCATGCGTTGGGCGATCTCGATGTTCTCGCTCCAGCGCTGGTGCAGGAGCTTGATGGCCGCCAGACGGGAGAACCCATCCGCGTGCATCACCTTCGCCAGGTACACGCTCCCGAATCCACCGGAGGCAATCTCCTTGATGAAGTGAAAGCGGCGGGACGACTCGCGGCTGGCCAAAGACGCTCCAGAGCGGCCGAGAGCCTACCACGTCGCTCAACGCCCGACCGGCCTCAAAGCCAGCCGCCAGACCCTACCCCAACACCCCGTACAACCCCTCGACCGGCCCGCAGTCGCCGATGGCGGCGCGCATCGCGGCCAGGAGCGTGGGATCCTCGCGCACGGCGGCCCCGCCTGGGCCGATGAGCACGAAGATGGCGGCCTCGCCGGGGGGCCCCGCGTACCCGAGCCGCAGGCGATCGCGCGCGCTCGCGAGGTCGACCGCGGAGGAGGCCGCGCCGACGAGGCAGAAGGGGGCCCGCCCCTCTTCCACGAGGCGAAGCCCCGCACGCAGCGCCTGGGCGCCGGCCTCGGCGCCGCCCGCCCATGTGCCGTTCTCGCCGCGGATGCCGTGCTGGATCGCCACGTGCGCGAGCACCATGTTCGGAAGGGTGCGCAGCGGGAGCAGCGGCGGGTACAGCGCCCGCCCGGGGCCGCCGAGCCGCTCGCGATCGAGCGCGCCGTCCCGCTCCATCGCCGCGAGCGAGGCCTCGGCCTCGCCCTCGTCCGGCGGCTCCCGCCCCACCGCCACGCACAAGCCGAGCTCCTCGGGGTCTCCCATGAACCCGAGGAGCGCCCGCCCGGCCGCCGGCAACGCGAGCTCCGCGGCCCGGGGCAACAGCCGCGCGTCTTTTTTGCGCTTGAGCCACCCCACCAGGGAGGGCCCCTCGACCAGGGCCGCGCGCCCGTCGGGCAGATCGGCCAGGTGCGTCACGGGCCGCACGGCGGTCTCGCCGGCGCGCACCCGCCCGAGCACCGCCAGAAGCTCGTCCCCGATGGGGGTCACCAGCCCGACGGCGAGGATGCCCGCGCGGCCTCGCCCCCCGGTGCTCACGTCGCTTCCCCGAGCAGCACGCTGCCGTTGCTGCCGCCGAAGCCGAACGCGTTGGTGAGCGCGTACCGGGCGCGCGAGCGCATCGGCGTGCCGCGGATGTGCGCCAGGTCGCAGTCGGGATCGGGCTCTTCGAGGTTGCGCGTGGGGGGCAACCAGCCGTCCCGCAGCGCCTGGACGCACAGGATCGCCTCGACCGCGCCGCACGCGGCCACGAGGTGCCCCATGTGGCCCTTGGTGCTGCTCACCGGCACCGGGATGCCGCCGAACACCGAGCGGATGGCGCGGCTCTCGGACAGATCGTTCTGCGGGGTGGAGGTGCCGTGCGCGTTGATGTAGCCGACCTGCTCGGGGGTCAACCCCGCGTCCGCGAGCGCGGCGCGCATCGCCTGGGCGGCACCCCGCCCGTCCGGCGGGGAGTCCGTGATGCGCCACGCGTTGCACGAGCAGCCCCAGCCGTCGATCGTGGCGAGGACGTGGGCCCCGCGGGCGCGGGCATGGTCGGCGGACTCGAGCACCAGGAACCCGGCGCCCTCGCCGAGCACGAAGCCGTCCCGATGCAGATCGAAGGGCCGGCTCGCGTGGGCCGGATCCTCGTTGCGCGTGGAGAGCGCGCCGAGCTTGGCGAAGCCGACGACCATCAGGGGCTCGGAGAGCGCGTCGACCCCGCCGGCGATCATCGCGTCCACCTCGCCGCGGCGGATGCGCAGCAGCGCCTCGCCGATCGCCTGGCTCGACGACGTACACGCGGTCGACACCGTGCTCCGCGGGCCCCCGCACCCCGCCATCTCGGCGGCCTGGCGCGTCGGCGCGTCCGGCGCGAGGCTGGACACCTCGGCGACGCCTACGTCGGCGCGGCCGAGCCACTCGATGGGGGGCCGCGCGGCCTCGCTCCCGACGCACACGCCGAGGCGCGGGCCCCCGCGGATCCCGGACTGCCCGAGGGCCTCGCCCAGGGCCAGCTCGACCAGCCGCGCCTTGAGCGCCGCGCCGCTGCCCGGCAAGGGGGCCTCGGCCGCGAACCCTACGGGAAAGCCGGTGGGATCGAAGCGGCGGATGGGGCCGACTCCGTTCTGCCCGTCCAGCAAGGCCTGCCACGTGACCTCGGCGCCGATGCCGAGAGGCGTGACGACGCCGATGCCGGTCACCACGACGCGGCGGTCAATCACCAGGGTACCCGGGCCAGAGCCGCACGAGCTCGGCGCGTTCGAGCGCCTCGAGCCGCGCCGACTCCGCCTCGGACTCGAGCCGCACCGCGTTGAACACGAAGATCTCCTCCGCCTGGGCGACCACCTTCCCGTCCACCTTCGCGCGCACGAACATGATGGCGCTCTCGTCGCGGAGCTCCACCACCCGGCTCTCGAGCTCCACCTCTTCTTCCGGGCGGACGAAGCGACGGAACTTGACCGCGTTCGCCATCGTGATGATGGGAAACGGCCAGTCGCCCCGCTCCTTGCGCACGGTGTACCCAATGAGCTTGCCCGAGAGCTGCGCCATCGCCTCGAGCAGGATGACGCCGGGCACCACCGGAAATCCGGGGAAGTGATCGGCGAAGAAGAAGCTGTCGGCAGGGAAGGTCACCCGGCCGCGCGCGCTCGTCCCGAGCTCCATGTCGTCGATCCGATCCACCCAACGCCAGCGCACCTGCACCTCCGCCGCGGGAGGTATACCGCGGGACGGAAGAGATCGGCGCGCTGGTGCCTACTGTTTGGAGAGCGCCGATGCGCACGGGAAACGTGCGCCCCCACCGTCCCCAGGAGGTTCGATGTCCGTGATCCACGCGGCCGGAATCCACGTCCGCCACGCGATCACCCGCGCACTCGCGACGACCAACCGCTCTCCCATGGAGGCCACCTGGCGGCTCCTGTCGGCGCGTGTCGCGCTCGACACCCGGGGGCGTGTCGTCTCCAGCGAGGTCACCCTCCGCATCGAGGCCCCCCACGCCGATCTGCTCGGCGGCGACGACGAGATCGGGCTTGTGAACCCCGACGGCCAGCACCCGCTCATGGCGCGCGTGCCGGGGCACCCCGGCCGGCTGCTGGACGTGTTCCCGGTCACCTGGGGCCGCTGGGCGCGCCACCGGGGCGAGTCCGTGCCGCCCGGGCTCGATCCCTGGCTTCCGCGCACCGCGATCTCGTTCGAGGAGGCCGCCGGGTACGCCCGCGCCGTCGGCAAGCGCCTCCCCGACGCGGAGGACTACCGGGGCGCGTGGGGCCGCGCGCGCTATCCCTGGGGCGACCGCCCCGATCCCCTCGCGGGCCGTGCGAGCGCGCCGCGCTTCGGCGAGATCCCCGAGGTGGGGATGTTTCCGCCCACACCCGCGGGCTTCTTCGAGCTCGGGTGTTGGTTGCATCAATGGACCAGCGAAGGCGGGCTCCTCGGCGGTACCCCGGGGCTGGTGAGCGCGACCGCGGGCGAGGAACCGTGCGGTTTCCGGTGCGTGCAGGAGGTATAGTGCCGCGTGTCGTGGAGGTCCGTTGCGCGTGCCCGCCCTTTTCCTCGTCGTCCTTGCCGGCTGCTTCAGCCCGCAGGGTGAGCCGCTCGAGTTCGAGACCCTCCCGTTCGAGAACGACTACACCCAGTCCGACGACATCGTGCTGCGGCCGTTCAGCTTCGACGACCTGCTCTGCCCCGACGGCGAGCCGTCGGTGTTCTACGCGGTCTACCGCGAGGGCCTGACCGAGCCGGCGCCGATCGTGTTGTTCTTCCACGCGGGCGCGTTCGACTACGTCAACTCGCCCGATCCCGTCGATCCGCTCGGCGGGCCCCACTACCAGGAGGAGAGCCGCTTCTCCTCGGAGTGGGCAGGCAACAAGGTGTTCGAGACCTTCGGCCTGCTCCCCGGCGAGGCCATCGATCCGGCCGAGGTCAACGCGGGCACCCTCCCCGCCGTGCTCGCGGACGCGGGCGCCTTCACGCTCTACCCGGCCAACTGCTGGGGCGATCTCTGGCACAACGAGGACTACTACAGCCCCAACGACTGGGATGCCGACGGCGCGATCCATCGCCAGGGCCGCTTCCTCGCGTGGTGGATGACCCGCATCGCCAGCACCGACCCGGTGGAGGCGACCGACTGGCGCGCCCGGTACGGGCTCGACACGCTGACCGTCCCGCTCGACGCGACCAAGATCCACCTCGTGGGCCTGGGCGAGGGTGGGCGCGCGTCGGCCGAGCTGCTCCGGCGCGTGCGGGACGCGGGGGACACGAACATGCCCCCCGTCGCCGGCATCGTCATGGACTCGACGATGGACAAGCTGTACCCGCTTGTCGTGGACGAGGCGGCGTTCGGCGCCATCAATACCGGGCTCCGCCGCATCTTCCCCGAGGAGACCGACGGCGTCGGCAGCGACGACATCGGCCAGTACAGCCTGCAGCGGTGGATCTCGGAGCGCGTGCTCACCTCCTCGCTCCAGGTCACCTGGTCGAGCAGCGATCCGCAGGTACCGGACGGGACGCTCACCGATCTGCTCGCCCTCCAGCCGACCTACCCCACCCTGATGACCGTCACCGACGTCGGCACGAGCGAACACGTGTTCCTCAACAACGACCTCCAGGCCGCGCGCCGCGCGGTCACGACGATGCTCGGGGACTGACGCGCTCGACGGCCGACACGCTCGACGGGCGTCGCTACTGGCGTCCGATCGCGCCCTGCGGCGTCCCGGGCGTGCCGTGCTCCTCCCGCGCCGCCGGCAGCACCGGATCGCGCAGGAGCCGCCATCCGCCCCGCTCTGCGAGGACGGTGCCTTCGAGCTTCCCGTCGTCCAGGGCGTAGCGCACATTCGCGGGCCGCACCCGGTCCCCGAGGCTGTCCAGCGTCACCACCCACCGGCGCCGCGCCGCCACGGGCGCGATGTCGTCGGGCACGAGCACCGCGACGTCGGGCGGGAGGTCCACGAGGAGCCCCCAGGCCGGGTGTTCGCCCGAGCCCTGCACGCGGAGCCCGTGCTGCACGAACGTCGGCTCCCAGCGCACCCACGCGCTCCAGGTGACCGCCGCGACCGCGAGCACCGTGACGAGCGCGGCGGCGCGGCCGATCCGCATCAGGCGGCCCGCGCCCACGATCCCCGCGGCGATGGCGGCCGCCGTGAGCGGCGCGAGGTGGTGGATGGCGGGCGAGCTCACGGAGCCGACGGCCGTGGGGTCCTGGGCATGGAAGGCGGCGACGGCGACGGCGGGCAGCGCGGTCACCGGCGCGAGCGCCAGCCAGGGCCACGCGGCGCCGGACATCGCGCCGTAGAGGTTCGGCGAGAGCGAGCCGAGCGCGTGGACCCCGAAGCTGCGGGCCTGGTGGACCTGGAAGAGCAGGATGTCCGCGAGCGGATTGGGGTAGGGCGGCGGCCCGAGCGAGCGGTAGAGCAGCAGATAGGCGCCGGTGACGGCCGCGCCGAGCACCCCACGGTTCACGCCGCCGGCGAGGCCCACGAGCGGCACGAGCAGCAGGGCCTCCTCCCGGGTGGCGCCGAGGAGCGCGGCGGCGGCCAGAAAGCCGAACGGCGAGGCGTGCCGCGCCGCCCACACGGCCAGCAGCAGCGTCGGCAGCACCAGGACCAGATCCTGGTAGTCGGCCAGCGCGAGGAGCGTGACGGGCGCGCTCCCGAAGTAGAGCGCGAGCCCCACGCCCCCCCCCGGGAGCCCCGCCTCCGCGCGCCCCAGCTTCCACGCCGCGAGGCCCCCGAGGCCCACGGCCACGACCTGCACGCGCGCGAGCGCCCAGGGCGACTCGGAGAACGAGGAGAGCCACGCGGTGACGAAGAACAGCGGCGTGTAGTGCCCGCCCCACCGCCACTCCTCCGCGTAGCCGCGGTGCACCGTCTGGATCCAGCCCACGCCGCTCGACCAGTCGTGCGCCAGCTGCACGAACGTCGCGTACGCGAGCCCGCCGAGCGGCCGCACCTCGCGCTCGATCGCGTCCACCCGCGCGAGGCACCACGTCGTCCACGCGGTCGCGACGGCCAGGGGGACCAGCGCCACGCAGGCGCCCAGGACGCGGGCCCTCCACACGTTCACGTCGGCGTGATCCCCGGTGCCGGGGGCGCGTCGGGCGGCCGCGCCGCCGAGTAGGTGCGCCCCTTCCAGATCACCTTCCCCGTGCGGGAGCGCCGCGACGAGTCGTACAGGAGCCCGATCAACATGGCGGCGCCGAGCGGCTGGAGGAGGCCGTAGCGCAGGTCCTGCCCGAACAGGCGATCGAGCCAGGCGCGGACGAGGTGGATGAGCCCCACGAGGCCGACGCCCCAGGCGAGCAGCTCTTTGTGGCCGGTCGCGAGCCCGTAGGCGAGGACCGCGTAGGGCAGCAGGAACTCGATGAGCAGCACGCCGATGAGAAACACCACGCGGTCCCGACGGTAGCCCATGCCGGCGAACAGGTTCTTGGTCCACCCGAACCAGAGCTCGTGCAGGTTCGTGTACATGCGGCACGCGAACAGCTCGCGCATGAAGAGCACGCGGATGGTGTGCCCCGCGGTCACGAACGCCTTGGCGAGGCCGACATCGTCGAGGATGTCGTCCTTCACCGCGCCGTGCCCGCCCACGGCCTCGTACGCCGCGCGGCGCACGAGGATGAACTGCCCGTTGGCGATGACCTTCTCGGGCTTCGCAGGGTCGTTGACGCCGTCCAGATCGTTGCCCGCGATGATGAGCCCGCCCACCGAGGGCTGGATCACCTTCTCCCAGAAGCTCCCCATCTCCAGCCGCCCGAACCCCGAGAGAAAATCGACGCCGTCGTTCATCGCGCGGCTGTGCGCGCGGGAGAGCGCCGCGGGGTGCACCCGCACGTCGGCGTCGAGGAACAGGATCCACTCCGCGGTCACGTCGCGCGTGGCGCGGACCAGCGCCCAGGGTTTGCCTTTCCACCCCTCGGGCAGGGGCTCGTCGCCACCGGTGAGCACCTCGGCGCCCGCTGCGGCCGCGATCGCGCCGGTGCGGTCGGTCGAGCCGTCGTCGTACACCCGCACCACGATGTCGGGGTGGTCGGACGCGCGGAGCGCCGCCACGCAGGCGCCGATGACCTTGGCCTCGTTGCGGGCGGGCACGACCACCACGAGCCGCGGGAGCCCGCCGCGGACGGGCGCGTCGGGGCCGAGGCGCCACGTGCCCTCACGCTGGCCGCGCCACGTCTTGTACGCGGCGCCGAGCCAGAACAGCGCGATGCCGCCGAGGAGGAAGCGCACGCCCATCATGTGTCCATCCGCGCACCCACGAGGGCGTCCCACTTGTCGCTGTCCAGCACGATGGGGTCCTTCACCTGGGCATCCGGCGCGCCCGCGCGCACACGCGCGTCCCGCCAGTCCGCGAACGCGCCCGTCCGCACCCACTCCGCGGTCGGCCCGCCCATGCGCCCGCTCGCGCGCCGCCCGTCGTACTCCACGTTGGCGGCACGAAGCGCCGTGTCGAAGCGTGCGAGCGCGGCGTCTCCGCCAGAAGATGCGGCGGTCTCGACCGCCACGCGGAGCACCGGGATCTCGCCCCACCCGATGCTCACCGACACGCCCACGGCGCCGGCGAAGGCCTCGCGCGCCGCCGCCACCACTTGATCCTCGGTCACCTTCTCTCCCATCGCGTTGAGCACGTTGCCCGCCTTGCGGACGAACACCATCCGCGGCGCGCGGCCGTACCACCCGGTGATCCGCACCACGTCGCCCAGATCGTAGCGGTACAGCCCCGCCTCCGTGCTCACGACCAGGCGATACTCCCGCCCCACCTCGACCTCCCACGCCATCCGCGCCACGCCGTCGTCCCCGACGAACTCGAGCAGGTGCCCGGCGAGCCACGCCACCGAGGCGTCGTCATCCACCGGGATCGCGAAGAAGCCCTCGGACGCGGTGACCCCGACCTCGCGCACGGGCACGTCGGCGCCGAGCGCGTCGGGCAGGCGTGCGAGGAAGAAGGGCGCCGAGCCGCCCATCCAACAGTTCACGCGGCGCAGATCCCACACCTTCGCCGGCCGAGGATCGTCGCCGAGACGCACCCGCCCGAGCCCCTTGGCGAGCGACGCGCGCACCTTCGGCGGGAGCGCGGCGGCGGGCCCGTGGGCCAACGTGCCGTCGTGACCGTCGGCGCGAAGGTCCTCCCACCAGTCACGCAGGCGGCGGCAGTACAGGAGCAGGGTCGACGGGTTGGCGGTGGTCCAGCTCGTCACCGGCTGGCCCAACGCATGCCGCAGGACACAGTAGGCGCGGAGTGTCGGGTCCTCGATGCAGTAGACGGCGTAGGGCACGGGCGCGCGCCACCGCACCCACCACGGCTGCGCCTGGAACATGCGCCCGGTGTTGCTGCCGACCGCGAGGCCGCCGGGCGATCGCATGTGTTCGGCGGGGCTCACGACAGAGAGCGCCTTGCCCTTCGCCAGCCCCTCGTCGTCGCGGAGCAGCGCGAGCACCCACAACGCCTGCGCGTCTGCGACGCTACGTGCCCATGGCTCGGTGACCGGCAGCCACTTCGGACGGCCCGTGGTGCCGCTCGTCTCCAGGAGCGATCGCACGGGCGCGCGGGTGAGCACGTCGGCCTCGCCGGCGGACACGCGGTCCAACCACCCGACCAGCTCCGCGTGCGGCCGGATCGGCACCCGGGCCCGGAAGGCCTCCAGATCCTCGGCGCCGGTGAGCCCGTGCTCCGCGGCGAAGGCCGTTCCCCGCAGCCCGGCGAGCAGGACGTCGAGCCGCGCCCGTTGGGCAGCCTCCGGCTCGGCGCAGGAGGTATCGAAGGCGCGCACGGCTCGCGCGTTGAAGCCTCGCAGGAGTCGGTACGGGCCGTTTCCGGCGGGGGGGTAGACCACGGCTCCCGACTATCGCACGCCTCGCGTTGACACGCCCCCGGCGCGACCGATACTTAGCCGGACTCCGGACCCCGAACCTTGATCAAGACAGGCGAAAACGTCCGCGACGGGCAGGGCAACAGCTACCAGCTCGGCCAGCTCCTCGGACGTGGCCTGTGGGGGAAGTCCTACGTCGTCCGCCGCCAGTCCGCTGATGCGCACGGCGGGGACGATGCCCAGTTCGTCCTCAAGACGCCGCTCGCCCCCGAGGACTTCCGCGGCGAGATCCCCGGCGCTGACGCGTTCTTCGCCGCCTGCCGCGAAGCGCTGCTCGAGCAGGCCCGGCTCTACGAGCTCGGGCAGCACCCCTTCCTGCCTCGGATCGAGAGCCGCTTCACCCTGCCCGACGGGCAGCCGGCGATCGTCATCCCCCGCTTCCCGGAAACCCTCGAGCGCCGCATGGCCGAGGGCCTCTCGACCGGCGCCCTCATCGAGGTCCTCCTCGGCGTCGCGAAGCACCTGCGCGCGCTCGGCGCGGATCCCGGGCAGCACGGCGGCTTGCGCCCGTCGAACGTCCTGTTCAACGACCGGGGGGAGATCTTCCTCTCCGACCTCGCGACCGTCGGTGTCCGCCGCAACTTCGCGCGCCTCGCCTCCGTGGTGCCCGGCGGCCAGCCCTACCTCCCGCCCGAGCTCTCCGACGCGCCGCTCGTGGCCGGATCCGTGGGGAACGGCTGGGGCGCCGGGGTCGACACCTACTCCCTCGCGATGATGTTGTGGCGGGGCCTCGTCACCGCCCAGCCCGCGCCTCCCTGGCCGCGCGCCGGCCTCGACAAGGCCGCGCAGGTGGCGCTCAAGGATCACGTCGTCGAGCGCATGAAGCTCGAGGACTCGAACCCGCGCTTCCACGGGCGGCTCGCCGAGCGCGTCGCGGTGCTGCTCTCGCGCGCCATCTCCCGCGAAACCACGCCCTCGCCCCCGTACCGCTTCCCCCGGCTCGACGAGCTGCAGGCCCGCCTCGACGAGATCCAACAGCTCATCCGCCCGCAGGTGAGCTCCGTCGGCAAGGTGCTGCTCGATCGCACCGCCGCCAAGCCCTGGTTCACCACCGACGAGGACATCACCTTCACCACCACCGTCGGCACCTCGGCCGGGGTCGAGGGGCAGGAGGAGATCGGCGTCGGCATGGCCATGTTCGAGCTGGACCGGGACGTGCGCGTCAAGGATCTCTCGCTCGGCTACTCGGTCGATCGCCACCCCTCGGGTCGGTACCGCTTCTCGTTCACCGTCGGCGGGCTCGGCCCCGGCCGCTACCGCGCGCGCCTCGCCTTCGCGATCCGCGACTCCGGCCAGCCGCCCGTCACCTCCGAGGCCGAGTTCAACGTCCGCGCCGCGCCCGGCTGGGTGCCGCGCGCCGAGCCGCCGGTGGCGAGCCCCCTCCCCTTGCGGCCCGATCCCATCACGGTGACCCAGCAGGCGCCGCGCGCCGAGATCGTCAGCGGCGGCGTCGCGTTGCCGGGCGCACCGCTGACCACAAGCCATGCCGCGGCCGCCGGGTCCGGCCCCCGGGTCGGCGCGCCCGCGTTCAACGCGGCGGTCCCCGAGCCCGAGCACACCGAGGCCCTCCCCACCCGCGGCACGCCGCCCCCCTACACGCCCGGCCCCAAGCCCCCCGCGCCCACGCGCACCGATCGCCACGGGTTCGACGATCCGTCGATCACCGCGGTGCCGGTGTCCGGCGTCCAGTCCCCCCCGGCGCCGGTCCCGCTGCCGATCCCGCCGTCCGACCGCACCGCGCCGATGATCGAGGCCCCGATCAGCGGGGCGGGGCGCCACTCCTTCCCCGTCGCGCACGTGGCCCCGGTCGAGGTCGAGAACACCTACGACGACGAGGAGATGGATCTCCTCCCCGAGCCCGGGCCCTCCGGCCCCGCCGTCGGCATGCCCTTCCACGTCCCGGCGGCGTACACACCGCCCGAGCGCGCCTACGATCCGCGCCCCGTCGTGTCGGTGCGCCCGGCCCCGCTCCCGCCCCCCGAGCCCGTCTACAAGGCGCGCGACTGGAGCCAGGAGGCCCTGCCGGGCGCCAACGCCTCCCGCAACCTCGACACCGAGGAGGAGCCGCCGAACCCCTTCGCCGACGAGGACGCCGAGCCGAGCCCCTTGTCCCGAGTCTGGCACCAGCTCCGCAATGACCCGTACATCGCGGTCATGGCCGGTCTCGGTGTGATCATCCTCGTCCTCCTCCTCGTGTTTCTCCTGCTCAGGAAGTGACCATGCGCGTCGCCTTCGCCTCCTCCTCCCTCGCCCAGACCCAGGCCGACCTCCTCGTGATCGGCGTCCCCGCCGACAAGGTCGCGGGCACGCTCGCCGGCCTGGGCGACTTCGCCGCGCCGCTCACGGCCGTCGCAACGGACGAGGAGTTCACCGGCAAGCCCGGCAGCACCCTCGGCGCGCCCACCTACGGCCGCATCGCCGCCACGCGCGTGCTCCTCGTCGGCATCGGCGCCGGCACCCTCGCCGACGTGCGCGCCGCCGCCGGCAGCGCAGGCAAGGAAGGCCGCGCGCGCGGCGCGAAGAAGATCGCCCTCGCGTTCCCCGACTCCACCGTCGGCAGCGCCGAGCTACGCGCCGCCATCGAGGCCTTCGCCGAGGGCAACTACAAGTTCGACAAGTACAAGTCCACCGGCAAGAAGGCCGCGGCCGAGTCCGTGGTGTTCGTCGGCCTCCAGGACGACAAGACCGCGGTCGCCCGCTCCCTCGCGCTCGTGGCCGGCCAGGAGCTCGCCCGGGATCTCGTGAACGAGCCCGCCGACGAGATCTACCCCGAGTCCCTCGCCGCCGTCGCAAAGAGCCTCGAGTCCGACACCGTCAGCGTCCTCGTGCTCGACGAGACCGCCATCCGCGAGAAGGGCATGGGCGGCATCTACGGCGTCGGCAAGGGCTCCGCGCGCCCGCCGCGCTTCATCCACATGACCTACACGCCCAAGGGCGAGTCCAAGGGCCACATCGCGTTCGTCGGCAAGGGCGTCACGTTCGACTCGGGCGGCCTCTCGCTCAAGCCGAGCGAGGGCATGATGACGATGCGCTGCGACATGGCCGGCGCCGCCGCGGTCATCGGCGCGATGAAGGCCATCGCGGCCCTCGCGCCCGCCGTCAAGGTCACCGCGATCGTCGGCGCCGTCGAGAACATGCCGAGCGGCACCAGCTACAAGCTGGGCGACATCCTCAAGATGTACAACGGCAAGAACGTCGAGATCCACAACACCGACGCCGAGGGCCGCCTCGTCCTGGCCGACTGCCTCTCCTACGCGACCGAGCTCCAGCCCGACGCCCTGGTCGACCTCGCGACGCTCACCGGCGCCGCCGTCGTGGCGCTGGGTGACTGGTACTCCGCGCTCTACACCCGCTCCGACACGCTCGCGGGCACGCTCACCGCGCGCGCGGGTGAAGCCGGCGAGGGCGTGTGGCGCATGCCGCTGCCGGATCTCTACAAGGACAAGATCAAGGCCGAGTACGGCGACATCAAGAACGTGGGCGGCCGCGCGGGCGGCAGCATCACGGCGGCGCTGTTCCTCGCCGAGTTCACCACGCTCGAGAACTGGGCCCACATCGACATCGCCGGCCCCGCCTTCCTCGACGCGGCGCTGATGCACTACGCCCCCGGTGGCACCGGCACGATGGTCCGCACGCTCGCCCGTTGGGCCGAGAGCGTGGGCGACAGCTCCTCCGCCAGCTAGTCCGTCCCCCTCCGGCAACACCGGGCGGCCCGGCGCCGCGGACGCCGCCGTCGGGTCGGCTCCAGGCTCGCTGCGCTCGGTCCGCCCGCCTCCTCGGTCGTTCTGACAACGCCGTGAGGCGGGCGGGACCGGCCGCCCGAGCGCGGCCGCCTTGCGCGCCCCTGCCGCGCCTCTCTCCGCAATGGCGTGGGGAGGGCGATCGGCGGGAGCCCGTGATGGTGCCCCTCGCCTTCCGCGTGTGACGCACTCTCCAGCACGGAGGGCACGCCCACGTGTCCGCGGGACACGACGCGCCAAGTCCGAGGTCCGAAGGCCGATGTTCCTCCTTCCGACCTCCTGCCTTCCTCACTTCCTGCCTTCCTGATTCTGCCTTCTCCTCTCCTCCTGCCTCGTTTCCTGCCTTCCTGCCTCTCCTCCTGCCTCTCCTCCTGCCTCTCCTCCTGCCTTCCTGCCTCTCTTCCTGCCTTCCTGCCTCGTTTCCTGCCTTCCTGGCTCTCTTCCTGCCTTCCTGATTCTGCCTTCTCCCCTCCTCCTGCCTCGTTTCCTGCCTTCCTGCCTTCCTGCCTTCCTGCCTCTCCTCCTGCCACTCCTCCTGCCTTCCTGCCTGCCTTCCTGCCTCGTTTCCTGCCTTCCTGGCTCTCTTCCTGCCTTCCTGATTCTGCCTTCTCCCCTCCTCCTGCCTCTCTTCATGCCTCTCTTCCTGCCTTCCCGACTCTGCCTTCCTGATTCTGCCGCCCCCCCCCCTGCACACGCTCTGCACGCACCCGCCTCCCGCCCGCCACGAGTCCGTGCCCCCGAACGCACCGCCGCCGTCTACGTTGGAGGAATGCACCACCTCCGCCGCTTCCTGCTCCTCGGCGCGCTCCTCGTCCCCCTCGCGTACGCCGCCGAGCGTGTCGGTGAGCCGCCGCTCGACGATCGGTTGGCCGCCGGTGTGGCCGAGTGGGTCGACGCCGGCGTGACGACCGGGAACTTCGGCACCGGCAGCGCCCTGTTCGACGAGGAGTGGCACTTCGGCACCTGCCAGATGGCCGCGTTCGGCTTCGCGCAGCACGCGGCGGCCCACCCCGAGGCCCGCGCCGCCGATCTCGCCCACATGGAGCGCTGCATCGACGTGATGCTCTCCGAGGCGGGCCGCGCCTTCGACGCCCGCAAGTGGAGCGCCGACCCGCTCACGACGCTCGCCGACGACCGCGGCCACGCCGCCTGGCTCGGCTACACGAACCTCGTCCTGTCGCTGCACCGCTCGCTCGATCCAGCGTCGCGCTTCGCCGGGGTGAACGACGCGCTCACCGAGGCCCTCGCGCGGCGCATCGCCGCCGACGAGACCAGCCTCCCCGAGACCTACCCGGCCGAACGTTACCCGGTCGACGTGGCCGCGGGCATCGCCAGCATCGGCCTCTACGACCGGGTCACCGGCGCGGACCACGGCGCGCTGCTCACGACCTGGACCACCACGCTCCGGGCCCGCTACCGCGTCGATGGCCTGCTCGTCCAGTCCGTGTGGCGGGACGGAGCCCCCGCGGACGCGCCGCGCGGCTCCGGCACCTTCCTCGCCGCGTACTTCCTCTCCTTCTGGGACACCGCGCTCGCCGCGGAGCTCTACCAGGGCGGGCGCGCCGCCCTCTACGACACCGTGGGGGGCCTGGGGGTGATGCGGGAGTACCCCAAGGGGCAGAACGGCAAGGGCGACATCGACTCCGGGCCGATCATCGCGGGCTTCGGCGTCTCGGCCACCGGGTTTGCCATCGGCGCGGCGCGCGCCACGGGCGACCTCGCCACCGCCGAGGCGCTCACGCGCACCGCCACGGTCATGGGCGCGCCCGTCGACACCGGCGGCGTGCGCCACTGGAAGACCGGCGCGGCCCTCGGCGGCGCCCCGCTCGCGGACGCGATCCTCTTCGCGATGCTCACCGCACGCGCGCCCGCCCGGGCCGAATGATCAGGCCGGAGTGATCAGGCCGCCTTCGGCGCCTTGAGCCCCTTCGCCACCACGAAGAACTCGATGCTGCTCCCGCGCGTCGCGTCGGGCTTCAGGCGTTTCACGTCCGCGTAGGCCGCCCGCACCCGCTCGACGAACGCGCCCGCGTCCTCCCCGTCGAACACCTTGCAGACGAAGTGGCTCCCCGGCCGGCCGATCTCGACGGCCAAGGACAGGGCGCGGTCGGCCAGGGCGATCTGACGCACGTGGTCGACCAGGCGCTGGCCGGTGGTGTTCGGCGCCAGATCGCTCACGACGAGATCGGCGCGCCCGCCGGCCGCCTCCACGAGCGTGGCGGCCTCGACGTCCATCACGGAGCCGACGATCCACTTGCCGCCCGGCAGCTCGGGCGCCTTCAGGTCGACGCCGACGACCCGGACGCCGCGCCCCAGGAGCCATTTGCTCCAACTCCCCGGAAAACAACCGAGGTCGACCGCCACCCCCGTAGCGGGAACGACGTGGTGGCGGGTGTCGATCTCCTCCAGTTTGAAGACGCTTCGCGCCGGAAAACCGGCCGCCTTCGCCCGTCTCGTCCAGGAGTCCGCCCGATCGTATCCCATTTTTGATCCTCAACCTCGCGTAGAGGTAGCACCGTGAACCGAACTTGGTCTATCGTAGGAGCCTCCCGGTGTGCTCCATGTCGCGATTCGGACTCCCCCTCCTCCTGGCGCTCGCTCTCTACGGCTGTGACAGCCCGGACGGCTCGAAGATCGATGACACGTCGTCGACGACCGACGACACCTCCGGCGTCGACGTGGATCCCCTGCAGCCGGACGCTGACGAGGACACCATCCTCGACATCCACGAGGGCGAGGGTGATGCCGACGGCGACGAGAAGCCCAACTTCGAGGACAAGGACGCCGACGGCGACACCATCCGCGACATCATCGAGGCCGGCGACGCCGACCCCGAAACGCTCCCCGTCGACTCCGACGGCGACGGCGTCTACGACTTCCTCGACGACGACTCCGACGGCAACGGCGTCCCGGACTCGGTCGAGGCCGGCCGTGACGACGGCGGCGCGATCGACACCGACGGCGACGAGATCCGCGACTTCCAGGACACCGACAACGACAATGACGGTATCGCCGATGAGGACGAGGTCAGCGGCGGCGTCGCGACCGACACCGACGGGGACACCGTCCCCGACTACCTCGACCTCGACTCTGACGGGGACGGCATCTCCGACTACGACGAGAGCGGCGCCACCGACTTCTCGACCGACCCGGTCGACTCCGACGACGACGGCACGCCCGACTTCCTCGACGCCGACAGCGACGCCGACGGCCTCCTCGACGCCGACGAGGGCGGCACCGGTGGGGACCCCACGGTCACGCCGCGCGACACGGACGGTGACGGCCGCCCCGACTACGCCGACGAAGACGCGGACGGCGACAGCCTCCGCGACGAAGACGAGATCATCATGGGCACCGACCCGTACGACGCGGACAGCGACGGAGACGGCTTCTCCGACGGCGGCGAGGTCAAGGCCGAGACCGACCCGCTCGACCCCACCAGCATCATCGACGGTATCTACGTCGTCGTGCCCGAGCGCACGACGGTCGAGGAGAACTTCGAGTTCGAGCTGAACATCGAGCGCGGCGACATCGCGTTCATCACCGACACCACCTGCTCCATGGGCGGCACCATCACCGCCGTCTCGACCGAGTTCGCACAGATCGTCTCCGAGCTCGAGGACCTCCTCCCCGACGCCGCGTACGGTGTCGGGGCCCACGACGACTACGCCTTCGGCGGCTACGGCTCGCCCGGCGTTGACAAGCCGTTCTACGTGCGCCAGCAGATCACCACCGACGATGCCGCCGTGCAGTCCGCGTTCTCGTCCTTGAGCACCCACTCCGGCAACGACGGCCCGGAGTCCGGCACCGAGGCCCTCTACCAGGCCGCCACCGGCGCCGGGTACGACCAGGATTGTGACGGCACCTACGACTCGACGACCGACGTGTACCCGTTCATCGCCGACGCCACGGACCCCTTCGGCGGCGCCGGCGGGGAGTGGAACGACCCCGACACGGTCGACGGCGGCGTCATCGGCGGCTTCGGGTTCCGCGAGTACGCCCTCCCGATCATCGTCGTCGCGAGCGACAACTACTTCCGCGATCCCGAGACCACCGGATACTACAGCGGCACTCCGGGTGGCTGCCCCATCGACGCCGGCATGTCCGACGCCGTCGCCGCCTTCGCGGACATCGGCGCCTACTTCGTCGGCGTGTCGGTCAACGGCACCACCGGCTACCCCCAGATGATCACGTTCGCGAACGCCACCGGCTCGCTCGCGGATCTCGACGGGGACGGCGTCGCCGCGGAAGAGGTCGTGCAGACCTGGTCGGGCAGCAACGCCGCGTTCCGGGAAACCATCGTCGAGGCCATCACCCAGCTCGTGGCGAGCATCCGCTTCACCCGCGTCGACCTCTCGGTCGAGGGCGACGAGTACGGCTTCGTCACCTCGATCGACCCGGCCTACTACGAGGATCTGGGCGCCGACGACTCCGGCGCGATCCTGACCTTCACGCTCACGTTCCGCGGCACCGTCGCGGCGACCAGCGAAGATCAGCTCTACCTGCTCACGCTGAACGTCCTCGGCGACTCGAGCATCCTGCTCGACACCCTGGACATCATCGTCGTGGTCCCGGGCACCGAGTTCTGATCGGCTGAGGAGCGCCGCCCCGACCCGCTGGAGTCGGGAGGCGCTCCGCTCCACTGAGCCTTGCGAACGGGCCGTGGTGCTACCGCACCGCGGCCCGTATCGCGTTGAGGACCTCGTCCTTGCCGATGCCCTCGTGCGCCGAGAAGCCGATGAGGTGGGCGGGATCGATGTCGTGGGCGGCGGCGAGCGCGCGGAGTGCGTCCGCGCGCCGGGTCCGCGTGAAGGCGTCGATCTTCGTCGCCACCACGAGCGTGGGGATGCCCGCGTCGGCGAGGCCGTGCAGGAGGTTCGTGTCCATCTCCTGGGGCGGCACGCGCGGATCGACCAGGCAGACGACCAGCCGGAGCGTGGGCCGGTCACCGAGGTAGCCCTCGATGAGCCCCTTCCAGCCCTCGCGCATACTCTTGCTGACCTTGGCGTAGCCGTATCCGGGCAGATCGACGGCGATCCACGCCGCGTCGACCTCGAACAGGTTGAGCGCCTGGGTGCGCCCCGGGGTCTTGGCGACACGCGCCACGGTCGCGCCGATGAGCGCGTTGATCGCGGAGGACTTGCCTACGTTGGAGCGGCCGGCGAAGGCCACTTCGGGGAGCGAGGGCTCCGGGAGGGTGTCGACGAAGGACCCGAGGAAACGGGTACGACCTACTGGTTTTGCCATCCGCGCGCCTATCACGGCGCGCGGGAACCGCGCCGCGGGGCCGCGGCCGCGCTATTTTCAGCGTGTGCCCTCTCCCGGTCCCCGATGAGCAACTATCCCTGGTCCGCGGGCCGCCACGAGCGCGTGGTGCGCCGCATCAAGGCCGACCGTCCGGTCTGGATCGTGTCCGATCTCCACCTCGGCAACGGGGGCCGCTCCGACAGCTTCATGGGCAAGGACCGCGCCCTGTTCGCGCTGCTCGACCAGGTGCGCGCCGCGGGCGCCACGCTCGTCATCAACGGCGACGCGATCGATTTCCTCCAGGCGGGTGACTTCACGGCGGTGCTGCGCGCGCACGGCAAGCTCCTGCGCGCCTTCGCCGACCTCGCGGCCACCAACGGGGTCTGGTACGTCGTCGGCAACCACGACCACGACCTGCACGTCTACCGGGATCTGTTGCGCTTCGACGTGTGTGACGAGCTCTGGATCGGGGACGACACGCTGGTCGAGCACGGCCACGGCTTCGATCCGTGGATCGGCGCGAACCTGAACGAGTCGGACACCGCCACGCGGTTCCACCACTGGATCGAGCACACCTTCGGGACCTGGATCCGCCTGCCCCTCGCCGATTTCTACACCCGCGGCAACCGCGTCTCGTTCTGGTTGTTCCACAAGTACACGCTCTGGCTCACCCTTCGAAACCGGATGCTCCGCCGCATCGGCATCGAGGGGCCGGTCAAGAAGGCCGAGTTCTTCGTGGACTACTGGGTGCGCAACGAGGCGGGCGACCCGATGCTGATGTTCCGGCCGGCCGTGCAGGAGGCCCGAAAGCGCGGCGCCACCACGGTCGTCTGCGGCCACTCCCACATGCCGGCGAACGTGCTCCACGAGGGCATCCGCTTCGTGAACTGCGGCTCGTGGACCTTCGGCTGGGCCCAGTACGCCGTGCTCGAAGGCGGCACCGCGAAGGTGCGGGACTGGCTCTCCGGGCGCGAGTACGGCGACGAGCTGTACCGCCCGCTGCTCGACGGCGATCTGGACAAGCTCACCTTCGAACGGTGGTGGCGGAACCAGTACCTCGGCTGGTTCCGGTATCGCTCGGGCGAGCTGCGCCGCACGGGGCTACATGGTACGCGAAGGTAAGTCGCGACGATGATCCTGCTCGTGTTCCCCGCGATGGCCGGCCTCCTCGACACCCTCTCCCCCGAGGAGCGGCAGGTCGTGTTGTGCCAGCAGGTGGCGACCCCGGCCGAGGCCGTGCACGACTACACACGCGCCGCCGGCGTGTGGGGCGCGTGCCTCGCGGAGAGCCGCCGCACGGGCCAGGAGGCCGTCTCCGCCATGCTGGAGGACCAGCTCGCCCTGATGCAGGCACGCGCGTCCGCCGCCGCGTGGCGCACCACCGATCCGAACCGCTACGCGATCGCGGTGCTCGGGGTCGCGGCCGATCAGCGCTCGACCTACTACCCGGGCACCGATATCCCCGACGTGTTCCGCGCCTGGATGCAGACCGAGGCCGGCAAGGCCCGCCTCGCGCCCGCGCGCACCATCACCCTCATCTGGGAAGGGGTCGCGCCCGAGCAGGAGAAGGAGTCGCGCGCGGTCGCCGAGTTGTTCCGCCGGCACGTGTCCGACCTCGGGCTCAAGTGGGCGGACGCCGGGCACCCCGATGTAGACGTGATCGTGTACGCCACGCTCTCCATCGCCGCGCTCGACCCGGTCACCACAGGCCCCGCGGGCGCGCTGACCCGCGCCGAGGCCCGCTTCGAGGCCACCCGCGTGCGCTTCCGCACGCTCGACGAGACGACGGACGGCTTCCGCGTGGCCGCTGTGGCCGAGGAGGCCGAGCCGGCACTCGCGCGGGAGCAGGCCACCCGCGCCGCGTGTGAGCGGGCGGCGGCGCGCCTGCTCAAGCAGGTATTGCGGGCCGTGCTGGAGTAGCGGGCGGACGACACGACCCACCTCGCGGCGGCCCGTCAGATCCCCGTGTCCCACAACGTGTCGTCTTCCCAATCCAACTCGAAGCCGGGCACGAGCATCAGCGCGCGGTCCCCCGGATCGTCGTCCACATCTTCGTATTTCTGGAACGCGATGTCGTCCCGACCGTCGCCGGTCACGTCGGCGCAGTTGCTGTGACTGACAGACCCCACGTTCCCTTCGATACGGACCGAGCGGCTCGGCAGGATCGTGCCGCGCGGGGGGATCGTTCCAGGGAGTTGGAAGATCTCCAGGCCGCCTACGCCCGCTTCCGAATCAAGCCCGAACACGCTGGTTCCGCCGTCCCCGAAGGCGTTGCAGGGGCGCACGGCCCCGCCGTACACTTCGTCATCGAGCCGGCGATAGCCGCCCAGGGCATCTGCCAAACCGAACATGCCCGCCACGCCGGGTTGAAAGAACAGCATCTCCCAGGTGTCGTCCCGATGCGTGGCCCCGGAGTACACCAGCTCCTCCACCCCGTCCCCGTCGAGGTCCGGCAAGCGCCCCCAGAAGTAGGGCTGCATCCCCTCGCCGTACTCGAGTTCGGCCCGAACATCCACCCTGCCCTCCGCGAGCGCCGCGCCGTCGAGGATCGACCAGTCGCCGATCACCTCCGGATGGCCGTCCCCGTCGAGGTCGCCGGGCCCGTACAGGTCCGCCAACCACCCGGCGCCCAACCAGGCCGAACCGCCGTCCCCGTAGAACACGTAGGTGCCGCCCCCTTTCTTGGCGTACACCAGCGTCAAGGCGTCGTTCAGCCCGTCCCCGTCGAAGTCCGCGAACACGTTCTCGTGGTGGCACGAGCTGTAGATGTCCGGGCATTCCTCCCGCCACCACGCGTCGGGAGCCTCCGCGTCCAGCACCCGACCGTCATCCGCGATCGGCCCGTAGAACAACGCGATACCGAACGGCGTCTGATTGTAGGCGATCGCCAGGTCGTTGTACCCGTCCCCGTTCACGTCCCCCGCGTCGAGGGGGCCGGTGTTCGCGCCGCTCCCCTCGTACCAGGACGCGAACGTCGAGTCCGGAAACACCCCGGCGCGAGCGGGAACCGGGTCGGTCGCCCGCCACACCACGGTCCCGGGTAGCCAGTATTGGTTCTGGCTCACCAGATCCGCCACGCCGTCTCCGGTGAGGTCGGAGATCAGGCCCATGTGACCCCATGAGTACCGCGAGATGTCCCGCCCGAGGAGCCGGGCATCCTGCACCTGCGCGCACACACCCGCGGGCAGCGGGTCCCCGTCACAGTCGTGGTCCACCGGATCACACTGTTCGGTCGCGCCCGGGTACACCGTCCGCATCGTGTCGTCGCAGTCGTCCCCCCCGCGCGCGATCGCCGAGTGGCCGTCCCCGTCCTGATCGTCGTCGTCGTCCCCCAGACAGTCCGCGTCCACCCCGTCGTACCAGGTCTCTTGGGCCTCCGGGTGAACCGCCGCGTTCTCGTCGTCGCAGTCCGTCCCGACGGGCCAGCCATCCCCGTCCGCGTCGGCCGGCGGGCGGTCGGTGTCCGCATCGGTGTCGGTATCGGTGTCCGTGTCCGCGTCGGTATCCGCGTCCGTATCGGTGTCGGTGTCCGTCTCCGACGGCATCGAGTCGCCTTTGTCGGGGCCAGCGCACGCTAGGAGGAGGAAGAGGGTCAAGGAGAGCTCCACGTCCGCTATCCTGGCAGTCTATCGACCGTTCGGGGGAGGCGAACATCTTGTTGCTGAAGGCGCCGCGCCCCAGCTACCCCGTTCCTGTAGACGCCTCCGAGAGCACCACGTCCCCCATGCGCGCCGTGGCGGGCACCCTCGCGAAGACGAGCAGGTTCGCGGCGAGCAGCAGCCCACACGCCGGCACGCCGAGCGGGCCCGCCGAGAACGACGTGCCGCCCACCAGGAACAGGGCCGTCATCCCCGCCACGCCGTTGAGCGTTCCGTGCAGCAGCGCCGCCGCCACGACCGAGCGCGCCTTCCCGCGCAGCCACAGGATCGGCGGCGACAGCAGCGCGCACGCCACCACCATCCACCCGGCGCCGGCCAGCGGGTGCTCGGGGAAGTTGTAGCCCTGGAGGACCAGGGGCGCGTGCCAGAGGCCCCAGAGCGCGCCGGTGCCGAGCGCGGCGGGCCAGAAGCGCGCCTCGCGGAGCACGCGGGGCAGGTAGCCGCGCCAGCCCGCCTCCTCGCCGAACGCCGCGACCGCGTTCACCGTGGCGCCCGCAATCAAGCCAGCGAGCGTGCCGAGGACGGCGACCATCACGGGGGGCACCGTGGCGAGCGCGGCTTCGGCCCGGGCGAGCTCGGCGGGCGGTAAGCTGCCGCCGTAGCGCGCACGCACGGCCTCCAGCGGCGTGGCGAGGTCGACCCCAGGCAGTGCTGCGCTCGCGACGATCACCGCCGCGACGAAGGGGATGGGCGCGAGCCACGACGCGACCCACCACCGGTTCGGCTTCCATCGCAGCCCGATCGACGCGGAGAAGGGCACGCCCTCCCGCCGGGACGCGACGACCGCGGCCACGAGCGGGCCGAACATGGAGGGCACCCCGGCGACGACGAGCCACGTGGGGGCGGGCACGTCGGGGGCGAGCGAAGGGCCGATCAGGGGGGCGAGCGCGCACGTGGCGCTCCAGGCCAGGGCCACGACGTAGAACAGACCGACGCTGCGGAGCATGCCCTCCTGTAAACGCCGGCCCTCGGAACGGCGTCCCGCCTGCGTTAGGATGGCAGCCCTCTCCCGGAGCCCCGCATGCGCGTCGACGGAACCCCCACCCGCACCGTCTGGTGGGCGGACGGCGTGGTCAAGATGATCGATCAGCCCCTCCTCCCCCACCGCTTCGCGATCGTGGACATGGCGACCTACGCGGACACCGCGCGCGCCATCCGCGACATGACGGTGCGGGGCGCGGGCGCCATCGGCGCGACCGGCGCGCTCGGGCTGGCCCAGGCCGCCGTCTCCGCGCGGCCCGGGAGCTTCCACGCGGACGTGGCCGAGGCCGCCAACCACCTGCGCGCCACGCGCCCCACCGCGCAGAACCTGTTCGCGGGCATCGACTACGTGCTCCGCGCGATCGAGGCGGAGGGCGACAACGTCGACCGCGCACGCGACGCCGCCGTCGCCGCGGCCAACGCGTTCGCCGACGACGACGCGGAGAGCTGCCGCCGCATCGGCGAGCTCGGCGCGCCCATCGTCGCGAGCCGCCCCCGCGTGAGCACCCACTGCAACGCGGGCTGGCTCGCGTTCGTGGACTGGGGCAGCGCGCTCTCCCCCATCTACGCGGCGCACCGCGGCGGCACCGACGTGTTCGTGTTCGTCGACGAGACCCGTCCTCGCCAGCAGGGCAGCCAGCTCACCGCCTGGGAGCTCGGCCAGGAGGGCGTGCGCCACGCCGTCATCGCCGACAACGCCACCGGCCACTACCTCAAGGCCGGCGCCATCGACATGGTCATCGTCGGGAGCGACCGCATCGCCGCCAACGGCGACGTCGCCAACAAGATCGGCACCTACACCTCGGCGCTGGCCGCCAAGGCCGCCGGTGTGCCCTTCTACGTGGCGGCACCCACCACGACCATCGCGATGCACACGCCCACGGGCGACGACATCCCCATCGAGGAGCGCTCGGAAGACGAGGTGCTCTACGTCTGGGGCTGGTCGGACGACGGCCGCTTCATCCGCGTCCGCACCGCCCCCGCGTCTTCGGGCGCCCGGAACCCCGCGTTCGACGTGACCCCGGCGAACCTCATCACGGGCATCCTGACCGAGCGTGGGCTGGTCGCGGCCTCCGTCGAGGGCATCGCCTCCGTCGCGCGTCGATAGCCCCGGCCGCCTCGCAAGAGCCCCGATTCAACCGGATCCTACCCTTGACCCCGGGCGCGGCTATACTGTGCCGCGCTCGGGGTTTCGCATGCTCCTCCTCCTCTTGACCGCCTGCAGCAACGACTACGACATCAAGGGGCCCGGCGCGCCCGAGCCGCTCTCGCTCACGTTGACCTCGCCGACCTACGGCGCCTTCCTCGGGGCGGAGGGCATCACCGTCTCGGGCATCGTCACGCCGGCGAGCGCCTACGTCCAGGTCAACGGCACGGCCGTGCCTGCCGACGAGCTCGGCGCCTTCTCCACCGTGCTCGCGTTCGACGATCGCGCCGTGGTTGTCGACGTGACCGCCATCGCACTCGACCAGCGCGTCCGCCAGATCGTGCCTGTCTTCGACGGGACCGACCCCCGCGCGGCCGACCCCGGCGCCATCGCGGGCCTGCTGACCCCCACCGGCCTCGACGCGCTCGAGCCCATGGTGGCCGATCTCGTGGACTCGCTGGGATGGCAGGATCTGATCCTCTCCGCGCTCCCCCCGATCGACACCGAGTATGTCGACCTCACCCCCGTCTCCGTCACCTCGTCCGGCACCACCGCCGACCTCGCGCCGGGCTTCGACTCGATCAGCCTCGCGGTCACGCTCCACGACGTGACGATCCTCACCGACGTGACGGTGCTCGACGCGTTCACCTTCCAGCTCGGCGTCTCGCTCGGCGAGGTCGGCATGGGCGCCCACGCCACGCCGTGGATCGACGCGGACGGCATGCTCGGCCTCTCCCTCGGGGACGCGATCGTGGACATCGGCGACATCACGATGTCCGTCGAGGGCTGGGAGATCCCCGAGTGGATCACCGATCTCTTGCTCGATCCCGTGGCGGACCTCGTCTCCAGCCTCGGCGCGGGTCTCGGGGACCTTCTGCTCGACCAGGTGGGAGACATCCCCATCGGCGGCCCCTTCGCCTTCGATCTCGATCTCCTCGGCACGCGGCTCGCCGCCCAGCTCGTCGATGTGGACGCGGGCGGCCAGGGCGTGTCGCTCGGCGCCACCGTCGGCTACGGCGAGGACGCCGCCGACGCGATGCCCGAGGTGGCGACCCTCGGCGCGACCACCCCGTCCGGCCTTTCCTACGAGCTCGGCGCCGCCGTGCACGAGGGGATGTTCAACGTGCTGCTCGACGAGACCTTGGCGGGTTTCCTCGACATCGATCTCATGCTCGAGGGGGAGTACGGCGCGCTCCTCGGCAGCGGGATCGCCGCGCTCGACGGTGGCAACGAGATGCCGGACGAGACGAACGGCTACTGCATCGCGCTGCACGTGGGCGAGGCGCGGGTGATCCGCATGGTCCCTGGCGCCGGCACGCCGCTCGCGCGCGCCTACCTCCCCGACGTGCAGGTCGGCATCGAGACGGTGATCGACGGGGAGTGCGAGGAGTGGCTGCAGGCCAGCGTGTTCGCCGTCATCGACCTGACGCTCGACGGCACGCAGGTCAGCGCCGACTTCGACGTGCGCGACGTGGCCGTGCTCGAGTACGGCGCCGAGAACTACGATCTCGCGGGCGTCGAGGAGCAGCTCGGCAGCGTGGTGGAGGGCCTCGCGGGCCTGCTCGGCGGCCAGCTCTCGTTCGACCTGGGTGACGCGCTCGGCGGCCTCGGTGGTTTCGGCATCACGCCGGAAGTCGTGGCGATCGAGCCGCTCGACGATGACGGCTTGTACGGGGTGTACCTGAACGTATTCGGGACCGACCTGTAGGCTCCCGCCGCTCCGCTCGCCCTGCGCATGGTAGTATCCGCCCCGTATTGGAGGGTCGATGGCGTCCAAGGATCAGGAACTCGCCGCCGCCGCGCGCGCGAAGAAGCCCAAGGCCACCGCGGCGAAGTCGCCCGAGGCCGCCCTCCCCGACGCCAAGGCCAAGGTGCAGCAGGGCGCCGCCGCCGATCTGCAGGGCAACGTCGGCAACTCCGGCGTGAAGGATCTCATCGAGGCCGAGGCCAAGACCGAGAAGAAGGCGCTGCCCGCCTCCTCGAACAAGGACCCCTCGACCATGAGCCGCGCCGAGGTCTCGGCCAAGGCGAAGAGCGACGCGCAGGCGCTCGCCGAGAAGAAGGGCGGTGGCCCGGACGCGGCGCGCGGCGGAAAGAAGAAGGCGCCCGACGCCAAGGCGAAGGTCCCGCAGAAGCAGGCGGACAACGCTGACAAGATCGCCCTTGAGAAGGAGGCCGTCCACAAGAAGAAGGAGGCCCAGCTCGCCACCCAGAAGGCGGCCGAGGAGAAGTCCAAGAACGCCGATCCCGGCAAGAAGGGCGCCAAGGCGCTCGACAAGGTCGGCGGCGCGGGGGACGCGAAGAAGGGCAAGACCACCGAGGAGAAGAAGGCCGTCGCCAAGGCGGGGAAGGGCAAGCCGGGCAAGGGTGACAAGGCCGCCAAACCCGCGAAGGCAGAGAAGGCCGCAGGCAAGGCCGCGAAGGCCGCCAAGGCCGTCAAGCCGGTCGACTCGAAGATCGAGCAGGCCAAGAACGTCGTGGCGGGCGCCAAGGACAAGAAGGCCCAGGCCAAGGAAGCCAAGGCGGAGGCTGCGAAGTCAACGGCCGACGCCGCGAAGGCCAAGGATCCCGTGTCCGGCAAGATCGAGGGCGGCAAGATCAGCGCCGCCGCGGGCAAGAAGCGCCTCGCGGTCGAGAAGGACGTGCAGGCGGGGGACGCCGAGAAGAAGGCGGACGCGGCCAAGAAGACCAACGCCGAGGAGAAGTCCGCGAAGAAGGTCGCCGGGCCCGCCAGCAAGGCCGGCGCGGACGTCGACACGAAGAAGGGCGGCAAGGCCGCGAGCGCGGCGCCGGTCAAGGGTGCCCCGGCCGCCGAGGGCCCCGGCAAGGAAGAGAAGGCCGCCAAGGGCCCCAAGCCGAAGGGGATCGATCCCGCGGCCAAGGCCGAGGCCGCCGAGCAGAAGGCCGACGCGAAGAAGGAAGCCAAGGTCGAGGCCAAGGCCACCGTCGAGCGCAAGCTCGAGGACGTGCAGGTCAAGAAGGTCAAGGCGGAGAGCGAAGCCGAGATCTCCGAGGATCCCGCCCGCAAGGACACCGCCGCCGCCGAGGCCGAGGCCAAGGGCCGCGAGGAAGAGGCCACCGAGAAGGAGATCGAGACCAAGGAGGAGGAGGTCGAGGAGGTCGACGCGGAGCTGGACGCCGGCGCCGAGATCGAAGAGATCGCCCGCGCCTCGGATCTCGCGGCGGGGGACGGCGAACGTGTCACGCTGGTCGGCGTGTACATGCCCCGCCCGTCCGGCGGCGGTGGCACCCAGATGCTCGGCCACGTCTCGATCCTGGTGGGCGGCGTCGAGGTCAAGCTCGGCAACGAGACCCGCGCCCTGTCCGAGATCCTCAAGCACTCGGGGGACACCGTCGCGATCACCGGCAAGCTCGACTTGCGCAAGTCCGGGCCGATCGACCCGAAGCAGCTCGAGAAGCCGATCCTGACCGACTTCTCGTCGCCCAAGAGGCGCTGATGACGGCGGGGGCGAGCCACGGACCCACTCGGCCGGGCTCCCGACGCACGCGGCGAGCCCGTCCCGCCCGACGGGCCTGACGTGCTCCCGAGCCTCCCCGAACGCTACCGGCCGACCCGGCAGCTCGGTGAGGGGGCCACCGGCGTGGTGTACCACGCCGAGGATCGCCTGTTGGAGACCGAGGTAGCGGTCAAGGTCGTCAAGACGAACCTCGCCTTGCACCGCCGCTTCCGCGCCCGCTTCGCGCGGGAGGTGGCGATCTCCGCCCGCATCGTCCACCCGCACGTCATCCCCGTGTTCGACACCGGCGTGCTCGCGACGGGGGAGCCCTTCGTCGCCCTCGGGTACGCCGCCGGCGGCAGCCTGGGGGATCTGCTCAAGCTCCGCCCGTCCATCAACGACGTGCTCCGCCTGATCGACGAGGTGCTCAACGCGCTCGCGGCGATCCACGCGCGCAGCCTGCTCCACCAGGACCTGAAGCCCGGCAACATCCTGCTCTACCCGGGCACGGACGGCCTGGTGCACGCCTGGGTGGCCGACCTCGGCGTGGCGGACGCGCTTGCCGAGCTCACCCGTGACCGCAAGGGCATCTCGGGGACCCCCGGGTACATGGCCCCCGAGCAGCTGCTCGGGCGCACCCAGGACCTCGGCCCGTGGACCGATCTGTACGCCGTAGGGCTCATCCTCCACGAGACCCTCTCCGGCGAGCGCCCGCACCCGGGCGAGGGGCGCCAGGATCTGCTCGAGGCGCGCATGCGCCCGCCGCCGTCGCTCGCGGCGAGCGTCGAGGTTCCCATCCCGGCGGCGCTCTCGGATCTCGTGGCTTCCCTCCTCGATCCCGAGCCCCGCCAGCGCATGGATCGCGCGGCCGACGTGCGCCGCGCCCTTCGCGACGCGGTGAAGGGCCAGAGCTTCCGCGGCCGCGTCCGCAGCTTCCGGGGAGACGCCGCCACGAGCGCGACGACCGGCCCGATGCTGGGCCCCGGCGAGTACCCGCTGTCCGTCTCCTCGGCGCCCGATGATCCGCACCGCGGCGCCATGCGCTGGAACCGCGTGCAGCCCGATCCGATCCCGTCCAAGCCGCCGATGGAGACCGGCTGGGAGGCGCCGGCGCGCGCGTCCCTCCCCCTCTTCGCGCTGCGCGAGGTGCCGCTGGTGGGGCGCGAGCGGGAGCGGCAGGTGTTGTGGGACGCGGCGCGCGAGGTCATCGCGCTCGGTACGCCGCGCGTGGTGCTGGTCGTCGGGGAGAGCGGCTCGGGCAAGACCCGCCTCGTGAACGCGGTGGCGAACGCCTTCGAGGAGGGCGGCTGGCTCGAGGTGACCCCGCTCCAGTACCACTCCCCGCCGGGCGTGGACGATGGCTTCCGCGGCGCGGTGCGCGACTTGTTGGTCCCCTGGAACGACACCCGGGAGGGCATGGAGAGCCGGCTCGCGCGCTGGATCGGGCGCGACCGGCAGGCGCCGCCCATCGACATGACAGAGGAGGCCTCGTTCCTCACCCGGTGGTGTGGCTACCTCAAGGACGGCGAGCCCCCGGTGAACGACGCCGTCGGCCTCGCCTACCTGTACCGCTACCTCGACGCGCGGGCGTGGCGCGGCGGCTCGTGCCTCGTGCTGGAGGACGCCCACCACGCCCTCGCGGATGGAGACGGCCTCTCGATCGCCGAGGCGCTGCTCGATCGCACCGTCGGCGAGCGGCCGGTGCTGGTGTTGTGCACCCTCTCGACCGAGGCGCTGGCGCGTGATCCCGCGTTGCGTCGAAAGGTGGAGAGCCTGCAGGAGCGCGGCGCGCGGCGTATCGGCTTGCGTCGCCTGAACCTCACCGAGACGCGGAAGGTCGTGCAGGAGTCGCTCCAGCTCCACCCCGAGCTCGCGCGCGTCGTGAGCCTCGAGTGTGAGGGCGATCCGCTCACCGCCGGCCTGCTCCTGCGCGAGTGGGCAGCGCGCAAGCTGCTCGTCCCCGGCGCCGGCGGGCTCTACATCCTCTCCCCCGACATCACGCTCGCCGAGGCCATGCCGCGCGATCCCGCGTCGCTCCTCCGCCGTCGGCTCCAGGCCGCGATCGACAGCGCCACCGATCCCGCCGCCGCGGGCGAGGCGCTCGCCGCCGCCGCGCTCGCCGGGCAGGAGCCCCCCGCCGCCCTCATCCGCGCCGTCAACGACGCGGGCCTCGACGCCCTCCTCGCCACGGGCCTCGTCGCCGAGCGGCGCGGGTACCTCGTCTTCGAGCAGAGCCGCCTTCACGAGGCCGCCCTCGAGGTGGCCGGCCGCGCCCCCAACGTGAAGGAGCTGCACCGCCGCCTCGCCGACGCCTGGCAGACCCTCGGCGGCAGCACCGATCTCGACGTCGACCTCCCCCTCGGCATGCACCGCCTGCGCTCCGGCGAGCCCGACAAGGCGCTCGGGCACCTGCTCTCCGCGGCGCGCAAGATGAACCAGGGCGGGCGTGCGCGCGACGCGATCCGCGCGGGCGCGATGGCGATCGAGGCCGCGGACGCCGTCGGTCAGCCGACCGCGCGGCTCGAAGCCCGCCGCCTGCACGCCGAGGCCCTGTTGGAAGCCGGCGAACCCGAGCGCGCCGTACCGCTCATCGAGCACGCCCTGCGCGAGGTCGAGGGAGACCGCCTCGCCCGCGCACGTCTGCGGGTCCTGCTCGGCCGCGCCGCCCGCAAGGGGGGTGACGTGGAGACCGCCCAGCGCGAGTTCGACGCCGCCCACCAGACCTTCACCGCGTTGCGCGACCGGGCGGGCCTAATCGAGGTCGCCGCGCAACGCGCCAAGCTCGCGCGGATGGCGGGGCTCGCCATCCAGTCGATCACCCACTGGGGCGAGGTGGTGCGGATGAACCGTGGGGACCTCGCGCTCGAAGCGGAGGCGCTCAACGGGCTGGTCGAGGCGCTGATCCGCGCGGGGCGGCTGGAGCAGATCGACCGGCAGGTGGCCCGGCTGCAAACGGTGAGCCGCGCGAGCGGGGACACCCGGCGCATCGCCGAGGCGTCGGCCACCTGGGGCATGCTCCACCTGGAGCGGCGCAACTACGACGAGGCCCAGCGCCTCTTCACCACGGCGGGGGCCATCGCCGCCACGCTCGGCGCCGACCAGCTCCACATGCGGTGCCGGGCGTTGTTGTCACAAGTGGCCCGCCAGCGCGGCGATCTGGACACTGCGGAGGAGCTCAACCGGTGGCTCGCGCGGTTCTGCGAGGAGCGGGAGATGTCCGAGGGCGCCGCGTCCGCGCGAGTGCAGCTGGCGCTGTTGGCCTTCGCGCGTGGCGAGCTGCGCCGAATGCGGAGCGCGGTCGAGGCCGCCGCTGACGGGCTCGCGCGCAGCCCGCAACACGGCGTGTGGATGTACATCGGCGTGCTCCGTGCCGTGCTCGCCGCGGAAGACGGCGACGAGCGTACCTGCCGCGCCTGGTGGGCGGTGGCGCGCGAGCGGGGCCTCGGCGAGCGGAGCGCACTCGATCTCCGGGGCCCGCTCGAGCGCCTCGCGGCCAGCGCCGAGCGGCAGGGGTGGACCGACATCGCCCGAAAGGCGCGGGCCAAGGTCGAGTCAGAGGCTCAGGCCGAGGCCGTGGTCACCGACGAGTCGTGATCGATGGCTCCCGCTACCGCGGGCACGCCCCCCCGTAGACCGCCTGGCAAACGCCCCACACCGTGTCCGTCGCCCATCCCGCCGTCTCCAGCACGGGCTCGAGCGTGTCGGCGTCGCCCGAGACCAGCCACGTACGTGGCCCGGCGAGCCACGCCGCCGCGGCGGCGCCCACCTCCGCGAGTGACACATCCTGATACATCGACAGATGTATCATCGACGCTCCGGGCTCCCTCCCGGCGCGTCGATCGCGCCAGAGCATCCGGGCCACCCCTGCGAGGGTGGAGGTCTCGGTCGCCCCCTGGACCCACAGCCGGTGGCGCGCGGCGGTCACCTCCTCGTCGGTGAAGCCGCCGGTCCGAGCGCGGTCGAGCTCCTCGGAGAGGCGTGCGAGCACCCTCGCCACCTGGTCGGGATCGGTCGCGAGCTCGATCTCGGACCAGCCGTAGCCGGCCTCGGCGACGTACGCGCCGTCCACCCGGTAAGTCAGCCCGTCGTCCTCCCGGAGCCGGAGGTTGAGCCGCGACGCGAAGCCCCCGGCGAGCGCCTGGAACGCAAGGGTGTAGGCGGCGTGATCGGCATCCGCCTGCGTCGGGCTCGGCCACCCCAAGCTTACGAGGGCCTGGTTCGCCCCCGGTGCGTCCACCAAAACCCGGCGCGTCGTGGTGGCGGCAGGCGCCGCTACCGAAACCGCCTCGGTGCGGCCGCCGAGACCGCCGTAGGCGACCTCCACGAGCGGCAACACGTCCGCCGGCACCACGTCGCCCGCTACCACTACGCTCACGGGGGCCTCTGCCACCACCACCCGCCACGCTTCGCGGACCGCCGCTCGCTGCACCCGGAACGCCGCCGCCGCCCGGTCGAGCCGATACGGATGCCCCTCCGGCCACGTGAGCCGTCCGAACGCGCGCGCGTGCACGATCCCCGGCCCGAGCCAGTCCGTGCGCCACTCCCGCCGTGTGTCGCGCCGCCAGTCCGCGAGCGCCTTGCCCTCCAACGTGGGCCGGCGGACGGCCGCCGCCGTGTGCACGAGCGCTTCCCGCAGGCCCTCTACCGGCACCTCCAGCACGCTCCAGCACCGCACGGCGCCACAGCCGATCGATACATCCGCTCCCAACCGCTCCAATGTGTCACGTGTATCAGCGTCGCGCCAAACCGCTCCCAGGGCATACAGGGCCCCAGGCGCGAGCCGGTGCCGGATCGCGGTCGTGTCGAAGCTCAGCTCCACCCGCACCAGCGGCAACCCGTGGCGCTCGACCACGGCGACGGGCATCCCTGCCGGGTCTCCCCCGAGCGTGCCCGTCCAGACCGACGGTACGACCGGCGGGCGGGGCGGTGGGACGGGCGGCGGCTCCGCGCGGGCGGTGAAGAGGAGCGCCAACACGACACCGCTCACGGCGTGTCCATCAGCGTCATCCGCGGCAGGGGCGCGCGGCGGCGCGACGAGGGCGCGAGCGCCAACACGACACGAGCCTCCGGGGCGAGCCAGTGCCTGACGACCCGCCGGATCGTCTCCCCGTCCACGGCCGCGCGCGCCGCCCACTCCGCGGGCAGGCAATCGGCCGCCCCCGTGCGGTCGACACACTCCAGCAGGGCGGTGGCACGCCCTTCGGCTGTCTGGAGCGATCGGAGCTCCCATGCCCGAGCCATCGCGCGGATCCGTTCGAGCGCGCCCTCCGCGGGGCCGGCGTGCGCCATGCGAGACACGGCCGCCTCTACCCGCCGAAGCACTCCACCGGCGCGCTCGACGTCCGCCGCGACCGTGACCTCCCCGCCCAGGCGTCCCGCCCAGACGTTCACTCCCACCCCGTCCGCCCGCAACAAGTCCTCGAGCAGGGCGCCCGCCAGCTCCAGCGCTACGCGATCGGGATGTGTGCGGTCGAACGTCCTCCATCCGAGGCGCAGGCGGACCCGGTCCACGTCGCCGGGCACCCAGGCGCGGATCGGCGCGACTGGAGGAGTGTTCGGAGGTGCGGGCGAGACGGCGGCAGGCGCTTCGGCGATCTCTCCGAACCATCGGCGCGTGTCGGCGAGGGTCGCCTCCACGTCCACGGGGCCCACGATCACGAGCGTGGCCCCCCGCGGCCGGAAGGCGCGCGCCACGAAGGTGTCCACGTCCGCGAGGGTCACGCTCGCGAGCTCCGCGGGGTGCCCCAGGACGGGCCGCGCGTACGGATGGCCCGCGGGCCACAACAAGGGGGCCAGGGCCCGCCGTACCTGGTCCCCCCGCGCCGACTCGGCCCGCTCGTTGGCGACGACGGCCTGCTGGTTGAGCAGGGCGAGCCCGGTAGGAGTGAGCCACCCCAGGCGGTCCCCCTCCAGGAACAAGGCGAGGGGCAGCGCGCCGGGCGGCAGGGTCACCGCGAAGACCATCGCGTCGTGGCCGGTCGACGCGTCGTTGGTAGCGCCGACGGCGGCGAGCTGCCGATCGTAGCCGTTGCCGGGGACGTTTGCCGAGCCCTCGAAGGAGAGGTGCTCGACGAGGTGCGCGAGGCCGCTCCGCCCCGGAGGATCCGCGGCCGCCCCCACGGGCAACAAGAGCCGGATGGCCACGACGGGCGCGTCGGGCCACGGGTGGACCACCACGCGGAGGCCGTTCGAGAGGGTCTCCTCGCGGGCGCCGAGTAGGGCCCCTGGCGCCGACGAGGGCCCGGTCGATGCGAGCGAGAGGGACACGGCGAGGGAGAGGATCACGTCTGGACGGGTATCACCCCGGGGCGACCCGCCTCCAGACCTCGGGCCACACCGACACACCCTCGGCACGAAATCGTTGACCAATCCTGGATTGGGGTGGGCTCCGGGCTTGCCGCCGCCGCGCCACGCGGTATCTCCCTTGGATGCGGATCCTTTGTGGGGACATCGGGGGCACGAACACGCGGCTCGCCTTGTGGGAGGGCGGCGCGCTCCAGCACGAGCAGACGTTCGCGAGCGCGGAGTGGCCGGGGCTCGAAGCGCCGTTGACCGCCTGGCAGGCGAGCACCGGAGTCCGGCCCGACCGCGCCTGTTTCGCCGTCGCCGGACCGGTGATGGACCAGCGGTGCCGCACCACGAACATCCCGTGGCTCGTCGACGGCGTGGCGCTCGCCGCCCTGCTGGGCTGTCCGGTGCGCATCATCAACGATTTCCACGCGGCCGCCCGCGGGATCACGCTGCTCGGCCCGTCGGACACGGTCCAGCTCTTCGGGGGCGACCCCGTGCTGGGCGCGCCGCGCGCGGTGATCGGCGCGGGGACAGGCCTGGGCGAGGCGTTCGTGGTGGGAGACGAGGTGGTGCCCGGGGAGGGAGGCCACGCGGACTTCGGCCCCGGAGACGCGCGAGAGCTGCGGCTCGCCGCCTGGCTCTTCGGGCGCAACGGGCGCGCCTCCTGGGAGGACGTGCTCTCGGGCCCCGGGCTGGTGAACCTCGCACGTTTCGCGAGTGTCGACCGCGGGGAGCCACCCCCCGCCTGGCTGGACGGCCCCGACGCCCCCGCGCGGGTGGCCGCCGAGGACCCCGAGATCGTCGCGTGGTTCTGCGCGCTGTACGGCGCGGAGGCCGGCAACCTCGCGCTCCGCGTGTTGGCGCGCGGCGGCGTGTACCTCTGCGGCGGCATCGCCCCGCGCATGATCGACACCCTCCTGGCGGGGACGTTTCGCGCGCGCTTCTCTGGCAAGGGCAAGCTCGGCGCCGCCATCCAGCACGTGCCGGTCTACGTCGTGACGCACCCCGGCCTTGGGCTCCTCGGCGCGGCCGCGGAGGCGATGCGGATCCGGGACTGATACTTTCGAGGAATGATACATCCGCGCCGATGTATCGATGGTTCAGATCACGCGTCCGGAATGCCGCCGCCGGTCTCCTTGAGCGCTTCCTCGGCGTGCGCCACGGCCACCGACAGCTCACGCATCCGCTCGTTCAGCCGCTGGCCGGCGATCGTCAGCTCCCCGGAGCCCGCGTCCGTCAGGGGGAGGCCGAGCAGCTCGTCGACCGCGTGGATGACCAGCTCGCCCAGCGGAAACAGGGAGGGCGGCAGGTTGGGGTGCCGGGTGGTGATGCGCAGCGCGTCGGCGGCGTTGCGAAGATCGTCGACGAGCGAGCCGAGCTGCTGTTCGAGCACGGGTGAACCCGGGTCCGCCACGAGCAACCGGAGCGTGAGCAGCAGCACGTTCCACGAGCAAAGGATGTCGCCGATGCGGTGCCCGAACAGCTGGGTCACCTCCCCCCGGTGATGGGTCACCAGCGCGGTGCGGAAGCCGCCGTGGACCTCCTCGAACCACGGGTAGTACTCCTCGGGCACACGCGGGGGCGGCGGCGCCGTGAACCCGACGATCTCGGCGAGCGCTTGCACGAGGCGCACCTTGTCCTTGATGAACTCGCCGGTCTGGCGGAGGCGCGGCACCTCCTCCACCACGGCGGTGCGCACCTCGGGGACCGAGGAGTTGGCGTTCTGGCTCAAGAGCTGGGCCAGGTTGAAGTAGGCGCCGATGAGGGCGGGCAGGTACCCGGAGGCGAAGTGTTGGTCCAGCGTCAACATCAGACGGTTTCCCGAACGTGCAAGATCACGGTGCGCCCCTCGTGTGTCAAGTAAAGCAGCGGCCCATCGGCATGGAGACCCAGCGGCGCGGTCCCCGAGGGGGCACCGTCGAGCGCGCTGCCGAGCGCGAGCAGCAACGGTTTTGATACATCCCGATGTATCAGTGCGAGCGCGGGGCCTCCGTCGTCCAGGGCCACCGCGATGGCGCTCCCCACGACCGCCAGCGCTCGCGTCTTTCCTGGCAGCGGCACCTGCCAGCGCGTCTGTACCCGGCGGTCGACCACCCAGAGCCCGTTGACGCCCCCGCGCGGCGTGACCGCCCAGTCTGTACGGCCCCAGGGCGCAGTGTGATGCGCCCCCGCCTCGACGAACGGCCACACCATCGGCATGCCATCGTCCTCCACCAGCACCGTGCCGTTCGGCCCCTGCACGAGGGCCTGGAGCGCGCCGTCCCGCACGTGCAGCGCGTCGCACGTACACGCGAAGAGCAGCGCCGGCCTCTCCCCCGGGGCGAGCCGCCAGATGCCCCCTTCGGCGCCCACGTACCGCAGCGCCCCGACCCGACGCAGCAGGCTCCCGACACGCCCCACCGCCGCCGCCGCCCCCTGGGCGCCCCGCGGGTCGAAGAGGAGCGCCTGCTCGCCGGCGAGCACGTCCACGCCGTCCGGATGGGCGTCCAGCGCGGTCACCGGCGCGCCGCAATCCTCGGCCCAGACCTCGGCCCCCGTACGCACGTCGAGGCAGACCAGCCAGTCGCCGAGGCCCGCGTACAGGCGGCGCCCGGCGAGCGCGAGGGGCGGGGCCTCCTCGACGGGCATCTGCCAATCGACCTCGGCGCCGGCGAGGTGGTGGAGCATCCCACGGTCCCACACCACGCCGCCCACGGGCGCACGGTGGACCTCCACCCCCTCCACGGTCCCGACGGTGACGAGCTCGACAGCCATGCGCCCGAGAGCCTACTCCGAGTGGCGCCCGATGGGAGCCGTCGCGGGGTCCCCTCCCCTCGCCGAGTGCGGCCCCGTGCCTCCGAACGGGCCCTCCGATCGCGTGATGAACCGGCTGGGCGGGGGCGTCCCGTCGAGGCGGTTGGCGCGGCTCCTTCTTCGCCCCTAGGGTGTGAGCGCGAGCCAGGTGCGCAGCTGGTCTTCGGTGACGCCGCGGCCCCGTGCGACGACGCCGAGGCTCGCCAACATGGCGCGGCGCTCCGCCACGGGAAACCCATGGGCGAGCGCGCAATGGCGGGGCGTGAGGGCCGGGTGGGTCGCGAGGGTCCACGCGGCGTCGGCGCCGATCGCCGAAGCGGGGATCTCGCCTTTGCCCGCCAACGCGGCGTAGGCGGACCAGACGGCCGCATCGTCGGGATCGTGCACGAAGCGCAGGCGCGCGGCGAGGTCCGCCAGGCCCGCGCCGTCGGCAGCCTTGGCCACGCGTGCGACGAGGGCGGGCTCGTTCCCCATCCACCGCTTCAGCAGCAGGAGCTTCGAGACGGCCGCGCGGATCGCTTCGTTGCCGGGGTTCCACCCCGCGGCGACCTTGCGCGCCAGGCTCACCTGCGCCGGCACCGACGGGATCCCCTCGACGCCCATGATGCCCTCGAGCACGTGGGCCTCGTTGGGGGCGTCGAGAAGCTCGCCCACAATCTGCTCGGCCACCGGGAGCGCGGCGGGCTGCTCGTTCGCGAGGTCCGAGAGCCACACGATCGGCGAGGGATCCGGCGGGTACCATCCGCGGCCCGCGGCCAGATCGTCGAAGAAGCGCTCGTGCACCGCGTCGGGGCCCGGCACCGTCCAGTCCCGGAACACGAAGGGATATCCTGACTTGCTCACGAAGCGCTCCCGCGCCGGAGGAGATCCGGCTGCTCCGTACTATCGCGGCGGCGTTCCCCGTGGATCGCAGGGGACCGGCTCCTCGGGGGTGTGAAATCCGTAGCGGCGGACGATGTCGGCGACATCGCCGTCCTCCACCGCCACGACCTTGCCGAACCGCTCTCCGTCCCCCACCACCCAGGCCAGCGCGTGGCTCGACCGCTCGACGAGGAGCACGCGCTTGCCTCCCGCGCAGGGCTCGGCCGGGAACTGGGTCCAGTTGAAGATCACATCGGAACGATCCGTCAGCCGCTCGTCGATGAACTCCAGCGAGTCCTCGAACTCGCGGAAGCGCTTCAGATCACGTTCGGTGGCGGGGTGGAAGAATGCCATCAGGACCCGATCCGGAGGCCGCGGTAGAACCGCTTGAAGTCCGCGATCTTGAGCCCGGACACGTGGGAGCTGCCCCAGGGGTTCTGCAGCTCGATCGTCAGCCCCGCGAGGTCCACCGATTTGGGCGCGTAGGCGTGGTTGCCGACGACCCCGGCCGCATCCGCCGCCGCCTTCAGATCCGGCGCCTCCTTGTCGAGGTTCTTCGAGTCACACGCCACCGGCATCTTCTTGGTGAGCGCGTCGGAGATCATCTGCGCGAGCTGCTTGTCCCCGATGGAGGAGGGCGTGTAGTACCCCTCCTTCAGGTTGGTCAGGAGCGCGATGGCGCCGGCGAACTTGCCGTCATCGTTGACGTGGCCGCCCTCGATCCCGGTGTACGTCCCCTTGTGCACGGCCCAGGCCTTCTCGATGAGCATGCACCACAGCTCCGGGCCCTTGGCGCCCTTGTCCCCGGCCTTTGCGTACTTCGCGGAGAGGCCCTTGTCGCCACTGGGGAACTTGCCGTCGACCGTCACCACCTTGGCCGCGCCCTTGCTGTCCCAGCTGTTGTTCTTGATGTACAGCGTCACGTCGTACGTGCCGTCGCCGTTGTCCTTGATGAGCTTGCGGATGTGCTCAGGGTTGGCGCGGGACACGGCAGCCATGCCGCCGAGCAGGTAGCAGTCGCCGAGCGAGCCCTGCTTCACGTCGTTCGGATCGATGTCGGCTTCGTCGCCTTCACCCTTCACGAACACCTCTCCCTTCATCTCCGTGTACTCGACGCCGGTGCCCTCGTGCTCCTTGCGGAGCCCTGGGTTTGCGGCGGCCTTCTTGGTGGTGTCGGTGGTCGTCGTGGTGGTCTTGGCGGTGGTGTCCTGCACCACGTCGTTCGCCGGCTCGGGGAAGTCCTTCGGGGGCTTGGACTCCTTGGGCGGCTTGACCTTGGCGGCGGGGGAGAGGATCTTCTCCACCTCCTCGGCCGGGTTCTTCGCGTCGTTCTTCTTGGCGGTCTCGACCGCGGCGTCGGAGGCGGCCACCGGATCCGGCGTGGACTTGGACGAGGCCTTGACCACCTTGGCCTTTGCCTCGGTCTCCGCCGCTGCGACTTCCGGCGCCTTGGCCTGAACGGTGGGAGCGGGTGCTTCCTTCTTCGGGTCCTTCGACGTGTCGCCGTTCGGGGCCACGGGCTTCACCTCGGCGGAGTCCGACTTGGTCTTCGCCGTGGCGCGCGCCTTCTTGTTGTAGGACTTGAACTCGGGGGTGCCGGGCTCGAAGGGGTTGCCGTTGGCGGCGGCGGCGTCGAGGTCCTTCTGCTGCTGGTCGGCGACCTTCTGATCCCGCGCCTCCATGCGCTTCTTGTAGTCGTCCTGCGATTCGCCCGCGCCCTTCATCGTCGCCTTCGCGTCGCTCGTCGCCTTGTCCATCTTGTTCTTGTAGTGGCCGCGCTCGTTCTTCTCGAGGCCGGCGTCGAGCGACCACTCCTTGACGATCTTGCCGTCCTTGTCGGCCTTCTCGACCAGCGTAGCGATGACCTTGTCCTGGCCGGCCTTGTTGCCGCGCTTCTTCATCTGCGCGCCGGTATCGAGGTCAAAGGCCTGCTTTCCGGAGTCGAGGCGCGTGTGATCGAGGTTCAGCTCCTGGTTCAGGCGCGCATCGAACTGCTGTCCCGCGCCCGCCCCGTGCTTCTGGACCATGGTGTTCGAGGAAGTGGCCCCGGTCCCCGCGAAGGGGTCGACCCGTGTCCCCTTCTCCTGCTGCACGGCCTTGCCGCCGAGCGCCACGACGGACGCGTCCTTGCTCTTGGTGGAGTGGTCGATCAGGTGTTGGCTCATCGCGACGCCCGCGTGCTTCTCCATGTCCGGCGTCATCTTGAAGTCGATGAAGTGCAGACCGTTCTGCTCGACGTCGTCGCTCAAGGTGGCGGTGCCGTTCGCCTCCTTGTCGGCGTACGGGGAGAGCGACTCCTTCTTCTTCTTGTTGACGTAGCCGGGCGCGCCCTTGTGGCGGGTCTTCTGCTCGTAGTCGAGACCCAGCGTCGCGCAGCTCTCCTCGGCGTTCAGCCCGTCCGTGTTCTGGGCGACTCCCACGCTGCCGCGGAGCCCGGGGTTCTGGCCCGAGAGCTGCTTCCCGAGCGAGAAGTTGGGGATGACCTTGCGCATGTCGGCCCCGGCCTTGTTCTTCTCCGCGAGGACGGCGTGGCACTTGAGCAGCGCGTCCTTCTCCTTGTCGGACATCGGTTCGCGCTTCGTTCCGTCCGCGTTCTCGTCGTTCGACGTGATCTTCGTGCCGTGCTTGTCCGCGGTTTCGAGCTTCGCCTGGGGCTTCTTGGACCCATCGGGCTGCAGGACCTCCTGGGAGGCCGGGTTCTTCTTCAGCGCGCCCTTCATCGCGTCGACCTCCTCGGACGACAGCTTCCCGCTGTCCCGGAGATCCTCCTCGGGCGTCTTCTTCTTCGTCTTGGGCGTGAACCCGTTGCGCTTGCGCGTCTTGTCGGCGGTGCCCGCGTCCACCAGCATGGGCGTGGACTCGGAGACGACCGAGCCGTCCTCGAGGATGTGGTAGGTGTGGCCCGGATCATCCGGGTTGACGGTCGCCGAGGCGACGCTCTTCACCACCTGGCCGCGCCAGCCCGCGGGCGCGGCGCCGACGGCGTACTTCGACTTGAGGCTGATGTTCCCGTTCTGCAGCTCGGACTGCTTCTGCATCTTGGCCGTGTCGGAGAACACGTCCGTCCGCAGGTCGAGGGCGCCCTGGTTGGTCGGGTTCGAGGTGTCGACGCCGTCGGGCTTCACGCCGCTGATCGACTGGTCCTGCACGGTGCCGGACTCGGTGCCCTGCACCTGCTGCTTGGCGCCGATGTCCTTGTTCGCCGCGGCGTAGTCGGACGAGATGGCGCGGGGCCGCACCGCCGAGACCTTGCTCGCCGACACGTTGCCCGCGACGACCTCCATCGCGCCGCCGCCAGTGACGCCGTAGTAGTCGTTCTCGCACTGGACCCACAGGTCGGACATCATGCCGTCGTACGGCGTCGGCTTGGTGAACTTGCTCCCGGCGGTCGGGACGTCGATCTCCATGAAGCCTTCGGGGTACCAGTCCGGCTTCAGCGCCGCGACCCGGCAGATCTTGGCGAAGCCCGCCTCGCTCGCGGCGAGGTTGTTGACGATGCCGATGCCGGTACCGTCGGAGGTCCACCAGGTGACCCCGGTGCCGCTCCGGATGTCACCCTTGAGGCGGCCGACCATCTCGGGTTGGCGGGCATGGACACAGTCGTCCTTCCACTTGCTCTCGGCGCGCTTCTGGTCGTTGCCCTCGGCCGCGAGGTAGGGCGTCTTGTAGTCGTCCGCGAGGGTGTGGGTCCACCAGCCGGAGAGGGGGTGCGCGCGGGTGAGTGACCCGGAGACCGCGACCTCCTTGCCCTTCAACGCGAGGGGCTTCGCTGCTGCCTGCATCGGGTTCGGGTAGAGCATGTTGCGGGCCTTGCCGTCCGACGCGGCGTCCGCGAGAGCGGCGTAGAACGTGCCGCCGAGCCCCGCCGCATCCGAACGGCCCTCGTAGTTGTCGACCTGGGTCAGCTTCTGCTTGCCCTGGGCGTCCCCGAACACGTCGACCATCGCGTGCACGAAGGGCTGCGGGCCGACGGCCGCCTTCCACTTCTTCCGCCCGTCCGCCCGGATCGCCTCGGGCGAGCCCTTGAAGTAGGTGGCGATCTCGTCCGCGGTCTTGCCGGTCAGCCCGGGCTTCAGGTACTCCGCGACCTTCGCCGAGTCGGGGTGATCGCCGAGCGCGCTCGCCAGGAGCGGATCGATCTCCTTGGGCTGGGAGGTGATCTCCTCGGGCAGGACGCTGAACAGCTCGGCGAGCGCCGGCGTGAGCTCAGCCTTCTTCGCGTCGAGATCCTCTTTCTTCTTCGTGCCGGCGGTCACCTCTCCGGCGACCTTCGCGACCTGGCGCTCGATGGCGATCGCGCGGCCGATGGCGGAGCCCGCGGCCTTCTTCTCCGCGTCCGACTTGGTCCGGAGCACGCCACGCCAGCCCTCGACGCGGTCCTTCACGGTCATCGGGGTGGATGCGACCATGGGGGTGCCCGCGCCGTCGACCCACAACTTGTGTGTCTCCCCGGCGGCCGTGAATGTCATCGGCTCGTCGACGCCGACGCTCTGCGCCCCCTTCGCGTCGATCGCCTTCTGCACGTCGGGCGGCAACACGATCCCGGTGATCGAGAGCGCCTCCAACGAGAGGCCGCTGTTCGCGACGCCCTTGCTCGCGGAGAGCTTCGCCGTGTCGGAGAGCGCGCCGAGCTGGCCCGCGATGCTGGTGACGCCGGTCGCGTTGACGGCCTTGCCGACCGCGGACGTGACCGACTGCATCGCCTCGGACTTCGCGCTCGTGATGTTGGACTCGGCCAGCTCACCCTTGTCGTTCTTGACGCGGCCGCTGCCGGTCACGGTGTAGGTCACCGCGCCGAGCGTGGCGTCGCGACCGACGAGCTTGGGTGTCTCGAAGGCGAAGGTGCCGTTGGCGACCCCGCCGTCCTTCTTCTCGCCGGCAGCCTTGTCGTCGGCCGCTGCCGGATCCGTGGCCTGGTCGGCCTCGCCGTCCTTGCCCTTCTTCCCCTTCCCCGAGAACAGGCCGATGACCTTGTCGATCATCTTGTCGATCGCGCCGTCGACCTTGGCGCGGATGCCGCCGATGACCTCCTTGACCTTGGCGCCGATGCCGCCGATCCCGAGGAGCTTGGCGAGCAGATCGATGGCGACAGGCACGAGGTTGCCGAGGGCGTTCTCGATCATGTCGGCGGCGCCGCCGATGTTGCCGTTGGCGATGTCGGAGACGGAGTTGATCACGGCGGAGACGACGCCGAGGATGCGCTGGATCTGGTCGCGCAGGAACTCGTAGAGGTTCCAGGCGGTCAGGATGGCCTGCACGATGGCGCCCACGGGGCTGAACATCGAGGCGATCTTCATCACGGCCGACTTGACGATCTTCTCCATCAAGAAGTCCTGGATCGCGCCCATCACCTCGTCCTTGAGGCTCCCGAGGGAGTCCTTGACGTGGTCCCAGAGGCCGGACATCCCGCCCTGCAGCGCCGAGTCGATGAAGCCCCAGACGAACTCGACGCGCTCGACGTTCTCCTCGCCGATGCGGTCGACCGCCTTCTCGCGGAGGTTGTCCTTGGTGAGACCCATGACCTGCGTCGCGATGTCGAAGACGCCCGCCAGGTCGAACGACTCCGGCATGGTCAGGCCGGCCTCGCCCATGGTGCCGGTCATCCAGGAGACGAAGCCGGTCTGGAGATGGTCGGTGAAGTTGTCGGAGAACTGGCCGAAGCCCTGGCCCACCGCGTCGAGGCAGTTGCCGAGGAACCCGCCCGGGTCGTCGGCGATCTTGCCGATGGTGTCCTCGCCCTTGCCGACCATCGCGTAGAACTCTTCCGGCGGGATGCCGGCGAGCTTGAGGATGCCCTCGAGCACCATCTGGCCGACCTTGGCCCAGTTGCCGGTCAGGGCGGCCTCGGCCAACGCGAGCGCGAAGTTCACCGCCGACTGGTAGAGGGCGATGATCGCGTCGAGCGCGCCGGCGATCTTGTCGCAGAGCTCGGCGATGCCCTTCTTGAGCGCGTCCGCGAACTGGTTGACCTGCTCGCACGCGTACTCGACCGCGCTGTCGATGAGCTCGTTGAGCTTCTTCGCGAGCTCGGGGAACACGGAGCCGAGGAGCGCGGTGACCTGGGACTTGAGCCAGTCGCCGAAGGCCTTGAGCTTGTCGGTGACCCACTTCGCCGCGGCGTCGATCAGATCGCTCGCGAGCTTCTTCACGCCGTCGAGGATGGCCTTGACCGCGTCCCGCACCCAGTTGAGCACGGCGTTGATCGCGTCGGTCAGCGCCTTGAACGCGTCGGCCACGGCGGACTTGACGCGGTCCCACCAGGACTGGTTGTCAGCGTCCTCCTCGGCCTTCTTCTTCTTCTCCTCGGCCTTGGTCTCGCCCTCGGAGATCTTCTTGTCGACGTCGGTCTCCGCCTTGGTGTAGGCGTTGTCGATCTTGGCCTCGTCCTGCGTGACGCGGGCCCGCACGGCGTCGAGCTCTTGCTTCTGCTTGGAGCCGGCGTCGGTCTCGAGCTTGGCGACCGCCTTCTCCTGCTCGCTGAGCGTGGTTTCGCGCGCGTCGCTGATCTCGCCGCGCGCCTTGGCCACCTCGGACTGCTGCGAGGTCTCCGCCTGGGTGCGGAGCGTCTCGGCTTCGGTGTTCGCCTTCTCGATCTCCGACTTCGAATCCGTGTCCTTGGTGGAGACGGCCTCGTCCATCTTGCCACGGGCCTCGGCGAGAGCGGTGTCCATGACCGCCTGCTGGTTCTCGTCGATCGCGGCGTCGACATCGGCCGGGACGCCCATCTGCATGAACTTCTCGACGCCGTTCACGGGCTTGCTCGCGTCGGCCTTGGCCTTCGCGAGATCGCGGATCTTGCTCGCCTCGTCGAACACCTTGGGCTGCACCGCGTCGGGACCGCGGCCGTTCTCGACGGCGGCACGCAGGTCGGCTCCGCCCTTGCGGGCCTGGGACTCGGCGTCCGTGCGGTTGGCCTCGGCCTTGGCGGGATCGGCGTCCCCAGAGAGCTGGACGCGCGGCGCCTCACCCGCCGAGGTCGGGATGCCGTCCATGTTGGTGGACATGGCCCGGATCGTCGACTTTGCCGCCTTCTTCTTCTCGGCGACGGGGGTCTCCGCGGTCATGCCCTTCATCGCGGCGCCGCCGTCGACCTTGGGCGCGGGCGGGATGACGGTCGGGGTGACCTTGACCTTCGGGGCGTCGGGCGAGAGCTTCTTGTCGTCGATCTTGCCCTGTCCGGCCTTCACCTCGGTCTTGGTCTTGTCGGCGTCCTGCTCCTGGCCGCCGCCGCCCATGGTGGCGTGGAGCTCGGGCGCGGCGTCCTGGACCGCCTTGCCGTCCTTCTGGATGCCGGTGTCGACCGCGCCGCCGACGCCCGACCACATCTTGGCCTGCTTGGTCGGGCTGGCGCCCAGGAACTCGTTCATCGCGCCCTGCGCGCTCTCGGTGTTGCCGACGGCGACGGGCGCGGACGGTGCCGCCTTTCCGCCACCACCACCACCACCCGCGGCGCGGGCGCCGCCGCCCTTCCCGCCCTTGCCACCGGTCGCGCCACCCCGAGGTGCGCGGGACCCGCCGGCCGCGTTGCCGCTCGACCCGCCGGTTCCCGCCCGCGCGGTAGAGCCCGCGCCGGTGGTGCCCGTGGTCTTGGATGTGGCCACGGTCGCAGAGACGCCCACGGTCGCGGTGCCGACGGTGGCAGATGCGCCCACGGTGGCCGATGCGCCGGAACGTCCGCCCCGCGCGCCCGTGCCGCCACCCGCCGTGCCCCCGCCGTTCGTTGCCGCGCCGCCACCACCCGCGGTGCCGCCGCCGTTCGCCGCACCACCGCCGTTCGCCGCGCCGCCACCACCACCTGTGCCGCCGCCCGTTCCGCCGGAGGTGGCCACGTTCAGCTGGAAGCCACCGACCGCCACCACGTCGTCCCCACCGCCGCCCTGGGCCGCGGCCGCGCCGTTGCCACCGCCCGCCGCGGGGCGACCGTTCGGAGCACCGGCGCCCCCGCCGTTCATCGCCGGCGCAGCGGGGCCACGGCCTCCGGTGCCCACGCGGAGGTTCCCGCCGATCTGCAAGCCGCCGACCTGGATCCCGCCCGAGATCTGTGCCGATGCCTGCGGCCCGCCGGTCCCTACCGAGACCTCGCCGTTGACCTGGATGCCGCCGTTCTTCGAGGCGCCTCCACGCGCGGCGCCCTTCCCACCCACCATGTCCGCCGCGAACGCGTTGCCCGCGGCGCCAGCCATGCGACGAGCGCCACCCGCCGTCAGCGCGCCACCGTCGGCTTGCGGCATCGACGGGCCGTTGCGACGGTTCCCACCCTGCGCGTGTTCCGGCGCCTCCTGCCCGACCGCCTGGGGAAGATGACGGTCTCTCGCGACTTGTTTGGTACGGGCCATGAGCGCTTCCCGGGCAGGAGATTCGGCCTATGCTACCTCGGCTGGACCTCTACGGGAAGCGGCTTGGCCTCGGCGAAGGCCACATCGCACAAACGAGCAGACGGCGGCGTTCCGGGAGCTCGGCTACCCCGCGCCTGCGCGGGCGGGAGGCCGGACCAGGCGCAACGTCGCGCGGAGCGGATGGTGGTCGGACACCGGGTCCGGGCGCGTCAGGGGGCCGGCCTTGATGACCTCGATACCGTCGGACACGAAGACATAGTCGAGCATCCTATCGGATACGACGGCTCCCCACGGCAGATAGGTCGCATTGCCGGGCTCGAGGAGACGCGCCGGCTCGATGACGCTTCGGAAGCGCGGGATGAGCCGTTCGATGGGGTTCGGATGGTCCCCGTACTCGATGGCATCGCAGCCGAGCCGCCGCGGATCGTCGCCGGGAGGCAGCAGGTTGAGGTCACCCCCGAGCACGAAGGGGTCCCCTGCCTGCTCGCGCGCCTCCATCCACTCGGCGAGGACCGCGACCTGGCGCGCGAGCGTCCCGTCGCCACGCGAGAACGCCGCGAGGTGGGTCACGGCCACGTGGAGGGGGCGCTCCCACCCAGCGACCGGCAGCTGCGCAGTCAGGAGGCAACGCTTCAGGTTGAACGCCTGGCGCCAACGAGGCTCGCGCAGGAGCGGAAGCTGGACGCGGGCTGCCGACCGGAGCGCCGACCTCGCGAGCAGCGCGACGTGCATGTCGACGCGTCCGAGCGGCGCGTGGCTCGGGGCGGGGACGTAGCGGCTCCGGTGGCAGGGGGCGCTCGCGAAGTTGGCGTAGGGCGCTCGGTCGATCACCGCGGCGAGCTCGTCCACACGGCCGGTGCGGTCGCTGTCACGGTCGACCTCCTGGAGCAGGACCAGGTCCGCGTTCGCCGCCCGGAGCTCCGCGGCGATGGCGGCGAGCCCGATCTCGCGGTCCGCCTCGGGCACGTGGACCGCGACCCCGCCGTCGTAGAAGAACTTCTGCCGCCGCGTGCCCGCGTACTGGATGTTCCACGACACGACCGTGAACGGCAGGGCCGGATCGAGCGGGACGGCTGCGCCACGCGTGACGACGGGGACGACCTCGCGCTCGACGGGGCGATGGACGAGCCCGGACAGCTCCGCGACGCGTGAGAGCACGCTGCCCGCGCGCAGCAGGGTGTACGGCGCGTCGGGAGGAGGCTTCAGGCCCGGAACCGGCGCGCCGGGAAGAGCTCGGCGACCTCGCTGCGGCCCTCGGTCACCATCTCCGCGATCGCGCGCCCGCACACCCACGCGAACCCGAACCCGTGGCCCGTGAAGCCGGCCGCCACGAGGGCGCCGGGGGAGCCCGGGACCGCGCCCACCATCGGCAAGCCGTCCCGCGAGAACCCCATCGTGCCGCTCCATCGATGCGTGACCGGCACGTCCCGAAGCGCGGCGAAGCGGTGCAGGAACTCGGTCATGCGCGCCTGGATCACCGGATGGAGCAGCTCGTCCGCGCCGACCTCGCCCTCGGGATCGAGGTTGCGCCAGCCGCCCAACGCGATGCGCCCGTGTTCGTCCTGCCGCCAGTAGTCGTAGCCGTGGTCGGCGTAGATTGGGCACGCGAAGAGGGGGGGCGCAGGGGCCGTGGCCAGCATCTGCCCCCGGACGGGGTCGATCGTGCCGGCGAGCCCGGCCAGGAGGCGCCCCGCCGCCGCGTTGGTGCACACCAGGGCGATCTGGGCGCGGATGGTGCCGAACGGGGTCTCGGCGCGCACGTCTCCCGGGGCGTCGGCGTGTAGTGTCGTGACGGGGGTGTGCTCGTACAGCCGGACACCGAGCGCCATGGCCGCCTGGGCGACCCCGCGTACGAACTCGGCAGGCTGCAGCTCGCCGTCATCGGGGAGGTGTACGCCGAGCCGGAACCCGGCATCGGTGAGGGCGGACCCGAGCGCGTCCAGCCCGCGCTCCTCGGCCGGAAAACCGTCCTCTCGCAGGAGTGTGGCGGACTCGAGCAGATCGCCCTCCTCCTCGACGCTGCCGGCGAGCTGGAGCGATCCCCGGCGCATGTAGCCGCACGCGAGCCCGAGCCGCTCGATCTCGGCGGTCATCGCGAGGTGGTTCTCCCGGGAGAGGGCATGGACGCGCCGCGCGCGCTCCCGCCCATGGATGGCAATCGCGCGGACGTACCGCTCGGCGGTGCCCTGGAGGAGGAAGCCCGCGTTCCGGCCGGACGCGCCGTGCGCCACGGCTCCGGAATCAACCCACGCGGTGTCGATCCCGGCGCGCGCGAGCGTCAGCGCCGCGGAGGCGCCACACAGCCCCGCGCCGATGACCACGACGTCCGCGGTGATGTCACCCGCGAGGGGGGGCGCCAGGGAGGAGGCGCCGTCGAGCCAATAGGGGACGCCCACTCAGCCCTCCGAGGCCGTGACCGCCCCGGCGGGCGGAGCGGTGACAGCGGGCGTGTAGCCGAGGTACCCACCGTGTTGTTCCACCAGCTCGGGGGCCTGGGGGACGCCCGCCCCAACCAGGAATTCGAGGGCGACCCGGCGCACGTCCCGCGTGACCGACGGGCGCTGGACCAACGTTTCGAGCAGATCCCAGCGCTCGATGGCCGCGGCGTGCCGCACGGCGGCGACACCGGTTCGCAGGGTCTCGGGCTCCTCGAGCACGACGTTCACCATGGCCGCCGCCGCCACGCGGTCGAGCGCCGCGACGCGTTGGAAGGCGGCCATGCGGACGGGTTGTTGCGGGCACTCCCGGTACACCGACGACGCGGCGGACACATCTGCGGTAGCGACGGTCTTCAGCCGCTCCATACAGGCGACGTTCGTGGCGTCGAGCGTGAGCTCCCACGCCTTCTCGCGTACCCGCGGCGACGCGCTCTGGCGAAGGCGCGCCAGCGTCTCGGGCGGATCGGTCGGACCGGGCCGCCACACGGTGAGCGCCGCGAAGACGGCATCGGCCGGGGCCTTGGGATCGTTCAGCGACGCGGTGCGAAGAGCCTCGACCTCGGCCGTGGCCGCTCCGCGCAGGACCGGCGAGGCCGACTGCCCCGCGAGCGCCAAGGCCGCGGCGTGATCCCGCTGATCGAGCTCCTCCCAGAGCCGCTCCTGGAAGGGACCCGGCGCGACCTCGGTCACCGCGGCGGCGAGGGTGTCGGAGGGGGCCGTGCGGAGGAGATCCCACGCGGCGATCCCTGAGGGGTCCTCGAAGGGCCGCGGCTGGCGGAGATAGTCGACCGCGAGGGTGTGGATCGTGGCGCCGTCGAGCTCGGCGAGCGGGCGGCCGCCCACGGTGAGGGTGGTCACCGAGGCGTCGGCGCGGAGGGGGATCCACCCCGACGCGTCACACGCACCGAAGGACTCCACCACCAGCACCCAGGTAGGCGGGTTGGCGACGAGGGCGCGCTCCCAGCCCACGCCCACGGAGACACCCGTGGTCATCTCGGTGCGAATTGGCGAGAGGCAGCGGACGACCTGGGCCGGGAGGGCGTGCGGAAGCACGGGCTCGGGCGGAGAGCGCCCGCCGCTGACCGCCTGAACCGGTCCGCCCGGGCGCCAGGACCAGCTGTGGATCAGGTTTCCGTAGCGCTCGCTTCCCTCGCGGAAGGCGCCACTCTCGAGCGCGATCAGATCGACCGCCTCGGTGACCTTGGCGACCTCCGGCAACGGGAGAAGGCGGGCCGGCCAGTCGCTCCCGTGCGGCACGCCCACCCGCCAGCTCTCCCCGTCCCCGTCGAGGATGGAGAAGCCCCACCCGACAAGCCTCGTGCGCAGCGCGTCGAACGTGGTGGTGTCGGGATCGAACCACACGTCGAGCTGGGGAGGCGCCGCGCCGTCCTGGACCTCGGTTGGCCGCAAGACCTCGGGCGGGGTCACCACCTCGGAGACACCCAGGCGGGGCTCGGGCAGCGGACCGTCGTCAGAGGGGGTGGGCACGAGGGGGGGCGGGATGGTGGCATCGGGGTCTGTCCCACCACTCGAGCACGCCAACAACGAGAGCACGACGAACATGCAGCCAGCTAACCCAAAGAGGCGCCTCCATCGCCCCCGCGCGCGCACGACCTGGGTGACGGCGCTCATCGGAAGTCACGGCTCGGCGCCCGCACCGGCGGCGCCGCATCCAGCGGGGTGAAGTGCCGCGCCACCACGCTGATCGCCTCCCCTTCACGCTGGACGACGCCAGAGATGCACACCAGCGGCTCGCCCCGGATCAGCTGGCGTTGGCGCTCGAAGAGCTTGGGCCACACCACGACGTTGACCGTACCCGTCTCGTCCTCCAACGTCATGAACACGACGCCGGACGCGGTGCCGGGGCGCTGCCGGTGAGAGACGAGCCCCGCGATCCGCACCACCGTGTCCGGCCGGACCTCCAGGAGCCGCGCGAGCGGGACGATCCCCTCTGCGTCGAGGCGCGCACGAACGAGCCCCACCGGGTGGCTCCGCACGGAGAGCCCGGTGGACCGGTAGTCCGCCTGCACCTCGTCGAAGGCGCTCGCGATGGGGAGGGCGATCTGCTCCTCTACGCGGGGTGTGCGGGCGAAGAGCCCGCCCCAGAGCCCCTCGACCGCCCACACCGCCCCGCGGGCGCCCCGCTGGTCTGGTGGCAGCAGCGCGTCCAGGGCGCCAGCGCGCGCAAGGGCGAGCAACCCACCCCGATCGAGGCCCGTCCGTACCCCGAAATCGGAGAGATCGACGTAGGCACGCTCCCGCCGTGCCGCCTCGACGGCGCGGCCGGCCTCCTCCTTGAGGCCCTTTACCAGCCGCATACCGAGGCGCAGCGCGGGCCCGTCCGGGGTGGGCTCGAGCGTGCAGTCCCACTGTGAGACGGTCACGTCGATCCCGCGCGCCTGCACGCCGTGGCGCTGCGCGTCGGCCACGAGCGAACGCGGGGCGTAGAAGCCCATCGGCTGCGAATTGATGAGGGCCGCGCAGAACGCCGCCGGGAAGTAGCAGCGCTGCCACGACGAGACGTAGACGAGGTGCGCGAAGGAGGCTGCGTGCGACTCGGGGAAGCCGTACTCGGCAAACCCCTGGATCTGCTGGAAGATCTGCGCCGCGTACTCGTCGGGCAGTCCGTTGCTCTTCATGCCACGCATGAGCTTCTCGCCCAGCTCTCCGAGCCCACCCTTGCGCCGCCAGGCGCCCATCGCGCGCCGCAATGCGTCGGCCTCTCCGGGCGTGAACCCGCCGACGGCGACGGCCATCGCCATCACCTGCTCCTGGAAGATCGGGATCCCGAGCGTACGCGCAAGGATGGGACGCAGCCGCTCGTCGACGTAGGTGACCTCTTCCTGGCCGGTGCGCCGGCGCAAGTAGGGGTGCACCATGCCCCCCTGGATGGGCCCCGGGCGCACGATGGCGGTCTCGATGACGAGGTCGTAGAAGCACCGCGGCTTCAGGCGCGGGAGCATGCCCTGCTGGGCACGGCTCTCGACCTGGAACACACCGGTGGAGTCACCCTCGCAGAGCATGTCATACACGCCCGGATCCTCGCGGGGGACCGACGCGAGGTCGTGGTGGACGCCATGGGCGGTCCGCATCAGCCCGAAACACTTGCGGATGGCGGTCAACATGCCGAGGGAGAGGAGGTCGACCTTGACGAAGCCGAGGTCGTCGATGTCGTTCTTGTCCCACTGGATGACCGTGCGATCCGCCATGCTGGCCGGCTCGATCGGCGCGCGATCGAGGAGCGGGCCGTCGGAGATCACGAAGCCGCCGACATGGATGGACGTGTGACGCGGGAAGCCCTGGATTTCGCCCACGAGCGACTGGGTGAGGGCGAGGGCGGGGTCGGTCGGGTCGAGACCGGCCTCCCGGATCCGCTCCTCGGAGGGGGGCTTGCCCCCCCAGGCCTCCATCGCCTTGGCGAGGCGATCCACCTGGTCGAGGCCGAGCCCGACGGCCTTGCCGATGTCCCGTACCGCCATGCGCCCGCGCCAGGAGATGATTTCGTTCACCATCGCCGCGCGGTCACGGCCGTACTTTTCGTAGACGTACTGGAGCACCTCCTCTCGCCGCTCGTGCTCGAAATCGATGTCGATGTCGGGCGGCTCGCCGCGCTCCTCGGAGATGAAACGTTCGAAGAGGAGGTTGGTGTGCGCGGGATCGACAGCCGTGACCCCGAGGACGTAGCAGACCGCGGAGTTCGCAGCGCTCCCCCGGCCTTGACAGAGGATGCCGCGGGAGCGCGCGAAGCGCACGAGATCGTGAACAGTCAGGAAGTAGGCTGCGAAGTCGAGCCGGCCGATGATGTCGAGCTCGTACTCGATCTGGCGGACAACGTCGATCGCGGGGGTGGGGCCATACCGCTCGCGCACGCCACGGCGGGTGATCTCCCGGAGCCACTCCATGGCGGAGTAGCCGTCAGGGACGACCTCGCGCGGGTACTGGTACTTCAGCTGGCTCATCGAGAAGCTGCACCGGCCCACGATCTCGATCGTGCGCGCGATCAGCTCGGGCCAGGGGCGGAAGAGTCGAGCCATCCGCTCCGGATCCTTGAGCACGCGCTCCGCGTTCGGCTGGAGCCGGCGCCCCGCCTTCGGCAGGGTGGTCTGCATGCGGATGCAGGCCAGCACGTCCTGGAGACGGGCGCGCTCCGGGCTGTGCAGGAGCACGTCGTTCGTGGCGACGCAAGGGATCGGCCCCCGGACGAGCGCCTCGATCCTCGCCTCCTCGCCGGGCGCGAGGCGCCGGCTCACCGCGCGGTAGAGGCGATCCCCGACCGCCGCGTGGAGGCGGGCAAGGGCATCGTCCGGCCAGTCTCCGCGAGCGAGGATGATCAGCCCCTCGTTCCGCTCCAGGAGCCGTTCCAGTGGCATCTCGGCGTGCCCCTTCGTCGCCAGGCCCCGCGCGGTCGACAGCAGCCGGCATAGGCTCGCCCAGCCAGTGAGATCCTGGACGAGCGCGACCGCCGACCATGACGCTCCGCCGTCGAGCACCCGCTCGTGCCCCGCCCGAAGCGTGAGCAGGGATCCGTGGAGGATCGGCAGGCCGTCGGCGGCGCGGTGGAAGCGGACGCTTCCGTACACCCCGTCCCTATCCGTGAGCGCGAGGGCCGAGAGGCCAAGCTCTTTCGCCTTCGCGACGAGTTCCTCAGGGAAGGAGGCGCCCTCGCAGAACGAGTAGTTGGATCGGCAGACGAGCTCCGCGTAGCGGGCGGGAGGGGGGCGGGCGGCTCGGCGGCGCTGGGGCGCCTCCTCTCGGGACGAAGGCGGGCCCTCGGGCGAAGGAGGGGGCTCGGACGGAGGGAGCGCGTGCGCGTGCACATCCCCGCCGTCCAGCCAGCCGTGGAGGAACCACCGTTGGGACATCGGATCGAGGTCGCCCGGCAGCGCCTCGCGGAAGATCCACGCCCGACGGCCATCCGGAAGGCCGACCCGCCAGTAGTCCCGCCGCCACCCGTCGGCCCGCCACCACTCGCCCGCAAGACGCTCCGGCCCCTCCGCGATCGGGAGGGGGGTCCATACACGATCGAGCAGGAGCGCCCGGGGGCGCCCGGACGGTGCGGCCGCGACGCGGAGCGCGGAGGGCGTAGCCAGGATCAGGGATGGCCGGGATCGCTCGACGTCACCGGGCTCGTGGGGTGCCGCAGGATCGGGCACGCCCGACGGAGACGGGGGGTTCGGGAGGGGCTGCCCCCAGGGCACCGCGGTCCACGCGGCCTCCGGGCGCCAGGTGTCGACGGGCGCCGGCACGCACACGGCTTCGGCCCCGAGCACGTCCTGAAGGCGGGCGCAAAGCTCGGGGAGCGGCTCCACGGCCTCCGCGCGATCGAGGAGGCTCGGCTGCGCGGCGCGGAAGGGGGCCGCCTCCAGCAGCTCGAGCCCGACCCCGATCACGGGCGCGCCGAGTTGCACCCGCTCCAACCGCGCTCGCAGAAGGCGGAACAGACGCTCGGGGCCCCGGGAAGGCTGGCCGAGGCGCACGGGCACGAGGTGCTCGCCGGGCTCGAGGCGTAGCCGGACCTGGACCCGCATGGCGGCCTGGCCCGTGCGCTCCAGCGACGCGGTGAGGTCGCGGACGAGGCCGTTCAGTACGAAGAGCACGGCCTCGAGCACCTCTACGGCATCCCCGAAGTCGATGTGGAAGGAGGATTCCTCCCGCGGCGGCGGGAGGGGGAGCGGGGCGGGAGCCGCGCGCCCGGTGGCTCGCGCGTGGGCTGCCGCGATCTCGGGCCCGTACCGCCCGGTGAGCGCGGCGGTGGGAAGCGCCGCGAACTCCGCGATAGTCCGGATCCCCACGTCGTGGAGCGAGAGCAACACGGCCTCGGGGAGCTCCAGCGCGGTGACGGGGAGCGGTGCGAGGGCCGCGGCGACACCACCCGGCTGGATCACCCGGTCGCGCCGAGAGTGGCGCGCGAGCGCGAGCGCCGCGCCGCCCTCCTCGGCGAGGACGAGGCGGCACAGGTGGCCGAGCTCCGCGAGACAGGCGCGGACGGGCCCGAGGGCGAGGGGTCCCACCTCGAGGAGGAGCGCATCGGGGGGCACTGGGCGGGCGGCCGGCGTGAAGCGGCAGAGCGCCACACACAACGCCTCGAGATCCGCGAGCTCCCCCGCGGGATCGAGGCGCTCGACGCGCACCTCCGGGAGCTGGGCGCGGGCGCCCGCGAGCGTCATCCCGAGACGGACACCAGCCTGTCCCGCGGGCAGCGAGAGCGCGATCACCCGCTCGGCACCCCGCGAGACCGCGACGAGCACGGCCGGCACGTGCGGATCCCAACCGCAACGCTCCAGGCGGAACCCGGGCAGGTGGATGGCGAGGAACCCACGCCGCATCAGCCCGCTCCGACGCGACGGAGACGCGCAGAATCGGTTCGGACCGGAGGCCGCGGGATGTACAGGGGCGACTCGGACGGCACGATCAGCCTCTCCCCCACCATCCGCCCATCCCGACTGCGGGTGCAGCGCACCCGCACGTGGTCTCCCTGCCACCCCCCTGTCTCGATGCGCAACGAGGCCGGGAGTTCGGCCTCCGGGCGCTCGGCGAGCACGAACACGACCATGCCGCCGGCCTCGGCCGCTCGGGCGAGCCGCACGCCACCTCTCCCCAGCGGCGGCGCATCGAGGACGAGCAGCAGGTCGACCGCGCCCGAACGCGCCACCTGTTCGGCTGCCCATGCCGCGCGCTCTCCCGGTGGCCGGACCATCACGAGGCGGGACAAATCCGCCCGCCCCAAGCCAGGAGGATGAACCTGGTGGAGCGGATCCACGAGGAGCACCGATCGCCCCTGCCGGGTGAGCCGCTCGATCAGCGGAATCACAAGCGCGAGCCGCCCGCTCCCCGGCGGGCCGACCAGCTCGACCGGCCCGGGCTGAGGCCAGCCGTGCAGCCACGTGTCGAGGCCATGGATCCCAGTGGAGAGGTGGCCCGGCGCGAGCGACGGGAGGTCGGGCACGACGGGATCCGGCAGCGGCGGCACGATCCCGACCCGACCCCGTGAACCCACCAGCGCCCGTAGCCGCTCGATGGCGGCCGACCGCGACGAGGTAGGAGCGGGCTCGGGTTGCGTCCGTACGGGTGCCCATGCGACCTCGGAGCGAGGACACGTCCCGGTGTCGATCCGGGGCGGCACGAGCCGGAGGGGCAGCTGAGGCATGCCTGAACGTACGTTCAGGACCTCTCCCCCGCAAGGCCAGAATATGTCCGCACGACGATAACTACGTTCAGCTCGCGCTCGTCGCGTGGCCCGTCCGGAAGCGGGCTCCACCCAGCCCTCGCGCCAGCCGACGACAGGATACAGTCGCGAGATGTCCGCCAGCTATTCCCTCGTCGAGGCAGCATGATCGAGGTCGTCGTCTGCGCCACGGGCATGGGGCGGCACGATCCGGGTCTCCCCCTCCGCGTGGCCGCCGCGGGAGGCGCGCTGTCCACCGTCGAGTGCTTCGATCGATGCGACGCGTGCGAGCGCTACCTCCTCTGCCGGATCGACGGAGCCACCATGCGGTTCGGCGGAACGGACGAGCTCGTCGCGGCCCTCTCGGCGCTCGGGAGCGCCGAATGAGGCGCATCGCCGCCCTCCTCGGAGCCACCGCGGTCGCCGCGGGAGCCTTCGGCGCCCATGCCTTGGAGAGCCGGGTCACGCCCGAACGGCTCGAAACCTGGCACACCGCATCGAGCTACCACCTCGTCCATGCCGTGGCCCTCCTGGCGCTCTCCCTCGCGCCCGTGCCGCGCCGCTTGACGAGCGTCCTCTTCCTTTGCGGCATCCTGATCTTCAGCGGCAGCCTGTACACGCTCGTGCTCCTCGACCTACCCATCCTCGGCGCGATCACACCGATCGGTGGCGTCTGCTTCATCGCCGGTTGGCTCAACCTCGCGCGTGGGCGTTGATTCCTCCGTCTTCCCCTGCCAGGATGCCATCGTGACCCTCATCGCGCTCTACGCTGGCAGCCTCGTGCTCGGTGGCATCTTGATCGCGGCTTCGATGCTGGGCGGCGGGCAGGACTCGGACGGGGATGCGGACGGCACGGACGCCGGGCATGACGTCGATCACGGTCATGAGCTCAATCACGGGCACGACCACGACCACGACCACGGCCATCACGACCTGGGGAAAGACCTCGTCCACGGGCACGACCATGGGCAGTCGCACACCGAGGTCCTCCAGGGGTTCAGCGCCATCGCGATGACGATCCTGTCGCTGCGGTTCTGGACCTTCGCGCTCGCTGCGTTCGGGATGACCGGCCTCCTGCTCTCCCTGCTCTCCACCCCCTGGCTCATCACGCTCGTGTTGGCCCTGGTGACCGGCGCCGTGGTGGGGGTCGGGGTCACGACGCTCCTGCGCGCCGTCTCCCGGGACACGGTCTCCAGCGCGCTCGATGCCCGCACCCTCCGCGGGAGGGACGCCGAGGTCGTCCTGACCATGGGCCCCGGGAAGCTCGGCAAGGTGCGCCTGATCCACAACGGTCAGACCCTCGAGCTGCCTGCCACCACGAAGGAAGCACGCGTCCTCGAACGGGGCGAACGTGTCCTCGTGGTCGACGTGTCGGGGGGCACCGCCGACGTCACGCCGGCCAGCCCCGATCGGCGCCCCCCCACCGTACTCTCCACCCCCTCCTGAAGGAGCCCTCTTGGAAGCGCTCGTATCCGCCCTCTGCGTCGCCACGGGGCTAGGCTTCGGCCTCCTCATGGCCGTCGCCATCGCGAAGCAGTTCATCTTCATCTGCCGGCCCGACGAGGTCTTGATCTTCTCGGGCCGGAAGCGCTCGATGGCGGACGGATCGGAGGTCGGCTACCGCCTCGTCTTCGGCGGCCGCACCATCCGGGTGCCGCTGCTCGAGCGGGTAGACTCCATGAACCTGTCGACCATCCCGCTCGACCTGCACGTCACGAACGCGTACTCCAAGGGCGGCATCCCGCTGAACCTGCACGCGATCTCCAACGTGAAGGTGTCCAGCGATCCGCGCGTGATCATGAACGCGGTCGAGCGCTTCCTGGGCCGTGACCCCGCCGAGATCAGCCGGGTCGCCAAGGAGTCTCTCGAGGGGCACCTGCGGGGAGTCCTCGCGCGGCTCACCCCCGAGGAGGTCAACGAAGACCGCCTGAAGTTCGCGAACACCCTGCTCGACGAAGCCGAGGACGATCTCCGGAAGCTCGGCATCCAGCTCGACACGTTGCGCGTCCTGAACGTCTACGACGACGTGAAGTACCTCGACAGCATCGGCCGAGAGCGCATCGCCAACGTGCTGATGGTGGCGGACATCGCCGAGTCCCAGGCCAAGAGCGAGGCCGAGATGGCCGAGGCGCTGGCGAACCAGGGCGGAAAGATCGCGGTCGAGCAGGCCGAGGCCCGCATCGCGAAGAAGCAGAACGAGCTCCGCAAGATCAAGGCGGAATTCGAGGGCACGGCCAAGTCGGAGGAGGAGCGGACCGGTCAGCTCGCCGCCGAGGCCCGCGCCGAGGCGGAGCAGGAGCTCCAGGAGATCCGAAAGAAGCTCGAGCAGACGCGCCTCATCGCCGAGGTCGTGCTCCCCGCGCGCGCACAGCAACAGGCGGAGGCGCTCCGCGCCCGTGGCGAGGCATCGATCATCGCGGAGAACGGGGCCGGCATGGCCGAGGTCCTCGAGATGCTCACGCGCACCTGGGCTTCGGCCGGGAACGACGCGCGCGACATCTTCCTCATTCAACAGCTGGAGCAGATCGTCTCCACCGTCGTGGCGCGAGTGAACAGCGTCACCGTCGGGGAGGTGACCGTCATCGACCGGGGGGACGGAAAGGCGCTCGCCGCCTTCGTCTCCGGCTACCCCGCCATGGTCAAGCAGGTGCTCCAAGAGCTCAGCGCCACCACCGGCGTCGATGTCACCGGGGCCCTCGCCCGCTCCTCCTCGTCCGCGGAGATCAAGTCGTGAGCCTCCTCGTCCCCCTGGTCCTCCTCTTCGTCGTCGGCTTCTTCGCCGTGTGCGCCCTCGTGGTGCTGCGAAACCTCCTCTACATCTGTGGCCCCAACGAGGTCCTCATCTTCTCGGGCACGACGCGACAGCTCGAGGGCCGGGGCGTCGGCTACCGCATCGTCAAGGGCGGCCGCTCGGTGCGCATTCCTCTGCTCGAAACAGTCGACCGCGTCGACCTGACCAACATGATCATCGAGGTGGCCGTCACCAACGCCTACTCCAAGGGCGGCATCCCGCTCACGGTGCAGGGGGTGGCGAACGTCAAGATCTCCGGTCACGAGCCAGTGCTGAACAACGCCATCGAACGGTTCCTCGGCTACACCCGCAAGGACATCGTCCAGGTCGCGAAGGACACGCTCGAGGGCAACCTGCGCGGCGTCCTCTCCCAGCTCACCCCCGAGCAGGTGAACGAGGACAAGATCGCCTTCGCCGAGAAGCTCCTCGAAGAGGCCGAACACGACCTCACCCGCCTCGGACTCGCGCTCGACACCCTGAAGATCCAGAACGTGTCGGACGAGAAGGGCTACCTGAACAGCATCGGCCGCAAGAGCTCGGCCGACCTGATCATGCGCTCGAAGGTCGCGGAGACGAACGCGCGTGCACGCTCGATCATCCAGGACGCCGGATCGCGCGAGCGCGCTCGGGTGTCCGAGCTCGAGTCCGACATCGAGATCGCGCGCACCCAGACCGAGCGCCGCATCATGGAGACCTTGTCGCGGCGCGAGGCCCTCATCGCCGAGGAAGTGGGCCGCGTCAAGGCCATGGTCGCCCGCGCGGAGGGTGAGCTCAAGGTGCAGGCCGCGCGCGTCGAGCAGGTGCGCCGTCAGCTCGAAGCGGACGTAATCGCGCCTGCACAGGCGGAGATGGAAGCCGCGAGCTCGAACGCGAAGGGCGCCGCCGCCAAGATCGTGGAGGACGGCCGCGCGACCAACCACGTGCTCGAGCAGATGATCACCACCTGGAAGAACGGTGGCGACGCCTCTCGCGACATCTTCCTGATGCAGAAACTGCAGGCGACGATGGGGCACCTGGTGTCTACCATCCAGCACGTCAAGGTGGATCGCCTCACGGTCCTCCCCCCCGACGCGGACGTGAGCGCGCGCAGGGCCGTCACGCTCGTGGAGGAGCTCAAGGGAGCGCTCGGGATCGACCTGCCGCAGATCATCGAGCGCGTCGCCACCAAGTAGTCGCCACTGACCAGGGAACGTCGCAGGAGCGAATCATCGAAACGTTGTTCGGAAACACCGAGGGCCTCAAGCCGAGCCAGAACAAGGCCCTCCAGTCCTTCTACCAACGCCGCATCCCCGCGACGCGCTTCGTCACCCCCGAGCTCGCGCGCCGCCTCACCGAGGTGTCGCGCGAGTGCAACCGGCAAGTCGGGCTCCTCATCGACCGCGTCGGCATGGTCGACAAGGTCATCGTCGGGGACGCGCATCAGCTCTTCATCCCCGAGTTGGGGCGCGAGCGAGCCGGTGCGGGGCGCTTCCGCGGCCTGCGCCTGGTCCACACCCACCTCCGCGGGGAGGGCCTCAGCAAGGACGACCTGACAGACCTGGCCCTCCTGCGGCTGGACACCGTCGTCGTGATCCAGGCCCAGCCGGACGGGCTCCCCGGCGCACTGGAGTACGGGGTCATCCTGGCCCCCGGCGCGGCGCGTGGCGGGGAGATGTGGCGTGTGGAGAAGGTGCCCTCGGTACACGGCTGGGACGAGGACTTCTCTTCGTTCATCCGGGACCTCGAGGTCCAGTTCCGCGTCGCGGCGGAGGCTCGTGCCGTCGCGGGCAAGGAGAGCGCCGTCCTCGTGAGCGTCGCCATCCGTGATCCGCGCGGCGCCCGCCGCTCCCTCGAGGAGCTGGGTCGGCTCGCGCACACAGCCGGGCTGCAGATCGCCGACTCGGTGCTGCAGGTCCGGCGGGAGCTCGATGGGCGCACCGTCGTAGGCGAAGGCAAGCTCAAGGACCTGGTGCTGCGCTGTATGCACCTCGGCGCCAACGTCCTGGTGTTCGATCAGGAGCTGTCGCCCTCGCAGCTCCGGAACATCGCCACCGAGACCGATCTGAAGGTGCTCGATCGCACCCAGCTCATCCTCGACATCTTCAGCCAGCGCGCCACCACTCGCGAGGGAAAGCTCCAGGTGGAGCTCGCCCAGCTGCGCTACCGCAAGCCGCGGCTCGCCATCATGCCCACGGCGATGAGCCGCCTCACCGGCGGAATCGGAGGCCAGGGTCCGGGTGAGACCAAGCTCGAGATCAATCGTCGCCGGGCGGACGAACGGCTGCACCGCGTGCAACGTCAGCTCGACGACATCGCCGGCGAACGCACCATGCGGCGGAACCGTCGCAAGCGTGTCGGCCTTCCGCTCGTCGCGATCGTCGGCTACACCAACGCGGGAAAGTCCACGCTGCTGAACCGCATGACCCAGAGCAAGGTCGATGCGGAGGACAAGCTGTTCGCCACGCTCGACCCCACGTCCCGCCGGATGCGCTTCCCCGAGGACCGCGAGATCATCCTCACCGACACCGTCGGGTTCATCCGCGACCTGCCGAAAGATCTCGTGCACGCCTTCCGCAGCACCCTCGACGAGGCGCTGGAGGCCGACCTCCTCCTCCACATCGTGGACGCTGCCGATGACGAGGCCGAGGCGCAAAAGGCCACGGTCGACCAGGTGTTGAAGGAGCTCGGCGCTTCGGACGCACCCACGCTGGTCGTGGTGAACCAGATCGACCGAGCTGACCCTGAGAGGGTGCGCGCATTGGTAGACGCTTGGGACGCGTCGGCCGTCAGCGCCAAGACCGGAGAAGGCTTGCAGATTCTGCTCGATCGCATCGAACGGACGCTGTTCCGTGAGCGCATGGCGGCGGCCTTCGACGACCCGTCGCCTGTCACGGCGCCTTGAAGCTCATCCGGAGCGTGCTTACAGTTACTTCGCACCCCTCGGTCAAGAGGGGGGCGTTGCCTGCACTCACCCTCACAAGGATGGACTCCCCCATGAAAACCTTACTGCTCCTCGGCGCCGCGGCCGCGTTCTCCCTCACTGGTTGCGACGGTGGCGGCAAGTGTGACACCGGCGACACGGCGTGCGGCGCCAGCGGCGACGTGGTCGTGGACGCGGTGAGCGGCACCTGCGCCGGCACCGTGTGCACGTGGGAAGTCACGACCATCGGCGAGATGGGCGTCGTCGAGATGGATCTCGCCGAGACCGGCGACTCGTCCGGCTCGTGCGTCAGCAACCCGAACTGCTCGCCCGAAGGCTTCTGGACCGAGTACCACGACGAGTTCGAGCTCGTGGACTTCACCGACACGACGGAGACGAAGGCCATCAACCTCGACCTCGTCGACAGCTTCGCGAACCAGGTCCAGAACCAGAGCACGATCCTCGACCTGAACAACGGGGACATCTCCAACAATCTCACCGTGCTCTTCACCGTGACCGACTCGGACAACAACTACGCCGACTGCGTCGCCTACGGTCACAACCCCGAATACTTCTCGGACTCCTGCTCCAACTTCTGGTAGCACCCCCCGGGGGAGGGCCCAGCCCTCCCCCTTTGGCGTTTTGACGAACCTCCAGCTCAGCCACTTGCGCCACCGGTAGAAATGGTGTAAAGCATCACGGCTATTCTCTGGAGGAGAAAAATGACCAAGTACTCGCTTCTCATCGGGCTCGTTGCCCTTCTCGGATGCACTGGCGACAAGGGGGACACCGGTGAGACCGGCGCCGCCGACACCGACACCGACACCGACACCGACACCGACACCGACGTGGCCTGGGACCTCCTGTCCGCGCCCGCCACCAAGGAAGACTGCGACGCCGGCGTCTGCATCATCACGATGACGACCTCCCGCGCCGCCGGCGTCCTCGAAGTGTGGATCGCCGAGACCGGCGATCCGTCCGCCAGCCGTTGGACCGAGACCCACGACGGTTTCGTCCTCAACACGACGAACCCCGACGGCTCCGAGGAGTACCAGCTCCGCCTCGACTACGTGACCGACTTCGCCCAGCAGGTCGCCAACGAGTCCACGCTCCTCAACCCGGACGTGCTCGGCCCCAACTACCCCAGCTGGGCCGACGGTCTCACCTGGAGCTTCGAGGCTACCAGCCCGACCGGCGAGTTCGATTGCTGGACCAGCGGTCACGACACGGCGTACTTCTCGGAACGCTGCACCACCGTTGAGTAGTTCGGACATCGGTTCTATCGGCGCGGCGCAGGTCCGGAACTTCCGGACCTGCGCCGCGCTCGTTTTGGTCGGCTGCACCGGCGGCAAGGATGCCGACACCGGCATCGAACCCACGACCCGCCCGCCGGCGATGACCTCCGCGAGCGCCGAATGTGCCACCGTAGACGCCTTGTGGCGGTTCGACGTGAGGACGGACGCGTGGACCGGAAACGGGCAGGTGCTCCTCTCGACGGACGGGGTGTACGTCGAGCGCCATCCCCTCTACTCCCGGTCAGCCGAAGCCGACGGCACGTCGGACACGCTCGATCTGACCCTCTCCATCGTGCCCGACTGGCACGACGTGGTCCTCGGGAGCTCGACCGTCTTCAACTGCGGGGAGGCCGACCTGACGGGGATCTTACGGGTGTTCACCCGAGACGGCGCGGAGGAGGCCGATTGCAGGGCCTTCGGCGTGGCCCCCGAGCGTTGGGCCACGTGGTCCGCCGGCGCGAGCTGCGCCGAAGTGCTGGAGACCGACTAGGCCTGCGCCGACGTGAGCTGGAGCGCGAGTTGGATCGCGGCCTCCATGCTCGACGGGCTGGCCTTTCCGGTGCCGACCAACGCGTCTGCCGTGCCGTGGTCGACACTCGTGCGCACGATGGGCAGCCCGAGCGTCCAATTCACGGATCGTCCGAAGTCGAGCCGCTTGAGCGGGGCCAACCCCTGATCGTGGTACATCGCCACGACCATATCGGAATGATCCGCCTCGAAGAAGGCGGTCTCCGCGCTGATGGGCCCCCGGACGTCGATGCCCTCCGCGCGGGCGTCCGCGCAGGCTGGCCCGATGACATCGATCTCCTCGCGACCCAACAGGCCCGAGTCGCCGGCGTGCGGATTGAGACCACACACCGCGAGGCGTGGGCGCGCGAAGCCCAGGCGCTCCCGCAGGGCCTGGTCCGCCAAACGCAGGGTGTGGAGCACCTTCGCGCGCGTGACAGCAGCGGGCACCTCCCGGAGCGGAAGATGCACGGTCACCAACGCCACACGAACCGAACCTCCGACGAACGCCATGACCGGCTCTTCCACCCCACACAACATGCCGAGAAACTCGGTGTGCCCTGGGTAGCCGAAGCCGCGCGCCGCCAGACGTGCCTTGTGGATGGGCCCCGTGACCATCGCCCGTGCCCGGCCGGCGCGGCATGCGTCGACCGCCACCCGGATGGCGACGACCTCGACAGGCTCGGACGATGCGGGCAGAAGCAGCGCCCGAATACCGGTGCCCGGCTCGATGTCACGAACGACGACAAGATCCGGAGCAAAACGTCGTAACGCGTCGACATCGCCTAGCAGCACGGCGTCCGCGCCCGTCGCGCGCAGCGCACGAATCGCGACTTCCGGGCCGATCCCCAACGGATCGCCGGGGGTCAGCACCAGCGGGCGCGGGCTCATCGCGAGGGGGCGGCCCCGGGGCTCACGCCCGCCTTGGGCGCTCCAGGGAGCAGGATCCGGACGACCGCACGGCGCCGAGCCTCCTGAAACCAACGCTCCTTCTCGTCCTCGAGGCGGGACTGGAACACCTGCTCGGAGACCTCCCCGCGGCGGGCTTCGAAGTCGTTCGCGCCCTCGATCCGCTCCGCCACACGCAGCAGGTAGACACCGTCGCCGATGACGATGGGCTCGCTCACCTCCCCCACGGGAGTGTTGACGATGACGTTGTCCAGCGTGTCGACGAGCTCGCCGGCCTTGAACACGCCCATCTCTCCGCCCTGCTCGCCGAAGGGACCCTGATCGTTGGCGCGCGACAGCGCGGCGAAGTCACCCCCGGCCCGCGCCTCGTCCCGGAGGGCCCGGGCGCGGGCCACGACGGCCTCACGTTCGGCCTCGGTCGCCCCGGGCGGAATCGCGAGAACGAGAGCCTGTACACGCGAGGACGCGGGCGCCGCGGGAGCGGCACGCAGCCAGGCGTCGCGAAGCTCGTCCTCCGTGACGTTCACCCGCGGGCGGAGAACGGTCTGCGCGAACTTCATGTCCCGCAGGTTCTCCTTGAGCTCGTTGCGGTACTGGTCCCATGCCATGCCGCTGCGTTCGACCTCCTTGCGGAGCGCGTCGATGTCCATCCCGTTGCGCTCGGCGATCTCGGAGATCGAGCGATCGACGTCCGAATCGACGAGGTCGAGCTTCAGGGCGGCCATCTCCTGCTCGACGAGCCGGCGTTCGAGCAGGCGCTCCAACACCTCGGCTTCGGCGGCTGCCCGGCTGTCCGGACCCCGGGCCGCGATCACCTCCGAGATGTAGGACCCGCCGAAGGCGTAGACCTCGCTCAGGGTGATGATGTCCTCGTTGACGACCGCGGCGACACGATCGACGACCGTGCCTGCGACCGAGGCGACCGGCGCATCCGCCGCGACAGGCGCCGGAGCAACCGCTGGCTCCTCCTTGCTCGGGGCGGGAGCCGGCTCGGCGGGCGGCGTTTCTTGCGCCGCCGCGAACCCGGCCACCGTCAAGAGCAGAAGGACGAGCGTCATCGGACCCTACTTCCCGGGCTCGGCGGGAGGAGCACCGGCGCCCGCGGGGACGGCCGGCATCCCGGCGCCTTCGTCCTCGACACCGGCTTCGAGGCCTTCCTCGCCTTCTTCGCCGGCGCCGGGGAGGCCGCTGCCGGGGGTGAAGGGACGGCGGCTGTTCTTGATCTCGACCGCCGCGAGCTTGGTCTCGTCGATCTTGATGGTCGCGCCCGTCTTGAGCTTGGAGACGTAGCCGTCGTAGAGCTCCTTCATCTTGTCGTTCTTGACCTTGCGGAGGACCGAGCCCTTCATCTGCTGGAAGGTGCGCTCGACCTGCTCGCGGCGGGCCGCCACCTGGACGACGTTGTAGCCGTCGGTGGTCTTGAAGACCTCGGACACAGCGCCGGTCTCGAGGGAGAACGCCTTGTCCACGATGGCCGCATCGAGGCCCGGCTTGCCTTCCTTGGACACGAAGCCCACGTCGCCACCGCGACGCTTGTACGGATCCTCGGAGAACTTGGCCGCGAGGTCCTTGAAGCTGTCCGGGGTCTTGACGATGTCGCCGCGGATGCGCTCGGCTTCCGCCTTCGCCGCGTCGTCGGGGCGGGCGTCCGTCACCTTGATGAGGATGCGCTTGATCTGCACCTTCTCGGGGACCACGAACTCGCTCTTGTGCTCTTCGTAGTAGGTCTGGAGCATCTCGTCGTTGAAGTCGCCGTTCTTGACGGTGCTGTACACGTCCTCGCGGAGGAGCGTGTTGACCATCACCTTCTGGACCTTGGGGTCCCGATCGAGGCCCTTGCGAAGGGCTTCCGCGTACAGGAGCTTCTCTTCGACGAGGGCGTCGAGGACTTCCTTCTTCTCTTCGGCCGAGAGGGCGTCCCCGCTGGCGGGAGCCTTGCGCGCCGCAGCCTGCTCGAACTCCTTGGAGCCGACGACCACGCCGTTGACCGTGGCGAGGGTTTCCCCGAGGTCGGCCGGCGACCCGCCGGGGCTGACGGTCGCGTCCTTCGCGCCGGAGTCGGCGCCGTCACAAGCGACGACACCAAGAAGACAGAGAGAGAGCAGCACGGAACGCATCGAAATCATCCTTCCTCCAGCACTGGGGCGCGGAACCGCCGCTGTGTATCACAAACCGCCTACCCCGCAAGCAGCGTGGGGCGGCCCGTGACAGTGCGCGACAGCGCGGCGCCTGTGAGGCACGTTAGCCGGCGACGGGGGTGACAGTGAAGCGCGTCTGGTTCCGCACGCTTCGGGGGCGGCTCCTCGGAGGGCTCGCGCTGGGCGTGCTCTGCTTCCTGGCCGCCCTTGCCTACAACCAAGTGCAGCTCAGCCGTATCGGAGCCTCGCTCGAGGTCGTGAACCAGATCTACCTGCCGCTGGCACGCCAATCGGCACGGATGGTGGGGCTCATCGAGCGGGAACGCGCGGGCATGGGAACCCTGGACACCACCCTCGCCGAAGCGAGCCGTCTGGCTTCCAGCACCGCCAACCTGCGCCCGGACAGTGAGGAGCGCGCCGCCTTGCGGGCGACCGCCCGTCAGATCGAGGACATCGGCGCGGCCTTGCAATCCTGGCGAGTGGCGGCCGGCACCGAGACCGAAGGGACCGCCCGCTCCGCGCTCCGCAACAAGATCCTCCAGCTCTCCACCCTCGTCGAGGGACGTGTGGCCGCGTCCAGCCAGAAGGCCGCCTCTGCCCAGACCCGGGCGCGCAACGTCTCCGCCGCGCTCTTGGGGTTCGCGGCGCTGCTCGGCGCCCTGCTCCTGTGGCTCACCGGGTCCGCCCTGCGGCCCATCTCGACCCTCACGGAGCAGGTGCGGCGCGTGGCCGCGGGGGAGCGGCCGGGCCCCATGCCCGCCCCGACGATCGAGGAGATCCATACGCTCGCCAACGCGTTCGACCAGATGGTGCGCGCCGTGGACGAGCGCGACCGCAACCTCCACGCGCTCTCACTCTACCTCCAGCGGGTCCTCGACAACCTCGCGGCCGCCGTCGCCGTCGTCGAGGGCGGGGTCGTCCGCATGGCCAACCCCGCGGCGCGCGGCTTGTGGGGACTTCAAGAGGGCGCTCCGCTCCCCGAGGCGCTCGCCCAGCTCGACCATGGGCGCCACGAGAACCTGCTCTTCGGGGAGCGGCTTCAGGACGTGACGGTGCGCCCTTTCGACGCCAAGGGGACCATCCTTCTCGGCGAGGACGTGACCGAGCGCCAACGCGATCGTGAGCGCCTGCAGCGCAGCGAGCGGTTGGCCCTCGTCGGCCAGATGCTCGCCCAGGTCACGCACGAGGTGCGCAACCCGCTCAACGCCATCTCCCTGCACGCCGAACTGATGATGGAGGAGATCGACACTGAGGAGGCGACCTCGTTGCTCGCCACCATCATCACCGAGATCCGGCGGCTCGAGGGTGTCACGGAACGGTACCTCGACCTCGCGAGGCGCCGGCTCCCCGAGACGTCGCCCGAAGATCCCATGGCCCTCGCGCGAGGCATCGTGGGGCTCGAGGAGGAGGGACTCCGCCGCGCCGGAGTGACGGCCGAGGTCACCGGAGGCCCGGTCGGCACCGTCGAGATGGACGGAGACACGGTGCGCCGCGCCCTGCTCAACCTCGTGCGGAACGCGGGAGAAGCGGGCGCCCGGCACATCGGCATCGACGTACACCGGGAGGCCGGCTCACTGGTGTTCGCGGTCCGCGACGACGGGCCGGGGATGGAGCAGGAGGTCGCCGATCGGGTGTTCGACCCCTTCTACTCCACGCGCGCGCGCGGGACGGGTCTCGGCCTCGCGATCGCGCGGCAGTCGTTGGAGGATCTCGGCGGATCGATCACGTGCGAGACCACGCCCGGCGCGGGGACGACCTTCCGCATCCGGGTTCCGGCTTGACAGGATGTCAGCCGTGAGACACCTTGTCTGATGATCCTGGTCATCGACGACGAAGAGTCAAACCGGCTGGCGCTCGAACGCATCTTCGCCCGCGAGGGGTGGCCGGTACGAGTCGCGGTCGACGGCCGCCAGGGCCTCGAGATCCTTCGGGAAGGTGAGATCGGCGTCGTCGTGAGCGACCTGAAGATGCCGGGCATGGGCGGCCTCGAGCTGCTCCGTGCCACGCGTCAGGTGGCGCCGCAGGTGCAGGTCATCCTGGTGACTGCCTACGGCACGGTCGAGAGCGCCGTCGAGGCGATGAAGGAGGGCGCGTACGACTTCGTCACCAAGCCCCTGCGGCGAACGGAGGTCATCGCCTCGGTGCGCAAGGCGCTGGAGAAGCACGATCTGCTCCGAGAAAACCTGCGGTTGAGGCAGGAGATCGCGCAGGCCTCGCCCGGCGAGCTGATCGGCCAGTCGGGCGAGCTCCGCGCGCTGATGGAGGAGGCCCGACAGGTGGCGCCGTCCATGGCATCGGTCCTCCTCACGGGCGAGAGCGGCACGGGCAAGGGGCTCCTGGCGCGGTGGATCCACACCGTGAGCGCACGCCCAGGCAGGCTCGTGACGGTGAACTGCGGGGCGCTCCCCGAGAACCTCCTCGAGAGCGAGCTGTTCGGGTACGAGGCCGGCGCGTTCACCGGGGCGCACGGGCGCAAGGAAGGGCGCTTCGACCTCGCCTCGGGCGGGACGATCTTCCTCGACGAGGTCACGGAGATGCCGCTGCCCTTGCAGGTGAAGCTGCTCCGTGTCCTCCAGGACGGCGAGTACGAGCGGCTCGGCGGCACCAAGACCATCCGCACCGAGGTGCGCGTCGTCGCGGCGACCAATCGGGATCCGGAGCAAGCGGTGGCCGAGGGGCGCCTCCGGTCCGACCTCTACTACCGGCTGAACGTGATCCGCCTGCACGTGCCGGCACTCCGAGAGCGCCGCGCCGACATCGCCCTGTTGGCACGCCACTTCGCCTCCACCCACGGCGCCCGGAACGGACGCGTGCTCCGCGGCCTCGAGCCCGAAGCCCTCGCCGCACTCGAGCGCCACGCCTGGCCGGGAAACGTGCGCGAGCTGGAGAACGCGATGGAGCGCGCGGCCGTGCTCTCCCGCGAGGATGTGGTGCGGCTCGGAGATCTCCCCCCCGCCATCCGCGCGGCCGCCTCGAACATCAACGAGGTCCCCCGCCTCATCTTCACTCCGGGCACCCCGCTGCGCGATGTGGAGCGGCGGATGATCGAGGCGACGCTCCGCCAGTGCAACGGCGACCGTTCGTTGGCGGCCAACCTGCTCGGCATCACGGCGCGCACCATCTACCGGCGCGAGGCGGAGTGGCGGGATCCCGAGGGATGACCGCTAGTTGACTTGCCGGAACATCAGGACGTCATCCCGCCAGGATCCGTCGGCGAACAGGTACTCGCGCATGCGCCGGCCCTCCTCTTCGAAGCCGAACTTCCGATAGAGCGCCAAGGCGCGCGTGTTGTGCGCGAAGACGTTCAACGAGAGCTTCTTGATGGTCCCGCTGTCCTCCGCCCAGTGGACGAGGGCCGCAAGCAGCGCCGACCCCACGCCCACCCCGCGGACCCGCGCATCGACCATCATCTCGATGCGGCCGACGTGGCGGGTGCGCCGCCGCCCGCCCCCGACGACCTGCGCCCACCCCACGAGCGCGTGCTCGTGGCGCGCGACGAGGAACACGCCGTTCGCCGCACGCGCGGCCTCTCGGATGACGGCCACCTTGGCGTCGACGCCCTCGGGGAACTCGTCAGGCTCGGTGATGAACCACTCGCCCTCCGCGAGCACGCGACGGTGGAGCGCGAGGATCGCCGGCGCGTCCCCGGGGACCGCTTGTTCGACGCTCACGCTCACGGTTCGAACCGCAGGTTCCATGGGCAATCCCTAACGCACCTGCGACATCGCGGCGCCGACGGATCGCGGCTCTACGCGTCCGCCGCGGGCGCCGCTGCGCCAGCATCCGCGCCGGTCATGCCGACCAGGCGGGCCCGGTAGGTCCCAAGGGCCTTCGCGCGTTCCACCGCGGGGCTGCGCAGCGCCTGGCGCAAGGCGTGGATGGCGGCCCGCGCGACGTTGCCCGCGGGCGCCATGTAATCGGAGGTCATCACGTCCACCACGCGCCGGTCGATCAGCACCTTGAGCAGGGGATGGGGGAAGCGCCCCGACCGCGCCAGGAAGAGCAGCGTATTCGTGTAGCTGTCGTGCCGCTCGAAGAACATGCGGTCGTAGATCTCGGCCTTCTCGTCGTTCACCAGGCCGTCCCGCTCGGCGAGCGTGTGGAGCGACGTGCCCGGGTAGTAGATGACCGAGAAGACCTGGAGGCGGTAGGGCTTCGGCAGCTCCGCGACGAGGCGCAGGGTGTCGAGCTTGTCCTCGATGGTCTCGTACGCCAGATCGTAGATGATGTCGTACTGGGGCGGCGCCGTGCGATCGGTGAACTTGGTGATGATCTCGGCGCTCTTCAGGATCTTGTCGTTGCCCATCGTCGAGCGCTTGAAGAGCTTCTGGATGCGCTTGCTTCCGTGCTCCACGCCCATCTGGATGCAGTGCAGGCCCGCGTCGACGAGCGCGGAGTATTTCTCCTCCGTGATCGTGCCGGGGGAACCGAGCAGGTAGAACGGGTCCCCCACGCGGGTCTTGTACTGGTGGGCGAAGTCGAGCAGGTCCGGGAGCGGGCGACCGAAGAACGAGTCGTCCGAGAACCATACGAAATCGATGAACGGGTACTCGCGCTTCACGTCCTCGAGCTCGCCGATCACGTGCTCGACGGAGCGGAAGCGGACGTACCGCTGGCGCTTGTAGAGGTCGCGGTAGAAGCTGTTGCCGCAGTAGGTGCACGCGTGCGGGCACCCGCGGCCGGTCATCGTCTGGTACCCGGTGCGGCCGAACATGCGGCTCACCGTGCCGTTGTGCAGGTAGCGCCGCAGGAGATCCTTGCTGACGGGCATCAGCTGCCCTTCAAACAGGATGTGGTGGTCCTCGCGGGAGAAGTCGGGCGCGGGGTACCGATCCAGCTCCTGCTCCAGCGAGCCGGGAGCGTTGCGGATCACGTCCTGCCCCTTGCGCCACACCAGGGACTTGATGCCGTGCAGCTTCTGGGAGTCGCCGTTCTCGAGGCGCTCGCAGAGTTGGAGCATCAGGTCCTCCGCGTCCCCGATGGCGACGTACTCGGCCTGGCGCGCGCACTCGTCGGGGCGCACCGAGGGGTGGAAACCGCCCCAGATGACCGGAATGCCGAGGTGGGTCTGGATCGCCTTCGTGATCTGGCGCGCCGAGTCGTAGTAGTGGGTCATCAACGTGACGCCCACGAGGTCGGAGTCCGCCACGAGCGCGAGCATCTGCTCGATCACCTGGGGCGAGTACCGATCCTCGGACATCCGGACGTGGACGCTCTCGCCATCGCCCGCGAAGTCGGGCATGCAGACGACCTGCGTCGTGTGCCCGGCGGCGCGGAGCGTCGACGAAATCGAGCGGAGCCCGTAGTTCGTGATGTCCGGGTAGGGGCTGATCAGGGAGACCTTCATCGCTGCGCTCCAGGCTCGGGCCACGCTACCTTAGACGCGGCGGGGCCCGATTGCCACCACCCCGTCCCCGCGCTCCCCCGTCTCGTACAGAACGGAGGACCGGACTACCGAAGGTGGACGCCTACTGCGCCCAGCCCTTGCGCTCGATGATCTCGGTCACCTGGTCGCTGTCCAGGTAGACGTCCCTCGTGAAGCGCTCGACCGCCTTGTACTCGGTCTTGCTGTTCGGCACGTACACGAGCACGGTGCCGTCTTCCTGCTTCTCGAACTTGTACACGAGCAGCTCGGACCGGGGCGCGGGGCGCCCGACCAGCGTGCGCTTGTCGAACGGCGCGCCCCAGGCCATGTACACCATGTCCTTGGTCCAGCCGTTCTGCACCGCGCCCGCCACGATGCCCTTGCGGACGTGCTCCGGGTACTTGTAGAAGCGGTCCCAGAGGCCCTTCTCCTTCAAGAAGGCGCTGCGCTCGTCCTCCGTCTTCATCTTGAGGAACACCTTGCGGTCCTCGTCGGGCATGAAGGGCTTGAGCGCGTAGTAGTGGTCGAACTCGGTGTCGGAGAGATGCCGGACGCGGCCCTCCCAGCCACAACCGGCCACGAAGAGCAACGCGAGGAGCAGACGATGCATGACGCCTCCGCGCGCGGTCATAACACCGGAGCGGGACCAGATGGGTCCACAACGCCGAGCGACGCGATCGGGAGCCAGCCCTTGCGCCCGTCCGGGAGCAGCACGAGCGTGCGACCAGCCGCCTCTTCGAGCGTGGAGACCTCGGCGCCCGCGTGGAGCGTGAACAGCTCGACACCACCGCCGAGATCCGACGTGGCCGTGGCCTGCGGGACCAGCACGATGGCGACGGGCCGCTGCCCGGCTTCCGCGAGGCCTCCCGCGGCGAGCAGCCCGCCCACGACGCACACGCCAATCCCCACGGGCGCGAGCGGAAAGTGGGGGCTCCGCCGCCGGGCGGCGATCGCGAGCAGGCCGAGACCGGCAAACGCGGCGCCCAGCCAGATGCCCTCGTCCGCGGTGAGCGCCACCTGCCAGGGAGCGAACCAGGGATGGGGATCGGGCGCGACGAGGCCATCGCGGAAGGTTCGCCGCACGAAGTCGAGGTTTGCCTCGATGTCGGGGTCGCGCGGCAGGCGCGACGCGGCGTTGCGCCACGCCAGGGCGGCCTCGGGGTGCCGCTCCTGACGATAGAGGACGTTCCCGAGGTTGTACCAGATGTCTCCGGTCGCGTACCCCTCCTCGATCACGGCGCGGTAGCCCGCCTCGGCCTTCGCAAGATCGCCCGCCGCGAGCGCCGTGTTCGCTTCCTCGAAGCTCTCCTCCACCGCGGCGAGGGCGGGTCCGGCCCAGAGCGTGAACGTGAGCAGGATCATGGCCATCTCTCCACCAACGCGCGGATCCGCTCCTCGGAGACGCTGGTGTCCTGCCCACCGTAGCGGCGCCGCTCGAGGGCGCGGTAGATGATCTCGGCTTCGTCGGCGACCGGCCCGAGCGCGGCCAGGTCCTCACGACGGAGCGCCTCGGGCGCCAGACAGAGCCGGCGGGCGACACGCTCGCGGAAGATGCGCTCGACCCCGGCGAGGCGTGCTTCGCCGTCGGCCGGCAGGTCATCGAAGGCCAGCACACGCTCCTGGATTCGCGGCTTGCGCACCCGGAACGCAAGAAGCCCCTGGAGCAGGAGCAACGCCGCACCCGGCGCGAGCAGGGCGAAGGCGAGCGGCCGCGGGACCGGACGGGCGAGCCGAACGTCGGTTCGGACCGGGAGGATGTCCTCTCCCAGCGAGTCGACGGAAGGGGCGACCCCCTCGTCCCACGTGGTCAGGGCGGCTGGTGTCGCCTCCCCGCCCACGTCGAGTCGAATCGGCTCGGTGCTCATCCGAGCCCACGCGCCTTCGACAGGGTCGAAGTAGGCAATCTCGATCGGCGGGACCTCGATGGCGCCGGGGGCCTGCGGGACGATGGCACGCTTGAAGGTGGCCTTCGCCCGATACTTCCCGTCTTCGATCCGCGACTCCACGACAGGCTGATCGTCGTAGACGCGGAAGTCGCTCCCCGCGAGCGGCGGCAGCGAGAAGCCTGCCAGCACGCCGTCGCCCTCGATGACGACCTCGACCGTGACGGTATCTCCGACACGGGCCTTTCCATCGGAGGCCTTCGCCGCGATGGTGTAGCGGCCGACGAGCTCGGTGGCGTCGGCCGGGCGCCCCTCCACGGGCACCGCGCGAACCTCGACGTCGATCGGCGCCGCCGAGTACACCTCGTACCGGACGTTTCCGAACGCCCCGATGCCCTCGAACGGGCTGTTGCGACGGCGCGAGCTCTTGTCGGTGACGGCGTACTGGGCCTGGAGCACCCCCCCGGGGATGGTCCACTTGCCGGGCGCGGAGGCCCGAAGCGGGAAGTAGAGCTCCTGGATGGAGAGCGGCTTGCCGTCCTGCTCGAGGCGATACTCCGAGGTGACCGGCTCGACGGTGGGCTCGGCCGTGAAGCCGGAGGGCGCCGGCGGGGTCCACCGGCCGCTCACCACGTTCTTCTCCGTCTGGAAGCGGAGGTGGTAGACCAGCACCTGGCCGACCCACACGTGGTCGACGCCGATGTCGCCGGTGAGCGCCTCGGCGCCTCCGGACGCGCGTGGGGCCACCCGCACGCGGAGCGGCGCGGTGGAGAGCTCGCCCGCGTCCGTGGGGACCGTCACCGGCCCCAACGCGTACTCGCCGGCGCGCACCGCGGTGAGGGTGTAGCTGAAGGTGGTCGACGAGGTCGACTGGAAGTTGATGATCTGCCGCTGCTGGGACTGCGAGCGGTAGACCACCTGGAGCCCGTCCGGCACGTCCAGGCGGGGAACGGCGCGCGGGACGGCGTCGATCACCACGAGCTCGAGCGGCACCGCCTGCCCCTCCCGAACCTCGTTGCTCTCGAGCTGAAGCACGACCTGCGCCGCGAAGGCAGCCTGTACCAACACGATGCCGATCACCAGTCCATCTCCGTGCCGCGGCCGCCCACGACCACCCGGGGTGTCCCGTCCGGGACGGAGTCGACGAGGCGGGCGGCTTGCTCGCGCGTCATCTCGCCCGTGCCGTTGGGGGTGTCATCCCCCGCCTGACCGGCCGCGTCCGCCCCGTCGTCCCCCTCGGCAGACACCGTGGCGTCCGCTTCGGCGCCCGATTGTTCCGCCGTGGGCTGGCCCTCCGCCCCCTGCGTGGGCGTTCCCTCTCGCTGACCCTCGTCGTCGCCGCGGGATCCGCTCTGGGGCGCGCCCGGAGGCTCTCCGGCCGGCGGCGTCCTCTCGGAGGCCTGACCGTCGGACGGGTCCTTCCCCTCTTCGCCGCCCTGCTCCTGCCCCCCGTCGCCGGGCTGCTCTTGCTGCCCCTCGGCCTGCCCATCCTCGCCCTGCTGGCCGGGTTGCCCCTGCTGCTCGCTGGACGCCTGCTCCTCCTGCTCGCCCGCCTGCTCCTCCCCCTGATCGTCGCCCGACTCGGGCGGGGGCGGCTCCACGCGCGCGGCCATCTCCCGCTCGACGGCGGTGGCGTTGGTCTGCGCGGGCTTCATCGTGGGGTCCGCCTGGGCGGCGGACCGGAAGTCGTCGAGCGCGTCGGCGAGCCGACCGCCGCGGTACGCCGCGTTGCCGGCATTGTAGAGATGGACCGCGCGGTTCGGCGCGTCCTGCTCGGCGAGCGTGCGGTAGAGCTGCTCGGCCTCGCGCACGCGTCCCGACCGGTACAAGGCCTCCGCGAGCCCGCGCATCGCCTGGAGATCGCCCGGATCGTCCACCCGCGCCTGCCCGAGGAGCTCGGCCGCGCGATCCCACTGCTGGGCGCGAAGCGCCGTCTGGCCATCTTCGGCGGCGCCGGCCCACGCGGGCCCGGGAAACCCGAGCGCGAGCGCACCCAGGAGCACGACCGCCGAGGCTGCGCCTCGAGCGGCGCGGACGCGGCGACGGCCGATCCCGAGCAGGCCGGAGATCGACAGGCTCACGAGCGCCAGCCCGAGCGGCCACTGGAACCGCTCGTGCCAGAGCTTCTCGCGGCGAACGCCCCGCTCGGAAGCAGCCAGCTTCCCGCGGATCTCCGTCTCGTACAACGCGCGCACATCTTCATCGGAGGCCACCGCCCGCACGTACGCCCCACCCGTGGAAGAGGCAAGCCGCCGAAGGACATCCTCGTCCAGACGGGACAACACGACGTCCCCGGTAGCGTCCTTCTTGAAGCCGCCCTCCTCGAGCGGGATCGGAGCCCCCGTGGGCTCGCCGACGCCGAGGGCGTACACGCGCACGTCCGCCGCGCGTACCCGCGCGACGGCCGCGTCCATCTCGGCGGGCTCGTCGTGCGACTCGCCGTCGCTGACCAGGAGGATCGCCTTGCCGGACCCCTCGGCCTTCTCGAGCAGGCCCGCGGCCGACTCGAGCGCACCGGCGAGGGCGCTGCCTTGCGCCCGGATCGTGCCCGAGGAGCTGTCCTTCACGGCCCAGGTGAACGTGTCGTAGTCGACCGTGAGCGGGATGCGGACATATGGGCCGGCTGCGAAGATCACGAGGCCCACGGCGTCCCCCCGTAGCAGGCCCACCAGGTCGAGGATCTCGCGGCGGGCGCGTTCGATGCGGGAAGGCGGCACGTCCTGCGCGTCCATGCTGCGCGACACGTCGAGCACGACCACGATGGACACGCCCTCCACCTTCTGTTGCTGCCACTCGAAGCCGAGCCGGGGCCCGGCCGCCGCCAGGGCGAGCCCCAGCGTGGTGACGACGGCGAGCACGGCCTGCCACGTGCGCACCGTGCGCAGGCGGGGCGGCAGGATCGTCGGGAGCACGTCGAGCGCCGCCAGCAGCGTGAGATGGCGCCAGCGGGTGCGCTCGGCGTACAGCACCACGAGGACCGCGACGGGCACGAGGAGCAGGAGGGCCAACAGATCGGGACGCGCCCACGTCATGGGAGCTTCCGGAGGACGGTCGCGCTCAGGCCGAGCTGGACGAAGAACGCGAGGAGCGCCGGCAGGAGAGCGAGGAGGTACCGCTCGTCACGATGGACGAACTCCTTGGTGCGCGCTGTCGACTGTTCGAGCTGATCGATCTCGGCGTAGACCTGGGCGAGCGCGTTCGTGTCGGCGGCGCGGTAGTAGCGCCCGCCGGTCTTCGTGGCGACAGCCCCCAACGTACGCTCGTCGATCTCGGCACCGACCATGGCCCCGAACAGTCCGCCCCGTCCCGCGCTTCCGACGCCGATCGTGTACACACGCACTCCGAGCGCCGCCGCCGCTTCCGCCGCCTGGAGCGGAGAGACGCTCCCCGCGTTCGAGCGCCCGTCGGTCACGAGGATCATGACCCTCGAGGGAGCCTCGAGTTCCTTCATTCGTTTGGTGCCGATGGCGATGGCCGTTCCCACGGCGGTCGCGTTCTTGCCGGCCATGCCGATCTCGAGCTGGCCGATGAAGGAGCCGAGCGCCTCGTGGTCGAGGGTCAGGGGCACCTGCACGAAGGCGTCCTCCCCGAACACCTCGAGCCCGATCCGATCGTCGGGGCGCTCCGACACGAACTGGGCCATGACCAGCTTGGAGGCCTCGAGCCGGGTCAGCTCGCGCGGCCCGGCGCGCATGTCGGGCGACTCCATCGACCCGCTGGTGTCGATGGCGAGCAGGATGTCGATGCCCTGGGACTCGCGGAGGGTCTCGCGCCGCACCTCCTGCGGGCGCGCCAACGCCACGACCACCCCGACGATGGCGATGCACTCGAGGAGGGGCAGGATCGGCGCGCCGAGGCTTCGCCATGTGCGCCGCACGGTCACCGCGCCGAGCGCCGAGAACCGGACTGCGTGGGGGCGGAGCCACGCGAGCCACGGGATCAGCGCGAGCGGAAGCGCCAACAACCACGCTGGATGCATCCACTCAAGCACGGGGTGCTCCGGCGCGGACGGTGAGGAGGGCCTCGAAGTCGTCGTCGAGCGCCGTGAAGAACCCCTCGTGCGCCGACCGCTCGCTGAACCGCACGATGTCCATGGCGTTGAGCAGTCGGCGGGCGCGCTCGAGCGCCACCGCGGGAAGATCGCCCGCGAGCGCGTCCAGGATCTCACGCGACGTCCGCGAGGTCGCCGGCCACGCGTGCACAGACTCGAGGTACCGCCGGAACACCGCCGAGAGCTCCGCGGCGAGCACGTCGGGCTCGAGATCGCTGCGCGCGCGGAGGTTGGCCCATGCGCGACGGGCCACCCGGTCGGCGGGCTCGGGCGGCGGAGGCGGCGGCGCCGGGCGAAGCTTCTTCCAGGCATACAGGCCGATGGCGATCAGCGTCGCGACGGCCGACACGATCCCCGCGACCTTCGGCCACTGCGGAACGGCGGGCGCCGGGACGTCCGCGAGATCCTCCATCGGCCCGCCGGTGGGCCCGTCGACCCCGATGTCGAGGAACACCCGCGTCGCCGGGCCGGTGCCGGCGGGGACCTCGACGACGTAGGAGCCTGGCTCGCCACGCAGCTCCCACACCACCGTGGCACCGTCGTCGGTGGCCACCTCGGTCGCGACGAGGCCCTCGACCGCCGGGAGCGCGGTGCCCGCGGGCGCGTGAAGGCGCACCGGCTCCCCCTTCCCCACCTGGCGGGCTTCGACCCACACGGGGGCCCCCGGCGCGAGGGGAACGGGCTCGGTGCCGAGGCACGCCGCGAGCAGGAGCAGCACGCTCATCGGGCGCCCCGGAAGTGCTGCTGGAGGCGCAGGAACGCGTCCTCGTCGGTCGCGACCGCGCTGGCGCGCACGCCGTGGCGCCGCAGCTCGGCCAGCCGGGTGTCCACCGAACGGGCCGCGCTCAGCGCCGCCGCGTCGATCACCCTCAGCTCCCCCGTCTCCGCGTCGCGTAGGGACACGAGCCCGACGTTGGGAAGCGCCTGTTCACGCGGATCGTGGAACAGGAGCGCGTGGGTCTTGTGACGACGCACGAGCGCGCCGAGCTCCGGCCCGAAGGGGCGCGCGGCTTGGAAGTCGGACAACACGGCGACGACGGCGCGCCGCTTCATGACCTTCGTGGCGTAGGCCAGCGCGCCGGCGATGTCGGTGCCGTGGTCCTCCCCATAGTGCTCGAAGGCGGCGCTGATCACCTGCCACGCGTGCCCGCGGCTCCGCCGCGGAGGCAGGTAGTGGTGGATGCGATCGCTGAAGGTCAGCAGTCCGACGCGGTCCCCCGTGCGCAGGGCCGCGTAGGCGAGCCCACCCGCGGCGCGCGCCATCTGGAGCCGCTTGTCGGTGCGTCCGTCCCGCCCGCCGGAGCCGAACCGGACGGAGCCGCTCACGTCCAGCAGCACGAGCAGGGTCAGCTCGCGCTCCTCCCGGAACTCCTTGATCCATGCGTCACCGGTCCGGGCGGTGACGTTCCAGTCGATGCGCCGAACGTCGTCACCGGGGACGTACTGGCGTACCTCCTCGAACTCCATCCCGCTGCCCTTGAAGGCCGAGCGATAGTCGCCGGCGAGCAGGCTGTCTACACGACGGCCTGCTTGCACGTGGAGGCGACGGATCTGGCGGAGCTCTTCGGAGGTAAGCAAGGGGGTCTCGCCCTCAGGGCGTCTTCACGGTCGAGAGGATCTCGCGGATCACGTGGTCGGCCGTGACCTGCTCGGCTTCGGCCTCGTAGGTCAGCAGCACGCGGTGCCGCAGCACGTCGAGCGCGACCTCCTTCACGTCGTCGGGGGTGGCGAACTCGCGCCCGTCGAGCACGGCCGCCGCGCGGGCCGCCGCCGCCAACGCGATCGTAGCGCGGGGCGAGGCGCCGAACTGCACGAGGCGCGCGAGGCGCGTCGAGAACGCGCCCGGCTGCCGGGTGGCCTGCACGAGGTTGACGATGTAGCCCGCCAACATGGGCTTGATGGTCACCTGGCGCGTGAGGTCCTGGATGCGGAGGATCCGCGCGGGATCGAGCACCATGTCCGGTAGCGCGACGGGCTGGGAGCTGCGCTCGAGGATCAGCCTCTCCTCCTCGGCGGAGGGGTAGGTCACGACCAGCTTCATCATGAAGCGGTCCACCTGGGCCTCGGGGAGGGGGTAGGTCCCCTCCTGCTCGATGGGGTTCTGGGTCGCCAACACCAGGAAGGGACGGGGCAGCTTCCAGGTCTGGTCGGCGAGTGTCACCTGCCGCTCCTGCATCGCCTCGAGCAGGGCGGACTGCACCTTCGCCGGCGCGCGGTTGATCTCGTCCGCGAGCAGGATGTTGGTGAAGATCGGGCCCTTGCGGGTGGAGAAGCCTCCGTCCCGGGGGTTGTAGATCTGAGTCCCGATGACATCCGCCGGGAGGAGATCCGGCGTGAATTGGATGCGCGAGAATTGGGCTTCGAGCGTGCTCGCCACCGCCTTGACCGCCGTGGTCTTCGCCAACCCGGGCACGCCTTCGAGCAGGATGTGCCCGTCCGCGAGCAACGCGATGAGCAGCCGGTCGATCATGTACTTCTGGCCGACGATCACCCGCGCGACCTGTCGCCGCACCTCCCCGAGGGCCTTGGCGGCATCAGCGAGCTCTTCGGTCAGCTGGCCCGGCGAAAAGCCCGCGGCCTGCAGGTCTCTCTCTTCCATTCGTTCCTCCCCCGACGACACCTGCGACAGGCGATGCCTTCCACTGATCGGCGGCTAGCTGGTCCACCGGTTGAGGAACTCCTTCCAGATGCTCCGGTCGGCCACCTTGGCCTCCTGGAGCGCCGCGAGCTGGCGCACCAGCTCCTCTTCCTTGGCCGACATGTTCTTCGGCACGGCGACGACCACCTGGACGAGCTGGTCGCCGCGGCCGCGACCGTTCAACGAGGGGATGCCCTTGTCGCGGAGGGTGAAGACCTTGCCCGAGGGCGTTCCACCCTCGACCTCGAGGTTCTCCTCTCCGTCGATCGTGGGGACCGAGATCTCCCCGCCCAGGCACGCCGTGGCGTAGCTGATGGGCACCTGACACAACACGTTGTTGCCATCCCGGCCGAAGATCTCGTGCTCCGCGACCCGGATGGTGATGTACAGATCGCCGGACGGGGCGCCGGGATCGCCGGCATCCCCCTTGCCCTGCAAACGCAGCTGCATTCCGTCGTCGATCCCGCCGGGGATCGTGACCTTCAGCTTCTCGCTGATGCGCGTCCGCCCGCTCCCCTCGCACGGAGTGCACGGGTCACGGATGACCTTGCCGCGCCCACCGCAGCTCGGGCAGGTCGTGCGGATCCGCAGGAACATCTGGGCCTGCACGACCTCGCCCGCGCCGCGACACGTGGCGCACACCTGGGGCTGGCTCCCTGCGGCGGCCCCGTTTCCGTCGCACTCCTGGCAGATGGCGTGCTTGGGGACCTGGATCTCCTTCTCACAGCCCTTGGCGGCCTCGAGAAACTCGATCGTGAGCGGGTATTCGAGGTCGGGCCCGCGACGGGGCCCACGGCGACGGCCACCGCCGCCCCCGCCGAAGCCGAAGAGGTCTCCGAAGATGTCGGAGAAGTGGGAGAAGATCTCTTCCTGGTTGTTGAAGCCGGTGTTGAAGCCGGCCCCGCGCAGACCGTCGTGCCCGAAGCGGTCGTACATCTGGCGCTTCTGGTCGTCCCCCAGGATCTCGTAGGCTTCGGCCACTTCCTTGAAGCGCGCCTCCGCCTCCTTGTCCCCCGGATTCTTGTCCGGATGGAACTTCATCGCCATCTGCCGGAAGGCTTTCTTGATCTCGTTGGCGGTAGCACCACGTGCCACGCCGAGCACTTCGTAGAAGTCGCGCTTGCCCGCCATCTATCCTCCACAAGATCGGGGGCCGCCTGATCGACGGCCCCCGCAGCCTGACCGTCTACGCTTCTTCGAAGTCCGCGTCGATGACGTCGTCGCCCTTCTTTCCGCCGCCCGCCCCGTCGGCAGCGCCACCCGCGGCGCCCCCGGCTGCACCCGCGGCGCCGCCTGCACCGGCGCCCTGGTACATCGTCTCGGCCAGCTTGTAGCTCGCCTGAGTGAGCTTCTCGAAGGCGGCCTTGAGGCGTGACACATCGTCGCTGTCGAGCGCCGACTTGGCCTCGACCAACGCGCTCTCCACCACGCTCACCTGGTCGGGCGGCATCTTGTCGCGGCTCTCGCGAAGCGCCTTGTCCGTCTGGTACACGAGGTTGTCGAGCTTGTTGCGCTCTTCGATGAGCTCACGCTTGCCCTTGTCGGCCGACTCGTTCGCCGCCGCTTCGCGCACGAGCTTGTCCACGTCCTCCTTCGAGAGGCCGGACGACGACGTGATCGTGATCTTCTGCTCGCGGTTGGTGGCCTTGTCCTTCGCCTTGACGTTCAGGATGCCGTTCGCGTCGATGTCGAAGGTGACCTCGACCTGGGGCACGCCGCGCGGCGCCGGGGTGATGCCGTCGAGCCGGAAGGTCCCGAGGAGCCGGTTGTCCTTCGCGAGGGGGCGCTCGCCCTGGTACACGTGCACGTCCACTGCGGTCTGGCCGTCCGCCGCGGTGCTGAACGTCTCGCCCTTGCTCGTCGGGATCGTCGCGTTGCGGGTGATGAGGGTGGTCATCACGCCGCCGAGCGTCTCGATGCCGAGGGACAGCGGGGTCACGTCGAGCAGGAGCATGTCGGTCACGTCGCCGCCGAGCACACCGCCCTGCACCGCCGCGCCGAGCGCCACGACCTCGTCCGGGTTCACGGAGCGGTTGGGCTCCTTGCCGAAGAGATCCTTGACCTTCTTCTGGACGAGCGGGATGCGCGTGGAGCCGCCGACGAGGATGACCTCGTCGATGTCGCCCGCCGCGACCTTCGCGTCGCGCAACGCGAGCCGACAGGGCTCCATGGTGCGCTCGACGATGGGCTCGATCATCTGCTCGAAGCGGGCGCGGGAGAGCGTGCGCTCGAGGTGCTTGGGACCGTCCTTGTCGGCCGAGAGGAACGGCAGGGAGATCTGCGCGGACTGGCTCGAGGAGAGCTCGATCTTGGCCTTCTCCGCGGCGTCCTTGAGGCGCTGGAGCACCATCTTGTCGCCCGCGACGTCGATACCGGTCTCGGTCTTGAACTCCTTGACGAGCCAATCGATGATCGCGTTGTCGATGTCGTCACCGCCGAGGTGCGTGTCCCCGTTGGTGGACCGGACCTCGACCACGTTGTCCCCGACGTCGAGGATCGAGATGTCGAACGTTCCGCCGCCGAAGTCGTAGACCGCGATGGTCTGGTCCTTCTTCTTCTTGCCGAAGCCGTAGGCGAGCGCGGCCGCGGTCGGCTCGTTGATGATGCGCTTCACGTCGAGCCCGGCGATGCGGCCCGCGTCCTTGGTGGCCTGGCGCTGGGCGTCATTGAAGTACGCGGGCACCGTGATGACCGCTTCGGTCACCGGCTGGCCGAGGTACTTCTCCGCGTCACGCTTCAACTTCTGGAGGATCATCGCCGAAATCTCCGGCGGGGAATACTCCTTGTCGTCGACCTGGATCTTCACGAGCCCGTCGGGGGCCCGGACGATCTTGTACGGGACGCGACCGGACTCCTTGGACGCCTCCTCCCACCGCAACCCCATGAACCGCTTCACCGAGTACACGGTGCGCGTCGGATTGATGATGGCCTGGCGACGTGCCGTGGCGCCGACGAGGCGCTCACCGTCCTTCGTGAAGGACACCACCGACGGGGTGGTGCGTGCGCCTTCTTCGTTGATGATCACGGTCGGGGAGTCTCCCTCCATGACGGCTACGACCGAGTTCGTTGTCCCGAGATCGATGCCAATGATCTTGCCCATGACCGGTCCTCCCTCTCCGACTTGCGCCTGGATGCGAAACAAACAACCTTAGAAACTCGCGAATCGACACACACACAGCCGTACGCGTCGAAGTCCCGCAGATGCTAATCCCCGGCTTCGCGACGTCAAGCCGACGGCGTGCGTCCGCCCCGACGCTTCCGTGGCGTCCGTCGGCGTGTCGCGTCCCCCCGTCTTTGCTGTGGCTTCTTTCACTAGGTACTCCGCCGCCTATCGGCAACCCGACAGAACACGGGACCGAAGAAGAGCGCGTGAGAAAAATATTCGGTCCGCAGCGCGACGATTGGCACGCGTCTTGCTTGATTGGCTGGACCCAGGCTCGGGCCTACGATCGAAACGCCCTGACCTCGGCCGGGCTCTGGGAGAACCGGCGTCGGATCGGCAATGGTGCAGATCCGGCGCCGTGCTTCGCTTTTTAGCCGAGGCGATGGTTGACGCGGGTCCTGCGCGTGTGTACCCCTTCGCCGCACCCGGGTCTGGGCTCTGCCCGCTACCCGCAACCTTCGCGCCGCCACCGGCGGTGCGACCGAAACCCCTGTTCCATCGGAGTCCGACCATGAAGTTCCGCCCTCTCTACGATCGCGTGCTGGTCAAGCGCGTCACCACCGAGAACAAGAGCGCCGGGGGCCTCATCATCCCTGACACCGCCAAGGAGAAGCCGCAGGAGGCGGAGGTCATCGCCGTCGGCGCCGGCCGCATCCTGGAAGACGGCAAGATCCGCCCGATGACCCTCAAGGTCGGTGACCGCGTGCTCTTCGGCAAGTACACGGGTGACGAGATCAAGCTCGAAGGCGAAGAGCACGTCATCCTCCGTGAAGAAGACGTCCTCGCGGTCCTCGACAAGTAAGCCTTCTCCCCCCTCACCTAGGAGACCATCCCCATGGCTGCCAAGGACATTCAGTTTCGTGAAACCGCCCGCGTAGAGATCCTGCGCGGGGTGGACGCCCTCGCCAACACCGTGAAGGTCACGCTCGGGCCCAAGGGCCGCAACGTGGTCATCGAGAAGAGCTTCGGCGCTCCGGTCGTCACCAAGGACGGCGTCACCGTCGCCAAGGAGATCGAGCTCCCGGGCAAGCTCCAGAACATGGGCGCCCAGATGGTCAAGGAGGTCGCCTCCAAGACCAACGACGTGGCGGGTGACGGCACCACCACCGCGACCGTGCTCGCCCAGGCGATCTACCGCTCGGGCTCGAAGCTCGTGGCGGCCGGCGCCAACCCGATGGACGTGAAGAAGGGCATCGACAAGGCCGTCGAGACCGTCGTCGCCACCCTCAAGTCCATCTCGCGTCCCATCAAGGACAACAGCGAGATCGCCCAGGTCGCGACCATCTCCGCCAACGGGGACGCCGAGGTCGGCGAGATCCTCGCGCGCGCCATGGAGAAGATCGGCAAGGACGGCGTCATCACGGTCGAGGAGGCCAAGGGCCACAAGACCGAGCTCGACATCGTCAAGGGCATGCAGTTCGACCGGGGCTACCTCTCGGCGTACTTCGTGACCAATGCCGATCGCATGGAGTGCATCATGGATGAGGCCTACGTGCTCATCCACGAGAAGAAGATCAGCAACATGAAGGATCTGTTGCCCGTCCTCGAGCTCGTGCACGAGTCCGGCAAGCCCCTCGTGATCATCGCCGAGGACATCGAGGGCGAGGCTCTCGCCACGCTCGTCGTGAACAAGCTCCGCGGCAACATGCAGGTCACGGCCGTGAAGGCGCCGGGCTTCGGGGATCGCCGCAAGGCGATGCTCGAGGACATCGCGATCCTCACCGGCGGCCGCGCCCTGATGGAAGACCTGGGCATCAAGCTCGACACCATCACCCTCGAGGACCTCGGTCGCGCCAAGCGCATCGAGATCTCGAAGGACGCGACCACCATCATCGAGGGCGGCGGCTCGGCCGAGGCCGTCAAGGCCCGCGTCAAGCAGCTCCGCGCGCAGATCGAGGACACCACCTCGAGCTACGACAAGGAGAAGCTCCAGGAGCGTCTCGCGAAGCTCGTCGGCGGCGTGGCCGTGATCTACGTGGGCGCGGCGACCGAGATCGAGATGAAGGAGAAGAAGGCCCGCGTCGAGGACGCGCTCCACGCGACCCGCGCGGCCGTGGAAGAGGGCATCGTCCCCGGCGGCGGCGTGGCGTACCTGCGCTGCATCGCCGCGATCGACGGCCTCAAGGGCACCGTGCCGGGCGACCAGCACTTCGGCGTGGAGATCATCCGCGACGCCATCCAGGAGCCGATCCGCGCGATCTCCTCCAACGCTGGCGTCGACGGCGCGATCGTCGTGCACAAGGTGCTCGCCAACTCGTCGGAGTCGTTCGGCTTCGACGCGCAGAACGAGACCTACGGCGACATGTACGCCATGGGCATCATCGACCCCACCAAGGTGACCCGCTACGCGTTGCAGAACGCGGCGTCGGTGGCCGGCATGCTCCTTACGACCGAAGCGGTCATCGCCACCAAGCCCGAGAAGAAGAAGGCTGGCGGCGGCGGCGGTGGTGGTGGTGACATGGGCGGCATGGGCGGCATGGGTGGCATGGGCGGGGGGATGGACTTCTAGTCCGTCCGCTCGACCGTCCGATCGAGGAGCCGGCGCCGCGAGGCGTCGGCTCTTCACGTTTTGGCGCGGCGCAACCCGTCCCGCGGCTCCCGGAGCGGCGCCGGTACCCCCCGGGCGATAACAGCGGCGGATGCCAGTCATCAGCCAGACCCTCGATGGCGTCACGGTCCTCACGATCGACCGGCCGTCGCGACGCAACGCGCTCGACATGGAGATGTGGCGCGGCTTGCGCGATGCGGCCAACGCCGTGGAGGGGACCACGCGGGTCGTGATCGTCACGGGGAGCGGCGCCCACTTCTGCTCGGGTTTGGATCTGAGCCCGGACAACCCGCTGTTTCAGGCTGCCGCGCCCGCGATCGCGGACGGGGACGAGCAAGCCGCGCGGCGGGTCATCACGGAGCTCAAGGGCTGCGTCCAGGCGCTGGCCGACCTCCCCTGCCCCACCATCGCCGCGATCGAAGGCGCGTGTATCGGCGGCGGCCTCGAGGTGGCGCTGGCATGCGACATGCGCTTCGCCGCGGCGGACGCGAGCCTCGGGCTCCTCGAGGTGCGCATCGGCATGATCCCGGACCTCGGCGGCTGTGCCCGGTTGACCCGCCTCGTGGGGCCCGGACGCGCCGCCGACCTCATCTGCACCGCGCGGCGCGTGGATGGCGACGAGGCGTTTCGACTGGGCGTCGTGGAGCGGGTCGTCCCCGCCGGCACGGCGCTCGCGGTCGCCCGCCGCGCCGCCCAGGACATCGTCGGGAACGGGCCGATGGCGGTGCAGTTGGCGCTCGGCGCCGTCCGCATGTCGGCGGACCTCGGCCTGATCGAGGCGCTCTCCGTCGAGACCCGCGCGGGCGTGTTGGCGCTCACGAGCGGCGAGCCACGGGAGGGCGTCGCGGCCTTCCTCGAGAAGCGGGCGCCCCGTTGGAACCGATGACCACCGCGCGCGCGCCGGGGCTGTTCTCCCGCGCCGCGCTCCCCCGCACCCTCGCGGCGCTGGTGTCGGGCCTCGTGTTGTTGTTCGTGTCGCCGCCGTTCGGTCTCTCCGCGTTGCACTGGTTCAGCTTCGTCCCCCTCTTCTGGGCGCTCCGCCCCGGCGAGGCACGGATGAACTTCAAGCTGGGCTACCTCTGCGGATTCACCGGCGTCTTCTGCTTGTTCTTCTGGCTCGCCCAGACCATCACGGTGTTCTCCAACATCCCGCTGGTGCTCGCCGCGGGCATCGTCGTGCTCTTCGCGGCGGTGTGGGGCCTGCCGTACGGGCTCGTGGCGATGGCGTTGCCGCGGCTGCGCCAGCGGTTCGGCGGCGCCTGGATCTTCCTGTTCCCCGCCGTCTGGGTGGGGATGGAGTACCTGCAACCGGCGTTGTTCCCCTACTATCAGGGCGTCGGCCAATACCGCGTGCCGTGGGTGTGGCAGCTCGCGAGCGTGTTCGGCGCCATGGGGCTCTCCTACCTCGTCATCCTCGTGAACTGCGCCATCGCCGCCTTCTTCATCGCGCGCCGCGAGGGCACCGCGCCGCCCATCCCCGTGATGGCCGGGGTGGCCGCGTTGTGGGTCGTCAACCTCGGGTACGGCGCCTGGCGCTACGCGGACGTGGAGGCCGTGTTGTCGGGCGCGCCCGTGGTCCGCGCGAGCATCCTGCAGCAGCACGTCACGATGGTGACGCGCATCCAGGAGCGTGGGAACGACGTGCTCAAGTCGTGGATGCAGCTCACCAAGCTCGTGGCCGACCAGAAGCCGGACCTGGTGGTCTGGCCCGAGGGCTCCATCGGCTACAACCCCAACGAGGGCAAGCTCAAGGAGATCTTCTCCGAGCTCTCGAAGCGCGGCGGCTTCGACTTCCTCGTGGGCGGCGGCACGTTCAGCCGCGACCCCGAGGACCCGACGCGCCGGGCCAGCTGGAACAGCGCGTACCTCTTCGGCAAGAGCGGCGAGATCCTCGGCCGGTACGACAAGATGGTGCCCCTGCCCTTCGGCGAGTACCTGCCGTGGCCGGTGAGCTACCTGCGCGACTACATCGAGGGCGTCGGCGATTTCCGCGCCGGCACCGTCGCGACCGTGTTCGACACGGGGCGCTACACGTTCACCACCCCCATCTGCTACGAGGCCATCCTCGAGTCGCAGATGCGGCAGCTGATGAACGCCGACGTGTTCGTGAACATCACGAATGACGGTTGGTTCGGGGACACTTCGGCGCCGCACCAGCACGCCATGCTCTCCGCGGTGCACGCGGTCGAGCTCGGGCGTCCGATGCTCCGCGTGGCCTACACGGGGGTGAGCATGGTGGTCGAGCCGCACGGCGCCATCCCCGTCTACACCACGCCCTACACCGACGTCGCGGAGGTGGTGCCCATCCGCATGGCCACCTTCGAGACGCCCTACCGCACCTGGGGTGGCTGGTTCCCGGCGCTGGCGAGCCTTGTCGGCTTCCTCGCGCTCCTCGGCACCGTCCGGCGCGCGCCGGTCACCGCCGTCGCCGGCTCAGCGACGTGAACTCGTCCAACGTACGCGCGACCCGCCCCATCACCGAGTCCTCGGGGTAGTCGCCATCGGCGTCCCGTTCGCCGGCGGTCAGGCCCGTGAGCAGCTCGATGCCCTCCTCGATGCGGCCGATCGCCCACACGTGGAAACGCCCCTCCGCGCACGCGTCCCGCACCGCGGTGGACAGGCAGAGGTCGGGCACGTTGTGCTGGGGGATGGCGACGCCCTGGGCCCCGGTGAGGCCCCGGAGCCGGCACGCCGTGAAGAACCCCTCGATCTTCTCGTTGACCCCGCCGACGCCCTGCACCTCGCCGAACTGGTTCACCGACCCGGTGACCGCCACGTCCTGGCGAAGCGGCACGCCCGCCAACGCGGAGAGGAGCGCGTACACCTCCGCGCTCGTCGCGCTGTCGCCGTCGATCCGCGCGTACGACTGCTCGAAACACATCGACGCGGTGAAGGACAGCGGGCGTTTGCGGCCGAACCGATCGAGGAGGAGGCCCCGGAGGATCTGCACGCCCTTCTGGTGGACGCGCCCGGAGAGGCGCACCTCGCGCTCGATGGAGACGACGCCGCCGCGCCCCACTCCGACGGTCGCGGTGATCCGCATCGGGCGCCCGAAGTCGTGACCGCCAACGTGGTAGACGACAAGCGCGTTGACCTGCCCGACCCGCTTGCCGTCGAGATCGACGCGCAACACGCCGCTCTGGAGCATCTCGATGACGCGGCGCTCGGCGAGATCGTCCCGGTTCCGGCGCGAGAGCAGCGCCGCCTCGATGTGGACGCGGTCGGTCACCGTTCCGTTGGCTTCGAACGCCGCCTCGCGCAAGAGATCCGCGATGCTCCCGAAGTGCGTCGTGATGCGCCCACCGCGGCCGGACGCGCGCACCGCCCACTCCAGCACGGCCGCGACCGCGTCGCGCGTGAAGGGCGGGAGCTTCTCCCGGCGCACCATGCGGGCGATGAAGCCCGCGTACTCCATCAGCAGCGGCGGCGTACACGCGGCGTCCTCCTCGAACTCCGCCTTGATCTTGAAGATGCTGGCGAAGTCGCTGTCGCCGTAGAACAGCGCGGCGTAGGTCTCGAGATCCCCGAGCAGCACCACCTTCACGTCGAGCTTCATCGAGTCCGGCCGCAGCACGGAGGCGCCCGTGTTCAGCGGGCTCTCCGGGTTCTGGATGTCCACCTGGCCGAACATCAACGCCCGCTTGAGCAACCGCCAGGACCCGGGATCCTGCAAGAGATCCGCGGCGTTGAGCACGAGGAAGCCGCCGTCCGCGTCCTGGAGCGAGCCGCCGCGGATGTTGCGGTGGTCGACGGTGGCGTCGCCCTCGATGCCGCCGAACAGGTGCGCCCAGGTGGCGTTGGGGACGACGACCACCGGCGCGTGCGGGCTGCGGGATCCCCGGTGGATCACGTTCGCGGCGAACGCGGCGTACAGGCCGTCCTGCTCGGTCCCCTCGTCGAACCACTCGAGCGACTCGATCAGCTCCTCGTGCAGCTCGTGGAGCCAGGGGCGGGCCGAGGGCCAGCGGCGGCCGAGGTCGGCGAGCACCTTGCGGGTCCCGGCGTCGATGGCTTCCCGCTCGGTCTCGGCGACCTTGCGGACGGTGTCCATCACGGCCTCGCGGGAGAGGTTCAACGCCGCGGCGAGCTCGCGCTCGAGCACGTCGAAGCGACGGAAGACCTCCTCGCGCGGCAGGGAGAGCTGCACCCCACCGTTGTCGACGAGCACCTGGAGCTCCGCGCGCGTGTGGACCGGCGCGTCCTCGATCGCCGTGCCCGGCTCGGTCATCGCCTCGTCCACCCACAAGATGATCGGCGCGGGGTGCCCGTCCTCGCCGAGGTCCCCGATGAGGAAGCCGAGCTGCCGGGCGTGCGCTTCGATCCGCTGGAGCGCGCCGTGGTGGGTCACCTCGGCGTCCTGCGTGCGGCGGTCGCGCTGGGTGCGCACCTCGTCCGAGCGCAGCAGGCGCGGCACCTCTTCCTGCAGCGCGGCGGCCACGCGCAGGAGCTCCTTGCGGAACGCGACGCCCCGCCCGGCCGGAAACTCGAGGAGGTGGGGCCGCCCCGGCTCCTTGAAGTTGGCCACGTACACCAGATCCCTTGACTTGCGACGCCGCGGCCGCAGGTCGTCCAGGATCCGCTTCACCGTGCCCAGGCGGCCGGTGGACAGGAGCCCGACCACGAACACGTTGAACCCCGGCCCTTCGAGCAGGACGCCTCGCCGCAGAGCGGCGGTCGCGTTCGGCTGCCCGATGATGGCCTCGTTGGGAGCGATGTCGGCGGTAGTCCGAAACGCGAAGAGCGCATCCGGGACCTGCCAGCGAAGCTGCTCCGCGCCCAACGCGGGGATAGGCATGCGACCAATCTCCACGCGTCCTCCTTGTTCAACACGCTTCATCTCGACCGCCATATCCACGTGCTCGACAAACCCGTCGGGATCGACGTGGTCCCCGCGCGCGCGGCGGGCCCGTCCATCGAGGGCGAGACCGGCCTCCTGGTGTGCCACCGCCTGGATCGCGAGACCAGCGGCTGCCTGGTGATGGCGCGCACCCCCGAGGGCCAGCGCCAGATGAGCCAGGCCTTTGCCGACGGGCGCGTCCAGAAGGAGTACCTCGCGGTGGTCGTGGGATCCCTGCCCGATTCGGGCGAGATCGACCTTCCGCTCGGGGAATGGAAGCGCGGCCGAGTGCAGATCGGGCGCGGTCGCCCCGCCAAGACCCGGTTCGAGGTGCGTTGGCGGGCGGGCGGGCGCCTGGGCGTGCTCGTGCGCCCCCTCACGGGCCGCACCCATCAGATCCGCGCGCACCTCGCGAGCCTCGGGGCCCCGCTCCTCGGCGACCCCACGTACGGCGGCCCCGACGCCGATCGCCTCTACCTTCATGCATGGCGCGTGTGCCTCCCCGCGAGCGCCTCGACCGGGGCGTGCTGGGTCGAGTCGCCCGTCCCCCCCGGGTTCGACCTTTGAGGGGCGCCCACCTCGTGCTCGTCTGCGGGTGGGCTGCCGCGTGCGGCGCGCCGAGCGGCGAGGCGGACGAGCTGTGCCGCGCGGAGCAGCTCCCCGACCCCGTCGACGAAGGGGTGCGGACCATCGGCGTGCAGGTGCCCGACGGGACCGGCGGGAGCGTCCACGCGGACGTCCGCTGGCCCGACGGCACGCCGGACGCCGCGACCTGGCCGGTCGCGCTGGTGCTGCACGGAGCGTGGGACGCCGTCGGCACGCCGATCGATCGGGCGTCGATGCGGGTCGACGTCGCAGCCGGCCTCGTGGACATCCATGTCGACCTCCCGGGAAACGGCCGCACGGACGGCACCAACGATCGCCGGGGGGCGGCCTCGCGCGGGGCGGTCGGCGCGGTCCTCCGGTGGGCGGCCGGGGAGATCCAGGACCTCGGCGGCTGCACGCTTGCGGACCGGGTGCCCGGCGCCGATCCCGATGGGCTGTATGTCGTGGGCACCTCCAACGGCGGAAACCTCGCCATGGCCGCCCTCGCGGACACCACGCTCGCCGCGCCGCCGGTCGCAGGCCTCGTGGTCTGGGAGGCCCCCGCCGGGCCGCTGTTCGCGAACGTCGAGCTCGGGGCGACCCCCTCCGTGTACCGGCCGGGCACCTGCACGTTCAGCCCCGCGAGCGGCATCGTGTGCGAGCTCCCCGGCGAGCGGCTCGTCGAGTCCGGAGGGGACACGTCCGTGCTCTGCTTCGACCTCGATGATGACGCCGATTGTGGCGCCGCCGACGTCACGGTGCGAGGGGTGGAGGATCTCGAGACCGGCCTCGTCATGCTCTCGCCGACGCTGCTCGATGCCGCGACCGCGCAGGGCCTGGCCCTGACCGGCTACGCCCGCCGCGACGCCGCCCTGGAGTGGTGGGCCAAGCGGGACGGCGCGCGGCTCGCCGAGGCGCTCGTGGCCGCCCGCCCGGACCTGCCGGTGATGATCCTGGCGAGCGAGGTCGACCACGTGCAGACCCTCTCGGACCACCCGCATGTCTTCGGTCTCGGCGAGGCCCTGCAGGCCGCCGGCGCCGCCTGGACGCGCCTCAACCCCGGCGCCACGTGGCTCCCGGGCGTGATCGAGGAGAACGCGCCCAACGCACCGATGCGCCTCGACGACCCGCGAGGGGCGCTCCTGCCCGAGGCGATCGAGGAGCCCGCGTCCGCGCTGCTCGCAGCCGCGGTCCTCGAGCTGACCGACCGGCGGGAAACCGACGACTGGTGATGTCACGCACCGACAACGTAGGCTCCGCCTCGGCAAAGGGAACCCTGCTGGTCGTGGATGACGAGGAGGACGTGCTCGGCGTCGTCACCGAGTACCTCTCCGCCCAGGGGTACCGCGTGGTCACGGCGTCGTCCGGGCGCGAGGCGATGGAGTCGTTGCGGGTCGCCACAGTCCCGTTCGACGTGGCGGTGATCGACTGGACCCTCCCCGACGTCGCCGGGGACGACCTCGTCCAGCACATCCGCGAGGTCCAGCCGCGCTGTCCCATCCTCCTCACGACCGGTCACAGCGACGATGTGCTTGCGGACGCCATGTTCGGCGATCTCGTGGCGTCGATCGTCCGGAAGCCCTTCACCATGCGCGCCCTGGCCACGCAGGTGGAGACGCTCCTGCTCGAATCCAGCATGCACGAACCGTGCCACGACTTTTGAGTCGCGATCCGTCATGGGTCGAGTTTTTATGGTTGCCATCGGCGAGGGTTCGCCCTACACTCCAATCATCCTCGCGGTTGAGGAAGAGTTCAGTCCCCCCCGGCAGACTTCCACCCGGCAACGTCAAGCGTCTCCTCCATCTCTTGCGGTGAGGGAATGGCGGGGGGGACTCTTTCTCTCATCCGCAACACAAAGAGAACGGCTCCCCCTGGGGAGCCGTTCTTCGTTTTGCCCGGGGCCCCTCGCAAGCCCCTGCCGCATCGTCGCCAGACTCGAATCAGGGCTTCGGCGGCCCCTCGGCCGGCGCTCCCGATCCCGGCGGCCCACCCACGGGCGGCCCACCCACGCCCGGCCCGCCACCGGGCGGACCTCCAGCGCCGGGCCCGCCACCCTCCGGCGCGCCACCCTTCCCGGTGAGCTCGCGGTGCAGGTGCGGGCGGCTCACGACGGTCCGGCAGCGCTGGGCGACCGTCGCGTCCTGGATCCGATCGCAGTACTTGTTGGAGTACGGATCCACGGTCTTGGTGACGGTGTACCAGGCCATGTCGCGCGTGAGGGGATCGGTGATGCCGGTCTCTACCAGCGTGATCCCGGCCTTGGCGTCGGTCGCGAAGACACCGGGCGCGACCACCAGGTAGCACTCGTCACGTGCGGGGGCCTCGCTCATCGCGGCGCACTGCTCGGGTGAGGTCGGCGCGGCCGCCTTGCAGCCAGACAGGCCGATGTAGGCGCCGAAGACGCCCGTGGCGACGAGCGCGACGACGGAGTTCGAGAGCGGAGGCGGCATGGGGCGGGACCGTAACCGGTCCGCACGACGGGCCGCCGTCGGATAGGCGTGCGCATGGACGCGGCGCCTCCCGCAGTCGTGACACGAGCCCGGGCGCTGATCGCGCACCCGGAACAAGCCGATCCCCACGTCGGGATCTGGCTGCGTCGCTTCGCCTCCGTGGCCGATCGGGCCCTGCGCCGGACCGTGCTCGCCGACCTGTTGGCCGAGACGGACGACGGATCGCTGCTCGGCGTCCTGGCGCGCATCGACGCCCGCGCGGCGAATGGCGACGCCGCCTGCCGCTCGCTCTCGGCCGAGCTCGCGCTGACCCCCTCGGTGTTGAACGACCTCCCGTACGACCGCATCGCCGAGTTGTACGCGGCGTCCCGCGCGGCGGACCTCCCCCGGCTCTCCGCACGTTTCCTCGGCGGGCGCGGTGCCGGCAAGCGCGTCGAGCCGCACAACCCCCACCTCGACGTGTCCGCGGGCCAGCGAACCTCGGCCGCGCGGAGCGTCGACCGCCTCGTGCTCGATCGGCTGCTGCACGACCGGGATCCGCGCGTGATCGCCGCGCTGCTCGACAACCCGCGCATCACCGAGCGGGATGTCGTGCGGATCGCGGCGATGCGCCCCACATCGGCGGCCATCCTCGAGCGTGTCGCGGCGCATCTGCGCTGGGGCCAGCGCTACCGCGTGCGCAAGACGCTGGCGTTCAACCCCTCGAGCCCGTTCTCGCTGGCCGCGCCGCTGCTCCCCACGCTGCTCCGGCAGCACCTGGCCGAGCTCTCGACGTCCCAGGTGCTCACGCCCGAGCTGCGCGCGGAAGTGACGGCGCTGCTCGCGGCACGGACCACCGCGGCCGATCCCCCCTGAACGTCCGCCCCGAAGGGCCTACCCGGGGCGGCGACGCTGCTTGGGCGCGCTCGACGCCCCCTCTTCCACCGGCTCGTCGTCCAGGTCGTCCGGATCGCGAGACGCCAGCTGCTTGCGAGGTGGAGCTGCCTCGTCCTCGTCCTCGTCGGCCTTGGTGCCCGTGGGCCGCCCCTCGGAGGCGTCCTTGAACGCCTTGAGGCCCTTGCCCGCCTGCGCGAAGACATCCGGCAGCTTGCCCGCGCCGAAGAAGATGAGGACGATGACGAGGATGACGATCCACTCGGTCATTCCAGGCATTCCAAAGCCGACCATCGACCCTCCTACACGGGCGACCCGCATATCTCGTGCCCGCCGCATACGCCGGTGACCGGCCAGCGGCCGGGCTCGGGACAAACCGTTACCTGGGCGTATGAACGACGATCTCCGCTTCATGGAAGCCGCGCTCCGGGAAGCCCGCCAGGGCCTGGCCGAGGGTGGCGTGCCGATCGGCTCCGCGCTCGTGATCGACGGCGAGCTCGTCGCCAGCGGCCGTAATCGGCGTGTGCAACAGGGCAACGCCATCCTCCACGGCGAGATGGACTGCTTGCAGGCCGCCGGCCGCCTGCCCGCGTCGGCGTACGCCCGCGCCACCCTCTACACGACGCTCTCGCCGTGCGACATGTGCGCCGGCGCGGCCCTGCTCTTCAAGATCCCGCGGGTCGTGCTCGCCGAGAACACGACGTTCCTCGGCGCCGAGGCCCTGCTGCGCGCGCGTGGTGTCGAGGTCGTGAACCTCGATCTGCCCGAGGCGGTCGAGCTGATGCGCACGTTCATCACGCGCTACCCGACGGTCTGGAACGAGGACATCGCGGTCTGACCGATCCGCGGCGGGCGTCACACCACCCGGCGTCCGTCCTTGAACACCGCCTTCGCGCGGTGGCCACCGATGTACTGCACGAGCACCCGCAGCTCGGCGGGCTCGCCAGGAGGCGGATCGTAGAGCGCAAGGTCGCCCTTCGCGCCGGGGCCGAGCCAGCCACGATCCGGCCGACCCACCGCCTTCGCGGCGTGGAGGGTGATGCCGGCCAGGGCCTCGTGGACCGTCAGGCCCATCGTCACGCAGGCGAGCGTGGCGCAGGACCAGAGGTCGCGCACGGGCGAGGATCCGGGGTTCAGATCGGTGCCGATCGCCAGGGGCACTCCCGCCGCCCGGAGGCGCGCCACCGGTGGGGATGGGTCCCGCAGGTACAACATCGCCCCGGGGAGGAGCACCGCCACGGTCCCCGCGGCGGCCATGGCGCGGATCCCCGCGTCGTCGATCTGCTCGAGGTGATCGGCCGACAACGCGCCGAGCGAGGCCGCCATCGCGGCGGCGCCCGTGAATGCCACCTGCTCGGCGTGGATGCGGACCGCGAGCCCCAGCGCCTGGCCCGCGCGCAACACGCGCTCCGCCTCCGCGAGGGTGAACGCGCCCCGATCGCAGTACACGTCGATCGCGTCGGCCAGCGGAGCGCAGAGCGGGAGCTGCTCGTCGATGACCCGATCGACGTAATCGGCCTCCCCCGGGGGCCGCGCGTGGGCCCCGAGGAAGGTCGTCACGACGTCGACGGGACCGGCGGCGCGGCGCGCGGCCCGGAGCATCTTGGCTTCGTCGGCGGCAGTCAGCCCGTAGCCGCTCTTGATCTCGACCGTCGTCACCCCGTACGCCAGCATCTGCTGGAGGCGCGCGCGCGTGAGCTCGACCAGCTGATCCTCGGTGGCGGCGCGGGTCGCCGCGACCGTGGCGTGGATCCCGCCGCCGGCCTCGAGGATGGCCGTGTAGGACTCCCCCGCGAGGCGACGCTCGAAGTCCGCCGCGCGGGACCCCGCGTAGGTGGCGTGGGTGTGGGGATCCACGAGCCCGGGCATCCCGATGGCCCCCGCAGCGTCGAATTCGGAGGTTGCCGAGGGCGCGTCCGCTTCGAGGCCCACCCAGGCCACGCGCCCCTCGGCGAGGAGCACGGCCGCGTGGTCCAGCACCTCGGTGCCGGTCCAGAGCTGGCGGATGCCGCGGACGAGGATCTGCTCGAAAGGATGACCTGTTGCCATGGCGGATAATCTCATGGTAATCGTGCCGGCCGCATCGCCGAGGTCACGTGAAGCTCTCCATCTACTCCGCACTCCTTCTTGCCGCCGGTTGTGACGGGCCCTCCTACCAGCAGGACAAGCCCACGGATGACGTGGGCCAGGACTCGGGGGACACGAACGAAACCGACACCGACACGGATACCGACACCGACTCGGACACCGATGCCGACTCGGACACGGACACGGACTCCGATACCGACGCGGATTCCGATACCGACACGGACACCGATACCGACACGGACACCGGCGTCGAGGAGCTCTGCACCAACCGGTACGACCCTCTCGAGGAGTCGGGCTACATCCGCTACTACGACGTGACCGTCGCGGGCACGGCGGGCACCGGCCAGCAGGAAGGCTGGGGCTTCGGCTACAGCACCGAGGGCGACCGGGCGTACATGATGTACGACGAGGTCACCACCTCCACCGGCGGCTGGTCGGGCACCCTCTGGAACGGCTGTGACTACGGCGGCGTGACCGGCATGTACATGCTGGAGTGGGAAGCCGACGCCGGGCTCGGCATGATGTACGGCACCCCGAGCGAGCCGCGCAAGTACCTCCCGCCCGAGGCGGAGCTCGGCGCCGGCTCGTCCTGGACGTACGCCTACACGACGGAGGTCGACTTCAGCGGGCTCCCGATGAACCTCACGGTCAACGGGACCTACCTCGAGATGCCGTTGAGCAGCATCGAGCTGTACGACGGCACCACGTACGACGCGTACCACATCAAGAACACCTACATGATGGACGTCGGCGGTTTCTCGCAGATCAACGGCGAGATCGAGCAGTGGTACGTGGCGGGCCTGGGCCTCGTTCGTGAAACAAATACGAACCTGGATGACGGGAGCGACGTGATGAGCAGGGAACTGACCGGATACGAAGGTCTCACCCCGCGGTAGGTTGCTCTCCATGCTCCTGTTCTCCCTCTTCGGCCTCGCGAACGCCACGCACGTCACCACGTACGAGGTGAACAACCTGTGGACGAAGGCACCGTTCTCGGGCCTCGAGTCGCTCGTGGTCGACCCCGTGGTCGCCCTCGAGCAGCTCGCGCCCGTCAAGCCCCCGTTCGCCGCCGACGTGGAGGACGTGCCGAACCTCGCCGCGCAGACCGAGCGCGCGCTGGTCTTCACCAACCCCCTGGCCTCCTGGGCCGAGGTGGCGGTGAACGGCCTCCCGATCGGCACCATCGGGCCCTACACGACCATGCGGCTCGAAGGCCTGAAGTTCGGCCTCCACACCGTGGCGCTCAAGGTCCCCACCGGGATCACCCGCACCTTCGCCATCCGTGTCGGCCCGATGCCCCGCATCGCCCCGCCGATCGCGGTGACCGTCAAGCGGGACCGCATCGACCTGTCGGACAAGATCTACTTCGAGCTCGAGAGCGCCGTCATCCTCGCGGAGAGCTTCGGCCTGCTCGACGCTGTGGCGACCGCGCTCAAGGCGCACCCCGAGGTCATCCTCGTGCGCATCGAGGGCCACACCGACAGCCGCGGCGAAGCCGAGTACAACCAGAAGTTGTCCGAGGGGCGCTCCGCCGCCGTGGTCGAGTACCTGGTCAAGTCCGGCATCCCCGCGGACCGGCTGCTCGCGGCCGGCTTCGGGGAGTCCGTTCCGGTCGATCCCGCGGAGACCGAAGCCGCGTGGGACGCCAACCGGCGCGTCGAGTTCATGGTCGCGAAGCACGTCGAGGACATGGTCCCGGTCGTGCCGCCGAAGCCCGCGAAGAAGAAGAGCGGCGGCAAGTAGGCCCCGTCGCTCGGCGACCTCGCGGCCGCCGAGCGCTCCGATCAGCCCGCTCCGATCAGACCGCTCCGTCAGCCCGCTCCGTCAGACGACGGTCCCTTCGGGCAACGTGGCGTCCTTGGGGACGATGACGATGCCGTCCCGGACGTACCAGCCATCGCCGTCCTGATCGGGGCGATCGACGCCGCCGCGGATGATGCATCCGGGGCCGATCCGCGCGTTCTTGTCGAGGATGGCGCGCTCGATGAGGCAGCCACGACCGACGCCGACGGGCTGGATACCCCGATCGAGGTTGGCGGCACGCACGTCGTCGTCCTCGTAGTAGTCGGCGCCCATCATGACGACGTCCTTGAGGACCGCGCCCTTCTGCACGCGCGAGCGGATGCCGATCACGCAGTGGTCGAGCTCGCCCCCGAACAGCAGGCACCCGTCCGAGAGGATGCTGCGTCGCACGGCGGCGTCGAGCAGCTTGCTGGCCGGAAGGAACCGTTGGCGAGTGTAGATCGGGCCGTCCGCGTGGTGGAAGCGGAAGGAGGGCTCCTCCTCGGTGAGCGCGAGGTTCGCCTCGTAGAGGCTCGCGATCGTGCCGATGTCCCGCCAGTACCCGCGGAACAGGTGCGCCGAGACCTTGTGGGTCCGGATCATGTCGGGGAGGATGTGTTTTCCGAAGTCCATGTTGGCGGGGTTCGCCAGGATCTCGCGGAGGGCGGAGAGGCGGAAGATGTAGACGCCCATGCTCACGAGGAACTCGTTGTCCTCGAGGTTCCAGGCGCGGCGGAGCGGCGGCGGCGAGCGCATCTCCGAGATGTCCTCGTCCGGACGCGGCTTCTCCCGGAACGCGACCACCTGCCCCTGCTCGTCGACGGAGAGGACGCCGAGCCCGGTGACCTCCGCGCGAGGCACCGGGATGACGCTCATCGTCGCGTCTGCGTCGGTCGCGATGTGGCGCTCGTACATCTCGCGGTAGTTCATCCGGTAGAGATGATCCCCCGACAGGATGATGAGGTGCTCCACACCCCACGCCGTGAGCCGTCGGATCTGCTTGCGCACGGCATCCGCGGTGCCCTGGTACCAGTCCCCACCGTCATCCGTCTGCTCGGCCGCGAGCACCTCGACCTGCCCCTGCCCGAACATGTCGAAGCGGTAGGTGTTGGTGATGTGGGAGTTGAGCGAGGCGGAATTGTACTGGGTCAACACCGCGATGTGCCGGAACCCCGAATTGATGGCGTTCGACAGCGGGATGTCGATGAGACGGTACTTTCCCCCCACCGGCACGGCGGGTTTGGCGCGATGCATCGTGAGCGGGTAGAGCCGCTGCCCCCGCCCCCCACCAAGGATGACCGTGTATACCTGCGGCATGCGAGCTCCCGAGGCCGGATGTTGTCGACGCCATTAACACCGTTCGATCGACCTTACAGGGGCCTCCTGCCCCTCTTTGCCGGGTTGTTGTCGGGGTGCCCCGTGCCGTGCGAAGGCGCCGCCTGCGGCGCGCTCTACCCGCGGGCGTCTCTCGGGGTCTTCAGCGCGGAGGATCTCGCGGCCACCGACGTGGACGCCCTCGCGCCCACCTTCGAGGCCGGCGGCGCCGATTCCGACGGCTTCGACTGGGCGGTCCTCGGTGTCGAGCACGGGTTCCTGGTGGGCGTGCCCGCCGTGGGCGAGGTCCGCTGGTACGACGGGGCGGGCCTCATCGGCGCCGCGGGCCCGACCGTGCTCGCCGGCGGCGCCACCGGTGACCGCTTCGGCGCGTCCGTCGCCATGGGCACCGGCCCCGACGGGGGGACGCGGCTGCTCGTCGGGGCGCCCGCGCGCGCGAACGGGCCCACCCTCTCGGCGGTCGGCGCCGTCGTGCTCTACGAGGGCGCCGACGCCTCGCTCGGCGGGCTGCCCGCGCCACAGGTCGTGCTCGGCGAGGCCGCGGAGGACCACTTCGGCGAGGGCGTGTGGGCGTGCGGCGACCTCGATGGGGACGCGCAGGGCGACTGGGTCGCCACGGCCCCGTGGGCCTCCACCAGCAGCCTCGACCTCACGGGCTCCCTCACCCTCGGCCTCTCCACGACGCCCCTGTCGTTCCCCGCGTCGAGCGGCGACCTCCCTCGGCTCTTCGGCAGCGGCGACGGCGCCCGGTTCGGCGCGGCCGTCGCGTGTGTGGCCTCGCTCGACGACGACGCGGCGCCCGAGCTCGTGGTGGCCGCCCCGTACGCGAGCGGCGCGGCGCGGGACGGCGCGGGCGCCGTGTCGATCTGGACCAGCCCCGTCGACCCGTCGGCCGCGCCGGACGTCACCCTGACCGGGAGCGAGGCGGGCGCCAACTTCGGGAGCTCGCTCGCGGTGGGTGATCTCGACGGCGACGGGCTCAGCGAGATCGTCGTGGGCGCGCCCGGCACGGACGGCGGGACCGGGGGCAACGACGCGGCGGGCGCGGTGCTGATCTTCGCCGGCGACGAGATCCGCGCCCGGCTCGAGAGCGGCATCGTCGCGACGCCGGGCGCCGCGCGGACGCTCCACGGCGAGTACTCGCGCGGGCGCGTCGGCGCGTCCGTGCGCATCGCCGACCTCGACGGCGACGGGGTGAACGACCTCGTGATCGGCGCCCCGGGCACGAACCGCTCAGGCCTCGCGTCCGGGACCCGCGCGGGCGCAGCAACGGTCTGGTGGGGCCCCTACACCGCGTGGCCCACGGTCCAGTTCATGAGCAGCGCCCCCACCACCATCGCGGCGGACCGCCAGTACCTCGAGACCGGCGGCACGCTCGCCACCACCGACCTGGACGGCGACAGCATCGCAGAGCTGGTGATCCTCACGCGCGCGGCATCGGAAGCCGAATAACCGGGCCCGACACGCCCCCTCCCGCGCGGGCCCTCCCGAGCGGTCCACGACGGGTTAGACCGTGGGGCTTCGGGAGGCCCCATGCGGGATTTCGCGCTTCGTACCGCCGTAGATGCAGCACGCGAGGCCGGGGAGGCCATCCGCGGGTTCTACAAGGATCGGACCATCCTGCTGGACAAGGGCGGCGACAATCCCTTGACCGAGGCCGATCTCGCGGCGGACGCGATCCTGGCCGAGCGCCTGCGCGGCGCGTTCCCGGACTTCGGCTGGCTCTCGGAGGAGTCGGTGGACGATCCGGCGCGCCTCTCGGCGGAGAGCGCGTGGATCGTCGACCCGCTCGACGGCACCAAGGAGTTCACCCTCGGCATCCCCGAGTTCGTCGTCAGCATCGGGCTCGTGGTGAAGGGTAGCCCGGTCCTCGGCGTGCTCTACAACCCCATCCGCGAGGAGCTGTTCGCGGGCATCGTGGGGGAGGGCGCCACGTTCAACGGCGCGCCGTGCAGGGTGAGCAACCACGCGGGCCTGCAGGGCGCGCGCATCGTGTGCAGCCGCACGGAGGCGAAGAAGGGCTGGTTCGACAAGTACCTCGACCGCATCTCGCTCGTGCCGACCGGCTCGGTCGCCTACAAGTTCGGCCTGGTCGCCGCTGGGCACGCCGAGGCCACGTTCACGCCGCAGCCGCGGAACGAGTGGGACATCTGCGGCGGCGTCGCGCTGGTGCTCGCCGCGGGCGGGAACGCCACCACGCGCCGGGGCGAACCCTACGTGTTCAACCGCGCGAACCCCCTGGTCGACGGCGTCTGCGCCACGAACGGGCGCGTACACCCGGACATCCTGGGGCTGATGGCCGCCGAATGAAGCCCATCGTCGTGGTGTTCCTGACGGTGGTCCTCGACCTCGTCGGTTTCGGGATCGTGATCCCGCTCCTCCCCTTCTACGCCCAGAGCTTCTCGGCCTCGGCCCTGCAGGTCACCCTGCTGATGGCCTGCTACTCGCTCGCGCAGTTCGTCGCGGCGCCGCTCTGGGGCCAGCTCTCCGACCGCGTCGGGCGCCGCCCTGTGATGCTGGTGTCGGTCGCCCTGACCGCCCTGATGCTCGCCGGCTTCGCGTCCGCGAGCACGTTGTGGCTGTTGTTCCTCTTCCGCACCCTCCACGGCGCGATGACGGCCAACATCTCCACCGCCCAGGCGTGCATGGCGGACCTCACGACGCCCGAGAACCGCGCGAAGGGCATGGGGCTCATCGGCGCCGCCTTCGGCATCGGGTTCACGCTCGGTCCGTTCATCGGCGGCGAGCTGGCGGAGACCTCCCTCACCCTCCCCTTGTGGCTCGCGGCCGGCCTCTCCGCGCTCAACTTCGTCCTCGCGCTCGCCTGGCTCCCGGAGACACTCCACGCCGGCTCCGTCCCCTCCCGCCGCTCGATCGCCCCCGCGGCGCTGTGGAGCGCCATCACCGCGCCCGCGATCGGCCTCTGCATCGCGTTGACCTTCGTGCAGGTGTTCTCGTTCGCGCTGATGGAGAGCACGTTCACCCTGTTCGCCGAGGAGACGCACAGCATGCGCCCCGCGGAGATCGGCCGGCTGTTCGGGCTGGTCGGCATCCTCGGCATCATCGTGCAGGGCGGCCTCATCGGGCGCCTCGTCAAGCGGTTCGGCGAGCGGCCCCTGGTCCCGGTCGGCCTGGGGCTGCTCACCATCGGCATCGTGTCGCTCCCCACCGCGCCCCCGGGCTACGCCCTCGCGGGCGTGTTCGCGCTGCTCGCCGTGGGCCAGGGGCTCGCGACGCCCAGCCTCCAGTCGCTCATCTCGCGGAGCGCGGCCGCCTCCGACCAGGGCTCCGTGCTCGGCAGCACCCAGTCGATCAGCGCGCTCGCCCGTGCCACGGGGCCCGCCCTCGGCGGGATCCTCTTCACCTCGGGCGGGCCGGCGATGCCCTTCTACGCCGCCGGGGTGCTGCTCATCGGCGCCGTCGCGCTCGCGTTCCCCGCCACGGCCCGGGCGACCTCCGCGCTCCACACGCGCTGAACGCTCGTGGGGCTCGAGGCGATCAGAGCGGCCGGAACGGCGTGCACATCCGCTCGATGACCGGCATGTGCGGCTCGAGCTCCTCCATCGTCCAGTTCATCGCCTTGTTCACGTCCGGCACATTGGGGACGAGGTTGAGCGGCGAGAGCGTCCGCTCCATCGCGAGGTACGTGTTCGCGTACGGGATGTTCCGCATGACGTTGGGCCGCACGATCTGCTGGATCCCGTAGAACAGGATCGCGCGCATCCGCGGCGGAAAACAGTCCAACGCCACGATGTACGGGTTGCGACGCCCAAGGCGTCCGGACATCGCCTCGACGAACGCGGGCCGCACCGGCACGTTGTTCACGATGCCGCCCTCCGCCAACCGAGTGATGCCGTAGCGGGCGTAGAGCTCGTCGAGCAGGACCTTCATCCGCCGATCGTCACGGAGCACGTCGTAGTGGATGAGCCCCGGGATGGAGGAGGAGAAGCCCGCGGCATCGAGGACGTCGGCGTCGTAGGTGGCGGGGTCCGATCCGAACACGACCTCCCGGAGCGCGTCGGGGGTGGACAACAGCTCGCGGAAGATCGTCGCGACCTGCCCCACCTTCGCCAAGGTGGAGACCTGGAGCTTCACGCCGGGGCGCACCGCGTCGTCGAGGAAGTGCTCGTAGTACGAGAGATCGTGCTTGAGCGCCTCGACGCCGATGCCCGTGGTCACCACGAGCAGCGGGATCTCGAGGTCGCTGAACGTGAGCGGGCGCCCGTCCGGCGTCTCGAACAGGGAGCCGATCGCGCTCCGCAGGTACAGCCGCAGGGTCGCGGGCAGGCCGTAGCGGCTCTCCACTTGCAGAACGCGGAACACCCTCTCCCAGGAGAGGCGCTTGGCCGCGGCCACGAGCGGCGCTCCGTCGAACACCCGCCGACGCGCGCGGAACAGGCCCAGCAACGAGCCGATCGACGTGCCCGCGATCAGCTCCGGCTGCAGGCCACGGCGATGGAACAGGGTCCACGCGCCCGCGTAGCCGTAGCCGGCGCCGCCACCGCCGCCACACACCACGACGAGCTGGCGCGTCGTGACCTCGGCCTCGAGGCTGTCCCGATCGAGGGGGAAGTGCTCCAGCAGGCGCGTGCGGCGGTCGCGGGTGAGCGCCACGAGCTCGGGCAGCACCCGCATCGCGCCCCACAACGAGGGCTCCTCCAGGAGGTGCGGCGTCAGCGCGTCGCGCACCTTCCACGCGTGTGAAGCGAGGAAGCCCTGCACGTCGTGATCGACCCCATCCCGACCGCGGACGACGAGCAGCTTCGCGAAGTTCAACACGTAACGGATGGCCGAGAGCGCGTCGTCGTGGAGCTCCCCGGGGCGCGCGGCGGCGATCCGCACCGCCGATGCCTCCAGGTCCTCGAAAGGTTTCCGAAGCTCCAACAGCCGGTCAGCGTCCAGTCGAGGCTCCGTGGGCCGGCCTACCTATCGGTACGCGGCCTCAGGGACAAATCATCGTGCCCCACTCGTCGACGTTGTTGTCCTCGTAGCACTCGTCCACCACGCTCACCGAGGTGTCGTCCCCGCCGTCGATCGTGACCCAGACGTTGTAGAGCGGCGTCGGGACGCCGGTGAGCTCGACCGACTCGGAAGCGGTCTGAAGACCTTGGACGATGTCGGCGGTCCACGTGGTGGCGAGGAGCAGCTGCGGGCCGGCGTCGGTGTCGCCCCAGAACTCGACCGCCACGTCGTCCTCCACGTCGTTGTAGCCCTGGTTTCCGACCGCGTACCACACGGTCACGTTGCCGAGCTCGCACTCGTCCACGCAGATGTCGAGGATCTCGGCGTACAGATCGGGGCCGGAGTAGCCTTCGCCCGGCGTGAGGTCACCCGAGCGGAAGTTGTTGTAGGAGAGCCAGTTGGTCTCCTGGTACTGGGGGATCGAGCCGTCCTCCTCGACATTTGTGATGCTGTAGCCGTGCTGGTTCCAGATGCGACGACCGGGGCGCCACGACTGGTCCGCGTCCTGGAAGACGGTCACGCCGTTGTAGCTGCCCCAGCTGCCCGGGGTGTTGCAGACCGCGATGTCCGCGCTGCCGTCCGCGTTGATGTCCGCGACGGTCGGGTACTCGAACCAGGTGTTGTTCGAGTGCGTGGGGTCCTGCATCTTCACGGTGCCGTCGCGCCCGTCGAAGACCCAGACCCAGTGCTCGTCGGCGTAGACGACGTCGGCGATGCCGTCTCCCTCGAAGTCGAACACGCTCGACCCGGTGTTGCCGGACGACGGGTCGGTCGTGCCCGTGAACTGCCACAACACGCTGCAATCGGTCTCGAAGACGGTGTAGGTCGAGTTCGCGGCCACGCCGATCTCGGCCTCGCCGTCGCCGTCGAAGTCGGCCACGGTCGGGGGGCCGCCGTAGGTGGCGCTCGCCGCCGGGATGGCCGCCGAGCAGAGCACGGTGCCGTCGTCGTCCTGGATGCGCATGCGCGCGTCACCGGTGACGACGATCTCGCCGAAGTCGTCCTCGTCGAAGTTGCCGACCGCGGGGTACCCGTCCGCCTGCCCGTTCGCCCACAGTGCGTTGCCGCTGATGTCGTAGATGGCGTTGCCGGCCACGACCTCGAGCTCCCCGTCCTGATCGATGTCGACCGCGAAGGAGCCCGAGCCCACGTTCGCGGAGCTGCCCCAGCCGTAGGTGCCCCGGCCGAGCAGAGCGCCGTCCTTGTCGAGGATGCAGCTGCCGATGATGACCTCGGGCTCCCCGTCGGCGTTCATGTCGGCGATGCCGGGCGAGTCCGACGTGCCGTCCATCGCGCCGCTGCACGCACTGCTCGACCACACCGCGTTGCCGTGGCGATCGAACACGTCGACACCGGTGGAGGTGGCGGCGATGACCTCGACCGAGCCGTCCCCGTCGAGATCGCCGCACGCCGCGCCGCCGGTGATCTGGATCCCGCCTGCGCCGGAGGACCCCCAGAGCTCGGAGCCGTCCACGCCGGACAACGCGCGCAACACGCCCGGCGAGTAGGTGATGATCACGACGTCGGCGATGTCGTTCTCGTCCGCGTCGCCGTCGCCGTCGTCATCCGAGAGGGGGCACACGATCGGCTGCATCATGCAGCTGACCGATGCGCCGTTGTTGGAGAACGTCTGCTTGTCCCAGAGCACTTCCGGCGTGAACGTGCCGACGGTCGGCCCGGCCGAGAAGCACTCGTCCAGCTGCGGGACGCTCGATCCGGCGAAGTACTGGTCGTCGCAGTTCGGGGGCGGCTCTGCGGTCTCCCCCGTGTCCGGCGGCACGTCCGTGTCCGTGTCCGTGTCGGGCGGGACCGCCGTGTCGCCCTCGACGAACTCCGGCTCCTCGGGCTTCCCGGTGATCTCGTTCTCCTGCAGGCATCCGAGGAGCAGACAGGGGAGGAAGGGGAGCAGCGTGCGCATGGAGATCCTCGTCGGGAGGCGGGGGCGTCGGTGAGCGGCCAGTGTGCCACAACCCTGGGCCACGACGCTACGGGCAGAGGTTCTCGTTGTACTCGTGCTCGTTGTTGTCTTCGACGCACTCGGACACGTCGTCGTCCTCGGCGTCGTTGCCCTTGTCCACCTTGGCGTACACGCTCGCGAGGGTCTCGGGGACCGGGTCGATGACGGCCTGGTGCGCCTCGAGGCGCATTCCCGCCGCGATGGTGTCCGTGACCGTGAACTGCTCCAGGAGCCGCTCGGTGCCGTCGTCCAGTACACCGATCAGCTTCAGATCCACGTCCGTCTCGACATCCTCGAAGCCCGCGTTCGCCACGGTCACCCATACGGTCAGGCGGCCGCGGTCGCACTCGTCGATGCACACGTCCTCGACGTCGACCACGAGATCCGGCCCGGAGTACCCGGACCCGCCGGCGCCGATGTCGCCGGAGCGGAAGTTGTTGTAGGTGAGCCAGTTCTGCTCGGCGTCGCGGGGAATGCCGCCGTTGTCGTCCACGTTGGTGATGTGGTAGGCGTGCTGGTTCCACACCTTGCGGCCAGAGCGCCAGGAGGCGTCGGCGTCCCCGAACACGGTGATGCCGGAGAAGCTGGCGCCGTAGGCGGTGTTCGCCACGACGATCTCGGCCTGGCCGTCCCCATCCACGTCGGCGATGGCCGGGTACTCGAGCCAGGTCGCGTTCGAGTGCTCGGGGCTCTCCAGCTTCACCGAGCCGTCGGGGCCGGCGAAGGCCCAGAGGCGCGTCTCGTCGGCGTAGACGGCCTCGGCGATGCCGTCGCCTTCGAAGTCGAACACGCTCGATCCGGTGTTGCCCGAGGAGGCGTCCTGGGTCACGGCCTGCCACTTGACCGAGCAGTCGGCCTCGAAGACCGAGTACCGCGAGCCGGCGGCGCACGCGAACTCCGCCTCGCCGTCGCCGTCGAAGTCGGCCACCGTCGGGGGCCCGCCGTAGTAGGAGCTGTCCGCGCCCGGGATGCGGTTGCTGCAGATCACCGTGCCGTCGGTGTCCTGGAGGCGAACGCGCCCGCCGCTCGAGACGACGATCTCGGCGTCGGCGTCGCCGTCGAAGTTGCCGACGGCCGGATACCCGTCGTCCTGGCGATTGTACCAGATGGTGGTGCCGTCGCGGCTGTACGTGGCGTTGCCCGTGATCACTTCCTGCTCGCCGTCCCCGTCGATGTCGACCGCGAACGAGGTGGTGCCGACGTTGTTGCCGTTGACCCCGCCCATCCCGTACTGGCCGCGCCCCACCACCCGCCCGCTCGCGTCGATGATCGCCTTGCCGACGATGATCTCGGGCCGGCCGTCGCCGTCCATGTCGGAGATGGCCGGGTTGTCGGAGGTGCCGTAGATGAGGCCGGAGAGCGACGAGCTGGTCCACATCAGGGTGCCCGCGGCGTCGAACGCCTTGACCGTGCTGCCCGTGACCGCGACGATGTCGGTCCAGCCGTCTCCGTCGATGTCACCGAGCGCCACGCCGCCCTGCCCCTGGAGGCCCTGCCCGGTGACGTTGAGGATCTCCTCCCCGCCGTCTCCGCTCACCGCGCGCAGCGTGCCGTCGCTCGAGCCGTAGGTGATGAGGACGATGTCGGGCACGTCGTCCGCGTCGGCGTCGCCATCGCCGTCGTCATCGGTGAGGGAGCCCACCGCGGGCATCATCATCACCTGGTTGGAGCTCGGGTCGGTCCGCCAGTTCGCCTTGGTCCACTCGACGATCGGCGTGAAGCTCCCGACGGTCGGGCCCTCGGAGTAGCACTCGTCGTTCTGGGCGATGGCGGCCGCCGGAAAGGCGCGCTCCTCGCACACCGTCGGGTCGGTGTCCTCGGGGTAGGGCTCCTCGTCGGTGTCGGTCTCCGGGCCGTCCACGCCGGTGTCCTCTTCGACACCCTCGCGGTCGCCGGACGCCTTGAGATCGTAGTCGGAGCACGCGACGAGGAGAACGAAAGGAAACAGGCGCAAGGGGGCCTCCGGGGCCGCCAGTCTACAGCGGGCTCGGCGCGACGACTACGGTCCGGATCGCTCGAAAGTGACATCGTCGGAATCGGGCTCCGCGAAGAACGCGGCCACGTCCTCCCACGGGCGGCGCGAGCGATGCGGCTCCCACGGCGCGGGCAGCCAGTCGGCGTATGCGTTGCGCAAGAAGCGCTGGCAGATCAGCACCACCACGCCGCGATCGCCCGGCCCGCGCACGACGCGACCGCCCGCCTGCACGACCCGGGTCATGCCCGGCTGGACGTAGGCGAGCGTGAAGCCCTGGTCGAAGCGCTCCTCGTACCACTCCTGGAGGAGGCGCCGCTCGAGCGTGGGGGGTGGGAGCGCGGGGCCGACCACGAGCACGGCGCGCAGGGCGTCCCCGGGAAGATCCACACCCTCGGCGAACAAGCCACCGAGCACGCCGACGAGCACCCGCGCCTGGGGCGCCGTCGGATCGCGCATCCGATCGAGCATGCGCGCGCGTTCGCCCTCGTCCATCGCGGGCGTCTGCACCAGAAGCTCGCGGTCCGGGAGGGAGAGCGCGGCGACGAGATCGCGGAGCTGCTCGAAGCTCGACACGAACACGGCGGCGTTCCCGGGCACCGCGGCGAGCGTGCGCGCGACGATGTCGGCGACCCGCTCCCGATCACGGAGGCGGTGCTTGTACTCGGTGGAGACCCCGCCCACGACGAGGACGCGGCGGCGCTCGGGCGGAAAGGGTGACGGCGCCTCGACCTCGACCACGCGGTCGGGCTCCATGCCGCACCGATCCCGGTAGAACCACGGGGGCGCGAGGGTGGCGCTGACCGACACGGTCGCGTGGGCCTCGGTGAACCGGGGGCCGAGCACCCGCGAGGGGTCGCGGCAGGACAACGCGAGGCGCCCGCCCGGCACCTCGCGCATCGTCCCCGGCGCCACCGCCGGCCCCGGCGACCAGAGCGCGACCGTCTCGTCGCCGGCGCGTTCGAGCGCCCCCGCGAACCGCATGACGGCGCGCGCGAGCGCTACCCACGGGTCCATCGGGGGCGGCGGCGCGGAGGGGAAAGCGGGCACCGGCGCAAGGAGGACCTGGGGCGCGAGGAGGAGCTGCGTCGTGACGGCGGACACGAACGGGGTTCCCTGGCTCAACGCGGCGTGGGCCAGGCCGAGATCGTCGACGGCGTCGCGAAGCGCGACCCATCGGCGCGTGTTCGCCTCCACCAGCACGGCGTCCTTGTCGCCCTCGCCGGTCGACAGGAGCGCGGCGTCCGCGATCGCCTCGGCGACCTGGTACGCGAGCGCGCGGAACGGACGCCACGCGTGATCGTCGGGAAGCGCGGCGAGCACGTCGTTCACGAGCTTCGAGTCGATGCTGGGCGAGCCCCAGTCGCACGCGCGGTCGGGCAGCTGGTGGGCCTCTTCCACGACCAGCACGTGGGGCACGTCCGCCAGCGCGAGGCGGAGCCGCACGTCGGGGTCGAAGGCGTAGTTGTAGTCGCAGATGACGAGGTCGCACCGCTCGAGCCAGGAGAGCGCGAGCGCGTACGGACAGAGCCGATGTTCGGCGGCTACCGCGGCGAGCGCGTCGGCGTCGGGCTGGCCGAGGACCGCGAGCGCCTGGAGCGCGGCGTCGAGCCGGTCGGGCGAGGGCTCCAGGAGCGGGCACGTACCGGGGTCGCAGGGCTCCCCTCCCCTTCGACACGCCCGCTCCCGTGCGCGCAGCGTGACCGAACGCACGGGGGTGCCACGTGCCGCCATCGCGGCGGCGGTGCGCTCGACCATGGCCTGCTGCGTGGTGCGCGCCGTGGCCCACCACACCCGCTGGCCCGACCCGGCCGCGGCCCGGAGCGTGCCGGCGAGCACCGCGGCGGTCTTTCCCACGCCCGTGGGCGCGACGAGCAGCACGTGCCCGCCCTTGCGCACCCCCTCCTCGACCGCGGCCACCACGGCGTCCTGGCCTGGGCGCGGCTCGTCGTGGGCGAACCGCACCGGTGCCTGCCGACGGCGCGCCCACCACGCGAGGCGCTCCTCGCGGCCACGGACGAGGTCGTCCAGACGCGCGACGATCCAGGCGTCGAGCCCCGGATCGAGGGGCACCTGGACGATACGCTCGGCGCCGTCGAGGAGCGAGACGACGCGGAGCCGCCCCACGGGATCGGGGCGGCGGGCCGCGGCGGCGAAGCTCACGTAGAAGGCCAGCTGGCGCTCCCACGCGGGGAACGTGCTGGTGCGCGCGAGCGCGTCGCCATCGAGCAGGGAAGACTTGATCTCCTCGACGACGGTGCGGCCGTCCTCCTCCGCCACCACGTCGGCGCGGCCGTGCACGGTGCAGGTCCACCCGCGCACGACGACCGAGTGCCGGAGCGTGACCTCCGCGGACACGTGCTCCGACTCCGCCCGCCGCACCGCCTGCAGATCGCGATGGAGCTCGGCCCCGGCCCGCATGCGCGCCCGATCGGAGAGCGCCATCGGCGCGCGGCCGCGACGGTCTCCCTCGTCCAACAGGTCCCGCACGCCGAGGTCGAGCGACCGGGCCTCGTCGTTCCAGCGCATCGTCATCTACCCGCCATCCCCGTGTGCAAGTCGGTCGCGACGGAGAGCCCACGCCGCGCCGAGAGCGCCTGCAGGATCTGGAGGATGACCCGCGGCGGATCGAGGTGTGGGTTGACGCGGTCGGCGTAGGAGGGGCTGTCGGGATCGCACCACGCGGCGGGGGTGACCGCCACGAACGCGCGGCAGGCGAGCGGGCGCGCGGCATAGGCGCGGCAACGCCCGGCGGGGTCGAGGAGCGGACAGGGCTCGCGACGGCGGCGCCAGGCCTCGGCGTCGGTCCGCTGCGCGGCGAGGCGGGCGAACGCCGCCCGGATCCGGACGCCGTCGGGCAGGGCGTCGACCACGCGGCCCAGGCGCTCGATCTCCACGCCGGTCACGCCGCGTGGGTTGTCGTGGCAACACGCGGTGCAGCCGACCGCGCAGCTCATCGGGTGCGCGGTGACGACGTGGGCAAGGTAGCCGTCGTAGGCGGCGAGCCCCTCGGACAAGCCGGCCTCGAGCGCCGCTTCGTCGTCTGGCGCCGCGCGCAACGCGCCCTGGAGAGCGCGCAACATCGTCGTGAGCAGCGCGTTTGCTTCGGGGGAGGCGGCGGCGTCGAGCGTGAGGGTGGGCGGCATGGGCGCACGCCCGTTATACCGCCCGGCTTCGAGGACGCCATGAACGCCTGGGACCAGCTCACGTCTCGCATCCACGAGCTCGACGCGATCGGGGGCGCCATGGCGCTGCTCGACTGGGACCAGCAGACCTACCTGCCCGTCGGCAGCGGCGACTCGCGCGGGAAGCAGAGCGCCGTGCTCGGGCGCATCTACCACGAGCGCTTCACGGCGCCCGAGGTGGGGACCTGGCTCGGGGAGCTCGAGGGCGCCTCGCTCGACCGGATGCAGACGTCCGCGGTGCGCAACGCCCGGCGCCGGTATCGCCGCGCCACCGCGCTCCCCGGCCGCCTCGTCGAGGAGCTCTCCCACGCCCGCACCGCGGGCTTCGCCGCGTGGATGGACGCGCGCAAGTCCAACGACTTCGCGCTCTACGCCGCGCCGCTCCAGCGACTCATCGATTTGACGCGCGAGCAGGCCGAGCGGCAGGCCACGCCCGGGCAGCACCTCTACGACGCGCTGCTCGAGGACTACGATCCGGGCTCGACGATCGCCGAGCTCCGCCCGATGTTCGAGCGCCTGGGCCTCGAGCTCAACCGCTTCCTCGACACGATCCAGGGCCAGCCCGCCCCCGCGGGCTTCAACGCGCCCCTCGACGTGGAGGGGCAGCGCAAGCTCTCCGAGCGTGTCCTCACCGACCTCGGCTTCGACCGGGTGCGCGGCCGGCTCGATCTCTCCGAGCACCCGTTCTCGGTGGGCCTCGCGACGGATGACGTGCGCATCACGACGCATTTCCACGTCGACAACTTCCTCGCCGCGCTCGGCGGCACCGTGCACGAGTGCGGCCACGCCATGTACGAGCAGGGCCTGCCCTCGCAGTGGGCGGGCACGGGGCTCGACAAGGCCGCCGGCATGGGCCTCCACGAGTCCCAGTCGCGCTTCTGGGAGAACTTCGTCGGGCGCTCCGAGGCGTTCTGCCGCTACCTCGCGCCGCGCATGCACGGCATCTGGCCCACGCTCGACGTCACGCCCGCCTCGCTCTACGGCGCGATGAACACGGTCGAGCGCTCGCTCGTCCGCATCTTCGCCGACGAGGCCACCTACAACCTGCACATCCTGGTGCGGTTCGAGATCGAGGTCGCCGTCCTCGAGGGCCGGCTCCAGGCGGTCGACCTTCCGGCGGCGTGGGACGACGCGTACCGGCGCATCGTGGGCGTCACGCCTCCGACCGCCAAGGAGGGCGTGCTCCAGGACGTGCACTGGTCCGGCGGCGCGTTCGGCTACTTCCCGAGCTACACCATCGGCAACCTCTACGCGGCCGGGTTCGGGGCGAAGATCCAGGAGGATCTGCCCGACATCTGGGAGCACGTCGAGCGGGGCCAGTTCAAGCCCATCCTCGCGTGGCTGCGCGAGCACGTGCACGCCAAGGGCCACCTCGACGACGCGCCGGTCCTCTTCCGCGCGGTCGTGGGGGACCGCGACCCGGTCGAGGATCTCGTGGCGCACCTGTGGAACCGCCACGGCAAGCTCTACGGCGTGACGCGCGGCGCGTAGCCGGCCTACTCGTGCCTGTGCCGTTTTCCTCTCTTCTCGAACTGGATGGCCGCCTCCTCCGGCAGCTCCTTGTGCTGGATGATCGCCTCGTGTTCGGCGATCTTCGCGGCGATGCCTCGACCTTGGGTCACCCGCGTGCTCGGGCCGTTCGGCTCCTCGCCCAGCCGCGCGGTCGCCCGTGAGTCCTGCCCGTCCGCGCGCTCCTTGCTGATGCTCACGGACGGGGGGATGTCCCCGCCGATGGGGTCGACCTCGTCTTCCTTGTCCGCCATGCGCCCCTCCTCGTCACGATGTAGTCACACCGGTTCGAGGACCTTCTTCTTCTTCGTCGCGGGTGCGGGGGCGCCCGGGAGCGCCGCGAGGTCGGCCGTGGCGGGCCCGTTGACCACCTTGCCGAAACGATCGAAGCGGGACCCGTGGCACGGGCACTCCCAGATCGACTCGCTCTTGTTCCACCCGACGACACACCCGAGGTGGGTGCACGTCGCGCTGCACATCGACACGGTGCCGTCTTCGGCGCGGTAGGCGGCGACCTTCTGGAGCCCCTGCCGCAAGACGGCGCCCTCGCCGGGCGCGATGGCGTCCACGCTCCGCACCTCGCCGGGCGTGAGCCATTCGGCGTAATGCGCAGCCGTGTCGATGTTGTCCTTCGCGTAGTCCCGCGCCGAGCCGAGCCGCACACGCGCTGGATCGTAGAGCCGGGTCCAGGGGTTCTTGCGCCCGCAGATGAGGTCGGTGAGCAACATCCCGGCGATGGTGCCGTGGGTCATGCCCTGCCCCGAGTCTCCCGTCGCGACGTACACGTTGTCCGCGTCCAAGGGGTTCTTGCCGATGAACGCGAGGCCGTCGACCGGTTCGTACACCTGGCCCGACCACCGGTAGGGCACGTCGCGGACCATCGGCCATCGCGCGCGCGCCCATGCTTCGAGCCGCGCGTAGCGGGCCTCGTCGTCACGCACATCCCCCGTGCGGGCGTCCTCCCCGCCCACGATCAGCACGTCGGTGTCGGCCGTGGGGTCGACCGCGGCCTCGAGGCGCACGTAGTGGTACGGATCGGCGTCGTCCCAGTAGAGCGCCTTGGTGACCACGCCCCGCGGCACGATCGCGCCGATCACGAAGGTGCGGTAGGGCACCTGCCGGGTGTGGAGCGCGAACCGGTTGTTGATGGGCGAGTTCGTCGCGACGACCGCGGCGCGGGCGCGCACGACGGCGCCGTCGCGGGTGATGACCTCGGCCTCGTTGCCGCCGTGCACCTCGGTGACGTGCGTGCCGCAGAAGATGCGCCCCCCGAGCTGCTCGAACGCGTGGGCCAGGCCGTGCATGTACTTGAGCGGGTGGATCTGGGCCTGGCCCGAGAACCGGAGGCACGGCCCGGTGTCGAAGCCCTCGATCGGGGCCCGGGCGATCATCTCGACGATCACGCCGGCCCGACGGGCGACAGCGAGCTCCTCGGAGAGCTCGGAGGTGGGGCGGCCGGGCGGCTGGAAGAGGTAGCCGTCCACGCGGTCGAAATCGCAGGCGATGTCCTCGTCGGCCACGATCGTCTCGATGCGCACGATCGCGGCGCCGTGGCTCTCCGCGGCGAGCCGGGCGCCGTCACGCCCGTGGATGCGCTCCAGCTCCACGAACCGGTCGTCCATGGCGTTGGAGAGGTGGGCGGTCGTGTGGCGGGTCTCGCCGCTCGCCACGTTGCCGAGCTCGAGCACCACGACGTTCCGCCCCTCCCGCGCGAGCAGGTACGCGGTGGTCAGCCCGGCGACGCCGGCGCCGATCACGCACACATCGGCGCGAAGGTCCTGCTGGAGCCGGCCGCGGGGCGGCTCCTCCCCCGTCGCAGACCAGAGATTGTTCGTACGCATCCGGGATCTCCTCTCCGCCAGGGCGGCCAGGTCCTTGGGTGCGCACGCAACTCGCCGCCTTCAACCCGGAGAGCTACTCGGGGTCACACACGCCGTCGCAGAACTGCTTCACCACGCCCGTCGTGAGGAACAGGTCGAGCTGGTCCTGGGCGGCGGGGGTGCGGCGGGTGTCCTCGTGCGTGTCCACGCCGCTGTCGGGAGGCACGTTCGTGTAGGGAACCTCGGGCGCGCCGTGCGCGTACTCGACCAACGCCGAGCCGGCGAACTCGGAGGGCTGGATGTCGAGGCCCCAGATCTCGGCGAGGGGGTTCTCGATCAGGGAGGCGCCGTAGGCGCGCGCCATGTTCTGGGCGCCGATCGTGGAGACCTGGGCGTCGCCGATGGCGTCCTGCACGAGCACGCGCTTCGGGGGCACGCCGGCGATCGGGTCCTCCGTCATCTGGCGCCCCCAGCCGCCGGGCTCGGCCGAGTCCCAGAGGTTCTGGAGCAGCGCCATCCAGAAGCTGATGTGCTCCTGGTCGCGGTAGATGCCCTGGAAGAGCGCGAAGAACGGCGTGAAGTCGGCCGAGCGCGACAAGAGCAGGCTGTACGGCATGCCCGGCACGCCGAGAACGCCGCGCTCGATGGTCGGCGACAGGGCGAGGTACACCCCGCCGAGGATGCCGCCCTGCGAATTGCCGTAGTAGAGGACCTCGCTCGGGTCGACTACGGAGACCATCGCGCCGCTCTCGGGGTCGGGGAACGCGAGGTTGGCGTCCGTCGCCATGCCCCCCTGCATCATGGCCGCCGCGGCCACGAACTCGACGAGCCCCTGGTGCCCGCCTTCGGGGATGATGCCGAACCGCCCGATGTCGCTCACGAGCATGAGCGTGATGGCGTCGACATCGTCCTCGGCCATGCCGCGCCAGTTGGTGGCGAACAGGATGTACCCGTACTTGTTCGCCATCTCGCCGAGGTAGCCGGAGCCGACCTCGCCCTGGCCGCCGAGCAGGCCGTGCCCGTACTGGACGAGCTTCAGCGGGCGCGGATCCTCCACGGCGGTGCGCGGGATGCGGATCGTGAAGGGCACGCTGGTGTCGCCGTTGTAGAACGGCATGCCGTTCTCGTCGCGGGTGAGCAGGGTGTCGGAGTCGTCGGCCTCGAGGTACAGCGCCGTGGTGAAGTGACCCTGGATCTCGCGGTAGATCGTGTCGCTCACCTCGTCGGTGACGCTGTCGATGACGTAGGCGGGGCCGGTCGCGCCGATGCGGGAGAGCGTGTCGTCCCGCATCCACTCGGCGCGGCCCGTGATCTTCTCCTTGCTGGCGACGACGAAGTCCCACGCCAGGATGGTCTCGGAGCGCGCCCACCCGTCCCCCTCGAGCGCGGCAAACACCGCGTCGAAGGTGTCGCGGCGGCCCTCGATGTCCCAGTTGTCCGTGGCCGTGCCGTCGCGAAGGGCGGCGTAGCCCTCGGAGGCCACGATCGGCGCGCCCGCGGTGTCCACGAGGTTGCGGACGCCGACGGCGTAGCGGTGCCCGTTGCGGAGCGGCACCACCGGCCGGATGAACAGGAACTCGCGCCCGGCCACGTGTTGGCCGGCCATGTCGAGCTCGGCGAAGTAGGGCATCCTCTCGCCGGTCTCCATGTCGACGAGCACGATGGGGGCGCCGTCCGCGACGGAGGCCCCGATGTCGTCGTGCCCCGGAACGCCGGTGAGCGAGAGGTTCGGGAACCGCGCCAGGATCGGCCCCATGGGGGAGAACCCGTCGAGCTCGTTCCAGAGGTCGGGCGGCGGCTGGTAGCCCTGGTGGGTGGCCGGGATCGTGGTCGCGCCGAGCTGGACGCGGAACCCGGTCGCGGTCGCCGCGTCTTCCCGCAGGTAGAACGAGGAGGGGTACGGCAGCGAGCAGTAGTCGTACGAGATGGGATCGCAGTCGGAGAAGGCGCGGGGCGTGACGCCGCCGGTGTCGTCCTCGGACGGCTTGGTACAAGCGGACAACACGAGCAGCAACAACGACATGGCGAGGCCTCCGGCGGCCCCGCCCTAACCGGTCCCGATCGAGGCGTCGCGATCCCGGCGGGCACGCGCCGGAACCCTGGAACTACCGGTAGTAGTAGTAGTACGCGTAGCCGCCGTACGCGGTGGTGGCCTGGCGGGCGAACGACGCGTAGTAGCTGTCACCCTCGACCGACTCCCGGCCCGCGTAGTTGTAGGCGAACGGCAACCAACCGGACGTGCGATCCACGTAGAGCATCAGCACGTTCTCGAGCGAGTACGTGCCGAAATCGCCGACGTACTCGTAGGTGCTGGCAAAACCCCACGAGTAGTCGAGCGCGCCGTCGAGCCACCCGTCGTCGATCCCGAACTGTTCGCAATAGTCGCCGGCGGCGCGGGAGTTCTGCAGGCCGGCCAGGTCGAAGGACCACTCGCAGTCGGGGCAGCCGCTCGTCGCGTCGCCTTCCGACGTGTACTCGCCGATGGCGGTGCACAGGCGCCCGCCGTCACCGAGCCCGGTGAGCTCGTATCCGAAGTGCCCCTGGAGGAACGTCTCGTTCTCGCACACGGTGAAGTCGCCGACGTAGTCGAGCCTCGCGAAGCCGGTGTCCGGGTCGTCGCAGATGTCGTCGACGCCGTCGCAGTTGTCGTCGACCCCGTTGTCGCAGACCTCCGGCGCGCGCGGGTTCACGCGACGGTTCGTGTCGTCGCAGTCCCCCGTGTTCTCCGTGTAGCCGTCGCGATCGTCGTCCACGTCCGGGTCGCTCGTCGCGGTGTCCTCCGAGTCCGTGTCATCCGTGTCGCCCGAGTCGATCACCACGTCGGTGTCGACCGGGGCGCCGGTGTCGCCCGTGTCCGGCGGCGGCGGGGGCGGGGCGAAACGCGCCACGCACGCGTCCTCCTCGTCGACCTCTCCGTCACAATCGTCGTCACGACCATTGCATCGCTCGGCGGCGCCGGGGAACGCGGCGGCGTCCGCCGGTCGGCAGTCCCCGTCGCTCGCGGTGACGCCGTCCCCGTCGAGGTCGTCGGCGCACACCGCGGGCGTGGTGTCCGTGTCCGTGTCGGTGTCCGTGTCCGTATCGGTGTCGGTGTCCGTGTCGGAATCCGCGTCCGTGTCGGTGTCGGTGTCCGTGTCGGAGTCCGCGTCGGTGTCCGTGTCGCTGTCGGCGTCCGTGTCGGCGTCGTTCTCGGTCGCGGTGTCGTCCGCGGTGGGCTTGTCGTCCGACGTGAGGTTGTCCCCACAAGCCGGCAGGAGGAAGAAGGCGAGGAGCGGGAAGAGACGCACGCGAGATCCGGGAGCGCGCGCACCTTACCGCCGAACCGGTCCAAGCGCGATCTCCTGGGCCATCCCCCGCAAAGCGACCTCCGTGATATTCTTTGGACGGAGGTTGCATGCCCCCTCAAGGTCGCGTCACGGACAAGGCGTTCAACCCCGCGGACGCGCACGGCTGCCCGCTCTGCCCCCACCCCGTCAACGGGCCCGCCCTGGCCGGCTCGCCGAACGTGATGGTCAACGGCCTGCCCGCGTTGCGCGTCGGTGACCCCGGGATGCACATCGCGTGCTGCGCCGCGAACTCGTGGACCGCCGCGAAGGGCTCCGGCACCGTGTTCATCAACAACATCCCCGCGCACCGCCTGGGCGACACGACGACCCACTGCGGCGGCGTCGGCACCTTGATCGCCGGCAGCACCAACGTGATCGTGGGCGGTTGATCCCGGTCCCCCTCGTCTGCCCTGTCTGCCGCCACCTCACCGGCGGGGACCTTCACGTCCGGACCCTCGAAACGTTCGGCGGCTTGTTGCGCTGCGGGTGCGGCGCCACCTTCCCGGTGATCGACGGCGTCCCCCTCGTCCTGCGTGACGTCGACGAGTGGCTGCGCGTCGAGGGTGCAGAGGCCCTCCGCCGTGCGGACCTCCCCGAGGACGTGGCCGCTCGCGTGACGACGGGGATGGGTGGCGCCGCGGCGCGCAACGCGAGCCTGCTCGCGGTCTACCGCAAGTCCCGGGAGGGCGCTCTCCAGGACTGGCTGCGCACGCGGGTGTCGGCGCTCGAAGGGCTGGTCCTCGAGATGGGCGCGGGCCTCGGGGCGTGCGCGCGGACCGACGTGGTCGCGCTCGACTCGAACCTGGCGATGTTGCGCCACCACCCCGGCGTCCGCATCTGCGGGGACGCCGCCGATCCCCCCTTTCTTCCAGCCTCGTTCGACGCCGTCGTGCTGCCGAACCTGCTCGACTCGACCACGAACCCGGCCCTCGTGCTCGCCCAGGCGGACGCGCTGCTCCGCCCCGGCGGCCAGCTCGTCGTCACGTGCGCCTACGCGTTCCACGACGACATCACCCCCCGCGATCGACGCTTCACCCCGGCGGAGCTCACGGCCGCGCTGGATGGCCGCGCGCCGCTCCAGAATTTTCGCCTCGATCATCACGTCGTCGAAGAGAAGGACCCGCTGGCGTGGCCGATCGCGCTATCCGACCGCCTCACGCAGGTGCACGCGGCCCACGCCTTGATCAGCGTGAAAAGTACCTGATTGTTGCCTCGCGCCGCCCGCTCCGTGGGCGCGTACCGCATTGACGAGTTTCGCCTCGGCGCCCTATACTGGGTGCCACCCGTTGGAGGAAGCCTTGCCCAAAGTGACCGATCGGCATGGACGGCCCGTGTCCGGACAAATGCCTGGGCTCGTCGAGGCGCTGGTGACCGACAACGTCGACCCGGAGAAGCTCGGGCGCGTTCGCGTGAAGTTCCCGACCCTCCCCGACGGGCCGGACAGCTGGTGGGCGCGCCTCGCCATGCCGATGGCCGGGCAGGAGCGCGGCTGGATGACCATCCCCGAGATCGGGGACGAGGTCGTGGTGTCGTTCGTCCATGGGGACCATGACAACGCGATCGTGCTCGGCTCCGTCTACAACGGAGTCGACACGCCGCCGTACGCGAACGAGGACGGCGAGAACAACCTGCGGGTGTTCCAGAGCCGCAGCGGCCATCGTGTCACGTTCGACGACACGGCGGGCGAGGAGCGCATCGAGCTCATCACGCACAACGAGGAGATCCGCCTGATCTGGGACTCGAAGGAGAAGGTGCTCTCCGTCTACTCGGGCAAGGACATCATCGTCGAGGCGGTCGAGACCGTGTCGTGGAAGTGCAAGGACTTCATCCTCGAGGCCACGAACTCCATCTCGATGAAGGCGGGCACCACGATGGAGCTCACCTCCGGGACGAGCTGCACGGTCGACGGGGGCGCCAGCCTCACGCTCACCGCCTCGATGACGAACATCAACTGACGAGGTCAGGTCATGATCAACGGCCTCGTAGTCGGCATCGTCATCGACAATGTCGACCCCGACAAGATGGGCAGGATCAAGGTCAACTTCCCAGTTGACGGCGAGACCCCTCCGGACTCCACGTGGGTGCGGATCCTCACGCCCATGGCCGGGAAGCTCCGCGGCCTCGTCATGATCCCCGAGGTCGGCACCGAGGTCGTGCTCGGCTTCTCGCACCGGACGATGTCGCCCTACGTGATGGGTGCGGTCTACAACGGCGGGGCCGACAAGCCGAAGCCCTACGCGAACGAGGACGGCAACGACGACCACCGCCGTTTCTGGTCGCGAAACTCGCACTGGATCGATTTCGACGACACCGCGGGCAAGGAGCGCATCGAGATCAAGGCGACGTCCGAGAACGAAGCGATCTACCAGGAGCTCCACGCCGCCAACAAGATCATCACCCAGAAGGTCGGCAAGAACATCATCCACGAAGCGGTCGAGACCGTCAGCTTCAAGTGCAAGGACTTCAAGGTCGACGCGAGCGCGTCGATTGCGATGAGCGCCTCGCAGACGGCCGTGCTCGCCGCGAAGACCTCGGGCAAGGTCGAGACCGGCACGCAGACCTTCAAGGCGGGCAAGGTCGACATCAACGGGGGCTCCCCGGGCACGCCGAAGCCCGTCCTCACCACGCCGACGCACAAGCACCCGCCGACCAAGCCCGGCGGCGGCGGCGCGGCGGCGGGTGGCGGCACGGGTGGTGGTGGTGGTGGTGGTGGTGGCGGTGGCGCCGGCGGCGGTGGGGCCGGCGGCGGTGGGGCCGGTGGAAGCGGCGGCGGGGCCGGTGGAAGCGGCGGTGGGGCCGGTGGAAGCGGCGGTGGGGCCGGTGGAAGCGGCGGTGGGGCCGGTGGAAGTGGCTCTGGTGGAAGCGGCTCTGGTGGGAGCTCGGGCGGAAGCGGCGGATCCAGCGGAAGCGGCGGTTCCAGCGGAAGCGGCGGCGGGGCCGGGAGCGGAGATTCCGAGTTCGAGATCTCCGTGACGATCGGTCTGGGCGGCGGCTCGGGGTCGGGCGGCGGCTCGGGGTCGGGCGGCGGCTCCGGCGGTGGCGGTAGCTCCGGCGGCGGCGGTGGTTCGGGCGGCGGCTCCGGCGGTGGCGGTAGCTCCGGTGGTGGCGGCGGGTCCGGCGGTGGCGGTGGTTCGGGCGGCGGGTCCGGCGGTGGCGGAAGCTCCGGCGGTGGTGGTGGTTCGGGCGGCGGCTCCGGTGGCGGCGGAAGCTCCGGCGGTGGCGGCGGAAGCTCCGGCGGTGGCGGCGGA
>JAZKFH010000008.1:263101-313606 GCA_040386535.1 Myxococcota bacterium | reverse complement strand
CGGTTTCTCCCCAGACTCCCCAAGGGGGGATTGCTTCACAGGCTCGTTGCGGGGGCAGCGCCCCTGCCCCAAGAATCGCCCAATCCCACCGGACCGCCACCGCTAAACCGGCGCCTCCGCGCTCTGCGTCCGCGTGAACTCGAGCTTCACCAGCGAGATCGCGGCGTCCGCGAGGCGCTTGAGCTCTTGCGGGCTCTGGAGCTGCTTGATCTGGCGCGCGATGAAGCGCGGGCGGAAGTAGAACTTGCGATGACACAACTTGAGCAGATCGAGCAGCTCCGCGCGGGTGAGGTGCTCCTCCCAACACACGGGCACCTTCTCGCCGCACAGCGGGTCCTTCATCAGCTTGTCCCAACAGTCGGCGTTGTACAGGCCGAGGCGGGCGCCCAACTCGAAGGACTCGGTGCCCGGGTAGGGTGTGTAGATGGCGAAGGCGGCGTACTCGGCGTCGAGCTTGATCATCTCGTCGAGGTTGGCCTCGACGTCGGCGCGGGTCTTCTCGTGGGGGCCGCCGATCATGATGTAGGCGACGCTGCGCACGCCCTCCTCGCGGCACCAGCGGAACACACGGTGACAGTCGTCCGTGTCACAATGTTTGTCGTGCGCGTCCAGGCCGTCGTTGTGCATCGACTCGACGCCGAAGTGGATCTTGGTGGCCCCGGCCTCCTTGCAGCGGCGGATCTGCTCGCGCGTGGTGCCCGCCACCGTGGTCTTGTAGCCCCAGTTGAACTTCAGGCCGCGGCGCTCGATGCCGTCGCAGAACTTCATCGCCCACTGGGAGTTGGGCGTGAACAGGTCATCCACGAAGAACACCTCGGTGATGCCGAGGGAGACACAGTGCTCCATCTCGTCGAGGATGTTGTCGATGTCACGCATGCGGTACTGCTTCTTGTAGGTGAAGCAGAACGGGCAGGAGTGGGGGCACCCCTTGGACGTGATGGCGGTGGTGACCATGGGCTGCTTGGCGCCGGGCACCCAGTAGTCACGAAAACGGGTGCGCGAGCGGTCGGGCCACACCTGCCAATCGAGCGACTTGGTCTCCTTGCGGGCAGCGTTCTTGACGATCTCGCCGCCGCGGGACTTGAGCCAGAGGCCGGGAATGCCTTCGAGCGACTTGCCGTCGTCGATGGCCTTGATCATCTCGACGATCACGTCGTCGCCGTCGCCGGTGCAGATGGAGTCGACCCCGCGGAGCTGGATCGCGTAGTCGGGGAACATGATCGGGTGCGGGCCGCCGAGCGAGATGTGCGCGTTGGGGTTGCGCTTGCGCACCGCGTCGATGGTGAGCTGCACGTCGGGCAGCGAGTGCGTGTACGTGGAGATGCCGACGAAATCGAGGTCGTAGTTGGCGAGCTTCGCCTCGAACTCGGGGTGGTCCATGTCGTCGACGATGGCGTCGTACACCTCGGCGCGGTGCGCCGTGCGCTTCTCGATGGAGGCCTGCAGGTACATGAGGGCGAGCGGCGGGAAACAATACACGCCGTACGCCATGCTCTCGGCGATCCCGGCCCAGACCCGCTTCTTCTCGGGGGGGTTGATCAGCGTGATGCTCATGGGTGCTCGGCCTCGCGGGCCCAGTCTACCACTGCCTCCCCGCGCGGATGGTCGCCCAGGTGCCGGCGGGATCGGGGTCGGTGACCGGGGGCACGACCCAGAGCAGCACGTGCTCGCCGCCATCGCGCGTGTCGGCCGCCGCGGGCCCGAAGGTGGTGGTGAGGGCGGCCGTGAGAACGTCGCGATCGGCAGGACGGTAGACATCCGCGTGCAGCACGATGGCGCCTACGCCGAGGCGCCCCATGTACCCGGCGATGAACGCGGCGTCGGGCGCCGTGGCGAGGAGGCGCGCGCCGAGCCACCGGTCGACGGCCTCGCGCGGGCTGTCGACGTTGGTGCCCATGCACACCTCGAGCACGGGGCGGGCGTGGAAGGCCTGGTAGTAGCAGGTGAGCGCGCGCGCCCACATCTCGGCCTCGCCGGAGGAGCGGTCGAGCGGGCGCGCCCACAGGTCGAGGACCGCGCGGCCCTCGGGCGCGGCGGCGTAGGCGGAGGGGACGGTGCCGATCTGGGTGCGCAGCCGCCACGGGAGGCCGGTGCCGACGATCGCGTCGCCCGCGACGAGCAGGAACAACGGGGCCATCCACGCGGGGCCGAGGCGCGCGTACAGGACGCCCACCACACGCGCGGCCACCATCGCGGCGCAGAGCGCGTAGAGCCAGGTGACCCGGATGGGAAAGCGGAACTGCTCGATGCCGGGCACGTTGACGAGCCAGGAGACGGGTGACCAGAACGAGGTGCCGCCGGGCGCGATCTGGATGGTGCGGCCGAGCGCCACGAGCAGGGAGAGCAGCGCGAGGCCGAGGAGCGTGCGCCACCCCGCGGCGCCCCGCAACACGACGGGCGCGAGCAGGCACGCCCAGAGGCCGGTGAAGCCGAGCGTCGCGCCGATGGAGTGGTAGCGCAGATCGATGGCGTCGCTCCACCCGCCGAGGCTGGCGAGGGTGGCCGATCCCATGGCCATCACTTGGGAGGGCTCCATGGCCTGCCCGTCGGACCAGCCGCCGCCCGCGTTGTACAGCCGCACGTACAAGAGGCCCGCGGGCAACCCGACGACCAACATGCCGACCGCGAGGCGCGCGACGCCGCCGCGCAGGCCCACGACCACGAGGAGCAGCGCGCCCATGACCCCGGCGTAGGCCGTGGTGAGCAGCGCGAGGGCCCACGCGGCGGCGGCGGCGAACCCGTGGAGCCAGCGCCCGCCCTCTTCCTGGGCGCGCCACGCGGCCCACAGGAGCAGCGGGAGCCACGGGTTGACCGCGTGGTACACGTGCCCTTCGAGCAGCGCCGTGGCGGTGATGCCGGAGAAGCCGTACACGACGCCCGCCACCCACGACGCGGGGCGCGCCACCCGGAACGCGTGGGCGGCGCACCGCTCGGCGGCCATGGCGCCCAGCGGGGGGCCCAGCAGGCCCAGCAGCGCGGCGAGCACGCGGGGATCGATCCAGCTGCCGAGCAGCCACGCGACGGGGAGGACGGCGTAGGAGTCGACCCGCGCGAGCGACTCGCCGATGGGCCAGGCGCTGCCGGCGTGCATCAGGTCGAGCGGCACGGACGGGGCGCGCGCGAGGAGCCAGATGGTCGGGTACAGGTCGAACTGGCGGGTCACGAGCACGGAGGGGTCGAGACGCGCCAGCGGCCAGGACCACGCGACCGACAGGGCGAGGTAAGTCGCGAAGACGAGCAGCGTGCCGGCCCATGTGGAGCGAATCTCTCCCTGAAACGGCGCGCCCGGGGGCGTCAGCGGGACCGCAGCGCCCACAACACCCCCAGCAGGCCCACCCAGGCGAGCGACAGGGCACCCCAGGCGAAGCTGACCCACCACGTCGTGCGCTGGTCGAGCGCGACCTCGGTGCGTGCCGACGGCGCGACGGGCAGGCGCAGCGCCTGCTGGTCCTGGAACTGGAACGCGAGCGTCTCGTGGGCGGGGTCGGTGAGCACGACCAACCCATCGTACACGGGGTAGGCAGCGCCGTTCTGGGGCTGGAGGAGCAGGCGGAGCTGGAGGAACCGGGCGGGCGGTCCGTACAGGTCGGCCGAGAGCACGCCGGTGCCCGAGTCGGCCATGGGCGTGGGCGCGTCCTCGCCGCGTTGGGCCTGCACCCGGACGCCGGCCGGCGCGCCGCGGAAGTAGACGGTGACGCGCTGATCGCCGGGGGCGGGGGTGTTCTTGGCGGTGGACCCGACGTTGGGAGGGGCGCCCGAGGGCGCGCCCACGCTGGCCCCGGAGGGCGGGCCGGCGGGGATGTCGCCGGGGCCACCCGTCGCGAGCGCCAACGACACGAGGGCGACGAGGAGGCTCATCGGAGCTTCTCCAGCAGGCGGTCGAACACCTCGGCCTCGGTGCGGGCGCGCAACACGTCGCGCTTCATGTGGATCTCCGCCCATTGCTCGGGGGTGAGCTCCGCCGCGACGGCCACGCCGACGTCCATCAGGGCGATGTTGAGCGCGTGCCGACGGCCGCGCGCGTCGAGGAGGCGCTCGCGCGTGGCACGGAGCGCGGCCACCTGGGGCGCGAGCGCGGGGTCGAGGCCCGGCTCCTCGGTGAGGGCGCGCGCGAGCGCCACGGCCTCCTCCCCGCCCCGGCCCGAGGGCTGGCCACGCGCGGACCGCATCTGGCGCTCGTATTCGAGCGACACCGGCACGAAGATCGGGAGCGTGGCAAACCCCGATCCCGACGTGACGAACGTGCGCAGGTTCCAGGCGCACGACGCGACGAGGAGGGCGACCAGGGCCCAGGGGAGCCGGGTCATGGAGATCTCGCGGAGGGCGATCCCGACGAGGGGGAACGGCCCGGTGCGCCCTTCGTGGTGTCGATCCGCGCCCGCGTCTCCGCCGGGAGGGCCGCGAGCAGGGCTTCGGACTGGCGCGCGAGGTCGGCCTCCAGCGTGAGGATCTCGGCCTGCACGGCGTACACCGCGGCATGATCGGCGGAGGCCTGCGTGAGCACGCGGCGGACCCGATCGCGCTGCGGGCCGGTGAGCGCGCCGCTCGCCTCGAGGCCCTCGACGCCACGCAAGAGATCGTCGAGCGAGATCGTCGAGCCGAGGCGCGCGTAGGCCTGCTGCATGTCGCGCGCGTCGACCTGATTGCGGGCGCCCGCCGCGAGGTCGGCGGCCTCTCCGCCGGAGAGGGGCACGCCGCCGGGCACCACGTCCACGAGCGGGGTGAACACGTAGGTGACCGAGCGCGCGGCCACGCGGGACGTCGCGACCTGCGCCGACGCTACCTGCGCGAGGGCGAGCACGCCGACGAGAACCCAGGGTGCGGAAGGCACGCGCATGCGGACGAGACTTACACGATTCTTACCGGAAAGGGGGCACCGGGTCGTGTCGCGCCGCCGTTATACCGCTTCGCCCGGCGGTTCACACCCCCGCGTAGACCGGCGCGGGCCCCGGCAACACCGCGGTCTCCCGGGCGGCGAGCGCCCGCCGCCCCGCCACGTGCCGCCGCCGACTCCACTCCACCAGCGGCGACCACACGGCCTGGGTCGTGCGCGTGCGGATGAGCAGCTCCCACACGGGATTGGCGCGTTTGTAGAGCGTGCTCATGGCGAGGTAGGGCAGCACCGCCGCGGGATCCTCGGGGCGGCGCGCCCAGATGGAGGCGGGCGAGAACAGGTGGCGGTACGTCCACCCGTAGCCCTGCTCGAGCTGTTCCGGGGTCATGTGGCGCGGCCGGAACACGGCGTGGGCGGTGTCGTAGCGGCTCCAGTCCCGCGTGAGGATGCGCCCCTCTCCGTCGAGCTGTCGGAACAGCGGCGTGTTCGGGTACGGCGTGAGGATGTGGAAGGTGCTGCACTCGACGCGGTTGTCCTCCACCCACTCGGCGGTGCGCGCGAAGCAGTCGGGGCGGTCGTGATCGAAGCCGAACACGAAGCTCGTGTTCACCTGGATGCCGTTGTCGTGCAGGATGCGCACGCGCCGGGCGTAGTCCTCGGTGCGGGAGGTGCGCTTGCGCGCGTCGGTCAGGTTCTGGTCGGTCAGGGACTCGAGGCCGATGAACACGCCGGTGCAGCCGGCCAGCGCCATGTCGCGCACGAGGCTCGGGTCGTCCGTGACGTCGATGGTGATGGCGGCCGACCAGATCTTGCCGAGCGGCCGGAGCGCGGCGCACAACGCGCGGAGGTACCCTGGATTGGATCCGAGGTTGTTGTCGGTGAACACGGCGTAGGGCGTGCCCTCGGCCTCCCACTCGGCCACGATCGTGGCCGGATCGCGCATGCGGTAGGGCATGCGCAGGCCGCTGGTGGACAGATAGCAGAAGCCGCAGCGGTTGTGACACCCGCGCGTGGCGTTCATGCTCGTGGTGGTCAGGAACGCGCGGCGGTCGAGCAGGTCGCGGCGCGGCGACGGGTCCGCGGCGTAGTTCCCATCGAAGTCGGCGTGATACCGCGGCGCCAACTGACCGCGTGCCACGTCGGCCAGCACGCGCGGCCACAACGCCACACCGTCGCCGAACACGAGCGCGTCGGCGTGGGGGGCGCACTCCTCGGGGCAGCTCATCACGTGCAGTCCCCCGAACACCACCTTGGCACCCAGGCGCCGGTACGCCCGTGCCAGCGCGAACGCACGCTCGGCGAACGTGAGGTGCACGCTGATCCCGACCACCTCGGGCACCGGTTGCCACGGCGGCGGCCCCTGGAGCAGGTTCTCGTCCCAATACTGGATCGTCCACTCGGCCGGCGTGGAGGCCGCCACCGACGTGAGCGCCAGGGTGGGCGTGAGCACGTGTTTGCCGAAGCTCGCGTGCGGGTCCTTGGCGTAGAACGGGTTGATCAACAGCGCGTGCCGACGTTGGAGCGGCGCGCTCGCCGGTGGGTGGATGGGGGGCGGCTCGACCATCGCGCGGGTGGCACGGAGGGGGTGGTGGGGCGTGACGAAGGGAGCGTCGGGAGCGATGCGCATGGGAGGACCTCGCGAGGGGTGGGTGAGTTGGATCAGCGGGAGGCGCGGCGGACGCGGCGGACGAGGCGCCGGCCGTGGCGCCAGGCGACACGAGCGCGTTTCTTCCCGACCAGGTTCATGAGGAAGGACAGGCCGATCAGCGTGGCGTCCAGCCCGAGCGAGCTGCGCCGCGCGTAGAGGGCGTCGTAGCGTCGGGACTCTCGGATCGTGCGCCCGCCCGCCACCTGCGCCAGCCCGGTGATGCCGGGGCGCACGGCGAACCGATCGTCGGCGCTCGCGGCGTGGTAACCAAATCGGCGCACGTCCTCGGCGGTCAGCGGCCGGGGGCCGACCATCCGCATGTCGCCACGCAGCACGTCGAGGAACTGGGCGGTCTCGTCGAGGCCTGTCGCCCGGAGCCACGCGCCCACACGGGTGACACGCCCGTCGCGCATCGTGCGCACCTTGTGGATGGTGAACGGGCGGCGGCCCAAACCGAGCCGCTCCTGGCGGAAGAGCACCGGCCCGCCGTCCTCCGCGCGGACCGCCACCCCGATGGTGGTGATCGGCACGGCGAACAACGCGAGGCCGGCGGTGGCGAACGCGAGGTCGAAGGCACGTTGGCGTCTGGACATGCCTGGAACGTTATCGGGGGGTCCGCGCGGTTCCTGGGGAGGAGTTGTGCAAATCGGGCGCAAGGAGTGGGGAGACGCGCGTGAGGGGCCTGGAAGGCGGCCGCCGCCTCGGCGGCCGGTCCCGGTCGATCGCCGCTTTTCGGGCGAGCGGCCGGACCGAGCGGCCTCGCCGCGAGCCTGGAAGGCACCGACCCGGGCGCCGCGCCCGGGGCACGCCCCGGCTACGCTCCCATGTGCGCCGCCTCCTCTACGCCTCGGTCGTCCTCGTCGCCGCCGCGATCGGCGTCGCCGCGCTCTTGTGGCAGGGGATCCTGTGGTTCAACATGCCCTCGCGCGCGCGGTGGCCGATCCGTGGGCTCGACGTTTCGCATCACCAGGGGGCGATCGATTGGGCGCGGGTCGACGCCGCGGCGTGGCGCTTCGTTTGGATCAAGGCCACCGAGGGGGGCGACTGGCGCGATTCGCGGTTCGCGGAGAATTGGGTTGGCGCGCGGGCCGCCGGGTTGGCCCCCGGGGCGTATCACTTCTACACGTTCTGCCGGCCCGCCGCGGAGCAGGCCGCCAACTTCCTCGCGGTCACGCCGGACGAGCCCAATACGCTCCCGCCGGTGGTGGACGTGGAGTTTGGTGGCAACTGCGCCGCGCGCCCCACCCGCGAGGCGCTGCTGGCGGAGCTGGCCGTGTACGCCGATGCCGTGGAGGCCGGGCTGGGCCGGCGCCCGCTGTTGTATGCCACCGGTGACGCCACGCGCGACTACCAACTCTCGGGCATCGCTTGGGTCCGTGACATCTTCTGGGAGCCCGCGCCGCCGTGGACCGTGTGGCAATACGGCCAGCGCGGGCGCGTGGACGGGATCGACACGTTCGTCGACGTGAACGTGTTCGGGGGAGACGCGGCGGCGTTCGCGGCGTTCGTGCGGTAGGGCGCCGTGGAGTCAGCGCTCGGCGACCACCGTGCCCTCGGAGAGCGCCCACCAGCTCCCCTCGGTGTCGGCGAGCGCGCCGCTCAGCCCGCTCTCCGTCAGCGTGGCCGTGAGCGTCGCTTCGCCGGTGTATTCGCCCCAGAACAGGTAGGCCCACGTCCCGTTCACGGCGCCTTCGGACACGGTGCCGCTCAACGTGCCCCCGATCTCCACGCCGTCGGGGCTGGAGGTGTCGACACAGGCGGCGGTGCCGACCAATTCGCCCGCGTCGGTGACCTCGAGGGTGACAGGGCCCTCACACCGGCGCTCGATCCAATCCTCGTTGTTGGCGCCGGTGCCGAGGATCGACGACAAGACGCCCGTGTAGTTTCCGGCCATGGAAAGGTCGGCGGTGTTGGCGGTGTCGGATGGATCGGACGTGTCGACCGGCTCCGCGGTGTCCCCCAACTTGACGGACGAGGAGCCGCAGGCACCCAACAAGAGGGCGAGGAGCACCCAGGCAACGTTCGTGTTCATGACTCCACCTCCAACAGGCCCTTGAGCTTGACGAGATCCGCCTGGTTCGCGCGCCGCATCGCCATCGCCATCAGCGGCGCGACCAGCTTGGAGAAGCCCGCGGGCTCGCCCCGGTTGCGGAGCGTCATGCGCGTGCCGCCCTCGGCGGGCTCCCACGTGTAGGTGGTCTCCATCGGAAAGGGGCCCTCGGCGGTGGACATGACGAGGCGCGCGCCGGGGACCAACTCGCGGATCTCGTAGGTGTAGGCGAGGCGGCGGCCGAGGAAGTGGGCCACGAACGCGAGGCGTGAGCCGACGGCGAGGGGCGGCGTGGTCTGCCACTCCACGGATTGGATGTTCACGTACCACTCGGGCGCGCGGTCCGGATCCCCGGCGAAGGCGGACACCTGTGCGGGCGGGCGGGCGATGTGGATCTCGGTGAGGATGTCGACGGCCATGGGCCCTTGTACGCCGGTGGCGCGCGCGATCCAAGGCCGCCCGCAATCCAAGGCCGAGTGGCGCGCTACTCGCCGAGCAGGAGGCGGAGGAACTCGTCGTCCCGCCAGAACAGGTCGCGGCCGGACACCCGTACCACGACCAGATCGAGCGAGCGCGAGATGTAGAGGCGGTTGTCGTTGGCGCCCGCGGCCACTACGAGGTCGTCCGGGGCGGAGGGGAACAGGCGCTGGCCACCCTTCACCCCGCCCACCGGCACCTCGGTGGCCTGGCCCTCGTTGATCTCCTCGTTCAGCCAGAAGTTCAGGCCATACGCCGGCATCGCCGCGCTCCCGACGAAGCACGTGTCGAATTGGCCGGCGGGTAGCACCTGGGTGCCCTGCCACACTCCGTCGTCACGCACCAGCACGCCGAACTTGGCCCACTCGTTGGTGGTGGTCCACGCCCCGAACGCCAGCATCGGGTTGCCGGCGGGGTCGTGGTTCCAGCCGGCGTGTTGGAACGTGATGGGATCCAACACGCGCGCTTCGAGGTAGCTGAGCGGATCCTGGCCGGTCTTGCGCGTGATGATCTCGCCGAAGACGGGGAGGTGGGTGCCGTTGTATTCGAACACCTCCCCCGCGGGCGTGACAATCGGTTGTGCGACCGCGAAGGCGTACTTGTCCTCGATGCGTTGGTCCTCGTTCATCCCGTCGAGGGTGAGCGCGAAGAAGTCCTCCTTCAACCCGCTGGTGAAGTGGAGCAGGTCGGTGACACGGATGGCGCTCTTTTGTGTGTCACCCGACCACTCGTCGAGCGTGTCCACGGCGAGCTCGTCGAGATCGAGCAACCCGTCCGCGATGGCGGCGAGCGCGATGGCGCACGAGAAGCTCTTCGTGCCGCTGAAGATCTCGGTGGGGGTCTCGGCGGGGTGGTCGTTCTGCTCGTCCTCGAACAAGACGACGTCGCCTTGCAGGATCATCAGTCCGCGCCCGGCATGGCGCTCGCTATACGCCGCCGCGGCCTCGAAGCGCGCGAGGGTGGCGGCATCCGGGGTGCCGCGCGCGAAGGTGCCGTCATCGGGGATGGAGCCCTCGAACAGGATGCGGGGGGCGCAGGCGAGGAGGGTGAGGAGCGCCAGGGTGGACATGTGCCTGTTTGACACGCGGGCGGGCGCGGGGCGAAAGCGACCCGCGGGGCGTCCGCGAGAAATCCCCTTGCGGATCGACCCGACCCTGGGCTATTGCTCGGCCCGCGTGGACATCCGTCCGCCCCGGAGCCCTTCCATGAACATGACGCACACCCCGACGATCGCGGCTGGCAGCATGTCTCATGGCAAAGCCGGCACCCCGCGCCGACTTCGCGGCTCCTGGGTTCACTAGCGGTCGTCGGCCCCGCGCCTCGCGCGCAGCTGTCCCCTCCCTGACCGATTTGGCTTTCCGCGCTCCGTGCGCGTGAGCCACGCGTCGCGCCTCCCAAGGTGTCGACGCGCTCCCCGTGCTTCGGCCGCGCCTCCGGCGGCCTCCGGTGTCCCATGTCCTCGCTCTCCCTCGACATCCGTCGTGTGCTCGGCCTCGCCTGGCCGGTCATGATCTCGATGCTCAGCTACTCCTTGATGTCCGCCGCCGACGCGATCTTCGTGGGGCGGCTGGGCACCGTGCCGCTGGCCGCCGTGGGCCTCGGCGTCACCACCACGTTCCTTTTCCTCGGGCTCCCCATGGGGCTCGTACGCGGCCTGCGCGTCGCGACCGCACAAGCAACCGGCGCCGGTCGGGAGCACATCGTCCGCGCCTACGGCTGGCAGGCCGTGTGGCTCGGGCTCGCGATGGGCGTGCTCGTGGCGCTCGCGTCCGTCACGGGGCCGCTCGTGTTCCGCCTCCTCGGCGGGAGCGCGGCGGTGCAGGCCGAGGCGCTCGCGTACTTCCAAGTCAAGGCCCTGGCGGCGCCCGTGGTGCTGCTCGGGATGGCGCTCACCTCGTGGTTCGAGGGGCGCGGCGACACCCGGACCCCGATGCGCGTGCACGTCACCGCGAACCTCGGCCACATCGCGCTCGTAGCGGTGCTGGTCGAGGGCGCGGGGCCGATCCCCGCGCTGGGGATCCGCGGTGCGGCGTGGGCCGGCGTCATCGCGCTGACCCTCTCGTCGCTGGCGCTCCTGCGGCTGGCGTGGCCGACGCTGCGGGAGATCTCGGCGCGCCCGCGGCGGTCGCTGCTCGCGGAGAGCGCGCGGCTCGGCCTCCCCATCGGCGTGCAGCGCCTGCTCGACATCACGGCGTGGACCACGCTCACCGGGGTGCTCGCCTCGGTGGGGGACGCCCAGCTCGCCGCGCACACCCTGGCCATCCGGGTGCTGATGTTGAGCTTCCTGCCGGGGCTCGCGATCGCCGAGGCGACCGCGGTGCTCGTCGGGCAGGCGGTGGGCGCGAAGGAGCCGGACGTGGCGCGGCGGGCGTGCCGGGCCGGCATCACGTCCGCGTTGGCGGTGATGGCGGTGGGCGGGCTCGGGTTCGTGCTGCTGCCCGACCTGCTCATGGCGCCGTTCCACGCCGGCGCCGACGTGGTGCCGATCGCCCGCAACCTGCTCCTCATCGCGGCCGCCTTCCAGCTGGTCGACGCCGTCGCGACCGTGTTGTACTTCGCCCTCGACGGCGCGGGGGACACCCGCTTCACGCTGGTGTCGTCCATCGTCCTCTCCTGGGGCGTCAAGCTGCCGGTCGGGGTGGTGCTCGCGACGGTGGCCGGGCTCGGGGCGGTCGGTGCGTGGCTCGGGCTCACCGGGGAGCTGTTCGTGCTCCTCGGGGTGCTCGCGTGGCGGTGGCGGTCGGGGCGGTGGTACGCGCCGACGACGCGGGTGCTGGCGGTCGCTGCGTGATCCCCAGGAAGGCGGGGGCCCGACTCGTCGGGCTCCTGCTCACTTCTCGGGCAGCGACGCGAGGAAGGGCGCCCCGACGCGGATCCAGGCGATGTCGCCCTCCACGCGCTGGACCCGCAGCGGAGGGCGGACGACCACGACGCCGACGAGGCCGATCAGCGACGCGAACACGCCGAGGACGGCCAACACGTCCGCGTCGATCGCGGCGCCGCCGAACCAGGCGAGGACGCCCAGGACAAGCGTGCCCGTGAAGGCCCTGAGCCGCCGGGTGCGCCGCGCCCGGTGCTCCGCGCACATCCCGATGTCGAGGCGCACGAGCTCCCTCGTGGACATCATCGCGAAGATCGCGAGGAAGCCGATGACGAAGAACAACAGCTTCACCCAGCCCGGGTGCCACGTCAGGGTGGCCTCGAAGTCCGCCGCGGGGACCGCGGCGTTGCACACCACGCAGCGAGCGGGCCAGCGGCCGCCCGTGGGGGTCTCCACCATGCCGTCCACCTGGTGGAGCGCGAGGGCGCCCTGGGCCGCAAACCCCGCTCCGGAGGGGATGGCCGCGAACGGGTTCGTCTCGTTGCTCACAACGTTTGCCTTGCCTTGATGTCGAGGTAGCGCGCGAGGAGCGTCGGGGTGACCTCCCCGGGGAGCGCGTCGATCACGTGCACGCCCTGGTCCCGCGCGCGGTCGAGCACGCGGCGGCGCCACTCCAGCACCTCGGTGGCCGCGCCCCGCCGCCACGCGGTGTCGGGCACGCCGTCGGCCGGGGCGTCCGCGAGGGCCTCGACGCCGGGATCGCGGAGGCACACCCACACGACGAGGTGTCGGGACACGGTGCCGAAGAGGCGGGCGAGCAGATCCGCGGAGGTGTCGTCGACCACGCTGGAGAGCACCACCACCAGCGACCGCGCCCGCACCCGGGTGCGCAGGGCCGCGAAGGCCTCGCGGTAGTCGGGCTCCTCCAGGCTGGGGTGGAGCGAGGCGGCGGTGCGCAGGAGGGTCTGGCGCGCGCGCGGCCCCGCCGACGGCGGCAGGACGGCCCGCACGCGGCTGTCGAACGCGATGAGGCCCACCTTGTCGTGGTGCCGGAGCGCGACGTGCCCGGTGAGGATGAGCGCGTCGAGCGCCGCGTCGAGCGCCGAGCGGCCCTCCCAGCTCGCGGTCATGGCCCGGCCGAGGTCGAGCAGGAAGACGATGTTCTGGTCCGTCGCGTGGCGCAGCTGCCGCACGATGGGCTGGCGGGCGCGGGCCGTGGCCTTCCAGTCGACGAGGCGGTACTCGTCGCCGCGCGCGTACGGCCGCATGCGCTCGAATTCCGCGAGGTTGCCCGGGCGGGGCACGGAGCGCGTGAGCATCGACTGGCGGCCGGCGCGCGCGAGGAGATCGTACTCGACGAGCGCCTTGATGTCGGGGAACACGTGCACCGGATCTTCGGCGGGCAGGTCGAGCTGGCGCTGCCAGAGCCCCCACGGCGATCGGACGCGCACGTGGTGGGCGCCGAGCGCGAAGCGGCCGCGTTGCCGCCCGACCGCGCGCCAGGACACGGCCCCCACGCGCCCGAGCACGATCGCCGCGGGCAGCCCCTCTGCCTCGCAGCCCGGGAACACGCTCTGGTGCACCTCGACCGCAAGGCGACGGCCCGAGCGCTGCTCGAGCTCCACCCGCACGGTCTCGGGCCGCCCGACGGACCACGTCCGGCGCGCGACCCGCCGGGCGGTCACCCCCACCCCCAGAACGCGCACGGCGTCGACCGCCGCGACGAGCACCAACGCCACGTCGAGTCCGTACGCCACCCCGCGCAGCGGCGGCACGAACACGGCGAGCGCCGCCGCCAGGAGCGGCAGGCCGAGGAGCGCGGGGAGCGCCAGGGTGGGGACGAGGCCGCGGAGGTTCACCCGGTTCGTCCCGGGCTGGCGGGGACCGGCGTCTCGCGGATGAGATCCGCGACCACCTCGTCCACGCTCGCGCCGTCGATCTCGGCCTCGGGGTGGAGGACGAGGCGGTGGCGGAGCACGGCGGGCGCGAGCTCCTTGATGTCGTCGGGGAGCACGAACGCGCGCCCCTCCGCGGCGGCGAGCACCTGGCTGCCGAGCAGCAGGGCCACGGACGCGCGTGGCGACGCCCCGAGGTACACGGCGCCGTGCGCGCGGGTGCGGCCCACCAGATCGGTGATGTACTCGAGGACCGGCCGGGTCACGCGCACGCCGCGCAAGGCGTCCTGCGTCGCGACGATCTCGGCGGCATCGAGCAGCGGGACGAGCCCCTGTCGATCGAGGTCGGCGGAGTCGAAGCCCGCGAGGTGGCTCGTGAGGATGGCGAGCTCGGCCTCGCGCGGGGGCGTCGGCACGAGCACCTTGAGCATGAAGCGGTCGAGCTGGGCGTCGGGCAGGGGCCAGGTGCCCTCGGACTCGACGGGGTTCTGCGTCGCGATGGTGAAGAAGGGCCGCTCCAGCCGACGGGTGATGCCGTCGATGGTGACCTGGCGGTCTCCCATCGCCTCGAGCAGCGCGGCCTGGGTGCGCGCCGGGGCGCGGTTGATCTCGTCGGCGAGCAGCACCTCGGTGAAGACGGGGCCGGCGACAAAATCGAAGCGGTGCTCCTTCTGGTTGAACACGTTGCCGCCGGTCACGTCGGCGGGCATGAGATCGGGCGTGAACTGGATGCGGCGGAACCGGCACCCGAGCACCTGCGCGAGCGTACGCGCCAGCAGCGTCTTGCCGAGCCCGGGCGCGCCTTCGAGCAGCACGTGCCCGCCGGCGAACAGCGCCACGAGCACCTGGCGCACGGCGCTCGCCTGCCCGTGCACCACGTTGCCGAGCGCGGCCTCTACCTCCGGGAACCGCGTGGCGAACGCGCCGATCTGATCTTGCCGCCGCTCTTCGTCCGTTCTGCCAGCTTCCACAGTTCCTCCTGGAGATCGAGATCAGCATCGCCCGCGGGGGCGCTCGGGTCGGCTGCGGCGCGCGCCCGTTTCACGAGATCGGCCACCCGCTCGGGCGGCTCGCCCGTGCGCGCGGCCACCGCCTCCGCGAGCCCCGACTCGTTCGCGCGGGTGCGCTCGCGGAGCACGTGGAGCGTGCGGCTCGCCACCGCCGCGAGCCCGGCGCGGCTCGCCCCCACGCCCCGGTAGAGCGCGGCCACCGCGTCGAGGTGGGCGCGGAAGTCCCGCCGCGCCTCGTCGGGCGCCGGCACGGGGGCGGCGAAGCGGCGTCCGCGCGCCCAGGCCCACACGAGCCAGAGGACGAGCAGCTGGGCCAGCGCCGGGCCGAGGCCCGCGGCGAGGACCATGCGCAGCGGGTTGGCGGCGCCGTCCTCGAGGCGGACGATGGTGACGTGGCGGTCGCGGCTCTCGTCGAGGAGCGCGCCGAGGGCGGCGGCGTTGCCCGCGGAGAGCAGCGCGGCGTCGTCGAGCAGGTTGGGGACCCCGACGAGGCGCAGGGCGCCGCCGTCCTCACCGACGGGGAGCTCCAACCCCACCGCGGCCCCGTCCTTGTCGACGAACAGGACGCGCCCGGGCGCCGCGCCCGCCTTCCACGCGGCGGGGACGTCGAGAGGCGCCCCTTCGGCCAGCGTGGGATCGGGGCGGACCGGGAGCGCCGCCTGGGTCCATCCGCCCACATCCTCGTCGAACAGGGCCAGCGTGGTGGCGTCTCCCACCACGATGACGATGGCGCCGAGCCGGGCGCTGTGGCGGGCCCGCGCGGCGCCCTCGCCGTCCCACCACGCGTCGGGCATCCAGATGACGATGTCGCCGTCCTCGGGAAACTCGGTGGTCTCCTCGACGGTCACGTCGTGCTGCTCCAGCCAGTCCACCAGCCGGTCGTGGTCCGCGGGGCCCGCCTGCGCGATGGACACGCCGAAGAGCACCACGAGCACGCCCACCTTGGTGAGGACGCGCCGGCCCGCGTCGAGCACGGCGTCCATCGTGCGGCGATCGACGGGGAGCGACGCGTAGCGCTGGCGCTCGAGCGCGCTGGCCACGACCTTCACGTCGGCGGCGAGGCCCGGCTCGGCGGCGAGGGCGCGCACGGTCTCGCGGTCGGTGCGGCCGGGGTCGGCCGGGAGGGTGCCCGAGCGCTCCAGGGCCCGCACGATCGCGGCGCGCACGAGCAGGAGGGCCTCGGCGAAGCGCCCGCCCTCGACCGCCTGCCGCGCGGCCACGAGCAGCTCGTCCTCGCTCCGCGCGACCCGCACGGCCGCCCCGACCGGGGTGTCGGCCCCGCCCGCGTCCACGGGCGCGTCCCTGGCGTCCTTCGGGCCGAACAGCCAGCTCGCGACCGCCATCACGACGAGGCCGAGGAGGAGGCCCAGGATCACGTAGCCGCCGCCGCCGGCGCAGGTGGAGAGGTCAATCGTGGGCGGACGAGTCAGCCGCGGGGCGGCGTCGAACCCGGCGCTCTTGATCTCGGGCACGTGGCGTTCGCACGCCTGGGTGAGGCCCTCGCAGCCCGGGGGCACGCGGTCACACCACTCCGCGTCGCGCCAGTCGAGGCGGGGCGGGCGCTCGCACCAACGGGGCGCCTCCGCGAGGGGGATCCACCGCGGCACGGGCGCGAGCCCTTCGGGATCGGTGGGGGCGTCTCCGTCGAAGGCCACCTCGCCGACAACGTCGCCGTCGACGTCGATCGCCGGATCCTGCGCACCCGCCGTCGCGACCCAGAGAAGCACGAAGATCACCCTCACGCCGCGCCTCCCTGGTTCCTGGAGGACGCCGCCCACACCAGGAACCAGGCGTCGAGCGCCTCGCTACGGGTGCGCACGTCGAGCCACGCGCAGAAGCGCATCAGCGCGAGGAGCGGCTGCACGAGCACGATCCCGGCGAGCTGGTAGGGGGTCACGTGCCCGTCCCACAGCGTCCCCCACGGGGTGCCGAGCTGGAGGAGCCCCTCCACGACCGCCTGCCCCACGGCCTCGCCCCCGAGCCACGCCCAGGCCTCGACCGCCAGCAGCCAACACCGCGTGGTCACGATGCCGCTGCCCGCCGCCGTCGCGAGGGCGTTGATGCGCGTGAACGACCCCGTCGTGGGGCGCTCCACCACGTCCACCTCCGGCGCGTACAGGCCGCGGAGCCAGAGGTACAGGCCGAGCGGGGGGATGATCAGGGCCACGAGGGCCGGGACGCCCCAGAGCATCCAGCCGAGCAGGAGCCGCCCCGCCGCGCGCAGCCCGGCCCCGAACGCCACGCGCGCCGACCGTCCGGCCACCCGCTCGCTCACGGCCAGCGTGACCGGCGCGTGCCCGATCCGCGCGACGAGCAGCACCCAGAAGAGCGCCACGCCCTCGTCCCACGACCACAGGAGCGCCGCGCCCGCGACCGCGAGCACCGCCCACGGCGCGTAGGCGCGCGCGTAGCTCCCGGCGTCGGCGCGGAGCACGGCCACGGCGAGGTCGGCGACCTCGGCCGAGCCGCGACGTCGCAGGACGAGCTGGCCTTCCGTCACCGCCGCCACCGGACGCGCCCGGTGAGCCACGCCCACACGAGGCCTGCCTGCGCGATCGCGAACGCCGCCCGCACCGCGTCGTGCATCTCGCCCGCCGACCAGAAGCCCTCGATCGCCGCCGCGATCAGCAGCATCGCCGCGGCGCCGAGGGTCAGCCGCAGCACGTCAGGGCCGGCCGCGCGGAGGGAGGCGCCCCGCGTGCGCCCCTCGGTCACGACGAAGCTGGACCCGAGACGCAGGCCCGCGGCCCCCGCCACGACGATGGCGGTGAGCTCCCACGTCGAGTGCCCCGACGTGAAGCGGAGGAAGTTCCCGCCGAGGCCCTCCGCCACGATCCAGCCGGCGAAGCTGCCGATCGCGAGGCCGTTCCACAGCAGGGTCCACGCGCTGCCGAGCCCGAGGAAGATGCCCCCCGCCACCGCGCGGAGCGCGATGCCGACGTTGTTCTGGACGTAGAAGCCCGCCATGAGCGCGTTCTCGTCGCCCGAGCGGGCCACGCCGTCCCGGTAGGACTCGCCGAGCAGGTCGCGCGTCTCGGCGGGGACGACCGCCTCGACGAACGCGGGATCGGTCGCGGCGCCCCACATCCCGTAGGCGAACGGGATCAGGAAGAGGGCCGCGGAGAGCGCCATCCACCCGCGGTTGGCGCGCAGCGCCGCGGGGAACTCCTCGATGAGCAGCCGGGCGACGGCGTTCCCGTCGAAACGGGCGGCGCGGCCGGCGTCCCGGTACACGACGCGCTGGGCTTCCGCGGCGAGCGCCTCGGCGGCGCGGGCCCGGGAGGACGCGCCCGCGCGCAGCCGGCCGAGCTCGCCCACGAGGTTGCGGAACGTGCGGACCACGGCGGGGGCGGCGGCCGCGGTGAGGGGCGCGAGCTGGGCGTCGAGGAGCAGCGCGCCGAGCACGCGTGCGTCGTCCCGGCCGCTGGCGGCGGCGCGCTCGATCTCGGGGGCGTCCGCGCGCGCGGCGGCGACGAGGAGCTGCAACGTGCGCACGGGGGTCTTGGCGGCCACGTGGTAGCGGGCCGAAAAGCCGTCCACCACGCGGCTCGCCACCCACTCGCTCCACACGACGCCGTGGCGCTCGGACGCCGCCACGAACTCCTCGAGCGCCCGGTGATCGGCGGGCTCCACGCGGCGGTGGCGGGGCAGCCGCGGCCGCTCCGCGTCGCCCACCGGCGGGTACAACTCGACCGCCGGAGAGGGTGCCTCCTCGTTCGCCTCGTGGATGACGAGCGTGCCCGCCACGAGGTCGCCCAGGCGCCGGAAGCGGGGATCCACCATCGTCACCACAGCGCCGACCACGTAGAACAGCGGCAGGCCGTCCGCCGCCCGGAGCAGGTTGCGCAACATCGCGTCCCGCGCGCCGATCGGGCTCCCGTCCGCGCGCACCACCCGCAGCCGCATCACCCGCTTGCCGGGGCTCCGGCCCCCGTCGTAGGTCTCGAAGACCACGTACCAGCCCCAGTCCAGCAGGAACCAAACAAACAGACCCATGCCGACGCCCGTGTCCTCCAGCGCGAAGAGCGGGAACACGGCCGACGCGAGCACGAAGACCGTGAGGAGGAACGCCCCGCGCAGGCCCAGGTCGATGCCGTAGGCCACCGCGCGCGCCGCCGGCCCCGCCGCCGCGACGGGGAGGACCACGTGCTCCGGCGTCTCCAGGGCGACCCGCGTGTCGATCGCCGCTCGGCTCACGCTACACCTTCACCACGCGCGTGCCGGCCGCGTGGTCGTGCAGGCAGCGACGATCCTCCCGGAAGATGCACAACACGTCCGCGAGGGAGCCGAAGCCCCGGCAGAAGAGGCTCAGCACCATCGACGTCCCGCCGCGGACCACGACCCCCATCAGGAACCCCGGCACCTTCCCGCTCGCGTTGACGATGCGGATGCCGAGCGCGCGCTTTCCGATGGTCTGCCCGTCGTTCGTGAGGAGCACCACCTGCACGATGGCGACGATCAGCATCGGCACGCCCGCCGCCGCCCAGAACCAGGGCTCCTCGGTGGGGTCCGACGTGACGTCCGCCATCGTGATGGCAAGGACACCGAACACCATCGGCACCAGCCCGAGCGCGAGGTTGTCGATCAACTTCGCGAAGAAGCGCGTACTGAGCTCGGCGAGCACGAGACCGCCCTCCCCCGCGCCGAAGTCCGCCGTCCGGGCGCTCGTGGGAAGGGGTGCGTAGAGATCTCCGCCGGGCCTGTCCGCCATCCTGTCCTCCGCGGCGGGCACGGTAGCACGGGTGCTATCCGACGTTTGGGCGCGCCCTCAGTTCTCCAACCGGACCGCATCCACCGTCGCGGCGTACGCCGGATCGCTCCGCATCACGTCGACGAACAGCCGCTTCATCTCGGGCGAGAGCCCACATTCCTCGATGATGCGCTTGTTCGCCTGCCGCGTGAGGCGCGCCTGCCGCTCGTGGAGGGTCTGGAGGTTGGCCTCGATGCGGCTCTCCATGTGCACGAACAGGGCGTCGCGCTCCTCCTTCGGAACGTCGGCGTAGATCGTGGACTCGTCGAGCACCTTGCGCCAGTACACGAGCCGGTAGTCCGCCGAGCGCCCGCGCGGGAACGCGGCCTGCACCGCGAGGCGGAACAGGAGCTTGTTGTCGCGGGGGAGCGTCTCGAGCACCGCCGACGAGAGCTTCGCGAGGTTCAGCGAGGTGGCCATGTGCCGCGACTCGTCGAGGCGGTGCAGGTGCGAGATCATGCGGATCGCGCCGTGCCCCTCCTCGTTCGACGCGATGCTGTTCTCGAAGGGCTTGAAGCCGTGGGTCTTCATCCCGCGGGCGAGGAAGAACAACGTCGGGAAGTTCGACCCGAGCAGGAACGTGGCGACCGAGCCCATCGCGTGGCGCGACAAGCGGTTGAGCGTCTCGCTGGAGAAGCCCGACGCGGGAATCGACTGCAGGGGCGTCTTGCGGGTCTTGAAGTACCGGGCGCGCACGCCTTCGAGCACGACGCAGAAGGCGTCGATGTGATCGGTCTCCTCGAAGCTCTCACGGCGCTCGAGCTCCACCACCGAGGGGAGGATGTCGCCGTACTCCTTCACCGCGAAGTTGTTGAGCACGATGATCTGGCGCTCGCCCTGCGCCACCGCCGAGTAGTCGAGCGCCCACTGGAGGTGGTTCCACGCCAGCTTCTGCTCGTGGGTGAACGTGTATTGCCACACGGGGTGGCTCGCCGCGTCACACACGTCGAAGTCGTCCGGCACCCACTTCGCGCCCCACACCGTGTCGTCCCGGAACGCCGCGACCGCCTTGCTGAGCAGCGTGCCGTGCTTCTCGTACTGGTCGTAGGAGTGGCGCACGGCCATGTCGCAGTATGTCGCAAGCTCATGGAGCGCGGCGTCGGTTCGGGCCATCGGGGACACCTCGGGCAACCTCATGATCCGGGCGGGCAGGCGGATCGTCAAGCGGGGCGTCGGGTTGAGGGGTGTTGGCGCTGCCCGCGAGGGGCGCGTCCCCGCCCGCGGACGGGCGGGGGGCGGGCGTCTTCCAGGGTCGCGCCGCTCCGTCGGCCCGCCGGGGCCGACCGGCGCGGGCTCGCGGGCGTGAGGCCGCCTTCGGCGCACGGTTTCAGCGGGGCCCGCGCCGCCTTCCAGCCTCCCTCGCGCGGGCCCAGTCCCACATCCCGGGCCTGACCGTCAGGTGCCGACTTGTGGGACGCCCCCTCACCGCCCCGCCCCGAACTGCCCTCCCTGCGACCCCGGCCCCTGCGACGGCCCGCCCTGCGGCGGCGTCGGCGCCTGCCGTCCCGGCTGGTACAGCCCTGGGACCTCGAAGAACACCACCCCGCGGAAGTCGTAGCGCCCCTGGTCCGCCATCAGCAGCGCCATGGGGAGCGGCTGGCAAAGCACGAGGCCCTGCGGCACGGCGAACGCCTGCGGGATCGCGACGTTCGTGGCGAGCAGCCCGCCGAGGAGCAGGCCGAAGTCGCGCGGCGCGAGGTGCTTGTGGAGCTCGACCACACACAACACCATCGCGAGGAAGGCCGGCGCCATCAGGCGCGTCGTGTCCGAGGCGAACAGCAGCTGCGCCAGCGTGCACCCGAGCACCACCAGCACCACCCAGGTGGCCCGCAGGCCGCCGGCGCGGTGCTCCACGACGCCGAGCACCACGGGCAGCAGCCACGTCACCTTCCAGCCCATGAACAGCCCGATGAGCAGCGTCGGCAAGCTCCGGACGAGGTCTCGCCCGAACACCGCGCCCAGCCCCGACGGCGCGCCCGCGCCGAGGTCCTGGGCGAGCTTCGCGCGCACGAGCAATGCCGGCACGAGCGCGAGCGCGGCGAGGGCCACCCACACCCCGGCGGTGCGCACGCGTTGCTCCGCCGGCGACCGGAACACCGCGAGCGCGAGCAGCGCCGGGGCCAGGAACACGCTGGCCTCGTGGTTCACCGGGCCCAGCGCGAAGAAGATCGCCCACGTGTGCGAGCGGCGCCAGATCTGGACGAAGCTCCCCAGCAACAACAGGTAGGTGGTGGTGTCGACGTAGCCGGGAAACGCCAGCGTCCACGTGATCGGCGTCGCGAACGCGATCAACGCCGTGGCGGCCACCGCCTCCCACGCCGCGAGGCCCTGCGCGCGGAGGAACCGGTGTGTCATCGCGAGGAACACCACGCCGATGAGCAGCGGGAACCACATCCAGGCGCCGCCCGTGAACCCGAGCAGGCGCCCCACGACGGGCGTCAGCATGCGCACGCCTTCGAGGCGGTAGGTGGCGAGCTCGCCCACCGGGACCGAGGCCAGCTCGGCGTAGCGACTGCCCATGAACACGGGCTCCAGCGTCGGCGCGACGATCACCGCCGCGAGCGCGAGCAGCGCCGCCCCCACCGCGAGGCTGGTGAGGGCGTTGTACAGATGCCCCTGGGCGCGGCCTGGCGTCATGCGCGGACCCTACTCGCGGAGCGCGCGACTGTCGACCGGACGCGACGCCACCGCGCTAACAGAGGCCCCATGTACGTTCCTCCCGCCTTCGCCGAGCCCGACACCGCGCGGCTCTACGCCATCGCCGCCGCGCACCCCTTCGCCACCCTCGTGGCCGTGGGCCCCGACGGCACCCCCGAGATCGCCCACGTTCCCCTGCTCGTGGACGCCGCCCGCGGCGTGCTCCTCGGCCACGTCGCCCGTCGTAACCCGCTGGCGCAGCTCCTCGCGCAAACCCCGATGACCGCGGTGTTCCACGGCCCCCACGGCTACGTCTCACCCACCTGGTACGCCTCACGCGCCGAGGTCCCCACGTGGAACTACGTGACGGTCCACGCCCGGGGCCCCACGCGCGAGCTCGACGCGAAGGGCCTCGTGCGCCTGCTCGCCAGCCTCGCCGCCGCCCACGAGGCGGGCCCGCGGCCCTGGCGCATGAACGAGGTCGAGCCCTCCGATCTCGCCGACATGCTCGACGTGATCGTGGGCTTCGAGCTCACCGTCGAGACGCTCGTCGGCAAGCTCAAGCTCGGCCAGAACCGCCGCCCCGAGGACCGCGCCGGCGTGCGCGACGCGTTGCGACGCCGCGGCAGCGACGACGACCGCGCGATGCTCGCGTGGATGGAGGCGGCGGGCGGGGAGGAGTGACGCTGGGGCACTCGACCGTGGGGCCTTCGACCGTGGCGCCCTCGACGCTGGGGGGCTCGACCCCGGGGCCCTCGGCTGCGCCGACCGCGTCGCCTCCGGGCTTCGGCGCAAGCGCCTCGGTCGGCACGAACCCCCGCCCTCCCGGGCGGCGGTCCGCGCCGGACGCGCCGCCCGGGGCGGCGCCCCTCCGGGCCGCTGGGCCGTGCCGGACGCCGGCGGCGCCGAGGGGATCCCGCCCCGAACCTCGGCGACGCAGCTACAACGCCACGTACTCCACGGCCCACCACTCGTCCGGCGAACGCGACGAGTTGCCGCCGTCGCAAGTCCAGCCGATGTCGAGGCCGAAATCCCCGGCGCCGAGGGTCCCCGTCAGCAGGACGGTGTCGAACGGACCGCCGATCACGCAATCTTCCGCTTCGGCCGCGGTCGCGGCGTCCTCGACGATGCTCGCAAAGGGGGCGCCGAACTCGAGGAAGGGGAGCTGTGCGACGATCTTCACGTCGGCTTCCGACCCGCCCCAGATATTCGCGGTGGCGGACACCTCGGTGTCCAGCGCGCTGTCGGCCGAGCTGAGCGTGACCGTGATGGGGACCTCGAGCCACGCCTCGTGTGGACAGCCCAAGTCGCCGGCAGCCTCGAAGAGCCGCGCGTCTCCCGAGCGCGTGACCGACAGCGCTCCGGCGCTCGACCAGGGGCCGGACGGGAGGTCCGCGCTCCACGCGATCTCGGCGGATCCCACCGCCAGCCCGACGGACTCGCCGGCGGTGCCGCCCCAAGGAACGGAGTCCCCGTCGCCAACGGCCACACCGTCGAGGTCACAGATCTTCAAGAGGTCGGGCTCGGAGCCACACGCGCCGAGCGCCAGAAACAGGACATAGAAGAAACGCATTTTCGACATCGTACGCTCCTCAGATGGTGGAGCTGACCCACGAACGAAACATAGCCGGGAAACTCGCCCTTCGTGGTCGAGCCCGAGACGAAAATAGTCGTGAAGCTCAAGTGAACGCCCACGAACGCACCGGCACCGGAGGAGACGTACCCGTCGGCCCCGCCAGGTGCCGAGTTGCTGGACACAAGTCCAGCAACGCCGGACCTGACCGGCAGGTGCCGAGTTGCTGGACGCCCAGTCCAGCAACGCCGGACCTGACCGCCAGGTGCCGAGTTGCTGGACGCCCAGTCCAGCAACCCCGGACATGACCGCCAGGTGCCGAGTTGCTGGACGCCCAGTCCAGCAACGCCGGACCTGACCGCCAGGTGCCGAGTTGCTGGACGCCCAGTCCAGCAACCCCGGACATGACCGCCAGGTGCCGAGTTGCTGAACACCGCCACGCGGCGACTCACCACACCCCCGCGCGAGGGCCCTGGAGGGCGCCCGCGCTGCGCGCGGGCGGCTCGGCGCCGCCGCCGCAGGCGGCCCGCGCCAGCCAAGCGGCTCCGCCGCGCGCCCGGAAGGGCCCGGCCCCGCCGTCCGCGGCGGGGACGCGCCCCGCCGATCCTCAATCCAAGCCCGGCAAACAATCCTCCAACGCCCGATGCGCCGGATCCCGCGCGCCCAGCCGCGCCGCCGCCGCCAGCGCCTCGCGGGCCGAGGGGCCGTCGCCGGCCCACAACGCGCACGCCGCGCCCGCCAGCCACCCGAACGCCGAGCGAGGGTCCTGCGTGCGCGCATGGCTGGCCGCGAGCTGCGCGGCCGCGATGTCGCCGTCGAGGAGCTCGAGCGCGGCGTCGATGGTCGCGAGCTGGGCATCGTTCGGGTGGCGCCGCAACGCGCCGAGGATCACGATGCGCGCTTGATCCAGGGCGCCCGTCGCGATGAGCTCCTGGACGAGCAGGCGCCAGGCGCCCGCGCTCGCGGCGGGGCCCGCCCGGTCGAGCTCGCCGACCACGCGGTCTACCTCGCCGGCCGCCACGCGCGCGTAGACGAGGCCGGACCAGGCGACGAGATCGGCGGGATCCGCGGTCGTGGTCGCGGCGGACGTGACGCCCAACGTACCGGGGTCCTCGCGACGCACGAGGCCCCGCAAGATGCGCCGCGCCTGCACCTGGAGCGGCTCGCCGTCCGGGGCGTGCGCCACGAGGGTGGCGGCGACCGTCGCGTCCCAATTTCCGCTCATCGCCAGGACGCGTGCGATGGCGAGGGCCTCGGTGCGCTCGCCGGTGTGGTGCGCGATGGTGAGGCGCGCCCGCGTCGCGGTGGGCTCGGGGTAGGCGCCGGCGAGGCGGATGGCGTCGCTCTCGGCCGCCATCACGCAGAGGCGGCGCACCGCGTCGAGTTGGGCGCGCGGGAGGGCGAGGCGCGCGGCCGAGAGCGGGGCCTCCCGCGGGGCGGTGGCGAGCAGCTGGGAGGCGGCAACCCGCACGGCGTCGAGATCCTCGGGGGCGGCGTCGAGCAGGCCCTCCTCGAGCAGCGCGGGGTCGTCCGCGCAGAACCCCACGAGCGCGAGCGCGCCCCCGCCGCCGTCCTGGTGGGCGCGCCGCGTGGCCCGCGCGAACTGAGCGGTCTCGCACAGCGCGCTGACGGTCTCGCCGAGCCCGAGCAGATCGGTGAGGCCCCGCGACGCGGCGTGCCACGGCGCCCGGGCCCGCGCGTTCGCCTCGATCGCCTGGGCACGGAAGGCGTCGCGCTCCGCGCCGGTGGTCCGCTGGGCGAGCATCCAGCAGACGGTGCCGAGGGCCAGCCAGCCGTCGGTGTTGCGAGGGGCCGCGAGCAGCCGGCCGGCGACGGCGCCGAGCGCCCACCGGTCGAGATCGGCCTCGTCGGCGCCCCGGACGACCTCCCACACGTGCCCCTGGGCGATCAGGCGGTCGGCCCAGGCGGCGCTGCTCCACGCGGCGAGCGCGGGGTGGGTAGGAACGAGCGTGGGCGGCGGCCCTTCAGGCTCGCCGAGGACGCGCAGCACGTCGTTCGCGGACGCCGGGCGCTCGGCGGGATCGGTGGACCACAAGGCCGTGAGCACCGCGGCGAGGGGCCCGCCGAAGTGCGCCAGGGGCCGATCGTCCACCATCCAGCGCGCCAGCGCGCCGAGGGCGGCGAGGTCCGTGGCCGTCGAGCCCACGCCGGCCGCGCGCGGGGGGCCACACCCGTCCAACAGCGCGGCGTCAAGCCCGGCGAGGCGGGCCCGCCCGTCCACCAGCAGCACCTTCTCGGGGCGCAGATCGCGGTGCACCACGCCCGCCGAGTGCATCGCGGAGAGCTCGGTGGCGACGTGCGCGATCACGGCCTCGATGAAGCTCGCGCCGAAGGTGAACTCGCCGCGCAGCGACGAGAGCGGCACGGCCGGGAGGCGGCGCAGGGCGGCGTACGGGCCCTCGGAGCCGACGCCGTAGGCCAGCATGCGACCCGGCTCTACACGCGCCCACACGAGCGCCTCGTGGTGCACGAGCGGGCGGAACGGGGGGAGCAGGCCCTGGCCGCCGTAGAAGGCGGAGCGGGGATCGGTCAGCGGCGAGGGCCGGTCGGCACACTTCACGATCGCGTCCACCCCGTCGACCCACCCGTCGAACGCGCCCGTCGTGTCCTCGCTCCGACCGGTCAGCTGCACGTGGACGTGCTGCCTCACCGCGCACCCCGCGCGGCCGTGCGGGGCGCCATCGCCCACTCGCCCGGCACCAGCTCGGCTTCGAGCACGCGCCACGCCTGGTCGACCAGCGCGTCGTCCGCGACCCACACCCGCTTGCCCGAGGGGGCGCGCGGAGGCGTGGCCCGGGTCGGCACGTCCGGGGCGGCCGGCCACAGCTGCGCGAGCACGGGGTTGGGGGTGTCGCGGCCGCCGGCCGTGGCCCCGCCGACCACGCGGGGGCTCCACGCGGGCTCCCGGCTCCACCACGAGGCGGGCGGGAGCGTCGAGCGGGCGCCGCCGAGCCGCCGGGGCGGAAACCCGTCGTCCACGTGGGCAGGCGCGACCCGCGCATAACCGGGCGCCTCCTCCTTGGGGCTGGGCATCGCCTGGAGCACCTGCCGCGCGAGCGACACGTCCACCACCCGCGCCACCCCGGGCGCGCAGCCGGCCGCCGCCCCACGCGCCGCGCCGCGCAGCCCATGGGTGGAGGCGGACACGAGCAACGTTCCGACGGCGCGCGCCACGTGGCCGGCCGGCGCGATCACGCTGGCGCCCGCGGCGCGGCGCCCCTCCGCGGTCCTCCACGCCCGCCGAAGGACGACCAGGAGCGCCTCCGCCGGCGCGCCCGAACCCACCTCGACGGCGGACGCGTGCGGAGCCGGCCCCCAGCCGGACTCGATGGTGAACAAGGGTCGGGCGACCTGGGTTTCGTGCGGAATGACAGCCTCCGTTTCGTTTCCGGAGGGTACCACGCCGGACACAGGAGAAACCTCCTTTTGCCCTATAAAATCCTTACAACGAACCTACTGCCGCGCGCCTGTGGACGAGAAGATCGGAGGCCGGCGCGACGGAGGAGCGCAAGTACCGGAAACCCCAACGCGAGGCTCTGCGGGTGGCTTGCCGCTGGGCCAAACGTCCCCTTCCGCGCCTCCAGCACGCCTCCCCGGGCGCGCCCCCGGCGCCGAGCCGCCGGGGCCGGGGCCCTCCGGGCTCGCCTGTCGGCTCGGTCCGCCCGCGCGGACGCGGGCGGGACCGGCCGCGCGCCGGGCCGCGCGGCCGCCCTCCGGTCCCCTCGCGCGAGACCCGCCTTGGCCCCGCGACCCCTGGCCGTCGTTTCGGCGAACCCCCCGCCCCTGCTGGTCCCTACAGGCGCCCCTCGAGCCGCCGCAGCGCGACCAGCGCGTCCTGCCACGCGGCCCGCGCCCGCTCGGCCTCGACCCGCCCGGCGTCGAGGTCCTTGATCGCGGTGATCACGTCCTTCTGCAGCGCGCGCCCCTCGTCCAGCCGCGCCCGCTCGGCCGCGAGCGTCTCCTCCGCGAGCTTCACGTTGAGGGACGCCAGCGCCACGTAGCGGGAGGCCGCCTCGAGGGTGCGCACCTGGGCCCGCGCCTGCTGTGCGAGCGTTCCTTCGAGCGTGACCAGGTCGATCTCCGCGGAGGCCACGTCGGCCTCGGCCTGCGCGAGCGCGCCGCGGTCGGAGCGGTTGAAGAGCGGAAGGGTCAACGTGGCGCCGAGCGACCACTCGGGCAGCTCGCCGCGCCCGAGCTCGGCGAAGGACCCGGCGAGATCGGTCTCGTAGCCGCGCAGGGCGTACGATCCGCTCGCCGACAGCGCGGGCAACAGCCCGTGCCGCGCGTTCGCCAGGGCGGTGCGGCGGGTGTCGAGCGCCACGCGGGCGCCGAGCAGCTGCGGGTTTCCTTGGAGCACCCGCTCCACGACCGCGTCCGCGTCGAGCCCGAGCGGCGCCGGCTCCTCGGGGTTGGACAACACCACGACCTCCTGACCCGGGCGCTCGCCGAGCAGGAGGAGGAGCGTGTCCTGGGCGGCGGCGTGGGCCGACTGGGCGTCGATGAGCGCGCGCTCGGCCTGCACCTTGGCGGCCTCGGCGCGCGTGGCCTCGACCGGGGCGAGCCGCCCGCCCTCCACGAGCGCGAGGACCACGCGGTGCTGCTCCTCAGACACCGACAGCGTCTGCTCCGCGATGGCGACGAGCGCGAGCTGGGTCCGGACGTTCCAGTAGGCCGTCGCGGTGTTCGCGAGCGCGTCCTGCCGTGCCGTCTGTCGCGACGCCTCGGCCGCCGACCGGGCGCCCTTGGCCGCGCGCACGGCCTGGAGGTTCCAGGCGAGGCGGTGCCCTTCGAGCAAGGCCTGCGAGAGCGTGAACGCGAGGGTCGACTGGTACTGCGGGTCCCCCGTGAACTCGAGGCCGGTGTCGGGGAGCCGGTAGAAGAAGATGTTCTGGGAGCTCGACAAGTCGACGGACACCGAGGTGCCGGTCGAGAAGGTCTGCGCCAGCCCCGCCGAGGCGCGCCAGCCGCTCGTGTCGGCGAAGAAGTTGCCGAACTCGGCCGTTCCCTCGCTCGTGCTCGAGAAGTACGCGGTGTCCGCGGTGAGCTGCGGCTCGAACGGGGCGCGCGCGGCGAGCACGGCGCCGTCGGCCGCGTTCACGTCGGCCTGGGCGCCGCGGAGCGCGGGGTTCTTGCGCGAGGCCACGTCCAGCGCCTGCTCATAGGTGAGCTCGACGGGCGCGGCGAGCGCGCCGCTCGGGAGCGTGGCGACAGCGAGGAGGAACATCATGAGGGCCTCGACGAACGGGGCCACACGTAGGCGAGCCACCGGAAGCCCGCTACGCGGAGGTCATCGAGCACCGCGTAGAGGTAGGGAACGAAGAAGAGCGTCAGGATGGTCGCGACGATCATGCCGGAGAGGATGACGCGGCCGAGCGGCGCGTAGGGGATGCCGATGAAGGTGGCGTTGCCGACGGCCATCGGGATCACGCCGACCGCGGCGGTGAGCGCGGTCATGAGGATCGGCCGGAGGCGCGTGCGCACGGCGTGGCGCAGGGCGGTCTCGCGGTCGACCCCCAGCGCGCGCTGCTCGGTCACGACGTCCACCAGCACGATGCCGTTGTTCACGACGATGCCGATGAGGATGATCATGCCGACGCCGGCCATCACGTCGAACGAGGTGCCCGAGATCCACAGGCCCCAGTACACGCCCAGCATCGCCATCGGCACGGTCATGATGACGGTGAGCGGCAGGAGGAAGCTCTCGAAGAGCACGCCCATGATGAGGAACACGAACACGATGGAGAGCAGGAGCGCGAGGTTGCGCGCGGAGTCGCTCGCCTGCTGGTCCTCCCAGCCGCCGCCCCGGTCGACCCCGTAGCCGCGCGGCCAGTCCATCCCCGCGAGCGCCTGCTCGACGGCGACGTAGGCGGCTTCCTTCTCCGCGCCCGGCGCCAGATCCGCGGTGAGCCCGAGCGCGGTGCGGCGGTCCTCGCGGTTGATGGAGCCCCACCCCTTGCCGACCTCGGAGTCCACGAGGCTGCGGAGGGGCACGGCGCGCTGCGCGGTCGGGGAGGCCACCTGGAAGTCGAGGAGCTGGTCGACGCTGGAGCGATCCTCCAGGCCGAACCGCGCGAACACGCGCACCTCCTTTTCCCCGGCGTACCAAGGGGGCAGCGGCGCGCCGCGCATGGCGAACGACACGAGCCGGCCCACCATCGACGCGCTCACGCCGTAACGAGCCGCGGCGTCGCGGTTGATCTCGAGCCGCATCTCGTCGCCGCCCGAGCTCTCCGTGTCGGAGTGCACGCCCAGGATGCCCTCGACCGACCGGATGCGGCGGCGGGCCTCTTCCGAGAGCGCCGCGAGCACCTCGGTGTCCTCGCCCACGAGGCGCACCTGGATCGACGCGTTCTGGCTGCCCTCCCCCTCCGACCGCCCCACCTGGGCCTCCACGCCGGGCAGGTCGGGCAGGGCCCGCGCCACCTCGTCCAGCACTTCCTCGCGCGGCAGCTCGCCCTCGTCCTTGAGGTAGACGTAGAGCCGCCCGGAGTTGCTCGACGCGCTCATCCGCGTCCGGTACACGCGCACGCCCCAGCGGGCCTCGCCCTCCTCGACCATCTGCTCGAAGGCCTGGATCGTCGCGAGCCGCTCGGCGTACGTGAAGGCGGGGGGCACCTCGAAGCGCACGGTGAAGTCGTTCAGGTTGCTGTCCGCGCTGTCGCTGCAGCCCACCGACTGCGCCGGGACGAAGATGGTGAGCAGCACCATCGCGAGCACGCCGATGAACGTGTCGACCGGGTTGCGCAACATCGCGGCGACCCCGCGGTCCACCCGCTCCGTCAGCCAGCGGCTCCAGGCCGCGTCCGCCGCGATCTCCTTGCCGCCCAACCACACGGTCGAGAGCGGCGTGAACAGCAGCGTGATGACGAGGCTGCCGATCTGGATGAACACGACGGGCAGCCCGAGCGCGCCCATGAAGAAGGAGAAGCTCGCGTCCTCGCTCATGAGGATGACGGGGAGGAAGACGACGACGCTGGTGAGCGTGGAGAGCGTGATGGGGAGGAGCACCTCGCCGGTGCCCTCGATCGCGGCCGTGCGCGGATCCTGGCCCTCCTGCCGCCGCCGGAAGATCGTCTCCACCACGACCACCGCGTTGTCGACCACCATCCCCACCGCGAGCATCAGCCCGAGCATGGAGAGGAGGTTGAGCGAGTCGCCGCGGAAGTAGAGCACCGTGACCGTGAGCAGCAACGACGCGGGGATCGTGGCCGCGATCAGCAGGGTGATGCGCCACTGGCGGAGGAACAGCACCAGCACGAGCACGGCCAGCACGCCGCCCTCGATGGCGCTCTGCTCCAACGTGTCGACCGACTCCTGGATGAGCTGGCCCTGGTCGAAGAAGATCGGGAAGGTGAAGCCCTTCATCCGCGGGTCGGCCTCGACCTCGGCGAACGCCTTGCGGATCTCCTCGCAGATCTCGACCGTGTTGGCGGACGACTCCTTGTTGATGGCGATCGCCGCGCCTTCCTTGCCGTCGATGCGGTTGATGTCGGCGGTGGCGGTGGTGCGGTACTCGACCGCGGCCACATCGGCGAGGGTCAGGTTCGGGCCCACGGGCCAGGTGCGGATGTCGTCGAGCGACTCGAACCGCGCCAGCGCCCGCACGTAGCGGACCTGCCCACGATCGGTCACCCGGCCGCTCGCGAGCTGGAAGTTGTCGCTCCCGAGCTTCTCCATGAGGCCGACGAGATCGACCCCGTGGCTCATCAGGGCCTCGCGATCGAAGTCGATCCAGACGACCGCCTCGTCCACACCCCAAACGTCCACCCGGCCCACGCCGGGGATGCGCTCGATGCGCTTCTGGAGCACGCGGGTGACCAGGTAGTGCAGATCCTCGACGCCCTCGGGCACGGAGATGCCCGCCCAGATCACCGGCTCGTCCGTCGGGTCGAAGCGCCAGATGTAGCTGCGCTCGACATCGTCCGGCAGGCCGGGCATGGCCCGTTCGAGCCGGTCGGTGACGGCGTTGTACGCCTCGTCCATGTCGATCGACGAGTGGAACTCGAGCGAGAGGCTCGCGTTGTCCGAGCGCGACTCGCTCTCCAGCCGCTTGAGGCCGGGCACGGTCGCCACCTGCTCCTCGACCGGCTTGACGATGCGCGCCTCGGTCTCCATCGGCGTGGAGTCCTGGTACGGGATCCACACCCACAGGAACGGCGGGCTGAAGCCCGAGGGCATCATCTGGAGCGGGATCCGCACGGTGGCGATGATCCCCACGACGAGCACCACCAGGAAGGCGGTGACGACGGTGACCGGGCGGGTCACCGAGAAGCGGGGGATCCAGTCCCGGGCGGGCATGCGCCGTGCGGGTAACGCGGCGGGACAAGCCGTGACCCGCGCGGGGGGACGACTGCGACATCGTGCGACGGAGATAGAGCCGGGGCCATGCTCCGCCGCCTCGTCCGCCGCCTGCTCCCCGCGGCCGCGGGCCCCTCGACCGCGCCCCCTCCGTCGCAACCGCCCCCGCGCGCGCTGCCGGTGTCCGGCGGCGTCGGCCCCGTACGGATCTCGCTCGTCGACCTCCCGGGGCTCCTCGCGGGCATCCAGCCCCGCGGCCGCCCGATCCTCGTGCACCATTGGGCGTCGTGGGACGAACCCTCCACCGCGGGCCTCCCCGCCATGGTCGCCCTCGCCGCCCGCCACGCCGCGCACCTCGACGTCGTCTCGGTCGCGTGGGACGAGCTGACCGCCGCCCCGATGGGCCGCATCGCGGGGATGGCGCAACGCCCGGCGAAGTGGGCGGGCGGCGAGCAGGCCGAGGCGTGGGCGCGCCAGGCGGGCCTCTCGTGGCCCGTGCTCGTCTGCGAGGCCGATCCCGACGACACGTTCTTCGCGGCGCTCGGCCTCGCGGACCGCTGGGTGCCGCAGGTCACGCTCGTGGGGGCGGACGGGACCGTCGTGGCCCACCACGGGGGGCCGATGGCGGGGGCGGGGTGGGCGGCGTTCGAGGCGGCGGTGGCGACTACAAGTGCCCGTGCCGCATCAGGAACGACGTGAACCCGACGGTCGTGATCATCACGACGTGGATGACGTAGAGCGGCAGGAACGTGCCCGCGCGCAGGCAGAACCACCCCGCGAAGATGCCCCCGACGAAGCTCGACGTGAGCTCGATGTTCGGCTTGTTGCCGTGGAGGAGGAAGAACGGGAACGCGTGCAGGAGGATGGCGAGCAACGCGTCGCCGCGGCGGGCCATCGCGAAGAGGAGGAACCCGCGGAACAGGAACTCCCAGCCGATGAAGTCGAGCCAGATGCCGAGGTGGGACCACGCGAAGCCGTCGAGCGAGGCGCGCGCGGCCTTGCTGGTGGGGTAGTAGCGGGCGAGCGGCTCCACGAGCCAGGTGGTGGCGACGAGCACGGGCACGAGCGCCGCCAGGAGCACGCCGTGGTGCGGCAACCACCAGCGCCAGTCGCCCAGGCCCATCCCCCACTTCGTCAGGTCCCGCTTCGCCAGCAGGAGCCCGGCGAGGACCAGCCCGGCCCCCACCAGCGCGGGCGCCGCCATGTTCCTGAACGAGTGGGCCACCTGCTCGGCCAGCCCCGCGTCGGTGAAACGCGCCACGATCGGCGCGAGCACCAGCGCCATGCCGCCCACGGTGAAGCCGACCGCCACCGGCGAGGGCTTGGGGCCCTTGCGCACCGACTCGCGCACCTCCCAGAGGGCCACCGCCACGAGTGGGATGCCGCCGTGCACCACCATGCGCCAGCTGCCGGTCAGCACCGGATCCCCCTTGGGCTGGAACCGGAGGCCGAGCCACATCCCGATCGCCGCGGCGTAGGCCACCCACACGACGAGCGCGCCGCTGTCGACCTCGCGCACGCGATCGGTGATGTCCCCGAGGAGCCAGCGCACGATCGCCAGCCCGCGGGCCCGCAGGCGGGACAGGCGATGGGGCGCGGGCGCGGGAGCGGGGGAAGGAGCAGGCGCGGACGTGGGCCACCGGGGCAGACGGCCGCCTATCCTACGGCGCGAACGCCCGAATGCGGTCAAGCTCGAAGGGCGTCACTTCCACCCCCTCCAGCCCCTCCCAGGCAAAGTGCCAGCAGTACGGCTGCGTCTCCGAGCATGGCTCGCAGGGCTGTTCCCAGGTCTCGAGCATCGCGCACACGGCGGCGGGATCGGCGCCGTCCTCCCATCCGAACGCCAGGGCCCACTCGGAGATGTCGGCCATGAAGGACAGGCGCCCGTCCTCGATGCGCGCACCGTCCGCGGAGAACGTCCCCTCGAACATCACGTCCACCACCTCCGACGGGTAGATTCCGAGCCCCTGGAATTCCCACGTGTCCGCGGTGGCCCGGAACGACGGGTTGCCGGTGAAGCTGAGCTCCGCGTCCTCGGTCCCCATGGCGGACTGCGTCAGGGTCTCCGCGGAGCGCTCCGACCAGGCGACGCGCAGCTTGAGCCCGTCCGCATCGGCCTCTCGCGTCTGCACGAGCAGCTGGGCCCCGTACTCCGCCATCATGGAGTCGTAGGGCGCCGGGTCGACGAGGGTTCCCTCGGGGGTCGCGAGGACCCACGTACGGTCGAGGAGCAGCGTCGCGTCGCGGACCTCGTCGCCGTCGGCAGTCAGGAACGAGAGCCGGTCCTCTCCCGCGCAGCTGCACAGCCGCGCGGTGTAGTCCTGGTGCGGCGCGAAGGGCTGATCGGGCGTGAAGGTGACGGCGTTGCCGGCCGAAACCGACGTGCCGAGCACGCCGTCTACGCTCGCGACGGCGGACGGATCCGGACGCTCGAGGACGAACACGACCCGGGAGAGGGTGGGGACATTGAACGAGCCGTCGGGCGGCGACTGGGCGAACGCGCCGCCGTCGGAGCAGGTCGGCGCGGCTATGGTGGGACACACCCCGTCATCCGTATCGGTGTCCGTGTCGGTATCCGTGTCCGTATCGGTGTCCGACTCGGTGTCCGGGGTCCCGGTGTCCTCCGCGGGGCCGAGTGGCGTGGGCGCGGGCTCGGCGCACGCCGCGAGGAGGAGGGAGATCAACATGGGGGAAGCTCCGGTACGCTTCAATCCACGCACCGGGTCACCCCACGGTTCCCAACGCCGTCACGACTGGCGCGGCTCCATCCACTTCGCGACGAGGGGCGGCTTCCACGCGATCATCGCGTCCAGCAGCGGGTCGATCTCGGTGCCCGAGAGGAGGAACGCGCGGTGCTCGGGGCGCAGGAACCCCTCGGCGGTGCCGTGGTCGAGGAACTGCACGAGCGGCGCGTAGTACGCGTCGACGTCGAGCAGCGCGACCGGCTTGGCGTGGAGCCCCAGCTGGCCCCACGTGTAGACCTCGAACAGCTCCTCCAGCGTGCCGATGCCACCCGGGAGCGCGATGAACCCGTCGGAGAGCTCGGCCATCAGCGCCTTGCGCTCGTGCATGCTCTCCACCACGTGCAGGCGGGTGAGCGACTTGTGGCCGACTTCGCGCTCCTCCAGGTGGCGGGGGATCACCCCGTCGACCGGCACGCCGCGCGCCATCGCGGCGTCCGCCAGGATCCCCATGATGCCGACGCTCCCGCCCCCGTACACGAGGCCCATGCCGCGGCGGGCGAGGCTGTCGGCGAGGGCATGGGCGGAGGCGGCGTAGGCGGGGCGGACCCCGGAGGCGGACCCACAGAAGACGCAGAGACGGCGCATGCGCGGGCCTATGACGGGGCCGGCTGCGCGGCTACGGGCTTCCCTCCCCCGTGTCACGCTCCGCCAGGCAGTCGGTGATCCCGTCCTCGTCGCGATCGGCCGCGCCTTCGTCGACCGTCCCGTCGGCGTCGTTGTCCACACCGTCGCAGTCCCCTGGAAAGTAGGGGTCGCCATCCGTGTGGCCGTAGCGGGTGGAGGCGTCTTCGCCGCCGACACAGGCCACGCTGTCGAAGGCGAGGAAGAGGTCCACCGGAGCCCCGTCCAGGTCGTCCCCGTGGACGAACGCGCTGCCCCGCCACGCCGCCGGAGCGTAGCGCTCGATCTCCGCCGGCCCAGGCGCCGCCTCCAGACACACCCACCCGTAGACGCCGCTCGCCCGTTCGGGGTCGACCCAGAAATCCTCCATCGGGGCCGCCCGCGTGATCTCGAGGTCCACACCGCTCGCGGAGGTCACGAAGAACGGCGCGGCCGCCGCGACGTCATCGTCCAGCCGGAAGTCCGCGAGCAACAGATCGCTGCCCATCTCCCCGAAAACGGAGGCGTCGTCGGCGCCCACGTCGCAGGCCACCGCACCCCCGTTCGGCGAGAAACGGACGGAGAGCGTTCGTTCGGGTGGATCGGCTTCGAGCCAGAGGCTCGCGTAGACGAAGGCGGCCATGGCATCGACCGTGACGGGGTCTGCCGCGTACGCACAGGCGTTCGTCATCACGACGCGCTCCGGCGCCACGTCGGGGCACTCGCCGTCCGTCTCCAAGCGCGCGCCCACGTCCTCGACGGATCGCTCCCAAGCGTTCGAATACGGATCCACCGCAAGCGCGAGCTCGCACGGGGTACAGCCGAAGCCCCCGACCACGAGGGGAAACCACCACATCCGAGGACTCTACTCCAACACCGGATGCGCCACCGCCACCCGCGCCTCGTTCGCCCGCCGCCCCGTCATCATCCGGTAGACGACCGGGATCACGACCAGCGTGAGGAACGTGGAGCTCGCGAGCCCGAAGATCACCGTGATGGCGAGCGGCCGCTGGATCTCGGCGCCCTCGCCGAAGCCCACCGCGAGCGGCAACAGGCCGATCACGGAGTTGAGCGCCGTGATGAGGATGGGCCGGAGCCGCACCGCCGCCGCCTCCTGGATGGCCTCCTGCACCGTCCGCCCCTCGTCGCGCAGGCGGTTCGCGGCGTCTACCAGCACAATCGCGTTCGCGACGACGATGCCCGCCAGCACGATCAGGCCGATGAACACGACCACGCTCACCGGGGTGGCGGTGAGCCATAGCCCGGCGGAGACGCCGACCAGCGCGAGGGGCACGGAGAACAGGATCACCAGCGGATCGCGGATGCTCTCGAACGTGCTCGCCATGATGACGTACACGAGGAACACCGCGAGGCCGAGCGCGAGTTGGAGCGAGCCCATCGAGCGTTCGAGCTCCCGGTTCTGCCCGCCGATCTCGAACTCCACGCCGTGCGGGAGCGACGTGCCGCGCAGGGCGGACTCGACCGCCTCCCCCGCGCCGCCCAGGTCGAACCCGGCGAGGTTCGCCGAGAGCACGACGGCGCGCTGCTGATCGATGCGGCGGATCTCCGAGGGACCCTCGCCCTCCTCGACCGAGGCCACCGCGTCGAGCCGGATCATGGGGACGAGCGCCGGGTTCACGTTGATGGCGCCGAGCGCGGAGATCGAGTCACGGTCGGACTCGTCGATGCGCACGAGCAGATCGACGCGCCGCTCGCCGCGGGACAGGCGCGTGGCCCGCTCTCCCTGCACCTTGGCCCGCACCGCCTGGGCCACCGAGCCCACGCCGAGGCCGAGCGAGTCGAGCCGCGCGCGGTCGTAGCGCACCCGCACCTCGGGATAGCCGCGCGTGAGGGAGCTCCGCAGGTCGGTCAGACCCTCGACCTGCTCGAGCGCGCCCAGCCCCGCGGCAGAGGCCGCCCGCAGCGTGTCGAGATCGTGCCCGTGCAGCACCACCTCGATGGGGGTGCGGAAGCTGAAGAGCGCCGGGCGCCGGAAGCGGGTCTCGAGGCGGGGGAAGGTGTCGAGCCGCTCACGCAGCGCCGCCATGAGCGCGGCCTCACGGACCTCCAGATCGCCGCCGGGCGTCATCTCGATCAGCAGGCGCGCGGTGTTCTCGCCCTCGTCGGGCTTGCTGTCCGCGCGGCGCTCGGTGCCGACGACGGTGTAGAGGCTCTCGATCCCGTCGAGCCCGCGGATCTCGCGCTCCACCTGGTCGATGGTCGCGACGGTCTTCGCGAGCGGCGTGCCGACGGGCAGCGCGGCCTCGATGGTGAAGCGCCCCTGGTGCACGGTGGGCACCAGCTCCGCGCCCACCTGGCCGAAGAGCGCGAGGCCGACGACGAACGACGCCGCGCCGAAGAACAACACCAGCGCGGGCCGCCGTAGCGCACCACCGAGCCACCGCGCGAACCAGGTCTCGACACGCGCGTAGACCGCGAGGAACGCGTCGGCGAACCACAACGACACCCGGTTGAAGAGGCCGAACACCGCGGCGACCGACGCGAAGCCGAGCCGCACGGACCACGCCGAGAGCACGGCGAACACGATGCCGAGGGCGGAGAACAGCGCGTGCAGCACGAACCGGCCCAGCGCCCAGGGCCATTTCCACCACGCGCGGCGCTCCCGCAACGTGGCGAGCGCCACCCGCGGTCCCGACGAGGGGATGTCGAGCGCGCGGACGGGCGGGGCCTCCACCACGATCTCGCGCGAGGCGAGCATCGGGATGAACACGAGCGCGACGACGAGGCTGGCCGCCAACGAGAAGACGACGGTGAGCGCGAGGTCGCCGAAGATCTGGCCGGCGATGCCCTCGACGAAGACGATGGGGAAGAACACCGCCATGCCGGTGAGCACCGAGGCGAACACCGCGGTCGCCACCTCGGTGGTGCCGTCGATCGCCGCCTGCTTCTTCGACTTGCCGGCATCCCGGTGGTTCTGGATGCTCTCCAGCACCACGGTGCCCGAGTCGATGACCATGCTCACGCCGAGCGCGAGCCCGCCGAGCGACATCAGGTTGAGCGACGTGCCGCCCAGGTACATGACCGCGAACGTGCACAGCAGCGAGATCGGGATGGCGGTGGAGATGATCGCCGTGGTGCCCCAGTCGCGCAGGAACACGAAGGTGATCAACACCGCGAGCAGGCCGCCGAGGACGCCGTCCTTGAACAGGTTCGCCAACGAGGACTCGATGAAGCGGGCCTGATCGTCGAGCACGCGCGTCGCGAACCCCTCGGGGAGCTCGGTCGCCTCGATCGCCGCCTTGACCGTGCGCGCGACGGTCACGATGTTCGCGTCGGCCTCCTTGAAGACCTCGAGCTCCACGGCCACCGTGCCGTCCATGTGCGCGACCACCTCGGGGTCGGCCGAACCCTCGCTCACGACGGCGATCTCGCCGACGGGCACGCGCACGCCGTCCCCCCGGACCACCGCGAGCGCCCGCACCTCGTCGAGCGTGGAGAACTCGTTCAGCGTGCGGATGAGGTACTCGTTCTCCCCCTCGCGCACGATGCCGCCCGCCACGTTCACGTTCTCCGCCGCGAGCAGCGACGTGAGCTGCGTGAGTGTGACACCGCGGGCCGCGAGCCAGTCCTCCCGCGGCTCCACGAGCACGAGCCGCTCGAGCCCGCCGCGCACGGTGACCGCCGCCACGCCGTCGATCGCCTCGAGGTCGCGCTTGAGCTCACGCTCGGCGAAGTCGCGCAACGTCAGCAGATCCGTGCTGCCCGAGACGGCCACGCGCAGGATGGGATCGAGCGAGGGGTCGTAGCGCAGGATCAGCGGCCGGCCGGCACCGTCGGGCAGGAAGGTCGTCTGCAGGCGCTCGCGCACGTCCTGCGAGGCGCCGTTCATCGGGGTGTCCCAGTCGAACTCGAGCACCACGTCGGCGATGCCCGCGCGGCTGCGGCTCTCGATCTCGACCAGCCCCTCGACCGTGGAGAGGGCCTCTTCGAGCGGCCGGCTGATCTGCGCCTCGACCTCCTCGGGCGCCGCCCCCGCGTACTCGGTGCGCACGGTGAGGGTCGGGTACGAGATGTCCGGCATGAGGTTGAGCGGGAGCTGGGCGTAGCTCACGAGCCCGAACACACACGCCGCGATGGTGACCATCCACACCGCCACCGGGTGCTCGACGATCCACGCGTAGAAGGACGATCCGCCGCCGGATCCGCTGGGCTCGCTCATCCGGCCTCGGTGGCCGTGGCGGCCCCGGTGGCCTCGGGCTTGGTCTCGTCCTTCGCCGCGATGGTCGGATCGCCGGGGAGGCGCACGCGCGCGCCGTCACGGAGGGCCTGGTTGCCCACCACGACCACGCTCGCGCCCTCGTCCACGCCCGAGAGGAGCTCGGCGACCTCCCCCTCCTCGTACCCGACGGTCACCTCGACCCGCTTCGCCTTGCGCCACGGGCCGGGGAGCTCGGTCTCCTTCTTCTCCTCGTCGCCGCCGCCGAAGAGCTTGGCGAAGAAGCCCGGCTCCTCGGCCTCCTTCTCCTGCTCGTCCTTCGGCTTGTCGCCCGCGAGGGCTTTCTCCTCCTCCTCCTTCGTAGTCTCCACCACCTGGAAGACGTAGGACTTGCCCTCTTCCCACACGAGCGCCCGCCGGGGGGCGGTGAGCACGCCTTCATGGCGATCGACCTCGATCTCCACGCTGGCGAACTGGCCGGGCCGGAGCGGAGAGACCGCGCCGTCCCCGCCCTCGCCGAGCCGCACGGTCACCCGGAACGTGCCGCTCGCGGGATCGACCACCGGGGCCACGCGCTCGACCGCGCCAGCGCCGGTGATGGTCGCGTCGTAGGCGCTGGTCAACGTGGCGGGCAGGCCCACCCGCACCCTCTTCAGATCCCGCTCGGGCAGGTTCACGATGACGCGCAGCCGCGTCAGGTCGACGATCGTGAAAGCCGGCTGGCCCGCCGCGAGCTCACCGTACCGGAGCGTGCGGGCGGCCACCGTGCCGTCGATCGGGCTCTCCAGGCGCGTGAACCCCTTGGTCCGGCTGGCCTCCTCGTTTGCCGTGCGGGCGGCGGCGAGCGCACGCCGCGCGGTGTCGACCTCGGTCTTGCTGACGGCGCCTTGCCCGAAGAGCCGCTCCGCCGCCTCGGCGTCCGCCGTGGCACGCTCGAGCTCCGCGCCCGCGCGCTGGTACGCGGCGTCCAGGGTCGGGCTCGCCACGACGGCGAGCAGCTGCCCCTTCTTGACGGTGTCGCCCTCCTCCGCGTAGATCCCGGTCACGATGCCCTGGGTCTCCGGGACGAGCGAAGCCTGGGCTTCCGACTCCACGACCGCGGAGGCGCCGAGGTGGTCGCCCACGCTGCCGCGCCCCACCGCGGCCACTTCCACGAGGGTGCGGGGATCCGGCTCGGCTTCGGCCTTCTCGTCCCCGTCGGGCCCACCCTCGGACCCCGCCGGGGGGCCCCCCGCGCACGCGCCGAGAGACAACATCAGGAGGAGCGCGCGCATCGGAGCCTCGGCGGGGGGCGATCTATCGCCCGAAGCGCCACGTTCCGCCACCGGCAAGGCGGCCGGGGCCCCCCCACCGCGACATTCTGCGACACGCTACATGGGCGCGCCGAGGCGACGCAATGACCGACCCGAACGTGCAGGACCGGAACGTCGGCAACCGTGGCGACGTCATCAAACACGCGGCGCTGGTCGCGCTCGCCGGCGCTCTGCGCGCCCGCAATCCGGGGCTGGTGCGCCACGCCGAGACCCACACCTTCCGCCTCCACGCGCCGCTCCCCGACCCGGCCCGCTGGCACGCGGCGATCCCGGCGATCCCGCCGGGCCCGGCGCTCGACGCGTACCTGGCTCGCCAGGCCCCGTGGGTGGCCCGAGGCCTCTACCGCTGCTCCGCCGGCCTCGCGGCCGACACGCTCGGCGCGCCCGTGCGCCTGCTGCTCGCGGAGGCGCACAGCCCCACCCACGCGGCCCTTGCCGCCGCGCTCGCCGCCGAGGGGCTCCCCATCGAGGCCCTGGTCCACGACGCGGGCGCGTTGGCCCTCCTCCCCGCGCCCGCCGATCCCGCTCCGCTGCTCGTCCACGTCGACCCCTTCGATCATCCGCTCGCCTACTGGGACACCGTCACCCGCCTGCTCACCAACTGGCGCCGCCCGCAACACGACGCGGTCGTGCTTGCCTTCGCCTACGACAAGGCCACGCCGCTGACCTGGCCCGCGCCGCCCGCCGACCTGCTGCCCCTCGGCCGCCTCGACGCGCCGCCGTACGGGCTGGCCGCGTGGGCGTCGGGGGGGTTCGCTCCGGACGCCCGGGCCGCGCTCGCCGCCCTCGGGTGGGCCGCCTGATGGGCGCGGGCCTCCCCCGCCCGCCGCCGAGCTACGGGCCGCCGAGCCCCGCCCAGATGTAGACGGCGCCGGCGTCCTCGCCGACCGTGTCGTCCATCGGGGCACCGAACACCAGGTCCGTCGCGCCGTCCCCCGTCAGATCGTGCGCGCCCCTGGCCATCCGCTCGCCGAAGTCTGTGTCACTCGTCGCCGCGCCCAGGAACACCGCCCCGGCCGCCGACACCGACGTCGTGCCGCCGACCGGCCCGTACAAAAGGTAGGCGGCGCCCGCGCCCGTGTACGCCGTGTCGACCCCCGGCGCGCCCACGACCACGTCATCCGCACCGTCGCCGTCGAGATCGCCCGGCGAGGTGAAGGACGCCCCGAGGGTGTCCCCCGACGCGATCCCCACCACGGTGGCGAACGGCGTTGCGGAGAGCACGGTGCCGCCGGGGTAGATCGCCAGTTTGCCGACGTCCGAGACGGCCCCCTCGTCGTGAGCGAGGCTGCCGCTGCCAACGTCGGCGTAGCCGTCTCCGTCCAGATCGCCGACGCCGCCGACCGCCGCCCCGGCGAAGTCGAAGCTCACCAGCCCCGGCATGATCAGGCTGCAGGTGCTGGGGGCGCTCATCGTGCCCACCAGCTCCACGCTATCGCCGAGGTACAGGTAGGCCGAGCCGGAGTAGACCGCCGCGCCCGTGGCGAACACGGCCCCGACGGCGAGCTCGTCGAGCCCGTCCCCGTCGATGTCGGGCACGAAGGCGGTGGAGTGCCCCAGGAGCGCGTTGGTGACGCCCTCGATGGTCGCGTCACTCCTGGACACGGGCGGAACTCCCCGGGACCGCGCCGAGGCGCCGTACACGAGGTACGCGCTGCCCGAGGAGTTGCCGCCGCCGTCCTGGCCGCTGGCGCCCATCAGGAGCTCGTCCGTGCCGTCTCCGTCGAGGTCGCCACCGGAGGCGAGGCTCGTACCGAGACGGTCGCCGCCGTTCACGCCCGTGTAGATCGTGCCGATGTAGCCGCTCATGGACTCGGTCCGGCGCGTACCGCCGAAGACGATGTAAACACTCCCGGCGTCCGAAGAGGCACCGGGCGTACCGACGACGAGGTCGTCCGCGCCGTCCCCGTCGAGGTCCCCAACCGCGACGTCCTCGCCGGCCATGTACCCGCTCGACGCGGCCAACCAGGCGTCCGCGTCCCTCGAGGACAGGGACGTGGTGATGGGCCCGTAGAACAGCGCGGCCTCTCCGGTGTCGCCGGTGGTGCCGATGGTGGGCGTACCGACGATGAGGTCGGCGGCCCCGTCCCCGTCGAAGTCCCCCACGACCACGCTCTCCCCGAACGAGTCGCCTTCGCCCACGGCCGTGACCGCCACCTCCGCCGACGTTGCCGCGTACGTTCCCTCGAACGCACAGTCGCTCCGCTCCGCGTCACAATCGTTGTCGTACCCGTCCGCGCACACCTCGGCCGCGCCGGGGTGCACGCTGGCGACGGTGTCCACACAATCCTGTGCGTCGGCGACGTACCCGGCGGGGGCGGTGCAAGCGAGCGTGGTGCTGTCGACGTTCCCGTACCCGTCCCCATCGGTGTCCGCGTACCAGGTCGACTCCACCCCCTCGTCGATCGACGTGTCACAGTCATCGTCCACGAGGTTGCACGACTCCAAGCCGTCGGGAGACACCGCGGCGTCCCCATCGTCACAGTCCTCGAAGCGGGCGCCCAAGGAGGCCTCTGTGGAGTCTACACAGTCGCTGTCGGTTGACACCACCGTGAGCCAGTCCGACGGAACGAACCCGTCGGCGTCCGCGTCGAGGAAGCACACCTCGCCGCCGTCACAGTCCTCGTCGATCTGCGTCCCGACCTGCTCGTCCGCGCCAGGAAAGCTCTCCGCGTCGTCGTCGTCACAATCCTCCGCGTTCTCCACGAAGGTGGGCGGGGGATGGCATTGGAGGATGGCGCGCGCGGCGTCCCCGTAGCCGTCGAAATCAGCGTCAGCGTAGAACAAGCTCGTGCCGACGACGCCCGGGTCGTCGTCATCCGCGTAGGTGTTGCAGTCCTCGTCGATCTCCGCGTCGTCACACACCTCGATCCCCGCGGGGGAGACCGCCGGATCTCCATCGTCACAGTCGCCCCCAGGGTCGGAGAACAGTGCCTCGAACGGATCCTCGCAGTCGGCATCCGCGGAGAGCGCCATCTCGGGTGCGTCGGGCAGGTAGCCGTCATCATCCGCGTCGGCGAAGCAGCGCTCGGCGCCGTCACAATCGTCATCGTCCCCGTTGCCGACGACCTCCGTGGCGTCCGGATGGTCGTCCGGGTCGGCGTCGTCACAATCGCCCCCGAGCGGGGAGGTGCCGGCCGGCGCGGCGCAGGCGATGCCGGTGGCGGCGTTGTCCCCGTAGCCGTCCGCATCCGAGTCAACGTACCAGGCGGCGGTACCGGGCGCGGCCTCGTCGACCACGCCGTCACAATTGTCGTCCAGCTCGTTGCAGCGCTCCGCCGCGCCCGGGAACACGAGGGGATCCACGTCGTCGCAGTCGGCGTCCGAATACGCGCCGTCCCCGTCCGCATCCACCTGCGGCGCACCGCCACCTCCGGTGTCCCTCGGCGCGACCCCGGGCCCACATCCGATCGTTGCCAACGCTATCGCGCTCACGATCATCCCAGGCAAAAACAGTCCCCTGTTCCACATGTACCCTGCTCCGCTTCGCCCACCCAACAGAACACGGGTGCGACGACGCGGCAAGGAATTCGTGGGATTCATTCAGGGTGACTTGACACCCCTGCGACCGTACGCTTGGGCGCCGCGCAATGTCAGGAGGTCTGGCGGACGACTCAGCCGGCGGTCGGCGACCAACTCACGGTGCGGATGAAGTTGCCGCCGAGGTACTCGCGCTCGATGACGGCCGCCATCTCCTCGACGTTGCGGAACTTGTCCCAATCGATCCGAATGACCGGGACGGAGCGGGCGATGTCCGCGAGGAACCGCTCGTATTCCGCGTGCAGGGCGGTGAGGTACTCGAGGGACACCCCGGACTCCACGTCCCGCTCGCGCGAACGGATGCGCTCCAGCGAACGCTCGGGGCTCACGTCGAGGTACACGATGACATTGGGACGACACATGAAGTTGGACATGTGACGGAACAGCGAGACGTAGGTGCGGTAGTCGCGTTCGTCCATCAGATCGAGCCCCACGAGCGTGCGAGCGAACACGGCATCCTCGTAGATGGTGCGGTCCTGCACGCCGCCACCGCCGCGCCAGATGATCTCCTGGTGCTGCTGGAAGCGCCGGTTGAGCAGGTAGATCTGGGTCGCGAACGCGTAGCGCGCCGTGTCCTTGTAAAAGTCGGCGAGGTACTCGTTGTCTTGGACCGGCTCGTAGTAGACCGGCAGCTTCAGGTGCTCGCCCAGGGCGGCGGCCAACGTGCTCTTCCCGGCGCCGATCATGCCGGCGATCCCGATGAACAGTTCCGACAGGCGCTCCATCTCGAACCTCGCGTCACGACCCCTATCGCGGTCCGATCGCCACTGCGCTCGATGCCCCTGCGCTCGCGCCCCTACAGTTCCTCCGCCGGCCACCGCTTCACGAGGTTCCCGTTCGCCCGCCCGTCGCTCGCGGCCTCGAGGTACGCGCGCCGGTGCTGCATCGTCCGCCGCGTGTTGTTGTTGGCGATGAAGCGGCTCTCTCCCCAGCTCCAGCGCTCGACGTAGGCGCCCGCGCGCGCGTCCACACCGCGGAAGTACCCCCGCGCGTCCTCGGCGCTGTAGGCGCGGCGCACGGTGCGCACGATCAGCCCCTGGAGCGTGTCCCACTCGTCGCGCGTGAGCGGCTCGCCCGCCGCGACGCGGGCCCGCCACGGGCCGAGCCCGTCCTTCTCGTGCAGCGCCTCGGGGAGCTCGTGGAGCATGGCCACCACCGTCTCCGGAAAGGGCGCCACCGCCGTCGCGATGTTGCGCTCGACGAGCTGGTGCGGGAAGCGGATCTCGACCACCCGTGGCTTGGTCGGGCCCGAGCACCCGTCGTGGTGGTAGTACTCGCCCTGGCTCAGCCGCCCGCGGCTGGAGCGGCCGCGCACGAATCGGTAGGTCGGGTGCGCGCACGGCACGCCCTTGCACACGACGAGGCCCTCCTGGTCGACCAGATCGAAGAACGCGGCCCGGTGCTCGGGCCCGAGCAGGATCGCGTGGAGGTAGTCCTCCGGGGCGTCCGCCGGCGGGTCGGAGAGGCCCTCGATGACGAGGCCCAGGCCCACGCCCGGCCGGGTGGTCGCGAAGTGCCACTCGCCGAACTGGAGGGTCGCGGATTCGAGGAGGGAGGGCGTCATGGGTCGGGCGCCGCGTAGCCTTCCGACGGAAGGCGCGCAAAGCCAGTGGCTCCAACTCTGCCAGGTGTCACGGTCTGCCAGGGTTGGCTCGACGGGCTGGCGCCCGGGGCCGGCGCGGAGGACAACGGGGGGCCCTCGCTCCGGCTCCCTGCCTGGGCGGGCCTCTCCTCGCGGACATGAGCTACTCTTCCAACGTGTTGTTCCTCCTCCTCGCCTGCACCCACACGATCGTCCCCGTCGGCTGCTGCGAGCCCGCCTCGGCCGGGCCGTCCGCGACCACCGGCGCCGCCACCGCCGCGGTCCAACTCACGGACCCCGACCTCGCGCCCCTGGACCCCACCGTCGAGCGCCTGCTCGCCGCCGCGCGCGCCGACACGGCCGCGTGGGAGCTCCTCGCCGACCTGTGTGACGGCATCGGCGCGCGCCCGACCGGCTCGCCCGCGTTGGCCCGGGCCGTCGAGTGGGGCGTGGCCCGCTTCACGGCGCTCGGGCTCGCCAACGTGGCCGCCGAGCCGGTCACCGTGCCGGTGTGGAGCCGCGGCGCCGAATCCCTCGTGATGCTCGCCCCGCACGCCGAGCCGCTCGAGCTGCTCGGTCTCGGCGGGTCCGTCGGCACCCCGGGCACCGAGGCGCCCGTGGTGGTCGTGAACTCGTTCGCGGACCTCGGCCCCCATGTGGCCGGCAAGATCGTGCTCTTTAACCACCCGATGGAAGAGGGCACCCCCACCATCAACCGCTACGGCACCGCCGTCGCCTATCGCTCGCAGGGCGCGTCGAAGGCCGCCTCGTACGGGGCGGTCGCGGCGCTCGTGCGCTCCGTGACCACGCGCTCGCTCAACACGCCGCACACCGGCGGCATGCGCTACGTCGACAACCTGCCGCGCATCCCGACGGCCTCCATCACCACCGAGGACGCCGACCGCATCGCGCGGATGACAACCAAGGGCCAGGAGGTGCGCCTCCGGCTCACGATGGGCGCGAAGGCCCAGCCCGATGCCCCGAGCCACAACGTGGTGGCCGAGCTCCCCGGCGAGACCGACGAGCTCGTGCTGATCGGCGCCCACCTCGACTCGTGGGACGTGGGGCAGGGCGCGCACGACGACGGCGCGGGCGTGGTCCACGTGATCGAGGCCATGCGCCACCTCGCGGCGCTCGGCGTGACACCCAAGCGAACGATCCGGGCGGTGTTGTTCACCAACGAGGAGTTCGGCCTCCGCGGCGCCTTTGCCTACGACAAGGCGCACGGCGCGGAGAAACACGTCGCGGCGGTCGAGTCCGACCTCGGCGGCGGCCGGCCCCTCGGCTGGACGGCCACGGGCAACCCCGCGGACATCGCCTGGCTCGGCCGCTCGCTCGCCCCCACGCGCCTCGACGTGCTCGGGCTCGGCGGCGGCGCGGACATCAGTCCCCTCGAGACGCGCGGCGTGCTGGTCATCGGCCTCGCCGCGGACGACGAGCGCTACTTCGACATCCACCACACGCGCGCCGACACGGTCGACAAGGTCGACCCGAAGGCGCTCGCGGAGGGGGTGGGCCAGCTCGCGGCGCTCACGTGGCGGTTGGCGAACGAGCCGCGCGAGGCATCGCGCGCGACGGAGTGACAGCTCGGAAGTGACGGGGCGCTACCGCCCAACCAACACGAACTCCACCCGCCGGTTCCGTGCCCGGTCGACCTCGGTGTCGTTCGGCGCCAGCGGGCGTACGCCGCCGTAGCCCATCGCCACGAGGCGCTCGGGGGCGACGCCAGCGGCTTCGAGGGCCTTCTTCACGACCTCGGCGCGGGCCTGGGTGAGGGCGAGGTTCGACGCCTCGTCAGCGGACTCGTCGACGTGGACGCCGATCTCGACCAACGCGAGGTCCGGGTAGCGCTTGAGCAGGACGGCGACCTGCCGCACCACCGAGGCGCCCTCGGGGCGGAGGGTGGCGCGACCGGGGTCGAAGGGGATGGGATCGGTGACGTGGAGCCGGTCGGGGAAGACGACGACGGTGGCGGGGCAGCCGTCGGTGTGGGCCAGATCGGTGCCGGGGATGGCGGCGTCGTCCGGGCAGGCGTCGGACGGATCGAGCAGACCGTCGAAGTCGCGGTCGGGGCAGCCGTTGGTCTCGGGCGGGCCGGCGTCGCGGGCGCAGCGGTCGACGGTGTCGGGCAGGCCGTCCTCGTCGTCGTCCAGGTCGGGGCAGCCGTCGTCATCGCGGAAATAGTCGCGGTCCTCGGGATCGGACGGGCAGCGGTCGCGGTCGTCGGGGAGGCCGTCCGCGTCGTCGTCCGCGTCGAGGCAGCCGTCCTCGTCCTGGAAACCGTCATCGTCCTCGCGCTCGCCCGGGCACCGATCCGTCGCGTCGGCCACGCCGTCCTGATCGTCGTCGGCGAAGCGGGGGCGCGGATCGACGAGGCGGGAGCGCACCGACAGGATCACGCGCGCGTCGGGGGTGCCGACGCCGTCGAGCAGGCCGGCGCCGCCCGAGAGCATCAGGTCGACGCGCGGTAGATCGACGCCCAGGGAGAGCAACCCCTCGGCCCCGCTCGTCGCGAGCGCCACCGCGTTCTCGGCGCCGAAGCCGAACCGGCCGGCCACCTCGACGCCGACGGACAGGGGCCCGAAGATCCCGACGCGGGCGCCGCCGCCGGCGCGCAGCTCCGGCTCCGGGGCGAACGACAGCCGATCGTAGCGCCCCGCGGCACGCGCCCCCCCGCCCACCTCGCCGCTCCACCGCACCCGGCCCGACCGACCGCTCGCACCCACCAGCAGCGCCCCGCCAACCCCGCCGCCGCCCGACAGTCGCGTCGGATCACCCGACGGCAGCGTCACCTCCAGCACCGGACCGAACGCCCACCGGTCCCGACGAAGCGCCGCCCAGTGCACCGCCGCCCACGCGTCTCCGACCCCGGGCCCCGTCTCCGCCGGCACCACCGCGCCGAGCACCATGGGCAGGCCCGCCTCGACCCGCAGCCCGTCCAGGAAGGTCCAGCCCACGCCGAGATGGAGCGTGGCGAGGCCGGACATCAGGGGGGCCGTCGAGCCGTCGTCGTAGGTGGCCTCGGCGGTCGTGCCGGCCCACCCGCCGGTCAGGGCGACGTCGAGGGTGCCGCCGTCCCGCGCGGCCATTCCCGCCACCCGCGCGAGGCCGCCCTCGTCGAGCGGCGCGCGCCCGGTGCCCGTGGCGTCGAGCGCCCACGCGGGTGTCGTGAGGAGCAGCAGGGGCGCGGACCGGCGCCCGCGGAGCAGGACCGCGGCCACGAGCGCGACGAGCCACCCGGGGCCGCCGCCCGCGCTGTTGCAGCCCCCGTCGATACGTTCGAGGCACCGGAGCACGGCGGGGTCGGTGTCGTCGCAGTCGTCGGCGGCGAGGGCGCCGTCGCCGTCCTGGTCGTCGTCGCGGCTGTCACAGTCCTGATCCACGCCGTCGTACCAGACCTCGGGCGCGCCGGGGTTGATCGCCGCGTCGGTGTCGGAGCAGTCGCCGGCGAGCGCGTAGCCGTCGCCGTCCTGGTCGTCGTCGTTGCCGTCGCAGTCCTGGTCGACCCCGTCGTACCAGACCTCGGGCGCGCCGGGGTTGATCGCCGCGTCGGTGTCGGAGCAGTCGTCGGCGAGCGCGTGGCCGTCGGCGTCCTGGTCGTCGTCGTCGTCGCCGGCGCAGTCCTGGTCGACCCCGTCGTACCAGACCTCGGTGGCCGCGGGGTTCACCGTGGCGTCGGTGTCGTCGCAGTCGTCGGCGCGCGCGTAGGTGTCGCCGTCCCGATCGTCGTCGGTGCCGTCGCAGTCCTGATCGACGCCGTCGTACCAGACCTCGGCCGCGCCGGGGCTCACGGTCGGGTCGGCGTCGTCACAGTCGAGGCCGCCCGAGCCTCCACCATACCCGTCGGCGTCCTGATCGTCGTCGTTGCCGTCGCAGTCCTGGTCCACGCCGTCGTACCAAACCTCCGTCGCGCCGGGAAAGACGCCGGGGTCGGTGTCGTCACAATCGACGAAGTAGTTGTCGCCGTCGCCGTCCTGGTCCAGATCGTTGCCGTCGCAGTCCTGGTCGATGCCGTCGTACCAGGTCTCCACCGCGCCGGGGAACGTGCTGGCATCGAGGTCGTCGCAGTCCGCGTCGACCCGCGAACCGTCGAGGTCCCGGTCGTCGTCGTTGCCGTCACAATCCTGGTCGGTGCCGTCGTACCAGGCCTCGGCCGCGCCCGGGTTCACGGCGGCGTCGGTGTCGTCACAGTCGTCCGCGAGCGCGTAGCCGTCGGCGTCCTGGTCGTCGTCGTTGCCGTCGCAGTCCTGGTCGGTCCCGTCGTACCAGACCTCGGCCGCGCCGGGGTTGACCGCGGCGTCGGCGTCGGCGCAGTCGTCCACGCGCGCGTAGCCGTCGCCATCCTGGTCGTCGTCGTTGCCGTCGCAGTCCTGGTCGGTGCCGTCGTACCAGACCTCGGCCGCGCCGGGGTTGATCGCCGCGTCGGTGTCGGAGCAGTCGTCGGCGCGCGCGTAGCCGTCGCCGTCCTGGTCGTCGTCGCTGCCGTCGCAGTCCTGGTCGGTCCCGTCGTACCAGACCTCGGTCGCGCCCGGATA
>JAZKFH010000008.1:144010-263001 GCA_040386535.1 Myxococcota bacterium | reverse complement strand
TGCCGTCGCAGTCCTGGTCGGTCCCGTCGTACCAGACCTCGGTCGCGCCCGGATACGTGTCCGCCCGGCCCTCGTGACAGTCGCCCGCCCAGTACGTCGCCCCGTCGTCATCGACGTCGAGCACGCCGCCCCACGCGCCGCCGTATCCGCCGATGTCGCCGACGGAGCCGTCCGCGTCCACCACCGCGTCCGCCCCGCTCACGAGCGCGGAGGAGGCGCTCGGCGCGAGGTCGTCCGTGGTCCAGTCCCCGTCGCAAGCAACGGCGCGCACGCGCGGGTTGAGCCAGAGGTTGCCGTTCGTGCGGGTGGGGTCGGTCACGCCGCCCCACTCGGCGCCGGTGTTGCCCCAGGACAGGTTGTCGGTGGCGGTGAACCCGCTGGTGTAGATCACCAGGCCGCTGCCGACGTTCACCGTCGCGAGCACGCCGTTGACGACCGTGTCCGAGGCGGAGACGTACACGCCGCCGCCGCTGCCGGCGGTGTTGCACGCGAGCGCGACGTTCTCGGCCTCGAAGGACGTCCCGGAGGCGTAGACGCCGCCGCCCGCGCTCGACGCGTCGTTCTCGAGGAGGACCGATCCCGCGATCCACACGCTGCTGTCGGTGCTGTAGAGCCCCGCGCCCGCCCCGGCGGCGGTGTTGGCGAGGAAGGCGGACGAGGTCACCTCGAGCGTGGCCGCGCCCCCGCTGGCCAGGCCGCCGCCGTTCCCGCCCGCTGTGTTGGCGACGAACCGCGCGCCCTCCACCCGGACGAGGTCCCCGCCGCCGTCGAGCCACGCGCCGCCACCCGCGCCGGTCGCGACGTTCTCGGTGAACACGACGTTGACGAGATCGAGCGTCCCGCCCGCCGCCCAGAGCCCGCCGCCCTGCTGGGCGGACGCCCCGGTGATCGTGACGCCGTCGAGCGTGAGCGCGCCGTCCGAGTCGAACGCGATGGCGCCGCCCCGCGCGGCCGAGCCCCCCGAGAACGTCGTGTCCGTCAACGTGATCGACGCGCCCGACGTGGCGGAGAGGCTCCCGCCGTACCCGCTCGCCACGTTGTCGACGAAGCGCCCGCCGGTGACGGTCACGGTCGCGTCGTCCTCTGCCGCGATCCCGCAGCCCCTGGCGCAAGTGGTGTCGGAGAACACGACGTCGCGGGCGTCGAGCGCGCCACCGGACACGACGATCCCGCACTCGACGAACGCGATCCCCTCGACCCCGATGCGGGTGCCGGGCTCGACGGAGAGGCACGTGCCGCCGGCGCGGATCGAGGCGTCACCCGACGCGACGTAGGTGAGATCCCTTCCGCCGGGGGCGAGCGCGTCGATGTACACGCCCGCCGCCAGCGCGATCGTGTCGCCCGACGCGGCCACGGCCTCCGCTTCCGCGACGGTCGCGTAGTCGCCCGACGGCCCCACGGTAAACGTCGCGGCAAAGGTGCGGCCGACGAGCAGGAGAAACATGCGCGGATGCTCCGATCAAACGGGCGGGGTGTCCACCCGCCCTGTCAGCCCTGGCGGCCCTCGATGGCGAGCAGGAGCACGGTCGCGGCGGTCGCCAGGCGAGTGTCGACCGCGTCGGGCCCGCCCGCGCCGAAGTCGCAGTCGTACACGATGAGGAAGGGGTTGAAGCGCTGCTTGAGCTTGCCGAGGCTGCGACCGTCCGGCGCTGTCAACGAGAAGGTCTGTGGGAGCCAGGACTTGAGCAGGAAGCGACGCACCAGCGCCAGCGCGAGGCTGTCCTCGGAGAGCGTGCCGACGAGCGTGTCGTCCACACCGCGGAGCTCCCAGGTGTCGCGCAGGAGGCTCTTGAGGCCCTGCCGCTTGCAGGTCCCCACGCGCTCGCCCGTGCTCGCGTCGGTCACGTCGTAGGTGCCGCGCACGTCCATGATGCTGCGGGCCTGGATGCGGAGCACGGGCTGCGACTTGCCCTCGTCGCGATAGGCCGTGATCTCTTCCTTGAGGCGGAAGGCCTTCTGCTTCACGAACAGGGCGAGCTGTCCGTCGGCGCCGAAGAACCGGAACTCGGGCCCGAGGAAGGAGAAGAACGAACGGCGCGCGGTGAACACGCGGGGGCCGGCGGTGGACATGGGGACTCCTGATGGGGCGGGATAGTGCCATAGGATGATCCGTCGCCTCGACCACATCGCCATCGCCGTGCCCGACCTGGACGTTGCCATCCATCGCTTTGCGGAGGACATCGGCATCCCCCTCGCTGGCCGTGAGGACGTGCCGACCGAGCTGACCTCGACCGCCTTCTTCCCCATCGAGGGAACGCGGATCGAGTTGGTCCAACCGATGGGTGGCCAGGGCCCGATCGCGGGGTTCCTGGAGAAGAAAGGCCCGGGCCTCCATCACGTCTGCTTCGAGTCGGACGATCTGGACGCGGACATCGCCCGCCTCCGCGCGAAGGGCTACCAGTTCCTCTCCGAGGGGCCCAAGCCCGGCGCGCACGGCAGCCGCGTCATCTTCATCCACCCCCGGTCCTGCGGCGGCGTGCTGATGGAGCTCGCGGAACATCCGGCGCACGGCGCCGACGGGGCGGCGTCGTGAACGTCGTCGGCCTCACCACCACGAGCGCGGAGCGCAAGCGGCGCGCAGGGCAGCGGCTCGTCCTCGGCATCGCGGGCCCCTCGCTCACGGACGAGGAGCGCGCGTGGATCCGCCACTGCCAGCCCGGCGGGTTCGTCCTGTTCGCGCGGAACGTGGAGGAGGCGGGCCAGGTGTTCGAGCTCAACCGCGAGCTCGCGAGCCTGCTCCCGAAGGATCTTCCGCCCATCCGCTGCGTCGACCAGGAGGGCGGCCGCGTGCAGCGCGTCAAGAGCCCCGCCACCGTGTGGCCACCGATGCGGTGGGTCGGGAACGTCGACCAGGAGGCCTTCTCCGTGGCGATCGGCCGCGCGCTCGGCCGCGAGGTGCGCGCGCTCGGCTTCGATCTCGACTTCGCCCCCGTGGCGGACGTGGACTCGAACCCCAAGAACCCCGTCATCGGAGACCGCGCGTTCGCCGCCGAGGCCGCCGCCGCCGGGCGCCACGCCGCCGCGATGGTCCGCGGCCTCCAGGCCGAGGGGTGCATCGCCTGCGCGAAACACTTCCCCGGCCACGGGGACACCGCCACGGACTCACACCTGGAGCTGCCCGTCGTCGAGAAGGATCCCCCCGATCTCGACCAGGTGGAGCTGGTGCCCTTCCGCGCGTGCCTGCGCGCCGGCGTCGCGACGGTGATGACCGCCCACGTCGTGTATCCGGGGTGGGACGAGGATCGCCCCGCCACGATGTCCCACCGCATCGTCGACGGCATCCTGCGCAAGCGCCTGAAGTTCCAGGGCGTGGTGTTCAGCGACGACATGGAGATGAAGGCCGTGCGCGGCCGCTACCCGCTCGAGCAGCAGCTCACCGAGGCCTCCGTCGCCACGGTCGACTCGTTCCTGATGTGCAAGGACCTGTCGTTGCAGGTGCAGGCGTTCGAGGAGCTCATCCGCCTGCAGGAGTCCGACAAGGGGCAGGCCGACCTCGCGATCGACGCCGCGAAGCGCTGGCACGGCCTGCGCGAGCGGTTCCTGAAGGACCCGTCGCCGCGCCCCGGCCTCGACATCCTCGGCAACCACACCCACCTGGATCTCGCGCTTCGGGCGAGGGCGGAGGGGCAGGCGTGACGGCGTTGCTCGCGCTCCTCGCCTTCTTCGCGCTACCGGCCTGGGCGGCCGAGCCCGCCTCCATGCAGCGGGACGCGCCCGGAGAGGCCCGCGGGGACGCCCAGACGTGCGAGGCCACCGCCGAGGTGCCCGACACCCTGCAGGTGGCCTGGGTGAGCCGCCTGGAGGCCCGCGCGGGCGCCCATACGCCCCTCGCCGTGGTGCGCGTGGCCGACCTGCGCCGCCTCGTGGAGGCGAGCGACCGCGAGCCCACCCGGGTGCTCCGCGCCCTCGGGCTGGTCGGCAAGCGCCAGGAGGCGCGCGGCGCGTGGAAGGTGACGGTGTTCGACGTGAAGCGGGAGTGGTTGTGCCGCCCGGTCGAGGGCCCGGTGGACGCCACGATCGTGGGCGTCGCCGCGTGCCCCGGTGACCTCCAGACCGGCGCCCCGGGCGTTCGTGCCTCCGCGTGGTCCGGCTGTGGCTACCTTCTGGACACGGCCACCGGCACCCGAACCCTCGACGTGTTCCGCATCGAGTGGGAATCGGCGGTGGCCTGGGGGTTCTGCGTGTTGCCGCTCCGCCGCTTTCTCGATGGCGCCTGAATGTTCGCCTCCATGCTCCGCACCCAGGAGGAGGAGATCCTCGACCACGAGGGCCTCTCCCGGCGCGGTCGGTCGATCCTCCAGGACCTCGACCGCTGGAACCGCGCGTCGGGCTGGTACACCGCCCACACGCGCCGCATCCGTCGTCACTGGGAGGCGCTCGGCCGCCCCTCGCCCTTCCGCGTGCTCGACGTAGGCACCGGCTCCGGGGGCTTGCTCGCGGCGCTCGCCGACAGCGACCTGCCCTGCGAGCTCGTGGGCATCGACAAGAGCCCGGCGTTCGTCGAGATGGCCGCCCAGCGCCTCGGAACGCGTGCCACCGTGCTGGAGGCCGACGCGACCGCGCTCCCGTTCCCCGACCACAGCTTCCACCTCGCCACCAACACCCTGATGATGCACCACCTCCCCCACGGAGTGCGCCACGCGCTGATCCGCGAGGTCGCGCGCGTGGCCCGGAGCGCCTACGTCTTCGACCTCGAGGTGACGCTCTACGGGGTGGTCGGCTTCGCCTTCCTGGCGCCGCTGGTCGGGCTCGGCCGGGACGCCGTGCACGACGGCATGTTGTCCGTGCGGCGCGGCTCCACGTTCGCGGAGATGCGCGGGCTCATGAAGCCGCTGCCGGTCAAGGTGGTGCGGGTGTTTCCGTCGGCCCTGTGTACGATGCCGGCTTGAGCGCGCCGACGGCGTGAAGTTCGTCGGACGGTAAAACAAGCGCGACCCGGGCGAGCTCACGAATGAGCCCGCCCGGGTCGCCTTCCCTACCGACCGGTCCTACCAGTCGTCGCCGTACGGCCCACCGTAGGCGCCGATGGCCGCGTAGGTGCCGTCCGCGTCGTTGTACGTGGCCGAGGGGTTGCCCGAGTTGCGCACCGTCGAGGTCGTGCGGAGCGTCAGGTCCCAATACACGGAGCTCGAGAGCGAGTCGTCCGTGTAGAGCGGATCCACCGTGACGTTGCCGCTCGTGCCGGTCGGGTCGGTGTAGTTGTAGAAGTCGGTGCCGGTGTTGTTGTAGATGTTGCAGTAGTCGAAGTCGGCGAAGTAGCTGTAGGAGGAGCTGTCGTCGTAATAGACGCTGCCGTAGACCGTACCGCTGACCGTGGTGTCCGCGATGTTGACCATGTCCACGTCGAACGCGGTCGACGAGCTGCTGCTGTAGTAGTCGGCGTAGAACACGCCGCCGTACGTGGTCGTTGCGGCGATGGTGTTCGCGTCGATGTCTCCGAACAACAACGACGACGCACCGCTGTAGTACGCGGCGGTCGTGCTGGTGTATGCCGAGGAACCGAAGATTCCGCCGTACACCGCGGCCCCGGCGACGCTGTTCCCGGCCACGATGAACTGGCTGAAGTCCAGGTACGCGCCGTCCTTCGAGTACGCGATGGAGCCGTACACGATGTCGGTGCCGGACGTGCCGATGTCGTTGTCGAGGAACTCCGCCCAGTCCAGGTACAACGCGCCGTTGGTCGCCGCGTGGGTCATCCCGTACAGGTAGGTGCCGGCCGTGATCGTGTTCTGCGCCACGTAGACGTGTTGCAGGTACGAGGTGTAGGCCGAGGACGACGAGCCGATGTGGTACACGAGCGCGCCGGCGTTCGTGTCCCCGTCGAACGTGTTGCCGGTGACGATGAGGTCTTCCACGTCGAACGTGCTCGTCGAGAGGTAGACCACGCCTCCCTGCAAGCTGGTGGACGCGTTGACGATGTTGTTCTCGACGGTCAGGTTGGCCGCGTTGATGTCCGAGCCGGAGGCGAAGATCATGCCGCCGTAGATGTTGCCGGATGCCGGGCTGATGTCGTTGCTCTTGAACGTCACGTCGACCATGTCGATGTCACAGGCCGAGAGGTACATGATGCCGTAGCAGTCGGACACCGACTCGCAGGTGTTGGCCTCGAAGACCACGTCCTCGAGGTACGGGTAGTCGGTGAGCGCCGTGGTGCAGTTGAACGCGGAGCCCAGGTACTGGTTGCCGTTCTCCAGGGTGACACCGATGAGCTGGCCGGTGGTCATGGTGACCTTGCCGCCGTTCACGTCGATGTAGGTCTGGTCGGTGCCCGAGCCCTGCAGAGTGATGTTCTTGCCGCCGAAGTTGACGGGGCCGTAGTAGGTGCCCGGGGCGACACAGATCGAGTCACCGTTCACCGAGGCCGTGATGGCCGCGGAGATGGTGGAGAAGTCACCGGGGACGCTGTACCCCTCCTCGGTCGTGGCATCACAATCGTTGTCGACGCCGTCACACACCTCGTCGGCGACCGGGCTCACGCCGTAGTCGGTGTCGTCGCAGTCCGCCGAGTTCGCGACGTACCCGCTCGGGACCGTGCACGCGCCGGAGGTGGTGGCCGCGGCGCCGTAGCCGTCGCCGTCGCCGTCGCGGTAGTACGTGGTCGCGTCAGCCGAGGTGGTCTCGTTGATCGTGCCGTCACAGTTGTCGTCGACCGTGGTGCTGCAGAGCTCGTTGCGTCCGGGGTTCACGATGGCGCTGCCGTCGTTGCAGTCGTCGTCGTTCGAGACGTACGTGGCGGGCTGGGTGCAGGAGGTGGCCGAGACCGAGGCGCTGCCGTAGCCGTCGCCGTCGGCGTCGCGGTACCAGGTGGGCACCTCCTCGTCGATGGTGCCGTCACAATCGTTGTCGAGGCTGTCGCAGATCTCCGCGGCGCCCGGGTAGGCGGTGGCGGTCGTGTCGTTGCAGTCGGTGGCGACGGCGGCGTAGCCCGCGGGCTTGGTGCAGGACGTGGTCGAGGTGGCCGTGCCGTAGCCGTCGCCGTCGTTGTCACGGTACCAGGTCAGGACCGAGCCGACCTCGCCGCCGTCGACCGCGCCGTTGCAGTCGTTGTCGATGCCGTCGCACACCTCGGGGTCACCGGGGCTGATGGCGGCGCTCGCGTCGTTGCAATCGGTCGACGAGCTCACGTAGCCGGTGGGCTGGGAGCAGGACGTGGTCGAGACCGACGAGTTGCCGTAGCCGTCCGCGTCCACGTCGCGGTACCAGCTGACCGGATCGATCGCGCCCTCGTCGGTCGCGCCGTCACAGTCATTGTCCATGCTGTCACACACCTCGGACGCGCCGGGGTAGGCGGCGGCCGACGAGTCGAGGCAGTCCCCGGAGAGGGAGACGTACCCGGTGGGCTGGGTGCACGCGATGCTGGTGGTGGTGGTGGCGCCGTAGTGATCGCCGTCGGCGTCACGGTACCAGGTGTCCGCGTCGGCCGAGGCGGCCTCGTCGGTCGTGCCGTCGCAGTCGTTGTCGATGCCGTCGCAATACTCCACGTCGGCCGGGCTCGCGCTCGCCGTCGCGTCGTTGCAGTCGCCCGAGTTGGTCACCTTGCCGGCGACGACGCTGCAGGAGACGGTGGAGGAGGACGCGTCGCCGTAGCCGTCGCCGTCGTCATCGTCGTAGTACCGAGTGCCGTCGGTCGCGCTCTCGTCCGTCACGCCGTCACAGTCGTCGTCGACGCTGTCGCAGGTCTCGGAGGCGCCGGGGTAGGCGGTGCTGTCCGTGTCGCGGCAGTCGGTGGAGGTCGCGGCGTAGCCGGAGGGGACGGTGCAGGCGACCTGGGTGGTGGCCGCGGTGCCGTAGCCGTCGGCGTCGGCGTCGCGGTACCAGGTCGGGGCGCCCGACGCGTCGCTCTCGTCGGTGGTGCCGTCACAATCGTTGTCCGCGCTGTCACAGACCTCGGTCGCACCGGGCTTGATCGCGAGGGAGGTGTCGTTGCAGTCACCCGCGATGCTGACGTACCCGGTGGGGCGGTTGCACGCGATCGTGGAGGCGGTGGAGAGGCCGTACCCGTCGCCGTCGGCGTCCTGGTACCAGGTGTCCACGTCGGCGGCGGAGACCTCGTCGGTAGAGCCGTCACAGTCGTTGTCGATGCCGTCGCAATACTCGGTGTCCGCGGGGCTGGCGCTGGCCGTGGCGTCGTTGCAGTCGCCCGAGTTGGTCACCTTGCCCGACACCGCCGAGCAGGAGTAGGTCACCGAGGCGAGGGCCCCGTAGCCGTCTCCGTCGGCGTCGGTGTAGTAGGCGGTCGCGTCGGTCGCGCTCTCGTCGACCGTGCCGTCACAGTCGTCGTCTTCGCTGTCACAGGTCTCGGACGCGCCGGGGTACACCCCGCGGTCGGTGTCGTCACAGTCGGTCGCCGTCGCGACGTACCCGGTGGGCTGGGCGCAGGAGATGTCGGTCGTGGCCGAGGCGCCGTATCCGTCGGCGTCCGCGTCCCGGTACCAGGTCGAGGCGCCGGTCGCGTCGTCCTCGTCCGCGCTGCCGTCACAGTCGTTGTCCACGCTGTCGCAGATCTCGGTCGCGCCGGGGCGGATGGCGAGGGCGCTGTCGTTGCAGTCCCCGGAGACGGAGACGTAGCCGGTGGGACGGTTGCAGGAGATCGTGCTGGCGGTGGCGAGGCCGTACCCGTCGCTGTCGGCGTCGAGGTACCAGGTGTCCACGTCGGCCGCGGAGGCCTCGTCGGTGGCGCCGTCACAGTCGTTGTCGATGCCGTCGCAGTATTCGGTGTCGACCGGGCTGGCGCTGGCGGTCGCGTCGTTACAGTCGCCCGAGTTGGTCACCTTGCCGGAGACCGCGGAGCAGGAGAGGGTGACCGCCGCGGCGTCGCCGTAGCCGTCCCCGTCGTCATCGTCGTAGTAGGAGGTGGCGTCGGTCGCGCTCTCGTCGACCGAGCCGTCACAATCGTCGTCCTCGCTGTCACACGTCTCGGACGCGCCGGGGTGGACACCACGATCGGTGTCGTCGCAGTCGGTCGCGGTCGCGACGTACCCGCTGGGCTGGGTGCAGGCGATGTCGGTGACGGCGCTGTTGCCGTAGGAGTCGGTGTCGCTGTCCCGGTACCAGGTCACCACGTCGATCGCGGTGTCCTCGTCAGTGGTGCCGTCGCAGTTGTTGTCGTCGCCGTCGCAGACCTCGGCCTCGCCGGGGTTCACGTTGCCGTCGCGATCGTCGCAGTCGGTGGAGTTGGCGACGTAGCCGGCGGGCGCACCGCAGCTCACGACGCTGGTGGTCGACAAGCCGAAGCCGTCGCTGTCCGCGTCGAGGTAGTACGTGCCGGCGCCGGTGGCGGTCGACTCGTCGGTCAGGCCGTTGCAGTCGTTGTCGAGGGTGTCACACACCTCGGAGGCGTCGGGGTTGACGGTCGCGACCGTGTCGTTGCAGTCCCCGCCGTTGTCGGCATGGCCCGCGGGCAGGTCACAGGCGAGCGTCACGGAGTCCGCGTTGCCCCAGTCGTCCCCGTCCAGATCGGCGTACCAGGAGAGCGCGTCCTCCGCGTCCTCGTCGGTCCGCCCATCGCAGTCCTGGTCGAGCCCGTCGCAGATCTCGAGGGCGCCCGGGAAGATGTTGGGATCGCTGTCGTCACAGTCGCCGTCGGAGGTGAAGCCGTCGTCGTCCGCGTCCTCGATGACCGTGAACAGGAGCTCCTCGGTGTCCGTTCCGCCCAGGGTGTCCGTGACCGTGACACGGATGGTGCGGGTGCCGGCCACCACGTTGGTCATGTAGAAGCTTGCTTCCCCGGTCTCGTCGGGGGTGGTCGGCGGGCCGTAGGCCGCGGCGTCCCCGCCCCAGGAGAGCACCAGGTCGTCGGCATCGTCCGACTCGTCCTCGACCTGAACGACCACCTGAACGGTGGCGCCCGCGTCGAACACGTCGCCGTCGGTGGGGGAGGAGATCGTGACCGTGGGCGCGCCGTTGTCTACGACGTTGACGTTCACCTGGTCGGTGGCCGAGCCCCCGTCCTCGTCCGTGACGGCGAGGATGAGCGTGTGGTCCCCTTCGGAGAGCCCCGAGGCCAGGATGGTCGTCACCACCCCGCCCGCGTTCGTGGTGGAGCCGGTGAGCGTGCCGTCGAGCGTGGAGGTCCACACGATGGTCAACGCTTCGGAGGCGGTCTCCTCGTCGTCCACCTGCGCGGTGAACGTGACCGAGGCGCCCTCGCGCAGCATCATGCCGTCGACCGGAGACAGGATCTGCGCGGCCGGATCCGAGTTCGATGGCAGCGGCGCGCTGTCTTCGGTCTTCGGGGTGTCATCGTCGGAGGACTCCCCGACACAGCCGAGGACCCCGAGGAAGAGGATGGGCGAAAAACGCATGAAAACGGCTCCGGACGGACGGGCGGGACCATAGCAGCAGATCCGGCGTTCCCATAGCGGTCCCCACGATCGGGGTGGGATCGATCGAAGCGACGGGCGTTCGACTTCGTCGTTCGACGCCTCCAGGGTCGAGACCCGCGCGCGCGACATTTTTTGACCCGTCGAAGCGGCGAGATGCGGCCTCGCGGGGACGCCGTGAGCGGTCCACACCCGCGCCTCGCCCAGGAATCGCAATTGATTGTGTTGACACATCCGGGGGGCCGAGAGTAGCTTGGGCGGATGCTGGCTGTGTTCCCCGATTCGAACGCCTCGTACCCGAGCGACATCGTCGCCAGCGGGCTGCGTACGCCCGATTCGGTGTCCACGCGCAAGCATGCCCCGGCCGGAGGTTCCCCGCCGTAGATCCCCGCCTTCCCCGGCATGGACCTGCGGCTCACGGAGCCCCGGCCCCCCACGAGGGAGCCGGGGCTTCGTTGCTTTTGGCGCGCGTCTCCGCGTCGTGTCCCCAAGCCCGTCCCCCAACCCGTCCCCCAACCCCGTCCCCCAACCCCGAGCCACACACGCCAGACGTGTGTCAGGCGCGGCCACCCCATTCCATCTGCCCGCGTTCGTTCGCCCGTTCTGCCGCGCCTCCGGAGGCCGCCATGTACACCCTCCAGCTCAACGCCGACTACACACCGCTCAAGGTCCTGCCCTGGGAGCGTGCCATCGAGCTCGTGCTCTCGGGCAAGGCTGTCACCGTGGCGGCCTACCCCGGCCGCTTCGTTCGCTCGGCGAGCCTCGCCTTGCCGTGGCCGGCGGTCGTGGCGCTCCGTCGGTACGCGAAGGCGCGCGGACGCGTCGGCTACAGCGCGCGCGGAGTGCTCGCTCGCGACGGATACACCTGCGCCTATTGTGGCTTGCGGCCGCACCGGGGCGAGGCCGTGTCCGAACGCGACCGGCTCACGCTCGACCACGTCGTTCCCCGCGCCCACGCGAAGAACGGGATGGTGTACCTGTCCTGGTCCCGCAAGTGGGTGCGTGTGTCATGTTGGGAGAACGCGACCACGGCGTGCCGCGCGTGCAACATGCGCAAGGCCGACCGCACGCCCTCCCAAGCCGGCATGCCCTTGCGTGCCGTGCCGCGGGTGCCCACGACGTCGGACGTGCTCCGCATCACGTTGGGCCGCTTCCAGCCTGTCCCCGAGTGGAAGCCCTGGCTGCCGGAGCGTTGGCAGGCGGAGCGAACGGAAGAGGATGCGCGTATCACCGCCCTCCAGGGGTGACACGGGGGGTGAGGCGCACGGGTGAGGTGCCGCTGTGAACTTGTGACTCACGGCGGCGCCGCCGCGCTCCGCACTCGCCACGTCTCGGGTGGGAACCGCCGCACCTCCAGAGAGCGCCCGTCGGTGCGCACCTCTACGGTGCCGTCCCGATCGGTGCGGGCCACGTCCACCCCCCGGTAGCGCGCCATGACCTCGGCGTGTGGGTGCCCGTAACGGTTGTCACGCCCCACCCCGAAAACGGCGAGGCTTGGACCGACCGCGTCCACGAACGTTTGGGAGGAGGAGGTGCGGCTCCCGTGGTGCGGCACCTTGAGGACATCCGCGCGGAGGTCCGCCCCGACGAGCGCCGCCTCGCCCGCGGCCTCGATGTCGCCGGTGAACAGGAACCGGCGCGTTCCATAGGTGATGCGGAACACGAGGCTCTCGTCGTTCACGTTGCCGTCCGCGGCGAAGCCGACGCCCGGGTGGAGGAACGTGTAGCTCGCCGCGCCGACCGTGCCGGCGCCCCCCATCGTCCCCGCCGCGTCGGGGCCCCACGCCCCGAGGATCGTCCGTGCGGATGTGGAGGCGAGCAGCTTGGCAAAGGAGTCCTCGCCCGGCTGCGGCAGGCGCGGCACGCGGATGCTGGCGACGGGCAGCTCGCGCAGCAGCGCGTCGAGGCCCCCCATGTGGTCCGGATGCGGGTGCGTGAGCACCACCGCGTCGAGGCGATGGACGCCCCACCGCCGGAGCGCGAGCAGCACGTCCTCGCCCGGCGGCCCCGCGTCCACGAGCCACGCGCGGCCGTCGGGCCACTCGACCAGCGCCGCGTCCCCCTGGCCCACGTCCAGGAAACGCACGACGAGCACCCCGGCGGGGCGGGCGGTCAGTCCGAGCGCCAGCGTCATCAGCAGCGCCGCGGCGATCACGTGGCGACGCAGGAGCACGGCCGCCGCGAGCAGGGCGGCCCCGGGGAGCCCGACCGCGGGGTGGAGCGGCGCCATGTCGAGCGGCGCGAGTGCGGCGAGCCCCAGGGTGATGGACAGGTCGGCCACCTGGAGGGCGAGCGGCCCGAGCGGGGCCGGCAACACCTGGCTCAACAGGAGCGCGGGCGTCGCGACCGTGCCCATCAACGGCACCGCCACGAGGTTGGCGAACGGCGCGGTGGGCGCGAGATCCTGGAAGTACCAGGCCACGGTCGGGAGGGTGCCCGCCGTGGCCCCGGCGGTCGTGGCGAGGCCCCCGACCGGCCAACGGACCCACCACTTGCTGTCCGGCGGGAGCCACCGCGTGACCCGCGGCCCCACGAGCGCCATGCCGATCATCGCGCTGAACGAGAGCTGGGCGCCCGCGTTCGCGATGGCGCCGGGCTCCGCGGCGGAGGTGCCGAGCCACGCGAGCGCGAGCACCTCGGCCACGCCCGGGCGCACGCGGAGCGCCGCCACGATCGCGCCCGCCGCGCTCATCCACACCGCGCGCCGCGCCGGAAGGGGCCACCCCGCCACGTCGGCGTAGGCGACGGCGGCGGCGATGGCGGCGATGGCGCAGAGCCACCGGAGGCCGCCGTACCGCCACACCATCACCAGCGGCCGGGTGAGCACCCAGGCGATCGCCCACGCCACCGTGGCACACAAGCCGATGTGCAGCCCCGAGATCGACACGAGGTGCCACGTGCCGGTGCGTCGCATCCGATCCGCCACGTCGGCCGGCACCCCCGACCGATCGCCGTCGAGCATGGCGCGCAGGAGCCCGGCGTGGGTGGCGGCGGACAGATCGAACGTGGGCGGCGGCGGGCCGATTCGCACCACCTCCCGCGCGGAGAGGCGGCTCACGACGCCCGCGCGCGTGGCCTCCCACACCGGATCGGGCGCCCCGGGGAGCGCACCGGGATCGAGCAGCCGGGCCTTTCCGTCGACCAGCACCGCCGTGCCCGGCGGGGGCGGCGTGCCCGGAAAGCGCACCCGCACGCGTCCGTCGGCCGGCACCCACGCCTGCGAGGGCCGCGCCACCGCGGTCAGCGCCACGTCCGCCTCCGCACCCCACGCCGCGGTGACCACCCGCCCTCGCGCCCGCCACTCCCCCACCAGCCGCGGCGGATCGGGCAACGCCGCCGGCCCCGCCAGCCCGAGCATGAACCCGGCCGCCGCGAGGGCCGCGCGGCCTACGTCTCCGGCGCCCCGCCGCCCCGCGAGCGCGCCCAACCCGAGCAGGACAACGATCGCGACGATCAGCGGCGCGAACGGAGGCTGGAGCGCGGGGTACAGCGCCGCGCCCAGGGCGGAGCCGAGCGCGAGGGCGACGAGGGGTGGCATGGCGGCCGGGCTGCGGGCAAGCGGCGTGCCGCGCTTAAATGCTGGTTCTCCCGTTGCCGGGGTGACGGACGTCGACCGACGTCCGTCACGTGCTGACGGACGTTCGTCAGGCCGGGGGCGTCAAGGCCCCCCCGCGAGCTTGACCACGCGGGAGGCAGGCGGCATAGAATGCAGGGACGACCGGGGTGGACAGTGCGCTGGTGGAACCGTCTCTTTGGGCGAACCGCGCCCGCGCCGCTCACGGGCGAGGCCCTCCATGAGACGCAGCGAGAGACGCAGCGGGACGCGCTGCTCGCGGCGGTCGAGCGCTGGGCGGCCAACCGCGAGCTCGCGCTCTCGTTGGCCGGCGCGGACCGCCTGCTCGATGCGTTGGCGCTGATCGAGGGGGATGTGGCCGAGATGCGGGCGATGCCGGGGGGCGGGGACACCCGGCCGCTCGATCTCGCGCTCGGGATGCAAGGCCAGCTGCTGTTCCAGGCCGGGCAGGCCGGCCGCGCGCTCCCCGTCCTCGCGGAGGTGTACGGGCGGTGCGAACGCGCGGGGGATGCCGAGGGGGAGGAGGTGTACGCGCGCGCGTGCGCCGATGCGTGCCGATACCTGGACCTCGGCGCCGAAGCGGCGGCGTGGTCCCTGCGCCGGGCCACGGCGCTGGAGCGATCGGGGCACGGGCCCGTGGCGGCCCGCCTCCGCGACCGCGCGGCGCGGTTCCCCGAGGGAGAGCCCCTGTTGCGCGTGGTGCTGCGGAGCCGCGACCTGCCGGAGGCCACCTGGGAGCTCGACGAGCTGCCGCAGCTCGAGCGGCAAGCGACCTACGAGGCCGTCTTCACGCGGGGGCGGCCCACGCTCGTCACGGCGCAACGCGAGGCCGCGCGAGGCGGGGTGCTCGGCGCCCAGGAGGATCACGAGGGGGCGCTCCGCCGCTTCGACGCCGGCGCCGCCGCGGACCCCCTCGATCCGCACTGTCGCTACCTCGCGAGCTTCACGCTGTTCCTGCTCGGGCGGACGGAGGAGGCGATCGCGCGCGCCGAGGAGGTGGAGACGCTCGCGCCCGGCTGGTTCGACAACCGCGCGTGGCTGGCCCTCTCGCGCCGCCTGGTCGTCGAGGCCGCGCCCGGGCTCGTGCGCACGCTGCACCGGCTCGACGACGGAGCCCTCGATCCGCGGCAGGCCGCGCGGCTCGCCGTGACGGCGCTCGAGGCCCACCCCGGCGTTCCCCAGCTCCACCTGCTCCTCGGCAAGGCGCTCGTGCGGTTGGACCGCAAGCCCGAAGCCGCGTCCGCCTTCCGCGCGGGCATCGACGCCGCCGAGGGCGACTCCCACACGCGCAGCCTGCTCGCGGTCCAGCTGGGCCTCATCGATCCGGACCTCGCACGCCGCCGCGAGCTGCTCGGCCGGGTCGTGCACGATCCGGACGCGAGTCTGCTCGCGAACGCGTTCGCCCACGTGCTCCTCGCGCAGGCGCACGAGGTCACCTGACGGCGCGCCTTTGAGGGGGGGCTGCGGCGGGCGCTCCCGGGGGGCGTTGAGCCTGTGAAGCAATCCCCCGTCCCGCCGGGCACGGCTCCCGCCGCAGAGAATCGCGTCCCGGGACCCGTCCCGGTCCCCCCCAAGGGGGCCCCACCGGGCCACCGGGGCCGCACTGCGCCGGGAGCCGCCCCCGTCGGGCTCTCCGGTTTCTCCCCAGACTCCCCAACGGGGGATTGCTTCACAGGCTCGTTGCGGGGGGCCCGCCCCCCGCCCCAAGAACACTCAGGCCGATATTCCGCGCACGCCCTCGATGGGCCCAGGCCTCCCCAGGAGGTAGCCCTGGAGCAGATCGCAGCCGAGGGCCACGAGCAGATCACGTTCGGCGGGCGACTCGACGCCCTCGGCCACCACGCGCATGCCGAGACGATGGGAGAGCCGGATGAGCGACGCGACGATCTCCCGGCGGGCGGACGAGGTGTCGAGCCCACGGACCAGCGACATGTCGAGCTTGACCACGTCGGGGCTGATGGCGCCGAGCGCCGCGAGGCCCGAGGAGCCGGCGCCGAGGTCGTCGAGGGCGATGCGGGCGCCGCGGGCGCGGAGCTGCGCCAATACGCGGTCGAGGCCCGCGCCCTCGTGCACCATCGCGCGCTCCGTGACCTCGATCGTGAGCCGCGGGAGCCAACGGCCGAGCGACGAGCGCTCGTCCCAGAGATCCTCGACGGCGAGGCTCGTCGGGTGGACATTCACGAAGACGTCGATGTCGTGGGGCAACTGGGGCATGGCCGCCGCGACGCGGAGGAAGATGGCGCGCTCGAGATCGGGCATGCGGCGGAGGCGCTCGGCGGCGTCGAGCAGCTCCAGGATGGAGGCGAACGCGTCGTGATGCACACGCGTCAGCACCTCCACCGCGGTGGCCTCGCCGGTGGAGCACCGGAAGATCGGTTGGAAACACAAGGTCAGGGTGTCCAACGCCGCGTCGAACGAGGCGTCACGGGCCTCGTGGCGGAGCGCCGCGCCGCGGACCCCGTTCCGGGCGTCGAGCGCGGCGTGGAGGGTCGCCACCATGTCCGGCGTGGCGCACGGCTTGCGGAGGAAGCGGAACACGCCGGCGTCGTTGATGGCGCGGATCGTCGTGTCGAGGCTGGCGCGCCCGGTGAGCATGATCCGCTGGACGTCGGGGTAGCGGACGCGCACCTCGGTCAGGAGCTCCGAGCCGGACACCTCCGGCATCTGCTCGTCGGACACGATGACGTCGACCCGCTCGCGGGCCAGGATCCCGAGCGCCCGCCCGGCGGACGACGCGGAGAGGACGCGGAACGGCTCGGCGAAGAGCGCGCGCGCGAGCCCCTCGGTGACGAGCTCCTCGTCATCGACGAGCAATACGACGGGCTCCTGCATGGCCACTCCTTCCCACACACCCTATCGAACGGCGTCGGAGGGAACTTGAGGCGGCGCCGGTGCGAGCCCGTGAGAAGGCGCTCAGCCCACGCCGACCATGAACGTCTCAACGCCCATCGTCATCGTACAACTCCTCGCGCGACCAGGTGCTCGCGACCGGCGCGTCGGAGAGGACGAGGTTCAACGCCGGTGGGCGCTCGGCGGGCGGAGGACGTTCTACGGCTTGCATGACAAACTGATAGCACCCTACGGCGGCGGCACCAACCGCACCGGCCGCCCGATCGCCGCCACCCGCGCCGCCTCCGGCACGCCGCGCAGGTTCTCCAGGATCCAGTCCACGCGCCGATCGTCGGGCCGGTCGGCGAGGTACTGCTTGCGCCACGCCGTGCGGGGGAAGCGCAGGATGCTCGCGAGCCACGCCGCCTCCTCGGGCAAGAGGCCGGCGGGGGCCTTGAGGAAGTAGGTGTCCGCGCCCGCGCGGGCGCCGCGCAGCCCGGGGCCGAACTCGACCACGTTCAGGTACACCTCGAGGATGCGCCGCTTGCCGAGCTCGCGCTCCATCTCCACCGCGTAGAGCAGCTCGCGCAGCTTCCGTGCGTAGCTGCGGGTGCCGTCGAGGAACAGGTTCTTGGCGAGCTGCTGGGTGAGCGTGCTCCCGCCGCGCACGACCGCGCCCTCTTCCGCGTTCTTCGCCGCCGCCTCCCGCATGCCCGCCAGGTCGTAGCCGGCGTGCTCGCGGAAGCCGGCGTCCTCGGCCGCGATCACGGCGGCGGGCAGCCACGGCCCGAGGAGCCCCAGCGGCACCCACCCGGGCGCCCCCTCCCCCGTCGTGACCAGCACCTGCTCGCCGGCGGCGTCGCGAGCGCGAAAGGAGAACGGGCCGCCCGCGAGGCCCTCGGCCACGAGCCCGTCGACGGTGAACCCCGCCAGCACGGGCTCGAGGCGCGTGAGGCCGCCGGGCCACGTCGCGTCCACCTCGGCGCGCACGGTGCCGCCGATGCGCGCCTTCGCCAGCTCGGGCACGATGGGCGCGAAGAGCGCGTAGACCTCCGCGATGGGCGTCTCGGGCACGACGAGGCGCACGAGGACGAGACCGCCGTCGTTCCGGGTGGCCGTCACGCCCGCTTCGACCGCGCCGATCTGCACCGTCCCGGTGAAGGCCCCGTTCGCCCACACGCCCACCGCGTGCGCGTCCGGGAGCACGAGCGGGGCGTCGGCCTCGCTGGGCGGGGGCACGCGGCAGGCGCGGCACCACGCGTCGATCGCCACCGCGCCGTCGGTCGGGGTGGCCTTGAGCTCGACCGCCCCCACCTCCGTCTGGACGCTCGCGCGCACGGTGTCGTCACGGATCTCGACCCCATCGCCCACGAGGAGGCGTGTGGGCCACACACGGCCCGAGAGCGACGGAAGCGGCGCGCCGTCGACGAGGAGCCCCTCGACGTCGATGGCAACGAGCAGGTAGGAGCCGAGCCCCCCGGCCGTGACACCAACCCCACCCCCGCCCACCTCCGCGGTGACCAGCGCGAGCGGCACCACGACGTCCACCACCCGCACGACGCGGTCCCAGCGCACCACGGCGCCCGCAGCCCGCGCGTCCCCGCGGGTGATCCCGGTGAGGCACATCCCCTCGGCGCACCAGCCGATCCCGTCGACCTCCACCGCGCGCCGCGCCAAGACCCAGCTCACCATCGTCGGAGCCGCGGCGGCGCCCACCGCCACCGCCCCGAGCACCCCGAGGACGGCGTACAGCAGCCGCTTCACGCGCGGACGCCCGCCGGGGCCGCCCCGTTGAGCACGGCGAGGTCGAGCGGCGGCGACTCCACCATCTGGAGCAGCGTCGTGTCGAGCAGGCTGGCCGGCCCCGAGAGCAGCTCCGTCACGAAGCCCGTCCCGACAGCATCTTCGGCGACCGAAGGGCGCGTGAGCGTGCGGTAGCGCACGATGATGTCCCGGAGCGACACGCGCTCGAGCGGCTGCGCGGGGAGAAAACCAGTCAGGCTCTCCGCGAGCACTCCGGCGTCCTCCAGCGTCTCGAGCGCGTTGCGCACGTGGGCGGGCTCGCTCTTGAGCGTCAGCGTCACGATCGGCTCGGTGGTCGGGCCCTCTCCGGCCGCGTACCGGTGCGCGACGACGAGCAGGCACTGGAGCGCGAAGAGCGCGTCGGGATGGCGGCGCTGATGGCCGTCGCCCTCGAGGTGGCTGACCTCGGCGCCGTACAACACGTCGTACCGCTGCACCACGTAGGCCAGCTCCACCCCGAACAGGACGATGTTCCAGAGGAGGAAGAGCCAGAGCAGGAAGACCGGGAACAGGGCGAGCGAGCCGTAGATGGCGGACGCGGCATCACCCGCGCCGAGCACGTTGACGTAGGCGTTGAAGCCGACCTTGGCGAGCTCGAAGAGCATGGCGGAGGCGAGCCCGCCGACCAGCGAGGGGCCCCAGCGCACCTCCGTGTCGGGGAGCGCCTTGATGCCGCCGACGAACGCTGTCGTCGTGAGCAGCAGCGGCAGCGCGAGGCTCACGGAGGCCAGCCCCGTGGCCTCCTGGATGCTCCCGGTGAGCTTGAAGCCGAGCGCGATGAACAGCGGCCCGAGGGTGAGGACGGCGTAGAACAACGCGAGGCGTCGGATGAGGGAGCGCTTGCTCCGCACGTTCCAGAGGGCGTTGTAGGCCTCCTCGACGCTGAAGTAGATGCGCGACGCGGTGAAGGTGACCGCGATGATGCCGACGATGCCGAGGCTCGCGACGTCGACCTGGGCGAGCCAGCCGTCGACCGTGGCGCCCACGTTGCGCACGGCGCCCGCGAGGAGCGCGTTGAAGAGCAGCTCGCGGATGGGCGCGCCGGCCTCGGCGCCGAGCGGCTGGAGCACGGCGGCGGCCAACAACAGCGCGGGGACGATCGCGACGAGCGACCAGTAGGAGAGCGTGGCGGCGCGGACGTGCACCTGGTCACGGGCCACTTCGCGCGCGTAGAGCGCAATGCTCATCAGGACGCGGCGCAGGAGCGCGGGGGTGGTCGGGCGCGCGACGAAGCGCTGGTAGATCGGGTCGATGCGGTTGTTCACGGGGCTCCGCAGGCGCTGACGACGCGCTGGTCGGCGCCGTAGAGCCCGACCTCGGCTTCGGCGAGATGGGTGGTCTCGGCCGCGAGCACGGCCTTGGCGCGGTCGTAGGCCTCGACCTTGGCCATGCGCACCTTCGCATCGCGCACACAGTCCGGATCCTTGTTGCACGCCATCATCGCGGCGCCGGCGGCCTCGACCCGCGCCGTGGAGTCACCCCCGAGGGTGAGCCGGAGGTCGCGGAGCTCGGCACGAATCGCCTCGCGGGCGGCCTGGGCCTCGGCGCACGCGGGCGAGAGCGGGGCGCCGGGGGAGGCCGGCGCGGGGAGGGCGGCGGGGACGGCGGCGGGGACGGCGGCGGGGACGGCGGCGGGGACGGGCGCGGGCGTGTCGAGCGCGGGGGCCGGCACGACCGGCGTACTCGTGGCGTCCGCGGCGCCCATTCCTTGGAGCGCCTGCGAGAGCGGCGAGGGGGCGACAGGCGCGGGGGCCGGCGGCGCCTCCACCGAGGGGCCGAAACAGCAGCCGAGCACGGCCAGCGCGAACACCGAGGAGACCAGGCGCATCCGTGCTGTGTACCGCGTTTGCGATAGACGCGGTTCCATGCTTCGTGTGCGCGTCCGTTCCCGCCCTGGTCACCCCTGGATCTTCGCCAACGAGGTGATCGACCCGCCGGTCGCCGCCTTGCCCCCCGGGGAGGCCGTCGAGGTGGTCGATTCCTCGGGGCGCGTGCTGGGCCGGGGCTACTGCAATCCGCACTCGCTCATCACGATCCGCCTCGTGACCCGCGGCGAGGGCGATCTCGACACCCCCGCGCTGTACATCAAGCGCCTCGCCGCCGCCCTGGCGCTACGCGAGCGCGTGCTCCCGGGCCGGCGCTCCTACCGGGTCTGCGCGGGCGAGGCCGACGGCCTCCCCGGCCTCATCGTGGACCGCTACGAGGACGTGCTGGTGGCCCAGATCACCACCCTCGGCATGGATCGCCGCAAGGACATCCTGCGGGAGGCGCTGGCGACCGTCCTCGCGCCCCGCGGCGCCGTGCTCCGCACCGACGTGGGCGCGCGTGACCTCGAGGGCCTGCCCATCGGCGAGAGCGAGGTGTGGTTCGGAGACGTGCCGCAGAAGGTGACGTTCGACGAGAACGGCGTCCGCTTCCAGGCCGACCCGCTCTCGGGCCAGAAGACCGGCTTCTTCTTCGACCAGGCCGAGAACCGCCTGTTCGGCGCCGCGCGCTGCAAGGGCCTGCGCGTGCTCGACGTGTACGCCCACACCGGCGCGTGGGCGCTGCACGCCCTGGTCGCCGGCGCGACCGACGCCGTCACCATCGACGCGAGCGCCCCGGCGTGCGCGCTCATCTCGGACAACGCCGAGCTCAACGGTGTCTCGGACCGCCTCCGCGTGATCCACGACGATGCTCGCGTCGCGATGGACGCGCTGCTCGACGCGGGCGAACGTTTCGACGTGGTCTGCATCGATCCCCCGGCCTTCGCCAAGACCCGCAAGAAGGCCGGCATCGCCCTCGGCGCCTACAAGGCCGTCAACGCGCAAGCGGCGCGCCTGCTCGCCCCCGGCGGGCTGCTCTTCTCGTCCTCGTGCTCCCACCACGTGCTGCCCGAACGCTTCGAGGAGGCCGTGGTGGCCGGTATCCGGCAGGCGGGGCGCCACGCCGTCCTGCTCCGGCGGGGCGGCCAGGCCCCCGACCACCCGATCCTGCCGAACGTGCCGGAGACCGAGTACCTCAAGCACCTCGTATACATCGTGCGGTAGGGGCTCCGGGCCGCACGACCGGGCGCCCATTACCGCGCGTCGGTGTCCGTGTCCCCGCTGTCCGTGTCGGTGTCGGTGTCCGTATCGGTGTCCGTGTCCGTGTCGGCCACCTCACCCGTGTCCCCCGTGTCCGCCGACTTGTCGGAGGCCACCGGGTGCGGCAGATCCGGCCCCACGCTGCAAGCGGCGAACAGGGCGGCGAGGACGAAGAGGCGGGTGTAGGACATGGGCGCCTTTTCTACGCCGCGGGGGGTGGGGCGGCAAGGGGCCCGATCGACGGGCTCGTGTGGCTCGACGATCGCTGGGCCTGGTTCCCGGCGCCGTGGCGGGTGCTGGCGATGGATCGGGCGGGGCAGGGCGGGACCCGGCCGCGGACGGCCGGGCCGGTGCCCTCCGCGGTCGCGGCCGAGCCGCTCCGTCGGCCCGCCGCGCGCGGGCCGACCGCCGCGGGCAAAAGATCCCAGCGCGGCCTTCGGCCCCGGAGCCCGGCGCGCCCGCGGCGCCCTCCGGTCCCCTCCCGCGTGCTCGGCGTCGGCATCGGCGTGACGACGGCAACAACGCGGGGCCTCGACCACGAGCCCCCGAGTTGTTGCCGCGCCGGAGCCACCTGGTCCGGCTCCGCAACGGGTGGAGGCCGACAATTCTACGTCGCGATCCCCACGGTGTTCGTTCGAGTCGCGAAACGGCAACAACTCCGGCAACAACTCGGGCCCTCGACCACGAGCCCCCGAGTTGTTGCCGCGCCGGAGCCCTCACCGGTGTCAGAGACCGAATCGCGGGCCACGACACAGCTCGAAATCACGGGGGGGCGTTGCGGGGGGTCGGAGACCCCCTGCCCCAGACACATCCAACTCTACAAAAACCGCTCGATCGACCGCTTGAACTCCAACCTGTCGACGATGTGCGTGAGGTAGTCGGCGTCGTCGCTCTCCCAGATCATCACCGGGGAGAGGGTGTAGCCGGCCATCCATTCGTCGTAGAGCGCGTTCAAACGTTTGAGGTAGGGGAGCGGGATGGCCTGCTCGCTCGCGCGGCCGCGGCGGCGGATGCGTTTGCGGATCGCCGGTACGGAGCACCGCAGGTAGATCATCAGGTCGGGCGGCTGCAACGCGCGCCGCATGCCCTCGTAGAGCTCGGTGTACGTGCGGAAGTCGCGCTCACTCATCTGGCCGCCGCGGGCGAGGTTGGTCGCGAAGATCTCGGCGTCCTCGTAGATCGTGCGGTCCTGCACGATGGTGCCGTTGTTGGCGTTGAGCTCGAGGTGCAACCGGAACTTGTGCGTGAGGAACCAGACCTGGCTCTGGAACGCCCACTTGCCCATCTCGGCGTAGAACTCGTCGAGGTAGGGGTTGTTGGCGAACGGCTCGTAGACCGGCTCGAAGCCGTACTGGGCGTGCAGGAACTCGACGAGCGAGGTCTTGCCGACGCCCATGTTGCCGGCGACAGCGATGAACTTCTTCACGAGGGCGCCGTCACAACAGGTCGACCGCGCCGGTGTTTCCGTACACGTCGGTGACCTCGACGCGGACCGCGCCGTCGAGCGCCACGCCAGTGAAGTGCGTGACGTTGCCGCTCCGGGAGCCAGTCACCTCTACGATCGCGTCGCTGCCGTCTCCCTGGACGATGCGCAGCGTTGCAGTGTCGTCCGGGAGCGGGTTGTCGCCGCGGGAGGCGCCGTCGAGGCCGATGAGCCGCCAGCCGCGCGCGGGGCCGGGCAACGACGCGGTCACCTCGCCGGCGCTCGCGGTCACGACGATCGTGGCGGGGACGATCTCGAACGGCGCGCTGTCCACGGTGTACTCGGTGCTGTCCCACGGGTACGTCGTGGAGGAGCCCGTGTAGGTGTTCCCGACGACATGGAGGCGGTACGTGCCGGCGGGGATGCCCGCGCGGTCATCCACCGTGCCGACGGCCTGGAACGCGGCGTACCAGGTGTGCGTCTGCACGACGGTGAAGGGCAGGAGCGGATCGGGCGTGTGGGTGAGGAGGATGTCCGGCCCGCGCGACACGGGGCGCCCCGATGCGGTCAGGACGGTCTCCCAGCCGGCGTCGGTCTGGCGCTCGAGCGTCACGTCCGGGTAGTCGACGCCGGGATCGCCGCCGGTCCACGCCATCTCCACGATGCCCTGCACGCGGGGGAGCACTGCGGGGACGAGCAGATCGGGCGACACGCCCGCGTCGCGCTCCTCGTCGGTGTAGAGCGGCGACCAGAGGTAGGCGGGCGGCGTGTCGAGCGGCGTGCCGGCCTCGGGGGTGGCCTCGGGCACCACCTCCGGGAGCGCCCAGGCGCCGACGGACTCGTAGTCGGTCGACGGGTACAGCTGGCACGGATCGGGGTGCTCGACGACGTCGGTGGAGAGCACCTCGGCGCTCGCCTCGAGCAGCTTCTCCATGATGTGTTCGCCCTGGAGCGGGCCCCAGATGTTGATGTCGATCTCGTACCCGCCCTGGAGCCAATCCTCGGGGATGAGCAGGTAGCCCTCGTGATCCTGGGAGTACGCCACCGCCATCGCGTGGCCGTAGCCGAGCTCGGCCTTGGCGCGGCGACGGAACTGCTCGGTGTACGTTGCCGTGGCCTCGCCGGGGAAGAAGCCGATGAAGAAGTCGTCGGTGGTCTGCGTGCCGTCGGCCTCGCGGATGGGGAAGGGGCCCATGCGCGACGCGGTGAAGGCGGCCACGCGGCTCTCGAGGATGGGGAGCTGGGCCTCGGCGTCGGTCAGATCGAAGAAGCCCTTGATCACCGCCACCATCTTGCTCACGTCGACACAGTTGACGTACGGGAACACCGACGCGGGGGCGAAGCCGGGCAGGTAGGCGGGATCCTCGCCGCAGAACGCGCCGCCGTAGGCGACGTTGTACTCGTCGATGGGCGAGAGGATGGAGCCGTCGTCGGCGTAGATGATGTTGTCGGGCTCGAAGTCTTCGTCGTCGATGAAGGGCGTGTACTGGAGCACGGTGTCGCCGCGGGTGACGCGCATCGCGTCGTGCGTCTGGTCGACCGAGCGGGACGTGGTCTCGAGGCGGATCGGATCGGCCGCGGTGGGGATCGAGGTCCACAAGCTCTCGAGCGCGTCCGCGGCGTACTCGCCGACGCTCTCCATCCGCGCGTAGCCGTCGTCACTGCCCCCCGGGCTCGCGTCGCCCGCGGCGCCCTGGAGCAGCGCCACGACCACCGGGGTGTCGAACCGCTCCTGGAACACACGCTCCACGTGCCCGGGCGCTTCGATGCTGATCATCGGGTTGTCGTCCCCGAGGAGGGTCCCGTGGACGCCGAAGTTGAACAACACGCCGATCGGCTGGTCATCGAGCGTGTCGATGCGCATCATCGTGAGGTTCGGGTCCTTGTAGCGGCCGGCGGGGATGTCCGGGAAGAACTGCACGTCGTCGTTGTGGTCACGACGGTCGCGGTACACCCGGTCGTCCGGATCCCAGTCCTTGGCGTAGCCGACGCCGATCTTGGCGGGCTGGAGCGCGCCGTGGGCCTCCATCGCCACGTCCTCGGCGGCCTCGGCCATGCGGGTGAACACCTCGTAGTTGAAGCGGTCACTCCCCAGGTAGAACGTGATCTGATCGCTGAAGGCGCCGTGGCTGGAGTGGGAGTGGTTCGTGGTGACCACCACCTTCCCGTCCAGGTCCTTGCCCGTGGCGGCCGACAAGCGGCGCTCCATCTCCTCGACGAGGCCGTCGAACGAGTAGATGAGGTCGATCTTGAGGATGACGAGATCCTGGTCGCCGTTCGTGATCCAGAACGCCTTGACCGGGATGGCGGTCTGGACGCCGGCGGAGGCGGCGAACTCGGACGCGTAGGCGGAGTCGCGGCGATCGGCGTCGCCGCTGTTGCCGAAGCAGTCGCAGCGGCTCGTGTAGCCGGACAGCGGCGTGCCGACCGGGAGCAACAGCGCGGCCTCGGCGGCGGCGGCGAGGGGCACGCCGGGGACGAGCGCGGGCGCGTCCGCCTGCTCGGCGACCGGATCGCAGGCTTCGACCTCGGGCTCCGGCTTGACCACGGGTTCGGGCTTGCAGGAGAGCAGGGCGAGCAGGAGCATGGCGAACCTCGGGCGGCGGAATGATAGCGGATCGAGCGCGTCGGGATCGTCCGATCCGAGCGGATCCGCCTCAGTCGGCGTTCAGCGGGCGTCCCCTACAGGCCCTGCCCGGCCACGAGGTAGCCTGCGCCGGTGGCGGGGCCGGGCGCGGCGTCCGCCGGGGCTCCGACGAGCAGATCGTCGAGGCCGTCCCCGGTCAGATCGCCCGTGCCCCACGCGCCGGCGCCGCCTGAGAGGGAGAAGCCGGCCTGGGCGCCGGGCGTGCCGCGCAGGACGAGGTCGGCGGCGCCGAGGTCCGCGCTCCACGGGCCGGGGCCGTAGAGCAGGAAGACCGCGCCCGCCGACTCGCCGCCGAGATCGCTCGGCCACGCGCCAACCATCCAGTCGTCGAAGCCGTCGCCGTCAAAGTCGCCCGCCCCAGCCACAGCGGACCCGGCGAGGTCCCCCGCCGCGGCGCCGACGACCCCTGCCGCGGCCGCGGCGAGCGAGGAGGTGCCGGCAAAGGGCCCGCGGAGGAGGTAGGCCGCGCCCCCGTTGGCGCCGCCGCCGTCGTGGTACTCCGCGCCCACGAGCAGCTCCAGGGCGCCGTCTCCGTCGGTGTCGCCCGCCCCGGCGACCGCGCTGCCCGCCAGATCGTAGGTGCGCTCGCCGAGGAAGATCGCGTCCGCCGCGGCCGCCTCGCGGGTGCCCGACGCGGGCCCGAGCACGAGGTACGCCGCGCCCGCGAGCACGGCCGCCGTGCGGTCGCCCGGAGACCCGACGAGCAGGTCATCGAGGCCGTCCCCGTCGACATCGCCGACGCCCGCGACGGCGTCGCCGAGGGTGGCGTAGGTGAACGCGCCGAGGACCGCGCCGTCCGCCGTGCCGAGGTCGAGCGTACCGGACCCGCCGCCGTAGACCACGTAGGCGACACCGCCGTAGGCGTACGTGCCGTCGGCGCGCGGCGCCCCGATCACGAGATCGGTGAGGCCGTCGCCGTCGAGATCTCCGGCCCCGGCAAACACGTCCCCGACGCCGCTGGAGGAGCCCTCCCCTTCGAGCCGCAGCGTCGCGTCCCGCTCGTCCTCCACCGGGTCCCAGGGCCCGGGGAGCAGGCACGCCGCGCCCGCGCCTGCCGCGCCGAGGAGGACATCGTCGTAGCCGTCTCCGTCCGTGTCCCCGACCCCGGCGACCGCGCCGCCCCAGCCCTCGCCCGCGGCGCCGACGAAGGCCCCGTGCACGTCGAAGGGGCCGAGCTCTCCGAAGGGTACGCCGTGCACCAGCCACACCTCGTCGAGGCCGTACACGCCCAGGGCGAGGTCGGGCGTGCCGTCCCGGTCCACGTCGCCGACGTGCGCGATCGACCGGCCCACGAGGTCGTGGGCGACCGCCCCGACCACCCGCGCCTGGTACACCGTCTCCAGATCGGTGGCGCCGACGCGGATACAGCCGTCGTCCCCCCCGTCGCAGTCGTTGTCGAGCCCGTCGTTGCAGGTCTCCGAACGCCCGGGGTTCACGACGCCGCTGGTGTCGTCGCAGTCGCCGGAGAGCGCGACCATCCCGGCCGGGGCGTCGCACGCGAGGGTGGCGACCGCGGCGTCGCCGTACCCGTCCGCGTCGTCATCGACGTACCACGCGGTGGTGTCGATCGCGTCGGCCTCGTCCACCGTGCCGTCGCAGTCGTCATCGGCGCCGTCACACGCCTCGATCGCGCCGGGAAAGGTGTCGGCCTCGGCATCGTCGCAATCGCTCCCGTCCGCGACGTGGCCCGCCGGGGCGCCGCAGGTCTCGGTCCGCGTCGCCGGGTCGCCGAAGCCGTCGCCGTCCCCGTCGAGGTACCAGGCCGTCGCGTCGCCCGCGTCTTCGTCCACCGCGCCGTCGCAGTCCTCGTCCACCTCGTCGCAGGTCTCCGTGGCCGCGGGCGAGATCGTGGCGTCGCCATCGTCACAGTCGCCGCCGGTGGAGCTGTGCGCCGCGGGGGCGCGGCAGGACCGGCTCGTGCGGGTGTCCGCGCCGTAGCCGTCCGCGTCGCCGTCGGGGTACCAGGTCGGCGCGTCGGCCGCGTCGGACTCGTCGGTCGTGCCGTCACAGTCCTCGTCGCCTCCGCCACATTGTTCGTGGGCGCCGGGATGCGTGTACACATCGGTGTCGTCACAGTCCGTGGCGTCACGCGTGGAGCCCTCGGGGCGGGCGCATGCCTCCTCGGCGGTGCCCGCGTCCCCGTAAGTGTCGCCGTCACGATCCGCGTACCAGGTCGTGGCGGACTCGGGATCCTCGTCCACCCCCCCGTCACAGTCGTTGTCGGCACCGTCACACCGCTCGGGCGCCCCCGGAAACGTGCCGGCCGCCCTATCGTCGCAGTCGGTGGCGTCCGCCACGGAGCCGACGGGCGCGGCGCAGGCCAGCACGGTCGCGGCGGGGTCGCCGAACCCGTCGCCGTCGGCGTCGCCGTACCAATTGACGGCGTCGAGCTCGGTGTCCTCGTCGCGCTCGCCGTCGCAGTCGTCGTCCACGCCGTTGCAGCGCTCGGTGGCCCCAGGGAACACGGCGGCATCGTTGTCGTCGCAGTCGGTGCCGGGCTCGGACGCGCCGGGCGGCGGATCGCAGGAGGGGCTGGCGTAGCGGTCGTAGGCGCCGTCGCCGTCGTCGTCGGGGTAGCGGGTGACCGCGTCGAGCGCGTCCTCGTCGATCTCCAGATCGCAGTCCTGGTCGCGCCCGTCACACACCTCGGGGGCCCCGGGATGGACGGCAGCGTCGGCGTCGTCGCAATCCTGGTCGGCGGTGAACGTGTCGCCGTCGTCGTCCTGGAGCCACGGCGGGACCGGCGCGCCGCCCGTGTCCGGCTTCTCGGCCGCGCATCCGGCGAGCAGGAAGGTCCACAGCCACCGCATGGGTCCGAGCTTAGCACCGGGCCGCCCGCCGGCACCCAAAAGGTGGACGCCGCGCCTCTCATCCCGCATTGGCGGCCCGGCGACATAAGATGCGCGCCATGCCGCCGGCCCCCCTCGTCCAATCGTTGCCGTCCTCGGTGCCCGGCGTGCGCCGCCTGCTGGTCCGCGACGGGCACGCGCGCCTCGTCGAGGTGCTGGAGCTCCCGCCCGGTCGGGCGGCGCAGGTGCCGCGGGGCGGCGTGTTCGCGCCGTGCACGATCGAGGGAGAGCGCCTCCTGCTCGGCCCGCCCCTGGCCCGCCGCCTGGTCGAGGCCGCGCCGGGCCCGATCGCGACGCTCGGGCTGATCGCACGGGTGCTGGCCGACCTCGAACAGGTCCACGGCCTCGGCGGGGCCCACGGCGGGCTCGCCCTCGAGGGCTGGGGGTTCGACGCCGAGGGCTGGTTCCGGATCCGCCCGGTGCTCCACGCGCCCGCGCCGCCGGGCCCCCGCCGCGTCTCCGACATCGAGGCCCTCGGCACGATCGTGACCACCCTGGTCTCCCCCGCGTCCCTGATCGCCGCCGGCGTGGACCGCGCGCCGCTCTGGCTCCTCGGCCTCGGCGTGAACGCCCCGCGCGTGGGCTTCCGCGACGCCCGCGCCGCCCGACAGGCGCTCGCCGCGGTCGGGGGCGGCGTGCCGTACGAGGCCGCGCTGCAGACGTGGTTGGCAGAGAACAACGTCCGCCTGCCGCAGGTGGGCGACATCGACGTGGAGCCCGCGCCGAACGAGCCCGAGGAGACCGCGGCGACTGGGTCGAGTGGGGCGAGGGGGGGGGCAGCGCGCCGCGAGGGTACGCCGCGGGGGAACGCGGCGGACGTCCGGGCGCAGCTCGACCGCCAGCTCGAGCGGGATCGTGCGCGTCGGTATGAGCACGAGCGAGCAGCGGCCGACGCCTGGGTGGAGGCCGAGCGTGTACGCCTCACGACCGAGCGATCGACCGTGGAGGCCGCCCGCGAGCAGGCCGCGCGCGATCGGGACGTGCTCCTGGAGGCCTCGCGCACGCGTCGTCGCGCCGAGGAGGCCGACCGCCGTCGGCTCGCCGAGGCGCGCATCGCGGAGCTCGAAGCGCGCGCCGCGGCCGAGCGTACGGTCATCAGCCCGCCGAAGCGGGGCGGGATCGAGGTGACGCGCCGCGCCCCGTTGGTGGTGGACGTGGGGGACGCGGCCGACGCCGTGGTGATCGAGGCCCCGGAGGAGGAGCTGTTCCTGGTGGGGGAGGAGGACGGGGTTGGGGAGGACGGGGTCGCGGAGGACGGGGGGGTTGCGGAGGAGGCGCGGGGCGCTGAGGTCGTGCGGCTGGCTGAAGCGACGCGGGTCGCCGAGGAGGCTCGGGTAGCTGAGGAACGGGCCGAGGAAGCTCGGCTTGCTGATGAGGCGCGACGCGCCGAGGAAGTCCGGCTCGCCGAGGTAGCGCGCGTCGCTGAGCTCGTACGTGTGGCGGAAGAGGCGCGACGCGCCGAAGAAGTCCGGCTCGCCGAGGTGGCGCGTCTGGCCGAGGAGACGCGCGTTGCCGACGCTCGTCGCCTCGCCGAAGCGGCGCGCCTGGCGGACGAGATCCGACTTGCCGAGGAGGCGCGCGCCGAAGAGGCCCGGGTCGCCGAGCTGGCGAGGCTGGCCGAAGAAGCCCGTGTCGCCGAAGAGGCCCGTGTCGCCGAGCTGGCGCGGCTGGCTGAAGAAGCCCGTGTCGCCGAAGAAGCCCGCGTCGCCGACGAGGAGCGCGTCGCCGAAGAGGTCCGCGTCGCCGAAGAGGTCCGCGTCGCCGAAGAAGCGCGCGTCGCCGAAGAGGCCCGGGTCGCAGAAGCAGCACGAGTCGCGGAAGCCACACGCGCCGAAGAAGCGCGCATCACCGAAGAAGCGCGCATCGCCGAAGAGGTCCGCGTCGCCGAAGAGGCCCGTCTCGCCCAAGAAGCGCGCGTCGCCGAAGAGGCCCGGGTCGCAGAAGCAGCACGAGTCGCGGAAGAAGCGCGCGTCGCCGAAGAAGCGCGCGTCGCCGAAGAAGCGCGCGTCGCCGAAGAAGCCCGCTTCGCCGAAGGGGCCCGGGTCGCAGAAGCAGCACGAGTCGCGGAAGCCACACGCGTCGAAGAAGCGCGCATCGCCGAAGAAGCGCGCATCGCCGAGGAGGCCCGCCTCGCGGAAGCCGCACGCGCCGAAGCCGCACGCGCCGAAGCCGCACGCGCCGAAGCCGCACGCGCCGAAGCCACCCGCGCCGAAGCCGCGCGCCTCGCCGCCCTCCCGCCACCCGAGCCCGCCACGGGCCCCCGCTGGTCCGACGCCACCCCCGTCACCGGCGACGCGACGCGCGAGCACGAGAAGGGCCCGGGGAAGTGGACCACGCCGCCGCGGGAGCCCACGGACATCCTCGCGGGGCTCCCGCCCCGTCGGGAGGACCACGCCCCGGCACCCGCGGTGCCCCGGTGGACAGGCGCGGTCGGCATCACCAACAGCTCCGCGCGGGAGGGCGAGAAGGGGCCCGGCAAGTGGACCGAGTCGGGCCGGGACGTCGAGGTGCTGCTCGCGGGTTTGCCCTCCGGACGGTCCCGCGACATGGACCTCGGCCCCGACGCGCCCCGACGCGGCGTCTGGCTGGGGCTCGCGGCCGTCGTGATCGTCGCGCTCGCGGTCGCGTGGGCCCTCTTCGGGTGAGCCGGCCTCCGAGCGAGGGTGCCTCCTCGCGTTGGGCGTGCCACATTCCCCGGATGCTGCTCCCCTTCCTCCTCTCGCTCCAGGCCGCCGCCGTCGAGCCTGGACCTCCGCCGGTCGGGCCGCGCCAGGAAGGCGCGCTGACCATCGACGGGGTGCCTCCCATCCCCGACACGATCACCGAGCGCGCCCGCCAATACAACAACGTGCGTGGCGCCTCGCTCCTCGGGTGGGCGCCCGACGGCGGCTCCATCCTCGTGAGTACGCGCTTCGGCGAGACGAACCAAGTCCACACGGTGGTGGGCCCCGGCGCGGACCGTCGCCAGCTCACGTTCTTCACCGAGCCCGTCGCCGGTGCCAGCTACGATCCGACGGGAGACGCGACGACGATCCTGCTCGCCAAGGACGCGGGCGGCGCCGAGAACTGGCAGCTCTACCGGCACGACCTGCGCTCCGGCCAGGCCACGTTGCTCACGGACGGCGCGTCCCGCAACGAGCGGGGCCCCTGGGCGACCGCGGGCGGGCGCTTCGCCTACTCGTCCACCCGTCGCAACCGGGAAGACTTCGACATTTGGACGATGGACCCGAAGGACCCCACCAGCGCGAAGCTCGTGCACGAGGTCGACGGCATGTGGAGCGCCGTGGACTGGTCGCCCGACGACACCCGGCTCCTCCTCCACCACCGGGTCTCGGTCACCGACTCGAGCCTCCACGTGCTCGACCTCGCCACGGGCGGCGTGACCGAGCTGAACCCCTCCGCCACGCCCGTCGCCTATGGTGACGCCGCGTTCACCGCCGACGGCGCCGCCGTGCTCTACACGTCCGACGAGAACACCGAGTACCAGCGGCTGGTCCGGCACGACCTCGCCACGGGCGTGAAGACCTCCCTCACGCCCGACATCGACTGGGACGTCGAGGCCCTCACCCTCTCGCGCGACGGCAAACGCCTCGCGTTCAGCGTCAACGAGGGCGGCCGTTCCGCGCTCTACCTCGCGCCCGCGTCCAATCCGACGCGTCGCACGCGCGTGGCGCTGCCGCCCGGCGTCGTCGGCGGGTTCAGCTTCGACCCCGCCGGCACGCGCCTGGCGGTCTCGATCTCGACCGCCCAGACCACCTCCGATGTGTACATGGTCGAGGTCAAGCGCGCCAAGGTGACCCGCTGGACGAGCTCCGAGGTCGGCGGGCTCGATCCGGCCACGTTCGTGACGCCGGACCTCGTGAGCATCCCCTCGTTCGACGGCACGAAGGTGCCCGCCTTCGTGTACCGCCCGCGCGACGCGAAGGGCCCCGTCCCGGTGGTGATCACCATCCACGGCGGCCCCGAGGGGCAGTCGAGCGACCGCTTCAACGCGCAGGCCCAGTACTTCGTGAACGAGCTGGGCATCGCGGTGGTGTCACCCAACGTGCGGGGATCGACCGGCTACGGCAAGACCTATGTCACCCTCGACAATGGCAAGAAGCGCGAGGACTCGGTCAAGGACATCGGCGCGGTGCTCGATTGGATTGCGACCCAACCCGGCCTCGACAAGGACCGCGTCGGGGTCATGGGCGGCTCCTACGGCGGGTACATGGTCCTCGCGTCGATGATCCACTACGCCGACCGGCTGCGCTGCGGCCTCGACTCCGTCGGCATCTCCAACTTCGTGACGTTCCTCGAGCGCACCGAGGCGTATCGGCGCGATCTGCGCCGGGTCGAGTACGGCGACGAGCGGGATCCCGACATGCGGGCGTTCCTCGAGAGCATCTCGCCGACCACCAACGCCGCGCGCATCCGCGATCCGTTGTTCGTCGTCCAGGGCAAGAATGACCCGCGGGTGCCGATGAACGAGGCGGAGCAGATGGTCCGCACGGTGCGGGGCAACGGGGGCGAGGTGTGGTACCTGCTGGCCGCCGACGAGGGGCACGGGTTCCGGCGCAAGTCCAACCGCGACTACCTCAACAACGCCACTACCCTGTTCTTCCAGACGTACCTGCTCGAGTAGCGTCGAGCGCGAACAGCTGTACGTTCGCGACGGCCACACACTCTCCGGGCTCCGACTCGGCGACGATGGCGCGCAGGGCGTGGAAGTAGGCGAGGTGCAGTTCCCGGATGCGCTCGAAGTCGGCCTCGGACACCGTGAACACGTTGTAGGAGAACTGCCCGGGCGCCTCGCGCTCGACCCGGTCGGCCGCCACGCGGGTCCAATGCGCCTTGAGCCGCCGGCCGATGTCCGGATGGCGGCGGGTGTCGACGGCGAGGGCTTCCACCTGGTAGTGCGGCCCGGTGCGGGTCACCTGCCCGGTGTCACACAGGAACGCGAGGCAACGCTCCTCCTCCTCGGCGGGCATGCCGAGGCGCGCGGCGATCCAGCCGGGCTCGTGCGCTGGGAGTTGGCGGTAGGCGTCGAGCTCGAGCGCGCGCACGACGGCCTGGGTCCAGGGGAATTCGGCCGCGCCCCTGCGCCGGGCCTCGAGGCGCGTCCAGAACTCCGTCACCGACGGCATCGTGGCGGGGTCGACCAGCACGGCGAGCAGATCGACCATGCGGACGCTCGCGGCCTCGACGAGCTGGAGGAACTCCGCGAGGCGGGGCTGGGTCTGGCCGGCGAGCCAGCGCGACAGGGAGTAGCGGGAGAGGCCGCTGCGGCGGGCGAGGTCGGTGATGGACGTGCTCCCACGCAGATCGTCGAGGAGCCGCGCCACGGCCTCGGGGGTCGCGGGATCGAGCGCGTCGAGCCACGCGGGCGGGCGGCCGTAGAAGCGGGTCAACGCCGCCGAGAGGTCGACGCCGGCACGACGCGCTGCCCGGAAGGTCTCCGCCGCGGTGGGGCTCCGGCTCCCGCTCTCCCACGCGTACGCGACGTTGCTGCGGTACCCGAGGCGCCGCGACCACGCCACTTGTGAGCGCCTGCCCCTGAGCGCGACGAGCAGATCCCGGGCGATACGATCAAAATCCATCCCGCCACTATAGCGAATCTGCACCAAGCCGCGGGCAAGTGCGGGATGGTTCGTGCGGAACCGCGCTTGCGGATCCCGCCGCGGGAGGGCACCCTGTAGCTGGGGTGCCGCCCCGGAGGAACCCGTGCGAATCGTCTGCTTCTCGCTCCCCCTGCTCGCCTGGGCGCTCCTGGCGGGGTGCGCGGCCGGGTGGGAGCTCGGTGGACAAGAGGGCGAGGACGGGACCCCGACCGACACCGACGCGGACTCCGACGCCGACACCGACGCCGACTCCGACGCGGACTCCGACGCGGACTCGGACACCGACACCGATGCCGACACCGACGCGGACACCGACTCCGACACGGACGTGGATACCGACACCGGCGACACGGGCGGCGACCTGGGCTACATCGGCCCCTTCGAGGTCGATGCCACCGACGCGTCGGGCACCGTGGACCGATGCGCGGGGACCATCAGCCTCCGGGTGGTCTCCGACATCGTCTCGGGCACGGGCACCTGCACGTTCTCGGGCGCGCTCGCCGCCACGTACCCGGCCGGGCTCGCGGCCACCGTGAACGGCACGATCGCGGGAGACGAGACGGCGGCGGGCACGCTGAGCTTCACGTTGGGAGCCACCGGGGACCTCCCGTGGACGGGCAGCCGCGCGCCCAACCTGGCCGGCACCTTTGCCGGTACCCTCTCGGCGACGGACACCACGCTCGCGGTCACCGGCCGCTTCGACGGGGCGCCCGAGTAGGCATTCGAGCCTTCCGGGCGTTCAACCACTGGACGTACGCCAGCTGGGTCACAGATTCGGGGCGGCTCGGGCACAGCGCCGAGCCTCCTCCCCTGGAGACCCGACATGCGCGCTCTGTGGCTTCCCCTGGTCCTCGTCCTCGCCTGCAACCCCACCAAGGACGACGGGGAGACCGGCGACACCGGTGCGCCGAGCGACACGGACACGGACACCGATACCGACGACACGGACACCGACGACACGGACACCGACACGGACACGGACACCGACGACACCGATACGGACACGGACACCGACACCGACACCGACACCGACACCGACACCACGCCGGACGGCGCCGCGATTTTCACGGCCACCTGTGCCACGTGTCACGGCGCCGACGGCACGGGGATCGATCCGGCCCCGGACATCACGGGCGAGATGGACAAGAAGGATGCCGAGCTCATCGCCATCATCCAGAACGGCGAGGGTGACATGCCGCCGCAGCCCCTCACCGAGGTGGAGGCGCAGGCGGTCATCGATTGGATCCGCGCCAACCTCGTCAAGCCGTAGGGGCTACGCGACCCTGCGCGTGCAGATCGCACACTTGGATTTGTCACCGCGGTAGACCGCCACCTTGGCTTTGTAGCAGCCCTGGTGGAAGTATTGGCCGCACGCGTACTGACACTCCACGCGCACCTTCTGCTCGACGCCGAGCCCACACACGCCACACGGCACGGTCGCCATGACCTGGGGCGCCTGCTCGACCTGTTGCTGTTGCTTGGGGGGAAGCGGCTCGACCGCGCCCCACCACGCCAGCCACCCGATGAACACCCCGAGCAGCCCCAGGATCAGCCCGGGCACGCTTTCCTGGTAGACCGTGAGCACGTCCGCCCCGACCAGCAGCACCGGCGCCAGAAACGCGATGATGGTGATCATCAGCTGCATGAACAGGCCGGTGGCCACGATGCGCAGCTGGTTGCCGGCACCGCCCCAGGCGTGCCGCGCGAACGACGTGCAGAACATGCCCATCGCCAGGCCCGGCAATGACACGACCAGCAGCGAGCGTTCCTGGGAGAGCGCGATGCCCCAGCCAATCGCCCACAGCAGCACCAGTGACAGGGAACCCAACAACGCGAGCGTGCCGGCGCCGGCGTAATCGTGGGTCTGCGGGTAGTCGGGCGGCTGCTCGATTACACCGCTGCCGGCCGGCGGCTCGGGGAGCAGGTACACGAGCTCGTTGTTCACGACACCGAGGTCGGAGAGCTTCTCGTCGTCCCCCATGAGGCGTCCGCGCGCGCGCAACCAATACAAGCGACGGCGACCGTCATCCCAATGCGAATCCAAGCCGGCGTCGCGCGCGACACGTTGCGTCAGATCGCGCGCAGGCAGGTAGGTCGGCACCTGCAGGTCCAAGGTGAACGACTTCATGTCGATCACCTGGACGCGCACCTGCACGACATTCTGCTCGTCGCTCACTGGATCATCCGGATCACTCTGTCATCCGATTCACGGTGTCATCCGGATCACTGGGCCTCGACCGTCCGCTCGAGCTCCTCGACGATCTTTCCGAGGGGCTGGAGCAGGCGCTCGAACTTGTCGAACCACCGGAGCCAGATCTCGTCGCCCTGCTCGGCGCCCGGCACTTCCGCGTTCACGCGGCGCACGAACTCCTTGAACTTGTCGATGCGATCGATCGTGCGGGGGAGCGTGTTGTAGAAGTCGTGGGCGTAGTTGATGAGCGAGCCCGCGGTCCGGTACAACACGCGGTCGGACGTGCCCTCCTCGATGAGGAGGAACTCCGAGCTCACCAGCGACGAGAAGAACCCGAGCATGCCGAGCTCGAGCTCTTGCAGCTGGGCCGTACGGCGCAGGTTGGTGATGATGTTCTTGTTCACGCGGATGAACTCGACCACGCGCGGCTTGAGGTACGATTCGGCGGCGCGGGACTGACGCCCGGCGCGCGGCACCGGCAGGAGCACCTGCACCATGCGCCCGAGGCGCACGTTGATGCGCGTGAGCGCGATGGCGTCGGCGCAGTCCTCCTCGATCGCGTGCAGACGCGGCGCCGAGAACTCGCGCATCCGCGCTTCCTTCTTCTCGTTCGTGTCGAACAGCGGACGCATCGTGCCGTCGTCCGGGGTCTCCACGTGGAAGAGCCACAACATGTACTCGCCGTCCTGGCGGGGCACCTCGAGCGGCACCGCGACGGCCTCAGGCAGGAGCACGCCCTGGCCGAGCCGCGTCACGCCGTACCCGGCCTGAATGACGGCGACGTACTTGTCCTTGCGCTGTTCGATCTCGACCTGGAGCCCCTGCACGATGCCGTGCCCGTGCATGTAGAGCACGTGCCGCTGCAGGTTGCGACGGTGGTAGGCCTGCTCGTCCGCGAGGTCCTTCGCGGTGAGGCAGAGCCCCTCGAAGGGGCGGAGCCGGGAGAGCTGGAAGAAGTTCTTGTGATCCACGGGCTATCCGCCGCGCTTGGGGGGGTCCCCGTCGCGCGAGAAGAGGATGGTGAACGTGATGTGGGAGGGCTTCTCGTTGGTGACGATCTGCGCGATGCGGCGCAGGACGCCCGGGGCGCGCTCTCCGAAGTCCTGCCGGAACTGTTCGACCGGCTGGAGCACGAGCGCGAAGAACGTGGTGGCCGCGCGCCCCTCGTCGAGCAGGAAGCTGGCGGCCGGCTCGTTGCGGACGAACCGCTCCTCGACCGAGGCGCCGCCGGCGAGCGCCGACTTGCCGAGCACGAACGAGGTTGGCTTGCGCAGCTCCTCGACCGTGACGGGCGCGTTGGTGAGCACCTGGATCATCTCCTCGACGCCCGCCAGCGTGCCGCGGGTGCGGAGCAGGCGGATCGCGCGCCGGGTCAGGTCCCGCTGCTTGTGGATGGGCAGCGAGCTGTCCAGCTCGAAGCTCACCCAGCTCGCGATCCACGGCAGGAAGCGCGGGTCGGTGCTCATCGGATCGATCAGGGACGGGATCGTGTCGATCTTGTCCGTGATCGTCGTCATCAGGTGCTGGAAGATGAACAGGAACCGGCGCAGCCCATCGGCGTTGAAGCTCTGGACTTCGGCGGTGTGCGGCGACTCCTTGGTGCCCCAGCGCCGGGCGCTGACCTCGTCCGCACGAACGATGTCGCGACGCGATGCTGGCACCGCGCCCTGGAAGAGGCCGGGCAGATACCGCAGGTAGCCGCGCACGGGAATGTGCAGGACGATGCGGTCGCGGGATTGGAGCGAGGTCGCCGGGCGGCCGTCGGGGGTGACCACCTCGGTCAGGACGGAGACCAGGTCATCCGGGGTGAAGTAGGAGGCCGGCGTGCCGTCGGGGAGCACGCGGATGCCGCGCACGTAGGTCGGCTCGCCACCGACGGCGGGTTGGATCTCCGCGGTGCGCACGCTGCCAGGGCGCTCGCCGCGGAGCGCCTCGACCAGGCGGTAGCCCACGGGGTTCCCGAGGTGCCGGTTGAGGTACGTGATCGCGTCCCGCACCGGATACCCGATGCGGACCGTGTCCTCGAGGTAGCGGTAGTCGCCCCCCGACACGGCGGGCACCTGCCCCCGGCGATGCAGCGCAAGCTCGGTGCTCACTCGAACGCTTCCTCGGTGCGCACGCGCACCCGCCGGACGGCGAAGAGGTCGTGCTCGACCAGGAACAGCTCCTTCACACCCTCACCCTCCTCCCAACCCGGCACGCCACGACGGCGCTTCTCGCCGCCCATGTCGTAGAGCGCCACGTCGATGACGTGCCGCACCTCGGGGATGCCCGAGACCATGCGCGCGAAGTCCTGTGCGTAGAGCGTGCCGCTGAACGGCCAACCCTGGCTGTCGAGCCCGCCGACGTACGGATCGAGGAAACGTTCCACCCATTTCTGGGCGGCCTCGCGTACCGCGAGCAGGTTTGCGTTCGGACGGAGGCGCAGGGTCACGCTCACGTCGATCGGGAGGAACTGCGCGAGGCGCACCACAGGGAGCACGTTGATCAGGCAGCGCTTCTTCAGGTAGCGCTGGACGTGGTCGCGCAGGCCGGTTGACAGGAACGGGTCGGGGAACAGCTCCCCGTCGCGGCGGCGCGGCAGGATGATGACCTCGACCGTGCCGTCGGCCCCGATGCTGCCGTCACACGCGGCGCGGGCGACCTCACCCGAGGCCTCCGTCGCGATGACGGCGAAGTCGGTGCGGGTGACCGCGCGGTCGCGCGAGGTGAGGAGGCTCGGCGCGCGCCGGATGATCTCCTCGATGGTCTCGGCGTCGTGGCCACCGCTCGCGGGGAGCAGGTTCTCGGCCTTCACGACATCCGCGTAGCCTTCCACCACGTTGATTTCGCCCGCCGCCACGTTGCCCTTGTTGCCGGGCACGAAGCGGTACGTGTCGACCGTGATGTTCGAGGAGCCCACCGGGAGCATCTTGCCGCGGATGCCGTTCCCGAAGGTGAGTGTGCCCTCCACCGGGTCGACCACGAAGATGCGCGCGTCCTTCTTGGCGGTGAGGAGCGACTGTTCGTCCACCCGCTGCCAGGGCTCGATCGTACCGTCCTCGAGCTCGACCCACACGCGCAGATCGGGGAACGCCTTGGCGTCCTTGAAGATACCGCGCTCGCCTTCGCGCTGGTGGAGGAACACCGGCGCCTTGCGGAGCTGGATGATCTGGCCGGGAACGCCGAGGCCCGAGTACTTCTCGGTCCGTACGGTCACGAGGTTCACCACGTCGACCGTGTTGAGCAGCATGTGCGTGACGGGCGGGAGGGTCGGCAGGCGATCGACCGCGAGGTCACCCGGGAGCGCAAAACGTGCGCGGAGCCAGAAGCCGTCGGCGACCATCGCCGGCGTCTCGGGGAGCGGGAAGTCGAGCGTACCCGTGCCGGTGAGCTGGTAGGGCATGTTCTCGCCCTCGCCCGGCGCGTGCAGCCGGCGCCAGCCGAAGCGGCCGTGGTCCCGCGCCTCCAGCATCTCCCACTCCACCCGCACCCCTTCGGGCAGGTAGGTCTCGCCGCGTGTGCGGAACGAGATCACGTGGCGGCGACCGGGCGGGATGGGCTTGTCGAACTGGAGGTAGAGCGCCTGGTTCTCCTCCTTGATCTCGACGAAGGGGAAGAACGGGAAGAACTCGCCCAGGCGCCCGACGGCGCGGGTGAGGATGCGCGTGAGCCGCCGGTTGTGCTCGCGGAAGTCGAGCTGGGCCATCTTCGGCCCGGGGAGCGGCTGCTCGTAGGCCTTGGCGCCCACGGCACCCTCGACGCCGAGCCGAACCGCGTGAATGCGCGGTACGATCGGGTGCTGCACCTTCTTCTCATCCTGGCCGGTCAGGCTCGCCTTGACGAGCTCGAAGCGGATCCAGGTGGTCTCGCGGCCCCCCACGTCCGCGCGGGCGAGGCCCCGGAGCTGCTTCTCCGGATCGATCACGATGCGGATGGTGCGCACGCCGGCGATTTTGGCGCCCGCGGGGTCGAGATTCGCGAAGGTGAACCCCGAGAAGATCTTGTCGTCCGACCACACCACGCGCCAGTTGTCGTCCGCGCGGTAGGTGAGCTGGAGCAGGTACAGCTCGGCGGGCTCGGGGATCGGCGCGCCGTTCATCTCGAACGCGACGTCGATCTCGACCACCACCGGCGCCTTGCGACGATTCTCGAACAAGTCCGAGCCGATGTACCACTTGCGGCCGAGGGTCGGCGGGATGACCGGCGAGAGCTGGAACGGCGACCAGGGCCCCTCGGTGAGCAGCAGCGACTCGAGCCGCCGCGGATCGTCACCAGAGTACAGGTCGAGCTCGATGGGGCGCACCCATGTCAGGTCGAGCTCGAGCTCCGGGATGAACCCCTGGAGGAACACGGTCTCGATGCGCTCGGCGCGGAGGTTGTAGCCGTCCGTCGCCATGTCGGTGAGGGGGCCGGTGACGAGCACCACGGTCCCCTCGATGCGCACGCGCTCGCGGGGGATCTCTTCCCAGCCCTCGCCGCGGCGGTAATACCACCGGTAGCGCGGGAGGTAGCTGTTGCGCCCCGCCGGCAGGCCGCGGTCGACCAGGGCGAAGCGGATGGTCCAGCCGCCGCGGATCGGCGGCACGTCCTGGAGGAAGAACTCGAGGGTGCGGCCGGTGGACCGGACCTCCCAGTTGTTGATGGGGCGCTCTTCGCCGCCGCGATCGTCGCGCCAGGAGATCTCGAGATCCTGGAGCATGCGGCTGGCGATCCAGCGCTCGTAGTCGAGGCGGCCGCGGATCCACCAGCGCTCCTTGGAGACCGCGTCGGGGAACGCGAGGTCCCGCTCCTCGAGCGCGAAGCCGTCGATCGGCACCACGCCGGGCAGCGACGTGACCAGCGCCATCTCGGGCATGCCGAGCGACTCCTGGGCCTCCTGATCGACGGGGATGGGCAGCCAGCCCTCGTCCGTCGGGTACTCCCACGAGAAGAACGAGGCGATCGAGAGGGTGTCCCCGTCGCGACCGGCACGCCGCACGAGCAGCCGCCCCAGCGGGCGCTCCTCCTCGGGCGAGATGTCCATCAGGCGCACGTCCTCGTGCGCGACGTAGAAGTACTGGTTCGGCGTGTAGGCGTCGGGCCCGAACTCGGTGGGATCCAGGTCGAAAAGATCGACACCGCGGCCACCCGCGAAGAGCAGGGCCGAGCGGTTGTCGTGGAGGTTGCTGAAGGGGACCTCGCGCACGGCGGGGCGATTTCCGCCACGAACCGCCATCACCCGCGTGATGGTTGCGCCGTGCACCGTGACGCCGTCCACCGTGACGAAGTCCGCCGACGTGGAGTCCTCCCGCTGCCGCGTGGCGCAGCGGGTGAACGGCGGGATCTCGGCCGGACGCTCGCCCTTGAGCGAGAACGTGACGGGGGCGACCGCGGGGCGGGCGGGCTTGCGCTCTTCCCCGATGAAGTTGAGGAAGTGGATGTAGGTCTTGTCCGGCACCTGGTTGAGCCGGAAGATGATCATCTCCGTCATCCAGGCGAAGAGCTGGACGAGCGTCATGCCCGGATCGGCATCCGAGAGGTTGGTCCACTCAGGCGAGTACTGCGGGATGAGCGCGCGTGCCTCGCGGAGGATCTCCTCGTACCGGCGATCGTCGAGGTTCGGGGGGCGGATCGGCATGACTACCTGTTTGAGATGGTGTAGTTCAGGCTCTGGACGGAGTTCGTGGCCAGGACGCGGTATTCAACCACGACCTTGACCGACCCGTCGTACCCGGGCTCCGAATTCACCTTCACCACCTCGATCCGCCGCTCCCACCGGCGCAAAGCCTCGGTCACGTGGTGCGCCACCATCGCGCTCGTGGCGCGCGTGTTCGGCGCGAACAACAGTTCGTGGATGCGGCAGCCGAACGACGGCAGCATCTGACGTTCGCCTGGCTTCGTACCGAGGATGATGGTGATGTTCTGCCGGATGTTCTCTTCGAACTCGGACAGGCCGACGGTGCCCTTGGCGGAGTCGAATTGGAACGGAAACGACCAGCCGCGCCCGAGGATCTCTCGAGGGTTCGCCATGATGTGGATCCGGAGCTAGGCGTTCAGTTGGGGGCGATCGTGGCGCGGGCCACGCGAGCATGATCGACATGCTCGCACGGTCCGTGCCCTTACGTGCCCATCGTATTGCTGCAGAAGGTCAGCTCGGTCAGGTAGCCCGTCGTGGGCGAGATGATGTGCCGCGTCGAGATGATGTAGAACTTGCCGTTGTGGTTGGCGTTCAACCCGGCGAATTCGACCACCTGACCCGCGCGCAGCCCATCGTTCCCATCGACCGTGCACGTACCCTTGGCGAACTGGCGCGCGAGGCGGTTCAGCTCGGCCTTCGCCATCGCGTTGGCCTGGGACTGCGTGCCGACCGGCACGTCCGTGATGTACGCGATGTTGGCCCCGAACTTCGAGGTCGACACGGCCGCGCCCGATTGCCCCCCGCCGATCGTCTCGATGTCCCCGCTGGAGGCGGTTCCGACGATCTCCTTCTTCTCGCGGATGTCCCAGCCGCGCACGACGACCTGGTCGACCTGCTCCATGCTGTTGAAGCCCATGCGGAGCGAGCGCAGGCTCTTCCCCATCTCGATCTTCGTGGGGGCGCCGGAGAACGCACCTTTTTTGAAAATGAGCTTGTTCTCGTCGACCGTGACCTGGAAGTTGTTGCGCGCGGCGAGCCGCTTGAGGAACGCGAGGTTCGACTCGTTGCGCTGAAGGATGTACGGATGTACCTCCTCGGTCGGGTCCGTCTCGACCGAGAGCCCGCACTCCCCGCCCACGGTCGTGGCGACGTCGCTGTCCTTCTTGTTCTCGAAGAAGCGGGTCTTGCGGCCACGCGCGAGGCGATGCGCCTTGTCGAGGCAGCGCACGGTCATGGACATCAGGCCGTCGACCGCCCACGACGGCTCGAGCGCGATGACCTCACCGGCGAACAGGACGACATCTCCCGCGCCGAGCTTCGCCTCGACGGCGTCGCCGATGTTGATCTCCCACTTCGGCTGGCCCTCGATGCCGGCGAGGCGAAGGGACATGTGCTCGACCATGTCCACGTGATCTTCGATCACGAGCTGCTCGAGCCCATCACCTTCGGTCTGACCGAAGGTTTTGCTCCCGATGGTCACCTTGTAGCTGGTAGCGCTGCGCGCCCCACCCTTCGCTTCGGCCATGGTGTCCTCCCGCTAGACCTTGATTTCCAGGCCGGTCATGTCCGCCATCGGGTCCGTGATGCCGTTGGCGGCGGCGACCGTACGCATGTCGCTGCCGGAGGCCTGCGCGATCTGCGACAAGGTCTGCCCGCTGCCGACGAGCACGATCGAGCCCGTTCCCCAGGCGCTTCCGCCCGAGTTGGCCCCGAACTTCTCGTTGTTGTCGACCTCGGAGAGGGGTGTCCACTCCTTGAGCTTCACGGAGCAGCGCGCACGCACCGCCTCGCCGGAGCTGGCGAACATCAGGTAGGTCACGTTGACCGACTCGATGACACACTTCATCGTGAAGGCGCCCCATGTGAAGACGAGCGCGTGCGGGCGCTTCTTCTGGAGCTCGGCCTCTTCGCCGTTTCCGGGTGTGGCTGTGGCGTTCGTGAGCGCGAGCAGCCCGGTGACCCAGGCGTCCTGCACGTTCACGGCCGAGCTCTCGCCCGTGGTGTCGAAGAGCAGATCGAAGCTCGCCGTCATCGGCGCGCCCTTCTGGAAGGAGATCGGATTGACCGCCTTCCCCTGCGTCTTCGACTCTTCCCAGGTCATCGCCTTGTTGACCTGGAACTCCTTCGGGTTGTACTGGACCGTGAACTTGATGCCCCCGTCGTCGAGGCTCTCGAAGTAGGCCTTGTCACCACCAGCTTGACTCATCGTGGTCCTCCACCCGCCGCGAACGACGGAATTCGAGCTCTCTCGTCACGACCTCGAGGACCTCGCGCCCGAGCGCCTCGATGTCCTGCTTCTGACCCTTTTCGCCGCCATCCTTGGACGTGCCGACGGGCCCCTGCCCTTCAGCCCGCGCCCCCGCCGAGTCCTCGGCCATCCGGACCTGGGACCGGGCGTCCGCGAGGCGCCCTTCGGCCTCGGCGAGGTGGATGAGGCCTTGAAGCTTCTTGACGAGCTTCATGATGCGATCGTCGCCGCTGCCCGCCGACACGGACCGCGCGGTGGCGTTGACGCCGCGGACGCCGCCGCGATTCACGCGCGTGGTGCTCTTGACCGGCTGCACGTAAGTGCCGCGGATGGTCGTGGTCGAGGGCGCGTCGAGCCGGGAGGCGCGCGTGGCGGTCTCGGTGACCGCTTGCTCACGCCGCACTTCCTGCCGGATCTGCTCGATGACCTGGACGACCGGGGCTTCCTTCGCGAGGGGGGTCTCACGAACGCCGTCCGCGCGGGCGTAGATGACCCGCACGATCTCTTCGGTGGAGGTCGCCCGCGCGAGCGCCTCGAACAAGCCACCCGGAGACCGGACGCGCGGCGCGCCGTCGGAGCGCGCGGCCCACGAGGGGGAGCCGCCGTCGGGGGTCCCGGCCGCCACGCCGTGGAGACGCTCGTCGAGCGGCGCACGGCCGCGGGTCTCGCCAGACGCGCTTCCGACCGTCCCGCCGGATGCGCCCGCCGCCATCGGCGTGGGCAGGGACATGTCTCCCGCGGTCGCCGCGATGCGGCGCGGACGATCGCGACGCGCGGGGGTGCGGGTGGGCCGCGCGGTATCCCGCTCACCCTCGGCAGACGCGTACACCGGAGCGGCGGGATCCACCGCCTCGGGAGTGCGGTAGGCGCCGCGGTAGGCCGTCGCCTCGCCGACACGTTGGCGCTCAGCTGCCCAGTCGGACGCCCGGCGGCGTGCCGCCGGAGCGGGCGCAATCAGCGCATCCGCGCCGTCATCCGTCGGGGCGGTGAAGGGACGGGCGAACGAGGCCCCGGCCGTGGCCGGCGCGCGGGTGGTGGCGGAGCGGGCCGCGCCGGGCGTGGCCGCCTCGGGTGCCGGCGCGAGCGCCACGAGCCTCCCGCCCTCCGTGCGGAGGATGCGCAACCCGGGAGTCGCCGCGGCGGCGCGGGCGCTGATCCACACCCCACTCGGGGTCGTGACTGCGCTGCTCGGCGAGTAGGCGGAGTCGGCCGTGGTGAACACTCGTGTGGCGCGCACACGGGACCGCGCGGGGCTCCGCTCGGCGGCAGTCGAAGCCACCGGGCCGCGTGCCGCGGACGCTGGACCGCGCGCCGAACTGGCACCCGACGCAGCGTCGGCGCTGCCCGTGGTGAGCGGCGGGAGCGCGAACGAGAGAGGGCCGCTGCGCGCGAAACGCGAGAGGTTCGAGGACCCGGGCGACGAGGACCCGGGCGACGAGGACCCGGGCGACGCCGACTCGGGGCGATTCGACACGGAACGAGGACGGGCGGATGCACGGCCCTCGGACAGCGCGGTGGTCAACAGCCCATCGATGCGGGACGCAGCCGCCACGCTCGACGGCCGGGCCGCGTGGGGCGCCCGGGCGCGGGCCGGCAAGGTCGCGGCACGAACGGGTCGTGCCGAGGGGCTGACCTGCGGCTGGAGGGTGGCCCCCTCGACCGGGAGCTCGGTACGGGCCGAAGCGTGCGCCATCGCCGGCGCGCGCATCGTAGAGGCACGCATCGCAGCGACACGGACACCACGCGCGTCGGCCGCGCCCGGCGACCGCGTGTCCGACATTTCCCGCGGGGACGCAGGCGCGGCGCCAGCGGCGGGGCCCGCGCTGCTGGGAGCGAGGGTGGACAGAGTTGGGGCGGCGAGGGACCGGCGCGACGCTGTCGAGATCGAGGCAGCGGGGCCCGACGGAGCGGCGCGGGTGAACAACGGTGCGTCCTGCACCAACGACGCGCGAGCGCCCGGGGCGGAGGGCGCAGGGGCCCGGGCCGCCGCGTGGACCACGCCGGAGGGGCGAGCGGCTGCAGGCTGCGCCCAGGCTGCTCCGGTCGCGGCGCGGGTGGCTGCCGGGCGAGCGGCGGGCACTGCGTCCGCGCCCGACGCCGACTGCAGCGTGGACACGACGCTCGCCGGCTCGGCGGTGCGGAAGGCCGCCGGCGCGAGCGTGCGCGCGGAGGCGACAGGCGACTCGGACGGGGCGCGCGTACCGAGCGCACGGCGCTCACCGGCGCCCGACGGAACACTGCGGCCGGCATCACCGCTGGCAGCGATGCTGCCGGTGGCACCAGTGGCAGTACCCACGCTGCGAGTGGAGCCCGTCGTGTCGGCACGGTCGTTCCGCGCGCTCGCAACGAGTAGCGCAGCACGGCCCTCGGGCGAACGGGCCGCCACCCATGCGCCCTTCTCGGTGCGCACCGGCGTGGAGCCAGTCGGCGCGACCGGCGCGGCGAACAAGGAGGTGCGCTCCGCACGTGCCACGGGAGACGCGGAGAGCGCCGCCACCACCGAAGGTGCAGGGGGCAGCGGTAGCGCTGCGAGGACGCGGTCGGGCGCGGGGATGGCGCGCGGGAGCACGGAGCGCCCCTCGACCTGACCTGCATCGACGCGCGAAGCCGCGTGCGCCGACGCCGGCGCGTGACGCACCGACGCGCGAATCGAGGGATCGCGCTGCGACGAGATCACGCTCTTCGCGGCGACCCACGTGCCTTGCGTCGTGCGCACGGCGCCGTTCGCGGCCTCGGCCTGTAGGATCTCGGCTGGGAGCGCGGACGCGGCGTAGCGGGACACCGCGCGGGCGGAGGCCGGCATGCGCGAGGCGAACGCGGCGGCCTTGGCGGGGAGCGACTCGGTCGACGTGACCGCGATGTCCTGCGCCCGGGCGCCCGGACCCGCGAGAGAGGGGCGGCCTCGGGGGCCCGCACCCGCCGGGGAAGGGCGCTGGACGGGCGATGCGGTCAGCGCAGCGGACGTGACGGCCCGAGCGTAGGCGAGCGGGGCTGGCACGGACGACACGCCCGCGGCGGGGACGCTGGCGCCGCGCGCGAGCGCACGCTGCGTGGCCGCCGCGCGTCGGGGGAGGCGAGCGAGCGAGGCCGACGAACCGGAAGCCTCGGCGGAACGTTCGGCCGTGGCGAGCGTACCGCTCGCCGCGCGGTCGACTTCCGGGGCGGACGCGAGCGCCATGGCCGGCGACCGCGCGAGGACGGGGCGAAGGCCCGCGGTCGACGTGGGGTCCGCGCGGCGCGCCGCGATCTGGGCGGGACGAGCAGCGGGAGCGCCCGCCGTAGCGGACACCTCGCCCTCCTCGAACACCGTCCGGACGATGGGCGCCGACGCCCCGAGGCGCCGGATGACCCTGCGGATTTGCACCTGCTGCTCTTCGGGCGGCAGGGACTCGATCGCCTCGACCACACGAGCGAGGTGGCGTGTACCGAGCGAGGCGGGGACCGCGGCGGCGATGGCGCGGGCGGCCGTGCCGCCTCGGGCGGCGGCGTCCGCGAGGCGGGCGCCGGCGTGCTGCGCGGCGGAGACGCGGCGGGCCGGAGCGGCGCCGGCGGACGCGACGGGCTTCGACGCGGAGCGGACGGGCGGCGGCGCGTCGCCTTCGGGCGCGAACGCGTCCTCGACGGGTGCGGACCCACCGAACACCCGCGCGGGGATGAACGGCGTGGACCACCAGGCGTTGGCGCCGCGGGAGGTGTAGGTCGAACCTGCGCGACGGTAGGGCGCGGGAGCCGCGGACGGCCCGCCCTGAGCCAACACGACAGGGGCCGCCGGCGCCGGGGCTGCCGCCGACGGCGGCAGCGTCATCTCGTCGAGCGCGAGCCGGGCGATGCGCGAGACCGCGAGCGACGCGGCGGTCTCCCCCGGCCAGTGGCGCGCGACCGCCCGAATGGCGGCGCCACCCGGATGGCGCGCCTGGAAGGCGGTGTCCCGACGCTCGCGGCGGCGGCGGGCGGCCGCCAACCGGCGCATCATGGCGTAATAGGGCTGCGCGGAGAGGAACACCATGCCGTCGTTCGCGGCGGGCTCCTCGCCCCCGAACTCGGGGGCGGTCCACGGGTCGGCCATGCCGAAGCGCGCGTAGAAGTCCGGCGACAGCCCCATGCGGGGACGGCGGCGCACACGCGTCAGGATCCGGCTCACGAGCCGATCGCCGGGGATCTTGCGGTTCTCGCCGTCGTTCGGTGGCATTACGGGGACTCCTCGCGCTCGAACCTAGGTGATGGAGATACCGTGGTGCGCGATCTCGACCATCTCAACGGCGAGATCGGCGGCGTTGGCGTCGAACGTGGGGCCTTCCCACGCAACCGGCCAGGCCTGCACGAAGTTGTAGCGACGCACCTCTTCGAGTTGCAGGGTCTTCATCACCACGCTTCCGTTGCGACGAAGGCTGAACTCGTCCTGGATGATCTCGCTACGCCACTTCAGCAGCGTGGAGTCAGACGTGACGCCGTAGCGCAGGGTGATGTTCTCCCAGCGCGACTGACCCGGGAGCTTGTGCACCCGGTGGTTCATGCCGCCCTCTTCGAGCTCGAAGACCTGCGTGCTGGACTTGAGCCCGCTGCATTCCTTGAACTGGGCGACCTCGATCCCATCGATCTCGAGCGTGAAGATGAAGTTGCCTTCGGGGTCGGCCACCCGAGGGCTCATCTCGCCGCTGGACGACTTGCTGCTCGACCCGGCCCGCTGCGGGGTCGTGGCCTTGCTCTGCTTGAGGTTGTACTTCTTGGAGGAGCCGCCGTAGTCGACCGCCGCCTTGATGGAGTACGACCGCGCCGCGATGCCGATGGAGGTCGAGCCCTTCAGGCTGAAGCTCCGCTCGGCGAGCTCGACGCTGGCGCTGGCCTGCAGCGAGGGCTGGTCACCCGAGCGACCACCACCCATGCCGGCACCGCCGCTGAACGAATTCGAAGGCTGGCCGGCTTTGCGCCCGCCGCCGCGTCCTACCCAGTCCGCCATTGAACACCTCCGAAGCTCAGGGGCCGCCCGTACCTAACCGCAGATCGATGAGGATCCGCTCCATCGTCCCAACCGGTCGTAACGCTACCTGCACGTTCAGCATCCCGCTATCCCGGGCTTCGAGCGGGTTCGTGCCTTCGTTGCATTCTACCGAATATTCCGCCCGAGATCGAGTTCCGGAGATCAATCCGGCTTCCCAAAATTGTTCGAGCCGGACCAGCACGTCGCGCTCGATGACCTTCCACAACGACGTGTCGTTCACCTCGAAGACCGCCCACTCGTTGTCTCGGCGCAGCTGCTCGCTGATCATGCTGACGATGCGGCGGCTGTTGATGAAGGTCCACGCGGGGTCGGCGGACATGGTGCGCGCGCCCCAGACCACCACGCCGCGGCCCGGCTGGACCACGATGGGGTTGACCCCGGCGTCGCTGATCTGGCCGGCCTCGCCCCAGTCCATGTCGACCTCGGTGTGGGTGACGCCCAGCACCGGCACGTTCGCCGGCGGCCACGCCACCCCGAACGGGGCGCGCTCGAGCTCCGTGCGCGCGAACACGCCCATCAAGGAGCCGGAGGGCGGAAAGGTCTCGTCGGCGCGCTTGAGCCACGGGTAGTAGACGGCGCCGTAGCTTCGGTTCTCGGGCTCCCGTTGCCGGAAGGACTCGAACCAGCGGAGCAGCACGTCGCCGTGGAGGCCGCGCGGCGCGTCGATGATCAAGAAGCGGTTCGTCATCTGCCGGCAGTGCGCCAGCAGCTCGTCGTACAGGGCGTCCGCGTCACAGCGGACCTTGCCGTTGCGGAGCACCTCGCAGCGCATGTAGGCGGCCGAGGGCACCGCGAGCAGCGCGATGTCGTCCTCGGCGCGGAGCCGGTGCAGGAGCGGCGCGAGCGGGCCGTCGTCTCCCGTGCGGTGCTTCAGCTCGTCCTCCGACTCCACGCACACGGCGAAGAGGTGGAGGGTGTCGCCCCCGTTCTCGAAGAACGAGCGGACCGCCCGGCGCGAGGCCGGGTCGAACAGGAGACGCTGCGGATGATCGTCCAGCTCGGTCCAGCGGCGAAGGACGATCTCGATGAAGTCCCCGGCCGAGGCCTCTTCGGGCCAGCGCTCCCGCGTGAGAAAGCCGATGATCCCGCCGATGTCACAACGGACGAGCCCCTGCGAGCGGTTCGCGAGGGTCCCGTGCTGGATGCTGATGCCTGGACGCATGGGCGCTCGGGGGAGAATGGTCGGCCCCGCTCGGCCTCGCCGTGAACCACGGACGAGCGAGCGGGGACCGACCTGGCGTGGCCCTACCTGGGCGCGTTGATCTTTTCGTTGATGGCCGAGATCTCCTTGACCCACGCATGCCGCTCCTTGTGCGGCATCACGAGGCAGGTTTCACGGTCCCAATGGAAGTGGTACGCGATGAACGCTACCTCCTTGAAGATGTTCTCCAAGGGGTAGCTTACGATTCCCCCAGGCGGCCGAACTCCTTCTCGAACTTCGTCCCGCACTCGGGGCAGGTCACCTGGATGGTGGCTTCGTCCTCGTTGATGCGGTTGTACATCTCTTCGAGGAAGCGGAGGTCACCCGCGAACAGGTTCTCGATGACGCCGGTGTTGACCTCGCCGAGGTTGCCGAGACGCGGGATGACCCGGCTCAGGAGCACGATGATGAGGTAGGCCCGGTTGCGCTGCACGCGCATGTCGTTCAGCGGGACGATCTCGTCCTTCGCGTTCGCGAGGCGCATGACGCCTTCGCGGTGGAGCGTGCCGTCCTTGTCGACGTACCCCCGGGGGAGGATGAACTCGTACTCGGTCTTCAGCTCCATGACGATGCTCCTGCGGTACTGCTGCTTCTACGACTGCTTCTACTAGTGTAGCTTCTACCAAAACAGGCCGGGACGCAGGGTTGCCCCCACGTCCCGGCCGTCTTGTCGGGCGCCGGTGCTACTCCTCGATGAGCGCGCCGCCGTCCCACTGGCCGATGCTGAAGATGACGAACTCGGCGGGCTTCACGGGGCAGATGCCGATCTGCACGTTGACCTGGCCCGCGTCGATCAAGTAGCGGGGATTGGTCTCGTCGTCACACTTGACGTAGAACGCCTCTTCGGGGGTCTGGCCGAAGAGCGCGCCGGAGCGCCAGACGCGCATGAGGTACGCACGCACGTCGCGGGTCAGCTTCTTCCAGAGGGTGTGGTCGTTCGGCTCGAACACCGCCCACTGGCTGCCGATCATGATCGACTGCTCGATCATGATGAAGAGGCGACGCACGTTGATGTACTTCCAGGACGCGTCGGACATCGTGCCGAGGGTACGCGCACCCCAGACGCGGATGCCGCGGTCCTTGAAGATGCGGATCACGTTGATGCCGCGATCGTTGTACTGCCCCTGCTCCAGGCGGTTGATGTTCTGCGACAGGCCGACGATGCCCATCGTGATCTCGTTCGCCGGGGCCTTGTGGACGCCGCGCTCGGAGTCGACGCGCGCGAAGACACCGGCCATGTGCCCGGAGGGGGGCACGAACAGCTCGTTCTTCTCGGTCTTGATGAGCTTGCGGCGGTTCGGGCCGGTGACCTTGATGTGGTCCTGGTTGCCGGTGAACCAGCTCGGCTTCGTGATCTTGAGCCAGGGCACGTAGATCGCGCCGTAGCCCTTGTTCGAGGCCGGGATGTCCATGGCGCCGTCGGAGACGATCGGCCCATCGAGGATCGCGAAGCGGTCCTTGCGGATCTCGCAGAGCTCGAGCATCTCCTTCTGCTGGTGGGGGAGGCAGCCCGGGGCGACCATGAGGGCCATGTCGTCGACGTCGTCGAACGCGTAGAGGCCGATCTTGTCCGCCTGGTTCTCACGGATCGAGGTCGCCGTGTCCGGCGCGCCCATGAGGTAGACGTAGCACTTGCCGCCGCCGTTGTCGTAGAAGCCGTTGACGCCCGCCACGAAGTTGAAGACGGAGGGCTGGGAGAGGAAGTCGCGGAACTCCTTCTTCAGCGCGTCGTCGTTCGCGATGGCTTCGTAGACGGCGTCCGCCGCTTCGTCGAGGTCGGTGAAGGTGCGACCGACGAGGTCCTCGATGGGGCGGGTCTCGATGAGGTACTGGGCGAAGTAGCTCTGGAGCCAGCGGAAGAACTCGGCCTTGTTCGTGATGCCGACCGGGGGGACCGAGTACTCCGAGCGGAGCGCGGTGCCTTCGGTGCCCTTCACGTCGTAGCCGTAGACCGCGAGCACGTCGGCAGCGGTCTTCGGGGCGGCCTTCTCGAGGGGGAAGGTCTCGTGGAGGCTGTTGAGGAGCTTCTCGACGGACTCGTCGCTGTCCGTGATGACCTTGCCGTCAACGCCCATGTTGACTTCGGCCACCTCGACCGACTTCTCGGCCCAGGTGATCTTGACCTTGCCCTTGGCGCCCGCCTCGAACTTGGGCGCGGCGGGGCCGGCCTTCGGCGCGCCGAAGAGCTCGAGGTACTTCTTCACGTCGCGCACGTCCTTGCGGCCGAGCTTGAACGCCTGGGCGAGGGCCGTGGAGGCCTCGTTCGCATCGCCCTTGACCGCGCCCTTCTCGTCGACGAGCTGGGGAACGACCTTGCCGCGGAGCTGGCGCTTGCCGTTGCTCCCGGTGATCGCGATCGCGTCGTGGGGCGGGTGGAACTCGAAGAGTCCGATGAAGCCGGGGGTGCTGGTCGAAACCGAGGAGATCGGCTTCGGACCGCTATCGACCTCACGAATGTAAACGCCTGGGGTATGGTATTCCATTTTTGTCCTCAATCCTCCGATTCATTGTCAGCGTCCGCGTTCTTGCGGAGCATGTACGGTTTCGGCCCAGGGGGCGTTTTGAGCGTTGGCGGTGGGGACCCCTTCCCCCCCGAGCGTTTGCGGCCGTTGGGGGAGTCCCCCTGGCCGTCCGTCGGGGGTGAGGTCCTCTCCAGACGGGGCAACCGAATGGTCGCACCGCCGGAAGACTTGTAGAGCGGTCCATCTAGCGCCACACGTGCCCGGTAGGTCAAGAAGGGGCGGTATGGAGCTTCGTGCAACGTGAAGAGGTTGATCGCGTCGCCAACGGTGAGATCATCGACCAGCGCGAGCGACACTTTTTCGATGAACAGGCCGTCATCCTCTTCGGGCTCGCCCTCCGAGTTGACCTTCTGGCCCTCGAAGTTCTTCGCGTCGTAGGTGCGGCCGAGGCTGTCGACCTCACGCCCGTCGGGCAGCATGAAGCGGCGCGGCCGGTAGATGAGGTGCGTGGCCTCGTTGAGGCGGAGCAGGACCCAGCCCAGGAGCCGCTCGGCGTCGGAGCGGAACTTGGAGTGCACCGAGATCAGGTAGAACAGGTCGAGCAGGACGGGTGGGCGGTGGAAGTAGACCTCCCCCCCCTTCTCCGGATCGTCCTTCACGAAGACCGGCGCCTGGCGCAGCCGCTTCTGGTTCATCAGGTTGGCGTTCTGCGCCACCCTGTACATGTAGATGTAGAGGATCTCCTCACGATCCTTGGGGATGAACTTCAGCTCTTCCTCGATGCGCGGCGGCATGTCGGTGAGCTTGTAGCCCTCGAGGAGGAACTTGTGGATGGCCTCGGTGGTCTCGCCGATGATGCTCCGGCCCGAGGCAGGACCACCCGTCGCGCGGAGCTGCTCGGCTTCTTCGGCGGGGTTCAACGCTCGTCTCCAGTCTTCGGGGAGGGTTCGGTCGGAAGGATGGACCAGACGCTGGGCCGGACGGTGAACGGCAACGGCCGCCCTCGCCCCGCGGAAGTAAACCTCAGTCTCGCGCGATCGGCAAGCGCGGCGGCCACCTCCGACGACCAGTCCACACGGATGAACTTCTCCACCTCATCCCGGTACTTCTGCCGGGTGCCGCGCGTGGTGGGCAGGGCGAACGGGTACCGCACGATACGAATCAGGAGCGGCGCGTTGGGGCGGCACGAGGCCACATGGGTCGTGTCGCGCTGCACGGGTGCGCGCGCGCCCTGCTTGTCGCGCGCGGGGACCGGATCGGGCCGCGTGTCCGGCCGCTCGCGGGCGAGGAGCCGCGCGAGCCCGCGCTCTTCCGTAGCCAGGCGGTCGCCCGGGAGGCGGCGGCGGAGGCGGAGCGTGGGATCCGTGGCCATGAGCGCAAGATTCTACCCGAGGTACGTCGAGCTCCGGCGCGGAGCGAGGCCGATCGGATAGGGAGACGCCGTGAGTCGGCAGAAGCGCAACCCCGGCCTCGGCGATGTGCCGGTTACCCGCGCCCGCGGCGGCGCGCGCGATCGCCTTCGCGACGCCGGCGGCAAGGAGCTCGCCCTGCTGGCGAAGAAGGTGGGGAACAACCAGGTCGGCGCGCTGCTGGGCGCGGCCACCGAGAAGCGGGACGCCCTCCTCGCCTTCGTGGAGCGCCGCCTCGGCGAGATCCAGATGGTGCAGCGCGCCGAGCAGAAAGAGATGGCGGACCAGCGGGACTGGCACCTCCGCGTGGCGCGCGGCGCCACGGGCTTCACCCTCCCCGATCCGACCCGCTGGCACAAGACGACGCAGCTCTACCGCCGCGCCGCGGAGTCCCTGTGCGCCGGTGACCTGTCGCGTGGCGCGCTCCTGCTCGATCAGGCCGTGGCAGCCGAGCGCGCCGCGTTCGAGACGGTGCCCGTCCAGGTGGATCTCCCCTCGGCCCTCCTCGCGCCCTCCTCCTCCGCGGAGGAGAGGCCCTTCGTCGCCGAAGGTGAGAGCTGCCCCGCGACCCAGGCCCCCGCCTTGTTCCAGCGCGCCGACGCGATCCTCCGAGTGACCGACACCAGCGCGCCGGTGCCGGTGTGGCGGAACCAGCGCAACCACCACTGGTGGGACGGGCCGGAGGAGGAGGAGGCGAAGAAGGACGACAAGAAGGGCGACAAGAAAGGCGCCGGGACAGCGGAGAAGGCGGCGGAGCCGAAGTCGACCTCGGCGCCGGCCAAGGCGGACGCCGAGAGCGGCGCGAAGAAAGAAGAGACGCCCGAAAAAGTCGCCGAAGAAGAGGTCACGTCCGCCAAGGACGTGGCGCGTGAGGTCACGACGGCAGCCGCGCCCGCCTCCGCGGCTCCTCGCAAGGCTCCCGCCTCCCGGAAGAAGCCCGATGGACGTTGAAGAGCTCCTCGGCCGACTCGTCGCCTGGCCTACGGTGTCGGACCGCCCAGTGACCGGCATCGCGGCCGACCTCGCGAACCGCCTCGAGGCGGTGGGGATGCGTGTCGAGACGCTGGCGGCGACCGAGCCCGGCAAGTGCAACCTCGTCTGCTCGGCGGGCCCCTCCGGCACCGACGGGATCGTGCTCTCCGGGCACATGGACGTGGTCCCCGTCGAGGGGCAGCCGTGGACCTCCGACCCCTTCCAGCTGACCCGACGCGACGACCGGCTCGTGGGGCGCGGCGCGTGCGACATGAAGGCGTTCCTCGCCGCCATCGTCGCGGCGCTGACGCGCACGCCGCCGCGCGATCTGCGCCGGGAGCTCGTGCTGATCTTCACGCACGACGAGGAGGTGGGCTGCCTCGGCTCCCGCGGCATCGCCGAGCGCTACGCGGCCGAGGGGCGCACGCTCCCGTCGATGGCACTCATCGGGGAGCCGACTTCGTTCCAGATGTTGCGGATGCACCCGGGGCACGTCGCGGCGCGCATCACGTGCGCGGGGCGCGCGGCCCACTCGAGCAAGCCCGACCTCGGCGCGAACGCGATCCGCCTCGCGGCGCGGGTGATCGACGCGCTCGACGCGCTGGCCGAGCGGTGGCGGCACGACGTGCGGTTCCCGGAGCTGCTCGAGCGCCCGTTCGTCGTGATGAACGTCGCCACGATCCACGGCGGCAACGCAGTGAACATCGTGCCCGACCGCTGCATCATCGATGTGGGCTTCCGCCCGTTGCCCGGGATGTCGCCGGAGGGGCTGTTCGAGGAGCTCCGCGCTGTCGTCGAGCCCCTCGGGAGCGTGCGCGCCGAGCTCGTGCGCGTCACGCCGGCCATGTTGACGCCCGCCGGAACTCCGCTCGAGACGTTGCTGCGGCCCTGGGCGGCCTCGCCGGACACCGCGGCCGCGGCGTTCGCGACCGATGGCGGCAACTTCGAGCGGATGGGCGTGCGCACGATCGTGTTTGGCCCCGGCAGCATCGACGTGGCCCACAAGGCCGACGAATACGTGCCGATCGGGGAGCTCCACCGCGCGGTCGACGTGGTGGAGGAGGTCGTGGCGCGCCGGTGCCGGCTGGACTGAGAGGCTGAGGACTGCGTGCCTCCGGGCGTTGCGGGGCGGAGCCCCGCCCCAAAAACTCTAGCTCCCGAAATCACCCCCCCGCCTTCTCCAACGCGCGCTCCGCCGCCGCTACGATGGCCTCGGCGCCGACGTGATGCCGCCCCCCGACGATCCGGCGCCCGCCGACCCACACGTCCGTCACGAGGCCGGGGTGGCCCGAGAACACGAGCGCGGGGAGGATGCGCGCGCCGCGTAGCGCGATGTCGTTCAGATCGATGGCGACGAGATCCGCGGGGGTGTTGGGCGCGATCGTGCCCGCGTTCGGCTTCGGCACGGTGAGGCCGAGCGCTGTTGCCCCGCCCCGCGTCCCGGCGTCGAGGAGGGCGCGCGCGAGTCCGTCCGGATCCGCGAAGGGGCCGAGCACGTTGCGGCGGCCGCTCGCGGCGCGCGCGTGCCACTCGATGCTGCGCATCTCGGTGAACGGGTCGATCAGCGCGTGGCTGTCGGAGCCGATGCACAGGTCGATGCCGGCGGCGCGCGCGACGGGGAAGAGGCCGTCCCCCAGGTCGAGCTCGGTGGTGGGGCACACGCACACCCGCCCGCCCGCGGCACGGAGCAGGGCGAGCTCGTCGTCATCGGGGTGCGTGAGGTGCACCGCGGTGAAGCGCTCGTTCACGAGGCCCGCGTCGGCGAACACCTGCAGCGGCGTGCGGCCGTGCTCCTTCAGCGACGCGGCGATCTCGGCGGGCTGCTCGTCGACGTGCGCGTGGACCGGGCCGTCGAAGCCGGCGAACGCGCGCAGCCAATCGGCGGGGCAGGCGCGGACGGAGTGCGGCGCGAGGCCCACCGTGACGCCGCTGGCGCGGAGGCGGGCGACAGCGGCGAGGACATCGTCCGGGCCCCGATCGTAGAAGCGGCGCTGGAGCGGGTTGGGGGCGAGCCCGACGCCGGCGCGGGCGTAGGCGACGCGCAGGAGCACGATGCGGATGCCGACGCGCTCCGCCGCGGCGACGACGCGCCGGGCGAGCTCGTCGGGGTCGGCGTAGGGGGTGCCGTCGGGCGCGTGCTGGAGGTAGTGGAACTCGCCCACCGTCGTGAAGCCGGCGCGCACCATCTCGAGGAAGGCGAGGGCGGAGACGGCCTCGATACCGTCGGGGTCGAGGGTGTTGGCGAGGCGGTACATGCGGTCCCGCCAGGTCCAGAACGAATCCGCGCCATCCGCATACTGGACGTGCCCGCGCAAGCCGCGCTGGAACGCGTGGGAGTGCGCGTTGACGAAGCCGGGGAGGAGCGCGCGGCCGGGGAGCCGCTCCACATCCGCGCCTGCCGGCAGCTCCTCTGCGGGGAAGACGCCGGCGATGCTGGGCCCGAGGAGCCACACGGCGAGGCCGGAGCGGAGCGCACCTTCGGAATAGACGAGGTCCGGGAGTAGGAAGCTCACCCCGCACAGGCTATCATCGCGGTCTCGGAGGGCCCATGGCGTCGAACGACAGCCCCACCACCTCGCGCAGCGCGCGCGGCGTGTCCCGCACGGCCGACCGGCTCGCGTCCCGCGCCAGTCGCGGGGAGCTCCAGCGGAGCGCCATGCCCGGCGGCGGCGAGGTGTTCGGCGGCGAGCTGGCCAGCCGCGCGCTCAAGACCCTCGGCGCGCGCGCCATGACGGTCGACAAGAGCATCATCGTCGCGGACGACTTCAGCCCCGGGCGCGCCGAGGACCAGGCCCTCTTCGCGCATGAGCAGTACCACGTCGATCACTCCGGCGGGCAGGGCTCGCACGAGGCTCGGGACGGAGAAGAGATCGCCGCGCGCTCCGTCGAGCGCATGGTGCTCCACCGCAGCCGGTCGGGCGGCGCGGAGTCTCACGAGGCGAGCCACGCCGTGCCGAGCACGGGCGCCACGGGCGCCGCGGGCGGGGCCTCGGAGAAGCGCGAGGGCCAGGAGATCGACTCGAGCGCGCAGCGCGGCTACGACGCGCTCGTGGGCGAGGGCTTCAGCCGCGACGCGATCCTCGAGCGGTTTGCGCGCGAGGTGTTGCAGTCCATCGAGCAGTCCCGCGACGCCGCGCACGATCGCTTCGCGGACAAGAAGGCGTTCCTGTAGGATCGGGGATTCCCCCGACCCCGCATTGGAAGGACACCGATGAGCAATGTCTTCGAGGAGCTCGCGCGCCGCCTCCGGCGCACCGACCTCCTGCTGCTCCGCGCCGTGCGGCGTCAGCGCGCCCGGCCCTCGATGCGCGCCAAGGGCCAGTTCTGGGGCTCCGTCATCACCGACGACGAGGTGGACGCGCTCCTCCGCGCGCACGGCGAAATCGACTACATCACCGGTCCCGACGGCCTCGAGGACGCGGTGGCGGCCTCGGCCGCGATGCGCGACGCGACCGACGGGCGGTTCGCCCGGCTCCGCCGCGCGTTCGATCTGGACGGAGACGACGCCGACCTCATCCTGCTCTCCCTCGCGCCGGAGATCAGCGCCGGGTACGGCCGCATCTTCGCGTATCTAAACGACAACCTGAACCAGGCCTACCTCACGGTCGACATGGCCACCCGCGTGCTGCGCACCGAGCGTCGTGAGCGGTTGGCGCTCCAGGCGCGGCTGATGCAGGGCGGGCCGCTCATCCGCTACCGGTTGCTCCTGCTGAACCCGCCCGACGGGCACGACACGCACACCTCGCGCCGCGTCCACCCCGCGCCGCGGCTCTTGCGCTGGCTCCTCGAAGAGGAGGAGCTGCCGAGCTCGGTGGGGTTCACGCCCATCGACACGTCGATGGACCCGTTCATCCCCGCGCCGACCCGCAAGCGCATCGCCGATCTCGACGAGTCGCTCGATCGTGCCATCACCGTGGCGGTGGTCGGGAGCACGATCGGCATGCGCGAGGGCGTGGCCCAGGCGATCGCGCGCCGGTGCGAGCGGCCGCTGGTCCGCATCGATCTCGAGCGCGCGCGCCAATACATCGACGAGCCCTACGATCTGGTCCGCGAGCTGCGGATGAGCGGGGCGCTCCCCTTCCTCGTGAACGTGGCGGCCTCCCAGGAGGATCCCGCGCTGCGCAACGGCCTGATGGCGCTCGGCGGCGCGCTCTCGGCGCTTCCCTACCCCGTGCTGATGGGCGGCTCCGACCGCAAGTCGATCGGGGCGCTGCTCGGCACGGACCGGCCGAGCGTGACGGTGCAGGTGTCCCGCACCACGCTGGAGGAGCGCAACGAGGCCTGGGGCGATGCGCTGAACCGCCGCGGCTGGAACGAGAAGCTCGGCGCCGACATCGCCGAGCGCTTCTACTCGGTGGGCGGCACCTCGATCCAACGCGTGCTCGAGCGCGCGGAGGCCGAGTCGGGCGGGCACGAGCCGAGCATCGACGCCATCTGGGCCGCCGCCCGCGAGGGGAGCCGGCCCGAGTTCCGCGGCCTCGCTCAGCACGTGGTGCCCCAGTACACGTGGGGCGATCTGATCATCCCGGTCAAGATCGAAAAACAGCTCAAACACCTCACGAATTACCTGTCCGAGCAGGAGAACGTGTACCACCGGTGGGGCGCGAACAAGATCCGGCCCCGCGGCTACGGCATCAAGGCGCTGTTCTCCGGCGGCCCGGGTACCGGAAAGACGATGGCCGCCGAGGTCATCGCCGGCACGCTCGGCCTCGACATGTTCCGCGTCGACCTCTCCAGCGTCATCAGCCGGTGGGTCGGCGAGACCGAGAAGAACCTCCGCGAGATCTTCGACGCCGCGGAGGGCGGGACCGCCGTGCTGCTGTTCGACGAAGCCGACGCCCTCTTCGGGAGCCGCGGCGAGGTCAAGCAGGCCCAGGACCGCTTCGCGAACCAGGAAGTGAGCTTCCTCCTCCAGCGCCTCGAGGTGTTCGAGGGCTGCGCGATCCTGACGACCAACCTCCAGGAGAACATCGACGAGGCGTTCCTCCGCCGGTTCGGTGCCGTCGTCGAGTTCCCGATGCCCTCGCCGAGCGAGCGGCTCAAGCTCTGGGAGCGCGCGTTTCCGCCCTACGCCCCGCGCGGCGACGATCTGGACCTGACCTACCTGTCCAACCAGTTCAACATCGCGGGCGGCCTCATCGTCAACGCCGCGATCAACGCGTGCGTGCTGGCCTCGGCCCGACGCGAGGACGTTTGCATGCGGCACGCCATCGAGGCCATCGCCCGCGAGCTGGTCAAGATGGGCCGGCAGGTCAACCGGGTGCACTTCGGGGACTACTACGAGTTCGTCCAGGACCTGTAGGCGGCGAAGCCCGCCCCGCGAGAGAAGCGGGGCGGGACGCTACTCCTCGACGGGGACCGCTACTCCTCGGCCGACGGGCGCCACTCCACGTCGAGGTCGACCGCGTAGGGCGCGGGCCGGGCCGGGAAGCGCGCGCCGAGGAGCGCCTGCTCGGTGGGCACGCCGAGCACCATGAACCCGGCGAACGGCGTGACCGAGCTGGGGACCCCGTCCGCGTTGACGAGGACGCGCGCGGTGACCTTGGTCACGGGCAGGTTGAGCGGCTCGGCCGCGGCCGGGAAGCCCTGGACGAACAGCGGGTCCATGCCGAGCTCGGCGAAGGAGACGACGGCGAGGCCGGCGACCGGCACGGGCGCGACGCCGGAGAGGCGGGGCGCCCGCATGGCCGTGACGGAGAGCGGGATCTCACCCGGCGCGGGAAACTCCGGCACCCACTGGAGGGCGCCGACCTGGAAGTACTCGGCGCCGTTTCCGGCCTGCTGCGCGCTGACCATGAGGCGGCCGTCCATCGTGAAGTCGCGCCACATCATCATGCCGCTCGCGATGTCGAAGAGGGTCTCTCCGGCGAGCCGCACGTCCACCAGGCGGCTGCCGGCATCCGCGTCGATCGCGGAGCCCGCGGAGAGCGTGCCCTTGGCGGTGGTCTGGATGACGGTGAGGCCGTCCCGCTCGCCGGCGTGGACGTGCTTGATGTCGGACGCGCCGGCGGTGCCGGTGATGGTCTGGAGCTGCATCAGCGCGGAGCCGCCCTTCTGGGACCAGCCGCGGATCCAGTCCTTGTCGTCCGTCGTGAGCGGAAGGTCGAACGCGCAGAACACGCGCTGCAGCAAGGTGCGCTGCTGCTCGATGATGTAGCCCTCGCGCTTGTTGCTGCGGTCCTTGCCACCGAAGGTGTCGAACGTGCGCAGGCGCCCGTCCGCCCCGAGCTCCATCTCGACGCTGGTCTTGCCGAGGTCGGTGGTCCACTCGGTGAGGATCGTGTCGAGCTTGACGGCCTCGTCGGCCACCCAGGCCTGCCCCTTCATGTCGAAGTAGGCGAAACTGCACTTCACGACCTGGACCTTGCCCTCGGGCTTGGCGGTGCACGAGGCATCCGCCCGGATCTTGATGGCACCCGCGCGTGCATCCAGGTTGTTCGCCGCGTAGTAGCGCTGGCCCGGCGGCGTGACGATCTCGGTCTCGATGTGGAACCGTTGGACCTCACCGGCGGGCCACTTCCACACGGGCAGGGACGCGGCTTGGACCGAGACGACGAGGGACAAGAGCATGGCTACACCCAGAGGGGCGCAGGATAACCGCTCTTTGCGTCCGTACTAGGAGCGTTCGGGGAAAGGCGGACCGAGTCCTCGACGCGGCCGCGGCCAGCAGACGCGAGGGGACGACGGGAGCATTTCTCCCGAACGCTCCTAGAGCTTCCGACCGAACCCGAGTCGGATCCCGGCGTACACGGCGGGATCTCCCTCGCCCGGGAAGCCGGCCATCTGCGTGCCGCGGAATCCGTCGAGATCGATGCGGAACCACGTGCCGTCGCCGCTCGGGATGCCGAAGGAGACGCGGCCTCCGACGCCCATCGCGCCCGGCGAGAACCAACCGTAGTTGGCGCCGAGCATCATCAACGGCTTCTTCACGTCGGGACGAGGCAGGTACACGCCGAGGCCACCGTAGGGGTGGAAGTAGGCGTTGGTGTCGATGTTCTCGGTGCTGTCCGCGTTCGCGTAGCGCATCGACTCGGTCGGGGTCAGCGTGAGGGTCGAGCCGCCGTAGATGGCGAGGTTGTAGATGCCGACCTCGAAGCCGAGATCCCCGGCCACGCCCCAACCCGCGGTGGGCGTGCCGAGCGAGTCGACGAAGGCGGGCGAGAAGAGGAAGGCGCCGCCGACGCTGCCGTTGAGCAGGACGGTGACCGCGGGGCGCTTCTGGAAGGAGGCGCCGCCACCGTAGGGCAGCACCTCGATGCGCCCCTTCTCGTCGAGCACGGCGAGGAAGGTGGGCGTGGGCGCGCCGTTGCGCAGCCCGACCTGGTCCACCGCCTGGGCCACGTCCGCCGGGATGGCGCGCGAGCCCTCGAGCACACGCGCGCCCGCGGCCTCGAGCTCGCCCTTGGAGACGGTCGCCTCGATCGTGACCGACGCGCCGGGGGCGGTGTCGAACGACTGGCGCCCGACGATGCGGCCGCCGGAGAGCACGTGGAGGTAGTGGCGGCCGGGCTCTACGTCGGCATAGGCAGCGCCCACGGTCCACGGGCGCCCGTCGAGCACCACGGAGAGGCCGGCGGGCAGGGGCGTGAGCTCGATCCGCGCGGCGGTCTGCGCCGAGGCCTGGTCGCGGGTGGCGCCGAGCCGGGTGAACGCGTTCGCGTCGGGAAGGTCGTCGCTCGCCCAGGTGCCGTCCGGTTGGAGCGCGAGCGCATCGACGTACGGCTTGACCACCGCGCTGCTGCCGAAGAAGCCGCGGAAGGCGGCGACGTCCTCCGCGGTCGCGAAGCGCTCCTCGGGCACGATCCGCGTGGCGGCGGCGCCCTGCAGGATCAACGCGTCGGCGAGGGCCGCGCGGTCGGCGTCATCCCGCAACACTGTCACCGCGCCGATGGCCGAGCCCAGCGCCGCCGCGATCTCCCGCTCGGTGTCGAACACGTCGAACTTCACCCGGGCGTCGGTCCGCGCGCGCTCCAGGGCGACCAGGCGGGCCTCGTCGTCCTTGTTGAAGGGCGCGGGGACGAACGCGAGGTCGGCCCAGGCCGCGTGCGCCGCGGAGACGCCGAGCATCTTCTCGGCCTTCGCGCGCAGCTCGGGGGTCGGGAGGTCCGGCTGTAGCCACACGACGGTGGCCTTACCGGTACCTTCGGCGGCGAGGGCGATCGAGACGGTCAACAGCGAGATCAACACGACGACGCCTCTCTCTTAGAACGTGGTTCCGACGCCGGCCGTGAGGCCGAAGACCGGCATCACGGTGATCGCCGCGTTCTTGTCGAAGGCGAGGCTGGTCGCGAACGGGAAGCTCGCGCCGATGCGGCCATCGACATCCACGAAGGGGCGGACCCGGTCACCGAGGGGCTTGATGCCCGGGGGCGCGAGGGTCATCCCGACGTGCGCGGTGGTCTGGAGCGCGTAGGGCACGTTGGTCCAGCCCACGCGCAGGCCGAGGCGGGGCCCGAAGCCGATGCCGGCGTCACGCCCGAGCACCACCGCGGCGCCCATGAACAGGTTCCGGTTGATCTTGACGCGGTTGTAGAGGAGCTCGGTGGCCGCGAAGAAGGTCTCGGTGTCGTCGGCGTCGATGACGCCGTCGCCGTTCACGTCCTCGTCCGACAGGCGCGTGATCTCCTGCATCTTGGCGACCCTCGAATCGGGCGCGCCACGCGTGCGGTACCGCTCGATCCACTGGGCCTTGCCGTCGTCACCGCCGGTGTTGAACCCGAACTCGGACCCGAACGAGACCATCAGGCGGTTGTAGTGCCCGCGGAGCTCGAACGTGACCGGGATGAAGCTCGGGCCGAGGTCGGTGTCGATCTCCTGCGCGGGGTCGGGGATGAACCCGGGGTCGTTCCCCTGCGCCGCGAGCGAGTCGTCGTAGGCCTCCTCGTCGTACTCGACGGAGGCCGTGTTGTACATGATGCCGCCCTGCACGAGGACCGCGAAGCGCACGGGGAAGCCGTCCGCGCCGCCGCCGACGAGCTGGAGGTTGGCCGACGGGCGGTCGTAGCGCCACACCCACACGCGGTTGGGGTTGCCGTACTGGGGCACCGCGATGTAGATCTCCGCCTTCTCGTGGATCTTGGCGTAGATGGCGAGGTAGTTCAGGATGTCCCCGTCGAGCGCGGGGCTGCACTCGTTGGGGTGCAGGAACAGCTGCTCGATGAAGTCGACGCCCATCTTCTTCCGCGCGGTGTCGCGCACGAAGTAGATCTTGTCCTCGAGCTTGCTCACCTCGAGGCGCTCCGAGAGGCCGTGGCCGCTGTCGGTGCGCTTGAGGTAGATGTCGGTCCGGCCGAGGAAGATGTCCATCTGGCCGTCTTCGCTCGGATCGGTCTTGATGCCGTTCAGGTAGATCTCGTAGGACTCGGCGAACTTCTCGACGTTGAAGTCCTCGCCTTCCTGCTCGAAGTCGATCTTGAGGTTGGGGAACGCGCCCTGCTGCAGCTTCTGCAGGATGAACCCGATCGCGCCGTTGAGCTCCTGATCGGTGAGCTTCGACATCAGCGAGGGATCCTGGAACGCCAACGTGGCCGCCAGGTAGAAGTAGTAGTTGACCGGCTCGTTGCCGATCTGCTCGTAGAAGGGCGGGACGTTCTGGTTCTGGTTCTCCGCGGCGAGCCCGATCTGCGTGTAGAGCAGGAACAACGGCTCACGTTGCTCGACCTTGTCGACGAACCAGATGAGCTCGACCATGCCGCGCAGCTCGTTCGCCTTGAGGCCCCACTGGTCGGGCTGGATGGCGTTCCACGGGATGCCGGACACCTCGTCGACCGCCTGGCGGACGCGCTGGAGGTTCTGGTCCGGCACGTGCGAGGGCTGCATCGCCGGCACGACCGTGCGGTCCCGAACTTTTCTTCCGTTCTGGTAGAGATCGACCTCGGGGAAGAACTGCGCATCGGGGCGCGCGATGCGCGACTTCACGTTGCGCTGGATCGTCGTATCCGAGTAGTCCACGCTCTTGTTGTCGGGCCACTTGAGCACGATGACACGCGCGAGCTTCTCCTTGCGCTTGCGCTCGGCCTCCTTCTCGGAGGCGCTCATGTCCGCTTCCTTCTCTTCCTTGGACTTGGTGTCCTTGAAAGCGAGGTCGGGCGCGCTCCCGAAGGTGGAGCCGGCGGGCGGAGGGGCGGCGGCGCCGTCGAGGTCGGTGGCGAACGCGGGCTGGGCGAAGCCGAGCATCACGAGCCACGCCATCAAGAACAAGTGCATCTGACCCCTCCTCCGTCGGTGCGCGCGAGTCTACGCCATACACGCGCCGGTTGCAGCTACCGGCAGCTCGTCACGGTACCGGAGATGGTGCAGTTGTACGAATTGCCGGCGCGCACGTTGGCGGAGGTCGGCGCGCCCGCACCCTTGGGGTGGAGCTGGCAGTTGTCGCTGGTGGGCACGTCCGGGACCGACGCCGTGCCGCCCGAGAGGCTGCGCTTGTCGCGGAACCCGCCGGAACAGTTGACCTCGACGCTGGTGGGGATCGGCGAGCCGGTGAAGGTCACGGTGATCGGCGCCTTGGCACCGAGCTTCGGCGCGGCGGCGACGGCGACGGGCTTCGGCCCGTTGTTGTTCGTCTGCTTCTGCTTCACCGGCGCCGGCTTGGTCTCGATCGGCTTCTGGACGCCGGTGTCCTCCTTGGGCGTCTTCTTCACCGGCGGGGGCGCCGCGACGGCGACGGTCTCGATCGGCTTCTCCGTGGCCTTCATCTGGAAGAACCAGAGCGCCACGACCGAGAGCACAGCGACGCAAGCGAGCGCGAACACGCCGAGGAGCACCGCGAACACCCGCACCGACTGGACCCGCGAGTCCGCGTTGTTGTTGCCCGTGGGCTGGGGGCCGGCGACCTGAAACGGCGTGCCACCCGAAGCGCCGCCGTAGCTGACGACCGGGCCGGAGACCATCGGCTGCGGCGCCTGCATCTGCGGCGGGCCCATCGGGCCCCCGGCGATCGGCGTCGGGTTGAAGGCAGGCGGGCCGTTGAACGCGGGGCGGCCCGCCGGCGGGCCGGACACGGCCGCGGGAGGCGCGGAGGGCGGCGACGAGGCCTTTGCCCGCTCCGCTTTGGGCGCGGGGATGGCGAAGAAGGACGTGGCGCTCGGGTCGTTGCCGGCCTCCTTCTCGTCCTCGTTGTCGGAGAGGGGCACCATCTGGAGCATGCCGGTCTCGTCGGGGCTGCGGGCGCCCATCATCTTCCGCGGCATGGGCGCCACGGGCTTGGCCCCGGGCTTGTTGCCCTTCACGGAGGGCGGGCCCATGTCGTCGTCCGCGGCGCTCGGGGCCGGGCGGGCCGCCGAGGCGCTGCGGGGCACGATCTTCGGCGCCACGGGCGTCGGCGCGGGCGTGGAGACGGGGGTGACGGCCCGGACGGGCGTTGCCATCGGGGTGGCGATGGGCGTCGCCGGACGTGCGGGAGGCGGCACACGACGCACGGGCACGGGCGCCTTGGGGCCCCCGTCGCCATCACCCGTCGTTTCCTGGGCGCTCGCCGGTGGAGACGCATCGCGATTCATCGACTCGCGCAAGCGCTCTTCGATGCTCTTCCGTGGAGCCTTCTCACCTGTAGACATCCGAGTACCTCCCTGCCCTGGGTCAGCGTCGGGCAGATCGGGGAGCCGACGGAGGCTCCCGTAGAAGAAATCGCAGAATTCCTTTAGATAGACGCCGCGGTCCTTGTAGAGCTGGCGCCGCAGGTCCACGAGCAGGTCGTGCCCGGTCTGGTAGCGGTTGCGGGGCCGGGCCTGCAGCAGCTTCGCGACGATGGGACCCATGCCCGGCAGCTTCGATTCCAGCTCGCGGCACTGCTCCGAGAGCTCGCCGCCCTCGATCGCGGCGTAGATGGCCGCGATGGGGTCCGGCGCGTCCATCGGGACGCGGTACGCCGGGCGCCCCATCAGGAGCTCGTACAGGATGAGGCCCAGCGCGAACAGGTCGGTACGGTGGTCGATGTCCTCGCCGCGCGCCTGCTCCGGCGCCATGTAGACGGGCGTGCCCTTGATGCGGTTGGGATCGTCGCGCTGGAAGTCGGCGTTGTCGACGCGGGCGAGGCCGAAGTCGAGGATCTTCACCTCGCCCGCCTTCGTCAGCATGATGTTCTCGGGCTTCAGATCCCGATGCACGAGCTGGAGGCGCTCCCCGTTGTCGCCGGGGGTCGTGTAGGCCTGGTACAGGGCGTCCGCGAGCTCGCAGCCGATCTCGACCGCGGCCTCGGTGTAGACCTGCTCGCGGTGCTTCGCGCACTCGTCGAGCACCTCGCGCAGGGTGACGCCGTGCACCACCTCCATGACGACGGCTGTCTCGTCCTCGAGGTACTCGAACACGCGCACGATGCTGCGGTGCTTCACCTGGTCGAGGAGCGCGAACTCCTGGAGGAGGAGGCGCACCGACTCGGGATCGGGCTCGCGCAGCTCCTTGACCGCGACGACGCGGCGCTTTCCGGGGTGGATGCCGCGGCCGGGCACTTCGCCCACGGCCATGTACACCTTCCCGAAGTGACCCGCGCCGAGCTCCCCGGTAATCTCGTACTGCTTGATGCTGCGGGCCAAGGTTCCTCTACGTGCGCCGACGCCCCACCGTCGGAGGGCCGAGGGCGGCCGCCCGATCGTACGGCATGGAGTCCGACACCGCAACCCCGACGGAGTTTCGGCCTCTCTCCAACTTCAGCGGGGCTTTCTACGCCGGGCGACGCGGGAGAACAGCGCGCGGCGCACGTTGAACCACGCGGCCGGGACGTACCCCAGGGCGGCGAGGAGCCCGAGGAGGGGCAGCAGCAACGTCGTCGTCTCGCGGAAGGGCGCGGCGCGGGTCCATCCGTCGGGACCGGCGATGCCGGGCGGGGCGTCGATCCAGCCGCTCGGATGCATCCACACGGTCCCCTCGCTCCGCAGCAGGCTCGCGAGGCGAAGCTTGGTCTCGAACGAGCGCCGGAGGTGGAAGGGATCCACCTTGTAGCGGGCCTCGAACCACGCGTAGCGCACTGCGGCCGCCGCCTTGAACGCGTCCGCGAGCCCGTCGGTGGTGCGGCTGATGAAGCTCCCGCCGCCGCCGACCCGCGCGATCCAGGAGAGCGCGGCGTTGTCGACGCCCTTGGTCTCCACGCCGCCGTTGATCAGCTGATCACCGAGGCCCTTGCAGATGGTCTTGGGCGAGACGTTGAGGTTGTCCGGCACCTCGAAGCCGCGCCACGCCGATCGGCCGAGGCCGACGGTGAAGACGGTCGGAACGTAGCGAACGTCCGCCGACTCGCCGCGCCGGATCCCGTCGAGCTTCTTGAGCAGCTTCTCCAGCCGCGGCGCGTTGTCCGCGCAGGTGTCGGCCGGGAGCGGGTTGTTGAAGCCGTCCGTGAGCACGATGACGGTCGGCGCCTGCTTGCCGAGCATGATCTTCTTCTTGACCTCGTCGACCTCCAAGGCGGTGGTCGCCGAGAACTCGATCGCCTCGTAGAGCGGCGTGAAACCGCCTGTCTCCGCGAGGCCGTCCTTGATGATCTGCCGGTAATCGCGCTTGTTGTCGATGATCCACTTGCCGAGCAGGGGCTCGGGGAGCTTGCCGCCGCGGAAGATCAACGGGACAACCGAGGTCTGCACGTCGCTGGGGAAAAACGCGTCGACGACGTCGGGACGCAACAGAGCGCGCTTCACCTTCTCGAGGCGGGTGACCCCGTTCCCTTCGTCATCGAGGCCCATCGAGTACGTGGCGTCGATCATGAGGACGAAGAGCTGCTCGGCCCGCGCGGGGTCGTGCGGGATGATCTTGTAGTCCTTCAGCCCGTCGCGAGTGACCCGCTGGTTCTTGTGGTAGATCTCAAGGGTGTCCTCGGCGAACGGGATGCTCCACACGTCCCCGTCGACCCGCATCTGGTAGGCGACGCGCACCTGGCCCGTGGCCCGGTCGACGAACGGGAGGCAGAACGGCACGTCCTCCGCCTTGACCGCGGCGTAACACTCCTCTTCCGTGTGGAAGATGTGGAGCTCGAGCGCCTGCTTTCCTTGCCCTGAGGACTTGGGCGGCGCCACGCGGACGGTCGTGCCGGGCACGGGCACGAGATCGGTCTGGCCGCAGGCGAACAGGGCCAGGAACAGCGGGAGGAGCAGCACGATCCGGGCCATCAACGCTCCTCGCGCGGAAGCATGATGAACTCGATCACGGTGGGGTCGGCGGGCGGGCCGAGGAGGAAGCGGTCCCCCGAGGAGAGCTTGGTCTCCAGCGGAGCGGGGCGCCGTGCGTCGTAACGCAGGTCGATTCGCTCGAGGAAGCGCCGCACGAGGGTGGGCTTCAGCGTGAGGCCGCGGGCGCGGTACTCCTGCCGGCGGGTCACCATCAGGGAGATGTGGAGCTCCATCACGCCGTCCTCCGCGGGGAGGAACAGGTCGAGCCCGCGCGGGAAGTGGCCGATGAAGCGCTCGCGCACCCCGCCGTCCGGCGCGTCGATGGGGATGCGGCGCCCGTGGCGGGTCTCGCTGACGATGCGCATCCAGCCAGCGTAGAGGTTGTCCGGGATGCCCCAGGCGAGCAGTCCGAACGTGGATCCGAAGACGACGGCCCCGCCCGCGCTCGCCAGGTACAAATCGGAGAGGCCGATGAACGACTTCGGGTACCCGAGGACGTACCACGCCGCCCCGGCGAGCAGCCCCGCCACGGCGCCGGCGCCGATGTGGGCGAAGAAGCCCGCGCCCTTGCGGAACACCAGGGGGCCGACGCCGGCCTGGACGCCGGCGAACAGGAACGCCGCCATGCGGTAGCGGAGCGACACCAGCGTGGGCTCCGCGAGATCGGCGGCCGCCGCGTCGTCGAAGGCGAGCGGCCCCATCACGAGGTGCCAGCTCCAATAGCCGGCGAGCGCCAGCACGCCGGAGATGGCGCCGCTCCCGATCGTGCGTAGCCCGCGCTTCCACAGCGGCGCGCGCCGCAAGGAGGCCTCCGCGAGGGTGGATGCGCCGGCCACCGCGGCCACGACGGTCGTGATGTAGATCGCGCCGTCCCACTCGACGGTCCAGATGGGGAAGATCACCGCGATCGCGAGGACGAACCACCAGGCGAGCAGCGCTGCGCCCGCGCACACCAGGGACACCGAGAGGTGGCGCATCCAGGTGTAGGGGATGAGGAAGATGTTCACGGGCCGGCGACTCTACCATGCGGGCGGCAGCGACGAAACGCCGCTTCGGCCATGGGGGTATACTTCGCCGCGGAGCGCACATGTCCCAAGGCGATCTGGTCCTCTACCTCGTGTTGTCCCCCGAGTTCGGGGGCACCCGCTTCGGTCCGTTCGAAGGGCTCGAAGCACGCCTGGGCTCGAACAAGGAGCGTTGCCACATCACGCTCCCGGAGTCGCTGGGCGTCGCGAAGGAGCACTGCAAGGTCATCCGGCAGGGCGGCGCGAGCATGATCCTGGCGCCGTCGGAGCGCACCGCCGCGGTGTTCCTGTGGAAGGGGGACGCGCGTCGCCCCGTGCAGGTGCAGACGCCCACGGCCGTCAAGCCGGGCGACTCGTTCGCGCTCGTGACCCCGGAGGGCCCCCGCTTCTTCATCGAGCTCGGCGAGCTTCCGCCGGAGATGAAGGCCGCGCGCAGCCCCGCCGCCCGCCGGGGCCCGAAAAACCTCACCGCCGGCCGCTTCGCCACCGCGGGCTGGGACCTGTTCCTGGCGCGCCTCTACACCTTCTCGCCCGTCTCCATCGCGATGCGCGGGTGGTACTTCATCAAGTCCGGCGCGATCTGGCAGCCCCGCATCCTGATCCTCGGCGCGATCATGTTGTTCGGCTACTTCTCGACCGGCGTGTCGGCGTGCACCGCCTTCAAGTTCAAGTCCGACGCCAACAAGGCCGCGGACGACGCGGCGGACTGCCGCGAGGAGCTCGCCTACGCGGGGAGCGTCGGCACGGACGTGGAGAACTTCGCGTTCGACGAGCTCGCCATCACCATCACCGGCGTGCGCTCGGTGGGCCTCGCGATGAAGAAGGACACCGCGTTCGTGGGGCTCGTGAAGACCCAGGCGAAGAAGATCCTCGACAACCCCGAGGTCTACAGCTGGATGTACGAGGAGTCCGCGCGGCCCGAGGAGTTCGCCCGCTGGCGCGAGCGCGTCGAGAAGTCGGACAAGTTCGACCCCGACACCAAGCGCCTGCTCCCCTACCTCGCGGCGACCCGCGGCCGCGTGCAGGGGCAGTGGGACAAGGTGCTCGACTCGCGGGAAACCGAGGTGTGCGGGCGCGGCCCGGCGCGGCTGACCTATCGTCAGGCGAAGAACCTCGGGCTCGCCCAGGTGCAGCTCGACGCCTACGTCAGCGGCGACGCGACGGCCGTGTCCCAGGACGAGGTGGCGCGCACGCAGCTCCTGTCCGCGACGGGGGCGAGCGCCGGGGAGCCCGTGCTCGACACGAACGTGCCGAGCGCCGCCGAGGTGATCCGCCAGGGCGAGCGCACCTGCGTGCGTGCCGACGGAGAGGACGACCGCGAGAGCCTGCCGAAGGTGGTCGCGGCGCTGGAGGACATGGTCGGCAAGTCGAGCAAGTTCGTCCCCGACGTGGACAGCCCCTACGTGGCCGTGTCGCGCATGGCCAAGGTGTTCGCAGCAGACATCCCGGGCGCCAAGTACGTGGACGTGAGCAAGAGCACCATCGACTTCGTGAAGCTCTCCCCGACCGTCGTGCTCTCCGACACGGCCGGCGGAAACTGGGTGGTCGAGCGCACCGCGGAGATGATCGCGCGGTCGATGATCCTCCCGTGCGACGCGGTGCTCAACGGCGACAAGAAGCGCATGGAAGCGACGTTCGGCACCTTGCCGAGCCCGGTGTCCTGCCTCGTCCTGAACTACCGCCTGACGCACGAGGGGGGATAGCCGCTACTCGCCGAGGGCCTCGGTAGCCGCGGCCCCGCCGGCGATGCGCCCGCCGAGGACCACGGCGGAGAGCGACCCGGTGAAGCCGTAGTCGCCCACGAGCGAGCCGCCGGCCATGCCGGTGAGCTCCCCCGCGGCGTAGAGGCCGGGGATCACGACGCCGGCGGTGTCGACCACACGCCCGGAAAGGTCGACGTCGACGCCGCCGAAGCCCTTCGCCACCGTGATCGCGATGGGGATGGCGTAGTAGGGCGGCGCCATCACGGGCTGGGTGCGCTCGCGGCTCTCGCGGTAGGCGTCGGTGTCCGAGCGCCCGCGCACGTAGTCGTTGTAGGCGGTGAGCTCGCCGGTGAGCGTGTCCGCGTCGACGCCGAGCGCGCCCGCGAGGCTCGCGAGGTCGGCGCCGTGCACTACGAGGCCCGCGTCGTCGAGATCGGCGAACGAGAGGGCCTCGCCGCCAGGCCACGACGACGGGAACGCGGCGCTGCCGGCGATGGGCGCGTCGAGCACCACCCAGGCCTCGCCGTCGGGTTGTTCGGCACGCACGGAGCCGGTGGGGAAGCTGTTGGCCTCGGACTCGTCGACGAAGCGGCGGCCGAGGTTGTTGATCCACGGCAGGCCCGGGAGGATGCCGGCCAGGACCTCGTCTTGCGTGTCCCCTGGGGCGGGGACACCGTGCGCGTAGAGCCCCACCGCGCCGAGGTTCTGCGTGGCGCCCGACACGCCCTCCACCAGGGTGAGCCCGTTGCCGTCCGCGCCGGGCCAGCTGCCGTAGCGCAGATCCCGATCGGCGAGGTCCGGGCGCTCGGCGCGCACGCGCTCGAGATCGTGCATGAAGCCGCCGGTCGCGACGATGACGGTCCGTGCCAACGCGACGTGCTCGACGTCCGCGTCGCGATCGAGCCAGCGCACGCCGGTGACGCGGCCGGTCCGGTCCCGGAGCAGCGCCTGGGCCTCCGCGCCGTACCGGATGATCCCGCCGTCGAGCGGGGCCTCGATCGCCATCACCAGCGCCGGCCCGCCGCCGCGCACCTCGTGCACGCGGGCGGTCGGGCCCGACGACGCGTCCGCTCCCAGGTTCACCCAGGAGACGCCGAGGTCCGCGAGCCAGTCGTACACCTGCGGGACGTTCTGCTCGGCGAACAGCGTGACCCACGGATCGTTCGGGTCGCCGCCGGTGAACGACGCCCACTCGGAGAGCAGGGTGGCGGGAGAGTCGGTGACGCCCGCCGCGAGCTGCTCGGGCGTGCCGGAGAACATCATCAGCCCGCCGGCCCACGCGGCGGAGCCGCCGAAGTCGTCCTCGCGCTCCAGGATCCGCACCGAGGCGCCCGCCTGCCACGCCTCCAGCGCCGCGGCGAGGCCGGCCGCGCCGGCGCCGATCACGAGCACGTCGACCGGGGGGGTGGCCCGCCCTGCCTGCGGCTCCGTGCTGACGGGGGACTCGAAGGGAACCTCCTCGATGGGCCCGGTGTCGGTCGGCCCGGTGTCCTCGGGCCCGATCGGAGCGTCATCGGTGGGGCCCTGGCAGGCGCCGAGCAGGAGGAGGTAGGGCATCTACCGGACGTCGTACCCGGCGTCCGCCACGGCGTCCGCGAGGCGCTGCCGATCGAGGTTCTTGCCCTCGACCACGGCCTCCTTCTTCTCCAGGGTGACGACGACCTTGGTGACGCCCTCGACGCGGCCGAGCGCCTTCTCCACGGAGAGCACGCAGCCCCCGCAGCTCATCCCGTCGATGCCGAGCGTGATCGTGTCCATGGTCGCTTGCATCCTAGACTCCTCTCTCTTCCGGTGGCCAGACGTACTTGTGCATCTGCACCTGGAACCGGACCGGCAGCCGATCCGCGACGATCCATTCGACCAGCACGCGCGGGTCGACGAGGCCCCAGGCGGGCGAGAACAACACGGCGCCGACGCGATCCTGGAGGTGGTGCTCACGCAACACGTCCCGCGACCACTCGTAGTCGCGTCGTGATGCGATGACGAACTTCACCTCGTCCTTCTTCTGGAGGAGCGGGATGTTCGACCAGAGGTTCGCGCGCTCCTCGCCGCTGTCGGGCGGCTTCAGATCGAGGATGATGTGCACGCCGGCGGGCACCACCGCGATGTCGCGGCTGCCACTGGTCTCGAGGAGCACCGTGAGCCCGCGGTCGAGCAGCGCCTGCATGAGCGGCCCCGCCGACTTGTGCACGAGGGGCTCGCCGCCGGTGACCTCGACCAGGGGGACGCCGGTGGCGACGACCTCCTCGACGATGTCGTCGATCGGGCGCCGCGCGCCGCCGGTGAACGTGAACACCGAGTCACACCACGTGCAACGCAGGTTGCAGCCGGCGAAGCGGACGAAGACACACGGGAGCCCGACCCAGGTGCTCTCGCCCTGGACGGAGGTGTAGACCTCGATGAGCCGCGCCTCGAGGCCCTCGTCGTTGGACACCCTCTCTCCCGACACCCGTTCTCCCACAGGCCACGTCCTTAACCCGCAACGCGGCGCGGATACCGATAAGAGGCGGCAGCTCACGGAGGGACGTTGCGCCATCGCATCGAGAAGGACTCGCTCGGCGACGTACGGGTTCCCGCGGACGCGTACTGGGGCGCGCAGACGCAGCGCGCGATCGAGAACTTCCCCATCTCCGGGCAGCGCTTGCCGCGCCGGTTCATCCAGGCGCTCGGCATCGTGAAGCGCGCGTGCGCGTTCACCAACGAGGAGCTCGGCCTGCTGCCGGTGGACGTGGCCGAATGGGTGGGCGCCGCCGCGCAGGAGGTGGCCGACGGCCAGTGGGACGCCCAGTTCCCGGTGGACGTGTTCCAGACCGGCTCGGGCACCTCGACCAATATGAACGCCAACGAGGTGATCGCGAACCGCGCGATCGAGCTCATGGGCGGCGTCATCGGCGCGCGAACGCCGGTGCATCCGAACGACCACGTCAACATGTCGCAGTCCTCGAACGACGTGATCCCGACGGTGCTGCACGTCGCCGCCGCCGTCGCGATCGACGAGGATCTCCTGCCCGCGCTCCGCTACCTGCGCGGTTCGCTCGCGACGAAGGCGCAGGCGTTCGACGACGTGATCAAGACCGGCCGCACCCACCTGATGGACGCGACGCCGGTGCGCCTCGGCCAGGAGTTCGCGGGATGGGCGCGGCAGGTGGAGCTCGGCATCGCGCGCGCCATCCGCGCCCGCGACGCGCTCCTGGAGCTCGCCCTGGGCGGCACCGCCACGGGCACCGGCCTGAACCGGCCCCTGGAGTTCCCGCGCAAGGCCATCGCGCGCATCGCGGTCGACACGGGCCTCCCCTTTGTCGAGGCCGCCGACCACTTCGAGGCCCAGGGCGCCGTGGACGCCGTAGTCGAGGCGAGCGGCCTGCTGCGCGCCGTGGCGGTCTCGTTGATCAAGATCGCGAACGACGTGCGCCTGCTCGCGAGCGGGCCCCGCGCCGGGCTCGCCGAGCTCAAGCTGCCCGCCACCCAGCCCGGCAGCTCGATCATGCCGGGCAAGGTCAACCCGGTGATGTGCGAGATGCTCACCATGGTCGGCTGGCAGGTCATCGGCAACGACACCGTGGTGACCCTCGGCGCCCAGGGCGGCAGCCTCGAGCTCAACACCTCGCTGCCGCTGCTGGCCGACAACCTGCTCCGCTCGGTGGCGCTGCTCGCGAACGGCGCGCGGACGTTCGCCGCCAAGGCTGTAGACGGCATCGAGGCCGACCGGGAGCGCTGCGCCGCCACGCTCGAGCGCAACCTCGCGCTCGCGACAGCGCTGGCCCCGGCGCTCGGGTACGACAAGGCCGCGGACATCGCCAAGGCCGCGGCCCGCAGCGGGGGCAGCGTGCGACAGGCGGCCGCCGGGGCGCTCCCGCAGGCCGAGCTGGACGCGCTGCTCGATCCCGCCGCGATGACCCGGCCCGGTGGCACCGGATCGAGCGGATAGCGGCTCGAAGGGGCGGTGCTCCGGGGGCGTGGCGGGGGCGGGCGCTCGGGCCCGGCCCCGGGCACCGCGCCCCGCGCTGGTCGCCCATCCAAAACGAGGCCCGACAAAACGAGGAAGGGCGGACCCACGCGGGCCCGCCCTCCATCGCGACGCGGAGCTGGCTACAGCGAGGCTTCGTAGTCTTCGATCGCCGACATGATGCCCGCCACGTCGTACAGGTAGTACTCGCGGGGGTGGTTCACGCCGCTCCAGATGACCGTCATGTCCGGCGCCATGAGCAGGGTGGCCGGGATGCCGCCGCTGGCGTTGATCCAGGACATCTCCTCGGAGGTGTTGTCCTCGGGGGCGACGATGGGGATGCCGTCGAGGCCGAACGCGCGCTTCCACGAGCGGAGGACGTTGGCGTCGGGGACGGCGCCGTAGTTGTCCTGGTACAGGAGCTCGTAGAAGTTGAAGTTGGGGTAGGTCTCGCGGATCTCGTCCTGATCGGCGGCCATGACCTCGGCGAGGGCCTGGCAGGGCCCGCACCACTCGGCGCTCTGCGTCACGAGCGTGTAGTTGCCGCAGAAGGAGTAGAGCGAGACTTCCTGGCCGAACGCGTCGTAATTGACGAGGTTCGCCATCACGTCGCCTTCCTGGTAGGCGTCCCACGAAGACGTGTCGTACGAGCCGGTGCCCGTGGGGCCCGCGTTGTCCTCGTCCGGGTGGACGGGGCAGCTGCCGATGAGGTAGTCGCCGTCCTCGAAGGGGTGCGAGAACTCCCAGATCGGGGAGTAGCCGCCGTCGAGCTCTTCCTTGTCGCCGAAACCGTCCGCGTCGGAGTCGGACTCGGCCGGGTCGGTGCCGAGCTCGGTCTCCTCACCGTTGGTGAGGCCGTCGCCGTCGTCATCGGCGTTCAGATCGACCTCGGGGCCGTCCTTTCCCTCGTCGCTGGGGGTGGGGCAACCGAGCAAGAAGACCAAGGGAAGGACCATGCGCATGACCGACCTCACGAAGAGACCGAGAAGATACATCGTGCGTTCCGGATCCGAAAGAGCTTTGACACCAAGGACACAGGCCCGCCGCAGAACGGGCCCCGCGTCGCCCCGCCCTGGAGCCCCATGCTCACCGCCCTCGTCCTGACCCTCGCGGCGTTCGCCGCCGATGCCAACACCCCTCACGATCACCAGGGCATCGCGGCCGCGTACAAGGGGGCGCCCCCGCCCGTGCCGCTGGCCGCAGGCGACGAGGCGAAGCTGGGCGCGGGCGAGCTGGTGCTGAAGCAGGCCCGCAGCGGCAATGGCGGGAACGGCGTGGCCTTCATGGACATCAAGGCCACGCCCACGACCATCTGGTCTCGTATCACGAACTACCAGATGTACCCGACCTGGGTGGACAACGTGGCGGCGTGCGAGGTGTACCGGAAGGAGGGCGCGAACATCTACACCCGCTTCGTGCTCGATCCCATGGGGATGAACGTCGAATATTTCATCAAGCACACCTACAACCCGACGGCCGGCTGGCTCACCTGGTCCCTCGATTACAGCCGCCTGTCCGACCTGGACGAGTCGATCGGCTACTGGCGCGTCACGCCGATCACCGCCGATCCGCCGCGCACGCGCCTCGAGTACTCGGTGGACGTGCGGTTCAAGGGCTGGGTGCCCGGCTTCGCGCAGGACATGATCGCCAAGCAGGGCCTCACGAACGCCGTGGCCTGGGTGAAGAAGCGGTCCGAGGGGCCCTGAAGGCCAGACCGCGCCGTAGTTCCGGACGAAATCCGCATTGTGGTAGCATGCGGACCGAGGTCACCCCATGCGCACCATCCTCCTCTGTTTGTTCCTCGCCGCTTGCGCGGATCCGCTCGGTGACGCCCAGAAGGTCGACACGATCGAGGCCTGGGAGGCCTACCTGGGCACCGACCCGTCGGGCTCCGACCGCATCACCGCCGAGACCCGGCTGGAGCAGATGCTGGTCGAGCGGGCGCTCAAGAGCACCAAGCTCGAGGAGTACGACGCCGTCATCACGCGCTTCCCCAAGTCGCGTCAGCTCACCAAGGTGCAGGCGGCCCGGGCCATGGCCCACTTCGCCAACGCCGAGACCGAGAACACCCCCGAGGCATGGAAGGCGTTCATCGACCAGAACCCGACCGCCGACGCGACGATGCGGAAGAAGGCCAGCTCGCGCGTACAGGTGGCCGCGTACCAGGACAAGCTGCTCATCGGCGAGGTCAAGATCGAGGAGGTCAATCTGGCCGAAGATCCGAAGGGCCCGAAGGACGGCTGGGGCTTCACCACCGAGGTCACCAACGCGGGCGACAAGACGCTCGATTTCCTCACGCTCGAAGTCCAGCTCCTCGACGCGAGCGGGCAGAAGCTCGCCGCGAAGAGCTACCCCCTCGCGGGCACCACCGGCCCCGGCGGCATGTCGCTGCCCGAGGAGTACACCAAGCCCCTGAAGCCGGGTGACAAGCGGGTGTGGGTCTACACCATGGGCGACATCCCCGAGGGCTGGTCGAAGCAGGTGCGCGTGGTGCCGACCTCGCTCCGGTTCAACGGCAGCCTGGCCGCCGGCGCCGAGTAGCCGCGCTGCCGTCCCGCTCGCTGCTCGCACGGGGCTTCCCGGCGCTGCTCGTCGCCTGCGCGGCCCCCTCCGTGAACGGGCCCGCGCTGGCAGAGCCCACGGTGTGCGACCCGCGGACGCTCGCGGCCGGAGAGGTGCGCGCGCGCCAGATCCCGTGTGGGGACGAGCTGGTGGGCGGCGGCGAGGGCCGCACCGGCGACTGGTTGATCGAGAATGCCCACGCCCGCTACGTCGTGCGCGGGACGTACGCGGCGCTGACGCACCTCGGCGAAGCGGGCGGAACGCTCATCGACGCGGCGCCACCGGGCGGGCTGGACGTGCTCGTGGAGTACGTGCCCGACGGGGACCGGAGCGCCATCATCGCCGAGAACGACGCCGACGAGGCGCGCCTGGTGCTGCCCGGCGTGACCTACCGCCTCGGCGCGGACGACGACGTGCTGCACATCGACGCCGTCGGCACCGGCGTGCTCCAGGGGCGCCCGACCGTCACGCGCACGGGCGCCACGTTGTGGGGGGATCCGACCGCGGGCACCGGGGCCTTCGTCGGGCTCGACGGCCTCGTCGTGAGCGAGGGGAGCGCCGTGCGCGTGCAGGGGGTGACCCGCGCCGCGCTGTCGCGGGAGGGGCTCTGGCCCGACGGGGATGACCTGGACGAGGCGGTCGACGCCGACAGCGTCCTCGCGGTGCAGGGCGGCGTGGAGCGCGTGCGCTTGCCGATCGTGGACGGCCGCGCGGCCGGACGGGCCCCGGCGGGGTCGACGCTCCAGGCGGAGCGGGCGGGCTGCACCTACGACGGCACGCGCCTGCTCGCCTGCGCGTGGCTCCAGCTGCGGGTCGCGGACGACGCGGGGAACGACGTCGTGGCCGCGATCTACGACGGCCACACCACCTGGACCGTGCCGCCGGGCGGCGGGCGCGTGCCGCTCGGGCCGGAGCCGGCCACGCTGTGGGTGTGGGCGGGCCCGACGCACAGCGCGGTCACGCTCCCGTGGGCCGGTGTGGACACCGAGGCCGCGGTCACGCTTCACCACGAGTGGCTCGCGGACGACCACGTGCTCGCTGCGCCGGCGATGGTGGTCGCGCCGGACGCGGCGTCCACCATCACATCCGAGGCCGCCGCCACCACGCTCGCCGCCGAGGGGGTCGGCTTCGCGGTGCTCCTGGTGGACGACGAGGTGCCGACCGTCACCATCGACGCGCACGACGCCATCCTCGCGGTCGCCGCATCGCGCGCGTCGGGCGAGGTGTGGTCCTGGCCGTGGAACCCGAACGCCCGAAAGCCCGCGCACGGCGCCGTGGCGTGGCAAGGCCTCTCGGCGCTCGATCTGCTCGCCGCGACCGAGGGGGGCGCGTCGAACGCGCGGCTGACCGTCGTGAACGCCGCGTGGGTGGCGCGGGCGCGCGCCGAGGCGGAGCCGTACGACTGGGACCCGCGCCCCGACGCGTTCTGGATCGACACACCCGCCGACATCCCCGCCTGGCTCGCGCTCCTCGACGCGTGGGTGGATCCCGCGCCCCTCGGCCCGCGCACCTGGATCGGCATCGACGCCGACGCCAACGTGCCCGCCTACGAGGCTGGCATCGTCGACGCGCGGACCACCGCCGGGACCGGCCCCCGTCTCGACGTGGTTTCGCGGGGCCGCGAGCGCGGCGCGTGGGGCATCGACGTGACGCTCGACGCCTCGCGGTGGATGCGCATGCGCACCGTCGAGGTCGTCACCTCCGCGGGCAGCGTGCGCCACGACGTTGCGGGCGCGGGCACGTGGAAGTGGTCGGTGCCCGCGGAGACCACGTGGGTGGTCGTCGTCGCGTACGGCGAGCGCGCCACTCCGTGGTCGACCGAGCCCGCGTGGGCGGTCAGCGCGCCGCTCTGGATCGAGCGGCGGTGGACCGATCGGCCCTGAGCCCGAGAATCAGCGCCCGCCGAATCAGGCGCGGCGGCTGGAGCTCGGCGGGATGCCGGGGGACAACGGATCCACGCCGTTGTGGAAGGGCGTCGGGAAGCAGGCGAGCTCGTAGTGGCCGTCGTCCTTGCGGGAGAGCGTGAAGCGACGCCATGCGTGCCCGTGCGGATCGGCCCCGGAGAGCACGAACGTGACGGTGGAGGTGGGGGGGCCGTCCACCCAGCCGACCACCGTGTGGCGCAGGTAGGGCACCGTGCGGGCCTCGACCTGGAGCTGCAGCTTCTTGCCGCTCGCGGAGAGGCCGGCGAGGCTCGCGATGAGCTCGTCGAACGTGATGCCCTGGCGCAGCGCGCCCTCGATGGTCTTGCTCATCGGGTGATGGTCTCCAGCCCGTCGTTGTGGTCCCCGCCGCGCGCCTTGGTGCCCTCCGTGAGGCGAGGCCCCACCCAGATGACGCCGTCGCGCTCGCGGACCGAGAAGGTGGCCAGGGAGCGCTCCGGATCGGTGCGGCAGGCCCCGGTCGTGAAGTCGTATTCCCAGTCGTGGTAGGGGCAGCGCACACACTTGCCCTCGACATCGCCCTCGCCCACCGGCCCGTCTTCGTGGGCGCAGGCGTTGTCGATGACCCAGAGCTTCCCCTCGTGGCGGAACACCGCGACGATCGGCGCCCCTTCGAGCGGGAAGGTGCCGGCCTTCTTGTCGGTCACCTGGTGGGCGAACGCGACGGCACGGTAGCCGTCCGCCGTGGGGGCGGTGGGGAGCGTGGGGGCGGCGGCAGCGGCCTTCACGGGCGCCGGCTTCACGGGTGCCGCCTTCGCAGGCACGGCGGGCGCCTTCGAGGGCACGGAAGGCGCAGCCACGGCGGGCGAAGGCACGGCGGAGGCGACGGGCGCCGCCGGCCGCGCGGGCTCGGGGAGGCCCAGGAGCGTCTTCGCCGTCTGTTTGAGTCGATCCCGCAAGCCCATGTCGGCCTCCGCTCCGCCGAAGCCTATTCGGCCTGGGCCCAATCCGGCGATGCCGGCGCGCGCCAGGCGGCGTCCAGCGCCTCGGTGGCGGCCCACAACATCAGGAAGACGCGGCCGGCCTGTTCGAAGTCGAGGTCGACCTCGCTCTCCTTCTTCTCTTCGCGCTCGAACAGCGCGTTGAGCGCCTCGTCCAGGATGTGGGGCTGGGCGCGGCCGGACACGCCGCGAACGCGGTCGGCGAAGCCGGTGTCCCACGGGAGCAGGTCACGCGTGGCGCCCGCGATCTTCTTCGTGGCGAGGTCGATCTCTTTCGGGCCGACGCGGCCGAGCTTGCCGCCGCACTGGTCGAAGATCCGCACGATGACGGCGAGCAGGTAGAGGGACACCTCCCCCGCCTGTCCGTCCATCTGCGGGAGGTTGCCCTTGAAGAAGCGCAGCAGGCGCGACTGATCTTCGAGCAGCCGCTTCGCGACGGGCTGGAAGCTGGCCCCGAGCGTGGCGCACGCTTCGGACAACTGGTGGACGTGCGGGCGCGGGATCACGGCGTTCTCTGCCACGGGCATCTCCAAAGCGGAGCGCGCGACTATCGCCCGGCGACGAGCCGCGCCACCGCCGCGGCCGCCGCCCCCTGGCAGGCTTCCCGGTTGGCACGCCACTCCGCGTGCGCCGAGGGCCCGACGACGTTGGTGATCCCGAACACGGCGGCAAACGCGACGCCCGCGGCGGCGCATGCCGCGGCCACGCCGTAGGCCTCCATGTGCTCGACCTGCCACGAGATGCCGATGCGCGCGGCGAGCGCGGGATCGGTGGTGATGGCGACGAGGCAGGCGACGTCGACCAGGGGGAGATCGAGGGCGCGCAGGAGCGCCGCGTCGGAGAGGAGCGGCGCCGGGGCGAGCGGCACGTAGCCGAGGCCGAGCGTCGCGCTGCCGGAGACGAGGCCGACCGAACGCGCGGTGACGACGGAGCCGATCGCGGGGCCGCCCGCGTAGGCGCCCGCGGTGCCGACGAACACGACCGCGTCGGGGTGCTCGGTCGCGAGGAGGCGCGCGGTGGTGATGCCCGCGGGGAGCATGCCGACGCCGAGCGAGACCCCGTCGAGGCCGTTGCGCTCGTCGTCCACGGCGGAGACGATGCGGATCATCGCTGCCCCGCGAGCATCGGGGAGACGACGGGGGCGAGCGCCGCGGCGAGGCGACGGTGCCCCTCCGCGCTGGGGTGGTGCGGATCGTCGGGGAGGCCGAACAGATCGACGTTCCCGCCGGCACGGTAGGCGGCGAGGCCGTCGACCGTGGAGAGGCCGCGCGCGTCCGTCATCGCGGCCGCGCGCGCCAGGACCTCGACGTTCTCTTCGCAGAAGTGGGGGCCCATCCGGGCGGCGGCGTTGCATGCGGCGAGATCGGGCTGGGCGAGCACGTGCGGCGGGATGAGCACGACGACGAGCGGGACGCCCGCGCCAGCGGCCGTGGCCTTCAGCGTGTCGAGCCAGGCGCCGAAGCGCTCCCAGTCGAGCGGCTGGCGGTCGTCCCGCGCCTCGATCGCGCGGGCGGCGGCGGCGCCTTCGAAGCGCCGGAACAACGCGCTCACGCCGTGGAGCGAGCTGTCGAGCGCGGGGCCGAACACGCGGAAGTCGCGCGGGCCGGTGCCGACCCAGACGGGCCGCCCGTCGGTCGTGACGAGCTCTGTCGGCATGGGATCGTTGACGTAGAACCCGTAGACCACGAGATCGGGCTTCCACGCGAGCACGCGGGCGCGGAGCTGGGCAGCCACGCTCTCGGTGTCGTACCCGTACACGCCGAAGTTGAGCGCCTGGACGGTCATCCCCTGCGCGTTCAGGGCGTTCTCGAGCTGGCGCGGCCACGACTGCGTGTTGGGGACGAAGGCGCCGTGGGTCACCGAGTCGCCGAGGGCGGCGATGCGGAGCGTGCCCGCAGGCTTCTCCAGGGGGAGCTCGCGCTCGTTGAAGCCGTGGCTGTTCTGGTTGCCGCCCGGCGCGAACTCGTACTTGAGCGCCGGCTCGTCCCAGGGGATCGACAGGCCGTCCTTCGCCTCCGCCTGGCGCTGGCTCCACTCCCCGAGGCCGAGGCCGACCCCGAGCAGGGCGAGGGCGGGGCCGATGGTGAAGAGCAGGCGGCGGGGGGACATCGCCACCCGCATTAGCAAGATAGGCGACGGGGCGAGGTGTGGATGTCGAAGCGCGAGTGGCGCGAGGCCGAAGAGCTGGCCCGTTCGGGGCGTTGGGACGAGGCCGGTCCGCGGTACGCGGCGCTCGCCGAACGTGCACGCCGGGTGATGGACCGTCGCGAGCAGCGGGACGCCGCCGCGCTCGCCGCCGACGCGTTCCGCCGCGACGACCGCCCCGCCGCCGCCGCGAAGATGCTCGTGCTCGCCCGCGAGGGCGGCCGGGACGAGACGTCCGACAGCGCGCAGCTCGCCGCGGTCCTGCTCGACGCCGGGCAGGTGGACGCCGCGCACGACATCGCCGCCGCCGCGCTCGTGAAGGCGTCCGCCGCGCCCGACGGCGATCCCGTCGGGACCACCCTGGCGCTCGACACCCTCGTGGGCCTGTGCCTGACGCGCGGCGAGGTCGACACCGCGCGCGCGCACCTCGATCGCCTTGCGGCGGTGGCCCTCCCGGGCAGCGAGCTGTCGCGCCGCTTCCGTGCGGCCCAGGTCGACCGCCTGGACGGGCTGGTCAGCGCGGCCGAGACCGCGTGGCTGGCGCTCGCGGCCGAGCTGGAGCCGCACCCGCAGGCCGTGGGGCCGGCGGGTGCCGCGTGGTCCGAGCTCGGCGAGATCGACCTGCTCCGCGCCGCCTGGTTCGAGGACGGCGCCGGCACGGCCGGCCCCTTCTGCGAGCGCGCCATCCAGCGCTTCGACCGCGCCCTGGCCTGCTGGACACGCGCCGGGCGCCGGGCCGGCGTGTTCCGCGCCGAGGCCTGGGCCGCGCGGGCCCGCGCTGTCGCCGGGGAGACCGTGGTGGCGCCGGGTATCGACCGCGCCATCACCTACGCGATCGAGCGGGGGATGCCGCTGCTCGAAGCCGACCTGCGCGCCTGCCGCGCCGTGGCGAAGCGGGACCCGGACGATCTGTTCCACGCCCTCGACCGCCTCGGCGAGGCGCCGCTCGCCCGCGGCCGGGTGCGCGTGCTCATCGCCGAGCTCGGCGGGCGCGCCGATCTCGAGCTGGCGATGTCCGAGCTCGCCCCGGACGGGCCCTGGCGAGCACGCGCCATGCGGATCCTCGGCCGCCAGACGGGCAACACGTTCCTGGTGGACGAGGCCTCGACCTTGGGAGCGGCCTGGTTCTAAGGGTGCCCCCACGGCCCCCCCTTCCCCGACCCGTCGTCGCCTTTCGTCACGGGTCCCGTCCGGAGTATTTTCGGGTCGCGAGCGCGTGCCTAAACGTAGAGGCATGCTCAATCACCTCAAGACCACCCTCCTCCTCGGCCTGCTGACGGGCGTGCTCGTCGTGGCCGGCCGGCTCCTCGGCGGCACCCAGGGAATGGTGCTCGCGTTCGGGTTCGCCGTCGTGATGAACTTCGGCGCGTACTGGTTCTCCGACAAGGTGCTGCTCCGCATGTACGGCGCGCACGAGATCGGCCCGCAGGACGCGCCCGAGATCTGGGCGATGGTGGAGGATCTCGCGAAGCGCGCCGACCTGCCCATGCCGAAGGTCTACCTGCTCCCCCAGGCCGGCCCGAACGCGTTCGCGACCGGCCGGAACGCGAACCACGCCGCGGTAGCCGTCACGTCGGGCATCCTCCATATCCTCACGCCCGAGCAGCTGCGCGGCGTGCTCGCCCACGAGCTCGGCCACATCAAGAACGGCGACATCCTCATCTCCACGATCGCGGCGACCATGGCGGGCGCGATCTCGATGCTCGCCAACATCGCGCAGTGGGGCCTCATCTTCGGCGGCGGCCGCTCCGACGACGAGGAGGGGCAGAACCCGATCGGGCTGCTCGTGACACTGATCGTGGCGCCCTTCGCCGCGATGCTCATCCAGCTCGCGATCAGCCGCTCGCGTGAGTACGCGGCGGACGCCTACGGCGCGAAGCTCGTGGGCGAAGGCCGGCCGCTCGCCGACGCGCTCCTGCGGCTCGAGCAGGGCAACGCGCGCATGCCGACGCAGGCGGAGCCCTCGACCGCGCACATGTTCATCGTGAGCCCGCTCGTGGGGCGCGGGATCTCCACGCTCTTCCGCACGCACCCGCACACCGAGGACCGCGTGGAGCGGCTCCGTGCGCTCGATCTCGCCGGGCCGCCCCCGGTGCCCTCGATGCGGCGCGGCCTCCAGGCGCGGAGCCTCGGGTAGACGTTCGGCGGCTCGGGTAACGTCGACCGCTTCCCGTCGTCCGGGAACGCGTTACGGCGGCCGGCCTTGCGAGGCTCCATGAAGTACCGCGTGACGTTGCTCGAGGGCGATGGGATCGGCCCCGAGGTGACCGGCGCCACCTGCCGCATCCTCGCCGCCGCCGGCGCCCCCATCGAGTGGGAGCGCGCCCCCGCCGGGGGCGAGGCGATGGAGAAGTACGGTGTGCCGATGCCCGAGGTCACCCTCGACAGCATCCGGAAGAACCGCCTCGGGCTGAAGGGCCCGCTGATGACGCCGAAGGGCGGCGGGTTCCGCTCGGCGAACGTGACGCTGCGGCAGGCGCTCGATCTCTACGTCGGCCTGCGCCCGGTCAAGACGCTCCCGAACGTCCCCGGCGCGTGGCCCGGCCTCGATCTCGTGCTGTTCCGCGAGAACACCGAGGACCTGTACGCCGGCATCGAGCACGAGGTCACCCCGGGCACGGTGGTGTCGCTGAAGACCTCGACCGTGCGGGCCGGCGAGCGCATCTCGCGCTGGGCGTTCGAGCACATGCGCTACCGCGGGCGCCGCACGATCCACTGCTGCCACAAGGCGCCGATCAACCCGCTGGCGGACGGCGCGTTCCTCAACGCGTTCCGCAAGGTCGGCGGCGAATACCCCTTCCTCGAGCAGCTCGACATCGGGGTGGACACGCTCTCGTTGCTCCTGCCGATGGATCCGTCGCGGTTCGACGTGCTCCTGCTCCAGAACCTCTACGGGGACATCCTCTCCGATCTCTGCGCCGGCCTCGCCGGCGGCCTCGGGGTCGTGCCGGGCGCCAACATCGGGAGCAAGGCGGCGGTGTTCGAGGCCGTGCACGGAACCGCGCCGGACATCGCGGGCAAGGGCCTCGCGAACCCGCTGGCCGTGCTGCTCTCCGGGCTCATGCTCCTCGAGCACGTGGGCGAGTGGAAGATCGCCGGGCGGATCGAGCGCGCCGTGTGGGACGTGCTCGCCGCGGGCAAACACATCACCGGCGATCTCGGCGGCAAGGCCGGCACCGCCGAGTTCACCGACGCCGTCATCGACGCCCTCTAAAGCCCCTCCGAAGCACGCTCCCAGGCCGAGGTACCCATGTCCTACGCAGTGACCCTCATCCCCGGCGACGGGTGTGGCAGCCAGGTGGCCGACGTGATGCGCGATCTCGTCGCGGCCACCGGCGTCGACATCACGTGGGACGTGCTCACCGACACCGATCTGGACGCCATGGTCGCCTCCGTGCGCCGCACCGGCGTCGGGCTCAAGGGCAAGATCGTGTCCGTCGCGGCGGGCGGGAAGATGCCGCTCACGCTCCAGTTCCGCAAAAAGCTGGGCGTGCACGCGATCGTCCGCCACGTGACGCACCTGCCGGGCCTGCCCGCGAAGGCCCCCGGCACGGACGTCGTGATCGTGCGCGAGGCCAGCGAGGACATCTACTCGGGGTTCGAGCACGAGAGCACCGAGGGCGTGTTCGAGTCCGTGAAGGTGACCACCCGCGCCGCGTGCGAGCGCATCTCCACCTTCGCCTTCGAGTACGCCGTGCGCTACGGGCGCAAGCGCGTCACGACGGTGCACAAGGCCAACATCCTCAAGAAGGCCGACGGGATGTTCCTCGCGGTCAGCAAGGAGGTCGCGGCGCGCTACCCCTCGATCGCGCACGACGACATCATCGTCGACGCGTTGTGCATGCGCATCGTGCGCCGCCCGAGCGACTTTGACGTGTTGTTGTGCGGCAACCTGTTCGGCGACATCGTGAGCGACGTGGCCGCTGGCATGGCGGGCGGCGTGACCGTGGCGTGCGGCACCTGCTACGCCGACGGCGCCGTGGTGTTCGAGAACCCCCATGGCACCAGCGTCGAGGTGGTCGGCCCCGACGGCGCGAACCCCTACCCGATGACCGGCATGGCGGTCGACCTGCTCCGCCATCTCGGTGAGGTCGATGCCTCCACGCGCCTGCGCAACGCCTGCGTGAGCGCGCTCCAGGCCGGTGTCCACACGCTCGACATGGGCGGCACCGCCGGCACGAAGGAGGTCCACGCGGCCATCCGCGCGGCGCTCACGGGCGCCGCGCTCTAAACCGGGTCGTCCGGGGTCTCAGCGCGTCAGCGCATCCCGTCAGCGCGTGCCGAACAGCCGCGTCAACGCGTCGAGCTCTCCAGGCAGCACGAGCTCCACGCGATGGCCCTCGCGGACGAGATCCGACGCGCGGAACAGCAAGGCGTCCGCGCTCTCTCCCATGCCCCGGCGCACGCGCCAGGCGTGAAGCGCCAGGACCGCCTGACGGGCCGCGTTGGGATCGGGGCAGCTCACGCGCAGGCGCAGCGCGCTGGGGCCGCCGTTGCTCACCTGCAGCGCGATCGCGAAGGTGCGCACGATGCGGCCGAGCAGGGCGAGGTTGCCGGTGGGGCTCCGGAGGCGCGCGGCCCAGTCGGCGCCCCGCGCGTCGCCCCGGGCGTCGAGCCGGGCGGCGGCCTGCACGAAGAAGCGGTCGGGGCGCGTCGCGACGAGCCAGGAGGTGCCGTGCGGGATCGCGCCCGCGAGCGCCTCCGCGTCGAACAACCCGCCGCCCTCCGCGAGGACCGGCCACGCCGCCGTGTCCCCGAGCCGGCCGGGCGTGGACAGATCGAGCGGGGCCTTGCCGACGATCGCGCCGACCATGCGCCCGAACCACGCGAGGACCAGCGGGTCGTCCGCGAGCGAGGCGTCCTCGCCACCGATGAACAGCGTGGTGTCCGCCGGGAGGCCGTCCGCGCCGGTGTCGACCGGCACCGAGGGCGCGAGCGCCCCGCGTCCGCTGAAGGCAGCCACCGCGGCGCGCCGCGTCGCTGCTCCGAACAACGCGGATACCGAAGACATGACGATCAATAGCGTACCGAGCGCGGGATCGGCAAGCTCGGGCGGGACCGCAGGCGCGACGGGCCTCCGATCACTCCCCTGCCCCCTGGAGAGCCGTGAGCACGGGCGCTTGTGGATCCCACACCATCACCCAGGCGGGTTCCGCAGCGGTGGTCGTGATGACGACACCGTTGGGGGACTCGTCGACCCGCAGCCCCCCCGCGGGCATGACCGAGCGGCCGACCGGCGGACGGGTCACCTCGATCCGATCGGGCGCCGCCGCCACGGTCGCGGGGAAGGCCTCCGGGAGCCCCTCGGGGAGGATGGACGTCAACGTGCGAAGCGTGAGCCCGCGCGGCACGTGCTCGTCGACCCACGCCTCGATCGCGTAGGTGGTGGCGCTGTTGTTGAGGCTCTTGCGCTTGGACCACAGGCGGTAGCGCCGCGGATCGACGTCCACACGCACGGGGCGGTCCACGAGCCACACAGTCGCGCCGTCGGGGACCGGCGCCCACAACGCCGGGTCGAGGAGCGGCGTGGTCACCCGGCCGACGGCGCCCCAGTCGGCGTAGCGGCGAAGGGCGGGCGAGCCGTGGAGCCAGGCGCCGAGCAGCGCGATGGTGACGACGGAGAGGAGGGCGGACGACGCGACGTGCGCTCGGGGGTCCAGGGGGCCCCGGCGGGCCCGCGCCCCGCCCCAAGAAACCCAAGAAACTACCTCGACCACCGCCAAACCGAGCACCGCGGCGATGGCGAACGTCGGCACGTAGACCACCCGGCGGCTGTACGTGCCGGTGAACCCGAGCAGCAGGATCCACGGCACGTAGAAGACGGCGAGGAGCGCGAGCAGACGCGCATTCCGACGCAGGCACCACAGCAGGACCGCCCACACCACGAACGCGAGGACCCCGCCAGGCACCCCCTCGAGCGGCGCGAGCAGACCGGAGAGCGACGAGACCAGCGGCTCCAGGAAGCCCCGCTGCATCGCGTAGGCGAGCAGGCCCACATCCCCGAACGCACCGCTCTCCCGGTAGCCGCCGAGCCCGTCGAGCACATGCGCACGGACGACGAGGAAGGCCACGGCCGCGACCGCCAACGGCCCGAGGAAGCGCGTGAGGGTGCGGAGGTGCGCGAGCCGGGTCCGGGGCGCGTCGAGCAGGACGATCCACGCCGCGCCGATCGGGAGGAGCAGGATGCCGGCCTCCTTCGACGTGAGGGCGAGCGCCCCGAACACGAAGAAGAGCACGCGGGCGACCGTGTCGCGGCGGCCCTCCCGGCGCGACACGACGCCACGCACGAGCGCCAGGAGCGCCCCGAAGAAGCCCACCCCCAGCAGCAGGTCGAGGTTGCGCGCGGTCGCGGGCACGACCTCCTCCGCGAGCGGATGCGCCGCGAACAGCACGGCGCCGAGCCCCGCGATCCACCGGTCGCGGCTCGTGGGGACACCCCGGCGCAGCGCGCCCAGCAGCGCTTCGAGCAGGAGGCCTGCCATCACGGCGGTGACGACGTGCAGGAACAGGCTCCAGGCATGCCAGCCCGGCGGGGCCTCGCCGAACACGTGCCGGAGCGCCCAGAACTGGACCATCGCCGCCGGGCGCCAGAAGTTGGCGTTGTCGCCGCCGAGGCCGCCGGTGAGCGGCACGAGGAGCTGATCGCGGAGGGGGAACCGGGCCCACGCGACATCGACCAGGGCGTCGGCGTCCGTGAACGGGAAGGCCAGCGCGTGACCGAACGCGCGGAGGGTGATCACTCCGACGAGCACGGTGACGAGCGGGCCGAAGGCGTACCCGGTCCAGCGCGCGTGCCGATGGGCGTGCCGGTCGTACACGCCGCCGAGGTGGTCGGCCCACGCCTCGGTCCAGAAGTGGAAGTAGTCGGGGAACGTGCCGCCGCGGAGCTGGTGCCAGAGCGCGTGGGTGACGCTCGGGATGCCGATCACGAGCAGGTACAGCGGCCCGAGGCGCAGGTGTTGGCGGAAGTGGCCCCACTCGTGCGCCACCAGCTCGGGGCCGGCGCTGTCGGCCACCAGGATCACCGGGCCGAGGCAGACGCCGCCGAGGTTCCGGAAGCGCGGCGAACGCACCACGGTCGCGCCGCGGTAGGGCGCGGCCCGGCCCCCCAGCACGAGCACGGTGAACCAGCCGGCCACGAGCGCGACCAGCGTGGTGGGGAGGCACCACGTCCACGTGAGGAGCTGGAGCAGGCGGCGCCGGCCCGAGGGCTCGTGCGCGAACCCGTCGATCATGCGGCCGGGCGCGGCTCGCTCGGGCGCGGGTCGCCGGGGAACCGGGACTCGAACAGCTCGATGAAGCGCACTACCTCGTCGTCGAGGCCGTCGCGGATGCGGGCGAGCTCGGCGTCCCAGAGCAGGTGCTTGGTGGTGGCGTAGGCGGGGCCGTGCAGCCGCGCGAGCTCGCCGGCGTAGGCCACGGCGGCGTCGACCACGGCCTCCTCGGGGTAGAGCCCGAAGAACACGCCGCGGGCGTGGGCCTCCCGGAGGGTGAGCACCCGCGCGTGGAGCGCGATCTCGACCAGCGCGGGGGGCGCCAGCGCCGCCTTGGCGAGCAGCACGCCGAAGCTCGGAATCGGGAGGCCGATGGCGATCTCGGTGACGCCGAAGCGCGCGGGAAGGTCGGCGCCACAGCGCACGTCGGTCGCGAGGGCGAGCAGGGCCCCGCCGGCGATGGCGTGCCCGGTGACCGCGGCGACGGTGGGCGCGCGGAACATGAACACGCGGAGCAGCACCTCGCCGAAGCGGGCGAGCACGTCGCGCTTCTCGGCGGTGGCGAGGAGCGGGAGCGCCTTCAGATCGAGGCCCCCGGAGAAGAACCCCGCGCGGCCCGCGACGACGAGGGCGCACGCGTCGCTGCGCTCGATCTCGTCGAGCGCCCCGAGGATCGCGTCGAGGGAGGCGGGATTGAAGGCGTTGGCCTTGCCGTCGTCCAGCCGGAGCAGGGCGACGGAGCGGTTGCCTTCAGGGGAGGTGTACTCGACGGAGACCGGTGGCATGCCCTCGGCTATCGCGCGCGGACCTCGGAGCCCACATCACGGGGCGAGCCGCGGGGATAGCCCCTCCGCGAGGTGGCGATGGCGGCTTTGCGCGTGGTGGCGGCGGTGCTCGTGCGCGACGGGCGCGTGCTCGCGGCGAAACGGGCGGCGCACAAGCGCGAGGGCGGTTTGTGGGAGCTGCCCGGTGGCAAGGTCGAGCCGGGCGAGGACGACGCCGCGGCGTTGGCGCGCGAGCTGGACGAGGAGCTGGGTGTCACCGTGGCCGTGGGGGCCGTGGTCGGCGAGAGCGAACACACCTACGGGCATGGCGTGGTGCGGCTCGTGGCGCTCCGGTGCTCGCTGGTGACCGGGGAGCCGGCGGCGCTGGACCACGAGGCGCTGTGTTGGCTCGGCGCAGAGGAGCTGGCGGGCGTGAGCTGGGCGCCGGCGGACGTGCCGCTGTTGGCGGCGGTGCGGGCGGTGCTCGCCGGGTGAGCGATCCGGGTGGCAGCACGCCTCCGCGGCGGCCGCGCGCTCGGGCGCGGTCCGGCCGCCCCTACTCCTCTTCCTCTTCCTCTTCCTCTTCCTCGTCCTCGCCCGACGCCCCGGCCCCGAATTGGTGCTCGCACTCGAGGATGGCGAACGTGTCACATTCGGCCTTGGCGATACAGGCCTCCTGGCCCTTCATGTCGGCGCCCTCGGACTGTTGGTAGGCGCACCCCTGCAGGCAGGACTCGTAGGTCGGGTACGCGTCGTACTCGCAGGTCTGGTAGAGCTCGTCACAGAGGAGCTCGCAGGTCTCCTTCTCGACGGCGGCGCCGCAGGCGAGGAGCAGGAAGAGGATCACTGGATTCTCCCGGTCCCGAGCACACCAAAGCTCGCGACGGTGTCGACGGAGCTGCCGTCGTCAGGAAGCACGAAGCTCCCGATGGTGTAGCGGTACATGCCGACGAGGGCCAGGCTGCCGCTCGGGTAGGCGCCGAGCGCGCTCGCGGGGACGGTCATGCTGCCGCTGTCGGCGCCGCGGCAGGTGACCTCACCCAGGACCGCGGTGCCGCCCGCGTTGTAGATGGAGAGCACGATGAGGAACGTGCCGCTGCCACCCGACGGGCCCCACGTGAACGTGGTGCCGCCGCGGGACAGGCGGGCGGCGAACGCGTCACGCGAGGTGGTGTAGAGCAAATCCACCGGCGTGAGCTCGCTGATCGACTGGGGCGTCGTGAGCGCGTCCAGCACGTCGAACGAGGCGAGGTCGGACCCGCCCGCGGGCGCGCTGATGTCGTAGGCGGCGTTGCGCACGAAGTCGGACTCGTCGAGGCCGTCCGCCGAGTAGACGCCGTCGCTCGCGCCGCGCAGGCCGACGGAGCGACTCCCGGAGGTGAGGTACACCCACTCGCCGGCGTCCAGGAAGCTGGACGCGGGGGGGGTGGACGTGGCGTCGGTGACACAGCTCCCCTCGGGTGGCAACCAATCGAGCCATCCGCTCCGGGTGGGTGCGTGGAACGCGGCCTGAGCGCTCACGTCGAGCGAGGAGGTCAGCCCGATGCACTCGGGGCACGCCACCTGGAGGAGCGAGAATTGGATCAGCCCGCCCGTCAGGCCGGTGCCGCTGGTGTCCGTGTCCGTGTCTGCGTCGGTGTCCGCGTCGGTATCACTGTCGGTGTCGGCATCCGTGTCACTGTCGGAGTCCGTGTCGGTGTCGACATCGGTGTCCGGCGGCGGATCCTCGGAGTAGGTGAACCCGCCCTCGACCTTGTCGAAGCCGGCGCTTCCGACCACGCGCACGTCCACCACGGTCTCGAACCCCGGCCCCGGCGAGGTGACCACGATGGTGGTCGCGTCGAGCCGGGTGAAGTCCACGATGCGGCTGTTCCCGAACTCGACCGATGTCACCGTGCCGATGCCCGGACCCGTGATCGTTACATCCGTCCCGCCGTCGGGCGGGCCCCACACCGGGTCGAGCGACTCGATCCGGAGGTCGACGGCCTCCGCCACGGTCGCCCCCGGTGGGGCGAGGCCGAACGAGTCACACGCGAGCAGGAGCGCCAGGATCACTCGGCGGCCTCGCCGCCGTCTTCCGCCGCCGCGGCTTCGGGATCGTAGAGGAAGTAGCCGACGGCGCTCACCCCGTCGTAGTCATCGGTGATCCACAGGTGGATACGCGACCCGACGGTGCGCGCGGCCACGGCGCTGACATCGCCGCCGGGGGTGTTGTTGACGGGGACGATGTCACGTTGCCGCACCCACTTGCCGTCCTCCATCGTGGCCATGCCGAGGAAGGGGTGCATGGCCGAGCGGTAGGTGCCATGGTCCTCCCAATCGTCGAACCCGACGTAGAACATGTGGCGGTCCCCACCCTGCTCGGCGATGGCGATGGAGATGTACCCCTCGTCGTCCCACGCGCCCCGCTCGCCGGCGGGGAACACGATGTCGGTGTCGGGCGTCCAGTTGTTCACGTTGGCGGCGTTGATCCGGTACACCTCGCAGTGCCCGGTGTTCGTGGCGCCCGCGACGTAGCCGGTGAACCCCGCCACGTCGCCGAGGGTGAGGCCCAGCGGCCAACAGTAGCTCACTCCGCGCACGGGCTCGGAGAGGTTGACCACGGGGTTGGACTCGATGCGCTTCCACGAGCGCCCGTCCGCCGAGATGGCGGCGCCGAGGCCCCAGTCGGTGTCCCCGCCGAGGTTGTACCCCTGGTAGAGCATCACGTACTTCTCGGAGTTGGGATCCCACACCACCTGCATGCCGTCCATCGCGTCCGCGTCCCACGCGTCGCGGTCCTCCGGCTCGTGCAGGAGCGGATTGTCGGGGTGGGGCGTCCAATTCGTGCCCTCGGGGCTCACCGCGTAGCCGAGGCTGAACTCGTCCTCCGCCGACTCCTCCATGCCCGTGTACCAGAGCTGGTAGAACGGGTGGTCGAGCACCTCGGTGACGAGGAACGTGGTGCCACGAATGGTGTCCGCCCAATCCTCACCCGTGGTGGAGAACACCGGGTTGCAGTCGTAGCGGTAAAAAGCGGTGTCCTCCACGCGGGTGAAGGCGCACTCGGTGATGTCGCCCGGGTCGACGTCGACCGGCTTGGGGATGACCTCGTAGTCCTGCTTGCAGGCCGAGACCAGGGCGAGGGCGGCGAGCGCGAGGAGGCTGAGCGGCTGGGACGACATCGCGCAACTCTAACCCCGCCTCGCCGCGTCCGCCGCGATTCCGGGCGGTTGGCCCCCGTCACCCGGGCGACGCGGAGGCCCCCCCGGCGCGGCGCGCGGCGAGCCACGCCCACCCGCCCTGGCCGGCCCACACGCCCCGCGCGAAGGCCACCGACGCGAACCCGTGCGCGACCGCGGCCACGAGCGGCGGCTCCTCGCGCGTGTAGTAGCGCCAGCACCACCGGCTCGTGCCCCAATACTCGAGGAAGATGCCGAGGAGCGCGCCGGCGAGGAGGATGGCGATGTCACGCCGCCGGTCGGTGGACGTGGCGACGACGCCGAGCATGAGCGCCACGATCACCCAGGTGGAGGGCGTGCCGATCGACGGCCACGAGAACCACGTCATCCAGGCCACGAACCCGGGGAACACCCCCCACCACACCGGGGTGGCGGGGAGGCGGTCGGGCAACGCACGCGCGGTCACCATCGCGAGCCGCTCGATGGTGAGCGCCGCGACCGGCCACGCGGGGAGGATCCAGATGGGAGGCCGCTCGTCGGTGTAGTAGGTCCAGATCGAGGTGGTGGTGCCCCACCACTCGATGACCAGCCCGCCCGCGAAGGCCACGGCGGCGAGCTGCACGTCCCGCTTCACGTCGAAGCCCCAGAGGAGCGTGAGCGTCATGAACGCCCAGATGCCGCCGAGCAGCCAGTCCATGCCGCGCGACAGATCGATCAGGTGGTTGAACACCACGCCGACGACGGCGTAGGTCACGCCCAGCGCGAGGAGCGCGTAGGCGCTACGCCGGTCGTAGCCGGCGCGGACGTAGGCGAGGAACGAGCCCATGGGCGGCTCCTAGCGTGTCGTGCCGGCCCCTGCCCAGCCCGCGGCGAGGGCCTCCATACGCGCGCGGTTCACGCCCATGTCGCCGTGGCCCACCCGCGAGGCGGAGCGGTACTCGACACGACCGCCGGCCTCGCCGTCCGGTACGAAGACGATCTCCACGTCGTCCACGAAACCCATGGTCTTGGACGTGTAGGTGAAGGACAGGGAGGTGTCGGACTCGCCGACCAGCGCCGTGCGGGGCAGGGTCGCGACGTGCGCCTTCATGCGTGCCTTCGCGTCGGCGACCGTGCCCGCGTAGACGAACGGCTCGGCGTGGTGCTCGGCGTCGGCCGCCGGCTCGGCGGTGGAGACGCAGTTCGGCGAGTCCGGGCAGGGAGCGACGTGCTGCCCCGAAGCGACCGGTGTCGGCACCGGCGGAGCACCGGCACACGCGCCGAGGGAGACGACGAGGAGGAGGAACGAGCGGTTGCGCATGCGGACCTCTATCCGCCGAACGTGTGAGCCGGGCGCAGCCCCCGATCCCCGGCCGCCATGGAAACGGCACAGCGGATGGGCCGAGATTGGGCTAAACAGCGCTCCCGAAGGGAGGAGCCTCATGGTCCGTCGTGCCGAGAACCGCGTCCCCGCCCTGTCCGCCGCGGGTGTCCCCGCCCTGTCCGGCGCGGGCGCCGCCGCCCTCCTCCTCCTCGCGGGGTGCGTCAACGACTCCGGCTTCAAGCGCGTCAACGAGGCCCCCTCGGTCGAGATCTCCGCGCCCGTGGAGGACGAGGTGTTCCGCCAGGGCGCCGGCCTGCTGGTCCTCACGGGGCTCGTGAGCGACTCGTACGACGAGCCCGAGGAGCTCGACGTGCACCTCGCCGTGGGCGACGCGGAGCCGACCGCGGTGACCCAGGACGCGGAAGGGGCTGTGTCGGTCGAGGTCGACATCGACCTGCTCCCCGTCGGGCCCCTGGTGCTGGAGCTCTCGGCCACCGACACCGACGACGCGACCACCTTCGCGCAGGTCACCGTCCTGATCGGCGGCCCGCTCGGCGCGCCCACGGTCGAGATCATCCTGCCGTCGGACGGCGCCGTGTACCTCCTCGGGGCGCCGGTGGCCTTCCGCGGCGTGGGCAGCGACATCGCCACGTTGCCCGACGACCTCGTGTTCAGCTGGTCCTCCAGCCTGGACGGCCCGCTCCTCGGCGCCGTGTCGTCCGAGGGCGAGTCCGCCCTCTTCGCGGACGCGCTCTCGGTGGGCGCCCACACGATCACGCTCGCCGCCGAGGACGCGGACGGCGAGATCGGCAGCGACAGCATCATCGTGCATATCGAGGAGGAGGACGTGATCGCCGAGCCCGGCGATCTCGTGTTCTCCGAGATGATGGTCAACCCCGAGTCCGTCGAGGACGAGGTCGGCGAGTGGGTGGAGCTCTACAACACGTCCGGCTCCTCGATCGACGTGGGCAGCTACACCTTCCGTGACGACGACGTCGACGCCTGGATCCTCGAAGGGCCGCTGCTGGTCGGCCCGCACGACTACGTGGTCCTCTGCGCCAACCTCGACGCGGCCACGAACGGCGGCGTGCCGTGTGACGGCTGGTTCTTCCGCGACTCGACCGGGGCCGGGCTCGCGCTGGCGAACGGCGAGGACGAGCTGGTGCTGGCGCGGCCGGACGGCGTCGAGATCGACTGGTTGCACTACGACTCGAACTGGTACACGGTCGGCGTGGCCCTTGGGCTCGACCCGAGCTTCCTCACCGGGGGCGGCAACGACGACCCGACCCACTGGTGTGACCAGGTGACGCTGCTCGAGGGGGTGTCCGAGGTCGGCACGCCGGGCATGCTCAACGACACGTGTCCGCCGCCCGACGAGATGTGAACGAGCGGAGTCGGGAGCAGTCGCGCAGAGCCACGCCGGGATACCTCGGGGCGTCCTTCACGCCCCCTCTACCCGGAGCTTCCCATGAGCCTCGTCGGCGCTGCCGCCCCTGAATTCTCCCTCCTCGACAACGCCCGCCAGGCCGTGACCCTCGAGGGCCTGCGCGGCTCCAAGGTCGTGCTCGCGTTCTTCCCCGCGGCCTTCACCGGCGTGTGCGAGAAGGAGCTCTGCACCTTCCGGGACTCGCTCGCCGAGCTCAACGGTCTGAACGCCAAGGTGCTCGGCATCTGCGTGGACGCGCCGTTCTCCAACGCCGCCTTCGCGACGAAGAACAACCTGAACTTCCCCATCCTCTCCGACTACACCCGCGCGACCGTGAACGCGTACGGCGTGGCCCACGAGAACTTCGCGAGCATGCCCGGCTACACCGCCGCCAAGCGCTCCGTGTTCATCGTCGACGAGAAGGGCCAGGTCACCTACGAGTGGGTCGCGCCCAACCCGGGCGTCGAGCCCGACTACGCGGCGGTCAAGGCAGCCCTGGTGTAAGTCCCGTGAAAGAAGTGGGGGGAGCGTGCGGCCAGCGCGTTCGTCCGGCCCCCCCCGCCACGAATCGTGCCTCCGCCCAGCGGGAGGCACGACTCTGTGCCCCGGCGACTCTGGTACCTTCAACGTCGGATGAGTCTCCTCGACCCTGAACTGACCGAGCTGGCGGACGCGCTGCGGAGCGCCCCCTTCGGCGCCGCGATCACCTCTGTGGACGGCGCCTTCCTCCACGCGAACGTGGCCTGGTGCGCGATGCTAGGCTGCGAAGAGGGCTGGCTGCTCGGGCGCCCGCTCTCCGACGTGATCGTAGGCGACCCGGTCGGGACGGCCGCGCACTTCCGGGACCTCCTCGCGACCGGCACGCAGACCGGCCGGCGCACGCTGCGCCGCCAGGACGGCGCCCTCGTTGACATCGAGTGCACCTGCACCGTCGTGCGGGACAGCGCCGGACGCGCGTCGTACGTCATCGGCTACGCGCAGGACCTGCGGGCCGCCGACGCCCCGGTGCCCCCCTTCGAGCACGCGTTCGCCTCCGCGCCGGTCGGCATGGCCATGCTCGACGCGTCCTTCCGCTTCCGCTGGGTCAACGCCGCCCTGGCGCGGATCCTGGCCGTATCGGCCGAGCGGCTCGTGGGGCGCGCCTACATCGAGTTCATCCACCCCGACGAGCGCGCCGCGTCCGCGACCACGCTCCAGCGGCTCGACGAAGGCGAGATCACCGGGGGCGAGCAGGAGCGACGCATGCGCGACGCCACCGGTCGCACCCTGCACGTCCGCGTGGGGGGCTCCCGCATCGCGGACGACCTCTACTTCTGCGTGTTCGTCGACCTGACCCCGCAACGCGAGAGCGACGCCGAGCGGGCCCAGGTCCAGGAGCAGGAGGTGCATGCGGAGCGCCTCCGGATTCTCGGGCAGATCGCGGGCGGGATCGCGCACGAGGTGAACAACCCCGCCGCCATCGCGGTCGGTGGAGTCGACCTCGCGCGCCGCCACGTCACGGCGATCACCAACGCCATGGGGGCCGAGAACCCCGTGCTGGTGCGGAAGCACCTCGAGCGCCTGGAGGCCAGCCTCCGCTACTGCGAGGACGGCACCGCGCGGCTCGCCAAGGTGGCGCGCAAGCTGAGCGTGTTGTCGGGCCTGCTCCGTGGCGACATCGAGCGGATCGACGTGAACGTCCTCGTGCGCCGCGTCGTCGACCAGCTCGAGGGGAATCTGCGCCTGCGCGCCGACCTCCGGATCGACCTGCAGCCGCTCCCGCCGCTGGTGGCCCACCCCGAGCGCCTCGTCCAGGTGCTCTCCAACCTGCTCGTCAACGCCGCCCAGGCGATCAAGGGGGCCTCCACCGACCACCAGATCACCCTGTCGACGCGGAGCAACGGCGGGGAGATCGAGATCATGGTCGCCGACACAGGGGTCGGCATGCCCCAGGCCACCCTCGACCGGATCTTCGAGCCGTTCTACACCACCCGGAGCCGCGACGAGGGCAGCGGGCTCGGCCTCGCCGTGGTGTTCGACGTGGTGCGCCAACACCGCGGCCGCATCGACGTGCAGAGCGAGCCCAACCAGGGGACCCGCTTCACGCTCACGCTCCCGCTCAAGAACGGGCTCGGTCCCGGCGGCGCCGGCATGCCCGCGCCAACCGCGCGCGCGCGCATCCTCGTGGTCGACGACGAGCCGTTCCTCCTCGCCATCCTCGCCGAGATCCTCTCCATCGAGCACGACGTCGTCGCCGTCGGCGGCGGCCCGGAGGCCCTGGCGCTGCTGGGGACCGATCTGAAGTTCGATGCCCTCCTCTGCGACCTGATGATGCCCAACGTGGACGGCATCGCCGTGCACCGCTTCCTCCTGGAGCACGCCCCCGCCCTGGCGGCCCGCACGGTCTTCGCCACCGGGGGCGCCTTCACCCCGCGCACCGCCGGGTACGTGGCGAGCCGCGGCGTGCCGGTGCTCGTGAAGCCCTTCACCGCCGAGCATGTGCGCGATGCGTTGGCGAACGCCTTGAGCATCGGCGCGCCGGCGCCACTGCGGCCCGCCGCCCTCCCGACGACCCCGTGAAGGAATAAATAGCCTCAAAACTCCACTTGTACCCTGGGTCTCCGCGACTACCTCCTGCGGGCCCATCGGCAAAGGAGTTTCCCCCATGAGTCTGGACCTGTTCAAGGAGCAGGGCGTCCCGCTCGATCGCCAGGTGTTCACCTGGCGAGAGATGGCCGGCATGCCCATCAGCAAGTTGGACGACGACGCGTTCACGCGTGTCCGCATCATCCTCATGAACGGCATCGAGTGCGAGTCGATCCGCTTCAGCCACTCCGCTGCCCGGATGAACCGCTCGCTTCAGCTGCCACTCGCGCGGGTGCGCCGCATCGAGCAGCACCAGCAGACGATGGTGAACTGGCTGCTCGGCGCGGACCACTCGCCGCTCGAGACGACGCTCGGCTTCGAGCAGGTCGCCATCGAGGTCACCGCCCACGTGGCGCAGGTCGAGCCCGACCCGTATCTCGCGCAGGTGTACCGGTTCGGGATGCTGGAGGACTTCGACCACCTCTACCGGTTCAGCGCGCTGATGGACCGCGTCGAGGGGAAGGACGCGAACAACATCATCCAGAGCTACACCGACATCCGCCCGGGCCGGCCGACCAGCGTGGAGCACCGCGCCCCCGAAGACGACCTGCGCAACCCCTACGATCGGCGCACCGCCGCGCCGATCACGCGGCTGAACGCGCTCACGATCGTGGCGGCCGAACACCAGGTCCACGACTACTACGCCACCATCGGGCCGATGTTCGCCGACCCGCTCGCGCGCCAGCTCTACGCCGAGATCCTCCACATCGAGGAGCAGCACGTCACCCAGTACGAGTCCCTCATGGACCCCACCGAGACCTGGCTCGAGAAGTGGGTCCTCCACGAGGCCAACGAGGTCTACAACTACTGGTCCTGCGCGCGGCAGGAGTCCAACCCGCGCATCCGCGCGCTCTGGGAGCGCATGGTCTCCTACGAGCTCGGCCAGCTGCACTTCGTGATGGAGCTGTTCAAGAACGTCGAGCACCGCGATCCCGCGGAGTTCCTGCCCGCGACGCTTCCGGAGCCGGTCGCCTACAAGAGCCACCGCGCCTTCGTCCGTGACGTGCTCAAGAACGGGGAGGCCGACCTGCGCGCCGTCGGGACCCGCTTCGTTCCCAAGGAGCAGGTGCCCGCGGACGCCGCGTCCAACGCATACCGCAACCAACTCAACAAGGATGGTTCCCCCTCGGAGATCGTGGCCGCCGGCTGGCGGTGGACGCCGGGGACCGAGCTCGTGAACGTAGGCGCCACCGTTGGCGCGGAAGGGAGGGTCTGATGGCGACGACGACGAAGGACAAGCTCACGGGCATGAACCGCACCGGCATCGGCATGTCGCCGGTGGACGGCGAGCAGATGGTTCAGGGCGCGCGCGAAGGGACGCCGAGCATGGAGGGCAGCAGCTCGGGCCTGCAGGCGGTGCGGGAGCAGTACATCGGCGAGCGCACGGGTATCGGCTCGATGCCGCCGCCCACCTCGCTCAAGGGGGTCGCCAAGGCCGCCGCCGCGTTCGTCCGGGACCAGCGCCCGAACGTGTTCCTCGATCGGCTCGGGGAGCGCCTCGCCTTCGAGCGCACCGGCGTGCGGCTCTACGACGCCCTGATCAGCCACATGACCGTCGTCACCGACAAGACGCTCGGGCCCTCCGTGGCCGACCTGCGCAAGATCCGCGACGAGGAGCACCGCCACTTCGAGCTGCTGCGCAACACGATGCAGGCGATGGGCGCGGACCCGACCGCCCAGACCCCCGCGGCGGACGCCGTGTCGGTCGAGTCGCAGGGCCTGCTCCAGATCCTCACCGATCCGCGGAGCTCCCGGTCCCAGTGCCTGCACGCCATCCTCGTGGCGGAGCTGACCGACAACGACGGCTGGCAGCTCCTCATCGACATGGCGCGCAACCTCGGCCAGGACGACCTCGTCACGCGGTTCGAGCAGGCGTGGCGCGAGGAGACCGTGCACCTCGAGAAGGTGCGCGCTTGGTTCTCGGCGCCGCTGATGGCCGACATGAAGGAAGGCCGCATCGGCGTGGAGGCGTAGCGGCGTAGCCAGAACAAAGCGCGTTATGCGCCGGTCGTGTTGACGTCCGGCCGCATCGTCGAGCGCTACCGCGTCGAGGAGCTCCTCGGCGAGGGGGGCACCGCGATGGTGTACCGCGTGCGCCACGTCCACCTCGGCACCGATCACGCGCTGAAGGTCATGACGCTGATCGGCGCCCAGGCCGCGCCGCGCCTGCTCCTCGAGGGGCGGGTGCAGGCCGGCCTCCGCCACCCCAACATCGTCGCGGTGACCGACGTGTTGGAGATCGACGGGAGCTTCGGCCTGCTCATGGAGTACGTGCCCCCGCCCTCGCTCTCGGCGTGGATCGCCCGGAGCCCGCCGAGCGTCGAGACCGCCGAGGCCTTGTTCCGCGGCGTGGTCGCGGGCGTACGGCACGCGCACGCACATGGCCTGGTGCACCGTGATCTGAAGCCCGCCAACGTGCTCCTCGCCCGCGGCGAGGGTGGCGTCGATCTCCTCCCCAAGGTGGCCGACTTCGGGCTCGCGCGCCTGCTCGATGACGACGGCCACCGCCACACGCGGACCGGGCTCGCCATGGGCACGCCGCAGTACATGGCCCCCGAGCAGTTCCGCGACGCGAAGGGGGTCGACCGCCGCGCCGATCTGTTCTCGCTCGGGTGCATCCTCCACGAGCTCCTGTCCGGGGCGCCCGCGTTCGCGTGGTCCGACCTCATCGGCGTGTACGGAGCGATCACCAAGGGCGCGTGGGCGCCCCTCCCGGCGTCCGTGCCCGAGCGCCTGCGCGCCGCCGTCGCGGGGTGCCTAGAGCCCGAGGCCGGCCGGCGCATCCCCGACTGTGACGCGCTGCTCGCGGTGCTCGACGGGAGAGGGCGCGCGCGCGGCGTGACCCTGGTGCCGGAGGACGAGGGCCCGCCCGAACCGCCGGTCGTCGCCCCCATCGCGGCCCGGCGGAGGATCGGCTGGGTGCCGGTCGGCGTCGCCGTGGTCGTCGTGGCTGGCCTCGCCTGGGCAGCGTGGCCCGCGGGCGGTGTTCCGGCCGTGCCCGTGATCGCGCCCCCCGACGTGGTCGCCGTCGCGGCGCCCGTGGTGGCCCCCGTGGTGGCCCCCGTGGTGGCCCCCGCGGTGGAGCCCGCGCCCGTCGTCGGCGCTTCCGTGAGCCCCGTCGTCTCGGCCCCGGTGTCCCGGCCCTCCGCCGGCCCGTCGAGCTCCGTCCCGCGGCGACGGCGGGCTCCACTGCACTCACGACGATACCGGCCGAGATCGCGCCGCCGCCGGTCGAACCGCCCCCCGCGGAGGCGCGCGCCGCCGTCCGGGCCACGGGCGCGAAGACGGCCTGGCTCGTCGGCACGGGGGGCCGCTTTCCCCTCCCCGCGCGGGTCGAGCCCGGCCGCTACGAGGTGTGGGCCGACTTCGGCGCGGGCGGCGTGTCGGCCAACGACGTGACCCTCGCGGCCGGCGACGACATCGAGCTCCGGTGCAGCGAGGGCTTCCAGTCCTGCCCCGCGCACCGGTAGCGGCGCGTCAGACCTTGAAGTACCGCGCCTGCCGGTGGTGCACGACGATGGCGGCGGTGGACTGCTCCGGGTGGAGCTGGTCCTCGTCGGCCATGGAGATGCCGATGCGCTCGGCGCCGAGCAGGCGCAACAGGTGGCGCTGGTCGGCCATGTCCGGGCACGAGGGGTAGCCGTAGGCGTAGCGGGCGCCGCGGTACTGCTTGTGGAACAGGTCCTTGATGTCGCGCGCGTCGTCGCCGGAGATGCCCATCTCGGCGCGCATCTGGCGGTGCACGAACTCGGCGAGCGCCTCGGTCACCTCGACCCCGAAGCCGTGGAGGTACAGGTACTCGGTGTACTTGTTCTCCGCGAACCACCCGCGGGCCACCTCGCTGGCGTGCTGGCCCACGGTCACGGCCATGAGCCCGACCACGTCGTCGTCGTTGAAGTAGTCGGCGATGCAGAGGCCGGGGGCGGCCTCCACGCCCGGCTTGGGTGCCACCTTCTGACGCGGAAACCCGAGCCGGGTGCCATCTTCCAACACAAGGGCGTCGCCGTCCTTCTTGCAGCGGAACCAACCGTAGACGGCCTGGGGCTTGAGGATGCCCTCGCGGGCGCAGCGAACGGCCAGGTCCACGAGGATGGGGCGCGCGACCGTGCGCAATTGCTCCTGGTGCTCCTCGGTCGTGAGGTTCTTGCGCAGGAACCCCCACTGGAACTTGTAGAGCACGTCCTCGTTGACATAGGGGACGAGCGCCTTGAGCGGCACGTCCAACACGCGGGCGCCGAACGTAGGCGGGCGCGGGGGCACGACCGCCTCGACGGGCGCGGCGTCGCGCGGATCGTAGGGCACCGGGCGCTCGGCGCGCGTCGGCACCGCGGGCTCGGTGGACGAGGCCTCGGTGACATCGAGCGTGTCGTCGAACGAGGACAGGCGCTCCATGAAGTTCAGCCCGGCGAACGCGTCCTTCGCGTAGACGACCTTGCGTCCGTACGTCTGCGAGCAATCGTGCTCGACGTAGGCGCGGGTGAGCGCGGCGCCGCCCAATACGACCGGCGTGGTGAAGCCCTGGCGCCGCATCTCCTCCATGTTCTCCTTCATGATGACCGTGCTCTTCACGAGCAGGCCGCTCATGCCGATGGCGTCGGCATTCTCCTCCTTGGCAGCCTTGAGGATCTGGTCGATCGGCTGCTTGATGCCGATGTTGACCACCCGGTAGCCGTTGTTGGTGAGGATGATGTCGACGAGGTTCTTGCCGATGTCGTGCACGTCGCCACGCACGGTCGCCAGGACCATCGTTCCCTTTTGCGGGCCCTCGGCCTTCTCCATGAAGGGTTGGAGGTAGGCGACGGCGTATTTCATCGTCTCCGCCGACTGGAGCACGAACGGCAGCTGCATCTGGCCGGAGCCGAACAGCTCGCCGACCACCTTCATGCCGGCCAGGAGGATGTCGTTGATGATCTGGAGCGGCTTGTACGTGACCATCGCCTCGTTCAGGTCGGCCTCGATGCCGGGGCGCTCGCCGTCTACGATGCGGTCCTTCAGGCGCTCCTCGACCGTGGCGTCGGTCTTCTTCTCGACCTTCACCGCCTTCGCGTCGGCAAACATCGCGAGCAGGGCCTGGAGCGGATCGTAGCCGGAGTCCCCCTCCGTCGCGATGCGGCGGCGGTCGAAGATGAGGTCCTCGCACACCTGGCGCTGCTCGGCCGGAATCTTGTAGAGCGGCGTGATCTTGTCGGCGTGCACGATGGCGGCGGTGAGGCCGGCCTCGCGCGCGTGGTGCAGGTACACCGAGTTGAGCACGTGGCGGGCGTGGGGGTTGATGCCAAAAGAAATGTTCGAGAGGCCGAGCAGGATGCCACACCGCGGGAAGTGCTCGGCGATGAGGCGGATGCCGTCCAACGTCCACAGGCCGAGCTTGCGGTCGTCCTCGTTGCCGGTGCAGATCGTGAACGTGAGCGGATCGAACAGGATGTCGTCGGGGGAGATGCCGTCGGCCACGGCGAGATCGTGGATGCGGCGGGCCACCTCGAGCTTGCGCTCGGGGGTCTTCGCCATGCCCTCCTCGTCGATGGTGAGCGCGATGACCGCGGCGCCGTGGGTGCGGCACAGGGCACACACCTTGTGGAGGCGATCCTCGCCGTCCTCGAGGTTGATCGAGTTGACGATCGGCTTGCCGCCGATGCGCTTGAGCGCCGCCTCGAGCACGGGGAGCTCGGTGGAGTCGATGACGAGCGGGGCGTGCACGGCCGTGGCGAGGCGCTTGACCAGCTCGTCCATGTCCCGCACCTCGTCGCGGCCGACGAACGCGGTGCACACGTCGATCGCGTGGGAGCCACCTTTCACCTGGGTCTTGCCCATGCCGACCATGCCGTCCCAATCCTGGGCGTCGAGCAGGCGCTTGAACTGGCGGCTGCCGTTCGCGTTGGTGCGCTCGCCCACCGCGAAGATGTCGGCCTGCTGACGCAGCGGCGCCACGCCGTAGAGGCTCGCGGCGGCGGGCACGAACTCCGGGGAGCGATGCTTGGGCTTGACACCCTTGATGCGCTCGGCGACCGCGCGGATGTGCTCGGGGCCGGTGCCACAACACCCGCCGACGATGGCGACGCCGTCCTCGCGGATGAAGCGCTCGTGCCAATCGGCCAGCTCGCGCGGGGTGAGCGGGTAACAGGTCTGCCCGTCGACCAGCTGGGGGAGCCCGGCGTTGGGGAGCACGGAGATCCGGCTCTTGGCATGGCGGCCCAGGTAGCTGATGTGCGCGGCCATCTCGACGGGGCCGGTGGCACAATTGAGCCCGAGAAAATCGATGGGGTACTGCTCGAGCACCGTCGCCGCCGTGGCGATGTCACTGCCGAGGAGCATCGTGCCCGTGGTCTCCATGGTGACCTGGGCCATGACGGGAACGCGCCGGTAGCCCGCCGCGAACACCGCGAAGATGGCGGCGAGCGCACACTTGGTCTGGAGCAGATCCTGACAGGTTTCCACCAACAACACGTCGACGCCGCCGTCGAGCAGGCCGCGCACCTGCTCCTGGTAGCCGGCGTTCATCTCGTCCCACGTGATGTGGAGGAGGGTCGGAAGCCGGGTGCCGGGCCCGATGGAGCCGCACACGAAGCGGGGCCGGTCGGTGAATTGCGCGGCCGCCTCGCGCGCGATCTCGGCGGAGCGCTTGTTGAGCGTGTGACACTCGCTCGCGAGGCCGAACTCGCCGAGCACCCAGGGGGCGCCGCCGAAGGAGTTGGTCTCGACGACATCCGCGCCGGCCTCGAAGTAGCGGCGGTGGATCGCGCCGACCACGTCCGGGCGGGTGTAACAGAGGATCTCGGAGCAGTTCTCCAGCCCGTTGTAGTCGGACAACGGCAGGTTGAACCCCATGAGCTGGGTGCCCATGCCGCCGTCGAACAGGAGGATGCGATCACTCGTGGCGTCGAGGAACGGGCTTGCGAACGATTGGTTCTGGCTCATGGGGAACTTCCCGGGGTGGTGCCGGTGGCGAGGAGCGTGGTGAAGGCGGGGGCGCGGCGGTCGGTGCGGACCGTCGTGACGGAGACATGTTCGAACCCGGCGGCGGCGAGGCGCGCGTCGAGATCGGGGAAGCCGAGGTGGAGATGGCCGAGGCGGTGGCGGGCCCACTCGTGGGGGTGGGGCGCGAGATCGAGGATCACGATCCGGCCCGCGGGCGCGAGGGCGCGGCGGCATTGGCGGAGCGTGTCGTCCGGGTCGGCGGCGCAGTGCAACGACTGGGAGAGCACCACGAGGTCGACCTCGCCGGGGGTGAGCGGCAGCGCTTCGAGCGTGCCCTCCCGCGGCTCGATCACGAAGGAGTCGCCGGGTTGGGCGAGGCGCGCGAGCGCGGCGGGGTCCCGATCGACGGCGATGGTGGCGCGCGCGCGGGCGGCCAGGAGGCGCGTGAGGTGGCCGGTGCCGACGCCGAGGTCGGCGATGCGGAGGGGGGGCACGAGCGCGAGGAGCAGGTGGGCGAAGGCCTCCCAGGAGCGGCCGGGCAGGTAGTCGGCGCCGAGGCCCTCGGGGGCGGGCGCGGCGCGGGCGGCGCACACGCGGGCCAGGGCAGCCTCATCGGGCGCGGAGAGCGCGGCCGTGGCGAGCTGTACCAGGGCGTCCTCCCCTTCGGGCGTGGCGAGCACCGAGCGCGTGGCGCTGCCGTCCTTCCGGGTGGCCACGAGGCCCACGCGGCGCAGCTGCGCGAGGTGGGTGGACACCGTGGACTGGCCGACGCCGAGGATCTCCTGCAGCTCCGACACCGACAGCTCCTCGCGCCCGAGCAGGGCGAGGATCCGCAGGCGATTGGGATCGCCCAGCGTGCGGAAGAGGGTGGCGCGGTCGGGGCTCATCGGGCCCCAACGATGTATCGCGATGGAGCGATGGTGCAACAGGAGACCCGGAGGGGTCTGACCTTACGACTTATCACCTGGCACGCGCCAACCTGCGCTTTCACCGAGGGGGGTCTGACCTTACGACTTATCACCTGGCCGCAGGTGCACCGCGCCTCGCGATCGTGCACACTCTCGATCACGACCCTGGATCGGAAATGGCCCGTCCCCTCCGCCTCGACTTCCCCGGTGCCCGCCACCACGTGATGAACCGTGGCGCGCGGCGCGCCCCCATCTTCACCGACAACGCGTCCTGCGCCCTCTTCCTCGCGGCGCTCGCCGACCTGCCCGCCCGGTTCGACGTGCGCGTGCACGCCTACGCGCTCATGCCGAACCACTTCCACCTCCTGCTCGAGACCCCCCGCGGCAACCTCAGCCGCGCCATGCAGTACCTCACCGGCGAGCACGTCCGGCTGCTCAACGCACGCGAACAGTGGGACGGCCCGTTGTTCAAGGGGCGCTTTCGCAACCGCCTCGTGGAGACCGACGGGTACTGGAACCACCTCCTGCTGTACTTGCACCTCAACCCCGTACGCGCGCACCTCGTCGCCGACATCGACGACAGCTATTGGACCAGCCACGCCGCCTATGTCGGCCACGTCCGGCGGCCCGACTGGCTCACCACCGCCGATCTGCTGGCCGCCCACGGCGGGGTCGAGGGCTACCGCCAGGCGCTCTACGACCTCCACACCGGGCGGGCGCCGCCGCCCGACGGCTTCGATCCCGACGCGCTCTGGCGCGCGGCGACTTCAGAGCCGCGACCGGTCGTGGCACCAACGGTCGGAACCGTGACCGCCGGCGACGCCGTGGCGCGCGTAGCCCGGACGTGCGGGCTGGACGCCGCGGCCCTCTGCAAGGCCCGGCTCGGCCGGGGCGACAACCGCCCGCGCTGGCTCGCGGCCTGGTGGCTCGCCGTCGACCTCGGGTTCGGACAACGCGCGGTGGCCGAGGCGCTGGGCGCCACGGAGCAGCAGGTGAGCCTCTGGCTCGGACGGTTCCGCACCGTCGCGGTCCAAGACGCGCAGGTTGCGGGTTGGCTGGAGGCCCTACGGTTTGGAGACGATGGGTCGCCGGCAGGTGACAAGTCGTAAGGTCAGACCCCACCCGACGAAAGCCGGCGTTGGCCTGTCGCAGGTGATAAGTCGTAAGGTCAGACCCCCTACAGGAGCCGCACCAACGCCTCTTCGTTCCGCTTCGCGTCCGCGAAGCCGAGCGCCTCGATCTCCGCCGTGAAGCTCTTGTGGAAGTACAGGTAGGAGAGCAGGTCGGAGTTGTCGTCCGCCTCGCGGTTGTGGATCATCGACAGGAACGTGCGCGTCGCGAACGGCAGGTGCGCTCGGTTCTGTTCGAAGCAGGCAGCGGCGATGATGCCGAGGTCCTCGGAGGGCCGCACGTAGCCGGTGTCCACGACCCGGTAGGGCCGGTGCTCCCGCTCGAGCCGCCCGAGGAAGTCGGGAAACGCGGTCTGCCCCCAGCGCAGCAGCTTGTTGACGGACTGCACCTGGCGCAGATCGTCCTCGATATCGTCGAGCAGCAGCGCGTCCAGGGCCTTGCCCGCCAGGAACATGGGCGTGGGCGTCTTGTTGGGGGCGCGGACATCCTGCGTGGCGCCGCGCTTGACCCCGACCACGAGCACCTTGTCGGCCCCCAGCAGGATCGCCGGCAGGAGCGGCGTGTTCTGCCGCAACGAGCCGTCGACGTAGTAGCGCCCTTGGATCTGGACGGCGGGAAAAACCAGGGGGATCGCCGCGGACGCGAGGCAGTGCACCGCCTGGATGCGCTCGGGCCGCAGCACGGCGTTGGGCCGCTCGTAGGGCAGGATGGGCCCGTCGGTGAAGTGGATGCAGCGCCCGGTCATCACGTCGGTCGTGGAGACGACCATCGCGCGGAGGTCCTGCCGGTCGATCCGCTCGTGCAGCAGGTTCCACGGAAGCTCGTCGCGCACGCGCTCGTAGAGGGGCGTCGGGTCGAACAACGCCTGCCCCTCGCCCACGGGCGTGCGGCGAAAGAACAGGGGATCCCGCCACGCGACGAGATCGCGCAGGCGCAGGTGGTAGACATGGTCGACCTCCATCTGCTGCCACGCCGTCGCGAGCGCGACCGCGCCGACGCGCCCGAGCGCCCCGACCCACGCGCCGGTGAGCGCGCCGATGCTCGTGCCGCAGATGATGCGCGGGGTGATCTCGCGGCCGAGCGCGGGGCCGAGCACGTCGAAGACGTAACGGAGCACGCCCGCCTCGTAGGCACCCCTCGCTCCACCGCCGCTCAACACAAGGCCCAGCACGCAGGCACTGTACATCGGCCTGGGCTCGGCGGTCAGAACCACTCGTCGCTCACACCGTCTCGAGATGGCGGCGAGAACCGCGTCCGGGGCCCCCGGCCGGTCCCCCCCGGAGGGGTCCCCACCGGCCGGACCCGGCCGCACGCCGCCATCTGGTGAGCCGTGGCGCGATGTGGAGACCGCCATTCGGGCAGGCCGGCGATGTACACAACGGGCTGGGCGGGGGTGAGCGGAGGCACCGCGACAGGCACCAGGAGGAAGAGAGCCCCCACCGGATTAGAGGATGACCATGGATCTCATCGAGCAGGCCGCTGCCCTCCCGACCTCGGCGGGCGTGTACGTGTTCAAGGACAAGCACGGCGGGGTGCTGTATGTCGGCAAGGCGATCAACCTGCGCTCGCGGGTCAAGCAGTACGTACAGGGGCATGACGAGCGGTTCATGGTGCGGTACCTCGTCGCGGCCGCGCTCACGGTCGAGGTGTTTCCGGTCCCCAGCGAGAAAGAGGCGCTGATCCTCGAGAACGAGCTCATCAAGCAGCACCAGCCCCGCTACAACACCAAGCTTCGCGATGACAAGAATTTCCTCCACCTGCGCATCGATCCCAAGTCGGCAAACCCGCGCTTCACCCTGGTGCGGCGCATCAAGGACGACGGCGCGCGCTACTTCGGGCCCTACGCCTCGGCGACCAACGCCCGCCGCACCCTCTCGTTCGTGAGCCGCAGCTTTCCGCTGCGCACCTGCACAGACCAGGTGCTGCGCACGCGCAAGAAGCCGTGCCTGCTCTACCAGATGAAGCGCTGCCTCGGCCCGTGTGTCGAGCTCTGCACCCCCACAGAGTACGGCGAGGCCGTGCAGGACTCGGTGCTGTTCCTCTCGGGGAAGGACCGCGAGCTCGTGTCACGCCTGCAGACCCGCATGATGACGCTCGCCGAGGACGAGCGCTTCGAGGAGGCCACCCACCTGCGCGACCTCATCGCGGCGGTCAAGAGCTCGCTCGACCGCCAGTCCGTGGTCGACGTGCGGCTCGGCGATCGCGACGTGTGGTCGTTCTACCGCGAGGGTGCGCGCGGCGCCGTGGCGGTGTTGCCCGTGCGCGCGGGGCACATGCAGCAGCCGCTGGTGTTCCCCTTCGAGGGCGAGGTGGCCGAGGACGGCGAGCTGCTCTCCGCCATGCTCAACAACTGGTACGACGCCGGCGAGCGCGTCCCGCCCGAGATCCTCCTCCCGGTCGACCCGCCGGACCACCAGGCCCTGCAGGACGTGCTCTCCGACCGGCGCGGCAGCAAGGTGGCCCTCCTGGTGCCGAAGCGCGGCGAGAAGGTGCGCGTGCTCGAGATCGCCGAGCAGGCGGCCAAGGCCCGCTTCGCCACCACCCACTCCGCCGAGGAGCGTATCAGCCACGCGCTCGAGGCCCTGGCCGAGATCGCCGGCTTGGAAGTGCCCCCGTATCGCATCGAGTGCTACGACAACTCCAACCTGCTCGGGGAGGACCCCGTGGCCTCCCAAGTCGTCTTCATCGAGGGGGTGCCGGCGCGCGCGGAGTACCGCCGCTACAAGATCAAGACCGTCGTGGGCGCCGACGACTTCGCGAGCATGCGCGAGATCCTCACCCGCCGGCTCCGGCGCGCGTCGGAAGAGGGCTCGTTTCCCGACCTCATCGTGGTCGACGGCGGGCGCGGCCAACTCTCCGCGGCCGAGGACGTGTTGCGCGAGCTCGGCCTCGAAGATCAGCCGGTCATCGGCCTGTCCAAGCCCCGCACCGAGCGCCGCCGCGGTGAGCTCGACGCGGTCGACAAGATCATCCTCCGCGACAACCCCGAGCCCATCATCCTGGCCGAGAACCACCCCACGCTGCGCATGCTCCAACACATCCGCGACGAGGCGCACCGCACCGCCATCGGCTTTCACCGCAAGACAAGGTCGAAGTCCCACCTCAAGAGCGCGCTCGACGATCTCGTCGGCGTCGGCGCCACGCGCAAGCAGGCGCTCCTGGTGCACTTCGGATCGGTCAAGGCGCTGCGGGCGTCCGATCCGGCGAGGATCGCGGAGGTGCCGGGCTTCGGGCCGGCGCTCGCGCAGCGGGTGTGGGACGCGTTGCAGAAGGGCGTAGCGGAGGAGTAGGGCTCGTGGTATCCCTGCCGCGAACTGGAGAGACGCATGTTTTTGATCGCATTGCTGGTGGCGTGCACCGACGGCAAGGACACCGGCACCGAGATCGTGGGCAACGCCACGGCCGGTGAGGCCGTCTACACGGCCAATTGTGTCAGCTGCCACGGGGCGGACGGCAAGGCCGGCACCGGCGGCGCCGCGGATCTCACGGTCGAGATCAACGAGCTCTCCGACGCCGAGATCGCCACGGTCATCATCGACGGCAAGGGCACCATGGCGCCCATGGGCGCGTCCCTCGACGAGCAGGACGTGGCCGACGTGATCGCGTACATGCACGAGGCGTTCGGCAGCTAGTCGATGTCTCCCATGCTCAAGACCATCGGGCTGCTCGTCCTGTCGAACATCTTCATGACGTTCGCCTGGTACGGGCACCTGCGCGACCTGCGCGACAAGCCCCTCTGGATCGCCATCGCGGCCTCCTGGGGCATCGCGTTCTTCGAGTATTGCATCCAGGTGCCGGCCAACCGCCTCGGCTACTCCCAGATCACCCTCGCGCAGCTCAAGATCCTCCAGGAGATCATCACCCTGGTGGTCTTCGCAGGGTTCGCGGTCTTCTACATGGGCGAGCGCCTGACCTGGAACTACGTGGCCGCCAGCCTCTGCATGTGCGGGGCGGCGTGGTTCATGTTCCGGGGTTGATTCCGGGGTTGATGCGCGTGGTCGCGCTGCTCGCGGTGGCGGGCGGCGCGCCTGGCTGCGTCTCCTTCTACACGGCGGGCCAGGTCGGCTACGTGGCCGAGCTCCCGGTCACGGAGGGCCCGCGCCACGGCGGCACCGGCGCGCTCCACGCCGGCATGGGCTTGCGCGACAACGACGTCGCCTTCGGCGTAGGCGCGGGGGTGCGTGGGCGCTTCACCGCCCACGAGGGCATCGGGGACGCCGGGCTGCACGTCTACGGGCTCGTCCCCTTCTACAAGGACCACGACCACGTGCTCGCCGGCTTCGCGCGCGCCGGGTTCTGGCTCGGGGGCGGCCACCGCGGCTTCCGGTGGAGCCACTCGCTCGAAGCCGGGGCCGCCGTCTGCCCCTTCGCGCGGGACCGGGGCGGGGTGATCGGCGCGGGCGCCAGGCGGTTCCGCGTCCGGAACACGGCCGACGGCGTGTGCGTGCTCCTCACCGGGCTCGCCGAGTACGACCTCACCTTCGGCGCCACGAAGCCGGCGCCCTGGGTGGGCGCGCAGCTGGGCGTCGGGCTGTTCGTGTTCTGATACCGACCGATCTTGATTCGGCTCGGCGTCCGCGGCCCCCGGACGCACCTGGCTGCGGCGGGACCTCGTCGGAGGTCTCGACCTACCTCCTCGGTCCCGCCTTGCCAGGCGCGCCCGGGGACTCGCGGGCCGCTCGATCCGAATCTGCGTCGGTCGGTATGAGGGCAGTTTTTCTTGGGGCAGGGGGCACAGCCCCCCGCAACGCCCCGGCGGGGGCGAAGCCCCCGCGCCCCCAGGCGCTCCGCGCCGACTAGGAGCCGGTAGTGCATAGCCCGGCTCTGCCGGGCGGTGCGGTCCGTCGCGAGGGGCACGAGCCGCGAGCGGAGGGCCACCCCCACAGCCGGCCATCCGGGAAGGCGTACCTCGGGTACGTCGAGCGGATGGCCGGCGAGGAGGTGGGCATACGCCGCGGATCGGGACCCGCAGCAGGACCGCAATGCACTACCGGCTCCTAATCCAACGGGTGCATCGCCACCGCATCCCGCAGCTTCGGCTCGAACCACGTCGACTTGGGTGGCATGACATTTCCGCTGTCAGCCACCGCAAACAACTGGTCGAGCGAGGTGGGGTGCATGTGGAACGCCACGGCGTGCGTGCCAGCGTCCACCAGCTTCTTCAGCTCCTGCCAGCCGCGGATGCCACCGATGAAATCGATGCGCTTGTCGGTGCGGGGGTTGTCGATGCCGAGGAGCGGCCGGAGCACGCGATCCTGGAGCATCGACACATCCAGCGCCGCGACCGGATCGTTGGGGACCTCGCGCGCGGTGAGGCGGTACCAGGCGCCGCCCAGGTACATCGTGACGAAGCCGCGGCCTTCGGGCACGGGCGTTGTGGTCGGCTCGACATCGAAGTGGGCGCGCACCGCCGCGAGGAACGACTCCGGGGTGTGCCCGAAGAGGTCCTTGACCGCGCGGTTGTAGGCGAGGATCTGGAGCGTGGACGCCGGGAACAACCCAGCGAGGAACCACGCGTGTTGGCCGGGCATCCCGGCGCGCTCGCGGTGCACGATGGACGCGGCGGCGGAGCGGTGGTGCCCGTCGGCCACGTAGGTCGCGGGGAGCTGCTCGGCGGCGCGCGTGATCGCGTCGACCAGGGCGGGGTCGGATACGCGCCAGAGCGTGTGCTCCACGTCGTCCTCGGTGGTCACCTTCCACTCGGGCGCGGCTTGCGTGCCCTTGGTGATGAGCGAGTTGAGCGGCTCCTGGTCGCGATACGCGAGGAACACCATGCCGGTCTGGCAGTTGGTCGCGTCGATGTGGGCGACACGGTCGCGCTCCTTGTCGGGGCGCGTGAACTCGTGCTTTTTGATGAGGTTGGTGTCGTACTCGTGCACCGAGAACGCGGCGACGAGGCCGACCTGGAAGTGGTCGCCCATCTTCTGGCCGTACAGGTAGTAGCTGTCGCGATCGTCGCGTGTGAGGAGCCCGCTCGTCACCATCGCGTCGAACTCGCTCCGCGCGGCGGCGTAGGCCTCGGGCGCGTGGGAGTCGACCCCTTCGGGAAGCACGGCCTCGGGCCGGCTCACGCGCACGAACGAGTCCGGGTTGGCGGCCACGAGCGCGCGGGCCTCGGCCTCGCTCATCACGTCGTAGGGCGGGGCGATGACGCGCGCGGCCTTGTCGTTGGCGGCGCGGACGGCGCGGAACGGGCGGATGTCGGACATGGGAGGCCTCCGGGGCGGCCTCTCTAACCGGATCACGAGCGGGACCCGCGGGCCGACGTGGACGACTCCGCGGATTGTGGCGTTGGCGGCTGGGAGCTACGGTCCCCGGGGGGCGCACATCCTGATCGGGGCGGCGACCGCTTCGAGGCACCTACACCAGCAGCGACGCGGCGTGGACCGCAGGGTCGGCACGGGCGACTCGTCGGACGGACACGGGCGACTCGAGGCGACCGGCGCGTGACGGACCAGAGTCCCCCGATGCGCGGTCATCTCCCGACCCCGGTCCGCGTGGGAGGACCGGAGTCCCCCGATGCGCAGTCATGTCCCGACCCCGGTCCGCGTGGGAGGACCGGAGTCCCCCAATGCGCGGTCATCTCCCGACCCCGGTCCGCGTGGGATTGGGGCGCCCAGCTCTACGTCGTGACAATGTCATGTTTGACGCCGTCAACTTAGACTCGCGTCTCTCCGCGAGGACGGACGGCGCATGGGGGCGCCGGCGCGGGCCGCCGCACACGACCAGGCTTGTCTGGGCGACCAACGTGGCCCGCGGTGCCCCGGCGCCTTCCACGTCCCCGCGATCGCGGAGCCCCCGGTGGCGCCGACCGCGGCCCCGGAGCACGATCGCGCGCGGCACGGGCCAGTCCAGCAACCCCGGGCCTGACCGTCAGGTGGCGCGTTGCTGGACGCCGAGTCCAGCAACCCCGGACCTGACCGTCAGGTGGCGCGTTGCTGGACGCCCAGTCCAGCAACCCCGGACCTGACCGTCAGGTGCCCCGTTGCTGGACGCCGAGTCCAGCAACCCCGGACCTGACGGTCAGGTGGCGCGTTGCTGGACGCCCAGTCCAGCAACCCCGGACCTGACCGTCAGGTGCCCCGTTGCTGGACGCCCAGTCCCACGCGCCTCACGCGTCGCACGCGCCCCCGCGCCAGGCGCCCGGAAGTCGGCCGCCCGCCTCGGGCGGCCGGTCCCCGCCGCCTCGGCGGGACCAAGCAGCTTTGCTGCGCGACTGGAGGGCACCGACGGGGCCGCGTCCGCGCGGCCCCGGGGCGCCCAGATCCCCTGCTACCAGAACCGCCACCACGGCTTCTTCGGCACCTCGACCTCGGGCGCCTCGATCGTGGGCGACGCGGCCGGCGCCCAGCCCTGCGGTGCATCCCCGCCGATCACGGTCACCTCGGAGCCGTGCGCCGACGCCGCCGGGGCCTCCGGCGAGGCGAACCCGACCGGCCTGCCGTCCATCCCGATGATGATCGGGAGCGGGCTGATGCGCCGATGTTTGCTGGCCTCGAACTTCTGGCGCGCCAGCGTGCACAGCGCGGTCACGTTGCCGGTCAGCGGCACGGCGAGCAGGCTGCCCTCCTGCGGCACCGACACCACGAACATCTCGCTGCGGAGCCGCGCGGCGATGTCGCGCATGCGCGCGGGGAGCAGCATCATCTCGGGGGCGTACTCGTCGCGGAGCTCGACGATGCCGGCCTGCTCGACCACCTGGGGCTCCCGCGCGGCGAGGTTGCGGAGCGCCTCGGCCTCGAAGTCCGCGAGGCTGCGACGCTCGAGCTCGGCGATGCCGACGCGCGCGAGCTGCTTGGGCGTGTCGTGGCCGAAGGTCACCCACGGACCGGCGGGACCGGCGAGCAGGCGGCGGTGCGCGGTGCCCGCCACGTGCGGCCACGCCTCCTCGCGCAACACGGGCAGGAGCACGCCCTCGGGCCCAGTGCCGGCGCCGACGCGCGTGCCGACGTTGAGCACCGCCTCGCCCTGGGGGCCCACGTAGCGCAGCTCCAGCCCCAGCTGCCGCACGCTCTGGAGGTGCGCGAGCGCGAGGTCCTCGCTCACGAAGACGACGGCGACCTGGGCCACGAAGTCGCCCTCCACGAGGCGGCCCTTGAGCGCCGCGAGCTCCTGGAGCCGCGGCTCGGAGAGCGGGGTGACGGCGACCTCGTAGAGGGTCTGGGACTCGGCGTGGTAGCGCATCACGGCTCCGCAGCGGCCCAGTCTACCTCCCCTCGCCCGCCATGGCCTCGATCGCCGGGAGCGCTACCGAGAGGTCGGCCTTGAGCCGCGCCACCGTGTCGGCGCCGATGCGCGCCGCGAGCTCGGCCTCGATCCCCGCGAGCACGCCCAGCCCGACCAGGAGGCCGGCGCGCCCCCGCTCGGTGAACCGGACGATGCGGGCGCGCCCGTCCGTCGGGTCCGGCACGCGCTCGATCACCCCGAACGCCTCGATCTCGTCGAGCAGCTCGCCCACCGCCTGCTTGGAGATGCCCATGCGGCGCGCGATCTCGGTGGCGCGCGTGCCCGAAAGGTCGAGGTGGGGGAGCACCCCCATGTGCGCCGCGCGCAGGCCGGGGATGCCGAACTCGGCGCTGGACCGCGCCACGCCGAGCTCGTTGAGGATGCGCGCCGTGCGGAACAGGAGGTGGCCGAGGCTCACGGCCTTGGCCTCGGCGAGGGCTTCGGGCCGGAACGGCGGCGCGGAGGGTGGCGGCGCGGAGGGTGGCGGCGCGGAGGGCGGCGACGTCGAGATGGTAAACCTCCTTGACGAGTTGGTCAGGCTGCTTTACTATCCTGGCGCCACCTTCGGAGCTACATGCCGCTCGTCGCCCACGCCCCCGACCTCTGGACCGTCGACCACGCCCTTGCCGTCGGCGGGTTCCTCCCCCTGGGGACCCGCACCACGATCGTGCGGCTCGGGGACGGTCGCCTGCTCGTGCACGCCCCCGGCAAGCTCGAAGAGGCCGACGTCGCCGCGATCCGCGCGCTCGGGCCCGTCGCGGCGGTCGTCGCGCCGAACGTGCTCCACTACCTGTTCTTCGACGCGGCGCGCGCCGCGTTTCCCGAGGCCGAGGGCTGGGCGCCGGCCGCGCTCGCCGGCAAGCTGAAGACGCCGCTCACCGGCGTGTACGACGGGCGCGGCGGCCCGTGGAGCGGCACGTTGGAGCTCCACAAGCTCGACGGCGCGCCCCGCATGGACGAGACGGTGCTCTACGATCCGCGCAGCCGCACGCTCGTGATCACCGACCTCTGCTTCAACATCCAGCAGGTCGACGGGTGGTTTGCGCGCGCCAACCTCAAGCTGCTGGACGCGTACGGGCGCTTCGGGCCGTCCTGGTTGTGCCGCAACGTGTACATCGGCGACCGTACGGCCATCCGCCGCTCGGTCGACCACCTGCTCGCCTGGGACTTCGACCGCGTGGTGCTCGCGCACGGCGACGTGGTGACCTCGGGCGGGCGCGAGGGGCTGCGGGCGGCGTTCGCGTGGCTGCCGTAGGGAGCGGGATTCGAGGCAAGGGCACACGGACCGCGCGCGGCGCGCGGCCGGTGCGGCGGCGGGGGAGGAGGGTGCGGGCGGGGCGGCGTGGGCTTTCGGGAGGATGTCGAGGACGTCGTGAGTTGTGGCCCCTGGCGAAGGCCGGAACGGTCACAACTCGGGTGGATGTCGAGGACGTCGCGAGTGTCGGCCGCTGGCGGGAACTGAAGCGGTCAGAACTCGGGGACGTCGCGTCCCGCAACTCGGCACCTGACGGGAAGGTCCGGCGTTGTCGGACTCCACGTCCAGCAACGCGGCACCTGACGGGCAGGTCCGGCGTTGTGGGACTCCACGTCCAGCAACTCGGCACCTGACGGGCAGGTCCGGCGTTGTGGGACTCCACGTCCAGCAACGCGGCACCTGACGGGCAGGTCCGGCGTTGTGGGACTCCACGTCCAGCAACCCACCACCTGACCGTCAGGTCCGGCGTTGTGGGACTCCACGTCCAGCAACCCACCACCTGACCGTCAGGT
>JAZKFH010000008.1:69067-143910 GCA_040386535.1 Myxococcota bacterium | reverse complement strand
CCGGCGTTGCTGGACGGGGAGTCCAGCGACCCACCACCTGCCCGTCAAATCCGCCGTTGCTGGACGCCACGCCCAGCAACACGCCACGAGTGGCCGCAGGCAAGAGCTCACGTCCCCCCCCGCGCGAGCCAGCCGGAGGGCGCCCGGCCGCTCGGGGCCGGGCGGTCCGGCGCGGCTCGGCGCGCCGACCGGCGCCGAAGGCGGCGCCCGCAGGATGGCGGCGGCGCCCCCGGCGCCGACGCGCCCAGCCGCCCCGTGCGCCCAGGGCCGCCCGCGCCTACCCCCGCCGCGCCCGCGCGCCGTCGAGCACCTCGGCCACCCGCTCGTCGACCTCGAGCGCGAGCAGCTCGATCGTGTCGGGCGCGTGGCGGCGGAGGAGGCCCTCGAGCAGGAGCTGGAGGTGGAGCTGGGTGTAGGGGTTGGGGGTGCGCACGCCGTCCGCCACGAGCGGGATGCGGCCCCAGGGGAGGAGGTACACCGCGTCGTAACGGCCGGGGGCGAGGGCCTCGGCGAGGAGGCGCTCGGTGTCGGCGTCCTGGGCGGCGAACTGGTAGTAGAGCCAGAAGGCGCCGAAGTCGTAGCCGGCGCGGTCGGCCACGAAACCGGTGGTGGCGGCGGCCTCGGCCTCCTTGCGCTCCTCCCAGAGGCGCAGGACCAGGGCCTTCATGCGCTCGTGGCCGAGGGCATGAAGGTTGTCGCCCGTGCGCTCCAGGTACTCGCGCATGCCCTCGCCGATGTAGGGCACGCCGAGCTCAGCGGCCAACCGGCGCGCCAGCGTGGACTTCCCGACACCAGCCGAGCCGGTCACCGCGATACGTTCGGCCATCGCCGATCCGGTTATCCCGGACCGTTGGCTGGAGCGGGCATGAACAGGCTGTCGGACATCATCTCCCGGATCTTCTCGACGGACCAGACGCAGGGCCTGTCGGGCGGCGCCGAGGTGGTCATCGACCGGGATCCGGCGAGCGCTTTTTACGCCTCGCGCCTGCGGAAACACCGCAGCGACGAGGACCTGGTCGAGACCCCCACGTGGCTTTGGGCCACCGTGTCCTACAACGGCCGCAAGGGTGGCCTGCGCTCGCACATCCACGCCGAGCGCGGCGAGGGCGTCGCGTCGTTCACCGACGTGCTCGTGGTGCTCAACCAAACGGATGCGCGTCGCGCCGCCCAGGTCGAGGGCGAGCCGTGGACCGAGCGGGCCGCCCGCGCGATCAGCGAGAAATTCGCGCTGTACACGCAGAAGGAGCGCTTCGAGCTGCTCTACGGCACGCGGCCGCTGCGCTTCTGGTTCGTCGCCGACGGCGGGCAGGACATGCTCGGCCACTCCTTCGGCCTCGGCCCCGGCGAGTTCATCACCGGCCTGCTCCCGAACCTCTACGTCGGCCCCGCGCCCCGCAGCCGCCCCGTGCTCGCGGTGCACCTGCACCTGCCCGGCGCGTGGGAGGGCTACCGCGAGGTGGGCCGGCTCTACAGCGACCAGATCCTCTACACGCTCGGCCGCCACTGGCTCGACAACTTCCACCACCCCGCGCTGCGCGAGCCCGGCCTGTACCGGCTCCAGCAGTTCCCCGACGGGTCGCTGGTGCACGTGATCAGCCCCGAGCTGCAGGACCGCTACTTCGTGCGGAGCGACGCGCTCGACGGCGGCGCCTCCGTGCTCACGCTCGCCGAGCGCAACGGCACGCCGGTGGCCTACCTGGTGCTCGCGGTCGTCGAGACGCCGATCATGGTCGACCCCGGGATGACCGTGGGCGTGCCCCTCGCCGCGCTCCGCAGCGCCGGCCTCGGCCCCACGGCGGTCGAGGTCGCGGACGAAGCGGACGCCACCGCCCAGAACAACGCCCCCGTCGGCCCCACGGCCTCGTCGATGCAGCGGCGCGAGGCGCTCCAGCGCACCATCATCCCCGACGCGATCGAGGGGCGCATGTTGACCCTCCACGAGCGCGGCGCGCTGCTGCAGAAGGTGCACTTCGCCAACTTTATGGACGGGTACGACGTCTACATCGGCAGCGGCGGCCGCATCGCGACGCAGATGCCCGATCCGCGCGCCACGCTCCAGGTGCGCAGCGGCAAGGTGGCGGTGGTCGTCTCGGAAGAGGGCGTGCGGATCGACGGGCGCCCGCAGCCCATCGGCGCGGTCACGCCGCTCTCCGGCTCCGTCGAGATCGACGTCGACGGGCACACGCTCCAATACCGTGACCTGACCGGGATCCGCGCCGAGGGGTGGCCCTACCTCGGCGAGCTGCGCCGCCCCGGCGCCGGCACCTACCTCGACTTCGGCGGCGTGTTCCGCGTCGGGCGCGACCGTCGCTGCCAGGTGCGCCTGCCCGACGAGCCGCACAACGACAACATCGCGTGGCTCTCGTCGGTCGGCGGCGGCACCACGATCCGGTCGCGCACCGGGGACATCCCCAAGAGCCGCTTCTACACCGACTCGATCATGGTGGCGTCGGAGCACGCCGAGCTCGACCTCGCCAGCGAGCCCGTGCTCCGCTCGCTCGCGCGCCACTGCTACACGTTCGTGCGTCGCGACGGGCAGATCCTCTCGCTCGCGCCCCGGGAGACCGCCGACGGCAAGCACGAGCTGGAGCTGCGCCCGAACGACGAGGTGCTCGTCGGCAACGTGCTCTTCCAGGTGTCCTACCCGCCGATCGCCGGCGCCCCGATGTCCACCCCGGTCATGCCCGAGGTGCCCCGGCCGCCCTCCGCGGAGGAGCTCGCGGCGCTCGTCGACATGCCCGTGAACCCGCGCGGCGGCGGGCGCCTCGACGACGAAGCGGCCACGGTTTTCGACGACGGCACCGCGGCCAAGGCGGACCTGCCGCCCAACTTCCGGCCGCCGCCGCTGCCGATCGAGCCCGCCGGGGCCGCCGGCCCGGGCAAGCCCCAGCTCCTCCCCACCCGCCCCGGCCCCGTCACCAGCGCGATGACCTACGATCCCGCCGTCGCCGCGGGCTTCGGCGAGGCCGGCCCCGCCCCCCGGCCGCCCCGGCTCAACGGGCCGTCGTCGTCCACGCGTGACGGCGCCGGCGCCCCGCCGCCCCCGCCCATCCTCGCGGCCCCGGTGCCGCCCGCGTCCAGCCACGGCGCGCCGGACATCGCCCCCGAGCCCCGCCGGCTCAAGAGCGCGGCGAGCCTGCCCGACATGCACGAGGGCGCGCCGCCCGCCCCAGGCCCCGCGCGCCTCGGCATGGCCGGCACGGGGCGTGGCAACCGCGGGCCCGACACCCTGGGCTCGGCCCGCGTGTTCGCCCGTCCGGACGGTTCGCCGCGCGACTCGACCCCGCCGCAGACCGGCGCCCCGGCCGCTCCCGCCTTCGATCCGAAGCGCCCGCCCCCGCCGATGATGCTCGACGACGAGGATCCGATCGTCCCCACGCCGCCCGCGCCGGCCCCCGCCGCGCCGCCTGCCCCCGACCTCCCGCTCTTCGAAGAGGTGGAGGGAGCCGATCCCGCCGAGCCCGTGCTCGCCGTGGAGGAGGCCCGCTGGAAGCTCGAGCTGGCGCGGCCCGCGCGGCTGCTCCAGGTCGGTTGGATGGTGAGCGGCGAGGTCGTGGTCGGCAACCACACCGGCGCCCAGGTGGTCGTCCCCGAGGTGCGCGCGTTCAAGGAGCAGGCGTTCCTCACGCTCGACTACTTCCGCCTCTCGACGCGCGGCCGCAAGGGCAACGTCCAGCTGCTCCAGGAGGGCGAGGCGAGCTTGCGGGTCAAGGGTGCGGACGTCGCGAGCACGGATGACCTCGGCGGCGCCGAGCTCACCATCGTGCGTCGCGACGCGAACCTCGAGCCCGACTTCGACGTGGTGCTCCGGCTCGAGGCGGACGACACGCTGCCCGATCCGCGCGCCCGCCTGATCGCCATCGACACGTCGGACCGCCTCGTGACCGCGCTGTTCACGCTGGGGTTCCCGCTGCGCGCCGATCGCCGCGTCGCCCTCGGGCGCATCGTCGCCACGTTCCGCTTCGACGGCGCCGAGCTGCGCATGTCCGACTACCTGTCCACCTACAAGAGCGGCGGCGCCTTCCTCCCGCTGTTCCACCGCTCGGGAGACCGCCCCTGGCAGACCCTCCCGGAGGACGGCTCCCGCGTGCACCTCCGCCCGGGTGACGGCCTGATCGTCGGCAACGCCGTGTACCGGTTCACCGCCGGATGACCATCCCTCCTCCCTCCACCGCGCCCCGCTACCTCGTGGGGCTGGTGTGCTCCGTGGGGATCGGCGAGGCCCGTGGCGGGCGCGCGCGCAACGAGGACAACTACCTCGTCTGTCGCGACGGCCGGATCCGCTGGCGTGACGGCGACACCGAGGTCATCACCGAGGCGCCCGGCGCCACCGGCATCCTCCTCGCCGTGGCGGACGGCATGGGCGGCCACGACGACGGCGACCTCGCCTCCTCCGCCGCCGTGCAGGCCCTCTCGCGCCTGTACCTGCGCCCGCCGCCGCCCGATCCCGAGGCCACCCTGCGGGACTTCCTGCTCGACGCGCATCGGCGCCTCCGCGCGCGCGTGGCCGTGGGCGGCAAGGTGAAGATGGGCACCACCCTGACCGTGGCCTGGCTCCTGGGCGACCGCCTGACGTGGGCCCACGTGGGCGACAGCCGCCTCTACCATTGGCGCGAGGGGCGCATCACGCGCCTCACCCGCGACCAGACCCGCGGCGAGTTCGCCCGCCGCGACCGCCGCCCCGTGCCGCTCCACCCCGACCACCTCGCCCAGAACTTCGTCTACGGCTCGCGCGGCCTCGGGGACGACGAGGGCCTGCGCATCGACCGCGGCATCGACACCGGCACCGTCGCGCTCCGCCCGGACGACCGGGTCCTGCTCTGCAGCGACGGCCTCTCCGGCCGCGTCGAGGACGCCTGGATCGGCGACCTGTTGCGCAACGTGCCCGAGCCCACCGCCTGCGCCGTGTCGCTGATGGAGCGCGCCATCGCCTCGGAGAGCGACGACAACATCACGACGCTGGTGCTGCGCGTGGAGGGCGGCAAGCCGGTCGACCTCGACCCGGACGAGTGGCGGGAGGAGACGACGATCGTGCCGATGTAGGCGGGCCGGGGGAGCCAGGGCAGACGGTCGCGCGAGGACGCGTGCCGCTGCGGCGACAGGGTCGGTGACGCGCGGCCGCTTACGCCGTGCGGCGCCTCCGCCGCGCCAACAGCCCCGCTGGCAGCAGCCCGAGCCACGCCGCCCGGCTCCCACAGCCCGTTTCGGCCGGGGTGTCCGTGGAGAGGCACGCGTCGGTGCCGTCGCAGTCCTGGTCTACGCCGTCGCAAGGGTGCTCGTACGCATCCGGTCCGATGAGCTGCGCATGGTCGTCACAGTCGAGCCCGCCGGCCTCGCGCGCGTCCGCGCCGTCGCCGTCCAGGTCGGCATCGTCGGCGCCGGTGCAGTCCTGGTCGATCCCGTCGTAAGGAATGTCCTGCTCGCCCGGGTTCCGCGCCGCGTCGGCGTCGTCGCAGTCGGCCTCCCGCAGGTCTCCGTCGGCGGTGTACCCGTCGCCGTCCGCGTCGAGGTCGTCCGCGCCGTCGCAGTCCTGGTCCACACCGTCGCCCGCGACATCGCGCGCCCCGGGAAACGTGTCGACGTCGGCGTCGTCGCAGTCCGGCCCGCCGAGGGCGACGCTGTCGAACCCGTCCTGGTCCACGTCGGCCTCGACCCGGTCGGCGCCGTCGCAGTCCTGGTCGATGCCGTCGTTCGGCGTGTCGGAGAGGCACTCGGAGCGGGCGGGATCGGCGTCGTCGCAGTCGCCGCTCCCGGCGGGCCAGCCGTCGCCGTCCGCGTCGGCGAGGTCGCGCGCCCAGGTGTCGGGATCCACGGCGCCGACGCGCACCCCGTCCAGCGAGGCGTACGCGCCCTCCTGACCACACGTGTCGTCGTAACCGCTCCACACCGCCACCGTGTGGCCCTGCGTCGAGACGGACTCCTCGAAGGCGGGGCTGGTCGAGACAAGGGTGCGGTCCCAGGCCCAGCCGCACGCCGGCGTGTGGACCGTGGTCGACGCGGACGCGTACCCGCCCGAGTCCGACGAGGCCGCCACGATCTCGATCCACGCGTCGTCCGGCAGCCCGTCGATCGCGCCGGACCACGTGGCGAGCGCCGTGCTGCTGCTGGAGCGGGACCCGTCGCTGTCGTAGCGGTCCCAGCCGGTGGTCTCGTACGTGTCGAGGAGCAGGTTGGTCCACGTCTCGCCGGTCGGGACGACGACGCTCAGGGTGTACTCGGACTCCGAGGTGTCCGAGCGCCGGTGCCACGACGACCAAGACGTGATGCGCACGGATCCGTCGTCGCACACGCGCTCGAACGTGAACCGGGTCTCGCTGTCTCCGCCGGTGGTCTCGACCCACGCACAGTCGTAGGCCTCCCAGGCGACGGCGAGCGCCCGGACCGGATCCAGGGCGGCCTGCGCGCCGACGCCCGCGCTCCGGTACACGTGCGCGTCGGCGGGCGCGGCGACAGGCGGGCAGACCCAGGGGAGATCCTGGGCCGCGGCGACGGCAAACAGCATCAGCATGCGCCTCTCATGCCTCGCGCCTCGGGTTCGGACCACTCGGCGCACAGGTTCGCCCGGCTCATACCCCCACACGACACCGCCCCGGGGCCGCGGTCGGCGCCGCCTCGGCGATGGGCACCGCGGCCCGCGTCGGTCGCCCGAACGAACGCTGCGGTACGCTTCCGCGATGTCGCTCGGCACCCTCGCGCTCCTCGCCCTCCTCTCGCCGGCCGCGGCCGCCCCGCCGCTGCTGGCCCCCGACGCGCGCGGCTTCACGCCCGACCGCGCCTTCGACATGGAGCGCCTGCGGCTCGCGTTGGCGCTCGATCCGGAGGCGGGCACCGTGGCGGGCACCGCGACCTGGACCGTGCGTCGGCTCGCCGCCGGGCCGCTCGTGCTCGACCAGATCGCGCTGACCATCGAGGATGTGCGCGCCGGCGACGCCCCGCTGAAGTGGCGCACCGCCGGAGACACGCTGGTCATCGAGGTCCCCGGGGACACGGCCGACGTGGCGGTCCGCTACCGCGCCACCCCGCGCGACGGCCTGCACTTCCGCCGCCCGGGCGCCGCTGACACACACGGGGAGGTGTGGTCGCAAGGCGAGGGCACCGACAACCGCTACTGGTTTCCCGGGTGGGACCACCCCAACGACCGCTTCGTCTACGAGGGCGCCATCACGGCGCCGGCCGGCTGGAAGGTGCTGACCAACAGCGGCCACGACCTGGTGAACTACCTCGTCATGGTGGCGGCGGGCCCCTACGAGGTGCACGGCACCGACACGATCAGCGCGTGGGTGCCGCCGGGCACATCGAAGGGCGGCGTGGCGCGCGTGCTCGATCCGATCCCCGGGATGATGGCGCACTTCGCCGAACGTACCGGCGTTCCGTACCCGTGGGGCAGCTATCGGCAGGTGTTCGTCCAACGTTTCCTCTACACGGGCATGGAGAACACCTCCGCCACGATCGAGGATCGCTGGATGGTCGGCAACGACCGTGTCGCCGGCACCCGCGCCCCCCGCATCGCGAGCGTGGTGGCGCACGAGCTCGCCCACCAGTGGTACGGCGACCTGCTCACGTGCCGGAACTGGCGCGAGATGTGGCTCAACGAGGGCTTCGCCACGTTCTTCGCGGCGGACTGGGAGGCTTCGCCGCTGGCCGGGGTCTCGGGGGCCGACGAGTGGGCCAACGGCGTGTTCGGGCGCTACCGGGCGAGCCTCGCCACCGAGGCGCTCGCGGGGCGGTTCCACGCGGGGGCGGGCGCGCCGGACAGCGTGAACGTCTACAACAAGGGCGCGAGCGTGCTCCAGATGTTGCGCGTGATGCTTGGCGAGGACGTGTTCTGGGCGGGCATCCGTCGCTACACCCAGGGCCACCAGCGCGCGCTCGTGGACACCCAGGACTTCGTGGATGCGATGGAGGACGTGAGTGGGCAGGAGCTCGGTTGGTTCTTCCAACAGTGGGTGGACCTGCCCTACGTGCCCGAGCTGACGGTGTCCTCGACGTACGCGGACGGCGCGGTCGTCGTGACCGTGCGCCAGGCCACGGGCACGGAGCGGCCTGTGTACACGCTGCCCGTCGAGGTCGAGGTGGGCGGGCCCGACGGCCCCGTGGTCGCGAAGGGGTGGCTCACCGACGAGGACGTGGAGCTGCGCGTGCCCCTCGCCGCGGCGCCCACCTACGTGGCGTTCGATCCGCGCGGCGGCGTGCTCGCGAAGGTCACCCAGACCCAGGACCCCGCCGCGTGGGAGGCCCAGGCGCGCTCGTCCGCTCCGTATGCCCGCCTCCTCGCCATCGAGGCGCTCGGCGACACGCCGCGGTCCGAAGTCCTCGCGGCCCTCGCCGCCGACACGAAAACGAGCGTGGTGATGCGACGTGCCGCCGTGCGCGCCCTCGGCGCCCAACGCGCGCACGTCGCGCTCCTCCCGCTGCTGGACGACCCCGACGATCTCGTCCGGGAGGCCGTCGCGGAGGCCCTCGGCGCCTCGGTCGGCAAGGCGGCGGCCCCCGCGCTCGCCGAGCGGGTGGCGCGGGATCCCAACCCCGACGTGGCCGCGCTGGCGCTCACGTCCCTCGCGCGGCTCGACGGCGCCGCGGCCGCGAAGCTCGCCCGCACCCGGCTCCGCCCGAAGGCGCTGGAGGACCTGAAGCTGATGGCCGCCGCGGCCGGCGTGCTCGGCGAACACGGCGCCCCCGCCGACCTCGCCGCCCTCCTCCGCATCGAGGGGCCCGAACGCGCGCGCCTCCACGCCCTGCGCGCCGCCGCCCGCCTCGCCTCCCGCCAGGACCCCGGCCTCGCCCGCGACCGCCTGTTCCGCGACGTGGCCCGCGCCACCGAGGACATGCTCGACGACTCCGACCTGCGCTGCCGCGAAGGCGCTGTCGCCATCCTCGCCCAGGTCGGCGACAGCGCCACGGTCAGCCGCCTCGAGGCCCTCCGCCGCGTGGAGACCGGCCGCGACCTGCGCACGGCCGCCGCGACCGCGATCACGACGATCCGCGCCCGCGCCACGACGCCCGGCGCCACGCCCAACGAGATGGAGGCGCGCATGGAGGCGTTGGAGAAGCGGGTGGACGAGCTGCTGAAGGACGTGGAGGAGCGGCACTGAGGGCTTCCCTGCCTCTTTTCCGCTTCCTGCCTTCCTTGTTTCCTGCCTTCCTGCTTTGCCTTCGATCGTGTTTGCTCGGCACCGAGGATCGCGGGCAGGACCACAGTCGCCCGGTGACCGAGCATCTCTCGACTGCGGTCCGCCTGGGAGGACCGCGGTCGGACGATGACCAAGCATCGCTCGACTGCAGTCCGCCTGGGAGGACCGCGGTCGGCCGATGACCGAGCATCTCTCGACTCCGGTCAGCGAGTCGGGATTGGCGCTGGCCGGCCGACTGAAGTCGAGATCGGTCGTCGGTGCCGTTCCAGCCCTGCACCGCGGGGTCGAGCACGCTGGTGCCCGTGAACGGGTCGACCAGGCCGACGCCGGACACGAGCCCGACGACCTGCCCGAAACGTACGCCCTCCGTTACCCCCCCTCCGCCCCCAGGATCGCCGCCCACAACGCCAGCGGCACCACCCCGGCGTAGCTCGCCTCCTGCGCGTCATTGCACTCGATGACCAGCCACTCGCCCGTAGCGGCTTGGGCCACGTCCACGACCAGGAAGGGCACCGCCACGCGCCGCGCGGCCTCCTCTGCGAGTCGCGTGATCGCGGCCAGCTCGGGGGCGGTGGCCGCGTAGGCGTGGGAGGTCCAATAGGCCCCGACGCCGACGACACACCCGCGCCAACAGAAGACGCGGAACTCGTGGCTGGCTTGGATGCCCTCGGGGCGCTCGCCGACGTAGCGGAGCGGCACGAAGCGCCGCACCGCCGCCCGTTGCCACCGCAAGATGCGGTCGCCGCCCCACGCCGCGCGGATCCGCTCGTAGTGTTCGGGCGAGCGCGCGATGGAGAGCTCGCCGCGATGGCGGCTGGTCTGGCGGTCTCCCTTGACGAACACGGGCCAACCGAAGCGCGCCTCGACCTCGGCCACCGGCGGGAGCTCGTCGGCCACCCAGGTCTCCGGGGTCAACTCGGCGAGCAGGGGCGCCCAGCCGCTGGCGAGCGAGCAACGGTCGTGCTCGTCGGGGTCGTGGATCAGGCGGATGCCGTCGGCCAGGAGCGCGTGGTAGCGGGGTGCGTAGTCGTCGATGGCGCCGACGCGCGCGATCACCGGGCCGTCCGGAGCCACGAGCAGCGAGCGGCACTGGAAGTGCGCGCGGAAGTCGTAGTCGTAGGAGGCGAGGCCGACCGGCGCGGCGAGAACAGGCAGCCGGCCTTCGAGGACGAAGAGGTCGTCGGACATCCGGACGGTCTATCGCCTCGTTAGGGGCGATCCGAAGGGACGGGCATGTTCATCCATCGGCGCATCCACATCGCCCTCGCCCTCGCCCTCACGACGCCCGCGTTCGCCGCGGCCCCGGTGTCGTCCGATCCCCAGCGCTTCCGCCCCGAAGCCCCGCCATGGTCCGCCCCCCGCGCCCCCTCCGCCGACCTCGGCGCCGTCGCCGCCGACACGTCGCGGGTGCTCGCCGCGGCGCCCGGTGTCACCCCCGGCGTGCCCGGCGCGTTCACCGGCGCCACCGCCGTGGCCGACACCCTCGCGTTCGTGACACGTGTCGCCGCGGAGGACGCCGCGACCGGCGCCGACCGCCTCGCGGACCCGGCTTTCCTCGGGAGGTGTTTCGACACGTGGCGCTGGGTGCCCGACGTGGCACGGACCGGCGAGGTCCTCCGGCTCACGCGGTACCTCGTCTACAGTGTCGATGGCCGCGCCACGCCCGACACCACCCACGGCCACGCGCTCTGGGAGGTGCCAAACGACGAGGCGGGGCTCACCGTGACACAGGCCGACACCCAACGTGCCACGCTCGACCGCTTTCGTTACACCCGCCAGGACGTGTCCGGTGGGGTGTACCGCGAAGGGGGCGCCGCGGCGGGCCGCGCCGATCCGCTGGTGTGGCTCACGCACGCCCACCACGAGGAGGCCCTGATGCAGGGCACCATCGCGGTGACCCTGCCCGACACACCGGCGCCGCGGCTCTACAACGTGCACCGTCACAATGGCATCCCCTACCAACGCGGCGTGACAGACACGCGGCAACAGCGCCGGTACTGGTACTTCCGCCCGATGGACGCGGTGCGCGGGTGGGCCCCCGAGGCCGTGCCCGGCCCGAACCTGCGCCCGTTCGTGGCGGTCGCCGGGGATCTCGACGCGCTCGGCTTCGGCCGTCTCCTCGCGCTCAAATCCGCCGACGGCCTGCGCCTCGTGGTGCTCGCGGACACGGGCGGCGCGTTCACGGGCAACCTCCACCAGCTCGACCTCTACACAGGGGTGTACCCCTCGCGGGCGGCGTTCGACACCGCGACCGCCAAGGTCGGCGAGACCGCCGCGGCCTGGGTGATGACCGCGCGGGTGGGCGCGGCGGGGTGTGAGTAGATCGGGGTTGTGAGTAAAATCAGGCGCGGGCCGTCGCGTTGACCGGCCCCGGCCGCGCGGCTACCCTCGGAGCATGGGTGAGGCCCCGCGAGCACAGCCGACGTTCGAAGAGCTGTATCAACAGATCGTCGCGCTCCCGCAGGGCATCACCGGCGAGATCCTCGGCCCCGGGTGGCTGCGGACGCCCCGCCCACCCCGCCGCCGCAGCGGCCGCGTCCGCGCGGACCGTCTGCCCTACTTCTGGAGCGACACCGCCACCTGGATCGTGTCCTTGCCCTGCCGCGGGAACTTCGCCTTCTTCAGCTCGGTCTCGATGCACGCGCGCGTCGGCTCGTGCGGGTAGTTCAGGAGCCTGGCGCCGCGCACGGTGCCGTCTCCCTCCACCACCACCTGGATGGCGAGGTAGCCGGGGGCGCCACACGCCACCTCGGCGGCCACGCCGCGCTCGCCGAGGGTACCCGCCACCAGGGCCCAGTCGCGGATGTCGTCCGCGGACGTCTCGGTGCCGGTCAGGACGCGGGCCGAAGCGGGCACGTAGATCCACGCGAGGACCGCCAGCAGCACCAGCGTGACGCCCACGCCGCCGGCCGCGAGCAGGCCACAGCCGATGGGCGCGGCCGACGATCGGGCGGGCGCGCGCTGGGTGTCCGGCGTGCGGGTGGCGGTGGGGGTGCGGTGGGAGGTCGGGGTGCGTTGCGCGGTGGGGGTCGGGCGGGGCACAACCCCGGCCGGCACGCCCAGCGACGACGACGGCGCGAGTGAAGCCGACGACGGCGCCAACGGCGGCACCGGCGGGGGCCCGCGTGGCGGCACCGGCGGCGGGCCTCGCACCGGAGTTGGCGACACGAGCGAGGGCACCACGCCCTCGTCGGTGAGCAGCGGGCTCACGAAGGCGGTGTCGAGCGTGTCCGCGGTGTGGGTCGGCCCGGAGGCCTGGATGGTGCGCGATCCAGGCACGATGCTGCCCGCGGGCGGCAGGCGGACGAAGCCGGGGTCGCGCCCGTCCTGGATGGCGGCGAGGCGCGCCTCGAGCTGGGAGACGTCGCACCGATCGCCGGGGTCGACCGCCATCGCGACCGCCAAGGTCTCCTCCATCCAGCGGCGCAGCTCGGGGCTGCCGTGCTCGGGCTCGAGCTTGGGCGGGAGGTGGCGGACGAGGTGGTCCTTCTGCGAGTCGGGGTCGAGCTCGGCCATGAAGTCCGCGACCGGACGCGCGGAGATGCAGAAGTAGAGGAGGGCGCCGACCGCGTACACGTCGGTCGCGGGCTCGGGGGCGAGGCCGTCGAACTGCTCGGGGGCGGCGTATTGGGGGGTGCCGACGAAGGCGCCCACGCGGGTCAGGCGGTCGCCCACGCCCCCGAACACCTTGGCGATGCCGAAGTCGGCGACGCGGATCTCGGGGATGTGGTCGGCCGCGACCTCCCGTACGAGGAGCACGTTCTCGGGCTTCAGATCGCGGTGCACCACGCCCTGGTGATGCGCCACGTCGAGCGCCCAGCACACCTGCCTCCCGATGCCGGCCACCACCGGGATCGACAAGGTGCCGACGCGCCGGATGTGGTCGAGCAGGCTCCCGCCCTCTTCGTAGCGGGTCACCAGGTAGGGCGAGTGGCCGGAGCGGTGCACGAACCCGCGGCACTCGACGATCTGGGGGTGGTTCATCCCCTGGAGGATCTGCGCCTCGGTGGAGAGCCGCCGCAGGTAGGAGCCCTGGTCGCGCTGCTGGTAGAGCACCTTGATCGCGACGCGCGGCCCCACCTCGGCGGTGCCGTCGGGACCGAGCTCACCGCCGAGGTAGGTCACGCCGGCCCCGCCGATCGCGAGCCGCGCGTGGATGCGGTAGGTGCGGTCGATCACCTCGTCCGCCTCGAGCAGCTCGCCCCAGCCGGTGGCCGGCCGTGCCCAGCGACACCCGAGGTTCGGGCACTTCGGCGCATCCGCCGGAAAGGTCGTCAGGCAACGGCTACAGTAGCGGGTGCGCTCGGGCGTGCCGGACATACGCCCCCACTATATTCACGACGCGGTCCCCATGCTCCTCGCCCTCCTCCTCGCCTGTCGCTGCAACCCCCTCGATCCCCCCCAGGACGTGACGTTCGCCACCCACACGTTGCGGCAGGTCGGCGGCCGCTTTCGCGGCGAACCGGACACGCCGTTGGAGCCCGAGGTGGCCTTCGCGGTAGAGGCTCGCTGCCCCAAGATCGAGGCCGTACATGTCCGCCACGCGAACGAGCGCATCCGGGAGGTCACGGTGCGCGGCACCGGGCTGGACACCGTGAAGCGCGTCGGCGCCGCGCTCCCGGACGGCACGCTCGCCACCGCGCAGTTCCTCCTCGAGGACGGCGCGCTGGTGTTTCCCATCGCGTGCACGCGCTGCGAGATCTACCTCGGCATCCCCGCGGGCGACCGGATCGCCGCCTGCCTCGGGCCCGGCTACTCGCTCAGCTTCGAGGAAGGGCGCGTCGAGGACGGGCGCGTCGTGCCCTGACCCGCTCCGTGGGGCGGCCCCGCCTCGACCGCCGCCGCGCGGAGCCGAAGTGTGGCACTCTTCGCCCTTGGAGGGTGTCATGGAATTCGGGCTCGTCCGAGAGACCACGCCGCAGGAGCGGCGCGTCCCGCTCACGCCGGAGGGCGCACGCGCGTTGGTGGCGGCGGGCCACGGGGTGCTCGTCGAGAACGGCGCGGGGCTCGGCTCCGGCTTCAACGACACCGACTACCTCGCGGCCGGCGCCCAGGTCGTCTACGGCTCGCGCGAGGTCGCGGCGGGCGCCGACATCCTCCTCAAGGTGCACGCCCCGCTCGCGACGGAGCTCGAGCTCGTGCGCGCGGGCGGCACGATCGTGGGGTTCCTGCACCTCGCCAGCGCCCCCGCGGCGCTCCACCAGAAGCTCATCGCCGAGAAGGCCACGACGCTCTCGTGCGAGATGGTGCGCGAGGAGCCCGACGAGTATCCGATCCTCGAGCCGCTCTCCGCGCTCGGCGGGCGCGTGGCCGTCACCCTCGCGGCGTTCCACCTCACCTCGACCGGCCACGGCCCCGGCCTCCTGCTCGGCGGGTCCTCCGGCGTGCCGCCCTGCCTCGTGCTCGTCATCGGCGGCGGAACGGCGGGGCAGGCGGCGGCCGCCGAAGCCGCGGCGCTCGGGGCCCAGGTGGTCGTGCTCGACCGCGATCCGCGCCGGCTCCAGCGCCTCGAGCGCGCCATCGGCCGCATGGTCGTGACCGCCACGGCCAGCGAGTACCACCTGTCGCGCTACCTCGAGCAGGCCGACGTCGTCATCGGCGCCGTGGCCGTGCGCGGCGAGCCCGCCCCCAAGGTGCTCCGGCGCCAGCATGTAAGGCTCATGAAGGAGGGCTGCCTCTTCATCGACATGAGCATCGACGAGGGCGGGTGCAGCGAGACCAGCCGCCCCACCACGCCGGAGTCGCCCGCCTACGAGGTCGAGGGCGTGCGGCACATCTGCATCCCCAACCTCCCGAGCGAGGTCGCGCGCACCGCCTCCCGCGCGCTCGGCAACAGCCTGCTCCCCTACTTGTTCGAGCTCTCCCACGGCGTCGACACCGCGCTCGCGCGCTCGGACGCGCTCCGCCAGGCGTGCGGCTACCACGCCGGGCGCATCGTGAGCCGGTCGCTCCAGCGGTACGTGGCGGCGCCGCTCGAGGACCTCGACGTGCTGGTGCCACGGATCGGCTGATCCGGACGCCGCAGCAGACGGAGCAAGGCCAGGGCACACGGACCCCGCGCGGCGCGGGGCCGGTGCGGCGGCGGGGGAGGCGTGGCGAGCGGGGAGCCGACCGGGCGCGGTCGCGACCGGGCGAGCATGAGAGATGCCTGTGAGGTTCGGCGCCGGTCGGTCGCCAGTACGGTGCGCTCCACACCTGGGCGCCCCCATGCAGCTTCGTCCTCTCTCGCTCGTCGTCGCCATCGGCCTCTTCGTCGCCGCGTGCGCCGACAAGTCTGGCGAGGAGACGTCCGTCCCGGTCGACGACACCGCGACGGACGACCTCGACGGCGACGGTGTCGCCGCGCCCGACGACTGCGACGACGCCGACGCCGACGTGTTCCCCGGCGCGACGGAGCTCTGCAACGGGGTCGACGACGACTGCGACAGCGAGACCGACGAGGACCCGCCCACCTGGTACGCCGACGCCGACGCCGACGGGTACGGCGATCCGGGCGTGGCACAAGCCGCCTGCGACGCCCCCGCGGGCACCGTGGCGGACGCGACCGACTGTGACGACGCGAGCGCGTCTGTCTACCCGGGCGCCACCGACGCGTGCGACGCCGTCGACAACGACTGCGACGGCGCGATCGACGAGGATCCGCCCACCTGGTACTTCGATTGGGACGCCGACGGGTACGGCGATCCCGCCCAGGCCCAGGCCGTGTGCGCCGCCCCCGACGGCAGCATCGCGGACGGCACGGACTGCGACGACACCCGCGCCGGGCTGCACCCGTACGACAGCGATGGGGACGGCGCGATCGACGGCTGCGGCTGGCGGAGCTTCAGCGCAGGCGGCTACCACACCTGCGCGATCGACAGCGACGGGTGGATGGTCTGCTGGGGGCAGAACACCGAGCGGAACCGGGAGCTCCACCCTCCCTCCGATGCCACCTTCACCGCCGTGAGCTCCGGGAACGGCCATGCCTGCGGCATCGAGGACGGCGGCGCGCTCCGGTGCTGGGGGAACAATTCCTACGGGGAGACCACCGCCCCCGCCGGCTCCTTCGTCGCCGTGAGCACCGGCTCCAGCCACTCGTGCGCCATCGACACGAGCGGCGCAGTGAGCTGCTGGGGGAGCGATCTGGACGCCCAGACGACCCCTCCCGCCGGCACCTTCTCCGCCCTCGACAGCGGGCTGAACGGGAACAGCCACACCTGCGCCCTCGACGGGGACGGCGCCGTGGTGTGCTGGGGGTACAACGGCCACGGCCAGACCGACGCGCCCGCGGAGACCTTCCTCTCCGTGAACGCGGGTGGCTCCCATAGCTGCGGGCTCGCGGCGGGCGGCGCCATCACGTGCTGGGGCACCGACTACTACGGGCAGTCCACGCCGCCGGCCGGCACCTTCGTCTCCATGTCGGCCGGCGCCGACCACACGTGCGGCGTCGAGAGCGGCGGGGCCGTCCAATGTTGGGGGTTCGACGACTACGGCCAGTCCACCCCGCCCTCGGGCAGCTTCGTGTCCGTGTCCGCCGGCATCTTCCACACCTGCGCGCTCGACACCACGGGGGCGATCACCTGCTGGGGCAGTGACGCGCTCGGGCAGTCCACCGTTCCGTGACGCCTCTCCCAACCCGCCTGTGCCGACCGGGCGCGGTCGGCGCGCTCTGGCGCCGGGCACCGCGCCCCTCGTGGTCGCCCAACCCCGGCTTCCGACCCCTACTTGCTCCGGATCCCCTTGAGCCGCTTCCACAGCTGGCGCCCCGCGAACAGCTCCACGACCGGCGAGAGGATCTTGCCGGCGGCGGCCTCGTCGCGGAGCACGCCGATGGCGCGGTCGGGCGACATGGGGTCCTTGTAGGGGCGGTCCATCGCGGTGAGCGCGTCGTAGATGTCGGCGATGGCCATGATCTTGGCGCCGAACGGGATCTCGGGCTCGGTGAGCTGGCGGGGGTAGCCGGTGCCGTCGAGCTTCTCGTGGTGCGCGTAGGCGATGGCGGGCACGTTGCGGAGCTCGCGTGTCCACGGGATGACGCGCAGGAAGCGGTAGGTGTGCTCGACGTGGCGCTCGATCTCGAGGCGCTCGGCGGGATCGAGCGAGCCGCGCGGGATGCACAGGCGGTCGACCTCGCGGGGGCGCAACACGAGCTCCTGGCGCTCGCCGTCCAGCCGCCAGCGCTCGGCCACGAGCCGGATCGCCTCGCGGTCGCCCACGCCGAAGGGCACGTTCGGACGGTTCAGGCGGCGCACCAGCGCGAGGTCCTGGTGGAGCACCGCGAGCCGGCTGGTGAGCTGGTGCTCGGTGAGCTCGTCGCGAAGGGACTCGAGCACGGCCTGGAGCGCCGCGAGGCGGAAGCGGAGCTCGACCTCGGCGATCTCCCACGGAAAGAGCTTCGTGGCCTTGAGGAGCACCTCCTCGCGCACGCCGACCTTGCCGAAGTCGTGGAGCATCGAGGCGTAGTGCAGCTCGGTCAGCTCTTGCGCGGAGAAGCGGATCGTGGCGAACGGCGGCTCGTCGCTGTCGGTGACCTCGCGCGCCAGCAGCGTGGCGAGCTCGGCCACGCGGTGGCTGTGGCCGCCGGTGGTCGGATCCCGCGCCTCGATCGCGGTCACCGCGGCCTCGACAAAGCCGTGGAACAACAGCTGGATGTCGCGGTACAGCCGGTGGTTCTCGAGCGCGACCGCGGCCTGCCCCGCGATGGAGCGGGCGAGCGCGACGTGCCGATCGGAGAAGGGCAGCACCTTCTCGAAGCTCGCGAGCGGTACGCCCGCCACGGGCTTGCGGTTGATCATCGCGAGCGCGCCGATCACGTGGGCGTCGCGGTCCATCAGCGGGACCACGAGCACCGAGCGGGTCTGGTAGCCGGTCTGCTCGTCGAACGAGAAGTTGGGGCGGTAGGGCACGGTCGCGTCGAGCCGGCCGACGTCCTCGATGTTCAGCGGCTTGCCGCGCAGCGCCACCCAGCCCGCGAGGCTGTGCTCGTCGATCGGGAGCTTGCGACGGCTGGGGAAGAACGGGATCGTGTCGTTCTGGGCGGCCGCGAAGTGCAGCGCGCCGTCCTCCACGAGGTACACCGTGCCGCCGTCCGCCTGGAGCAGGCGCCGCGCGTGGGTGAGCAGCTCGTCGAGGAGGCGGTGGCGGTCGGTGATCGCGGAGAGCGCGTACCCGATCTGGTTGAGCACCTCGACCGTGCCGCGCTCGGCGGTCACGCGGGCGCGGAGCTTCTCCTGCTCGACGAGGTTGCGCAGCGCGCGCGGCAGGCGCGTGGCGACCGTGGCGGGGTCGATGATGTCGTAGGCGTCGAGCTCGGGCTGGCGGCTGATCGCGATGACGCAGGGGCCGAGGCGCGCGGTGGCGAGGGCGCGCGTGAGATCGACGACGTAGAGCCGGGACGCGAGATCGGTCGGCATCGCGGCGTCCGCCCGGACGAACACGGCCCCGCACGCGGCCGCGGCGGCCCGCACCTCGCGCGCGAACGGCGAGATGTCCGGCACAACGGCGACCTCGATCCGGGGGAGGTCGTCTGCGACTACGGCAGAAGGAACGTCCAAGCCCGCCCATGGTAGCCCAAGGAGCAGGTCGCGTTCGCGGCGCATCGGCAGGCCGACATACGGGTGAAAGGTTCGAGGCCGATTCCTGACAAACGCGCCACACGACGGCCGCGCGGGGCCGGGCGCGACCGGGCGCGCGTCTGCACGCTCCCTACGTTAGACTCCGGGCCCCCGGATGGTTTCATGACGCGCTCGCTCCTCGCCTCGTTCGCCCGCTCCTCGCTCGTCCTCGCCTCGCTCGCCCTCGTGGGCTGCACCGGAGAGGACGCCGACAAGGCCGACGACACCGGCGGGAACGACCTCGACGACACCGACACCGACACCGAGACGGACACCGATACGGACACGGACACGGACACCGACACCGACACCGACACGGACACCGACACCGATACGGACACCGACACGGACACGGACACCGACGTGCGGGTCGATGAGGACGGCGACGGCTACGCCGCGGGCTACGACTGTGACGACACCAACGCCACCGTCCATCCCGACGGCGTCGAGATCTGCGACGGCGTCGACAACGACTGCGACACGATGGTCGACCTCGCGGACGACTCGGTCACCGACGCCGTGACCGCCTACGCGGACGCCGACGGCGACACTTTTGGCGACGCGACGTTCACCGCGCTGGTCTGCGACACCACCGGTTTCGTGTTCGACGCGACGGACTGCGACGACACGTCGGCCTCGGTGTACCCCGGCGCCCCCGACACCTGCGGCGACCGCATCGACGGCGACTGCGACGGCGCCGACACCGTGTGCGACTCGTCCTCCGCCGTGTTCCCGGTGGCCCCCTCCGCCGAGTCGTTCATGTGGCAGGGCGTGCAGACGGAGTTCCTCGACAGCGCGGGCGGCACGTGCGCGGCCCACGTGGCCCTCGCCATGGGCGACCAGGCCGTCTGCTACGTCGACAGCAGCGAGGAGCTCCTCTGCGCCGGCCGCGTCTACTCCGAGACGTACGGCACCAGCTTCGTCGCGACCGGCGTGCGCGCGGCCACCCAGGTGATCGTGACGGCCACGTGGAACATCGAGGAGGGCAACACCGCGTGTGCGGTGGCCGACGGGAGCCCGACGTGCCTCGGCTACTGGAATTACTCCGGCCAGCTCGGGAACGGCACCACCGATCCGAACCGCGCGTGGACCGGGTGGGTGGGCGGCGCCACCGGTGTCGAGCGCATCGCGACGGGCACCTCCGACAGCTACTGCGCGATCGACGGCAGCGACTCGGTGTGGTGCACCGGGTACGGCTACGGCACCACTCCCCTGACCGTCGACCGTGGCCCCGCCTCGAGCGTGTGGGTCGACACCTTCGGCAGCGAGAACATCGACGACACCAGCGTGTGGCGCGCGTCCCAGGGCCGGGCCGAGTGTGTGGTGGACGAGGGCGGGCTCACCTGCGGCCGCACCGTGCTCGGGACGCGCGGCCACGTGGTCGACGGCGGCTACGTCGAGGGCACCGACCGCGCCGAGGCGATCGTGTGGCTGGAGGACGACGGCGCGGTGTACCTGTACGAGACGGATCCCCGCGATCCCTCCCGCAGCACCACGACCGCGCGCCTGACCGACATGCCGGTCGTCGCCATCGCCTACAACTACTACACGGACTCGGTCTGCGGCGTGTACAACGACGGCTCGCTCGCGTGTTGGGGCAGCAACGACCAGGGCAAGCTCGGCACCGGTGACGAGGCCGCGCTCGACCGCGACACCGTCGTGTTGCGCGCCGGAACGTTCGACCTCGCCTGCCGGTAGGCCGGGGTCAGCTCACCCACACGTCCACCACGCCCCCGCCCGGGTCCCACGTGCGCTCGACCACGCGCACGCGCTCGCCGACGAGCACCACCGTGCTCGACCGCGTGCCGTAGGTCCCCAGATCGATGAACCGGGCGCCGAGCGCGCGCTCCATGTCGAGGCCGACGCCGGTGTCGGGGAGCAGCAGGTCGGGCGGCTGCTCGCGGTCCTGGAGGAGCGCGAAGAGCGCGTCCACATCGGGCTCGTCGGGGGTGAGCGCCTCGGCGAGGGCCGCGAGGCCGCTGTGCACCTTGGGCCACGCGACGGCGCGGGGCCCGTTCGACACGCCGTGCAGGCCGGCGTCGAGCTGCGTGACCCGCTCGCCGCGGCTGCTCTGGTGCCAGAGCCCCTCGCGGTCGGCCGCGAGGACGTGGAACCCGCCGTACGCGGCCGCGTCGTCGCCCACGTCGCGCATCCCCGCGGCGATGCCGGGCGCGCGGAGCACGCGCAGCGGCAATTCGCCGCGGGAGCGCGCGCCCCGTGCCAGGCCCGGCTCGCGGAAGTTGGTCGTGGCGGCGAAGGCGCCGTCGCGCCGCACCGCCATCCAGGTGCCGCCCCCGAGCCGGTCGCGCCCCGCCCACAACCCGTCCTCCCAGCGGTGCAGGGGCTCGGTCGGACGCTCGCGCCATTCGTCGCGATTGGCGGCGACCACGAGCGGGTACCGGGGGTGAGCCTGCCAGGCGACGAGGACCAGACACATGGCGCACCTCTATCCGTTGCCGCCGGTGCTAAGAACTCGGATGCGCGCCCTCCACGCCGTCCCCCTGCTCCTCCTCGTCGGCTGCGCGGGGCGATCCGCCATCCTGCTCCCCGCCGATTCGACCCCGGAGGGCGCCATGCCCGGCAACAAGACGCCCCACGTCGATGTCCCCTTCGTCGACGGGCCCGCGATCGCCGATCCCGGGCTGCTCGCGTGGCTCGAGGCGAACCGCGCGCACCTGCTCCAGCTGCCCGTCGTGGTCGACTTCGACAACGACCTGCGCGGCGGCGGAACGCGCGCGTGGCTTGGCACCGAGGCCCCCGCGGCGGCGGCGAATGCTACGACGGACGCGACGACCGCGGCGCCCGGCGGCCCGATCGAGGTGCGGCTGGACGACAGCGCGCTCGGCGTCGCGCTCATCGACCACCTGCGCCGCGTCTGCCCCGTGGGGCCGCGGGTGTGCGCGGTGTGGCTGGAGGGGCGCTGGGAGGCGGGGTTGCAGATCGGCGGCGCCGACGACGACACCGCGCCGTTCCGCGTCCTCCACTTCGTGGGCCCCGCCGACGCGACCGCGACCCACGCCAGGATCGAGGCGGCGCCGTGATCCTGGGGTGATCAGTCCGGCTCGCCCTCGAACGCGGGGTGGGCCGCCTCCAGCTCTTCCGCCATCTGCGCGAGCGCGTCCACCAGGGCGCCGAGGCGCGCCGGATCGAGCACGTCCGCGCCGGGGCGCACCCACCGCGTGACCAGGGCGTCCCCCTCCGCGGCGGTCACCCCGTCGGCCTCCCCGTCGCCGTCCCCACCGGCCGCCCCGTCGACCGGCACCGCGCCGTCGGGCACGCGGCAGTCCACGCCGACCAGCAGCACGTCACCGCCGCCGGCGGGGCGCTGCCACGTCACGGTGAACGGGCGCCCGCGCGCGACCCCGAGGATGGACAGGGGCTCCACGCGACCGTCGCCGCGCACCCGCGCGCCACGCGCCGACGCGAACGCGCGCAAGGCGTTCACCGGGGCGAGGCGGCGTGGGATCCAGGCCAGGCCGATCCACAAGCACGTGGCGGCGCCGAACCCGACCGCGAACAACAGCCACTGGTCTACGCCCCACCTCGCCTGGCCCATTAGACTACCCGGATGTCGTCCGACCGCACTGATTCCATCGCCCCTGCGTGGCTCCGGCTCCTGGCGGCGGTCGCGTGTTTCGGCGCCGCGCTCCCGGCTTGTGAGCCGATGGAGAGCCGTGGTGACATCTTCGCGCCCGCGCCGCGCCCCGCCGCCGTGGCCGGCGCCCCCGCCGCGGACGGCACGACCCCGGCCGGCACCGCCCCCGCCGGCACCGCCCCCGTCGACCCGGCGTTCGCCTTCCCCTCCGAGCCGCCGCTGATCCTCTCGAGCGAGGAGCTCGCCGTGGGTGACCTCGCCACCGGCATGGTCACCGCCGCCGGGGTCGATCCCGCCGCGCTCGACGCCGCGGAGCCCGTCGCCGCCGTGGCCCCGCCGGTCGAGCCTCCCGCGCCGCCGCCCGTCGGCCTGCCGTCACAAGTGCAGTGGCCCGTCCGCCTCGTCTCCACGCTCCCCCAGGCCCAGCCGCCACGCGCCATCCTGGGGCTCTCCTCCGGGGAGGAGCGCGTGGTGTCTCCCGGCAGCATCCTCGCCGACCAGGGGCTCGTCGTCATGGCGGTGAGCAGCGGGAAGGTCACCCTCGCGCGCATCGAGCCCGCGGGGGATCACGCCCGCATCGACACGATCGAGCTCACCGCGCAGTATTGACGCCCGGCTTGGGCCCCGATCCGGGCCTCGGCCAGCGCGTCCACAAGAGCACAAGCCCCGCGGCGAACAACGCCGCCGAGATCGCCTGCCCGTTGGTGACGCCCCCGGCCACGTAGCCCCGGATGCCGTCCCCCCGGAACAGCTCGTTCACGACGCGGAACGCCGGGTACAGGACCAACAGCGCGGCGAAGGTCAGCCCCTCGCCGTTGGTCGCCCCGCCGCGCGGCCCCCGCGCCCGCACTCCCAGCAGCACGGCCCCGACGAGCACGTTGGTGAGCACCTCGTAGAGCTGGGTCGGGTGAAGGGGCACGCCGCCGGGGGGCTTGCCGCCCATCGGGTACACGACCGCCCAGGGCACATCCGTCGGCGCGCCGTAACAACAGCCCGCGGCGAAGCAGCCGATCCGCCCGAACGCGTGCCCCAACACGATGAAGGGCGCGTACAGGTCGAGCACCCGCCACACCGGCTTGCGACGCCACCGGATGAAGAGCAGCGCGGAGAGCACGGCCCCGATCAGCCCGCCGTAGAAGACCAGGCCGCCGTCGCGCAAATCCAGGATCTCCATCGGGGCCGCGGCGTACTTGGCCCACCGGGTGCGCACGTACTCCAGCCGGGAGCCGACCACCGCGCCGACGATGAGGACGATGGCGAGGTCCCACAAGAAGTCCCACGAGAGATCGCCCTCGGAGCGCCCACTCGGGCCCGGGCGACTCCCGAGGATCGCCGCCCCGGTCACGCCGAACAGGAACCCCACCGCGGCCATGACGCCGTAGGTGTGCACCTCCAGGCCCCCGACCGTGAACAGGATGGGGTGCACCCGAAACTACGAGCGGGCGCCGGGTGTTCCCTCGGCGTCGTCCAGCGGGCTCTTGCCGGCGTTGCCGATGTCCTTGTCGCGCTCGAACACGAGGTACTGGATGAGGTACATCGCGACCCCGACCACGATCGCGGCGTCCGCCACGTTGAACGTGGGCCACTCGGCGGTGCGGAAGGTGTCGATCAGCCACGCCTTGGCCGCGGGCGCGTCGGTGTAGACGCGGATGAAGTCGGTCACGGTCTGCTTGTGCACGCGATCGATCGCGTTGCCGACGGCGCCCGAGAGGATGAGCGCGATCGTGGCGGACTGGAAGCGGTCGTTGTCGGGGAGCTGCCGGTACATGCTCACCAGCACGCCGACGGCGACGATGGTGAACACCAGGAACACCCACATCCGGTGCTCGAAGCTCACCAGCATGCCCATCGCGGCGCCCGGGTTCTGGGCGTGGATGAGCGACAGGAACCCGGGGATGATCTGGATCTCTTCCGGATTTGCCCGGTCGTACCCGAGCTGTTCGAGCCCCTTCCACGTGTGCGCGGTCAGGTTCTGGCCGCTGTAGCGGAGCGCCCGCACGGTCCACACCTTGGTGATCTGGTCGATCACCACGAGGAACGTGGTCAGGAACGCGAGGATCTTGAGCTTGGTGGACATGCGGCGGCGGCCAGGGAAAGACGGCCTGCGGATTAGCCCGCCAGGGGGAACACGTCGACCGAACGGCCGCGACCCGTTAGTGAATGACCCCTCAGTTCTCAGATTGGAGCCGCCCAGATGCAACGCGAAGCGATGCCCGTGGATGTCCTGTTCGTCGGAGGCGGCCCCGCCTGCCTCGCCGGGGCGATCCGCCTCCTGGATCTCATCCAGGCGCACAACGCCGCGGTGGACGCCGGCGGGCCCGGCACCCGCCTGGAAGAGCCGACCATCGCCCTGATGGACAAGGGCAGCGAGATCGGCAGCCACGCCATCTCCGGCGCCGTGCTCGACCCGCGCGCGCTCGACGAGCTGCTCCCCGGCTGGCAGAAGGACGCCCCTTTCGTCGAGCGCTACGTCGAGGAGGAGACCTTCGTCGTCCTCACCAAGACGATGGCGTTCCCCGCGCCGCTCATGCCCCCTGGCATGGAGGACCACGGCAACCCCATCATCTCCATCGCCAAGCTGCAGAAGTGGCTGGCGGCAAAGGCCGAGGAGAAGGGGCTGATGCTGTTCTCCGGCTTCGCCGGCGTGCAGCTGTTGTGGGAAGGCGACCGCGTGGTCGGCGTCCGCACGGGCGACAAGGGCATCGGCCCCGACGGGCAGCCCAAGGCGACCTTCGAGGCCGGCATCGACATCATGGCCAAGGTGACCATCCTCGGCGAGGGGCCGCGCGGCACCCTCTCCCGGCAGCTCATCAACCGCCTCGGCCTCGACAAGGACTCCCAGCCCCAGGTCTACGAGATCGGGGTCAAGGAGGTCATCGAGATGCCGAAGGGCACGGTCAAGAAGGGCGAGGTCATCCTCACCCTCGGCTATCCTCTCGATCTCTCCACCTTCGGCGGCGCCTTCGTCTACGCGATGGCGGACGACAAGTACGCGATCGGCCTTCTCGTCGAGCTCGGCGCGAAGGACCCCGCGATGGACGCGCACTACCTCTTGCAGAAGCTCAAGGCGCATCCGTACATGCGCAAGAAGCTCGGCGCGGGCAAGGTCGTGAAGTACGGCGCCAAGGCCGTGACCGTGGGCGGCTGGGCGTCGATCCCGAAGCTCTTCGCGGACGGCGCGATGATCGTCGGCGACTCGGCGAGCTTCCTGAACCCGGCCCGCATCAAGGGCATCCACCTCTCCATGAAGACCGGCATGTTGGCCGCCGAGACCGCGTTCGACGCGCTCCGCCGGGGCGACTCGTCCGAGGCCGTGCTCGCGGCGTACAAGGAGCGGGTCGACGGCAGCTGGATCCGCGAGGAGATGGAGCCCGCCAAGAACTTCCACGCCGGCTTCGACAAGGGCGTGATCGGCGGCATGGCGAGCGTCGGCATGGCGATGGTGTTCGGCCCCGGCAAGGACATCAAGCCCTTCGACGCGGACTACGAGCACATGAAGAAGGTCGCCCACGTGCACGGGCACAAGGGCATGCCCGAGCGGGACGAGCTCGTCTTCGACAACGTGTACCTGGTCGACAAGCTGACCGACGTGTACCACTCGGGCACCAAGCACGAGGAGAAGCAGCCGGCGCACCTGAAGGTGGTCGACCGTGAGATCTGCGCCACGCAATGCGCCGAGGAGTACGGCAACCCGTGCACCCGGTTCTGCCCGGCCCAGGTCTACAACATGCATCCCAACCCGGTGACGGGGCGCGCCGAGCTGCAGATCGACTTCTCGAACTGCGTGCACTGCAAGACCTGCGACATCCGCGATCCGTACCAGATCATCACCTGGGTGCCGCCCGAGGGTGGCAACGGGCCGGAGTACGGGATCCTCTGAGCCCCGGTCCTCTGAGCCGGGCTCGGCACAGAGGACACGGACCCGTCCCGAGATCGTGACGAGTACGTGACCTTGGTCTCAGGAGGGTGACCGTCCGGGGACGCCTTGGTTACGGCCAGGGCGCTTCGGAGCCCGTATGCCCATTCTCGCGTTGATCCTGTCGATTGCCCATGCCGCCGACGCTCCCGTCGAGCCCCCCAAGTTCCCCGTGGTCAAGCCGGGCGGCATGATCTTCGCCCGGTACCAGTTCGATCTGACGGACGGCGCCGAGATGGCGAACGCGTTCGCGATCGATCGCGTGTACCTCCGCACCGATGTCGCCATCAACAAGCGCTTCGCGGCCCGCATCACGCTCGACGCCGACCGGATGAAGCCCCTCGCCTTCGGGGACGGCACCGAGGCCACCTTCGACACGAAGTACCGGGTGTTCGTCAAGCACGCGTACCTCGCGGTCAAGGACCTCGGGCCGCTCGAGCTCCGCGCGGGCATGATCGACACGCCCTACAGCCCCTACTACGACGCGTTCTCCGGCAACCGGTACATCACCGAGTCGTTCGCCAAGAACGCCGGCCTCGTCGAGACCGCCGACCTCGGCGTGGCCCTGCTCGGCAAACACGGCGACGGGCTGGTGGACTGGAACCTGTCCCTCCTGAACGGCGAGGGCTACGGCAAGGTCGAGGTCGACGCCGGCAAGGCCGTTCAGGCCCACGTCTCGGTCGATCCGCTCGCCAAGATGGAGGATCGCGAGCTCCCCATCACCGCGTTCGCGTCGTACTCCGGCCACCCGACCACCGGCGTCCCCACCTTCCTCTACGCGGGCGCCGTCGGCTTCCAGATGCCGCGCCTGCTCGTGTGGGCCGAGGGCATCGGCAAGATGGAGGGCAACGTGAGCGGCTTCGGCTACTCCGCCACGCTCAACCCGCGCCTTCCGAAGTACGCGGGGCTCGTGGTCCGGTACGACCACTGGGATCCGGACATGGCGACGGAGGATGACGGCGAGACGCTGCTCATCGGCGGCGTGGAGAAGGACTTCCTGGACAAGGTGGCGGTGGCCGTGACCTATGAGCGCAGCTGGGCCGACGCCACGCCCGAGGCCCCCGAGCACGGGATCGTGGTGCACATGCAGGCGGGGTTCTAGCCGCTTCAGGCCGCGGCGAGGCGGCGCAGGCCCGGCGCGTCGAGGACCACGAAGCCCTCGCGCTGGAACGACACCGCGGCGAGGACCTCCGGCTGCTTGAGGGTGCGCACCAGCGTCTCGAGGCGGCAGCCGACCAGCTGGGCGAGGTGGGTCTTGCTGAGCGCGACGGGCACCAGCAGCCCGCGCGCGTCCTCGAGCGCGTAGTTCTCGACCAGCCGCACGAGGATGCGCGCCACGCGCTGCTCCACCGAGCCGTAGCCGAGCTCCGCCACCCGTCGGTTCGACGAGTGGAGCAGGTGCACCATCAGCTTCACCACCCCCATCGCGCCCGCGCCCCCACTCTCGAGCGCCGACCGCACCGTGGCGCGGGGCACCTTCATTCCCCATCCGCTCACCAGGATGTCCACATCGAAGGCGCGCGGGCGGCCGTCGAACGGCTCCAGGAGCCCGAGCACCGAGCCGCGGGTGTGCAGCTGCACGACGCGCTGCTCCCCCGAAGGGTCCAGGTACGAGGACATGGCGAGCCCCTGGCATAGGACGAAGACCCAGTCGTCCGCGTCTCCGGCCTGCCACATTCGCTGGCCCCGCCGCACGCGGTCCGGAGGAATGCTCTCAACAAACGTGCTATTTTCGGCGAGACAACAACGCCCGTCTCGTGGGCATGCGGTGATTTGCACGTCTCTCGGCACGGGTGCTCCTTACGTCACACTTACAGGGCTGTAGGGTCAGCGGGGGTGTCAGCGCCCGTGATTCCAAAATACAGCCTGTGTTGACTTTGATCAAGGTTCCGGAACACACCGGCGCGTATTCTGCTCGATGTCAAGGACTCCGCGCCCCTCGAAAACGAGGTTCAGGTGTCCGTGCACCCTATTCATGGCAGGATTCACCACGGCTCCGGGGAGGACGCGCGCTTGCGCATCAATCGTAACAGCCGCATCGTCATCATAAAAGTTGTTTACTATGGGCCTGGATTTTGTGGCAAGACCACGAACATCGTCGGCCTGCACGAAGGGTACGCCGCCGCTCAGCGGGGGGAGCTGATCAAGCTCGATACGGAGACAGAGCGCACCCTCTTCTTCGACTACTTCCCGTTGGACCTCGGCGCTGTCAACGGACATCGGGTCAAGCTCGATTTGTTCACGGTACCGGGGCAGTCCTTCTACCAGTTGACGCGCCAAGCCGTGCTGGAAAACGTAGACGGGATCGTGTTCGTGGCGGACTCGCGGCCCGACCGGGAGGAGGCCAACCTGGTCTCCAAGGAGGATTTGGCCCAGAGCCTCGCGGTCCGGGGGCGCTCGCTCGACAACATCCCCCATGTCTACCAATGGAACAAGCGAGATGTACGAAACGCCATCCCGGTGCGCCTCCTCGAGCGCTCGCTCAACCCGGAACGTGCCCCCTCGATCGAGGCCGTGGCTTCGAACCGCGTGGGAATCCACGAGACACACACCCTGCTGCTCGAACAGCTGATGGCCCGGCTCTTCAAGCGCCCCGCGCCCTCCGCGGAACAGGCGAATGCCTGAAATACTCCGTGGTGATTTGCAAGCCGTGGGCCTCTCCACCGTGCTCCAGGCCGTGGAGGCGGAGGGGCTCACGGGGAAGATCAGCGTTCCGCGCGGGGAGATCGAGGTCCACATGGGGAACGTCGTGAGCGCGAGGGTGGCGAATTTGGGAGGCATCGACGCGTTGATGGAGCTGTTCTTGCAGCCCGGCGGCACGTTTGTCGTGCACACCGCCGAGGTCGTCCCGGCCGTGGCGCTCGGCCCGCTGACCACGCTCGTGCTCGACGGCTGCCGGCTGCTCGACGAGTGGCAGCGCATCGCCGCCTCCGCGCTGCTGCCAACCGGGACCGGGCCGCTCCCCGCCACGCTCGCGCGCCTGACGCCGCACCTGGACGGGCGGACCGCGATCCGGGACGGGGTCACCACCGCGGGCGAGTGGCGATGTCGTGTCATCGATCCGCTGATCCAAGCACTGGAAGATGGTCGACTTTCCCAGCACGACGCGGTCGTGTCCCCAGCGGCGGCCCCCGCTCCACCTGTCGACACGCCGACGCCGGGCGACGACACATCCTTCGACGCGACCATCGACACCGCCCGGCGCCTCGTCCGCGAGGGCCGCCTCGGCGAGGCCCGCGCCGCCTTCGAGCGGGCGCTCGTCGACCGCCCCAACGATCGCATCGCGCTCCAGAACTTGCGGCGGCTCGCCGCGCTCGAGGGGGTCTAGGGATGCCAGGCTTGCAGCAGCGCGTCACACAGCTCTTGGAAGCGGGAAATCGGGAGGGCGGGTTTCCAATGTCGTTGGTGTGTACCGACCTCGGCCTGCTCGTGGCGGCCTCCGGCGGGGGCACCCCGAGCGAAGCGCTGGCGGTCCTCGCGAGCCTGTTCGACGACGTGGTGGGCCGCGCCCAACGCGACATGGGGATGCAGGCCATCGACGAGCTCACGCTCCTCGACGGTGCGCGGGGGCGCTTCGTCATCCGCCCCCTGCCGCTGGACGAGGGGAGCCGCATGTTCCTGGTCGTGCACGTCCCGGCGGCGAACCGTTGGCGGCGTACCACCAACCGGCTGTGTGGCCGGCTTCAGGCCGAATTGGCAGACCTCGGCGGTTCGGCGGGGGTGCGACATGCCGACTGACACCCTGCTCTTGCCGTTCCGGCCCTCCGACGAGAGCGCCAACGTGGTCCTCGACCTGGGCGAGTACGACGTGGATGCGTTGTTGTTCGACAGCGCCACCACGACGGCCGACGACGGGGAGCAGCCGTTCGACCTGTCCCCCTCCTCCGAGCTGCGGGAGGTCACCCGCCGCATCGCGGCCCAGTTCCTGGACGTGCTCCACGTCACCGCGAGCGGGCTGTTCGCGGGCCGTGATCCGCGCGGCAGCGCGGCCCAGCTGGTCACGGCGCTCGATGCCCTCGACCGCCTCGCCGTGGCCGCCCGCGACGACGCCCACCGCGCGACGCTCGCCGAGATCCACCCCCACGCGCGCGCGTTCGCGGAGAACCCGGCCGGGCGCGCCCGGCATCGCTTCCTGGCCCGCCTGCGCCCCTGGTTGGTGCACTACGCCGCACACCTGAGCGAATCCGACGGGGCGCGCATCCGCCAGCTCGTCGCGTTCGACATCGCCGACGTCCCGCTCTTCGCCGAGCTCTCGGCGATCCCCGGCATCGGGCCGCGGCGCCTGGAGCGCTTGTTCTGCGCCGGGCTCTACGCGGTCGAGGTCGTCAGCGCGGCGGACCCGGCCGAGGTTGCCCAGGTCACCGGCCTGCCCCGCGTGCTCGCCGCGGACGTGGTGACACGCGCGGGGATCTTCGCGGAGGAGCGGCGCCGCCGCTGTGTCCTCGAGATGCGTGCCCGCCTCGCGGAGTTCCAGCGGGTGTTCGGGAGCATCGATCGCGCGACCAACCCGGAGCTGTGGGACCTCGCGCGCTCCGCGGTCACCGACCTGCAGAACGTGGCCGAACAGTACCGCCAGGAGCCCCCGCAATGAAGTGGCAGACCCTCATCGAGCGCGTCGCGACCCGCGCCGAAGCGCCCCGACAGACCACCCGGAGCGTGTTGGACGCCCTCCGGACGGAGATCGAGGAGCGCCTCTCCGCGGGGGAGAGTGTCACCCTACCCGGCGTCGGCACGCTCACCAGCCAATGGATCGAGCCGCGCACCCTGCGCTCCATCCGGGACGGGCGGAAGGTCGCCATCGACGGCCGGTACCGCGCCACGTTCCGCCCGGCGACCCAGCTCCGCGCGACGCTCCGCGATCGCACCCCCCAGACGCTCCTCGACCCCGCCCACCAGCGCGCCTGGCGCCTCGCCGAGACCCTCGTGAGCGATGTGGCGCTCTACCACGAGAGCGCGACGCCCCAGGGCGTGTACGCGTCCACCGAGCTGGTCGAGGTCGACGCGCGGTGCGCCCAGGCCTTCGGCCTCGCCTGGGCACGGGCGCGGCGCACGCTCGACGCCCAGACGCCGCCGGAGGTCCGTGCGGCGCGCGATCACCTCGCCATCGCCGCGCGGCGACGGTGGGCGACCGTCGAGTAGTTCGCGCACACCAAGTCAAGGCGGCGCGCGCCGCCCCCCCGTCCGCTCCCAAGCTGTCACAAACTGCCACCAACCCTCCCCGGCGACATCGCGCTGTCGGCGAGTTGGTCGAGCTGTGCTCCCAAGTCCGCGGTCCGTCCCTCAACGTCCGAGTCAAACCAAACGGAGTCGAACCCATGTCACGCGCCGACCAGATCACGAAGCTCATCAAGGCCCTCTCCACCACCACCCCCGATGTCGAGGCCGCGGCCGTCATCGACAACGACGGCCTCGTCATCGCCAGCGCCCTCCCCGCCGATGTCGACGACGACTCCGTCGCGGCGATGAGCGCCGCCCTGCTCGGGATCGGCGAGCGCATCGTCGCCGAGCTCAAGCGTGGCAACTTCGAGCTCATCATGGTCCGCGGGGACAACGGCTACCTCATCCTCGCCCGCTGCGGCCCCGACGCGGTGCTCGCCATCCTCGCCGCCAAGAACGCGAAGCTCGGCCTCATCTTCCTCGACGCCGCCCGCGCCGCCAAGGAAGTGGCGCGGCAGCTCGGGTAGCACGCTCGCGCTCCCAAACGAAACAACCATCGGAGAGATCACCATGCCACTTCGCTCCAACCTCGGGGATTTTTCGAGCATCATCTGTTTCAAGGCCGTGGTCGTCGGCATCGAGGAGACATTGGGCGTCGGCGCCGCTGGCGTCGCGCTCAAGTCGGCGGGCCGCAAGCGCGGGCATGCGCTCGTCGAGTCGCTCGGGCTCAAGGGCGCACGGCCGGAGCCCGCGGCGATCGTGACGTCGCTCAACGCGGCCGTGGGGGAGGGGGGCACCCGCCTCTGCTCCATCGCCTCCGTCGTCAACAACCCCGACGGCACCTTCGTCGTGCGCCTCTCCGAGACCGTGTGCTCGGCCGGCGAGCCGCAGGGGAGCGATCGCCAGCTCACCTTCACGCTCGGGGCCCTCCACGGGGCGTTCGAGTCGTTGTACGGGGTGAAGCTGCGCGGCAAGCAGACGGAGTCGGTGCTGCGCGGCGGCACCCACGACACGATCACGCTCACGCCGGCCTGATCGGAGCGCCCTCGCGGCGCCCCGGGTCGACCGGTTAGTTGGCCGGGCGAGGCCCTTCCATGCTTCGTCCGTCCCACCTCGCCGCCTTGGCGTTCGCCGCGTGCACCGCGTCCGCCGACCCGCCCCGGGAGCCACCCGCCCCCGAGGCGCGCACGCCGTTCGAGGCGCCCGCCGTTCCCGGAGCGCCCACCCCGCTCGTCCCGGCCCCCTCGCCCTCCGCGCGCATCGAGGACGAGCAGAACACCATCGACGTGTTCGCCGCCGCGGCCCCGGGGACCGTGTTCGTGACACAGACCCAGGTGGTCGTCGACTATTGGAACCGCCGCACGATGGAGGTGCCCGCCGGCTCCGGCACGGGGTTCCTGTGGGACCGCGACGGCCACGTCGTGACCAACTACCACGTGGTGAACGGCGGCAAGAGCTACACCGTGACGCTCTACGACCAGTCGGAGTGGCCCGCGAAGCTCGTCGGCGGGGATCCGCGCAAGGACGTCGCGGTCCTCAAGATCGACGCCCCCGCGGACAAGTTGACCCCGCTCCGCCTCCCGCCCGAGGGCAACACGCTCCAGGTGGGCCAGAAGGCCCTCGCCATCGGCAACCCCTTCGGGCTCGACCACACGCTCACCACCGGCGTCGTGAGCGCGCTCGACCGCGAGATGGTGGGCTTCGGCAACGTGACCATCCGCGGCATGGTGCAGACCGACGCGAGCATCAACCCCGGCAATTCCGGCGGCCCGCTCATCGACTCCGCGGGGCAGCTCATCGGCATGAACACGATGATCTACAGCAAGAGCGGCAGCTCGGCGGGCATCGGCTTCGCGGTGCCCGTCGCGACGGTACGGCGCGTCGTCGACCAAGTGATCGCCACGGGCCGGGTGGAGCTCGTCGGCATCGGCGTCCGCTTGATCGACGCGCGCACGGCCGATCGTATCGGCGTCAAGGGCGTGGCCGTGCTCGAGGTGCTCCCCGAGTCGCCCGCGGCCAAGGCGGGCCTCCGCGGCGTGATCCGCACCGAGCGCGGCGTGCGCCTCGGCGACGTGATCACGCGCGTCGGGAGCGAGCCCATCGCCGACTACGACGATCTGTACGGCGCGCTCGACACGAAGAAGGCGGGGGAGGAGGTCAGCGTCACCTTCCTCCGCGACGGCAAGGAGATGGTCGCCACGATGAACGTCGTCGTCATCGACGACGGATCCTGATCGACGCCTCGTTCACCGACTGGCGACGTGCGTGACGATGTTCACGCGGTAGCCCACCACCTCGGCGGCCGGCGCGGGGTCGGCCGGGGGCGGCCACACGGGAGCCAGCTTGGGCTCGATGACGAGGATCGTGCCGAAGCTGCCGCTGACCTGCGCGTCGGCGGGCACCTCCACGCGGTAAGGCACCTCGGCGGAGCCGCCGGGGTCGACGGTGACGAGGCGCGGGGTGAACCGGAGCCACGCGCGGTTCGAGCCGACCACGGCGGTGCTGCTCTCGGTCGCGTCCACGGCGTCGCGTGGGTACACCACGACCTCCATCGGCGTCGCGCCGTCGTTGTGGAGCATCACGCTGCCCGACACGGTCTGGCCGGCCGAGAGGGACGACTCCTGGAGCAGCGCGCCCTCCACGCGGAGGCTGGCGGCGTGGCTGGACGAGACGAGGCCGGCGGAGAGGAGGGCGGAGAAGAGCAGCATGGGGTCCTCGTGGTGTGCTGCCGTGTTCGGGATTCCGGCGCGGCGGCTTGAGGGTCCACCCCGAAAAAAATCCGCGGATGCGTCCGCGACGATGCGCCGAAGTGATCCGCCGCACCACGTCGCGGCGTATGTGCGTTCCCGAACCCCACCGCCGCGCCCGATCGCGGCCCCGGAGCTCCCCTGGACACCTCCCACGTGCCGCTCGACGTCGAGACCGCCGTGCGCACCCGATACTCCGCGGCCTCGATGGCCCGCGAGGCCGCGCTGTGTTGCCCCGTCGACTACGAGCCCCGCTACCTCGCGGCCCTCCCCGACGAGGTGCTCGAGCGCGACTACGGCTGCGGAGATCCCTCGCGCTACGTGCGCCCCGGTGACACCGTGCTCGACCTCGGCAGCGGCGGTGGCAAGATCTGCTTCATCGCGAGCCAGATCGTGGGCGCAGGCGGCCGTGTCATCGGCGTCGACCTGAACGATGACATGTTGGACCTGGCGCGGCGCAGCGCTCCGGTGGTCGGCGCGCGCATCGGCTACGAGAACGTGGCGTTCCGCCGCGGCCGCATCCAGGACCTCGCCCAGGACCTCGACGCGCTCGACACCTGGCTCGCCGCCAACCCGGTGCGCAACTCCCGCGACCGTGCCGCGCTGGCCGACTACGAAGCGCGTCAGCGCCGTGACACGCCCATGATCGCCGACGGCTCGGTGGACGTGGTGGTGTCCAACTGTGTCCTCAACCTCGTGGACGACACGGCCAAGCCCCAACTGATCAAGGAGATGTTCCGGGTGCTCAAGGTCGGCGGCCGCATCGCCATCTCCGACATCGTGAGCGACGAGGTGGCGCCCGCCGCGCTCCGTGACGACCCCGAGTTGTGGAGCGGCTGCATCTCCGGAGCCTTCCAGGAGTACGAGCTCTTGCGCCTGTTGGAGGAGGCGGGCTTCCACGGCATCGCCATCGACAAGTGGCAGGCCGAGCCCTGGCAGGTGGTGCAGGGCATCGAGTTCCGCGCCGTGACCGTGACGGCGCACAAGGGCAAGCAGGGCGAGTGCCTGGAGGGCAACCAGGCCATCATCTACCTCGGGCCCTGGAAGCGCGTGGAGGACGACGACGGGCACGTGTTCCGCCGCGGCGAGCGCGTGGCCGTGTGCGCGAAGACCTTCCACCTGCTCACCTCGCCCCCCTACGTGGGCCAGACCATCGGCATCCAGCCGCTCGCGGCCATCCCCGAGGAGGACCGCGCGCCGTTCGACTGCACGCGCGCCGTGCCGCGCCATCCCCGCGAGAGCAAGGGCCTCGACTACGACGAGACGCGCGACGGGACGGGGGCGTGTTGTGCGCCGGGGGAGAGCTGCTGAGCGAGGTGGCTCCGGGGCGTTGCGGGGGCGGAGCCCCTGCCCCAGAACTCAACGCGAATTCACCGCCCAACTGTACTCGCCGTATGCGACGGTGTACCCACCCTTCCGTAGCATCTCCGCACGCTCGGGCGCGAAGGTGGCGATGAAGTTGGCCGCGGCCTCCTGCTTGCCGGCGAGCCCGGGGATGTCGTAACGGGCGGAACCAAACGTGGCGGTGAAGTCGTCGCCGTACCAATCGAAGATCTTGTTGACGGTCAGCGTCCCGCCCGCCCCCGAAGAGTTGGTAGTGAGCGTGGCGGTGGACGCCCACCGTTTGGCTGCCACGTCCAACTGGGCATCCAGACCGGCGCCGGTGAACACCTTGGGCGCGATCGGCGGGCACCCGAGGGAGGCGCAGTTGACCGCGGCGTGGATGCGCGGATCGCCGAGGTTACGCAGGTTCTTCCCCTCGATGTCGTTGAGCGTCAGCAGGGTGCCGCCCACGTTGTACTTGCGGGTGTCCCACACCTTGCCGCCATCCAGGTCCATGATCGATTTGAGCGGGAAGTTGTCCGCCACCAGATCGAGGGTGTAGGCGTTGTAGGCGTTGATGTAGAGCGCCTTCTTGTCGGCGGGGGACAACGAGGCGACCGGCGCCGCGGCCACCTCCGCGAGGTAGGCGTCCAACGTGGCGGGAGCGGCTTTGAGACCCGCGTAGTCGACACGCCCCGCGACGAGGTGGGTGTCGAGCACCTTCTGGAGCTTCGCGTGGGTGGGGTCGAGGGCGAGGGCGAGGCTGACGAGGGCGAGCAGCATGGGGAAGGCTCCGGTCAGAGGTCGAGGGTCCAGACCTGTACGTTGCCGGCGGGGCCGGAGTCCTTGCGGGTCTCGAGCTTCAACACGCCACGCGGGCAAACGTGCGCGCACATTCCGCACCCCACGCAGCTCGCGCGCTTGATATCGAGGTTGCCCATGGCGTATTGCCGCACGTCGATGCCCATCTCGCAGTAGGTGCTGCAGTTGCCGCAGCTGATACACATGTCTTTTTTGACCGTGATGCGGAAGCGCCCGAACTTCTGGAACAGGCCGAGGATCGCGGCCATCGGGCACCCAAATCGGCACCACACCCGCGAGCCCATGAGGGGGTACAGGCCGACTCCCGCGGCGCCGGAGAACATCGCGCCGATGAAGAAGGCGTAGAAGCCCTTCACCGAGTGGGCGATGCCCGAGATCGGTGTCACCGGCATGGCCGCGTAGGCGAGGTTCTTGACCTCGGAGGCCGTGCCCGCCACGTCGCCCGCGTCGGCCTTGGCCCGCACGCCCACGAGCTTCTCGGCGAGCCACTCCGGCGGCTTGCTGGCGAGCACCTCGGCCTCGATCGCGCCGACCGAAGCGCCGAGCGTGGAGGCCGGAGCGTCGCGGAGCGCCTCGGCCTGGCTCGCGAGCGACAACGACAGCGCGACCCGATCGCCCTCCTCCGTGCCCGCGCGGCCAATCAGCGCGGCCTTGCTCGACGCGTCCGCGATCATCAGGCCCGTCGTGAGGAGCACGAGCGCGAGCACGCTGTAGATCGTGACCTGCTCGACGCGCCAGGCCTTGTCCGACTTGCTGGAGAGGTGCCGCCACGGGTCGCCGAAGGTCTCGGCGAGGCCGCCACACCCGCAGATCCAGGAGCAATAGAACCGCTTGCCCTTGTAGTAGGCGAGCAGCGGGAACGCGACGAGCGACGTGACCACGAAGTACACGGCGGCGTAGATCGGCATCTGCGCGAGCGTGTCGGGGAACAACTTGTCGTAGGAGAGGGGCCACAGGTACGAGAGGTACAACTCGGGTTGGTTCAGGAACTTCAGCACCAGCGGCAACGAGAAGGCGAACACCACCTGCACCGCGACGAGCGTGTAGGTGCGGAGCCGGTGGTAGCGGCTGTTGCCGTGCTTCTGGAGCATGAACCAGCCGCCGACGATCATCGCGACGCTGTACAGCAGCCCGTAGAAGTTCCACTTGTCGAACTTTCCGAAGCCGAGGCCGCGCAGCGCGATGGCGAGGTAATCGGGGAAGAACCCGTAGTCCGGCAGGTACAACAGGAAGTAGAACGCGAACAGGGCGAGGGAGAGCACCCACGCGAACGCGTTCCGGTTCTTGACCGGGCTCTTGTAGGTGGAGAGCAATCCGGCTTGCATGTCAGGCTCCGGCGGGCGTCAGCGTGGCGGTCGGGAGGACGCGGAACGGAGCGGTGAACTCCTCGTCGAAGCGGGCGTCGTTCATGTGCTCGAGCACCCATACGAGCGAGCGGCGCTCGTGGATCCAACGCAAGAACACTTCGTGATTCCAGCGGCTTCCCAGGGCGTTGAAGCCGACGATGCGGCCGCCCTTGCACACGATGCGTTGGGTCGCCGAGGTCTGGGTCACGGAGGGGGCGGGGACGTGCTGGTACCAGGTGTCGAACCCCTTGGGGTCCGGGGGGACGAACCCCGCGGTCGTGTACTCGATGTCGAAGAACTTGGCAGAGTTGTACCAGGTGCTCCGGCGATACACGACGGGGTCCCCGAGCATCGAGCGGGCGGCGGCGCGGCCCTGATCCCGCGCGGTGTACCAGAGCTGCTCGGGACGCCGCGATCCATCGATCCAGGTGACGTTCGCGCAGTCCCCCGCGGCCCACACGTCCGGCGCGGTGGTGCTCCGGAGCGCGTCCGTCGTCTCGATGGCGCCGTCCGGAGCGAGCGTGAGGGTGCTGTCGCGCAGGAAGTCCGTGTTCGGCACCACCCCGATGGCGCCCACGACGAGGTCGACGGCCAGCTCCTCGTTCGGAAGCTTCAACACGAGTTTTCCCTCGCGGCGCTCCAACGCGTCGACCGGGGTGTTCAACCGCGTGTCGACCCCGTGCTGGCGCATGTGCGCGGCCACGACCTGCGCCTCGTTCTCGTCGAGCGCCACCGGGAAGTACCAGGGCTCGCGGATGAGAAAATGCACCTTCAACCTGCGCAGGTGCAGCACCTCGGCGCACTCCACCCCGATGAGCCCGCCGCCGATGACCGCCACGGACATGCCGGGCTTGGCGGCCGCGTCCAGCCCCTCGAGGTCCCGCAAGGTGACGAAGTGGTGCACCCCGGGGCCCGCGTACGCGGCGGGCCAGGGCAACCGCCGCGGGCGGGACCCCACGGCCAGCAGCAGCGTGTCGTACGCCACCGTGGCGCCGCTCGCGAGGTCGACGGCGTGCTCGTCGGGCCGCACGCGCACCAGCCGGTCGCGGACGCGGGTGAAGCGCATCCGCTCGTACAGCTCGTGGTCGTAGGGCTCCGTGTCCCGCACGGACAGCTGCCCGCAGAACACGTACATCAGCGCCGTGCGCGCGAAGAAGTGGTCGTGCTCGTCCGCGATGAGCGTGATGCGCGCCGTGTCGTCGCGGTTGCGCAGCGTGATCGCGGCCTCGATGCCCGCGACGCTGTTGCCGACGATCACGTGGTGCATGTGCGCGCTCCGGGAGCGAGCGTATCCGCCTCGGGTCGACGGCGACGCGCGGCGCATCCCGGCTCCGACCGGGCCGCCCTGCCACGCCCGCTTGACCCCGGCCGATTGTCGGGTACAATACTCGAAAATGTCTGATCTGCCTGGGTCCCCGACCCTGTCCCTCGACGAATGGCGGGCGGACTTGTTGCGCTCGGTGGTCCGCGCCATCGCCGGGCTCGGCAGCGTCGTCTACGTTCCGAGCGTCTACCTCGCCATCACGGCCGGTCTCACGCAGGTGGCGGTGCTGGACACGATCGCGCTCGCGATCATCCTCGTGCTCGCTCGGTTCGACCGGCTGCCGGCCATCGGCCGGGCGATCGGGGCGTGCCTCGTACTCTATGCCCTGGGCGTAGGGCTGATGGTGACGGTGGGATCGATAAGCCAGATCTACCTGTTCGGGTTCTCGATCATCGCCACGCTGCTGCTCCGGGCCCGCTGGGGCCTCGCGACGGTCGCCCTCAACGCAATCACCATGTTCGGCATCGGCTACCTCGCGATCGCCTCCCCGGAGATGTCGATTCCTGGATGGCGCTGGGACATGGTTGGCTGGTCGGTCATCACCGGCAATTTCGTGCTCGTCAATCTGAGCATGGTGCTGGCCCTGTGCGCGGTCATCGCGGCCCTCGAGGCGGCCGTGGGGCGCGCGGTCGACGGGCAGACGGCGCTCGAGAACGAGCGGCGTGACCTCGTCGCCGCCAACGCTGCGCTCGAACAGGAGGTCCGAGAGCGGCAGCGCACCGAGGCGGAGCTGCTCGAACAGAAGGCGCTCCTCGGCATCGCGGGCCGCACGGCGCGCCTCGGAGGCTGGAGCGTGGCGCTCACGGGGGACAACCCGCGCGTCGTCTGGTCGGACGAAGCGTGTGTCATCCACGAGGTCCCAACCGGCACCTCGCCCACCGTGGACGCCGCGATCCAGTTCTACGCGGCCGAACACCACGAGGGCGTCATCGCCGCGGTGGAACGTTGCAGTCGGCTCGGTACCCCCTTCGACCTCGAGGCGGAGATCCTCACGGCGGGGGGCAACCGGCGCTGGATCCGGGCGATCGGCAACCCGCGCCGCGACGTGTCTGGCACGATCACCCACATCGACGGCTCCGTGCAGGACATCACCCCGCAGCGGCTCGCCGAGGCGCTCCATCTCGAGCTCGAGGACCGCCTGCGCCAGGCGCAGAAGATGGAGACCGTCGGCCGTCTCGCCGGTGGGGTGGCCCACGACTTCAACAACCTCCTCTCGGTCGTGCTCGGCTACTCCGCGCTGCTGCGCGCCGAGTTCCCGGAGGGGGATCCCATCCGCGCCGACCTCGAGGAGATCCACGCCGCCGGGCTCCGCGCTCGGGACCTCACCGGAGAGCTGCTCGCGTTCAGCCGGCAGCAGGTGCTCCAGCCGAAGGTCGTCGATCTGGACGCCGTCGTGCGTGGGATGGAGAAGATGCTCCGGCGCCTCATCGGCGAGGACGTCGAGCTCGCGGCACCGTCCGCGCCGGGCCAGGGCACCGTCCTCGTCGACCCCGGTCAGATCGGGCAGGTCATCATGAACCTGGCCGTGAACGCCCGCGACGCCATGCCGCTGGGCGGCATGCTCACCATCGAGACGTGCCGGGTCGTCCTGGACAGCGAGTACGTGGCCATGCATCCCGGCTCCGCGCCGGGGGCGCACATGATGCTGGCGGTGAGCGACACTGGCCAGGGCATGGACGCGCACACGCAGGCGCACCTGTTCGAGCCCTTCTTCACGACCAAGGAGATGGGCAAAGGGACGGGGCTCGGGCTCGCTACGGTGTTCGGCATCGTCCAGCAGAGCGGCGGGACCATCTGGGTGTACAGCGAGCCCGGCAAGGGCACCACGTTCAAGATCTACTTTCCCGTGGCCGTCGGCGCGGACGAGGGGGCCATGGCGGCGGTGTCGTCGAACGCGCCGCTCGTCGGCGGCACCGAGACGATCCTCCTGGTCGAGGACGAGGACGAGGTCCGTACGCTGGCCGCCGCGGTCCTACGCCGATGTGGCTACCACGTCCTCGCCGCTCCCAACGGCGCCGACGCGCTGGAGCTGTGCGCGCAGTACCCCGCGCCAATCCACCTCCTCCTGACCGACGTCGTGATGCCACGTATGAGCGGCCCGGACCTCGCGGCGCGCCTCGGCCAGGTGCGCCCAGACACGAAGGTGCTGTTCATGTCCGGCTACACCGACGATGCTGTCGTTCGTCACGGCATCCTCGAGGCGCGCGTGGCGTTCATCCAGAAGCCGATCATGCCCGATCCGTTGGCACGGCGGGTGCGAGACGTGCTGGACGCGGCCTGATCCCGGCCGGGCTCCGCCGCCCCGGACTACCAGCCCCCGTACACGCCGCCGTACGCTCCCAAGTCAGCCGCCGACCCATCCGGATCCGCTTCACCCGTGCTCCCGGCGTCGATCGCGGGCGAGGTGGCACGGAGCGTGAAGTCGTCATTGGTCCAGTCGCCGTCGTTGGTGGCAGCGGTGAACAACGGGTCGGCCACGAGGTTGCCGGCGCCGGAGCCGGCGAGGCCCGAATAGTTGGTTCCGTTGCCATACACGAGGTTGTACGTGTACGTGTCGTCCATGTCATCTTCGGAGTACACACCCACGCCGTTGTTGTAGGCGATGATGTTGTTCGTGACGGTGGGCGTGGTGCGCCGCCATTGGAGCAGGCCGGCGCCGTAGTCCGTGTCCGTCACCTCGTTGAAGGTGATGGTGTTGTTGGTGATCTGGGCGGACGGGTACAGGTCGTTGGCCTCGTAGGTCACGATGCCGCCGCCGTACATCGACGCGGTGTTGTCGGTGACGACGTTGCCCGAGATGAACGGGCCGTTCGGCCCGGAGATCTGCACGTTGATGCCGCCGCCCTGGCCACCCGCGGTCAGATCGTCGTCCATCGCCGCGTTGCCCGCGATGAGGTTGTTGACGATGATCGCGTCGGTGTAGGCGATCCAGAGCCCGCCGCCGTCCCCCGCGGTGTTGTCCGCGATGAGGTTGCCTGCGATGTAGGGCGAGCCGCCGCGCACGTTGATGCCGCCACCGTCGGAGCCGTTCTCCGGGCCGCCGTAGGCCGCGTCGTTGTTGGTGATCTCGTTGTCGATGATCACCGCGTCGCCTTCGTAGACGCGGATGCCGCCCGCGAGCCAGGGGCTCACGTTCGCCACGTTCCCGGTGATGACGTTGCCCTCGATGGTGGGCGCGGCGTAGCGCACGCGGATGCCGGGGCCCTCGTCGCCTCCGCCGTTGGTCAGCGTGAAGCCGTAGATGCGGGCGTCCTCGGTCTCGGCGGTCTCGAACGCCACGACGCTGTCGAGGCCCTGCCCGTCGATGATGGTGACCTCGGGCCCGCTGACGCTCTCCGCGTTCACGGGGTACCCGTACCAGTTCACGTTCTCGTAGTAGGTGCCGTGGTACGCGCGCACCTCGTAGCAGCCGCTGGCGCCCGCGAGATCGACGGCGTCCTGGATGACGCCCATAGGATCACCCACGCGTCCGTCGCCCGTTGCGCCCGGCTGCGTGTACACGGGACAGTAGTCCTCGCAGTCGGCCAGGCCGTCCTCGTCGGCGTCCTCGTCGATGTCGAACCGGCCGTCACAGTTGTTGTCGCGACCGTCGCACAGCTCGGGCGCGCCGGGAAACACGGTCGCGTCGGCGTCGTTGCAGTCCTCGTCGGCCGGCGACCCGTCCCCGTCGTCATCGACCGGGGGCTCGGTGTCGGTATCGGTGTCGGTGTCCCCGGTGTCGTCAAGATCGGTGTCGTCCGTGTCGACGACATCCGTGTCGGTGTCGGGCGTGCCCGTGTCATCGTCTCCGATGACCGGATCGTCGCCCTTGTCCTGCAGATCGGCGCTGCAACCCACGAGCGCCAAGAGAACGAGCAGACGGACAACCATGAGAGCTCCAGCGGGGCGGCAACCTACGGGATTTCCGCCGGATGTCAAGCTGAAGTCAACGCTCGGGTGGCTGTCGGGGGAGCTTGGCTGTCACGGGGGGCCATCGCCCCCCGGACTCGCCGCGACCGGTGCTAGACCGTGTCCTCGTCGTCATCCTCGTCGTCCGCCGCGAAGAGCGCTTCGGCCTGGGCCTGCACCTTGGCGAAGGTCGCCTCGTCCGCCACGTCGGAGAAGCTCTCGCCGCCGTCTTCGTCCTGCTCGTAGCGGAAGATGAAGATCTCGGTGGCCTCGTCCTCGTCCGCGTCGGCCGGGGTCAGGAGCGCGTACTGGTCGCCTTCGACCTCGACGATCGCCAGGAACTGGTATTCCTGCTCGTTGCCTTCGGCATCGGAGAGGATGACGATGTCGTCTTCGTCGTCTTCCCCCTCACCTTCGCCGTCTTCGACGTCGTCCAGCTCGGGATCGACGGCTTCCTCATCCTTGTCGTGATCGTGATCGCTCATGCGGACTCCAGGGCCCGGGACTCTAACCGTGGCGACCTTCGAAGTCACGCATGAAAGCGGCAAGACTCTGGACGCTGTCAAGGGTCAGCGCGTTGTAGAGGCTGGCCCGGATCCCGCCCACCGAACGGTGCCCCTTCAACCCGTCGAACCCCGCCGCCTTGGCCTCCTTCACGAAGGACTCCTCGAGGGCTTCGCTCGGGAGGCGCCACGTCACGTTCATGACCGAGCGCGACTCGACGGAGGCGTGCGGACGCCAGAACCCGGTGCGGTCGAGCTCGGTGTAGAGCGTGCCCGCCTTCGCCTGGTTGCGGGCGATGGCGCCCTCGAGGCCGCCGTTGGCCTCCATCCACGCGAACACGCGCTCGAGCACGAAGATGCCGAAGGCGTTCGGGGTGTTGTAGAGCGAGCCGTCCTTCTCGTGCACCTTGTAGTCGAGCATGGCGGGCAGGCCGGCCGCGCCGCGCGCGAGCGCCCAGGGCGAGAGGATCGCGAGGGTGAGCCCGCTCGGGCCGAGGTTCTTCTGCGCGCCCGCGTAGATCAGATCGTGGCTCGCCACGTCGAGCGGCACGCCGGCGATGTCGGACGAGTTGTCGAGCACGCGCGGCTTGCCGCCGCTCTGCGGCAGGTGGTGGAACTCCGTGCCGTAGATCGTGTTGTTCGTCGTGTAGTGGAGGTACACGGCCTCGTCGCGGACGGTGTAGTCCGCGTCCTGCGGCACGCGCTTGAAGTTGTTGGGCGCGTCGTCCCAGATGCCCTTCGCGTCGCCCACGCGCTTGGCTTCCTTGAGCGCCTTCTGCGCCCAGGTGCCGGTCACGAGGTAGTCGGCGGCCTCGCCCGGGCGGAGCAGGTTGAGCGCGGACATGTAGAACTGGAGCGAGGCGCCGCCCTGCAGGAACAGGATGCTGTAGTCGGCGGGCACGTTGAGCACGCGACGAACGCGGGCCACGGCGCTGTCGACGACGGCCTGGAAGGTCTTGCTGCGGTGCGAGATCTCGAGGAGGCCGAGGCCCGAGCCGTTCAGGTTCGGGAGGGCGTCCCGCACCTCTTCGACGACGGAGAGGGGGAGGACCGCGGGGCCCGCGCCGAAGTTGTGGATGCGACCGTAGCTCGTGGGATCAGTCATGGGGTCACCGGCACCTGGGAGACGGAGAAGATGTGGGCTTCGGACTCGAGACGGGCCACGGCCTCGGGGGCGAGCGCGCCCACCATGCCGATGCGGGCGCACGCGGCGTCCCCCCCGGAGAACACGATGTTCTGCATGTCCTCGATGTTGATCGACGCCTCGCGGAGCACGCCGAGCACGCTCGCCAGGACGCCCACGCGGTCGGCGTGGCGCACGACGAGCAGGTGGGTGGCGGGGCTGCGCGTCGCGAGGTTCACCACGTTCGGGATCGCCGCGCCGGCCTTGTAGGCGGCCACGATGCGCACGACCTCCTCGCCCACGGCCTCCTCCGACTCGTCGGTGCTCGCGCCGATGTGGTGCGTGCCGTAGACGTTGGGGGACTCGACGATCGCGTCGGCGAAGGGGCCCGCGGCGGCCGACGGCTCGTTGGCGAACACGTCGAGCCCGGCGCGGAGGTTCTTGGTGGTGATGGCGCGGATCAGCGCGTCCTGGTCGACCACCTCGGCGCGGGAGGTGTTGATGAAGTAGGCGCCGGGCTTCATGGCGGCGAACACGCTCTCGCCGATGCGGCCGCGGGTCTCCTTCGCGAGGGCGAGGTGGATCGACACGGCGTCGGCGTTCGCGACGGCGGCCTCGATCGTGGGCGCGCGCTCGACCCGGAGCAGCTCGGCCTCGGCGTCGGTCAACGAGCGCGACCACGCCACGATCCGCATGCCGAAGGCCTGGGCCCGCACGATGACCTCGCGCCCGATCTGGCCGGTCCCGAGCACCGCGAGGGTGCGGCCGCGCAGCCCGCGCGCCACGCCGAAGGTCTTCTTGTCCCACTTGCCGGCGCGCAGGGACGCGACGTTGTCCGCGATCCGCCGATCGAGGTTCACGAGGTGGCCGATGGCCAGCTCGGCCACGGCGACCGCGTTCTTGCCGGGGCAATTGGCGACGTACACCCCGCGCGACGAGGCCGCGGCGAGATCGATGGTGTTCACGCCCGCGCCGGCGCGGATGATCAACGCGAGGTTCTTGCCCGCCGCGATGTCGGCGGCGGTGACCTTGGTGCTCCGGACGACGAGCACCTCCGGATCCAGCTCGGCCACGCGCGCCGTGAGGGCGGCGTCCTTCGCGGCGGGATCGACGGTGACTTGCGCGCCGGTGTCCTGAAGACGACCGGGCACGAACGAAGCGAGCTTGTCGGCAACCAGGACGCGCACCACGAACCTCCGGGACTATCTACGAGGGGGGCGCACAGTCTAAGCTGTCCCTCGGTAGCTGTCTCGGGCCTCCCGCGCCCACGCGCCGGGCTTCTTCGGCAGGAGGGAAACCAAACATGGCGCGCATCCTCGCGGTCGATGACGAACCTCTCGTCCGACGTGCGATGTCACGCGTGATGCACCGCCTCGGTCACACCGTCGCCGAGGCGGCGGACGGGGTGGCGGCGATCCGCATGGCGCAAGAAGCAACCTTCGACGTGGCCTTCGTCGACTACGACATGCCCGGGGGGCCGAACGGCCTCACCGTCTTGTCTCGCCTCCGGGAGCTCTCCCCGCGGTGCGCGCGCGTGTTGATGACGGGCCGCACCGATTTTCCCGTGGTGGTCGACGCGATCAACAAGGGCGAGGTGTTGCGGGTGCTGCCGAAGCCCTTCCACGCCGAGCAGCTGGAGACCTTGCTGGAAGACGTGGTGAAGGCCTCGCGACGGCTCGCGACGATCGCCGACACGGCGACCGACGTCTCGCTGATCGCGCGCCTGTTCCAGGAGCTGCTCGACGGCGACCACCTCCACATGGTCGTACAGCCGATCGTGCCGTGCGGCGAGACCACGCGCGCCGTGGCCGTGGAGTGCCTGCTGCGGAGCACGCACCCCGTGCTGGCCACCCCCATGGCCATCCTCCAGGCGGTGGAGCGCGCCGGGCGGGTAGGTGACCTCGGCGAGCGCGTGAACCAGCTCGCGGCGGACTGGGCCACGCGCATCCCCGTCGACGTGCTGATCTTCGTCAACGTGCACCCCGCCCAGCTCGACGACCCCGCCGTCACCGAGCGGTTCGCGGCGCTGGTCCCCCACGCCTCGCGCATCGTGCTCGAGATCACCGAGCGGGCGAGCCTGCGGGACTTCGGGAACCTCGAGCGCTCGATCACGAAGCTCGAGGCCCTCGGCTTCCGCTTCGCCCTGGACGACCTCGGCAGCGGCTACGGCGGCCTCTCGTTGCTCGCGGAGCTGCGCCCCGCCTTCATCAAGCTCGACATGAGCATCGTGCGCGACGTGCACCTGAAGGTGCAGAAGCAGCGCCTCGTCGACCTGCTGCTGACCTTCGCGAACGCCACCGGCGCCACGCTGGTCGCGGAGGGGGTGGAGACCGAGGACGAGGCGCGGGCGCTCATCCGCACGGGCGCGCACCTCCTCCAGGGGCACTTCATCGCGCGCCCCTCCGCGACGTGGCCGGTGGCGTGGTCGTAGGAGCGGCGTGGTCGCGGGCGGGCGGTAGCGCCCTCGTCGTAGCGTGGAGGGCCCCCTCCCGATAGGCAGGCGCGCTCATGACACGCGTCTACGCCGGCTCCACCGCATGGCCGTCCGACCAGCCCGGTCCGGTCGTGGCGATCGGCAATTTCGACGGCGTGCACGACGGGCATCGGGCGGTGTTCCGTCGCCTCTTCGCCCTCGCCGAACGCCAGGGTGCGCCGTCGTGTGTGCTCACGTTCGACCCCGCGCCGACCGCGGTCCTCGCTCCCGAGCGGCACCAGCCGCGCATCCTGACGCTGGAGGACCGCGTGCGGCTCCTCGGCGAGGAGGGCATCGACGCCGTGGTGGTGGAGCCGTTCACGCGGGAGTTCGCCGGCCGCTCGGCCCGGTGGTTCGCGGAGGAGCTGCTCGGGCGGCGGCTCCGCGCGCGCGGCGTGGTCGTCGGCTACGACTTCCGCTTCGGCCACCAGCGCCAGGGAGACGTGGCCGCGCTGCGCCAGTGGCTCCCGGACGTGCCCGTCGAAGAGGTGGAGGCGGAGACCGCGGGCGGCCTGCCGGTGTCGTCGTCCCGCGTTCGTCGCCTCGTCGCGTCGGGCGCGGTGGAGGAGGCCGCGGTGCTCCTGCGCCGCCCGCACATGTTGAAGGGCCCCGTGGTGACCGGAGACCAGCGCGGGCGCACGATCGGTTTTCCCACGGCCAACGTGGAGAGCCGGGTCGAGCTGCTCCCGGGGTTCGGCGTGTACGCCGTGCGCGCCCGCGTCGACGACGCCGGCCCGTGGTTGCCCGGGATCGCCAACATCGGCGTCCGCCCCACGTTCGGCGGCACCGCGCCGCGCGTCGAGGTGCACCTCTTCGACTTCGCGGGCGATCTTTACGGGCGCAACCTCACGGTGCAGCTGATCGCCCGGGTGCGCGGCGAGCAGCGGTTCGACGGGGTGGCGGCCCTGGTCGACCAGATCGGGCGCGACGTGGTGCGCGCGCGCGAGCTCCTCTCGTGTTGATCACCGGCCGCACGCGCGTGTTCGGGCTGGTCGGGCACCCCGTGCGCCACAGCCTGTCGCCCGCGATGCACAACGAGCTGTTCCGTCGCAAGCGGATCGACGCCATCTACGTGGCCCTCGACGTGCCTCCCGCCCGCGCCGCGGGCGTCGCCGACGCGATCCGCACCCTCGCGCTCGCGGGCGTGAACCTCACGGTGCCCTTCAAGGAGCGGGTGGTGCCCGGCCTCGATCGGCTCTCCGAGAGCGCGCGGCTCGCGGGCGCCGTGAACGTCGTGTTGCGGGAAGACGGGGCGCTGGTGGGCCACAACACCGACGGCGAGGGCTACGTGCGCGCCCTGGTCGAGGAGATGGGCGTGCTCCCGGCGGGCCGCCGCGCCATCGTCCTCGGCGCCGGGGGGACCGGTCGCGCCGTGGCCGCCGCGCTCGCCGCCCACGGCGCGGTCGACGTGCACCTGCTCAACCGCACCGAGGCGCGCGCGGAGAGCGCGTGCACCTCCCTCGCCGCCGCGTACCCGATCACCCGCTTCACGCCCGGCCCGCTCACGTCCGAGGCGTTCGACGCCGTCGCGACGGGTGCGGAACTCGTGATCAACTGCACCTCGGGCGACGCGACGCCCGCGGTGGCGGCCCTCGACATCCGCGGGCTCCCGCGGGGCGCCGTGTGGACCGACGCGAACTACTGGATGGCGGACCCGCCCCAGCTGGTCGCGTGCGCCGCGCGGGGTGTCCGGATCCAGCGGGGGATCGGCATGCTGATGCATCAGGGCGCGTTGTCGTTCGCGCTCTTCACCGAGGTCGCGGTGGACATCGACACCATTCGGGGGGTGCTCGACATCGGCGGCTGGTAGACTACCGCCGCCATGGTCCCGCCCCTCTCCCTGCTGCTCCTCGCCGTGTTCGCCGGGGCCATGTTCGTGGTCATGCGGGCGATCTTCCCGGACACGGACCGCAAGGAGCTCGAGCGCCGGCTCGGGGGCGAAAACGGGGTCGAGGCTGTCGACCAGGCCGTCCTCGTGGATGCGTTCCGGCCCATGTACAGCCTGTTCGTGCCGGTCACGCGCGGGATGGGCCTGTTGCCCTACCGCCAGCGGATCGAGCGCGCGTTCGTCACCGCGGGCATGACCGGCCGCCTCACGACGGACGAGTTCCTCGCCTACAAGCTCTCGACAGCGATCCTCTACTGGTTCCTGTTCATCGTCCTGCTCTGCTACCTCATCATCGGGACCTCGCCGCACATCCTCATCCAGGTCGGCGTCGTGGTGCTCGGCTCGTTCTTCCCCGACATCTGGCTGCGCGGCCAGGTGCAGGAGAGGCAGGCGAACATCCGCCGCAGCCTCCCCTACGTGATGGATCTCTTGACGCTGTCGGTCGAGGCCGGCCTCGACTTCATCGCGGGCGTCCACAAGGTGTGCGAGAAGGCGCGCTCGGGCCCGCTCATCGATGAGCTGGCCTTCATGTTGCGGGAGATCCAGGTCGGCGCGAGCCGCCAGCAGGCGCTCCGCAACCTCGCGCGCCGCACCGACATGCCGGAGCTGCGCTCCTTCGCCGCGCTCCTCATCCAGGCCGACATCCTCGGCGCCTCGATCGGCCCCGTCCTCCGCGCGCAGTCCGACCTCATCCGGACCCAGCGCTTCCAGGCCGCCGAGCGCGCGGGCGCCTACGCGGCGACCAAGATCCTCTTCCCGCTCATCCTCTTCATCATGCCGGCCGTGTTCATCGTGATCTTCGGGCCCATCGTGCTGAACTTCGTGTTCGGCACCGGGGTGCTGGAGAACGCCGTCGCGCCGCCCGCCGGGGGAGGTTTCGGTGGTTGACGTGCGGGTCCAGAACACGACGCGCGGCACGGTCCTGGCGGAGCGGGCGGGGCTCGCCGTCGGCTACTGGGACCGCCTGAAGGGCCTGCTCGGCCGCGAGGGGCTGCCCGAGGGCTCCGGGCTCTGGCTCCAGCCCTGCAACTCCGTCCACATGTGGTTCATGCGCTTTCCGATCGACGTCGTGTTCGCGACGAAGGAGGGGCGCGTGGTCGCCATCGTCCCCACCCTGCGCCCCTGGGCGATGACCCGCCCCTACTTCGGCGCCGCGGTGGCGCTGGAGCTCCCCGTCGGCATGATCGCGCGCACCGGCACCGCGCCCGGTGACCAGCTGATCCAGGAGCCCGCGTGCGCCTGATCGTTTTGCGGGGTCCGTCTCCCGCGGGCCCGTTCGACCTGCGCCCCGGCATCAACCACGCCGGCCGTGGCCCCGAGTGTGAGATCTTCCTGCCGAGCAAGCGGGTGTCGCGTCGGCACGCCATGTTCCAGGTGGTCGACGGCTCGGTCGAGGTGCGGGATCTGGAGTCCCACAACGGCATCCTCTCCGCCGACGGTACGCGGGTGTCGCACCTCGTGCTCTCGCCCGGCGAGCGGGTCCAGGTGGGGGACTACATGCTCCGGCTCGAAGGCCCGAGCGACGATCTGCTCCTCGAAGAAGAGGACGACGACGTGCTCCTCGACGAGGAGACCGCCGAATCTCCGGCGCCCGAGGCGCCCGCGTTTGCGCCCGCCCCGGTGCCGGCCGCCCCCGTCGCGGCGCCCGCCCCGCCGCCCTGGTCCCCCGCGCCGCCGCCCCGCGCCGCCGCCCCGCCGCAGAAGAGCGCCGCGCCCATCCCCCCGCCGCCCATCCTCCCCTTTCCGACCGCCGGCGGCTTCGGGAGCCGTCCCGGGCGGGGCCTCCCCCCGGATCCCTCGCGCTCGATCGTCGCCGAGCCGGACGAGACGCGCTCGGACATCCCCGCGCCGCCCGTGTGGATGCCGGCCGCGCCGCCCACGAGCGGCTTCGGGACCGCCCAGCCGGCCGCCACCCCCAACGCGGGCGCCGCACCTCCCAGCTTCCCGGCCGCCCCGCGGCCGTCGCCCGGCCCGACCCTCGCCCCGCTCCCGTTCGGGCCGCCCGTCGGCGGCTTCACGACCGCCCCGCCGCCGAGCGCGCCCCCGCCGCCCGTCAAGGCCGCGCCCCCGCCGCCCCCGCCGCCCCGGGCCCCGGCCGTCGCGCCGCCGCCCCCCGCGCGCCTCCCGCCCTCGCCGAGCGTCCGCCCGGCGGAGCCCACGGTCTCGAGCGCGCCGCCGAGCCCCCCGCCCCGCCTCGCCCTGGCGCCGCCGCCCCCGCCGCTCGACGTGGAGCCGGCCGCGCGCGCCGCGGGCGTTCCGTGGCTCGCACAGGCCGCGCTGCTCGTGATCGCGGTGGTCGCCCTGGTCTCGTGCACGAACCTCCTGCAGGTACAAGGGCGCGCCGAGGCCGTGCACGACGTGAGCCTGCTCCGCGGTGTCGCCCTCACCGAGTCGCTCGCGAGCCGAAATACGCAGGCCCTCGCCGATCAGCGCGGCATCGCCCTCGACACGACCTTCATCCTCGATCGTGACGGCGTGCTGAGCGCCACCATCGTGGATCCGCGCGGCACCGTGCGGGCCCCCGCCGAGCGCCTCAACACGAGCGTGAACACCTCCGCGGCCTTCCAGAGCGTCTCGACGAGCGGCGAGCCCGCCGTCTCCGAGGTCGAAGACGGCAAGTACGAGATCGCCGTGCCGATGCGCGGGCAGGCGGGCGGCGCGGGCCCCCGGCAGATCGTCGGCTACGCCCTCCTCTCGTACGATCCCGGCGCGGTCGCCGACGGAAGCGGGTGGTTCGGCGTCGTGTCCGGCCTGTTCGTGAGCGCCGTGGTCGCGGCCATGCTGGTGGCCGGCGGATGGTGGCTGCTCCTCCGCCCGCTGGTCGCGCTCCGCGAAGAGACAGAGCTCGCGCTCCTCGGCGACTCGCACGACGTCGCCTCGCCCATCCGGCTGGCGCAGCTGGAGCAGCTGGCCCACAGCATCAACCGCGTGCTCGCACGCGCACGTGCCGGGGGCGGCTCTCGTCCAAGATGAGTTAGTTCCTCTGGGACGGCTCCCGTCGCCCGTTCGGGGCGCCGCGGTCCGGCCCAGATACCAGGAGAAACGGCGAGATGGAACGTGGCCACGCGTTGCTCGGCACCCAGGGGCTGCTCGCCGGCCAGCGGTTCGGGATCACGCCGGAGGGGCTCCGGATCGGTCGCGAAGCGGGCAACGAGGTCCACATCGACGACGCGGGGGTGAGCCGCCAGCACGCCCGCGTGTTGCTGCACAACGGCTCCGTCTGGGTGCAGGACGCCGGCTCGCGCAACGGGATCTTCGTCAACGGCGAACGGGTCCCCGACCACAAGCAGATGAAGGTGGGAGACCAGCTCTCGGTTGGGACCCACGTGTTCGAGGTCGTCGCGTCGGGCACCGCCACCGCGCCCCGTCCGGTCACCGCCGCGGCCCCGCCCCCCGCTCCCAAGCCCGCGGCGCCGTCACGCCCGCAAGCCGCCGCGCCCCGCTGGAAGATCTGGCCGTTCGTCGTGGTCATCTTCGTCGTGGCGAGCTTCATCGCCTGCATCGGCTTTCTCGCCGGCCCGGACGAGTCCGCCGGTGCCGCGGCGACCACGCCGCAATCCGCCTACTCGCTCACGACGCTGCTCGAGCCCACGACAGGCTCGCCGGCGGGAGGAGAGCCTGCCATCGCCGCCGCCAGCGCCACCGCGGCCGCCGCCGCCGCCCCGGGCGCGCCGAGCGTCGCGCAGGCCCTGGCCGTCGTGGCGGGCGCGGACCCGAGCGGCTCGCTGGCCAACGTCCCCGACGCCCCGGCGGGCACGAGCTCGCGCGAGCTGCTGGAGATGGCGCAGGGGATGTACGACAGCGGGCGGCTGGCCGACGCGAAGAAGCACTACCAGATGGCGTTGAAGCTCGACGCCTCCTGTGAGATCTGCACCGTGCGCATCGGCCGCATCGACACCGAGCTCGCGACGAAGGTGCAGCAGCAGTTCGACGCGGGCATGCGGTACTTCGACAGCATGCAGTTCTCCCAGGCGGTCGCCTCCTGGGAGACCGTCCGGATGCTCGTCCCCGATCCGGCCGACCCCATGAACGTGCGGGCCACCGAGTACCTCCAGAAGGCGAAGGACGCCGCCGCCGGCCGGTAGCGCCTCGCCGATGGGCATGTCGGCGGACGAGTAGGATAGACTCCGCGGCGGAGGTCGTACCGGTCCATGTTGGCGCGGCAGGTGGAGCTGGTGATCCGCAGGGACGGACATCCGGAGCGCCGGATGGTGCTCGTGCCCGGCACCGTCGTGCTGGGGCGCGCGGACGACAACGACGTCGTGCTGTCCGAGATCGGCGTGTCCCGCCGCCACGCGCGCATCGTGGTGGAGGAGAGCGGCGTCGTCGTCGAGGACATGGGCAGCGGAAACGGCACGCTCCACCAGGGCAAGCGGATCACGCGCCTCCCGGTGAGCGATGGCGACGAGGTCATGATCGACCCGTTCACCCTCGGCTTCTACGTGTCGGGCGGAGACACCACCGCGGAGGTCACCGCCGGCGGGGACGCCACGGTGCTGGTCGGCGGCCTGGCCCCATCCTTCGCCCGCCTCGAGCTCGTGTCCGCGCACCGGATGGACCCACGCACCTTCGACATCCCCCCGGGCGGCACGCTCACGTTGGGGCGCTCGGAGAAGGCGAGCATCGTGCTCCCCGAGCCCGCCGCGTCGCGCCTGCATGCCGACGTCGGGGAGACCGCCGGAAGCTACTGGGTGCGGGACCGCGGCAGCTCCAACGGCACCTGGGTCAACGGCCGCCGGATCCGCGAGAAGGTCCTGGCCGACGGCGACCGCGTGCGCATCGGCACCGTGGAGATGGCCTTCGTGGCGGCGCAGGCGCCCGCCATCGAGGAGCACAGCGACCGGACGGAGGCGTTCGACGCGGTCATGTTCACTTCCGGGATGCCTGCGCCGGATCCGGGCCCCCCCCCGAACCTCGCGCGCCACGCCACCCCGCCGCCTCCCAAGCTGGAGGGCTCCAAACCGCAGGCATCGGCTCCCGCCCGGCCGCAGGCCTCCCAGCCCAACATCGCGCACCTCAAGACCCAGCCGCCGCTCGATCCCCTGCCGCCGCCGTCTCCGCCCGCCGCCCCCCCGCGCGCCGCCGGCGGGAACGATCGGAGCGCGTCCGACCGCGCCGTGCCGCCCCCGCCCTCACTCCCGTTCGCGCCCAAGGCCCTGGGGGTCCCGCGGCCGTCGCCCGCCACGCTCCCGCCGCCCCCGCCGCCCCAGTCGATGTCGTCGGCGCCCGAGGTCGAGCTCGACTTCGACGTGGCCAAGGTCAAGGCACGCAAGGGCCCGAAGGGGCGCGTGACGCGCCGGAGCACCGGGTTCTTCTCCCGCCCGATCAACCAGATCTCCGTGGGCGTGCTGGTGATGGCCGGCCTGTTCGTCGGCGCGCGGATGGTGTTCGACATGGTGTCGACCATCCTCACGCCCACCACGCCGGTGGCGACCACGGCCACCGCCGCGGCGCCCATCGTCCCCGCCTCAGTGGCCCCCGGTGAGGCCTCCGGCGCCTCCGCCGCGGTCGCCGTGCCCGCCGCCCCGATCGCCGCGCCCGTCGCCCGCCTCGCGCTCGACCCCGTCACGCGGGACGAGGTCTCCGCCCTCATGGCGGACGGCATGCGCCTCTTCACCGAGGGCAAGCAGTTCGAGGCCGCGGCGCAGTTCTACAAGGTGCAGCAGATCGACCCCGGCAACCCCGACGCCGAGCGCATGGGGTACGTCGCGTGCGAGTTCATCGCGATGCAGCGGATGTACGAGGGCCTCACCGCCCGCTCGGTCTCCGCGACCCAACGCGCCGACGCCAAGGCCCAGGCCCTCGTGGCCGTGGCCGCCGCCCGCAAGGACGCCTCCACGATCGACGCCGCGCGGGCGCTGCTCGCCGCCGCCCTCGAGCTCAACCCCGAGGATCCCGAGCTGGTCGAGGCCGGAGGCCAGCTCCAGCAGCGCCAGACCTCGATCGCGCGGGGCGTCGCCACCCGTCGTGAGGAGAAGAAGCTCGCGTCGCTCGCGGACATGGTCGCGGCGGCCCAACGGGACTTCGACAAGGGCAACCTGACCAAGGCCGTGCGCCAGTGGGAGGCCGTGCTCGACGCCGATCCCACCCGCGGCGCCCCCCAGTACTACCAGGCGGAAGAGGGCATCCGGAACGCGAAGGACCAGATGAAGGCCGACAGCAAGAAGGCCTACACCGCGGGCCTGTCCGCCTACAAGAGCGGCGACCTGGTCACCGCCCGCAACCAGCTCGCCACGACCGTGAAGACCGACCCGTACAACGACGCCGCCGCGACCAAGCTCGCCGACGTGCGCAAGCGCCTCAAGGAGCAGGCCTCCGAGATCTACAAGGAGGCCCGCGTGCTCGAGGACATCAACCAGACCGACAAGGCGCTGGCGCTGTACCAGAAGGTGCTCACCTACGTGGACGACAGCGGGGATCCGCTCGCGTCGAAGGCCCAGGGGCGCATGAACGCGCTGCTCCAATGATGCTGCTGTGGCTGCTCGCGGCGGGCCCGGGCTGCGCCCATCGCGCGGCGCCGCTCCCGGTCGACCTCGCGGCGCCCGTCACGCGCGTGCCGCTCGATCCCGCGGTCCGCGCCGCGCTCGAGGCCGGCGCCGCCGACCTCGACGTGTCCGTGCGCCGGGACGCGATCGCGGCCCTGGTCACGGCTGACCCGGCGCCGGCCGGCGGCGCGTGGGGTCAACGCGGCCGCTTCGACCCGTCGGAGTACGTCCAGCGGGCAACCGTCGCCGCAGTGGAGCCGCGGCTCGCGGAGGTGGAGGCGCGCGCGCTGCTCCGCACCCTGGTCGAAGACGCCACGGCCGGTCCCTGGGTGCGCGGCGCCGCCGCGATCGCCCTGGCCCGCGCGGGGCGCGACGGCGTCGTGCCGGCGGACGAAGTCGTGGCGGATCGTGCCCGCATCACCGCCGCGTCCGCCCAGGTCACCGGCGGGCGTGGCGGCGCGCTCCTGCTCGCCGCTGCCATCACGGGGGACACCGCGGCCGCGGGTCGTCTCGCCGATCAGCTCGCCGCGGGCAACCTGCCGCTCGAGCTCTGGTTCTTCCGCGCCATCGGCAACAGCGGCCTCCCGTCGCTCGTGCCCCCACTGGTCGCCGCGCTCGACCGGGTCGAGCCCGAGATCCAGCTGGCCCTCGCGGCGGCCCTCCTCGAGCTCGGCTCGCCGGCGGGCGAACGGGCCCTGGTGGCCGCCCTGGGCGAAGGCGAGGAGCGCGCCCTCGAGGCGATCGAGTACCTCTCCGAGGCGCGGTCGCCCGCAGCCGAGGGCGTCCTCAAGGGCGCCCTCGTCGGCGCGCCGGTGTTCCACGATGCCGCCGCCCTCGCGCTGTTCGGGCGGGGCCAGGGCGAGCTCCGCGAGGTCGTGCGTGTGCTCGGCGAGGGGGATGTCGGTAGCCGGCTCCTGGCGGCCCAAGCGGCCGGGCGCCGCCTCACCCTCGATCCGTCCGCCGACGGCGCCGATCGGCTCCGCGCGGCCCTCCGCGACGCGCTCCCCGAGGCCGACCCCGGCCTGGAGCTCGCCGCCATCGAGGCGCTCGGCGGCTCGCGCGTGCCGGCCGATCGTGCGGCGCTCACGACGCTGCTGGAGAGCGAGTCCGTCCGCGTCCGCGTGGCGGCGGCCGTGGCGCTGGCGCGCTGATCACGTCCGGGCGACCAGCGCGTCGACCCGCTCCCACCACGGCGGCAGCGTAGCGGGCGCCAGCCGAGCGTCGCGCGGGCGCTCTTCGGCCAGGCCGAGCTCCGCGAGCCGGACGGGCACCACCCGCCCGCGCCCCACGCGCGCCCACACGGCCAGCGCGAACCCGTACCACGACACCTCGCCCCGGCCCGCGTGGTGGACGACACCCCGCGGCATCTCCAGGAGCGCCTCCGCGAGATCGAGCGACCACGTGGGCTGCACCCGCACGTCGTGGACGGCGCGGACCTCCTCACCGGCGCGAAGGCGCGCCACCAGCGTCGAGCCGAAGGTGCGCCCGCGGGGGCCGTAGACCCATCCGACGCGCGCCACGTGCCCGCCCGCCGCGAGCACGGCCGCCTCGGCGCGGGCCTTCTGATCGGCGTACACGCCCGCTGGATTAGGCGTTGTTCCTGGTGAATGTGGCCCCGGCCGCGCGAACACGAAGTTCGACGACAACAGCCAGGTCTCCACCTCGGCGGCCCACGCCGCGGGCGCCGCGACGTTCACGGCCTCGGACGAGCCGTCCGTGGCGCACGCGTCCACCGCGGTCCTCGCGGCGCAGAACAGCACCGCGTCCGGACGGTGGCGCCGCAGCGCCTCGGAGCGGGACCGCGGGTCGGTCACGTCACACTCCGAACGTTCGAGGAACAGGCACGTGTGGCCGCTCGCCTCGGCCCGCGCCCGAAGGGCGGTCCCGACGAGGCCCGCGGCCCCGGGGATCAGGATCCGCATGCGACCGACGCTCGCGAGCGGATCGACGCGGCGCCTTTGACACGGCGGAAACCCCGTCGGTACGATCGGACTCGGCACGGCGAGGGCGGCTCATGGTCCATTCGATCGAGTTCCACGGTCGCCTCTGTAGGGCCGACGAGCCGCCCGCCAACCCGGGCGTCTACGATCTGCTCTTCCGCCTGCATCCGACGGCGACAGGGGAGACCGTCCTCTGGGAGGACGAGGTGCGTGCCATCTCCGTGCGGGCGGGCGGCTACTACCACGTCATCCTCGGGGACGGCAACGCGCTGGAGCCCCACCACTTCGACGGCTCGCCCCGTTACCTCTCGGTCCGGTTCCTCCGGGAGGGGCGCGGCACGGACGAGGCCGCCGACCGCGTGCCGGTGCTCGGGATGCTGGTCCAGATCGCCGACAACGTCGAGCGGATGGAGGGGCGCCTCTCCTCGCTGGAGTCGACCCACGCCGGGGACACCGTGGCGCGGAGGCGCACGCGGATGTTGCGGCGCCGCGTCCTCCGGTTGGAGCACGGGGACGGCGGCCTCGGCGCGCTCGCGGCGCGGGTCGCCGTGCTCGAGTCTCGCCTCGCGCGTGTCGACGGGGAGTCGGGGCGGCTCGCGCGGCTCGAGGACGACGTGGAAGATCTCGTGGGCGCCGACGGCGACGTGGTCGATCTCGACACGCGCCTCGCGCGCCTGGAGGGGACCACCCCCGCCGGAGAGCCCGATCGGCTCGCGGTCCTGGAGCGCCGCTTCACCGACCTCGAGGCGCGACTCAAGCGCCGGTAGGTGCGTTCTCGCCCGGACGCACGACAGTCACGATAGGCGGCAGGGATGGAAACAATCCTCCCCGCATGGGCCGTCTCGCTCCGTGATCGCTACCTCTCCGGCGAGTCGAGCGTGTTCCTGCTCCACGGCAACACGCGCGACATCCATCCGACCCCGGAGCCGGACGGCGTCACCGTCCGCTACACGTCGATCCGGGAATTCCTGGAGAAATTCCTCGGCCGCACGAAGGACCTCGTCGTCTACTACAACCTCTCCGAGGGCGTGGAGTTCGGGAGCCGCGCCCAGGAGGCGGCGTTCAAGCGGACGCTGACCGCGCGCCGACTGATGGAGGGGCGCGACCCGGTCGACACCCTCCCGCGCTCGCCGGGCCAGGTGCTGCCGCTGCTCGAGGAGCTCGTCACCGATCCCACCCAGCGCGCGTCGGTGGTCATCGACTACATCGAGACGATCATCCCCAACGGCGAGCTCTCGTTCATGTCCGAGTCGGACAAGAACAACCTCGTGACGCTTCTGCGCCTGGGCGCTGATCCCTCGCTGGTCCAGAGCGACAACCTGGTCGTGCTCGTCACCGAGACCTTGTCGGACGTGCACCGGCGCCTCGTCGCCTCCAGCCACGTGTTGCCGCTCGAAGTGCCGCTCCCCGGCGTCGCCGAGCGCGAGGCCTTCCTGCGCGTGCAGGACCGCCGCGGCATCGTCCAGGATCTCGACGACGCGCAGCTCGCCAAGGTGACCGCTGGCCTCTCGCTCACCCAGATCCGCGGGCTGTTGCGCCAGGCACGCCAGTCGAGCCTCCCCATCACGTTCCGTACGGTCAACCAGCGCAAGAAGGCGATCATCGAGCAGGAGTGCCACTCGCTCGTCGAGTTCGTCGATCCCTCCCACGACTTCTCGCACGTGGGCGGCATGGAGTCGATCAAGACCGAGCTCATGCGCATCGCAGAGGCGATCAAGCGCGGCCAACGCAACCGCGTCCCGATGGGGCTCATCTTCGTCGGGCCGATGGGCACGGGAAAGACGTTCCTCGCCGAGGCCTTCGCGCGGGAGAGCGGACTCACCTGCCTGAAGTTCAAGAACTTCCGCGAGAAGTGGGTCGGCTCGACCGAGGGCAACCTCGAGAAGATCCTCCAGGTGGTCGACGGCCTCGGGTACGTCCTCCTCATCCTCGACGAGGCCGACCGTTCGCTCTCGTCGGGCTCCGAAGGGGACGGCGGCACCTCGAGCCGGGTCATCGCGCGGCTCAAGGAGTTCATGTCGGACACGTCGCACCGCGGCCGCGTCATCATCCTGATGATGACGAACCGCCCCGACAAGCTCGACACCGACCTGAAGCGCCCCGGCCGCTTCGACGTGAAGATCCCCTTCTTCTTCCCGGAGGGCACCGAGGAGCGGCGCCAGGTCACGGCCGCGGTGGTGCGCAAGGCCCAGCTCAGCCTGGAGGAAGGCGCGAAGCTCGACGCGGTGGTGGATGGTACGGCCGGCTACTCAGCCGCCGAGATCGAGGCCGTCGTGCTCGCCGCGGCGAACTTCGCCGCGTGGGAGGGCCGCGAGCGCCTCTCCGAGGCCGATCTGGCCCGCGCGGTGACCGATCTCATCCCCAGCCGGGATGTCCGCATGCTCGAATACATGGAACTCTTGGCCGTCTTCGAGTCCTCCTCTCGACGTATGCTCCCAGAGCGTTATGCGGGCATGAGCACCCATGAGGTGCAGGCGCGCCTCGATGTGGTGCGTGCCCAGCTCGGTCAACGCGTTTCTTGACCCCACGTTGGGGTGTGTTAAGCGCGACCGGCTTCAAGGAAGGTCGAAAACGATGTACGCGGTCGTCGTCACGGGTGGCAAGCAGTATCGGGTGTCCGAAGGGACCACCCTCGTTGTGGATCGCGTCGCGGCCGAGGTCGGAAGCGAACTCGCGCTCGACCAGGTCCTCATGGTCGGCGGCGATAACGTGGTGGTGGGCGCGCCCACCGTCCCCGGCGCAGTGGTCACGGCCACGGTCGCGGCCCACGTCAAAGGCGCCAAGACGGAGTCGATGCGGTACCTCCACCGCCAGCGCCGCCGTAAGCAGAAGAACGGGCGGGCCTCGCTCAGCGTTCTTCAGATCAACAGCATCCAGGCGTAGAGGTCTACCATGGCTCATAAAAAGGGACAGGGCAGCTCCCGCAACGGGCGCGACTCGAATCCGCAATACCGCGGCGTGAAGCGTGGTGACGGGCAGGACGTCCTCGCGGGGAACATCCTCGTGCGGCAGCTCGGCACCGTCTTCCACCCGGGCAAGAACGTGGGCGTCGGTCGCGACTGGACGCTCTTCGCGCTCGTCAGCGGCGAAGTCAAGTTCGAGCGCCGGCTGAATCGCAAGTACGTGTCTGTCTACCCGACGGCGGAGCTCTCCTCCGCAGCCGAGTAGTCGTCGGGGCGCATCGTCCCCCACAGGAGGGTTTGTGCGCTTCGTCGACGAGGTAGAAGTAGACGTCCATAGCGGGAAGGGGGGCCGTGGTTCCTCTTCCATGCGACGGGAAAAGTACGTCGAGATGGGAGGCCCGGACGGGGGCGACGGTGGGCGAGGGGGGAATGTGTCCTTCCTCGCGTCCAGCGGCATGCACACCCTCCTCGACCTTCGCAGCCGCTCCGCCTGGCGCGCCGGTGACGGCGTGGCGGGCTCCGGGCGGCGGAAGACCGGTGCTCAGGGCGCCGACCTCGTCATCCCCGTGCCGGTCGGCACGATCGTTCGGGATGCCGAGTCCGACGCCGTGTTGTTCGAGCTGCTCACCGCGGGTGAGGAGCGCGTCGCGGCCCCCGGTGGCATCGGCGGCCTGGGCAACACTCACTTCAAGACCAGCACCAACCGGGCGCCGCGTACGACCACCCCCGGTGGTGCGAGCATCGCGCTCACGTTGAAGCTCGAGCTCCGCCTCATGGCGGACGTTGGGCTGCTCGGGTACCCGAACGCCGGGAAGTCGACCCTGATCACGATGATCTCGGCAGCACGGCCCAAGGTGGCCGACTACCCCTTCACCACGCTCATCCCGAATCTCGGGGTGGTGTCCATGGGTGAAGGCGCCAACTTCGTCGTGGCCGACATCCCCGGCCTCATCGAGGGCGCGGCCGAGGGCAAGGGGCTGGGCCACCAGTTCCTGCGGCACCTCCAGCGCACGCGCACGCTGCTGCACCTCGTCTCGCTCTCCCCGATGGAGGCCGAGTCCGTGGCGCACCGCTACCGCAGCCTGCGAAACGAGCTGGCCGCCTACGACACCGAGCTGGCCGAGAAGCCCGAGCTCGTCGTGCTCACGCAGCGCGACACGGTGGATGACGAGGCCGAAGCCGAGGCCCGCGCGTTGCTCACCGAGGCCGGCGCCGGCGAGATCCACGTGATCTCCGCCATCGCAGGGGACGGCGTCCCCGAGCTGCTCCGGCGCACCTGGACCCGCATCAGCGAGATCCCCCGGTCGTGATCGGCCTGCTCGGGGTGCTGGCCTGCGTCGGCTCCACCGAGGAGGAGGCGCTCCCTCCCCCCGTTGCCGCCGAGAAGGCCACCTTCGCCACCGTGTCCGGGCTCGGCAGCTACCGCCTGCAGGCGGAGGTCCGCCGGTCGATGGGCGGCGAGGGCACCCCGCCGCGCGTCAGCACCGAGTCGTTCGAGCTCCGCTGGCGGGACGCCGACCACTGGTCCTACGTGCAGCGGCGGGACGACCGTGTGCGCAGCGAGGTCGTGGTGTGGGACGCGATCGCGTGGACCAACGGGGGGGATGGCCCCCTGGTGCAGAAGGGCGACGCGGAGCCCTTCCGGGTGCAGTTGGCGGGCACGTGGGACCCGTGGTCCTGGGCGCTCGAGGGCCTCGCGGCCGGCGTGCGCCTGGAGCCCGACACGATCGAGATCGTCGAGGGCCGGCGCGCGCTCCGGCACACGGTCTCGGCGGCGCCTCCGCCCGAAAAGCCGCGGCGCGGGTGGACCGTCACCGCGGCCGACGGAGAGGTCTGGATCGACGAGGCCAGCGCCGTCCGTCTCAAGGGCCGGGTCAAGATCGAGGCGGTCTCCGGCGCCCAGAAACAGGACGTGGAGCTCACCTTCGGCATGGGGGGTGTGGGCCTCGATCCGGAGGTTTCCCCGCCTCAAGGAGACAAGCCATGACTTGCCCGACCCAGGGGGCGCCTGTATGGTACGATCCCTGACGGAGCCAAGATGGTGCCTGCGCTCTCCTTCGCGTCGATGATCGCCTTCCTCCCCGCCGCCTACGCGGGGCCGATCGACGCCCCGGCGCACGTCGCGCCACGGAGCGCAGCCCCGGTGACCCCCGCCGCCGTCACCATGGACGTGACGGCCGCGAGCCACTCCGCGCGTGGGGGCGAGCTCCTCGGCAGCAACTGCTCCTACACCACCGGCATGATGGCCCGGCGCGTGCTGGAAGAGGGCCAGGACTGGTCCTACGTGGGCTCCCTCACCCCCTCGAGCAACGACCTCGTGAGCATGGTGGCGGTCCCGTACACCGCGCCCGACCGCTCCGCGGCCGAGGTCAACGTGATCGCCAACGAGCTGGTCGAGCTGATGGCGGTGGAGGGCCATGTCAACGCGCGGCTCTCTCTTGTGGGGAAACTGCTCGAAGTAGATGGCGTGCGCTATGTTGTCCTTACCTCCTTCAAGGTGATCAACGCATGATGTCCGCGAGGTGCTGTCATCGAGTCTCTTGACCTGGCCACGGCCGCCGCGCGGTTCGCGTCCGACCGAAAGGCGGAGGACGTGACCGTCCTGGATCTGGGAAGGAAGGCGTCGTACTGCGACAGCTTCGTGATCTGCACCGGCACGAGCCGGCGGCACGTCCGAGCGCTCGCCGAGGGGATCATTCACGACCTTCGCGAGATCGGCCAGCGGCCGATCGGCGTGGAGGGGCTGGATGCGTCCCGGTGGATCCTCATCGACTTCGGTGACGTGCTGGTGCACGTCTTCGAGGAGCCGATGCGCGGGTTCTATGATCTCGAGGCGATGTGGGCCGACGCACGGCGCATCCCCTTCGAGCCCCCCGCCGCCGCGGCACGAGGGGCCGCCGGGCAGACGAGGGGGTGAAGCTCGTCGCGAGCTCCGTCCGCTCGGGCAAGCTGCCCTGGGCGGACGATGCATGCGCCGACTGGGCGCGGCGCATCACGCGTCACTTCCCCTTCGAGGAGCGGGTCATCCGGCCGTCGACCGCGGCCGCTGAAGCCGAGGCGTTGCTCGCGGGCCTGCCGACCCGCGGTCGCCTGGTGGCCCTCGACGAGCGCGGGGAGGACATCAGCAGCATCGCCCTGGCGGCGCTCCTGGAGCGGTGCGCGCAGGACGGGGTGACCTCCCTCGTGTTCGCGATCGGCGGGCCCTACGGCCATGCGCCCGTGGTGCGGGAGCGCGCGTGGAAGGTGCACCGCCTGTCCGCCATGGTGCTGGCGCACGCGGTGGCACGGGTGGTGCTGGTGGAACAGATCTATCGCGCGTGTACGATTCGCAAGGGAGAACCGTACCATCACGTGTAGGGGCGGCCGCCGGGTCCAAGAAGTCCAAATAATCCAAACGTCTAGGTCGTAAACCCAAGCGCAGGAATGACGTAAAATACCTGTCAGGCGGATGCAGATCGGGGCCTCCCCCGGATTCCTCTCGAAGATCCTGGCGCCTATGCACGGATCCGCCGCACGGTGATCGGGATCCCCCGGGTAAACCGAAAATAACCACCTTTGACGCACGGCTTGGACGTGAGCATTGATCAGCCATGCTCGAAGTCGTCTCTTGTCTCGGCATCGAATCCTGCGTCGCCTGTGCCTCGTGTCCGCCGGTGGCCGCGCGTGGCCCCTTGGACGGCCATCTGTGCCGCACCTGTCTGGACGTGGTCCCCGACCACCTCCAGCGCCTGCCCGTGCTCCCGCCAGGGGTCACTTCGGGCTGGTACCTCGGCAGCTACGCCGGGCCCGTCGGCGCGATGGTGCGCGCGGGGAAGTACGGCGGCAACGAGGCCATCCTGTGGGCCCTCGGCCGGCATTGCGGCCGCCAGTTGGACGTGAGCACGATCGACGCTGTCGTGGCGGTGCCGTCCAGCCCGTGGCGCCGCCTCGTGCGGGGGATGAACCCCGCCGACCTGCTCGCCTACCCCATCGCGGCGCACCAGGGCATCCCGCTGTTCCATCCGCTCGTGCGCCGGCGGGCCCAGTCCCAGGCGCGCCTCGGTCGCCGTCTGCGCATGTCCAACACGCGGGATGCCTACCGCGTCACCTGCCCCGTCCAGGGTCGGGTGCTGCTGGTGGATGATGTCGTCACCACGGGCAGCACGGCCAGGGCCTGCGCCGAGGAGCTGCTGGCGGCGGGGGCCGATGAGGTCCATCTGCTCGTGATCGCAGCGTCCCCTGGGGGAATTGTACCGGAATCTTGACATTGTACGACGAGTGCGCCAGCGCCAGGGTGCGTATGTAGGAGACGAAGCGCACACCCGGCGGCAACCAGCGCTCCCGGCCTCTGGCACAGAGGTTGCAAGGGAGGATGGTCGGGTCCCGGAACACCGGACTCAGGAGGGCACCATGACCATCAACACGAACCTCGGCGAGCTCATCTCGACCATCTACGAAGAGCTGCTCGCCCAGTACGGCGACGAAGAGCTCGCCAGCGTGGCGACGGCCGCCGTCATCAACGACCTGCTGACGGCCTCGCCCCGTCGCGCCGAGCGCGAAGAAGCCGCTTAGCTCTCGCCTTGATGCCCGGTGCGCGTGAGGCGGAGCCTCCCGTTGGCACCGGCGCGCGATAGGCTGGTCGAGACGCCCTGGAGCGGGGCCGACGGCTCGCTCGTCGTCGCCCAATCCCATGGAACTGCCGACCGCCATCCCCCCGAGGCCCACGCCTGATCCGCTCCGGCGCCTCTGGGGCCCGATCACGATCCGCGTCGCATGGGAGCTGCTCCGGGCCGGGGTGCAACCACGCCCCCCGACCCTCCGTGCGGCACGCGATCACGCGCTCTGGCGCCTCCCCGCTGACGTGGGGCTCGCCGATGCGGAGACGCGCACGAGCGCCGCCGTCGAGGACTACCTGGCGCGGTGCGGCGGTCGATACACGGCGCCGACGCCCGACCCCGATCTCGACGTGCTCCCCTCCCCGGCCTGGCGGGAGGGCATGCTCGCCGCATCCGACCCCATCCACGAGGCCGTGCTCCGGCTCCACTACGCCGACGGCCTGCCGCTCGAAGAGGTGGAGCGTCGCACGAGCCTCGAGACCGCCCTGCTCCGCGGGGCGCGGGACGCCGTCCGCGAGCTCGCCCGCTCGGTGGTCGGTGAGGACGGTGTGTCCCTCGAGGGTTGGGAGCCCGCCCGCCTGGACCGCCTGCTCGTCCGCATCGCCACGGCCGCGGGTGACCTCTGTCCCGGCCCCGGCGGCCTCGCGACCGAGCCCGGCCGCGCTCACGCTGAGGGTTGTCCGCGCTGCTCCCGCGCGCTGCGGATGTTCCGCGGGGGGATGTTGTCGCCGGGGGACCTGTTCCCGCCGGAGGACGGCGTGTGCCTCCCCACGGGCACGGTCGACCTCTGCTGCGTGAGCGTGCATCCCGACGCCCGAAAGCACGCGCGCACCCTCACGCGGGTCTTCGGGGACGCAGTGCGGCTCCTGCAGGAAGAGGACGTGCTGCTCGTCGACGCCGCGCGGGTCGACCTCACGGCGATCCTCGTGGACGCGGCCGAACGGGGGGCCCCGCCCGCCGCCAGCATGCGCATCGTCCGCCGCGTCGTGGCCGGCCGCTGGGTGCCGCGCGCGGTCATCGGCCCCGGGGTGGACACGCTCCTCGGCACCCTCCAGGGCATGACGTGGGGCGAGGTCGACGGGCTGGAGCCCCTCCCCGAGCCCCTGCCGCCCCCCCCGTCCGCCGCCCGCTACTGGGTCGGCGCCGTGTTCGTGGGGCTCCTCGCCGTTGCCGCTGGCGTCTGGGCCTCCCTCCCGGTCCCGACCACCACGGACGTGATGCTCGAGGCGCGCGCCGAGGCGGACGGGGTCGTGTTCGACACCGACGACGAGGCGTGGATCGAGGTCATCGCGCTGCGCGGCGCCACGGCGGACGTGGTGTTCCACAGCGAGACCCCGGGCGACAAGGGCAAGCTCGCCACGGGGGACGGTCGCTTCCGCATGCAGACGGAGGCGGACGCCATCGTGCTGGTCGCCAGCCGCTCCCGGCTCGTCGGCATCGACCGGGTCCTCGGGGTGCTCCCCCCGAGCGACGTTCCCTCGGTCGACGTGCTCGTGGAGCGCCTACGCGAACGGTACGTCGGCGCCGCCGTCGTCGGCGTGCCATGAGTCCGCCGCGTTCGCAGGGGCCCCTCCCGCCGACGTCGTTTCCCCCGTACGTGGGATAGACGCCAGGGATGGCTCTCACCCCCCTGGACATCCTCCAGAAACAGTTCGGTCCGGCCCGGAAGGGAGGCCTCGACCCTGAAGAGGTGCAGCGCTTCCTGGACGACGTACGGGAGGCGTGGGAGGGGACCCTCAAGGAGAACGTCCGCTTGCGGACGGAGCTCGGCGCCCTCGACGACGCGGTCGAGGCGCTGCGGAGCGAGCAGGACGAGATCCGGCAGACGTTGATCCTGGCCCGCCGCATGGCGGTCGACCTCGAGAACACCGCCCGCCGCGAGGTGGACGTGCTCGTGGGAGAAGCGCGGCTCGAGGCCGAGAAAATCCTCTCCGCCGCGCACGAAGAGCGCCGGTCCCTTCAAGAATCGCTCGTGCACCTCAAGTCCACGCGCCTCCATCACCTCGCCCAGATGCGCGCCCTGGTCGACGCCCACGGACGGATGCTCGATGCAATCGAAGCCCAGGAGTAGCGGGGATCCGGGTCGGATCGACCTGCACATGCACACCGACCGTTCCGACGGCCGGTTCCCTCCGGACGACGTGCTGTCGCGCGCCTTCGCGGGCAAGCTCGACATGATCGCGGTGGCCGACCACGACCTCCCCAACGTGTTGACCCCGGGCCGGCACGTGCGGGATGGGCACACCGTGCGCGTCCTCGCGGCCGCCGAGGTGTCCGGGAGCCACGCCGGGCGCGAGCTGCACCTGCTCGTCTACTTTCCCGCGGAGATGCCGGAGGACTTCCGTGCATTCCTCCGCGAGCGGGCCAAGGTCCGCGCGGTCCGCTACGACGCCGCGGTCGCCAAGCTCGGCTTCTCGGATCTGGTGCTCGCGGACGAGCCCGCGCGGGTCGGCGATCGCAGCCTCACCCGGCACCACCTGTTCAACGCGCTCAAGGCCGGCGGCCACGTGCGGGACCTGCGCGAGGGCTTCAAGCTCCTCGGCGGAGCCGGCATCGTGCCGCTCATCGAGCTGCCCTTCGTAGACGCGATCCGTGCCGCCCGCGCCGCCGGCGGCCTGACCAGCTGGGCGCACCCCTCCCTGGTCGATGCCCAGGCGTGGACCGCCACGTTCGTGGCGGCGGGGCTGCAGGGCCTCGAAGGGGTGCGCCCGCACCTCGACCGCCGCACCCGGAACGGGCTCAAGGTGCTCGCGGAGCAGCATGGGCTGCTGCTCACCGGCGGCTCCGACTGGCACGGGTGGCACGAGGCGCCCCTCGGCACCTTCGCGGTCACCGGCGAACGTGCGCGGGACTTCGTCGCGCGGCTCGATCCGCCCGCGGCTTCGTGATCGCGCGCCCCCCCGGCCCCCTGGTCGTGTTCGGGGGCGGCCACCTCGGCGGCGCGATTGCCCGCCAGGGCGCGGCGTCCGGGCGGAGCGTGCTCGTGGCGTCGCCCACGCCCCGCACCCACGGCGGGCTCTGGCGGCGGTGGTCCGCGGGGGACCCCGAGCGGATTCGCCTCGAGGGCGCCACGGTGTGCCTCGCGCTGTCGCCCCGGACCGATCGGGACGCCCCCGAGGTGTGGGGCCAGGTGGTGCCACGGCTCGCCTCCGCGGCGTGGCGTCAGGGCGCCGCCGCCGTGACGGTGTGTGGCCCGGCCGGCCGCGGAATCGCCTCCCTCGACGCGTTCGAGCGCGGGCTCGACGAGCTCCGCGCCGCGCCCCGCACCACCGTGGTGCGGTTCGGCCCGCTCTTCGGCGTGGACGACGGGTGCGTGTGGCCCCTGGTCTCGGCGCTCCGCCAGAGCGGCGTCGCGCGGCTCCCCCGCGGCGCGCCTCCCTCCTGGCCCCTGCTCCTCGACGACGCGGCGCGGGCGGCGCTGACGCTAACCGGCGCGGGCGGCGTACACGTCCTTCGTGGGCCGGAGCAATTGCGCATGGAGGACATCGGCAACGTCGTCACCGGGCGCTTCGGCGGGCGTTGGGTCTGGCGCTGGTGGGGAGGCCTCGCCCATGCGGCGCGCCTGCACGCGTGGGCCGACATGGACGATTCATGGAGCGACGCACGGCTCGGACCCCGCCAAACACTCGCGACGTGGGTTGGGAAGTTGCCGGGCCTGCGTCGAAAGCGATAAGCCCCACCGTCACCGAGGACCACAATGGCCGACACCGCGGAATTCTTCGACAAGTACATGCCCGAGAAGCTGATCGCCAAGCCTGACCTGGCGGCCTCGGTCAACGCCGTCTTCCAGTTCGACATCACCGGCGCGGGCGTCTGGACCATCGACCTCGCGACGCCGGGCGGCGCCGTCAAGGAAGGCCCCGCCGAAGCGCCGGGCTGCGTCATCACCGTCGCCAAGGCCGACTGGGAGAAGATGCTGGACAACCCGAGCTACGCCATGCAGCTCTTCATGACCGGCAAGCTCAAGGCCTCCAACGTGGGCCTCGCGATGCAGCTCCAGAAGATCCTGGCGTAGTCCTCCGGGACACCGTCACGACGGCCCGCTCCGCGCGGTCCGCGCCGCACGCCCCGCTCCGCCCTGGCCACCCGGCCGGGGACTGGACGCGGGGCGTCGCCAACTCAGGGGTGTTGCCGTATCGGGCGCTCGCCGACCCCGATCCGTCAGGCCCCGAAGCGCTGCTCGGCCGTGCTCAACACGTCGCGGTGCGCGCGGTCCTCTTCCGCCATCTTCTGGAACAGCTCCGCGAAGTGGGGGTGCAGCTTGAAGAACTGCGTGCGCCCGTGCAGCTCGGCGCTCGACTCCTCGACCTGCCGCGCGGCGCGGAGCGCCTCCACGATGGTGGGGGGCGCGCGCTCGAAGCCGACCCGCAGGGCCCGGATCTCGTCGAGCACCTTGCCCGCCTCGATCGCGCCGACCTCGAGGGCCTCCATCGGCTCACCCGAAAACGCGGCCTGGTGGATGCGGATGCTCGCGGCGTGATACCGCTCGGCCTCGGCGTAGATCCGCCAGAAGTACACGACTTCGTCGCGACCGGCGAAGCACCGCCCGAACACCTCGTAGAGCGCCGCGCACTCGAGCTCGATGGCTACGGCCAGATCGATGATGTCGGGCGTGTTCATGTCTGCCTCGCGCCGGGGCACTGTAGCTTGTCGGGTCCCGACGCGTCCATGGAGCGTCGGGACGACCCGCCAGACCGGAGAGCGATCCTACAGACGCTCCTACCGGCGCTCGTGGCACACGCTTCTACAGGCGCCTGCGCCGCAGCCATGTGGCGACCGCGCCGACGATGGTGAGCCCCGGGGCCACCACGAGCGCGACGACGCTGGAGAGGAACACGGTGACGATGTTGAGGTTCAGCTTGCCCTTGCCCGCTTCGTTGGGGCGGATGGTCACCTGGTCCTCTTCGCCCACGATCCACGCCACGGCGTTCATCAGGAGGTCCTGGTTCACGCCCACGGTGATGAGCTTGTTCGAGGCGAAGTCGCCATCGCCGTACACGACCACGCGGCCGCCTGCCTTCGGGGGGAGCGTGGGTGCGGCCTCGACCGCCACCGCCGGCGCTGCGGGCGCAGCAGCACCCTCCGGAGCGGCACCCGTCGGCGTGCCGTCCGCGGCCACGGGCACCGGCGCCACCGTCGTCGTGCGCACGGCGGCGGGATCCGCCACCTCCACGACCGCGGCCAGCGGCACCTTGCCGACGATGTCCGCGCCTTCGGTCGGCGCCCACGTGTCCTGCGCGTCGGCCAGCGCGGTCTCCGCCCAGCTCTTGTCCGAAGCCGTGGCGAGCACCTGCACGGTCAGGCCCGCGATCTCGGGCCCCTTGCCGACAGAGCGCACGTTGCCGAACAACCCGCCGCCCTTGAGCTTCGAGGTGATCGGGTGGATGTCGAAGCTCGACTCGTCGAGCATCACGTAGGTGGGCCCGCCCTGGGTCTGCCGGTAGGGATCGGCCTCGATGACCACGTCGTTCCCGACCGCCACGCCGTAGCGCACCAGATCAGCGGCAGTCTCCGGGGCCACCACGGGATCGACCATGACGATGAGCCCGCCACCCGCCGCGACGTACTGGGCGAGGCGGTCCCGCTCGGCGGCAAGCAGATCGACCTGGGGCGATGCGAGGACGAGCACCTCACACGCCTCGGGCGTGGGCGGGCTCTGGAGCAGCGACACCGGCTCGACCTTGTAGTTCACGCCCTCGAGCTTGAGCTTGGCGATGCCGATGCCGTCGGGGCCCTGGTCGTCCATCAGCTCGAGCTCGCCGTGGCCGGTCACCACGCACACCGAGTGCTGCACGTCGGAGTTCACGCGCACCAGCGCGCTGGTGAACGCCTGCTCGTCGAGCGCAGTCTCCAGGCGCTGCGTGTTCTCGCCCACCTTGAGGATGACGACCGGGGCGTCGGTGCGGATGTCGTTCTGTTCCGCCATCGTCGGGTTGGCCGACGGGTCGTAGTACTCGACCTTCAGGAGCGAGGTGTGCTCCTGGTAGCGGCGCACGAGCTCCTTGAAGTTCACCTCCTCCTGCATGCCGCCGCGGAAGAAGGCGAGGACCTCGATCTCGCGGTCGAGCTGCCCGGCAACCTCGACGCTCTGGGGCGCCAGCGTGTACCGCTTGGTCTCCGTGAGGTCCCACTCCTCGTCGTAGCGGAACACCACGATGTTGAGCGTGACGACGATCCCGAGCGCGAGGAGCGTCGCGAACGACGCCGTGGTGCTGCGGACGACCGTCTGGTCGCTGCCGAGGTTCTTCAGGGAGCCCCAGTCCAGCAGGAGCCAGGCGCCCATCATCGCGGCGCCGACGCCACCCATGATCTTGAGCGCCAGCGGCGGGTCGGTGAGGAAGACGAAGGAGAGGCCGGAGATCCCGACGAGGAGGAGCCCGAGCAGGCCGAAGAGCCACCCGAGCGCGCGCAGAGCGAACATCAGCGCCACCGCAAGGCTTCGACCCGCTGCGTCGACGCAAACAGGAAGAAACCGATGAAGGTCAGGAAGTAGACGATGTCCTGGAGCCGGAAAACACCCTTGGACATCTGTTCGAAGTGGGAGAGCGTGGAGACGTACTCCACGGTGCTCTTGAGCGCGCCTTCGTCCATGAGGGCGCCGGACCAGCCGACGATCCAGAGGAGGAGGTTCAGACCGAAGGCGACGCTCAGCGCCACCACCTGGTTCTCCGTCATCGACGAGGCGAACAGCCCGGTGGCCATCATGGCGCCGAACAGCAGGATGAAGCCGACGTAGTTCGACGCCATGATGCCGAGGTCGGGCTCCCCGAGCAGCATCAGGATGGCGCCGTACAGGAAGGTGGTCGAGACGATCAACGTGGCGAACCCCATCGCTCCGGCGAACTTGCCGAGGACGATCTCGGAGGAGCGCACCGGCGAGGTCAGCAACAGGTCGATCGCGCGGGTGCGGCGATCCTCCGCGATGAGCCGCATCGTGATCGCCGGCGCGGACAGGAGCAGAATGACCAGCATGTTGCTGAACAACGGCATGACGATCATGTCGTTCACGTTGATCTGGTCGGCCGCGTAGGGGTTGAACACCGACTCGGCCGCGGCCTGATCGTACTGGAGCAGCATCATGACGAAGAAGAAGCCGAACATCAGCACGAAGCCGCAGAGGATGATCCAGCCGATCGGGCCGGTCATGAACGCGGAGAGCTCGCGGCGCGCGATCGCGTACACGTTCCTCACGAGGCACCTCCCGTCGTCAAGCGCAGATAGATGTCTTCGAGCCGCTCGCGCCCGGCCATCTCGAGCAGGCCGAAGGGTACGGCCGCCTGGGACACGGCCTCGCGCAGATCGCCCTCCCCACGAACGACGTAGCGTTCGTCGAATTGCTCGACGCTGATCGCGCCGGGGATCCGCTGGAGCGCCGCAAGCGCCTCCGCGCCCGGACGCGCCAGCTCGACCTTGACCGCCCGGCCGACGGCCGAGAGACGCGACAGCTCGTCCTGCGCGACGATGCGGCCTCGGTTGATGATGATCACCCGCGAGCAGATGGCCTCGATCTCGCCGAGCACGTGGGTGGACAGGACGACCGTGCGGTCTCCGCTCGCCAGCTCCGCGAGCAGGTTGCGGATCTCGACGCGCTGCGCGGGGTCGAGGCCGGAGGTGGGCTCGTCGAGCACGAGCACCTTCGGATCGTGCACCAGGGCCTGGGCGAGCCCGACGCGCTGGCGGTAGCCCTTGGAGAGGTGCTCGATCAGGCGGTGGCTCACCTTGTCGAGCCCGACGCGCCCCAGCGCCTTCTTGGTGGCGGCCGCCACGTCGTCCACACCCTTGAGCGTGGCCGCGAACGTCACGTAGTCGCGCACCGACATGTTGGTGTAGACCGGCGGCACTTCGGGCGCGTACCCGAGCAGGGCCTGCACGCCGCGCGGATTGTCCGCCACGTCCAGGCCGCCCACCCTGGCGACGCCCGCCGACGCACCGAGCGAACCCGCGATGATGCGCATGGTCGTGCTCTTGCCCGCGCCGTTCGGCCCGAGGAACCCCACCACCTCGCCCCGCGCGACCTGGAAGGAGACATCGTCGATGGCGACGGTTTCGCCGTACCGCTTTGTGAGCCCTTGAACCTCAATCATCGTCAGTGAGCCCTTCTCATTCAGGGGCGCAGGGCTAACCGGTGGCCCGCCACCTGTCGAAAGCCCAGGAGGCGCCTTCTAGCCGCGATGACGGCTCTTGACGTGACGCCGGCCCTGCGACGGACGCCGGTCGCCTTGGCCATGCCGGTTGGCGTTGGTCCGAAGCCTGATCTAAACTGCGGCGGCTTCCCGGGTCCCTCATGCGTGGTCTGCTCCTGCTCGTGCTCTCCTCTTCCGTCGCCGGCTGCGGCACCACGTGGACGCTGAGGGACGAGGACGGAGACGGCAAGAGCATCCTCGACGGCGATTGCGCCGATTCGCCCGAAGGCGGCGCGGACATCGGGCCCGAGGCCGCCGAGGTCTGGTACGACGGGATCGACCAGAATTGTGACGGTCTCTCCGACTTCGACCAGGACGGGGACGGCTTCGACGCCGTCGGCTCGGGGGACGGCACCGACTGTTGGGACGACCCCAACATCATCCCCGACGGGTTCGACGCGATCAACGGCTTCCCGGGCCTGACCGCGGCGACCGTCAACCCCGACGCGCTCGAGGTCTACTACGACGGGATCGACGCCAACTGTGACGGCGTCTCCGACTTCGACCAGGACCTCGACGGCTTCGACACCTCCAACCCCGACTACCGCAACGCGGACGGCGCGGCCGGCGACGATTGTTTCGACTCCGCCGAGCTCGACGAGTACCCCGCGAGCGGCGAAGTCACGGGAGACCTCGACCCGGTCGACGTGAACCCCGACGCCACGGACACCTGGTACGACGGCACCGACGCCAACTGTGACGGCGAGAGCGACTACGACCAGGACGGAGACGGCTACAACATCGACGCGGAATGCGACGACTTGAACGCCGCGATCTTCCCCGATCCCGACGTTCCCGAGGTCTGGTACAACGACATCGACGAGAATTGCGACGGCAACCGCTACGACAAGGATCTCGACGGGTTCGAGAGCCTCGCGGACGGCGACGGCACCGGGACCGACTGCTGGGACGACTTCGACTCCATCCCCGCCGACTTCGTCGCGATCAACGGCCGCACCCAGCCCACGGCGGACGCGGTGTTCCCCGGGGCGGAAGACGCCTGGTACGACGCGGTCGACGCGGACTGCGCGGGCGACTCCGACTTCGACCAGGACCTCGACGGCTACGACACCAGCGAGCTCCCCGCGCGCAGCGGAACCACGGGCACGGACTGCGAGGACGAGGACGCCGAGGCGTACCCCGGTGCGTCGGAGATCTGGTACAACGGGGTGGACAACGACTGCAACGGCAGCTCCGATTACGACGCCGACGGGGACGGCTTCGACTCCGAGGACGACATCAGCACCGGAACCGACTGCGACGACGTGCGCGCCCTGGTGAACACCGCGATGAACGAGGATTGCGGCACCACCTACGACGACAATTGCGACGACGCGTTCGATCTGCTCGACGCCACCGACTGCACCACGTTCAACTACGACGGGGACAGCGACACCTACGGCACGGCGGTGACGCAGTGCTGGTGCGAGCCCCAGGTGGCCAGCGGCTACGACGCCTCCAACAGCAACGACTGTGACGACGCGAGCAGCACCGACTACCCCGGCGCCACCGAGACCGTCGCCAACAGCGACGACGAGGACTGCGACGGCGTCGACTCCTGCTACACCGACAGCGACAACGACAACTTCGGCACCACCGTCGTGGTCGACGGTTCGACGCTGGACTGCACCTCCGGCACCGGCGCGCCCGTCGCGACCGACTGCGACGACGTGAGCAGCAGCGACTACCCCGGCGCCGCAGAGACCACGGCGAACGGCGACGACGAGGACTGCGACGGCGTCGACTCCTGCTACACCGACTCCGACAACGACAACTTCGGCACCACCGTGGTGGTCGACGGATCGACGCTCGATTGTGTCTCCGGCACCGGCGCCGCCGTCTCCACCGACTGCGACGACACGAGCAGCAGCGACTACCCCGGCGCCACCGAGACCGTCGCGAACGGCG